>JAWXUH010000001.1:0-300603 GCA_044432745.1 bacterium
TGATAAAATTCTTAGTAAAAATAAACTAATAACTGTTACATCTGTTGAAGATGATAAGAAAAAATTATTTAAACTTGGTATATTTACTGCTGTTGCTATTTCTATTCATAATTTTCCTGAAGGACTTGCTACATTTATGGCTACTTTAGAAGATCCTTCATTAGGTATAGCAATAGCTTTTGCAATAGCAATACATAATATACCAGAAGGTTGCAATAATTATGCATTGTTTTATTAATACTTTATGTATATTGTGTCATAAAACATAATAAATATGATAAAATATAAAGTATAAAAATAATTTTAATTAATAAGTTGTAATTATATTTTATTGTAAATATGGAGGGAAATATGAAAGATATAGAAATAGCTAGAAAAGTAATTTTAAAAGACATAAATGATATCGCAAGTGAACTTGGCATTAACTCTGATAACATAATTCAGTATGGAAAATATAAGGCTAAAATATCTAGTAATCAAAAAATTGATCCTAAAGGAAAACTAATTTTAGTTACTGCAATAAGTCCTACGCCACTAGGTGAGGGGAAAACAACAGTATCTATTTCTTTAGCTGATGCATTATCTAAATTAGGTAAAAAGTCTATTCTTTCCTTAAGAGAACCATCTTTAGGTCCTGTTTTTGGTCGAAAGGGTGGAGCTACTGGTGGAGGTTTTTCACAAGTTGCTCCTATGGAAGAAATTAATCTACATTTTACAGGAGATATGCATGCTATAACTTCAGCAAATAATTTAATATCTTCTTTAATAGATAATCATATTTATTATGGTAATGAACTTAATTTTGATAAAATTTTATGGAAAAGATGTCTTGATTTAAATGATAGACAACTTAGATTAATAAGAACTGGATTATCAGAGGAAAAAATAAATATTCAAAGAGATGACTCTTTTGAAATAACAGCAGCTTCTGAAATTATGGCTATATTATGTTTATCTGAAAATTTAGTAGATTTAGAAAATAAATTAAGTAATATATTATTAGGCTATAATAAAGATAAACCTATATTTTTAAAAGATATTAATGCTCAAGGATCGGTAGCAGTATTGTTAAAAGATGCGTTACAACCTAATTTGGTGCAAACACTTGAACATACTCCAGCTCTTATACATGGTGGACCTTTTGCTAATATTGCTCATGGTTGTAGTAGTATAGTAGCAACAAAACTTGGAATGAGTCTTGCTGATTATACAATTACTGAAGCAGGTTTTGGAGCAGATCTTGGTGCTGAGAAATTTTTTAATATAAAATGTAAAAAAATGGGAATTGAACCAGATGCTGTAGTTCTTGTTGTAACTTTAAAGGCAATTAAATTTCATAGTGGATCTGATATAAATAATATATTAGAAGAAAATATAGATTTTATCGAAAAAGGTTTATGGAATACTTTTAAACATATAAAAAATTTAAAAGAAGAATTTGGAGCAAATGTAGTAGTTGCAATAAATAAATTTGAAACTGATAGTAAAAATGAACTTGATTTTGTACTGGAAAAATTTAAAGAAAATAATATTGTAGCAAGTGTTGTTGATGGTTGGTCAAAAGGTAGTGATGGTGCTATTGATATTGCTAGTAAAATAATAGAACGCTCAAATATAAATAAAAATATAATAAATACATATAATGATACTGATTTTTTAAAAGAAAAAATAGAAAAAGTAGCTACAAAAATATACGGTGCAACAAATGTAAATTACTCTAAAGAAGCAGAAGAATCTATTTTAAGAATAAGTTCTATGGGTTGTAATTTACCAGTATGTATAGCCAAAACTCAGTATTCCTTAACTGATAATCCTAATTTGATAAATCCTACAGATAAATATGATTTAAATGTAAGGGATATTGAAATAAAAAGTGGAGCAGGCTTTATAGTAGTATTAGTAGGAGATATTATGACTATGCCTGGACTTCCTAAGATTCCTGCAGCAAATAATATTGGAATATCAAAATCTGGCGATGTTTATGGAATATTTTAGATAAATTAAAAATACATTATTGATATAATGTTTTTTTTATTAAAAAAAATAATAGGTAATACATATTATATATAAATAGAAAGGTAAAATATAAATGAGAAAAATTAATGTTTTTTACGATAAATCAGGTGATGATATAAATGATTTATTTATGCAAGTTATAATTAATTATTTAAATAATAATGAAAGAGATACTAATATTGTATAAAGATATAAGTGATACAAATGATACTTTTTATGTAGGGGTTTATATTAGATTATCTAAAGAAGATAATCTTCTTGGTTTAAGTGGAAGTATAAATAATCAAAAAAAATTATTGATTGATTATGTTAAAGAAAATGGATATATACTTCATGAGGTATATATTGATGATGGTTATACTGGAACTAATTTTGATAGACCTGGATTTATTAAAATGATAGAGGATATTAAACTAAATAAGATTAATATGGTAGTAACAAAAGATTTATCTAGATTATCAAGAGATTACATTGGTACTGGTGAATACATAGAAAAGTGGTTTCCAAAACACAATGTTAGATTTGTTGCGTTATGTGATAATATTGATACTTTTGATAATTCTTCTAATAACGATATAGCACCTTTTAAAGCAGTACTTAATGATATGTATGCAAAGGATTTATCCAAAAAAATAAGAACGGCCCTCTTAACTATGCAAAAAGAGGGGAAGTGGGTTGGAGGTTGCACACCATATGGTTATATAACAGATATTTCTGATAAAAATAAATTAATTATTCATGAAAAAGAAGGTAATATTATTTCTACAATATTTAAAATGTTTTATAGTGGAAAAAATATAAATGAAATTAAGAATTATTTGAATGAAGAAAAAATTCCTACGTTTACTTCTAGTAGAAATAGAAAAACTAAAATAGAAAATAAAGTTTATTGGAATTATTCTACTATAAAAAAAATACTTACTAATAGATTGTATACAGGTGATCTAGTACAAAATAGAAGAAATAGAATTAGTTATAAATATAGAAAAGTAATTTCTAATCCTAAGGAAAAATGGATTGTAGTAGAAAATACTCATGAACCTCTTGTTGATAAAGAAATGTTTTTTAAAGTTCAAAAATTATTGAAAAAAAATAACCAAAGAACAGATAAGAAAGAAATACATTTATTAGATGGTCTTATAAAATGCGGGGACTGTGGTGCAAATATTGGAATTAAATCTAGAGATAAAAAGAATAAATGCTATACAGTATGTAATAAATACAGAGTAAATGCTTCTCTTAAACTTTGTACTTCTCATGGTAACGATTATGACAAATTAGAAAAAGATGTTATAAGTAAATTAACTAATATTTTAACAAACTTAGATTTTGATTATATTTATAATAATGTTTTAAAAAAATATAATGATTCTTCTAAAATTCAAAAAATAAAAAAAGAAATAGATAATTTAAATAATGAAGTAGAAAAATCTAATGAATTAATAAAAAAACTATATATAGAAAAACTTGAATTAAAAATAACAGAAGAATTTTATAAAGATATACTTATTAAAATTACAAATGATATAGTATCTGTTGAAGATAAAAGAAAAAAATTAATTTATAAAGAAAATATATACAAAGAAAAAGTAAATTTAAAAGACGAAGTAAATGATTTTATAAACTTTAAAAATATTACAAGAGATTTGCTTTTGAAATTGATAAAAACTATAGTTATATATGAAAACAAGGATATGGATATATATTTAAATTTTAAATAATATATATACTCATTTAATGGAAAAAAAGAACTAACTATGCTATACTTAATAATATGTGAGGTAGTATGGAGAAAGTAATAAAGAAAAAAAATGAATTTATTATAATAATTGTCATTTTAGTTTTAATAGTATTTATAATGCTTGGTGTTAAAAATCAAGATAGTGATACTAAAGTAGTTGATAGAGGAGAGTTATACAGTATATATGTAGATGAAACTTTTGATAGAATTGATTATGTCGATCAAGGTAATCCTATATTAGTAATGGTAGGATGTGATACTTGTCCAAGTTGTAAAAGTGCAATTACAATACTTGATGAAGTTGCAGGAGAATTAGAAGGAGAAGCTTTTCTTAAATATATTGACTATGAAGAATATCCATCGTTATTATCAGATTATAGCATTCGTGTTATTCCTACATTCTTCTTTTATGATGAAGAGGGCGCTATATATTTTAGAATGGAAGGTGTTATGTCTAGAGAAAATATCTTAGATGCATTTTTAGAAATGGGATATGATTTTTATGAATAATCTAATTTTAGAGTTAAGTTTAATTATAGAAAATAATATTTATCTAGCACCTATAATTGCTTTTATAGCAGGTGTATTAACTTCACTTTCTCCTTGTTGTTTATCTAGCGTTCCTTTAGTTATTGGGTATGTTAGTCAGAATAAAGACAAAAACACGGCAGTTGATTTTAAATTATCTATGTTGTTTGCTTTAGGAAGTGCAATTACATATACAATACTTGCAATTATTGCATCATTATTTACGACTATTATAAGTTTTGCTGGAGATATATTTTATATATTTATAGGTGTACTTATTATATTAATGATACTTCAGTTTTTAGATATCGTTTATATAATTCCACAAAATAAATTTCTAGCTAAAAATAAAAAAGTTGGATACATTGGTGCACTTACTGCAGGTTTATTAACTGGATTATTTGGATCACCTTGTTCAACTCCAATTTTAGTTGTTCTGCTTACTTTGATAGGAACAAATGGAAGTATGCTTATTGGTATATTATTGGTTTTTGCATATGCAATTGGAAATAGTATAATAATTGTTATAGCAGGAACTTCTACTGGATTTGTTAAGAAAATATTAGGTTCTAAGAAATATGGTAAATACAATACAGTTATAAAAATAGTTGTTTCAATACTAATGTTTATATTAGCACTGAATTTCATTTATTTAGGATTATAAAAATATATTTTAAAAAATATATTTTTTTTATGAAATAATAACAGTTCATAAGAAGTTCAACCAGAGGGTATAGCAGTAGCTGTTCCTATATATTATGCAACAGGTAATAAGAAGAAAGCTTTAAAATATTCTATACTATCTGGTCTTGCAGAACCAGTTGGAGCTATTATTGGTTATGTTCTTCTTAGACAATTTATGAGTGATGTGTTTTTTGGAGTGGTTTTTGCCTCCGTTGCTGGTATTATGGTATATATAAGTTTAAATGATTTATTACCTTCATCAAGAGAATATGGTAAGCAATCATACGTTACTCATGGAATGATTGCTGGAATGATTGTTATGGCTTTAAGTTTATTATTGATATAATTATACCTTAATTGACTTTAATAGTAATGTATGTTATTTTTTATAAGTAAAGTAAAAAAATAATATGAGGTATTATATATGAGTAATGTTATAGAAATAAAGAATTTTTCAAAAAATTACGATTCAGTAAAAGCAGTAGATAATCTAAATTTATCTATTGAAAAAGGAAAAATTGTAGGTTTTGTTGGAAAAAATGGAGCAGGAAAAAGTACTTTAATTAGAAGTATTATGAATTTTATTAAACCTACTTCTGGAAAAATTAAAATTTTTGGAATGGATAGTCAATTGAATTCAAAAGAAATAAAAAATAGATGTGCTTATGTACCAAGTGAATCTATTTTTTATGATGGTCTTAGTGGAAAAGAATTATTAGAATTTTCTATTAAGTTTTCTAGTGCTACCTGGGAAGAGGTAGAAAAATTATCAAATTATTTTGAATTTGATTTAAATAAAAAAATAGAAGATCTTAGTTTTGGTAATAAAAAGAAATTATCTTTGATTCAAGCTTTTTTAAAAAAAGCAGAATTACTTATATTTGATGAACCCACAAATGGATTAGATCCACTTATGCAAAAGAAATTTTTTAAACTTCTATTAGATGAAAAAAATAGTGGTAAAACTATTTTTTTATCATCACACAATCTTGTGGATGTTGAAGAATATTGTGATAGCGTTGCTATTTTAAAAAATGGTATTCTAGTTGATTATGTTCAAATGGATGAAGTTTCTATATGTAATAAATATCAAGTAACTTATAAGGAAAAATATGGTGAATTGATTTCTTTTGAATATGAAGATGAAATAAATGATTTAATGAAGAAACTGAATAAACTTAATTTAGAGTATATAGAAATAAAACAAAAAAAAGTAAGTGATCATTTTATTTCTTATTACAAGGAGGAAGAATTATGAGTTTGAAAAACATAAGTTATATATCTAAATTTAATTTATTTATTAAAAGAAAACAAATTATTACATGGAGCATTTCTATTGTATTTATAACATTTATATATATGATATTATTTCCATATGTACAAGATCTTGCTAGAATGGAAATGGAAGCAATGCCAGATGATCTTCTTATGTTATTTGGACTTAATAAGACAGATGATATAGGTATTTTCTCTTCTTATTTTACTTCTATATATATAATGTTATTAGTAGGAATATCTATATTTTCAGCTACTTTTTCAACAAATTTAATATGTTCTGAGGAAACAACAAAATCAATAGAATTTTTAGATTCTCATAACATAAGTAGATGCGAGATATATACTTCTAAAGTAATAGTTGCATATGTTTCAATTTCTATACTTTTATTACTTAGTTTTATTACAACAGTAATATGTGGTTTTATTAATGGAGGAGAAAGTTTTTCTTTAGAAACGTTGTTTTGCTCCTGGTTTTTCATAAGTTTTTCATCTATATTTTTTAGTTCAATATCTTTCTTATTAGCTGGATATAATCCAAAGTATGCAACAGGAGGAATAGTTTCTTCTATAGTGTTTTTATCATACCTTTTAGGTTATTTAGGACAACTTCTTAATGATAAAATATTCTTTTTAAAATATTTATCTCCTTTTATAACATTATCTATTAGTCAATCTAGTGATATTAATTTAAACTTTTTATTTACTTTTTGTATATATGTAATAATTTCATTTATATTTATTAATATAGGTAAGAAATTTTATAATAAGAGAGATTACAATATATAAGAATTATGCGTAAAATATTTATATGATAAATATTTTTTTTGTTTTTTAAGATTTAATTAAGGTATATAAATTACAATATTTATGTATTCAAGAAAGAAAGGTGATTATTATTGTGAATAGTTCTAATTATCTAAAGAGAAAAGAACTTAAATATAAACTTAATTATGATCAATATATCGAACTTAAAAATATGATGGAAAGTTATATGTGCATAGATAAAAATAAGAAACATAAAATAAGTAATATATACTTTGATACTGCTGATTATAAAGTTATAATAGCTTCAATGGAAAAACCTATATATAAAGAAAAACTTAGGATTAGAAAATATAGTACAAGTGATTCTATATTTATTGAATTAAAGAAAAAGTATAAAGGAATAGTTTATAAAAAAAGAGTAGATTTAGATAAAGAAAAACTAAATGATAATATATTTAGTTTAGAAACTAAAAATCAAACTAATTGTGAAATAAATCATTTCTTAGAAAAATACGAAGAAATGGATGCAAGAGTATATTTATCTTATGACAGAGAAGCTTACTTTTGTAAAGATGACGATAGTTTTAGAATGACTTTTGATTCTAATATACTTTTTAGAGATACAAATGTTTCTTTAGAACTTGATGATAAACATGATCTTTGTGTATTAGAAGATAATGTGTTTATTTTAGAAGTTAAAGCCGCAGGTTCACTTCCTGCATGGTTAATTAGTTTTTTATCAGAGAAGAAAATTTATAGGTCTTCGTTTTCAAAATATGCAGAGGCATATAAGAAGTTTATTTTTCCAAAATTAAGAGAAAGTAGGAGGTAATTATGGGGAATTTATTTGGTAGTGTACTTAGTGATAGTACATTAAATGTTAGTGTAGGTGCAATTACTAGTATTATATTTGCAAGTTTATTTGTAGGTATTTTAATTGCAGTACTTTACAATTTAAAAACAAAAAGTAGTAAAAGTTTTTTAACAACTTTATCTATGCTTCCAGCTATTGTATCAATTGTAATTGTTATGGTAAATGGAAATATTGGAACAGGGGTAGCAGTAGCAGGTGCATTTAGTTTAATTAGATTTAGATCTGTACCAGGAACTGCTAGAGAAATAGGAGCTATCTTCCTAGCAATGGCATCTGGTATAACACTTGGTATGGGATATATATCTTTTGCAATATTATTTACAGTTATTCTATGTTTATTTTATTTAATATTAGATTATAGTAAGTTTGGTAATCCAGATGAAAATAAAAGATTTGTAACTATTACAATACCTGAGGATTTAAATTATACTACAGTATTTGATGACATATTTGAAGAGTATACTGATTATAATGAGCTTATATTTATGAAAACTATCAATTTAGGTAGTATGTTTAAATTAAAATATGAATTAGTATTAAAGGATTCTACTAAAGAAAAAGAATTTATTGATGAACTTAGATGTAGAAATGGTAATTTAGATATTTTAATAACAAAAGGTATGGTTAATCAAAATGAACTCTAAGAATAAAAATAATAAAAAAGTTTTAATAGTTTTTTTTGTAATAATTTTAATAGGATGTCTTATTACGGTATATTTTCATATTAATAGCGAAGCAGATTCTAGTATTAATATAGATTCATTAATATATCCAGAAACATCTATAGATTATAATGTTTCAATAGATTCTAATAATATCGTTACTTATAACGAAGTTATAAATATTACATCAAGTGGTACTTATGTATTTACAGGAGATTATGAAAATACACAAATTAATATTAATGTAGATAAAACTGTAGACAAAGAGGCTGTATATATAGTATTAAATAATGCAAATATAACAGGTATTATGGAATCTGTTATTAATGTAATTGAAGCTAAAGATGTAGTAATAATGGCTTATGAAGATTCTATTAATTACATAAGTCAAACTTACTCTACAAGTGATACTACAATAAGTGGAGCAGTTATTTACTCTAAATCAGATTTAGTTATAAATGGTACTGGAACACTTTATATAGATACTAATTTTAATGATGGTATCAATTCAAGAGATGATTTAATTATTGAAGATGTTAAACTTATAATTAATAGTGAAGCAGATGGTATAGTTGGTAAAGATTATATAGCAGTATCTGGAGTAAATGTTACTATAGAAGCTGGTAAAGATGGTATAAAAACTAGCAATGATCTAGATACTACATTAGGTGATATATTAATAGAAAGTGGAAGTTTTAAAATTACTTCAACATTTGATTCAATATCTGCAGAAGGTACTATTCAAATTAACGGTGGAAACTTTGTTCTTGAAAGTGGCGGCGGATATGATGGTATATTAAAATCATTAACAGTAGGAGAAGGTGGAAATGGTTATACATATGCTACAACTGATACTGGAAGTGCAAAAAGTATAAAAGCAAATGCTATCATAATTAGTGCAGGATCTTTTGATATATCAAGTTATGAAGATGCAATTCATTCAGATGGTGATTTAAATATAAAAGATGGAACATTTGAAATTGAATGTGGTGATGATGCAATTCACGCAAATAACAACGTAGAGATTAATGGTGGCATTATTAATGTAAGTAATACTTATGAAGGTATTGAAGGTAACTCTATCACAGTAAATGGCGGAGTTATAAATATTAATGCTTTAGATGATGCACTGAACGCTAGTTCTAGCTCAGGTATTTTAATAATAAATGGAGGAACTATTTATTTATACTCAACAGGAGATGGAGTTGATTCAAATGGTGATTTAACAATAAATGGAGGAACTATTGTAATAGAAAACGAAGCTGTATATACTATGGGTGATTATGCTATTGATGTAGATGGTACAATTACTGTAAATGGAGGAACTATAGTTGATGAAAATGGAAATGATATTGACTATACAACTGTTATGCATAGTAGTCAAAATCAAATAAATGGTCCAAGTGGAAGAAGATAGTTTGTTTAAATTAGCTTCTTTTTTTATGTGTTGAAAACATAAAATGTATTTAATGATTTTTTTTTAATTTTTTTCACATAATATAGACATAGATTAATTTTTTTGTTAAAATTAATTAGTAAATTAATAAGGAGTAAAAATGAAAAATGATAATAAATTTACGGAAGGAAATTGGTGTATGGAAATAGACGTAGCCGATTTCGTTTCAAAGAATTTTACAGAATATACAGGTGATGAAAGCTTTTTAAGTGATAAAACTGCTAAAAGCTCAGCATTACTTAATATAGTTGAAAAACTATTGATAAAAGAACAAAAAAAAGGTGTACTTGATATTGAAGTTAAAGCAGTATCAGGTGTTAATGCTTTTGAACCAGGATACATTGATAAGAAGAATGAAATAATTTTTGGTCTTCAAACTGATGCACCTCTTAAAAGAATAATAAACCCTTTTGGTGGTTATAGAATGGTTGAGAGTCAACTTAGTGCATATGGTTATGAAATTGATCCTCAAATAGCTAAATATTTTAAATTATATAGAAAAACACACAATGAAGGTGTATTTGATGCTTATGACGATGAAATAAGAGCTGCAAGAAAAGCAGGTATTTTAACAGGATTACCAGATGCTTATGGACGTGGAAGAATTATAGGAGACTATAGAAGAGTAGCTTTATATGGTATCGAGTATTTGAAAAAAGAAAAACAAGATGAACTTAAAGAGTATACTTTTGATGAAATGGATGCTGATAAAATTCGTTTTAGAGAAGAAATTAGTATGCAAATTAGAGCATTTGATGATATCTTAAATATGGCTAAGTCATATGGATTTGATATAAGTGTTCCAGCTAAAACTGCTAAAGAAGCAGTTCAATGGTTATATTTTGGTTACTTAGCAAGTGTTAAAGAAAACAATGGTGCAGCAATGAGTATTGGTAGAATTGATGCTTTCTTAGATATATATATAGAAAATGATTTAAAAAATAATGTAATTACTGAGACTGAAGCTCAAGAATTAATTGATCAATTAGTTATTAAACTTAGATTAGTTAGACATCTTAGAACTCCAGAATATGATGAATTATTCTCAGGAGATCCAACTTGGGTTACAGCATCAATAGCTGGTATGATTGGTAAAACTTCAGGTGTTACTAAAACATCTTATAGACTTTTACATACATTAATTAATTTAAATCCATCACCAGAACCTAATATGACGATTTTATGGAGTGAAAAACTTCCAGAATCATTCAAAAAATATTGTGCATTTATTTCAATTAAAACAGATTCAATTCAATATGAAAACGATGATTTAATGAGACCTATATATGGTGATGATTATGCTATAGCTTGTTGCGTATCTGCAATGAGACATGGTAAAGATATGCAATTTTTTGGAGCTAGATGTAATCTTGCTAAGGGTCTGTTATATGCGATCAACGGTGGTGTTGATGAAGTAAGCGGTGCAACAGTTATAAAAGGTTTTGAACCTATAACAGATGATGTTCTTGATTATGAAACAGTAAAAAATAGATATTTTGATGTTTTAGAAAAAATATGTACTATATATGCTAAATCAATGAATATTATACATTATATGCATGACAAGTACGCTTATGAATCAGCGCAAATGGCTTTATTAGATGCTAATGTTCATAGATATATGGCTTATGGTGTTGCAGGTCTTTCAGTAGTAACTGATTCACTTTCAGCTATTAAACATGCTAAAGTAAAACCTATTAGAAATGAAAATGGAATTGCAATTGATTTTGAAATAGAAGGTGATTTTCCTAAATACGGAAATGATGATGATACAGTAGATAATATTGCTTTAGAAGTTTTAGAAAAAGCTTTTACAGAACTTAAAAAACATAAAACATATAAAAATGCAGAACCAACATTGTCTGTTTTAACTATTACTTCAAATGTTGTTTATGGTAAGAAAACTGGTTCTACTCCAGATGGTAGAAAAGCAGGAGTTCCATTTGCACCTGGAGCAAATCCTATGCATAACAGAGATGAAAGTGGTGCTATATGTTCATTAAACTCTGTATCAAAAATAGATTATGAAAACTGTTGTAAAGATGGTGTATCAAATACTTTTTCTATAACACCAACAGCATTAGGTGCTGATATAGAAGAACAAAAACAAAATTTAAAAGTATTGCTTGATGGATATTTTTCTAAAAAAGCTCATCATTTAAATGTAAATGTTCTTAATAAAGAAATGTTAATTGATGCAATGAATAATCCTTCTAAATATCCACTTCTTACTATAAGAGTATCTGGTTATGCTGTTAAATTTAATAGATTAACTAAGAGTCAACAAGAAGAAGTTATTTCAAGGACATTCCACGAGAAATTCTAATGCAAGGTAGTGTGTTTACTATAGAATCATTATCTGCACTTGATGGTCCTGGACTTAGATCAGTAGTTTTTCTAAATGGTTGTTATCTAAGATGTGGTTATTGTCATAATCCAGAAATGTTTTCTAAAAAAAACAACAATATAGCAGCAACTGAACTTGCTGAAAAAATACTTAGAAATAAAGCATATTTTTCTTCAGGAGGAGGGGTTACTTTTTCTGGAGGAGAAGCTTTATTACAAGTACCTTTTTTAATAGAAGTTGTAAAAATTTTAAAAGAAAATGATATACATGTTGCAATTGATACATCAGGTGTTACAGATTGCGATTATAGTGAATTACTTTCTTTAGTTGATTTATTGTTGTTTGATGTAAAACATACAACTGAAAAAGAATACCAAGAAATAACAGGTGCTAGTATGAGTAGTGTTAAGGAATTTAAAAAATTCTTATCAATAAATAAAACTCCATTATGGATTAGGCAAGTTATAGTACCTGGTATACATGATAATGAAGAATATCTTTTGTCTCTTAAAGATTATATAAAAGATTTAAATGTTCAGAAAGTATGTTTTCTACCTTATAGTGATCTTGCTAAAGATAAGTATGTTTCACTAAATATGGAATACAAATATAAGGATGTTCCTTCAATGGATAAAACCGTATGTGATGAACTTTTATCAATGTTTAATAAATTATAAAACAAGTTTTAACTTGTTTTTTTTTTGAATTTGTTTACAAGCATTATTTAAAATGATAGAATATATTTAAGGCGGGTATTTAAATGGATTACAAAGAAAAAGTAGAATTAGAAATAAATAAAATAGAAAAAATATTGTTAAATGGAATTAATAAACAAGATAAATATAATCAAAATAGACAGTTACATTATTTTAAAGGATATTGTATGAATAGTCATGGTTTTATACATAGTTCAGTTGAATATGAAGTTGAATCAAAAAGAAATGAACTTTGTTTAGAAGATGATTTCTTAACTATGGACGAAATTTACATTATGCATAAACCAGATATATCTTGTATATATATGAATTTTTTAAATAATATAGTGTCATCATTAAAAAAAGAAATAGAAATTGAAGAGGAATCTTTAGATAGAGTTTTAGAAAATGGTAATCATGGTTCTTTTCAAAGAAATGAATTAATTAGAGAAAGTAGACAAGATATAAGAGATATACAAATATGTATAGAAGTTTTAAATTCTTTTTCAGATTTAATTTATCAAGATATAAAGGAATCTAGTGAGAATTATTGTAAATAAGAAGTATTTAACTTCTTTTTTAGTATATTTAGACAAGGAGTTAAATTACTCTGATCATACTATAAAGAATTATGAACTTGATATACTTAAATTTTTTGATTATTTAAAGAAAAGTAACAATAACATAACAAGTATTTCTAAGGTAGAAGTAAGAAATTATTTAAAATTACTTCACGAGGATAATTTATCAAATAAATCAATTAGTAGACATGTATCATCACTTAGATCTTTTTATTTCTTTTTATTAGATATATACGTCGTAAAAGATAATCCTTTTCTAAGTATTAGTAATCCTAAATTATCAAAAAAATTACCTAACTATTTAAATACTGAGGAAATAGATAAACTGTTTTTATCTTTTAATGATATGGATTTTTTTGATATACGTAATCATTTATTATTAGAACTAATTTATTCAACAGGTCTTAGAGTTAGCGAGGCACTTAATATAAAAATACCAGATATTGATTTATCTTCTAAGGAAATTATAGTAATGGGTAAGGGTAGTAAAGAGAGAGTTGTTCTATTTGGTGATACTGCGTTATCACTTCTAAAGAAATATTTAAAAAAGTATCGTAGTAATTATGCTAAAAGTAATAATAAATATTTGTTTATTTCTAAAAATGGTAATCAATTATCAGTGAGTATGGTGCGAAAAATAATAGAAACTCAATCATTAAAGGCAGGAATAAAAAGAAAATTTTCTGTTCATGATCTTCGTCATACGTTTGCAAGTGATTTAATTAATAATGGAGCTTCTATTGAAACAGTTCAAAAATTACTTGGACACTCTAGTTTAGCATCTACACAAATTTATACTCATATAACAAGTGATAAGATAAAAAGTACTTATTTAAAAACTCATCCAAGAAATAGAAAAATGTAATTTTCTTTTCACAAAGGGTGGCTTTTTTTTAATTTATAGAGTAAAATAAATATGGAGAGTGATACATTTGAAGAAGTTATTTAAAATTGATGCAGGTAATGATTATTCAATTAATAAAAGAGTAGTTAATTTTTTAAACCCAGAATACGTTTGTGTTTTTTTTAATAATCCAGAAATTTTAGGTATTTTAAAAAATGTATTAAAAAATCGTGTTATTGAGCCTGATAATATTTTTTCACATTCTAGTGTTAGTGGTAGTATTGCTGGAGTTGTTGATATTTGTGTAGACAATATTGATAAAAAAGCAATCTTTTTAAAAAATGATTTTAAAGAAAAAGACGTTAGAAAAACGGTAAAGAAAATAGGTTCTTGTGATGAACTTGTATACATGCTAAAAGGTAGTCCTTATCAAGATTTATTTGTACATAAAAATATTAAAAATATAGTTGTAAATGGTATTAAAGATGAACCTCTTGTAACAACTGAAAGTTATATTTTAAAAAATCGTAGTGATGAAATAATAGAAACTATTTCTTATTTAGATGAGATATATAATTTTGATAAAAGTTTTATTGTTTTAAAAAATTCAGAAAATGACAATATAAGTGAGTATTTATCAAAATCTGGTTCTTATCCAAATATGAACGTTTTAGCTCTAGAAAATAAATATTTAATAGGAAGAAGTGAATTTCTTCTTAATAAAATTAAAGTCTCAAAAGAAGAATCTATTATTATAACTCCTAGCGAATTAATGGAAATTAGAAGTATTTTTAAAAAAAATGTACTTGCTAGTGAAAAGTATATTAGTGTAATTGATGTTGAATCTAAAAAAATAAGATTTGTATATGTTAAGAAAAATGTTTTAGTAAGTGAGGTTTTAAATAAACTGAAACTTCTTAAAACAGATCGTAAGTTCTTGAAAAATGGCTTAATAAATGGAACTTTAATAAATCCAAATAAAGAAGTAATAACAGCAGATGTTGATGCAATATTTATAATAAAAGAAGAAAAGATTATTTCAAAAAAATGTATAAATTGTGGTAAGTGCGTAAGTGTTTGCCCAGCTGGATTAAATCCAAAGAAAAATTTTGATAAAAAATATATAGATCCTAAATGTATTAACTGTGGTTCGTGTTCATTTTTTTGTCCTAGTAATGTTAAATTTTATAGGAATAGAGACGGTGGTAAAAAATGAGTTACTTAAAAAATAAAATTAATGAAAATAAAATCGTAATATATCATTTTCTTTCGGTAATACCACTTTTAATTTATGGTTGTTATAAAAATGGATTAAAATTATACATTGGAGACTTAGTTGGAATTGGTTCAATATTTTATCCAGTACTGTGTATTTTACCAGCTGCCTTATTAATATTGTTTATAAAATTAATACGTAAGCGTGACTTTGTTATGAATGACTTTTATATGTTCTCAGTACTGTTATTTTTACCATATTCATTTAATATATTATTAGCAGTAATTTTATTTGCAGTCTTTTATTTTTTATATTTTACAAAACTTAAATTACCTTTTAATATATTATTTGTATTATTACTATATTTTGTAGGTAATGCATTTGGTTCAAATGATATACTTAATATAGCAGAGTCTACTAAAGTATATAATTATGCACTTCATGATTTATTTATAGGAACAGAAGTATCTTTTATGTTTACTAGTAGTTTTCTTTTTAGTATTATTACTTACTTTATATTAAACGCAAGTAGTTACTATAAGACATTAATACCTTTTGTATTTTTAATTAGTTACGTTATTCTAACTTTTGTACTAGGGTTCTTCATAGATCTAAGTTTTATGAATTTAGCAGGTATATTTATAGCAATCCTAATTATGGGAGCAAGTTTTGAGTTTAGTCCCATTACAAAAATTGGTATGATCTGCTACGCTATAAGTTTAAGTGTTTTGACAATTATTTGTAATTGCTTTATAGATTACTATATTGGTGTATTTGTTGCAATGTTTATTTTACAATTATTGTCATATTATGTAGTTCGAAAAATCTTTACAAAATAAAAATATTTTATTATATTAAATCCGCTCACAAATATTTAGGTATTTAAATATTTTTTAGGAGGAAATATGAAAAAAATATTTTTTTTATTTGTTGTATTATTTTGTTTAACTATTAACACATATGCGTTGGATGTAACTCAAGGGTTTAGTGATGTATATCTTACTTTCGATAATGGAACTGATACTGAAATTTATCCTATCAATACTATAAAAAATTCTAATACTTATTACTACAAATTACATTTAGGTGAAGTAGCAAGTAATGGATATAATTTAACTGATACTGATTTTTTAAAAACTGGAGCAGATGCTGTACTTAGTAATTATATTTATCATGGTTATGAAATCAATGAAACTAACTCAATAAAATGGTATTACGTAGTGCAGTATTTTATTTATGATTATTTATATGGTAGCGACTATAACATTTATTTTTCAGATGAATATGGCGTAGCTACTAATTATTTATCTGATGAGTTAACTGAGTTTAACGCATTACTTAAGGAAAGAGCTTATGACAACGGAACATTTTATATTCATAATAACGAAACTATTGATATTAAATCAAATATTCTTAGCGTTAATTCTAATTTACAAATTAATAATGTAGATGATGGTATTTTAGTAAGATTTTTAAATGGTACAACTGGTAAAATTTTTTTAACAGAAGTTTTTAACGCAAGTCAAGATTCTCAGATATATATGAATGGTTATAACAACATTTTATATGCAGGAGGAGCAGAATTTAATGAATACGAAAACATAACAGTAGTACTAGATAATTTAGCTTCTTATGATACTGAAAATCCTGCTACAGGAGATAATCCATTTATTTATATCTATTATGGTATTCCAATCATAGTTTTAATTACAATTATGTGTTTAATATATAATAATTTTTATAAAACAAAATACTCAGAAAAAGATTTTTATTAATCTTTTTTTTCTTTTTTCTAAAAAAAACCATTTTTTTGACGAAATTTTTAAAAAAATAAAGGAAATAACGTTTATGTGGGTAATATATATAATAGAGAGGTATAATTTGATATGATAACTGAAGAACAAATTATTGAAATTAGACAAAAAGCAGATATAGTTGAAATCGTTTCAGATTATATTAGTTTAACAAGGCAAGGAAAAAATTTTGCAGCTTTATGTCCGTTTCACAATGATAAAAATAATCCTAGTTTAATAGTTTCTCCAGAAAAACAAATTTTTAATTGTTTTACTTGTAAAACAGGTGGTGATGTATTTTCTTTTGTATCTAAAGAGGAAAATATTAATTATTACGATGCTGTTCGTGTAGTTGCAGAAAAAATAGGATACGATTTGGGTATTGCATCTAAAAGAACTGGGGAACCTTTAAAGAATAAAAAATTGTATGACATTATGAATATGTCATGTAAGTATTATTTAAATAACATAAATACTGAGGATGGTAAGTTTGCAAAGAAATATTTAAATGAACGTGGTATAACAGATGAAATTATTAAAGAGTTTTCATTAGGTGTTTCATTAGAAGGTAAAAATGATTTATATAGTTTCTTATCAGCTCAAGAGTTTGATGAAAATGATATATATAATTTAGGTTTAATTAATAGATCAGGTATTGATATATATGATAGTTTTAAAAGTAGAATAATGGTTCCTATAATGGATGGAACTAATAAGGTAGTTGGTTTTACTGGTAGAGTATATAAAAATAATACAGAAGGTGCTAAATATATTAATACTAAAGAAACTATTATTTTTAAAAAAAGTGATATTTTATATAATTATCACAATGCTAAAAGTCATGTAAGAGATGAAAAGAAGATAATCATTGTAGAAGGAAATATGGATGCAATTAAAATGGCATCTAGTGGAATTAAGAATGTTATTGCATTAATGGGTACTTTTGTTTCAACTGAGCAGATTAATATATTGAAAAAATTAAATTGTAATATTATTTTACTATTAGACAGTGATGAAGCAGGGTATAACGCTACAATAAAAAATGGTGACATTTTTCTAAAAAGTGGTATAATATGTGATGTTATACGTTTAAGTGATGCAAAGGATCCTGATGAATATATTGAAAAATTTGGTGTAGAGGCTTTAAATAATAATATTTCTTCGCCAATGAACTATTTAGATTTTAAAATATCTGATTTAAAACTTGGTTTAGATATGCATTCATCAAGAGATATTACTATTTTTATTAAGGAATTAACTGAGTTATTAAAATTAGTAGATGATGTAACAAGAAATGTTATTGTATCAAAAGTATGTAGTGAGTATTCTTTAGATAAATCTTTATTTAATTTATCATCAGAACCAAAAATAGAAAAAACAATTATATTTGAAGTTCCAAATGTTATAAAAAAAGATAAATATAATATACTTGCAAACAAAATCATATACTATTTGATTAGCGATGTTACTTTTTTGAAAATTTATAAAAAGGAACTAAATTTCCTTAAAAATAAACTTGAAAGAGATTTAGTAAGTGAAATAGATGTGTTTTATAAAAAAAACGTAAATGGTTCTTTAGCAGATTTTTTAGGATATATTGCCATTAATAATCTTCTTAGTGATAGGATTAATGAAATTATAACGGATAATGTAGATGAAGAAGTTACTCAAGAAAAATTTTTTGAATATTTGATACTAATGCGTAGGAAAATTAGGGATGATGATATTAAAAGTTTAAAAAATCAAGTTAAAAATGAGCTTGATGTGGATAAAAAAATAAAGTTAATTGAACAATTAACTAAATTAAAAGGAAGTGTGGATTATGAATGAAATAAAAACGTTTGAAGAACGTAGAGACAATTTATTAGTACTTGGTGCTAAGAAAGGATTTATTACCTTTGAAGAGCTTGCAGCTGAACTTAAAGGACTTGATATAGATGGTGATTCGCTTGATGCATTATACAATTTACTTGTTGAAAATAATATTAGTGTTATAAGTGAAGAAGATAATGATGGTGGATCTGTTCGTGAGGAAAAAATAGTATCTCCGGAAGATTTATCTAAAGATATGAATATAGATGACCCTGTTAGAATGTATTTAAAAGAAATCGGTAGAATTCCTCTTTTAACTTTATCAGAAGAACTTGAGTTATCACAAAAAATAGTAGATGGTGATGAGTTTGCAAAAGCTCTTCTTGCAGAATCTAACTTAAGATTAGTTGTTAGTATTGCAAAAAGATATGTTGGTAGAGGACTTATGTTTCTTGACTTGATTCAAGAAGGAAATATTGGTTTAATGAAGGCTGTAGATAAATTTGATTATGAAAAAGGTTATAAATTTTCTACATATGCAACATGGTGGATTAGACAAGCTATTACTAGAGCTTTAGCAGATCAAGCAAGAACTATTAGGGTACCAGTTCATATGGTTGAAACTATTAATAAATTAATCAGAATACAAAGACAACTTACTTTAGATTTAGATAGAGAACCAAGTGAAGAAGAAATAGCTGAAAAAATGGGTATAACAGTAGAAAAAGTAAGAGAAGTTATTAAAATTGGACTTGATCCTGTATCACTTGAAACACCTATTGGTGAAGAAGATGATTCTCATTTAGGAGATTTTATAAAAGATGAAAGTACTTTATCTCCAGAGGAATATGCAGAAAATGAAATGCTTAAAGAAGAAATAATGAAAGTACTTTTAAGTCTTCAACCTAGAGAACAAGAAGTTTTAGAACTTAGATTTGGTATTCATGATGGAACTTGTCATACTTTAGAAGAAGTAGGTAAGAAATTTAACGTTACTAGAGAACGTATTAGACAAATAGAAGCAAAAGCACTTAGAAAGTTACGTCATCCGTCAAGAGCTAGAAAATTAAAGGATTTCATGAGTGAACAATAATGTTTTCTAAAAGAATAAAAACGATTGCATCTCTTGTAGATGAAAATTCAACGATTTTAGATGTTGGAACAGATCATGGTTATTTACCAATATTTTTAATGAAAAATAAATTAATAAAAGCTGCTTATGCAAGTGATGTTTCAGAAAATGCACTTGATATAGCTAAGGTAAATATTAAAAATAGTAAACTTAAAATTCCAACTATACTTAGTGATGGGTTAAAAGATGTTGATGTTGATTATGATACTTTGATTATTTGTGGTATGGGTTTTAATACAATTAAAAAAATTTTAGAAAGTGGAAAACTTCCTAAAACTATTATTATACAAAGTAACAGTGATCATTATTTACTACGTAAATATATGGTTGATTGTGGTTATAAAATAGAAGAAGAAGTTACGTTGAAAGATAAAAAAATATATTATGTAATTATAAAATATATTATTGGAACTGAAAAACTTTCTTCAACAGAACTACATTATGGTAAATCTAATAATTCTCAATATTTTGAATATAAACTTGAGAAGAATAAAACTATTATGAAAAACATACCTTTATTTAAAAAGTTTAAATTTATGAAGAAAAACTTTTATTTAAAGAAATTATTGAAAAAAAATAGGGCTTAAATTTGTATTTAGGTTCTTTTTTTCTGTTTGAATAGTAGATTTGCTGTTATTGTTTATTTTATTTATATTATTATTTATATGATGTACTTGATTGTTTATATTATTATCAATTTGTTTATTTTGAGATTTAGGCACATTCTTAAATTCTTTAACCACTGAATATATATCCTTAGCTTTTGAAAAAACAGGTTTAATTTCTTTATAAATAGGGATTGCTTGGTTTGCTATACCTAAAGTTTTAGATATTCCACCTATAACTTTGGAAAAAGTAAGTGTACTTGCAGAACTTGCTAGATTTGGAAACATATTTATCACCTAATATAGTATATGTAAATTTTTCAGTTTTTGTACTAGAATTTTTTCAATTAAGATGATATAATTATTTTAATGATAGGAATGTGGTTTGATGGAAAAAAGTGAAAAATCTCTTGGAATAGTAGCTGAAATATGTTTGATACCGGTGTTAATTTTTAAATATTTCTTTAGTGGAGTTCAATTCGTTACAGTTGATACTGTTAAAGCAATCAAAGCGGCATTTGTAGAGCCTCCTGAGGTTCAATTAACTAATTCTGGTGAGACTATTAGATCAAATGTTAGTGAATATAATAAATATAAAAATATCCGTAAGAAAAAAGTTAAAAAATATAATTACTCTAATAAAGTGTTAAAACAACTTGAAGAAGAGAAAAAGAATTTTCTTGAAGATTTACAAAAAGAGGGCGGAATAAGACTTGAAAAGCCGGTTATTTATTTATTTAAAGTTAGAGATGAAAAAGGTAAAATAATCAAAGGAACAATGCATGGTTTATCTAAACTAGATGTTAATGCTTTCTTACTTAATGAAGGACATGATGTATATTCTATTCAAACAAGTAAATGGATAAATTTTGCTTATAATGACGCATCAGTATTTGGTACTTCTAAAATGAATTCTAAGGAATTAATATTCTTTTTAACACAACTTACTACTTACTTAAAAGCTGGTTTGACATTGTCAAATTCAATGAATATTCTTAGTAAACAAGTAAGTAAAAATGCTAGTAAAAGTAGGATATTTCAAGCAATAAGTTTCGAACTTTCGTTAGGAGAAAACTTTTCTACTGCACTTGAAAAACAAAATGATATGTTTCCAGCGCTTTTGATTAATATGATTAAAGCAGCGGAGGCTAGTGGTACTTTAACAGAAACACTAGATGATATGGTTGAGTATTATGAAAATATTAATACTACAAAAAAACAAATGACAAGTGCTATTGCATATCCAACAGTAATTTTATCTTTTGCGGTAGTAGTAATTGCATTTATTATGATATATGTAATTCCTCAGTTTACAGATATATATGCGGCACAAGGATCAGAAATTACCGGATTAACAGCATTTATAATGAGTGCCAGTGATTTCTTACAAGCTAATATTATAAATATGGTTTTAACTGTTATAGTATTTATAATTACAATTATAGTACTTTATAAAAAAGTAAAAGCATTTAGAACAGTTTTTCAAATTATGTTAATGAATACATATGTAATTAAGGACGTTATTATATATAACGAAATTACAATATTTACTAAAACGTTTGCTTCATTACTTAGAAATAATGTTTATATCACAGATAGTGTTGATATATTAAGTAAAATTACAAACAACGAAATATATAAAGGTATTTTATTTCAAACTATTGATAATATAGTTAGAGGTGAAAAAATATCTGAAGCTTTCGAAGGACACTGGGCTGTACCGGATATCGCATATCATATGATGGTAACTGGAGAAAGCACAGGAGATCTTGCTAATATGATGCAAAAAGTTAGTGATTATTATCAAGAAATGCATAAAGGTGTTGTTAGTAATTTAAAAGCTTTAGTTGAACCAATTTTAACTGGGTTTTTAGCTATTATCGTAGGTATTATCATTATAGCAGTTATTGTTCCAATGTACGGATCGCTTAATGAACTTACATCGTAGGAGGAAAAAATGATTTATTTATTATTTATTATAGGAACTTTATTTGGTTCTTTTTTCTTAGTAGTAGGAACTAGAAGTTTAGCAGGAGAAGATTACATCGTTAAAAGAAGTCATTGTGATTATTGTATGACTGAACTTAAATGGTTTAACTTGATACCTGTAATTTCTTTTTTACTTCAAGGTTGTAAATGTAATTATTGTAAAAAGAAACTAAATTATATGTACCCATTAACCGAAATTGCAACAGGATTACTTTTTGCATTTAGTTATTATACTTATGGTTCTGGCTATGAATTAATTATATCTTTAATTTTATCAAGTTTATTAGTTCTTATATGTATTACAGATTTTAAAGAAATGATTATTTTAGATACACCACTTATTGTTAGTATTATTTTAATAATTTTGTGTATGTTATATTTCAATTCTATAACTTATCTTTTAACTCAAATATTATCTGGTTTATTTATGTTTTGTTTCTTTTTATTAATAAAAAAAGTAGGAGATCATGCATATAAACGAGAATCAATGGGCGGAGGAGATATTAAATTTGCATTTATTATAGGTTTAGTCTTAGGTGTTGAGGTTGCACTTTATGCAGTTATTTTATCAGCATTCTTAGCACTTCCAACGTCAGTTGCTTGTGTTATGATTACAAATAATAAAGAAGTGCCTTATGGGCCATTTCTAGCCGGAGCACTTCTTCTTCTGTATTTAAATTTAGATAAAATTCCTTTGCTTTTTTAGTATAGAGTGTACGCTGCTATAGATGCAAATACACTTACTAGCATGATGATTAACATTATCCAACTAAATATTTTTTTCGCTTTTTTACTCATGTTGACCTCTTTTCTATATATATTTTATCATATTTTCAATTTTTTTCAATATAATTAAATGGAGATAATTATGAAAAGAAATCTAAAAGCAGTTGTAGTTTTTTATTTTACTCTTATCAGTATTTGCTTTATAACAGGAGTATCTTATTGTTATTCCTCAGTAGATAACAATTTACTAGGAATTGATCTTATAGATTCCTTTAAATTAATTAGTTTTAACAATTTATTAGTAGAAGTAGGTATTATATCTATTTCTTTTTTATTATCATCAATATTTATAGGAAATATAATATTTATAATATTAATAGTAGTTAAAAGTTTTTCTACGGGATTTATAATATGTTCTTTTGTTAAAGTTTATTCTTTATCTGGATTATTTGTTGGATTGATATACTTTTTACTGTTTTTATTAATTCATGTCCTATTGTTTATATTGATGGTATATATGTTTAATATGACTTCCATTTGTTTTAAATGTTTTTTTCAAAAAAATGATTTCTTAATAGACTCTACTTTTATTTTATTTAAGAGGATAATAATAATATTTATTTGTTATGTTTTTTACAACTTTGTTTTATTTTTTACACAAGACTTTATTTTAAATTTCTTTAGGGTTTTACTTGTATAATAGGTGATACTTTGATAAAATAGTTTAAGTGATGTAATATGAAGAAAGTTGTAGTTGGTTTAAGTGGCGGTGTAGATTCTGCTGTTTGTGCCTATTTATTAAAGAAACAAGGTTACGATGTAACTTGTATTTTTATGCGTAATTGGGATAGTTTTGTAAATAATGAAGCTAATGCAGAAATTAGTGATAGTGTTTGTCCTCAAGAGAAAGATTATCAAGATGCTAAATCTGTGGCTGAATTTTTAGAATTACCTATTATTAGAGTGGATTTTATTAAAGAATATTGGGATTATGTTTTTACTCATTTTTTAGAAGAGTTAAAAAAAGGTTATACACCAAATCCAGATATGCTTTGTAATAGATATATAAAATTTGATTTATTTAAAAAAGAAGCAGAAAAAATAGGAGCAGATTATGTAGCTACTGGTCATTATGCTAATACGGAAAACGGTAAACTTCTTATTGCAGAAGATACTGATAAAGATCAAACGTATTTTTTAGCAGACGTTGTTTCTGGATCTTTTGATAATGTACTTTTTCCGCTTGGTGGTTATACAAAAACTCAAATACGTGAAATAGCAAAAGAAGCTAATTTACCTGTGTTTGATAAAAAAGATTCTACTGGTATTTGTTTTATTGGTGAGAGAAATTATCAAGAGTTTGTAGGAAATTATTTAAAGAAAAATTGTGGTAATATAATCAATGTTGATACTAAAGAAGTGATTGGTGAACATACAGGATTAATGAATTATACTATTGGACAAAGACGTAATGTTGGATTATCTGGTGATCAAGAAAGACATTATGTATGCGGTAAAAATGTAGAGAAAAATGAGTTATACATAGCATATGGAGACAGTAAATATTTATATTCAGATGAATGTGTTTTAGAAAATGTTAATCTACTAAACAATAATAAAGATACTGAAGTTTTAGTTAAATTTCGTTACCGAGGAGAATATGTTCCAGCTATTTTAGAATATCTTTCTGATGGTAGAATTAAGGTTGAATATAGTTCCCTTGCAAAAAGTGTAACACCAGGTCAAGCCTGCGTTATATATAAATCAAACGAATGTATTGGTTGTGGTTATATTAGAGAAATTTATAAAGACAAAGAAAAATTATGGTATATTTCTTGTTGACAAGTAAACGTATAATTATTATAATGAATATGTAAAGAGAGAAAGTGAAAGCAGTATGGAAAATTTAAGAAAAATAATATCGGATTTAGGTATATCAAAAGTTAAGTTATCTAAATATTTAGGAGTATCAAGACAAATGATATATAATTATCTATCTTTTGAATCGATAGAAGAATGGCCTTTTGAAAAACGAGTATTATTAATGCAACTTCTTAACGTTAGTGATTTAAGTGATAATGAACTTGAAAGTATTAAGGTTGATCAAGATTATATAATGTCTGTTGAATCAAAATTAAGTGAAACAATAAAGAATAATGAAGAATTAGATAATTTTTTTAACGTTAATGGTTTATCTAAACCGTCAAAAACTTTATTAATGGAAACTATTAGTTTATTAAAAGAAATGCTAATAGATGATAAAAGAGGTAAAAATTTTGAAACAATAAAATATTTACATTATTTTTTACAATCAATTGAAAACGTACCAGAAAATCAATATATATTAGCTTATATGGCAAAGACAAATTGTTTTATTCCTCATGATGTTTTTGTTTTTGATGAAAACAAACAATTTATTTTAGAGGGAATTTTATTCTCTGCTCTAAATTTATATAATAGTGGTGGAGCAAGTAGAGGTAAAATTGCAGAAAGTAGAAAACGTTTTGTAAATGAAATCGAAAGAAAAAACGAAGAAAAAATGGGGAGAACTCAAAAACTTAAGGCAATTAATGCTCAAGCTTTAAAGGAATTAGGATATTCTGATATGTCTTCTATAAATGGCGCAGAATATATAGAAAAAGTTGCAGAAATAGAAGCTAGAAAAGGAATCTTGAATGACTAAAAAAAATTATTCAATTTTTTTTGGCATTATTTTTGTAATAGCTATAGTAGGAATACTAAATTATTTATTATGTAATAAAAATTTAAGTGTAAATGATAGTAAGGTATTAGAACTTTATTCTTATTTGGGTAATGATTCTATTACAATATGTGATGGATCTATATTTTATTCAGAGAATGTATCTAATTACAGCAATGCTGAAGAATCATTATTAATTTGCAATGCATATTTATATAGTGATAGAGAAGGGGAAGTTTTAGAACTTGATACCGTAGATGGTGTTTGTAGTATCGATGATATGAAAATAGCACCTATGAGTGATATTGATGCATGTCAGGTTACTAAGTATGAGGTAGGGGATATAGAACAAGCTTATTTAGAGTTATATGGGAATGAACTTACTGATTATGAACCTTTTGTTATAAATACTTCTATGAAGTGTTCTTACAATGAAAAAAATTTATCTTATTATTGTTATTATCCAGCATATGAAGTTTTAGTATCAAGTGATTCTAGTAAAATATATAGATTAATCAAAAACGTTATTGAAGAAACTGATGGAACTATTTTGATTAGAGATTATTTTATATATGTTAAATCAGAAACTTGTTATACAGATTTAGATGCAAAAAATAAAAATGATAATTGCACAATACAATTTAATAAAAAATCTGATTTAGTAATTGATACTAGTTTTATGAAAAATTATGGAACGTTATATGAACATACTTTTGAATATAATGATGGTAATTATTATTGGATCAATTCAGAAAAAATATCTTAATTTAAAAGATGTTTTTTTAATTTTATTTAGTACATATAATATATATTATGTAAACTAGCTTATTTTTGTTTTCTATTCTAAATATTATCCTTCTAATTAAATTATTAATTAAATTATAAATATATTCTTTTAAAAATAAATTATATTTTACTATTTATTTAATATAAATTTATTTAGTATAATTAAATTGAAATTTTAATTATTGTAATGATTTATATTATATATATTAAGATCTTATTGCAAATTGTAATGTGTTGCAAGTTGATATCTTATTCATTGAATTAAAGTTCGTTGCAAATTAGAAATAAGATGATACGTTGTTCATTAAAAGATACTTCGTTGCAAATTAGAATATGTAATAAGTTGATACATTATGCATTAATATAAATATTGATGCAAATTAGAAATAAGACAATATGTTAATCATTTAAATAAGTTTCGTTGCAAATTAGAAACGTACTGAAATACTATATATTAATATAAATTAGAAATAAAGTGATAAGTTATTAATTGTAATAATAGTTACTGCAAATATTAATAAAATATAAAATACCTAGAAAATAAATTATTACGATAGGGGGATTTAAAATAAAAAAATAAGTAGGGGGACTTAGAATAGTTAATGCCCTACTCTTTTATGTAATCCCCTACTCTTTTTAAAATGAAATATATATACTAAATATAATATTTAATAAAATAATAAGTAATCCTGTTATAAAACCTTTTATTAAAGATCGTTGTTCATTATATGATTCAGCTTTAGAAAATATTTCTTTGATTGCTAATGTAACCATCATAATTCCTACAAATAATAATATTGAATCTATAAATAACATATTTATAATATCTTGTAAAAACCAATATGTAATTAAAGCACCTAAAGGTTCTGCTAACCCAGCAAAAGCAGCCATCATAATTGCTTTTGTTCTTGACTTAGTTGCATAATATATTGGTATTGCAATTATTAATCCTTCGGGTATATTATGCATTATAATTGAAGTTGCTAATTTGATTCCTAACGTATTATCTTGAACTGATGTTATAAAAACTGCTATACCTTCTGGAAGATTATGTGCAAGTAAACTAAAGGTGCATAATATACCTGTTTTGTATAAATCTTCTTCCTTTATTTTATCTGTTAATTTAATTAGATAACTTGTTAGCATATATGAAATTATAACTATAAAAAATATTAGATACTGCCCTACTTTAACACCTTTATAATATATAATATTAAAAAAAGATGAAGGTATTAAATCTGTTATACTTATTCCTATCATTATTGCTGCTGAAAGAGACAAGGTATATGTAATAAACATATTTACCCTACTTTGTTCTATTTTTAAAAAAATAAATAATGCCCCTACTATTGTAGATAATCCTGCAATTGTTGTTATTATAAACGCTTTAATCATAATTAAATATATTAATTGATTCTTATTTTATGCAAAAAAAAAGCAAAGCTTTTTTACTTAATTACTATTGTATCTATTATATCAAATATTTTTTCATTTGTATCAAACTCATAATCTCCAGTATAAGAAATAGTATAATTAATACCATCTTTAATTAGAACTATCATTATTGTATTAGTACTTATTTTTGTAATATATCCTTGGCAATCTCCATTTATTAGATTAGTTGCACCTAGATTAAGTGTTGATTCTATTAAATATCCTATTGAATAATTCATTTGAAGCTCATCCATTGAATTTAATATATTAGTTGCAATACTCTTTTCAAAAGCATTAATTAAATCAACTTCATTATAAATTTCATTTTCATGTAAATAATTAGCTACTACTTGTTTTTGATTTTCTTTCATAACTAATTCTTTGTATGTTAAAGATACTTCCTTTGGATATTCTTCTAATATATCTCCCATAAAATTATTAAAAATATTAATAGTCATAGTTACTTCGTCAGATCCTGAATTTAATGTATAAACTCCTTGAGTATCGCTTTCAGATACTACACTATAATTTGTATATAAACTACTTATGTATAGATTTTTAAAATTTATACTATTTGCCTTAGTTGAACCCATTGAATATGTATGTTGTTGATTGAATAGTACATTTGTTGATATATTTTGTCTTAACGTAGCAGTATCATTATCTACATTATATATGTATGAGAAGTAATATCTATATCCTCCAAATGCAATAAATAATACAAGTATAAAATTAATCAATAATACCTTGTAATCAGTTTTTTCTACTTTTGTATTTAATCTTTTTTTCATTATAATCACCTATATATAATTTTATCACAAAATAACTTTTATTTCTTTAATTGTTTAATTACTATATATTTACTTTACATTTTATTTATAATGTATTATTTTTTATAATATGTTCATAATAGTATTAGGAGGTAATGTTATATGAACAAATCGCAAAATTCGGCTAAAAATAATACTAATAGTAATACCAATAGTAATACTAATAATAGCCAAATGACACAATGTAAAAATAATAACATGAAGTCAAATTCAAGTTGTAATAATAATTCATGTGATGATTGTAGATAAATAATTTATCTCTTAATTAAAAAAAATAGTAAATAATTATGTATTTACTATTTTTTTGCATGAGGATGTAAGTTATAATCATTTTTCATCTTTTTACTTTCTAGATGAGTATATATTTCAGTAGTTACTAAATTTTCATGTCCTAATAATTCTTGTATTATTCTAATATCAGCTCCATTATTTAATAAGTGTGTTGCAAATGAATGTCTTAATGTATGAGGTGATATTTCTTTTCTTATTCTTGCTTCAATAGCACGTTGTTTAACTATTTTAAAAAAACCTTGTCTTGTCATCTCATTTCCATGATGATTAATAAAAGCATAACTAGATAATTTTTTTTTAAGAACTTCTATTCTATGATCATTTATCCAAATTTTCAAATACTTTAAAGCATAGTCATTGATAGGTACAAATCTTTCTTTACTACCCTTTCCCATTATTTTTATTACACCTTGATTGTAATCGATATGCTTAGTTTCAATATTTAATAACTCACTTATTCTAATTCCTGTTGCATACAATACTTCTAACATTGCCTTATTTCTATAATCATAGTGTGTTTTTGGATTCATATCTAGTAAAGAATCTATTTCAGTTACACTTAAATAGTTAGGTAATTTCTTTGGTATTTTAGGATTTTTAATAGAACTTACAGGATTTTCTCTTATAATTGATTCATTATATAGGAAACTAAAAAAAGAATTTAAAACAGTTAAATAATGTGCTTTAGTTTTTGGAGATTTATCTAAATTATATATAAAATTTTGTATATCTTCTTTTGTTATTTGGTCTATTTTTTTCTTGATTAATATCGAAAATACAGTAATATCATTTTTATATGATAAATAAGTATTGTTACTTAATTTTTTTTCAAATTTAAGATAATCTAAATATAATGTTATTTCTTTTTCCATACTTTATCCTTTTTTTAATCGTATCATATTTATAAAATAAAATAAAGATTGTTTTACAGAATATAGCAAATTTGATATAATTACATTGGAGATTTTATATGGAAATTTTATCAGATAAACTTAGACCTACTTCTATGAATGATATTATAGGTCAAAAACATTTAGTTGGTGAAAATATGATTATTGCTAATTTAATTAATAATAAGAAATTCTTTTCTACCATATTTTATGGAAAACCTGGAGTAGGAAAAACTAGTTTTGCTAATGTTATAGTTAATGAACTTGGTAAACCATACAAATTTATGAATGCTGTTATAAATAATAAAGCGGATTTTGATATAGCTATAAAAGAAGCTAGAATGCATGGTGAATTAATTTTAATTATAGATGAAATTCATAGGATGAATAAGGATAAACAAGACATATTACTTCCTTTGCTTGAAAGTGGTTTAATTATATTAATTGGTTTAACTACAAGTAATCCTTATCATAAAATAAATCCAGCTATAAGAAGTAGATGTCATATTTTTGAACTTAAAGATTTAACGGTAGATGATGTTATATTAGGTATTAATAAAGCAATATCGACTATTGAAGATGTAAATATTGATGAAGATACTATCAATTTTATTGCTAATTTATCTAACGGAGATCTTAGATATGCTTACAACTTATTAGAGCTTGCTTATTATTCTAAATCATCAAAAGTTATTGATATAGAATTAATTAAAAAAATAAATTCTAAACCAGTTATACATAGTGATTATAACGAAACAAGTCATTATGATTTACTATCTGCTTTACAAAAATCATTAAGAGGAAGTGATGTTGATGCATCACTACATTATCTTGCTAGATTACTTGTTATAGAAGATTTTGATAGCCTTAATAGAAGACTTGCTGTTATATGTTATGAAGATATTGGTATGGCCAACCCTGGTATAGCATCTAAGCTTGAAACAGCTATTAATTTTGCTAATTTAGTTGGTATGCCTGAGTCTAGAATTATATATGGACAAATAGTTACTGAAATGGCATTATCTCCTAAGAGTAATAGTTCTTATAATGCTATTAATACCGCTTTAAATGATGTTTTAAAAGGATTAACAGGTGACATACCTGATAATATAAAATTTACTAATACTACTTATAAATATCCTCATGATTATCCCAATAGTTATGTTAAGCAAAATTATATGCCTGATAAATTATTGAATCGTAAATATTATTTTCCTAAAGATAATTTAATGGAAAATAATTTAAATAAAATATATAAACAAATGAAAGGTGAAAAAAAATGAATATATCTGTAATTGGAGTTGGAGTATATAGTTTAGCTATTACTTCTGCCCTACTTAAAAATAAAAATAATATAAAAATATGGTCTCACAGTAACGACTTAGCAAATGAATTTAACAATACAGGAATGCTTAGAAGTATAATTGATGTACCACTAGATGGAGTTAGTTTAGTTAGTGAAAACTTGAGTCAAGTTTTACTGAATTCTGACATAATATATGTTGTAACTACAAGTGAACATTTTACTAATATGATTAATGAAATTAAACAAGTGTATAATGGTTGTCCTGTTTGTATACTTACAAAAGGAATAGATAATAAAACAGGAGAATTTTTTTCAAATTTAGCATCTGATATTTTAAATACAAATAATATTGCTATATTATCTGGTCCAGGTTTTGCTAATGATATTATAAACAACGATATTATTTCACTTACCTTAGCATCTAGTAGTGCTGATGTAATTAATAAAGTTTCTACTAGTATTGCTAGTGAAAAATTAATACTAGATTATACAAAGGATATAGTAGGATTACAATTATGTAACTCAGTTAAAAATATAGCAGCTATAGCATCAGGAATGCTTGAATCTTTAGATTATACTAATTCTTCAAATGCTTTTTTAATTACTAAGGTTACAAATGATCTTATGACATTACTAGGTAATTATGGTTGTGAAGAAAATACTGTACTACTTGCAGGAGGACTTGGAGATTTAATACTTACATGTTCAAGTGATAAGAGTAGAAATTATCTTTTTGGTAAGAATTTTATTAATAATAGAACTTTGAATACAAATGATACTGTAGAAGGTGTTTGCGCTCTTAATTCTTTATATCATTCATTAAAATCAAAAGATATAAAAATGAATTTAATAGATAGTCTTTATGAAATTATATATAATTATAAAGATGTAGATTTATTAATAGATTATTTATCAAAAAAAGAATAGTTTCCTATTCTTTTTGTTTTATTACATCATTTATTATGTAGTTTGCTAAATGTATTCCTGCAGTATTTGTAACAGGAAATATAGACGCTATTTTTTTATCAATTCTTGGTAATTCAGTACTAGATACTACTGGTATTTTTGAATTTATATTATTTCTTTTACATAAAAATCTTAATTTTTTAGCAAGTGGATCATTTAGTGTTCTATCTAATCTAGATATTCCTATTTTACTTAGATCAACTCTATTTCCCATCCCCATTGAAGAAATTATTTTTATATTGTTTTCAGTAGCATATTTATATAATTCTAATTTTGTATCTACTGAATCACATGAATCTATTATGTAATCAAAAGTACCTATATCTTGTATATTATCTTTATCTAAAAAAATATCAAGAGCTTTTATATTTAAATCTTTATTTATTTCTAACATTTTCCTTTTAGCTACTTCAACTTTTTTAAGACCTATACTTAAATTATCACTTAATATCTGTCTATTTAAATTACTTATTTCAAATGTATCATAGTCTATTATAGTTATATTAGAAAATCCTGTTCTTACTAGTGCATTAAGTGCTATACCACCTACTCCACCTATTCCTACTATTAATATTTTTTGTTTTTTAATTTCGTTAATAGTTTCTTCTCCTAATAACAATTCAGTTCTTTCAAACATAATAAAATTTCCTTTCATTAAAAAATCTAAAGATGATACCATAGATAAGCCCGCTTTCGCGAGGTGGTAGAATACATATTAAATTTTGGATCCTAGTATACTTAATGAACTAGTATTCAAACCCATTTAATAATTAATTCCCCAAATATCTATCTTAGTCGGTTTATTGTAGTATCACCTTTAGATATATTTATTATAACACATTATTTTTTAATTATGTATTCTTATTTATTATTTTGTGTAAAATTTTTATAAAAAATTATTTAACACCAAGTTCTTTTAATTTTTCTAAAATAGATTTAGAACCGTTTACTATAAAATTGTCTATAGCTTCAATTGTTAATATACTGTAATCATTACCTTCTTTTAATTCTTTATTTTTAAACGATTGTATCAACAAATTTAATTTACTGTAGTCTATTTCATCCATTTCAGTTTGTATATTTTTAGATACTTCCTCTAGCCTATTTAAATCAAAATTATATTTATTAAATAAGTAATAATCAATCAAGTCAAAATCGTGATAAAATACACTTTTTAAATCATTGTATTGATAATTTGATGGCAAATTTTCTTTACTTAAATAAATATCCATAAATTTTTTTATATAGTTTGGTCCGTCTATATCTCTCCATATATGATCTGTCAATAAATGAACTAAATAACCTAAATTATATGGATTATCTAACTGATTTCTATATTTTTCCATAAAAACATTATATTTAATATCATTTGAATATCCGTCATAAAAATGTGACTTGTGATTAGATATTTTTAATACATTTGTTATATCTGGTGCAACATTTCCTATTAAAAATTCTTCTTCATCTACTTTTAATGTTTTATTTATTTCTAATCCTACTGCTAAATGTATATAACTAGCGGCCATAATTAACTCCTGTCTATTAATTTATTATTTTTATTCTTTAACTTCTTAAGCATCATATAACATGTAGTGTTATATATAATTATTACAAAAGATAGCTCAATTAATAAAACTATTGAACATAAAAACGATACATGCATGTTTACTGTTCTATTACTTAGCATATAATTAAATATAAAACTATATATTAAAAACAATTTTATATATAATCTTGATATATTAAATGCTTCTTTTTTTAATCCCATTGCTATAATGTATTTTTGTAATGATATTGAAAATTTATGTGATACTATAATTATTAGTAATAGTATAATATTGTTTATACCATCAAACATATAAAATGAATCTAATACTGATAAATACATTAAAAGAAAACATATTATAAAATAAAATACGTATTCTATAATATTATACTTTTTTTGCTCTCCGTGCTTTTGAATGAGGAAAGCTTTTAGTGTACCAAATAACATTACAAAAGGTAATGATATTATTACATATATAAACATTATAAATAACATTAAACATAAAATATCTGTATTTGACATTGTAAACATAATAAACCTCTTTTTCTTTTTAATTATATCATATTTTTTAAACTAGATATTTAATAAAATAAAAAAATCAATATATTATTGATTTTCTTCTGTATTTGTACTATTTGCATTGTTAAATTTAAATTCAAGTTCTCTACCTTCTTCTTCGCTTGAACTATGTAATACACCATTAAAATCTGGTTTTTTCTCAAATTTAAATTCAAGTTCTCTTGCTTCAGTATATTGATCTTCTTTAATTTTAAATACGTTTTTCCATACATTTACAATATCACAACTTGATGAGAACGGTGCTGGATCAGGTAAATCTAATTTTATTATCATTGGAATTTTAAATGCTGTTCCAAATCCTACACATGTTCCTGGTTGTAATGTTTTTTGTTTTCCTATAATATCTGATGACATTCCAGGAAGCATTTCTTCAATATATTTAAGATCCAGTGGATGTGTCATTTTGAAGATTAAGAAGTTTGATACCTGTGAAATAACTGTATCTGAAATTTCTACTGGACGCTGACTTATAATGTTTAATAATACACCATATTTTCTTCCTTCTTTAGCTATTCTTTCAAATATATTATATCCTATCAAGAATACATCATTATCTTTTTGAACGTATCTATGTGCTTCTTCTAAGAATATGTGGAACGGTACTTGTGCTCTATCATCAGTAGTTTTACCATATTCAAATAACATTCTAGAAATAATCTTAACTAATACTTTTGCTATTATATCGTCTACTTCTTCAAAGTTAATATTTATAATTTGATTTTTCTTTTCTCCAGTATGTATTAATGAATTTATATATCCTGGTAATGTCATACTTTCTTTTGTAAATACTGGTGCTATGTTACTTCTTATTATTGAATTTAATCTAACTTTTAATATTATTGCTACATCATATAATGTTTCATTATGTAAGAATCCTCCACTTATTAATGTGAATTCTAATGCATTTTTAAATTCTATTAAATCGAAGTTAACATGTTTACTTATTTGCATGTCTTCAACTGAATCATCAATGAATCCTAGTATATAGTCAGTTACTAATACAGATTCACCAAATAATCCTCTTGAATCTACTTCAAAACATTCACTGAATGTTCTTGTATATCCCATACCTGGTATAACTGTATCAAAATTAAATTCTAGTGTACTACAAACTTCTATAATTTTAAAAATTTCATTCTTTTTAGTTTCTGTTGTTTGACTAGAAAACATAACAGCTATTAAAGCTTTTGCTATTAAGTGATTTTTATATTTTAATGATTCTTTAGTTTCCTGTGCAAATATTCTTGCTAACTTAATTGTATTTTCTATAATTGTTATTTGTGAATGTGTCTCTACACTTAGTAATAATGTCCAGTCATCTACTGTCATTAAATTAAGTGGTATTTTTAAATCAAAATCTGTTGCATCTGTGTGATTTGTTGTTATGAATTTATAACTATAATCTTTATTGTAATCACCTATTTTTGTAAATGCTGTTTTGTACTCTCCAAATGAATCGAATATGAAAACATTAGATCCTTGTGAAGATATTTTACTATTATAAAATATATTTTGAAATATTCTTGATGTTCCGTATGATTTACCAGAACCTGAATTACCAAATATTGCAAGGTGATTTGCAAATAAATTATCTAATGCAGGACATATTTTAAATCCTTTGTATGTTGCATGATCACCTAATACTAGTGATTTACCATCATCTTGCCCTACTAATAGAGATAACTCTGTAGAATTTATAATTCTTATTTTACTAGATAAATAAGGTTTACTAAGTACCCCATTTAAATATCTATTATCTAGGAATTCTCCTAATAATCTAATTTTAATTATTGTTTTATCAAGCTCGAATATTTCTCCTAATATTCTTTGATTTTCATTTTCAAATATAACATGTATATTAAGCATATCTGCTGCAGCATCACTTGTACTTTTATTTTCAACGTATGCTTCATTTGCTCCCATGTATAAAATTTTTCCAAACATTTTTACCATCCTCTTTACTATACACAGTTTATCACAAATATGAATCTTATTCAATAAAAAAAATTTAAAATACTAAACTAATTTTCAATAAATGATATTAGTTTTTCTTTTAAATTATTTTAATTTTTATTTAATTACTACTCTTCTTTTTCTTTTGTGTTTGTTTTATCAAACCAATTTTCTAAATGTTTTTTAAGTTCTATTGCTGTATCTTTTGGTAATATTTCACATAATTCTTCGATTGTAGCTTCGTTTATTTTTTTAATACTTCCATATTTTTTTAATAACTTTTCTTTTCTTACAATACCTACATTATTAACACCGTCTAATATACTTTCAATAGCACCTTTAGATCTTATTTTTTTGTGATAATTTATAGCATATCTATGTACTTCATCTTGTATTCTTGTTAGATAAAAGAATACATTTTTTTCTTCTTTTAAATCAATTTCTTCTAAAGTATCCCCATCTATCAATGCCTTGGTAGAATGTTTTTCATCTTTTTTAAGTCCTATTACTTTTATTTTAAGATTTAAATCTTCTAATACACTTCTAGCTGCATTGATTTGATTAATTGCGCCATCAACTATTATTAAACTAGGTATCTCAAGTTTATCTACTAGTACTCTATAATACCTTCTATAAATTACTTCTTTCATCATATTGTAGTCATCGTTTTTGTCTAAACTTATTTTATATTTTCTATATTCATTTTTTTCTGGTTTACCATTTATAAATACTACCATTGCACTTACTGAGTAAGAACCAAATAAATTTGAGTTATCAAATGCATCTATTCGGTGTATAGGTATATTTAATAATTCAGATAATCTATTATTAGCGCCTACAATTTTTTCCTCCTTTGTATATAAGAGTTTAATTTCATTTGTTAAATTTATTTTAGCGTTTTCTATAGTCATATCAACTAATTTCTTTTTTTGTCCCTTGATGGGTGTTATTATTTTTGTATTCAATATTTCACTTATTACATCGTTAGATATATTATTTTGTACTAATATTTCTCTTGGTATTTCATGATTTTCATAAAAAGTTAATAAATATCTTGATATTTCATCTTCTAATGACGTTATAACATATATTATATTTGAATTATCTCCTACTATTTTTCCATTTCTTATAAATAAAATATGTATAGCAACTACTCCATTTTCATAATAGTAACCTATGATATCTCTATTTATTAAATCACTTAATTCTACTTTTTGTTTAGTTGTAATTATATCTATATAATCAAGTTCACTTTTTAAATCTTGTGCTACTTCATAATTTAATTGTTCACTATAATAATCTATTTTTGATAATATTTTATCTCTAAGTACTTTATCATTTCCTCTTAAAAAAGATAAAATTTCACTTTCCATATTATTTGTTTTTTCTTGGTCTATTTGTTTTACGCAGTAACCTAAACATTCATCAATATGATAGTATAAACAAACTTCCTTAGGCATGTAATTACATTTTTTTAATGGATATATTCTATTAAGTAAATTTACAATTCTTCTAGCAGCATATGCATTTGGGTAAGGCCCAAATATATATTTATCACTACTTTTTTTAATTTTTAAATATCTAGATACTTTTAAAGATGGATATGGATATTTATTATATTCAATGTATGGATACGATTTATCATCTTTTAGTAATATATTGTATTTAGGATTATATTTTTTTATTAAATTTAATTCCAGTATAAAAGCTTCAAGTTCACTTGAAGTTACTATGTATTTAAAATCTACTATTTCACTTACTAATAATTGTGTTTTACCTGTTACAGTACCTTTAAAATAACTATTAACTCTTTTTTTTAAATTCTTTGCCTTACCAACGTATATAATTATTCCATTTTTATCAATCATTTGATATGATCCTGGTTTATCTGGTATTAATAATAATTTTTCCTTCATGTGTTATATTATACTACAAAAATATTGAAAAATAAGATATAATATAAATGATTTTATGAAATTATTAAATAAAGTGACTATAGAAGTCAAAAAATCTAAATTTATTGCTTATGCATATGAAGTTACAGATAAAGCTGAAGTTCAAATTCTTTTTGATACTTTGAAAAAAGAACATAAAAAAGCTAGACATATTCCATATGCTGTTAAAATAGATAATTATGTAAAGAAAAGTGATGATAAAGAACCACAAAATTCTTCTGGTCTTCCAATTTACAATATTATTGATAAAAACGATTTGAATAATATTGTTATTTTTGTTGTGCGTTTCTTTGGAGGTATTAAACTTGGTGTTGGTGGTCTTCATAGAGCATATGGTAATGCAGCTAAAGAAGTTATAGTAAAAAAATAATTATTTAAAACATTTTATCCATATTATTTGGAACTTCATCTTTCAGTATTTTATTAACTATTTTATCTGATTGTTCGTCAGTTACATTTTTTCCTGTTGCTTTAGATAATGTTTGTATTATGTCTTTTAATGTCCTTTCATCTTTCATATTTCCGTTTTGCAATTTATCTGCGAGTGATAATATTGTATTCTTATCTACGTTTGTTTTTCTTTCTATTTTTTTAAATAAATTATCATCTAATTTCAAAATTATTCCTCCTAAAATTAATATATGTTTAACTATAAATCTATGTTACAATATATATAAAGGAGTTTAAATTATGTATAATAAATTAGACAAAGAAGAAAAAATAAAAGCTAAAGAAAAGTTCTTTTCTACTGATCAAGGATTAATAATAAAAAAATCATTTAAACGCTTATTTTTCTTTATAACTATATTAATTTTATATTCTATATCTTTATATTTTTTTGGTGATGGTCAAACTTATGAAAAATATATTATTGTATTTTGTATTATTAGTTGTTTTTGTATAATATTTTCTATGTGCAATATTTATAAAAAATCTATTAATACTTTTCTTGACAATAAAAAGAAATAAATCTTATTGAGTTAGGATATATTTCTTTTTAAATGTTCTAATAATTACGCTATATAGCAATATTAGATGTGTAATATATATACATAATGAGTATTTTAGAGTAATAATAGATAATTGATTTTTTGATCCATATAAATATGTACTGAAGTCCCAGTTTAGTGTTAATAAAAATTTTAAACTTTCTATCTCATTTATAATTATTTGTTGATTTATTATTTGACTTACCATAAATATAATCAACGTTATACATAAGGATAAAGCAGTATTAGGTACAAATATTGTTATTAATATAGATATTAATGCTAATATAATTATCACTGGCGTAAAAGCAATTAATAATTTAAATAAATATATAATTATGTAATCTTTTTCTAATAATAATGTACTTTCGTTAATCTTAACTACTGGTATTGCTAAGTCTCTAAAACTATATAAACTTCCAGCTATAATTGTGTTTATAAAAATTAATAGTATAGTAGTAAGTAAAGATATTATAATTATAGTTAATATCTTTGTAAATAATATTTCTTCTCTCTTAAAAGGAGATGTTAATGTATTTTTTATTGTACCTGATTTAAATTCTGTTCCTAATATAGTAGATGATATAACTAATATAAATATTAATATATATTGAATATAATAGTCATAGAACAACTCTAAATTAGCTTTAGCATTATCTGTATTAAATATATCTGTTTCGTTAAATATAGCATAGTTATTTAATGTTAATTCGTTTTCTAAATACGTATTGTTATCAAATAATATTTCATATTTCATATTTAAACTATTTTCTATTGCATCCATAACGTAATCTTCTATATTAGTTATGTTATTTTTCCAATAATTTAATAAATACAATTCATATTCTAAATACTCTTTCTTAGTAGTGCTAACTTTTGTATAATTTATCGTATTTAATAGTAACTCTATTTTCTTATCAAGGTATACATTATATAAATTATTTTCTATATTGTAATTAATTTCATTTAATAAGTTTTCATTAATTGCATATAAATAATATTCATATATTTCATTATAATATATTTCTAAATAATCTTTTACCCAGTAAGAATCATTGCCTACCTTACCATTTAAAATAAATAATTCTGTTAGTATTAATTCTACGTTACTGTCTTCATTAGATAATTGATCTTCTAAATAATTTATTTCTTCATCATAATTATTTGGTATGTGCGTATTATTTAATTTATCAAAATACGTTATTGATATCATTAATATAGTCATGCATATTAAAAATATATATAACGTTTTTCCTTTAAGTACCTTATATATTTCATGTTTAAGTAACCTACTCAATTTCATTACCTCCTGCTAAATTCATAAATATTTCTTCTAATGTTTCTGTATTTTCTTTTATAGAATATATTTTAATTTTTTGTAATATTAATTTTTTTATTATTTTATTTATATCTTCTTTTTCTACTTCAATGATAAATGTTTTTCTTGTTTTTTTAATAATATTATCTAATTTAATATTCATTGTATTTGAAACTTCAAATTTAAATGTTTTCTTCTTTTTAATGTACGAATAATCTAGTTGTTTTCCTTTAGATAATAGTAAGTATTTATTACATATCGTGTCTAATTCATTTAGATTGTGACTAGATATTATTATACCTATTTTTTCTTTTGATAGATCTAATAATATATTTCTTAATTCAATTATAGCTTCAGGATCTAATCCATTTGTAGGCTCATCTAATATAATTAGATTAGGTTTATTTATTAATACTTTAGCTAATCCTAATCTTTGTTTCATTCCTAAAGAATACTTTGATACTTTTTCATGTATAACTTTCTTTAAACCTAGTCTATCTATTATTAATTCAATATTTTCTCTATCTTCTTTTTTATACAAATTGGATATTAGCATCAAATTTGTATAACCTGTTAAATTTAAATGAAAATCTGGATTTTCTACTATCGCACCTACTCTATGTATTGCTGCTTTAAAATCTTTTTTAACATTATGCCCATTAATATCTATAGATCCTTTTGTACTTTCTCCTAAACCTAAAATTATTTTTATTAATGTGGTCTTACCTGCTCCATTTGGTCCTATTAAAGCTAGAATATCTGTTTCTTCTATTTTAAATGATATATCATCTAAGACCTTTTTCTTTTTAAAACATTTTGTTACGTTACTACATTTTAATATAGTTTTCATATAATTGCCTCGCTTTTTTAATAACATAAATAATATACATAAAAATATGTATTTAAATCAAATTACCAAAATTAATAATTGGAATATAATAGTAATTTAGGTATTACAAATTTACTTATTTTTTATACTTTTCGTCATAAAAAAATACCAAATTTTAATTTTGGTATTTTATTAATTATTTATATTAATTTAGCTTTGATTCTTCTTACACCTGATGATGAACTTTCTTCTTTCATTATTACGAATTCTCCAAGTTCACTTGTGTTTTCAACATGTGGTCCACCACATATTTCTTTAGAATATTTTCCTATTGTATAAACTTTTACTAATGAAGTATACTTACTATCAAAAATCCCTATTGCTCCTGATTTTTTAGCAGCTTCTAGTTCCATTTCTTCTAATTGTACTTCAGTATTTGTTTTTATTATTTCATTTACTCTTTTTGTTATTATTTCTTTTTCTTCATCAGTCATTTTATGATCTAAATTAAAATCAAATCTAATTCTCTCAGCGTTTATATTACATCCTTTTTGTATTACATCATCTCCGAATAATTCTTTTAATGATGCTAATAAAATATGTGCTAGCGTGTGATATTTAACTGAATCATATGATTGGTCAGATAAACCACCTTTAGCTGCTCCACTTTCTATTGTTTTTGATTTTTCTTGATGATTTTTAAACTCTTGTGCAAATCCTTCTACATCTACTTCTAAATTGTTTTCTTTTGCAAGTTCTATTGTTATTTCTAGTGGAAATCCAAAAGTATCAAATAATTTAAATGCTTCTTTTGCATTTAATACTTTTTCTGTATTCTTAATTACTTTATAGAAATGTTTTTCTCCATCTCTTAAAGTTTTTGAAAATTTAGTAGCTTCTTTTGCCATTTCAGTTATTATAAACTCTTCGTTTCTCTTTAATTCTGGATATTCAGAACCATAGTTTTCAATTACTAATTTAATTAATTTCTCTAATTCTGTACTTTCAATATTTAAAGTTCTAAGCGATCTTAATGTTCTTCTTATTAATCTTCTTAATACATATCCTGCTTCAGTATTAGATGGTACTATCTTCTTATCATCACCTAATATAAATGTAGCTGATCTTATATGATCCATTATAATTCTATAATCTTTTTTGTTATCATCATATTTTGTATTTGATAATTTTTCTATTTCTTTTTTAATTTTATTAAATTCTTCAAAATCATATACAGATTCTATATTATTTAAAACGCATACAGTTCTCTCAAGTCCCATACCTGTGTCTACATTTTTTTGCTCTAATGGTGTTAATGTACCATCTTCACTTTTATAATATTGCATGAATACATCATTCCATATTTCTAAGTATTTACCACATGAACATGATGGATCACATTCTGCGCTACATGCTTCTTTACCTGTATCGTAATACATTTCACTACATGGCCCACATGGTCCTATTCCTGAACCTAATATCCAAAAGTTGTCATCTTTTCCTAAATAGAAAATATGATCTTCTGGTACTCCTAAACTTTTCCATATATCAGCAGATTCTGTATCTTTTGGAATATTATCATCACCTTTAAAACAAGTAAAAAATAATTTTTCTTTTGGTATATTTAAATACTCTTCACTTGTTAAAAATTCATAACTATATTTAATAGCATCTTCTTTAAAATACTCTCCTAAACTCCAGTTTCCAAGCATTTCAAAAAATGTTAAATGTGATGAATCTCCTACTGAATCAATGTCACTTGTTCTAATACATTTTTGTACGTTAGTTAATCTTTTTCCATTTGGATGAGATTCACCTAATAAAAATGGTACTAATGGATGCATCCCTGCAGTTGTAAATAGTACTGTAGGATCATTTTCTGGTATTAATGATCCTGATTCAATTCTACTATGTTGTTTACTTTCAAAGAAACTTATATATAAATCTCTTAATTCTTCTGTATTTAATTTTCTCATTTTACTTCCTCTAATATTTTGAATACTTTATCTTTTAAAGTATCTATGTTATCGTTTATTAATATATAGTCAAACCCTTCGAAATTTTCAAGTGCTATTTCTGTTATGTCTATTTGTTCTTCTACACTTAACTCATTAGCTTTAAATTGATTTTCTACATTTATTGATATAACATCATCAAAATAATTTTGAAAAGTTTCAATTTCATTTGGTAATTTAACATCTGCTATTATTACGTTATCTACAAAATTTTCATAAATTGCTATATCTTGCATCATATTATTTACTAAATAATCACTATTTATTTCTCTTATTTTAGCCCCTATTTCCTGGAAATCTTTCATAACTTTTGTAAGTTCATTTCCATTCCATTCTGTTAGTTCTTTTACAAATTTCTCAATGTTTTTCTCAAAATTAGTTATTGCGCATTTTTTATAATTATATACATAATACTCCTTAATTAATTTTGCAACCTCATTTTTTCCACTTGACGTTTTTCCTGATAATAAGAATATTTTCATAATATCCACCTTTCTTTAATAAAAAAAAGAATCGCACACAAAGGAGTGCGTTAGCACGGTACCATCCTTTTATTTTCTTTATTCCTTTAACGACTTTGGCCGATTAATCAAAAAAAGTAGCTAGATATATTTTGCATACTAATTTCCACCAAACATTAGCTCTCTATAAATTAAAACATGTCATTTCTTTTTTTATCGATTACTTATTAAATATATCATATTACTAGGCTCTATTCAATAGATTTTTTTAAATTTATATTATTTTTTATAAATTTATACTTATTCCATATTCACAGGCTTCTTTTAGTATACTTTCTTTTCTAGATAATCCAGTTTCTATTGATTCATTTACTTTTTCAATTGATATATTATATATTTGACATATCAATTCTATATATATATCTAAATTAATATTATCTAAATAATTTAATATACTAAATTCTTTTCCTATAATGAAATTTGGAGTTTTTGATAAATTGAGTAACATTATTAACGGTGTTCCTAAATATAAATTGTATTCTATTCTTTTTAAGAAATCATCTTTCTCTATATTATTTGATAAACAATACTCATCTATATTTTCAATTATATGTAGTAATTCATCTAATTTTTCTTTAGGATTAACATTATGTATTGTACATTCTATTAATTCTTCTTCTAACATGCTTTTAAATACATGTTTAGCTTGTTCTAATTTGATAATTATTTCATTATAATTTACAGTCATTTTTTTACAATATTCTTCTAACTCTACACCTTTATAATAAATTTTTTGACTTAATTCACTTTTTAATATTTCATATGCCATTATACTAGCTTTTGTTTCTGATAAACTTGGTTCTTTTAATTTTAGTTCATTTAATAAAACTAAAAATTTATCATAATTCAAATTTTCTTCTGTACATATTTTAATTGCAGATCTTCCATTTATTTTGTATATTTTAGCAGCTGGTAATCTTTTATATTCAAGTGCTTTATCTACTAATTCTTCATCAGTTAGTCCTGGTTCAAGTGAACTAAATTCAACTATTTTTTTAACTACAGTATTGTAAGGTAAATTATTATTTTTACAATATACTTCTAAAGGCATTTCATCTTTGAAGTATCTATTTTTTTGATCTTCATATTTTTTGTAATCTACCATTATTTCTGGTAATAAATCATTTAATGTTTTATATGGATTTTTAATCAATAATTTTTTCATTATTCTATACATTTTTGTATATGAAAGATTATTAGCATCACAGTATGCTTTTAAACTTAATCCGTCTATGTTGTAATACATTTTTCTTTTTTCTCCTCCTTGAGCAAGGTAACTATTATATCACAAAAAAAGAAGTGATGCAAATTATTCTTCATGTTTACTATATTTACATCCACAGTAATTTTGTCTATATAATTTGTATTCTTCTGCTAATATTATACTTTTTTTATACCCTTCTTCTTTTTTAAAGTCACCTGCTAAATATTTTGATTTATCTTCTACTGCAAATCCTATTTCATTAATTAGTTTACTATTCTTATGTGGACTAACTGTTAAGGTAGTTGCGTAATATTCGTAGTTATTTTTACTTGCTATTAGGGATGTATATTCTAAACGTTGTTTAAAACATAAACTACATCTACTTCCACCTTCTTTAGCATCATGGTGTTCTTTTACTATTTCTTCATATTTTTCATTATCGTAATCTGACTCAATATATTCTATTTTGTAATCACTTTTGTATTCTTCTATTAATCTAATTTGCTCTTTTTTTCTTTTTTCATACTCTTCTATAGGTTCGATACATGGATTATAAAATACAATTGTTATATCAAAGTGCTTAATTAAAAAATTAATAACATAGCTTGAACATGGTCCGCAGCAACTATGTAAAAGAAGCGTAGGTCTATGATCTAAATTAGTAATTAATTTTTTTAGTTCTTCATTATAGTTCATTTTTCTATTCATATATATCAAAAACATTTCCGTTATTAGAACTATCTAAATACAATATACCTTTTTTTGTTTCTATTTCTAATATTTTATTATAGTTAGAAAATTTTTCAAGATTAATTATATTTACATGTACTGTATTGGAATCATTCATTTTGAATATAAATCTCTCCTCATCAAGCATTATATCATTTTTTATATTAGGTGCATACTCTATTTCACTTATTTTATAAATTAAATTTATATCTATTAAACTTAATTTATTTATAAAATTTTCTAGTACATCCTCTGGTGTGTAATTTACTAATGTAGGTAATCCTAATATGTTAGTTGAATCTATTTTATTATTTCCTTCTAAAATAATTTTATCTTCCTCTAAGTAATAAAATAATGTTTTGTTTTCTGTTATATTTATTTCAAATGTTGAAAAGAATACTTTATCTACTTCAACATCTTTAACATATGCATTTTTTAAAATATTTTCTTTTACTTTACTTACTTTAGTTGTAATGAATTTATTATCATCAGTTATACCACTATATTCTAACAACTCAGTATCATTTACTATACTATTACCTTTGAAGACTACATCATGTATTGGTTGATTTAATATAAATACTGTTACATTATATATAATAAAAACAACTGCAATTAATAGTAATACAATTTTAAATTTTAATTTTTTCTTTTTATTCTTATTTTCTTTCATAACTTGTCCCATAATATAATTTTATTTTCCATTACTAAATCTATATTTGTTTTATCTTTTACAGTTTTTTGAATATAGTATATCAAATTCTTTATATCATCTGAACTTGCATTATCATAATTAATTATAAAATTAGCATGTTTAGCACTTACCATAGCTCCACCTATTTTATATTCTTTTAAATCACATTCTTCAATTAATTTACCAGCGTAATTACCTTCAGGGTTTCTAAACGTTGATCCAGCATTTTTATATTCAAGTGGTTGCGTTAATTTTCTTCTTTCGGTATAATCTTGGATTTCTTTAACTGTTTCCTCAACATTTCCTTTTTGTAAATTAAAAGTTGCTCCTAGTATTATTTCGTTACTAAAACTTGTTTTTCTATATTCGAAAATAAATTTAGATTTATCTGATGTTATTATTTCACCATCTTTTAGATATGTAATTGATAATAAATCTTCGCATATTTCTTTTCCATTTGCTCCAGCGTTTGATACTACTGCACCACCTACTGTAGCAGGAATTGAGCTACTCCAAGCAAAATTTGTGTATCCTTGTTTTATTACAGCATTGTTTAGTACTGGTAACATTACACCAGCATCTACTGTTAATTTATTATTTTCTATTGCGATATTATTTAATTTTTTTAAACAAATTACTGCTCCATCAAAATCATTATCTGGGAATATAACATTTGATCCACATCCTAATATATAATACGGTATATTTTTGGATATAAAATCATTAATACCAAATTGTAATTCTTCTTTTGATGTAGGTGTGAAAAAATATTTAACATATCCACCTAAACCAAAAGTATTATGTTTTTTTAAATTTTCATTTTCACTTATATTTAGGTTCATACTATTTTAACTTCTCCTTTATTTTATTGTATATTAATTCTGCTGAATCTATTTGTTTAGTATTTATTAATTTTTCTTTTATTTTATTGTAGTTTTCTTCTTTTAATAATTCATTTATTTCTATTAATAATTTTTCAGCAGATACATTTTTCTCTTCTATCAACACTGATAATCCTTGATCTTTTAAATCTAAAGCATTGTAGTATTGATGATTATTTGCAACATATGGACTTGGTATTAATATACTAGGTAAATTAAGTGATAATATCTCACTTATCGTACTAGCTCCTGCTCTTGATATTACAATGTCTGCACTTTTCATAAGACCAGGCAAATTTTCTATAAATGGTTTAATTATTACATTTTTAGGAAATTTTTCATCTTTTATAAAAGATTCATAATGCGATTTTCCTGTTATATATACAACTTCATAATCTTCGTTTTCTATTAATTTTAAAAAGACTTTAAACTTATCATTTATAGTTTGACTTCCAAGTGATCCAGATACTATAAGTATTAATTTTTTATTCTTACTTAATCCTAAAGATTCTTTCTTGATTTCTTTTGCATCATTTGCACTTGATGAACATGGATTACCTGAATAGAATACATCTTTTGCTTCTTTAAAATGTTCTTTTGTATTTTCAAATGATACACCTATTAAATCAACATCCTTTGATAACCACGAATTTGATTTACCAGGTATACTATTTTGTTCATGTAAAAACGTTGTTACACCACATTTTTTTGCAGCATTAATAACAGGATATATTACATAACCACCTGTTCCTATTACTATATCTGGTTTAAATTCATTTATTAATTGAACACATCTATCTTGTGCTTTTTTTATCAAAAATATATTTTTGATATTACGTATCATTTTAGTTTTATGTACTCCGTATATTTCAATTTCTTCATACCTTAAACCACGTGCTTTTACAATTTCTTTTTCCATTCTATTGTGTGTTCCCACGTATATAACATCCACTTTTTTTTCTTTTTTATAAAATTCATCTAATATAGCCAACGCTGGGTATATATGTCCCCCAGTACCACCTGCACTAATAATAATTTTCATTTTCAATCACCTTATTAATAAGTATATAATATTTTTTATTTTTTTTATATATATTTACGTATTTTTTACTAATATTATACATTTTTTAAATTATTTTGAAATATTTTTTATTATATATATTTATACTATGATATAGTATATTTATTAAGGAGTAAAAATGAAAAAGAAAGTTAAGTTAAAATTAAAATATAAAATATGTTTAATTATTATGATTATTTCTCTTATAGGAGGAGTATACTTATATATGAGTAAATCGAGTAATCAAACTAATTCATATTATAGTCAAGATGTAAAAGACATTTTTGCTGAGTATGACATAAACAAAAGTTTAGATGATATTAAATATTCTAAAACTATAGAGGAGATGATATTAAATAATCTTTTTATTGAAAAATACTTAGATGAATATGTATCAATTGATTTTATAGAAAATGAAGTTTTTTTGGAAGATGTTAATTTATTTTTAGAACTTGGATATAACGCAGAGGAAATAAATTCTATATTAATTTTATCAAGTTTAAATCAAGAAAAATTAAAAAATATAGATTATACTAATTTAAAAGATTTTGTAGAATTTACAAATTTTAACGTTAGTAATATTGATAGATACAATGAGTTTTATGATAATACTAAATATGATTGGGATGAAGTTATAACTTATGTAAATATTAATTTAGATTTGGATTTTTATGAAATTACAGAAGTATCTCTTGATCCTTCTAACATAAATGTTTTAGTTAATAAATATAACGCACTTCCTTCAGATTATGTACCAAGTGGTATGACTTCTTTATCTAAACATTCTAGTTATAAAATGGTTAAAGAAGCAGCTAAAGCAGCTGACTCTTTACTTGCTGCAGCTTTGAAAGATGGTTTTGAATTTATACCATTTTCTACTTATAGAAGTTATACATATCAAGAAACTTTATTTAATAATTATTCTGCCAGAGATGGCTTAGAAGCAGCGCTTACTTATAGCGCTAAACCTGGTCACTCAGAACATCAAACTGGTCTTGCAATAGATATTTATAATCCAGATCATTTCTATTATACTAATGAACGTATGGGAGATGAAGATTATGCTTGGGTTTTAAAAAATGCACACAAATACGGATATATTGTTAGATATCCTGCAGATAGTGAAGATATAACTGGTTATATTGAAGAACCTTGGCATTTAAGATATTTAGGTGTTGAACTTGCCACTAGTGTTATAGAATCTGGTTTAACTTATGATGAATATTATGATTTATATTTAACTGAATATTAAAAAAAATAAGCATACAATTGCTTATTTTTTTATTATATATTTTTATTTTCGATTTCTGTAAATCTATATGTATCTAATATATCTGGATATTTTTCCTTATCAACTTGTGACGCAAATTCAGTATATTTTCTAGTCCAAATTTGTTTATCTTTAATATTTTGATAAACCACTATATCTTCTAACGTATCTACATCTTTTGCAATTAATAATACTTCATAAACTCCACCTTTAAAGTGTCGGTATAAACTATTTATTTTTAGATTCATTTTCTTTATTGTCTTCTTGAACCGGTTTAGGTAAACATTCTTTTACAGATAAATTTAATCTACCTCTGTTATCGTATCCTAAAGATTTAACTTTAATAATATCTCCTAATTTAACAACATCACTAGTTTTTTCAACTCTTTCATGTGCTAGTTGTGATACGTGAACTAAACCTTCACAGTTTGGCCATAAACTTACAAAACATCCAAAGTCTTCTACTTTTACAACTTTAGCTTCGTAAATTTCACCAGTTTCAACAACTTTAACTACATCTAAAATTGCTTCTTTAGTTCTTCTTATTACGTTATCATCTGTATGATATATAATTACTCTTCCATCATCTTCTAGATCAACTTTAACTGCGTTTTTATCATTTACAGCTTTAACATCTGATGCTTCTAAAATGATCTTAGTAATCATTTCTCCACCACGTCCAATTACATCTTTGATTTTTTCTGGATCAATAGTAAATGTAATAACTTTTGGTGCATATTTACTTAATTCTTCTCTTGGTTCACTAATAACTTCTTCCATTACTTCTAAGATTTCAAATCTAGCTTTTTTAGCTTGAGTTAACGCTTCATTAAGTATTTCTTTAGTTACACCTTTAATTTTGATATCCATTTGTAATGCAGTAATACCTTCTTTTGTTCCTGCTACTTTAAAGTCCATATCACCCATATGATCTTCTAAACCTTGAATATCAGTAAGAATTGTGTATTTATCTTCATTTTGGATTAATCCCATTGCTATACCAGCTACTGGTGCTTTAATTGGTACTCCAGCTGCCATTAAACTTAAACAACCAGCACAAATTGTTGCTTGTGATGATGATCCATTTGATTCTAATACTTCAGATACAACTCTTATTGTATATGGAAATTCATCTTCAGATGGAATAACTTCTAATAATGCTCTTTCTCCTAAAGCTCCATGTCCTATTTCTCTTCTTCCTGGTGACATATATCTTCCAGTTTCTCCTACACAATATTGTGGGAAATTATAATGTAACATGAATCTTTTTGTTTCTTCTAATCCAAGTCCATCTAATATTTGATGTTCTCCTAAAGCACCTAATGTTGTAGTTGCTAGTACTTGTGTTTCTCCTCTTTGGAATAAACCAGAACCATGAGTACGTGGTAGTAAATCAATGTATGCTTCTAAATTTCTTATTTCATCCATTTTTCTTCCATCTGGTCTTATTTTTTCATCAGTAATTAAATATCTTACTAAATCAGATTCTAATTGATGTACTGCTTTAGATGTATGTTTTAATAAGTCATCTTTATTTTCTCTTTCAGCATATTCTTCAGTAAAATGCGCTATACACTCTTCTTTTACTAAATCAATTTGTTCATATTTTTCTAATTTATCTTTTATTTGAATAGCGTTTAACATTTTTTCTTTTGAATATGTATATACATTTTCTAGTACTTCACTATCTATATCAAATATAGTTAATTCTACTTTTTCTTTTCCTACTTCTTTGATTATTTGTTCTTGAAATTCACATAATTTTTGTACGTTTTCGTGAGCTAACATTAAAGCATTTAACATTGTATCTTCACTAAGTTCACTTGCTCCTGCTTCAACCATATTTATAGCATCTTTTGTTCCTGCTACAGTAAGTGATAATGTACTTCTTTCAGCATCTTCAGCTGCTGGATTAACTACTAACTTATCATCTATTCTTCCAACTACAACGCCTGATACTGGTCCATCAAATGGTATATCTGATATTCCTAAACATAATGATGTTCCAAATAATGCTGCCATTTCTGGTGATGCATCTTTTTCTACTGATAATACTGTATTTATTACTTGTATTTCATTTCTTAAATTTTCATTAAACATTGGTCTAATTGGTCTATCAATTAATCTTCCTGCAAGTGTTGCAGCTTCACTTGGTCTACCTTCTCTTTTAATAAATCCACCTGGAATTTTACCAACTGAATATAATTTCTCTTGATATATTACTTGTAGTGGAAAAAAGTCTTGAGTTACTGGTTTTTTACCCATTACACATACAGATAATACAACAGTTTCTCCAAATCTTACTAATACTGCTCCATTACTTTGTTTTGCTAACTGACCTGTTTCTACTATAATTTCTTTTCCTAAGAAATCTAATTTGAATTCTTTTTTCATTTATCTCCTTTATAATCGTTTTTTTGATTATCCTTTCTTTCGTCTTTATTTATATAAAAAAGACACAAAAACAATTGTGCCTATTTTCTTAAATTTAATTTTTTAATTACTTCTCTGTAACTAACAACATCATTTGCTTTTAAATAAGCAAGTAATCTTCTTCTTCTACCAACTTTCATTAATAATCCTCTTTTAGTATGAAAATCATGAATGTGAGTTTTTAAGTGTTCAGTTAATATATTAATTTCTTTTGTTAAGATTGCAATTTGTACTTCCGCAGATCCTACGTCTTTACCATTCTTAGCAAATTCTTTAATTATTTCACTTTTAACTTCTTTTGTTAAAGCCATAATTTATTTCTCCCTTCATTTAATAAATCCGTTTAAACTGAGTAACATTTCGGAAGAGAAATAGAAACCAAGTAAAAACTTCTTTTATATTGTATTACATTTATTTTGTAAAATCAACATAAATAACATTTTTTTGTAAAATTATACCTATTTAATCAAAATTATTCATCATATGATGGACTCGTTTCATCATATTTTGCATATACTCTATTATTTTTATAGTAGATACATACTCTATCTTCTTCCATATTAAGTCCAGTTAGGTTATTTTGAATACAACTTTTTTGTACTGTTTCCATTACTCCTGTTGTTGTATTACGTTCCTCAACTTCACAAAGATCATTACCTATTACGTAATCTGATAAATCACTAAGTTTTTTTATAAAACCTTTTGCATCATCAATACAACTAGTAGTAGTATTTGATAATAATACGAGATTGTCTTGTCCCCATAATATCGCTCCACTTTCAATTATATCTATTTTAGAATCTAGTAAATTTGCATTTATAGCTTTTCTGATTGCTATTACCCCTGTTCCTGCTATAGTTGATACAATAGATATTATTACTATTACTGCTAATAACTCTATTAATGTAAAACCTTTATTATTCCTTTTCATTCTTTCCATCCTTTATTTCATTAATTTTTTTAATGCTTCTTTAATTTGTATTGACTCTTCTTTATTTTGATCTATTGTAGATAATACACTAGTTACTTCATTTTTATTATATCCTAATGATTGTAATGCTAAAAAAACATCGTCTTTTTTTACATTTTCTTCTAATGTTAATTTTCCTTTTAAATCTAATATTATCTGCCTTGCTAGTTTATCTCCTACTTTAGGAAATTTTTTCAAATATGATATATCTTCGTTATTTATAGAATTTATTATATCTTGATTCGTTTCATTTGCAAAAAAATTAGATCCTACTTTTGGTCCTAAACCTTTTACTCCTATTAATTTAATAAATAAATTATAGTCTTCTTTACTATCAAATCCATACAATAATGTTTCATTATCCGTAACGTGATTGTGTATATAAATTTTTTTATTTACTCCTATCTCATATTTATATGGATTGCTAAGAAAAATCTTATATCCTATATTATTATTTTCTAAAATAATATTATTGTAATTTACTTCTACTACTGCTCCAATTATATAACTATACATAGACACCCCTTAAAAATAGTTTATCAATTTTTTTTATATTATTCAATAGACTATTATAAAAAAAATAAAAAAATAGTAAAGTTACTATTTTTATTTCATATGGTTCATTTGATTCATGATTTGTTTAACTTGTTTTTGACTAGGTTTCCTTCCCATTCCACTCATCATAGCTTCAATCATTTTTTCATTGATTGGCGGATTTTTTTCTAATTGTTTTTTCATTATTGTTCTTGCTAGAAAAAAACCTAATATTAATCCTATTACTAATCCTAGTAATATATTTCCTATCATATTTATCGCTCCTTTAGTTAATTTTACTATAAATGACCTCTTTTAACAACTAATAATTTGCTTTTTTATTTTTTTTTAGTATAATAGTAATTGTGAGATTTATGAAATTACCTAAAATTAAAATATTAAATGAAAAAAATAAATTATTGAGACAAAGAAGTGCCGAAGTGACATTTCCTTTGTCTGATGATGATAAAAAAAGTATTGAAGACTTATTAATATATTTAAAAATGAGTCAAGATGAAAAGTATATTGAAAAATACGATCTTAGAGCTGGAATGGGAATGGCTTTTGTTCAAATTGGTAAACTTAAAAGAATTTTTGTAATTGCTAGTGAGAATGAAGATGGTTCTTTTGAAGAGCATGTTATTATTAATCCTAAAATTACTTCAACTAGTAAAGAACTTGTTTATGTTTCTGAAGGTGAAGGATGCCTAAGTGTTGAAAGACCTGTTGATGGTATTGTTCCTAGATATGCAAGAATTAACTTAGATTATAATGATATTGATGGTAATATACATAGTATCAGAGTTAGAGAAGATATATCAATTGCTTTTCAACATGAAATTGATCATCTTAATGGACTATTATTTGTAGATAAAATAGATAAGAAAAATCCTTATAAAAATAAGGATAATATGAGAGAAATTTAAAAGTGATATTTATTCACTTTTTTCTTTTTGATTAATTTTTAAAATCCATACAATAGCTATTAACGATACTCCTGTTAAAGATATGAAAATAAGAATGTTATCTCCCGTTGTTGGACTTGATAATATTAAGTCTTCAGTATAAGCTAAAGTGAATATAGAAAATTCATTTGTAGAAAAACTTAAACTACCATCTTTCTCGTATTCTAGTTTTATTTTTTCAATAGTTTCATCATGATAAGAAATTATATAATATTCTCTTTCATAAGCTTCTTCATTATATTCTTCTGTATCTGGTATATATATATTGAATTTTATTTTTTCATCTAAGTTTGCTAAATAAACTGTTTCATTCGTAAATTCTGCATTTATTGATATATCAAAATGAGTTGATATATATAAATCGTCATATTTATCATATATTTCTTTTAAGTAATTTTCATCAATTTTCTGCTCTTCTATATTTAAAATACTTATATTTATATCAATATTCTTTGAATTTATTATATTATTTAATAATGTATAATCTGATGCTATAGTTGATTTAAAATTATCAATCATACTATCATTTTTTTGATACGTTACTGTTATCTCTGTTATTTCGTTTGGAGCATTTTTTTCGTTAACATCTATATTTGCTAACGATGAATACGTTCCTGTACCTAAAATACTACCAGTATTATTTATAAATCCATTATTATTTATTACACCCTCATTTTGAAGCGTTCCTTTTAATGTTACTACTATATCTTCATTAATTATTACATATGCATTTTTTTCTATTGTAATCTTTGAATTTTCTAATACTTCTATGTTTTCTGTTATTGTATATTGATTTTCACTTGCACAAAAAACAACTTCTTCTTCGGCTTTTAATTTATTAAATACTTCCGGTATTTTACTTTCATTATATATTACAGAGGAATCTGTTACTTGATATACTATATCATCTTCTAAGTACTGACAATATGCTTTATCTGTTATATAGTGTGTACTTGTGGTAGGCATAAAATTTACTACCTTTGCTACTATATCATTACCAAATGTATTTTCAGATACTACTGTACTTTCATTTGTTATTTTACTTGTTTCTCCATCTTTTTTAGCATTTTGATTATATACCGAAATACCTGTAAATGCACTTATAGAATTATGTTCTATCAATGCAGATGTTTTTGTTTGTAATAATATTCCCGCAGTATTTTTATTATATGTTTCATCAATTAGTACTGTTATATTATTATTTCTTATTTGACCTGTTTTGACATTTGTTAATTGCAAACCTAATGCTGCATGTGATGGATCTACAGTTAATGCGTCTATATATGAATTAGTTATAGAAAATTCATCTGTATTATATACTACAATACCTGCACCAAAACCTTCTATTTTTGTATTATTAATATTTACTTCTAGTATATTATTTGTACTATTTTTTTCACCTACTAGTAAACCAAAACTGTCTTTTGTAGCTTTTTCTATATTTATTATATTTATATTATTTATTGATACATACTCTAACCCTGATTTTATAGTTAATCCATTTATACCATCTTTATCTATATATATATTTACTTCTCCATCTGTTGTTAAAGTGATATTCTTATCTATAACTACACTCTCTGTTATAAAATAATCACCTGGTATTATATATAATTCACTTCCTGGATCTACACCTTCTATTAAATCATTTATATCTATTTGCTCGCACTCTACACTTAGAGGAAATATTAGTAATAATAATATTGTTATAATGTTGTATTTTTTCATTTAAAACTCCTTTTTTAATTATTATGGAATAATAAAAAAAAAAGATACTATTATTTTATCTTTTTTATTCTAATTCTTTTAATATTCTCTCTAAATGTTGCTTGCAATTTATATATACTCCAGTATAATTTGTATAATAATTTTTTAAAAATCTATTTATTATATTAGTATACTTATCTTCGATTTTTATAGTAGTTATCGTACTTATATTTATTTTACTATACATATCTAGTAACTTTAATACTTTTATATCTATTAATACATTATCACCATTACAAGCACTACATGCTTTCTCACCTGTTACTATATCTAAATTTATTGCTTTATCATTTCCGCAATTACTACATATAAATGGTTCAAATCCTACTCCTAGAAATTCTAAATACCTTATTTCTATTATATTACTTAGAACCTCTGGAGATAAACCATCTTCTAACTTTAATAGTGTATCTTTTAATATGTCATATATCTTTATTTCTTCTGTATTAATATATACTTGATATGATAAATCACATATATATGTTAAATAACTTATTAACTTTAAATCATTTCTAGTATTCTTAAAATGATTTATTATATCTGCACTTATTAAAGTAGATGCTTTAGATTCTCTATATAAAATAGTAAAATATGCATATGTAAATTTTTGTGTTGTTGATCTTAATGGAGACTTTGGTCTCTTAGCACCATTTGCTATTACTCCTATTAATCCATATTCTTTTGTTAATATATTAAGTATTTTACTAGACTCTCTATAGGGAGTCTCACTTAATATAAAACCCTCAACACATATATGCATACTAACCTTTCTTAGATATTTTTTTATATTCTAAATAATCTGTTACCTTACCACTTTTTATAAATTTACTCCAAGCTTTGTTTTTATCCATATATATCACCTTCCATATATTTGTTATGATATATATTTCTATTTTTTATTCATTAAAACCGTCAAAACCTAATTCTTTTAAATATCTTTCTTTATCTTTCCAATTTTTAACTGTTTTAACATAAGTTTCTAAATAAACTTTTTTATCAAATAATCTTTCTAAATCAGCTCTTGCTTCGATTCCAACACTTTTTAGTTTTTCTCCACGTTTACCTATTATTATTTTCTTTAACGAATCTCTATCCACTATAACATCGACACTTATATTTATTATGTCTTTTTTATTTTCAAACATAGTAGTATAACATGTTAATGAATGTGGTACTTCTTCTTCTGTTTTATTAAGTAATTTCTCACGTACAAGTTCACTTGCCATAAATGAAGATGTCTGACTTGTAAACTCTTCTTCTCCAAAATATCTTATATTGTCTGTTAAATATTTTTTTATACAACTTATTAATCTATCTACATTATCATTTTTCATAGCTGATAATGGAACTATTTCTGCAAAAGGATATAAATCTTTTACTTCAGTTATTGCTTTTAAAATTTCATCGTTTTTAAGTCTGTCTATTTTATTTAATACTAGTATAACTGGCATTGTTTCATTTTCTAACATTCTTAAAATTTTAGCATCACCTCTACCAAAGCCACTTGCTATATCTACTACAAATAATATAACATCTACATCTTTTGTTAAAGCTATTGCTTCTCTATTTAACATTTTACCTAATTTATTATCAGGTTTACCTATACCAGGTGTATCTACAAAAACTACTTGAGTTTCTACTTCGTTATATATCCCTTGTATTACGTTTCTTGTTGTTCCTGCTTTGTCACTTACTATTGCAACTTTTTCATTTATTATTGTATTTAATAAGGTACTTTTTCCTGTATTAGGTCTTCCTATTAAACTTACAAAACCACTTCTCATTATTTTATCACCAAACCTATCAATTTTTCTGCAAATACAAATACCAAAATTGCTATATGAGCAAATGATGCAACAGCTGCTGCTGCTGAACCACAATCTTTTGCCGTTTTAGCATATTGATTATATTCTTTTGTTACCATATCAACTGTTGCTTCTATGGCTGTATTTAATAATTCTATACTTAATATAAAAAGAGATGACATTATTACTAATGCCCATTCATTAAAACTTATTTGAAGTAAAAAACCTACTGGTACTACAATTAATATACTTATCGCATGCAACCATAAACTTTGTTCATATTTATATGCATGTACTAAACCTTGATAAGAAAATTGAATACTTCTTATTATTCTTTTTACACCAAACTTTTTATTTTTGAAAAAACTATCTTTTTGTTTCTTTAAATCCATCGAGAACTTCCTCCTGTTTTCTAAACATTTCTATTTCATCTTCTTTTTCAATATGATCATATCCTAGTAAATGTAGAAGTCCGTGAACTATTAAAAAAGATAATTCTCTTACTTCAGTATGACCATACTCTTTTGCTTGCGCCTGCATCTTAGGTATTGATATATATATATCACCTAATACGTTGATCTTACTTTTAAAATTATCATTATTGTCATTCAAAGCAAAAGATATTACATCAGTTACTGAATCTTTATTTCTATATTCTTTATTTATTCTTTGTATTTCTGTATCATCTACAAATATTATTGTAAATAATGCTTTTTTAACCTTTTCTTTTTTTAGAACTTTTTTAATAATTTTATTTATAATTTTTGGAATTTCGTAACCATATTCATCTATAATTTCATATTCGTTTTTCATAATATAGTTATTACTCCTTTTACGTTTAATATATATAATATTAAAACTATAATTATTATAATACTAATTGCGTTATAAAGTCCATCTTTTTGAAGAAATTTAGGCATTTTACTCTTAATTCCATTTAATATTTTACATATTGACCATCCTACTATAATTCCTGCTCCATTTAATATAATGTCATCTATGTCAAATGTTCTTCCTATATGGTACTGCATTATTTCTCCGCATAAACTAATTAGTATTCCTGAAAATAGTACAGATTTTAATGTTATTCTTTTTAAAAACGATGTCATGAAGTAACCAAGTGGAGCATAAAGTAATATATTTCCTACTATATTAAGCATAAATAAATCACTTAAAAATTCATATCTTAGGATTTCTTTAAATGGAATTAAATTAAATCCACTTGTTGTATTTAATTTACCATAAGATACAATTGATACTAGTAAAAAAACATATACAATAAATAATAAATTATGTAATTCTATATATAATTTCTTTCTTTGTTTAGTCTGTTCTAAATAATTATATTTCATAACAATATATATAATTATTATCATTATAAAAGTTGGCCACTGTGCATCTAACGTAGAGTTTATCAAGTATAACATAAGTACCTCTTTTCTATTTACTTATAATTTCGTTTGTTATCGTAAATATCTCTACTTCTATTGTACTATTATTTATTGTTTTTTTCAAAACTTTTTGATCAATTATAGTATCTTTATCATTTATTTTTAATAATATTTTTTCTTCATTTAACTTAAGTGCCTTTTCTAAAGCTTCTTCTTCACTATAATATAAATACTCTTTTTTTATTTCATATTGTTTTTCTAAATATAACTTTCTACTAAACAAATCAAATAGTATTACCTTATTAGATTTGTAATTAGATATTCTATCATTTAGTATTCTTTTTTCTTCTCCATTATACTCATATATTAAATTATATCTACTTATTCCTGTATTTGTGTATTCATAGTATTCAAATGGTACTTTTATACTTGTTTCATACCAACTTTCTGCATGGACTGTACCTGATGCGCATACTTCGTCTTTTAATTCATCATTTAATAGTATATCTCCACTTATAAGTATATCTCCTTGATTTACGTAATCTCCTATTTTAACCATACTTATTCCACTAGATATACTTATTGAAGTTATCATTCCATTTTTAGATGCATAAACATTGCAGTATTCATTTTCTTCTGTTAAGTTTGTAATTATTCTTTCTTCTGCTCTAATTATGTATTTCATTCCTACTATTTCAATCTCTAGCCAATCTATTTTATCCTCATTATTATTTAATATCTCTTTTTTTATTTCTTGAATTTCTTCGTAATTCTTTTTAAAAGTTAATACTGATATATTATAGTTATCTAGTTCGTTATACAAAATATTTCTTATTTCTTTACTTTCGTGTAAAACTTCAACTGATACTATTATATTGTTTAATATTAAAAATAAAATTAATCCTAAAATTGACGTTATAAATATTAATTTATTTTTTTTGACTAAATTTATTAAATAATATAATCCTGTACTTTCTATAATTTCAAATTTATAACTTACTATATATTTTTTTAATTTTTCATAATCTGTTGTATCTATTTTGATTAATACATAGTTATTATATTTTTTTATTTCGTGAATACTTATTATGCATCTTACCTTATTTATTAACTTGTAGTAATTATCATATTCTGCTTTAACCCATATTTGTTTTTTCATTTTCTATTTCAAAACTCTTAATAATACCACTAATTAACATTTCATTTGATAACATCTTTTTAACTAAGAGTTTTTCTCCTTTGATATTTAATTTAAATTTTGTAAAATCAAAAATAAGTTCGCTTTCATCGAATTTTATTATCTGATTATATCCATATAAATGTATGTGTTCTTCATACATTGATACAAAATACTCTTTATCATATAAGAAATTCTTTATATTATTTATTAAATTCATAGTTTCACCAATTAATTATATGAAAAAAAGATGCTTTTTAGGCATCTATTATCTTTTACTATATAAGTTTACTTAGTTCTTCTTTTTCTTTTTCTAAAGATTCTTTTTCTTTTTCTACTAATTCTTTTGGTGCTCTAGATACATAGTTTTCATTACTAAGTAAGTTTTCTCTTCTAGATATAGAAGCTTTTAAATTTTCTATATTCTTCTCTCTTAGAAGTTTATCTTCTTCAGTTTCTTGTTTTTCAAAATATATAACCATTTCATAGTTTTTAGTATTTACTATAAATGATGTTTTATTTTGTTTTTCAGTTACTATTTGAGTATCTAATTTAAGTAATTTATTTATCAATGTATAATCATTTTCTTTTTCGATATATAACTCAAAATCTTTTGTTATCTTATTTTCAAGTTTTATATTTCTAAATATTTTAATAAATTCAATTGTTTCTTCTATTTTTTCAGTTTCTTCTTTATAAATTTCTTCTTTATTATATTCAGGATAACTTGATAACATTATTGACTCTTTGTTATTTATACTTATCATTTTATAAATTTCTTCTGTTATAAATGGAGTAAATGGATGCATCATTTTAAGTATTCCATTTAGTACATAAATTAATGTACTTTGAGTACTTTCTTTATCAAGTGAAAATTTACTCATTTCTATGTAATTATCACAGAAATCAGACCAAATAAAGTTATATAAATCTGTTCCTACTAAATTGAAATCATATTTTTCCATATTCTTTTTAACTTCTTTTATTGTATTGTTATATTTTGTTAAAATCCATTTATCTTTATCTTCTAAATTAGTTAGTTTAACTTCTTTTAAATCTTCAGTATTCATAAGTACATATCTTGATGCATTCCACAGTTTATTTAAGAAATTCCATGATGCAGCAACTTTTTCTTCATCATATCTTAAATCTGTTCCTGCACTTGATGATGTAGTTAAGAAAAATCTTAGTGCATCTGCTCCATATTTTTCAATTACGTCCATAGGATCTACACCATTACCTAGACTTTTTGACATTTTTCTACCATCTTTATCTCTTATTAATCCATGAATTAAACAATCTTTAAATGGTCTTTTTTCAGTAAAATGTAATCCTTGGAATGTCATTCTATTTACCCAAAATGGTATTATGTCATATCCTGTTACAAGTACGTTATTAGGATAGTATCTAGATAAATCATCTGATTTATTATCTGGCCAACCTAGAGTTGAAAAAGGCCATAATGCACTTGAGAACCATGTATCTAGTACATCTTCATCTTGAATCCAACCATCTTCTGATGGTGCATCTAATCCTACATAAATTTCATCTTCTTTGTACCATGCTGGTATTTTATGTCCCCACCATAATTGTCTTGATATACACCAATCGTATGTAATTTCCATCCAGTGAATCATTGTTTTTTCATATCTACTTGGTACAAAGTTAACTTTATTATCTTTATCCTCTTGATTTTCTAAAACTCTGTCTGCTAGTGGTCTCATTTTAACAAACCATTGATTTGATAAATATGGTTCTACTATTTCATCTGTTCTTTCAGAATGTCCAACACTATGTGTCATTTCTTCTATCTTAACTAAATTACCTAGTTCTTCTAACTTTTTAATTACTTCTTTTCTTGCTTTAACTCTATCTAAATTAACAAATCCTTCTGCTACTTCATTAAGTGTACCATCAGTGTTTAAACAATTTATTATTTCTAAATTATGTCTTTTTCCTATTTCGAAGTCATTTGGATCATGAGCTGGTGTTACTTTTAATACTCCAGTTCCAAAATCAAGTTCAACGTGTTCATCACCTACTATAGGTATTTCTCTATTTAATATAGGTAGTATTGCTTTTTTACCAATGAAATCTTTATATCTTTCATCATTTGGATTAACTGCTAGTGCTGTATCTCCAAACATAGTCTCTGGTCTTGTAGTTGCTACTTCTAAATATATATCTGTATCTTTTACTTGATAATTTATATGATAAAAAGCACCTTTAACATCTTTATATATTACTTCTTCATTAGAAAGTGCAGTTTTTGCAAGCGGATCCCAATTTATTATTTTCTTTCCTCTATAAATTAATCCTTCTTTATATAATTTAACAAATACTTCGTTTACTGCTTTATTTAATCCTTCATCAAGTGTAAATCTTTCTTTTGAATAACATAAACTAAGACCTAATTTAGACCACTGCGCTCTGATGTTTTCAGAATATTCTTCTTTCCAACTCCATGCATGTTTTAACCATTCTTCTCTAGATATTCCCCTTGGATTAATTCCCATATCTTTTAACTTAGCATCTATTTTTGCTTGTGTTGCTATTCCTGCATGATCCATTCCTGGTATCCATACTGCATCAAAATTATTTAATTTTTTATAACGTATTAATATATCTTGAAGCGCTGTATCCCACGCATGACCTAAATGTAATTTACCCGTTACATTTGGTGGAGGTATCACTATAGCATACGGTTCTTTTCTTTTATCTGTTTCTAGACTTTCAAATAAATTATTTTCAAGCCAATATTTGTATTTACCCTCTTCTACTTTCTCGTGATTATATTTTGTTTCTAACATATTTTTCTCCTTTAAAAAACGATAACTCTGCCTTCTTAACAAAGGACGAGAGTTACCGTGGTACCACCTTATTTTTTACTTATTTTGACTATATCGTATCAACACGTTTTAAACTCCCTACGCAACTTTCTTAATAATTTTTATACTAGTTTACATCAACCACTAGCTTTCTATAATAAAATATTATTATTACTTCCTCGTATTTCTTTGTTTAACAATAGTATTTTATCAAAAAAAAAATATAAACACAAGATTTATTTATATTTTTTTATTAATTTTCTTTTGTTATATGACTTGATCCATCAGCGTAATTTATTGTCACTCCTGGCTCAATATTATATACAAATACATTAAATTCTATTCCATCACCATTATCTTCAACAGAGTAAGCTTCCATAATTATACCGCTTGCTACTAAATTATCATCCTCATACACAGGAGTAATTCTATATAAAACTGTATTCTTTGTTTCTTTAATATAATCTGCTACCATGTTTTCAAAAGGGAGCATTCCACCTACATTAAATGTTCTAGTACCTGTTATTAAATTTTTCTCATTTGCATTTTCTCCAGTTAACTGAAAACCTATTAAATGAGATCTATTATATAAGTAAGTTCCACTTACAAAATCGTATGTAGCTTGTATCCATCCACTTGGAGTTACACTTGAAATACTTTCTCTATCTTCAGTTGGCATTAATTCAATACCAATTCTAGCGTAAGCTCCTCCTGTTCTACCAAGTGTATCTAAATCACTGTAACTTTCAAATACTTCAAGTTTATAATCTTCTTCCGTAAAATAAGGAATATTATCATTTATAATATAGAATAATTCATCATTATATTCTTTAATTTCTATATTTGAATAATCTAAACCAAAAGATTCATTTAGAAAGTCAAATTCTACTCCATATGTTATTGTTAGAAATAAACCAACTACTAATAATCCAATACTTTTAAATATCTTTTCCATTTTTATTTCCTCTCATATACTATTTTTGTAATATTATCATGAGAATTACCTTGAAATTCTATTTTTTCTAATTCTTTATAAGCATTAAGATTTAGTTTTAAGAATTTATCTGAAGGATAATCTCTATTCCAGTAGTATACAATCAGAATATTGATATCTTTTATACTGCTTAACTCATCACATTCATAAAATACATAACTACTTTCACTAGTAGTTATATGTTGCTCTAGATTATTTTTAGTAAATATATCTAAAGCTGATTTATTTACTAAAATTTTGCTATTTTCAGCTTCTTTTATCATATCTTCTAAGACTTTAATATCACTTGATTGTCTTTTATTAAAAAAACTTAATCCTAAGTTATTACTTACTGTTACAAAATACTTCATTTTTACCACCATAATAAGTCTATCATTTTTTTGAAAAAAAATCTATTTTTTCTTGTTTTTTTCTTCTTTTTGATATATTATATTTTGCGGGGGTTTTTATGAATGATAATAATTGTAATAAAAACATATTACATACAAATAATATCTATAATAAAAACAAATTTGATATGGCAGAAGATGCTATTAAATTAAAAAAATATAATCTTGCTGCTTCTTACTACTTAGAGATAATGGAAAGTACTAATTTACAACATTCTAGTATTTTTAAGTTAGTAAATTTATATTATAGATGCGGGAAACTACAAGAATGTAGAGACCTTCTTACAAACTTTGAATGCTTATCTAGAGAAGATAAAATAAGAAAATTAACTTTACTTTCTAAACTTGAAAATAAAGAATATAATTATGTTACTTCTTATAATTTAGCTAATGAAGTTATTAATAAACTTGATAAAAATGATAAATTCGCTTTATATAATAGAGCGTTATCACTTCTTAACTTAGGAGAATATAAAGAAGCTAGAGTTGATTTTATGAAAATAAAAAATTATCCAGAACTTTACGAAGTTTCTATGATATATTTAATTAAAATAGAAATCATATTAGGAAATCTTAGACAAGCTTTTAATTTAGCTAACTCTATAATTACTTCAGATTTAAGAATTAAACAAAAAATACAATATTTTAAATATTATTTATCAAAAGAACTTAATGTACCTTTTATTAATCCTGCTGAGGATATATACAGTATTATGATCGATAAAAGTACTGATAACACAACACTTTCTAGACATATTAAAAAACACTTTAATGATTACACTAAAAGTGAATCACTTAAGTTTTTAAATATTACAGTAGATGAACTTATTACAGAGGTTGAAGAAAGAATTAAAGAATACTATTATTCTTATGCTAAATGCTCAGATAGATATATTGTAGAACTTCAACATGGAACAACTAGTACTGATAATGATAAAAATCATGCTACTGTTTATGTTAATTTCGATACATCTAAAATTTTAACTTTTTATCCTATATCAGTTTCTGATCAATTTGATAAAGAAGGTTATGGAAGAATAAAAAAATAAATACTTTTATTAAAGTATTTATTTTTTTATTTTCTAATTCTTCCGTATCCTTCAATATCAAATTCACTTGAGACACATACTGGATGTACTGTTAATATATTATTTTCTAAAGATGTATATATTTTTGCATAATCTACACTCTTGTTGCTGCCTACTATAGTAGTATGTGGTAAATCTACAATATATGAATTAGATGACTTACCTATAGTTAATTCATAATCTATCATTTGTTTTTCTATTTCTCTTATAAATGATAATCTATCTTTTACATCTTCAAATTGAAGAGAATCTCCATCATTCATAGAATTAAAGTGCTTATTAATATGAAATATTAATAATCTATAATCATCAGTTTCATCTATATTAATACTGTAATTATCAACTATTACATTATATTCTCTATTTAACATTTTTGATATATGGTATTTTAAATAATTTAATTTCTTTCTCATATTGTGGGATGTTGGAACATGTGAGTTAGCTAATATTAATGCGTTTGTGTAGTTTCCTTTCATTATTTCTATTCTTATTAAATATATATAACTATTGTCACTTAAATCAAGACCTTTACTTAGTCTTTTAAATATTTCTTGTGCTCTATCATATTCATACAAATTTAGAAGAGATACTGCTTTATTATAAAGTGCATATGTGTTTTTACCACTAGTTTTTCTTAAAACTTCATCACTTATCTCAACTGATCTACAAAAATTATATTCATATAGATCTAGTTTAGATAAAATTGTATTTTTATTAATTTGTTCTTCTTGATTTTTACATACATACTCATTTAACAATATTCTAGATTCATCATATTTACCTAGTTTAATATAAAGATTTGCTAATCTATAAATCGCTTTAGAATCGTTATTATCTTTTATAATATTTAAATATATTAATTCTGCATCATTAAACTTTGAATTTCTATCATTTTCTAAAGCACAATTTAATTTCTCGCTTAAACTTAAAAAATTAAAATCTGTTTTTTTATTAGTATTCATTCGATAATCCCCTTTAATCGAACAATATAATACTACAAAAATGTCATAAATACAATAAATATTTATTTAATTAATATCACATCTGATCCTATTTTAACTATTCTAGAAAACTCTATTATTGATTCATCAGTTCTAAATACTCTTTTAAATACTTTTTTAGGTTCTGTTGAAAATCTCAATATTTTTCCTGTATCATCAATTTCTACATCAATTATTCTTCCCATATTAAAACCTGTTTCTAAATTTATTATGTCCTTTTTTTGTAAATCACTTAAGTGCATAGTTATATCACCTTTATTAATTATATTTATTTTATTAATTTTCTAACATTATTTATTGCAGTTTTTTCTATCCTAGATACTTGCGCTTGTGAAATATTATATAATTCTGCTAATTCTGTTTGTGTTTTTCCTATTATAAAACGTTCAATAAGAACTTCTTTCTCTCTTTCTTTTAATACGTTCAGTGCATCTTTTAATGATAATAATGTATCGTTATCATAATATGAACTATCATCACTTAATTTATCTTGAAGATATATAGCATCTCCCCCATCATTATATATAGGTTCAAACATACTCATAGGTTCTTTTAATGCATCAAGTGCGTAACCAACACTAAATTCGTCTATATTTAAACTTAGAGCAATTTCCCTATTAGTTGGATATGTACCGTTTATATTAAGATATTCATCTTTAAATTTAATTATTTGATATGCTAAGTCTTTTGTACTTCTAGATACTCTTATTGATGTGTTATCCCTTAGATACCTTTTTACTTCTCCAATTATTAAGTATACTGCATACGTACTAAATTGAAGATTATAACTTAAATCAAAATTATCTATTGCCTTAATTAAACCTATTACTCCTACCTGGAATAAATCATCTTTGTTAACATTTACTTTGTTAAATTTTTTTAATATACTTAATACTAATTTTAAGTTTCCTTCAATAAGTTTATCTTTTGCCTCTAAATCTCCTTCTTGCATACTTTTAAATAATTCTATCATCTCTTTATTCTTAAGTACTGTTATTTCACTTGTATTAATACCTGTTATATCTACCTTGTAATTTGTCATATAAATCCCTTTCATTTTTATAGTGGAACGATTTATATTTTTTTATACAAAAAAAATAGTATTTCTACTATTTGATATTATGTATTCATTACATTTTGTAGCCTCTTTACAACCTTCTTTTCTATTCTAGATATATATGATTGTGATATTCCAAGCATTTGAGCTACTTCCTTTTGAGTATATTCCTTTGTATTATTTAAACCATATCTTAATGTCATTATCTCTTTATCTCTAGATTTTAATGTTTCTATCTCTTTATTAAGTGTTTCTCTTATAATACTCTTCTCAAGTTCATCTTGAACAAGCGTTGGCTCTGTTCCTAGAATATCTTCTAATTTTAGTAAGTTACCCTCTGCATCATAATTAAGTGCTTCATCCATACTCATTTCTATTCTTGTTTTTTTATTCTTTCTTAAGAACATTAATATTTCGTTAGATATACATCTTGATGCATATGTTGCAAGCCTTATATTTTTATCTATCTTGTATGTATTGATTCCTTTTATAAGACCTATAGATCCTATGGATACTAAATCTTCTAAATCATATATTCCATTTTCGTATTTTTTAGCTAAAAAGACTACTAGTCTTAAATTATGTTCTATTAATATATTTCTTGCTTCCTCATCTCCTTCTTGAAATTTTATTAAATATTCTAACTCTTTTTCTTTAGTTAGTGGTGGTGGTAGTTTATCTGTTGCACCTACGAAATATAATTCATTCTTCTTATATTTCTTCTTGAATAATTCTAGTATTTTTTTAAACATTTAAATCCTCCATCAATTTATAATTTAAAATACAGTCACTACCATTTAAGTTTATTTCATTATCACTAATTCCTAGCATATAATTTTTAAACTTTTGTTTATTTATTTCAATATATTCTACTGTGTAGCATTTTATTAATCCCTCTTTATTTACTCCATGATATGGTACATATATAGGATTTTTTCCTTCATATATATTTTTATTAATTATTATTATATATTTCTTTGTCATAGGATCTTTTAGTTTGTTTCCAGAATCTATAAATCCGGATAACTTTATTGTTTCTTTTCTATCCTTTATTTTAATAATTATTTCATGATTTAAATTAAGTTTCTCTTTTAATAATTTTATATGATTATAATAAATAAACATTACTACTGGAGCCATCAATAAAATCAATATGTAATTTATATAAAATTCGTTTTTAAAAAATACTAGATTATCTCTTTTATATGAAAATTCAATGGTTAAATAATATAATGCTCCAGCAAGGATAACACTATTCATATATAGATATAATGTATTTGTTAATGTATTTTTTTTACCAAACGCTACTAACGTCATAATTATACTTATAATTATTTTTAATATAAATAATATTAATTGATTAAATTCTATAAAAAGTAATATCATACTGATTGATCCTACTAATGAAGCTAATATAATTCTTTTTATATTAAATACTCTTTTTAAAATAACTCCTGTTGTAATTAGTAATAAAAAGTCATAAATGAAATTTAGTAAAAATACTAAGTCTAAATATATCACTTTCTATCACCGTATTTATTGTATTATATAGATAATAAATAATTTGTCGAATTAAATACCTTATTCATTTTTTATTATATGTAACTTTTATATCATTTACAAACTTTACATACCACTTGTTTTTGTGATATCTGTGTTATTTACAATTAATATAAGTAATTTTACATATAACTAGGTTACTTAACATAAAGCAAACCCTTTGTTTCAGTGGACTTTACATTGTAAATATCACATACTTTACTGACATTTATATACATTTTACACTTGTGATTTTTTAAAAAATTTTCACTTTTTTTACATTACACAATACATGTAGATATTAGTACTCTTATAATCTATATTATTTTTTTCTAAAATATGATATAATTTTTATAGATTTTTATTGTTTAATATTCTTATAAAGAAAGGAGAAATTAAAATGATAACATTTAGTATCCAAAATGTATTTACTTCAACACCTTTATTAGCATTTATATATACATATAATGAAATAATTAGAATTGAGGCTGAGCAAGCTGATAAATTAGCAGAAGCTCTTGCAAATTCTACAAATCCCTTTGTTAATTTAACTACAGGTGCAACAATGGGAATATTAGGATCTTTTGCCACACTAGGTCATTCTCTTTATATGGGAATGATAGCAACAATGTTTGTTGTATTTTTAATATTAACTACATTAAAAGCATTTTGTTATAAACCTATATTAAAAAAATTAGGAATAGATCCTAATCAAGCATTTAATCCTTATCTTATTAGTAAACATAAGTTAAGTATTGCTAAAGTAAATATAGACCCTAAATTATTAATGTATTTACATGTAGCTGCATTAATTGTTCCATGTTTATGGTTAGTTTTAATTGTATTAAATGCATATATTCGTTACAAATTTATTGAAGTTATTAAACCTCAATCTAAAGCAAAATTCTTTGTAACTATTTTTCCTGTATTAACGTTATTTTCAATAAATATTAGTAAAAAAGAAATAAATACAGACGTAACAATATAAGTTATATTTAATTTAAAATTCTAATTAATTAGAATTTTTTTAATATAATAACAAGTAACGAAGAAAGAGGTAAAAAAATGAATCTAGATACATTAATGTCGATGGGATTAGATCAAACCATTTATTTAAATAGAATGATTGTATCCCAAAAAATAATAAAATTAGAAATGGATGGAACATGTTCGAAGGAAAGTATAATGTTAAGAGCATGCGTAAATCGTTGGTTAAAAAAGTATAATACTGAACTAAAAAATTTAAAAAAAAGAAATATCTTGTATGTCTCTATTAGTGTTAGGGAACTGTTATTTATTTATAAAGAAGAAGTTTTAATGTTACTTGATAAAATACATTATGATACTAATAATACTACAGAAATTTATGACAATATTAGCAATATTGATGATGAAGAGATAATTATTATATTAAGTAAAATTACAAAAATAACAAACAAAAAAAGAATACGTATTTTTAACAAAATTAGTAATTAATAAAAACAACCAAATGGATAAAGAGTATAACCAACCTTTAACAGATGTAACAATCAATTGGTATCCAGGACATATGAAATAAAAAAACATTACTCTAGTAATGTATTTTTATTATTTTTTCTTTTTATCTACTTTATCACATACAGGACATGATTTTTTATTATCTATTAATACTAAGTTTGAATTACATTTTTCACATTGTTCTTCAATAGGGAAATCCCAAGAAGCAAAATCACATTTTGGATAACAACTACATCCGTAGAATATTTTTCCTCTTCTTGTTGTTTTTTCTAATACATTACCATCACATTTTGGACATGGCATTATTATTTTTTCTTCTTTTTCTTCCTTTTTAATATATTTACATTCTGGATAATTTCCACATGCTTCAAACTCACCGTATCTACCACTTCTTTTTACCATTGGTGATCCACAGTTAGGACATACTTCTCCAGTTTCTTCTGGTGCTTTCTTTTCCATTTCTGCAAATGCTTTATCAACAAGTGGTTCAAATTTTTCGTAAAACTCTTTTAATAATTTAATATTATCTATTTGAGCTTCTGCTATTTTATCTAAATCCTCTTCCATTTTTGCAGTGTAATCTACATTTATTATAGTAGAGAAATATTCTTGTAGTTTATCTGTTGTTTCGATACCTACTTCTGTTGGTGTAAAACGTTTATCCTCTAAAGTAGCATATCCCCTATCTTTTATTGTATATATAATAGTAGCATATGTACTTGGTCTACCTATCCCTAAACTCTCAAGTTCTTTTATCAATGATGATTCATTAAATCTTGGTAATGGTTTAGTAAAGTGTTGTATCTTTTCTATTTCACTACTACTTATTGTATCAATACCATCCATATTTGGAAGTATTGTATCTTCTTGAGATTCATACGGTGCATATACCTTTAAATAACCGTCAAATGCAAGTGTACTACCACTAGTTTTAAATAAATAATCATTATTATCTAAATGAATAGTTGTAGTATTCATTTTAGCATCACACATTAATGACGCTAATGATCTAAAATAAATTAATGAGTATAATTTATATTCATCATCACTTAAATACTTCTTAATTGATTCAGGTGTATTTTTAATACTAGTTGGTCTAATACCTTCATGAGCATCTTGTCCATTAGTATCTTTTTTACCTGTTTTAACATATCCAATATATTCTTTTCCATATTTGTTTTCAATATAGTTATAAGTTTCTCCTACGAATGAATCTGATACTCTTATACTATCTGTACGCATATATGTTATAAGACCTGTTATCTCTGTTCCAATATCAATACCTTCATATAACTTTTGAGCTACACTCATAGTCTTGCTTGGACTAAAATTTATCTTGCTTGCTGCTGTTTGCTGCATTGTTGATGTTTTAAATACAGGATTTGATTTTTTATTCTTTAATTTTTTTACTATGTCTGCTATTTTAAATTCTTCAGATAAATTAGCAAGTACTGTATTTGCTTGTTCTTCATTTTTAATTTCTATATCTTCGTTCTTATACTTATCTAATACTGCTTTAAATTCTGGAAATGTAGCTTCTACTGTCCAATATTCTTCTGGTATAAATGCTTCTATTTCTCTTTCTCTATCTACAATTAATTTAAGTGCTACACTTTGTACTCTTCCAGCAGATTTACCACTAGTTTTTCTTTGCATTAAATTACTTAATCTAAATCCTATTATTCTATCTAAGAATTTTCTTGTTTCTCCAGATTTTACTAAATCCATATCCATTTTACCAGGATTTTCTATAGCATTTCTTACTACATCTTTTGTAATTTCATTAAATACTACTCTTTTAGAATTTACATCTGTTAAATTTAATTCTTCATACAAATGGTATGATATATTTTCACCCTCACGGTCTGGATCTGTTGCAAGATATACTGTATCTGCTAATTTAGCTTCTTTTTTAAGTGCTGTTACATCTCTTTTCTTTCCAGTTATTATTTCATATGTAGGCTCGAAATTATTTTCAATATCAATACCTAATCCATACTTACCTCTTGGTGCTAAATTTCTAATATGCCCCTTACTTGATACTACTTTATAATCTTCACCTAAATATTTTTCTATTGTTTTACATTTTGCAGGTGATTCCACTATTACTAATTTCATTTATTCTCCTTTATATATATTTCCTTTTTCATATTCTTCTTTTACTGGTTTGTATGATTTTCTATGAATATCTAAGATTCCATGTTCCCTTATCATTTCTAGATGCATCTTTGTACCATATCCTTTATGTTTTTTAAAGCCATATTGCGGATATTTTTCATCTAACTCTTCCATCATACGATCCCTAGTAACTTTTGCGATGACTGATGCTGCTGCAATAGTTAAACTAAGTGCATCACCATGTATTATTGGTAATGAATTTTCTCTTTTGAGTGGCATAGCATCACTTAGTATATAATCAGGCATAATTTCTAATTTGTCAAGTGCATTATTCATTGCAAGTCTTGATGCTTCATAAATATTTATCTCATCTATCTTTTCAGCACTTACTATTTCTACTGAATATGCTAAACACTCTTTAATTATAATATCATAGTACAAATCTCTTTTTTTAGCACTTAATTTCTTAGAATCATTTAAACCTTCTAATTCAAAATCCTCAGGAAGTATTACTGCTGCAGCTACTACGTCTCCAGCAAGAGGTCCTCTTCCCGCTTCATCTGTTCCAGCTATATATTTATATCCTTGTTTATATAAATCTTTTTCGTATTTTTTTAAGTCTATTTCCATGTATCAAATGTCACTCCTGATATTTTACCACTTGCTAAGTCATTATATACTTTGTAAGCTACTTTTTCATAATCAACTTCTCCTGATTTAGTAGCTCCTATATTTTTTCCTATAACTTCATATATTTCAAGTAAATCTTGCTCTTTATTAACTTTATATCTAGTTTCTAAAATAGAAGGATAATACTCAACTAGATATGTAATTATATGATTCGCAATATCTGTTATATTAATTACATCACTCTTTATCGCAGTTAAACTAGCTAAATTAATTGCTACTTTCTTATCATCTATTTTAGGCCATAAAATACCAGGTGTATCTAATAATAATAAATTGTTATTTGTTTTAAGCCAATTTACTTGTTTTGTAACTCCTGGTTTATTTCCAGTATTTGCTACTTTTTTACCAGCTAAAGCGTTTATAAGCGTACTTTTTCCTGCATTTGGAACTCCTACTACTAAAGCTCTTATTTCTTTATTACTTATACCTTTTTCAACTCTTTTTTCTATTAATTCTTTGGTTTGTTTTTCTACTGCTTCATATACTTCTTTATAATCTTTATTATTTGTCAAATCTAGTAAAACTACACTTGCTCCCTTTAATTCGTAATGTTCTACCCATTTTCTTGTAACTTTCATATCACATAAATCTTTTTTAGTCATTACTATTACATGTTTTTTAGTTCTTATAATATCATCAATATCTTTGATTTTAGATGATAACGGTAATCTTGCATCTATAACTTCAATTACCACATCAATTAATTTGATATTTTCTTTTATCTTTCTTTTTGTTTTAGCCATATGACCTGGAAACCAGTTGATAGCTACGTCTTTTGACATATTTTCTTCTTCTCTTTGATCCTTCGTTTCTCTTCTTTTATTTCTTTTTTGATACATGTCCATAATTTTCAATCTCCTTTATTAGACTTTTTACTTGTAAATAACAAATAAATAACTCATGAAATTATACCATATTTTTACTACTTTTTAAAGATAACTAGTGTTTGGTATTCATTTTGTTCTATTATTTTAGAACTATTGCACTATTTACATTTATTTCTTTCTATCAATTATCTTATTTACAACTTATTTCATTAAGCATATCAGTTGCATTTTTTTTAATTTCATTATCAGCACTTTTTATTTCCAAACATTTTTTATAATATGTTTTAGCATTATCGTATTCCTTTAAATCATAGTATATTGTTGCCATATTATATATAGGATTTGCATAATCAGGATATCTTTTTATTAGATTTTTAAATACGTTTAGTGCTTTTCTATATTTCATTTTTTCTACATATATAACACCAATATTATTAAATGAGAATTTGTTATTCTTATCTATTTTTATCGATTTTTTAAAATAATACAAAGCTTTATCCAATTGACCATTTTTCATATACATACTTCCACATATAATATGGGCTTGTGAATCATTTTTGTTTTTTTTACATTTTAATTCGTACAATTTTATTGTTTCACTACAATATCCCAAAATATATAAATAATCGGCTAATTCTTCTATTCGAGAAATCCTGTATTTATCATATCGAGGAAATGTTTTTGTTTCTTTAATTGAAAAAACTTCAAATTCAAATATATTTTTTATTATTTTATGAAAATCCATGTTATATTTTTCGTAACCAAGTTCATTTAATAATTGCTTTGCTTCTATTGTTTTATCTTGCTTTATATATAATTTTGCTAATAATATATATACTGATTTATCATAGAATAATTCAATATGTTTTTTATAATATTTCTCTGCAGATATATAATCATCTATTTTTTCAAATACAATGCCTTTAAGGAGATATAAAAGAAATTCGCTATTTTTAGTACTTTCTGCTTTTTTCAAAAGTGATATAATTTCTTCATAATCAACTTTCCCATACACACTGAGTCTTAATAATATTTCTGCCTTTTTTATATATGCTCTAGTATAATTTTTATTTAGTTCAATACATTTATTAAAATCATAGATCGCATCTTCGTAACTATTTATATCAAGATACAAAGTTCCACGTGCATTAAAAAAAATATGTGACTCTCTATTTAGTTCAATACCTTTATTATAGTATTCTAAAGCTTTTTTATCATCATTATAGTAATAATAGTATATTCTTCCAATATCTATATATGCGCCGGCGTAAGTATCATCAAGTTCTACTATTTTTTTATAATATTTAAAAGCTATATTTAAATCAACATACTCGTAATTAGTAGCTAGATTCACTAATATATCAATATTATTTTCGCTTATTTCGTCGGCTCTTAGAAGACAATCAATAGCTTTAAGATATTCACCAGAATAATAACAGACATCTGCTATACCTAAATATGCTTCTATCTTATCAGGATTTGTAGATAAAACGTTAAAGTATATCTCTTTTGCTTTGTCTTTTTCATCAATTACATGGTATGCATAAGCACTTTTTAATAAATCATCTTCTGTATTTGTTAAACTTTTTATATACTCAAGTATTTCTTCTTGAGATTTATCAGTAAAATCAAACTCTTTATTATCTTCTTTTTTCTTTAATTTAGTCAACTAGCGACACCAACTTTCTTACAAATATTTCTTTATTTCTACTGTCCAGTATTTATGAGGTAATATCATTGCAGTTTCGCTAGATTCAAAATTCGTAATTAATGGATATATTTTTTTATTCAAATAACTAGTTGGCAAATGTTTTCTTATAACCATAATTGTAACAATGTATACCGTTACTACATTGTCAGAATCAAATTCTATCTCATTTTTAAATCTACTAAAATCATGTTCATTTTGAATACTTTCTACAATTTTCTTTAAATATTGTGGGACAAAACCCAGTTCTGTATTTTTATATTGATATATTTCCTCAGCTAATGTGTATAATATTTCAGGATTGTTATTAATATATTCACTATCCGACGTTATAAATGTTGCTGGGCAATCTCTATTATCACTTTTATCAAATAGAAGCGTATTTGCTTGTAAAATGCATCCATAATTTATATTGGAATTTTTTAATAAATTTAAAGGAAAATCATATATTTCATTTAGTATATTTTCTTTTCCATTTAACCAATCTGGTTTTTTAATATCTAAATTATTAATTGGTTTTTTTAGATACCTTTTTCTTATTTTATTTATATGCTTTAAATAGTTTAATTTCATATTTTATTTACCTTTCTAAATATTTAATTATAATTAACTTTTATGTTGTATATTATATTTTACTAACTTATTTTTTCATAAGCTCTTATTATTGTTCATTTCATTTGCTTTGGTGCTTATGTTAACAATTACCATGATATAAATACAACTGTTCCATAGTTATTCTTTCTTCTTTGCCTCTATTATTATTTTTTCTAAACTATTTAGAGATTTTTTTATATATTTACGATTTATTCCAATAAATGGAATTTTTTTATTCTCTATTTTTTTGTAAAGTTTTTCCATATAAAGACCTTTTCTATTAACCATTCCTTTATTTGTATATATATAATTAACACAGCATGACGGAGATTGTTCAATTCCAAGTATCGCTAATACTTCATATCCATTTTTTAAAATATTTTCTACTTGCTTACTAACTTCATTTGTTAATTCTTCAGTGTGATTATTAAATTCTAGATTATCATATTTTGATAAACCTAAAGGATTTCTTTTAATATTTACATTATTATTAGTTTCAGGACATGGCATTTGAATAATGTTGATGTCGTATTTTAAAAGCAATTCTACAAACGGTTTAATAGTGGATTTCCATTCATATTTAACAAGACCTTCTGCCTGAAATGCTTGAGCTAATAAACAAAATGGAACAAATACAAAATATTTACTTCGATTATCTTTCACTATAACAACTCTCCCCAAAATTTTAAATCTTTATATTTACTAATAAGATCTAAAGCTTTTTCTTTAATATATAAATTAAAAATTTTTGAAGTAGCAATTATTTCGTCATCTTCTAATTTACCTGTATGAACCGGAATTCCAATTAAACATTGTGGTTCTAATGTTTTTGGCACAAAACCTCTAGCTAGTATTTCATTTTTTATATCAAAGTCACTTTCTATATTTAATAATGGATATTCAACTTTTATATCATTTTCTCTAAAAAAAATTTTAAAGTTATTTATTAAAATATCTTGTTCAATAGCAAATACTTGACTCTTTCTTGCGCCATCTGCAATTAATTTTATATTTTTTTGATTACAAAGAATTATTGATGCTACGTACATTGACACTCTGCAAGACAAACAATTAAATTGTGATATTGAAACATTACCAAATTTTTTAATTATATAACTTGGTGAATAATTGTAGTATTCTTCGATAAATTTTCTCCAAAGAAAAGATATATTTATTATACCTAAATCAACTATATTATCAGACCCGTATTTTTTTAATAGTTTATTTATGTTATAAGTTACATTTTCTGATTTTAAAGAACAACCATTGTCATAATTAATTAAAAAAACTCTATAGCCATTATCTAAATATTTTAACGTTGTTAAAAATGAATCTTTTCCACCTGAGAATAATATTAAAATATCTTTTTTCATTTTTACCTCCTATTATTTTAATTATAGTTTTATCAAATGTTTCCACGCCTATAATTTTTTTATTATATTTTATATTTTTTTCATTCTTTCTTATAATTATTTCATTATTGTATAATTTATATTTTAAAATTCTACATAATTATATCACAATTATTGTCAGCAAAATTTATCAAATTAAAAAAATGCTATGTAATTAGCATTTTTTAAAGTTTTTTTGTAAATACGAATATAACAATAATACAAAATAACCAATATAGAGATTATTTTTATTTTATAAGTAAACTTTAACTATATTTTGATTAACCTACTATGTCTTCTTTTGCAAAACTTTTAAATAATATTATTAAAATTATTATCGAAAGACAAAGCGTAATTATATCTGCTAATGGTTGAGCCCATATTAATCCTTCAAAACCTAGTGTATTTGCCAGAATAAATATTATTGGTATAAATGCAATACCTTGTCTACTTACAGATAGTATCATAGCTTGTAAGCTTTTTCCTGTTGCTTGCATCGTTGACATTGTAATGTATAATATTCCTACTATTGGAGTTGTTACAATTTGTGCTCTTAACATTTGAGTTCCATATGTAATAATTAGTTTGTCATCTATAAACCCTGATATAATATTTCCTGATATTGTATATATAACCACTAAAAATATTAATCCTATAAATACTGCTACTTTAAGTGCATAAAATAATATTTCTTTAAACCTTTCTATTTTCTTAGAACCATAACAATATCCTAGTAGTGGTTGAATACCTGTTGCTATTCCCATAAAAACCATAGTATAAATTAGCGATATTTTCATAACTATTCCCATAGCAGCTAATGCTTCTGATCCGTACGGATTTAAATATGAATTATAAACAATTGTTGATACACTTGTAAGTAAACTTGTTACTGAAGCTGGCGTACCAATTGCCACTATATTTGTTAACACTTTATTTTTAATACATATATTTTTGATAGATAAATTTATCATTGTATTTTTATTTTTAAGTATTGCTACTATATAGAAAATAGTTGAAACAATATTTGCAATCATTGTTGCAAGCGCTGCTCCTATTACTCCCATATCTAATGTAAATATAAATATTGGATCACATGCAATATTTACTACTGTACTTAATAACATACCAAACATCGCGATTTTTGCATTTCCTTCGCTTCTGATTATATGTGTAAGTGTTGATGATGTAATTATAAATGGTGCTCCAATTACAATCAAAGTCAGGTAACCACTTACAAAATTTGCATTTGTTTCTGTTGCACCTAGCAATGTTATTAATCCATCCATTCCTACTAGTGTCATTCCAGTAAATAATATACCTATAAATATTGCGCAATAAAATGCTGTTGATGTTATATTTTTTATTACATCTAAATTTTTAGCTCCTAAGTTTCTTGATACATTTGAACTTGCTCCTATTCCAAATAAATTTCCAAGAGACATTAAAATCATAAATACTGGTAATGCTAATGATACTGCAGCAACTTGTACCGGATCATTTGTTTGAGCAATAAAATAAGTATCTACGATATTATAAAATGCCATCACTAACATTCCTATTATTGTTGGTAATGCTAGTTCCCGTACAGCCTTGGATGGTTTTAAATTTTCGAAAATTTCTTCTCTATTTTTTTTCATACTCCCTACTTCCTTAGCAGTACTAATTATTTTTTTTGCAAAATATATGTGCATATTTATATGCACACATATTTATTCGATATTATCTAACTGATTATTTATTTTTTTAATAATTCTTGATAATTCTTTTGTGTCTTTTTTTCCAATAGATGCAATTACTTTTGATAGTCTTTCTTTGGTTCTTGATCTATTTAACATTAGATATTCTTTACCTTTTTTAGTCAAAGATAAGATTTTACTTCGTTTGTCATCTGCAGAAGCTTCTTTTTCTATTAAACCTTTTTTTATTAGTCTATCTACAAGTGTAGTCACTGTAGCTCCAGAGATTCCTATTTCTTGACTTGCCTTCACTAAAGTCGGAGCAGTACCATATTTATAATGATACTTAGCAATAAATTTAATTACTAACATTTCACCAGAGTGTAAAAAACATTCCTCAGTCATACTTTTCTTTTTTATTATTTGTAATTTCATTTGTAATTCATCAAGTTCTTCTTCTAAAATTTTTATATTTTCCATACAGCCTCCATAAAAGTATTGATTAATTATATGCACTAGACACGTATATTTAATTAGTAGTGCTAAGGAAACTATATATCATATACTTGTATTTGTCAACTTATATTAGACTTCACTTGTTTTTTTAAGCATTTTAATTGTATTAGATAAAATTTAAAATAAATAAAAAAGTTATCTTATTATTTAGATAACTTTAGTAAAATATATTATAATTAACTTATTTTATACTCAATATCGATTTTAAATTTTTTTCTAAATTTTTGTAGTCACTATTTAAATATTCCGTATTTATTTTTATTTTTGTTTTTTTAATTTCCATTAATCTTTCATATACTTCCTGAGCTTTAAATTGATTTGCAGTTATATACAAATCATTATAGCCTATAGATTTACAAAATAATATTTGTTTATCATTCCATACCATATTTAAAGAAGGTATCTCTAGTGATGAGGCAATAATAGAAGAATGTAATCTTGAATTAAGTATTACCTCATATTTTGATATCATTTGTACTAAATCGTAAGCATTACACGGTAATGGTTCTATATAATCTTGAAAATTTTCAATATGTAAAAATTTTTCCTTGATTATATTTATCATTTTGTAATCACCGTATACTCCATTAGTGTATAATTTAAAATTAACTTGTTTTTCTAATAATATATTTATTAATTTTTCATAAAATACAATTAACTCTTCTTCTGTTATATCTTTCTCGTATTCTTGAAATATATTAAACCTTATAATATTTATACCAACTATGTCACTTTTTTCTTTTTTCACCATGAAATAATTGCTAATACTAATAGCTGGATCTGAAACTTTTTCAATACTAATTTTTTTATTAGTTATATAATTTTCACTTAATATTTTCATATCATCTCTTGTAGTTATAGACTTTATGCATTTATAATTTAACATTTCTTTTAACAATTGACAAATATTGTTATTTTCGTTATAACCTTCAATACCTACAGCATTAAATATCGTTGGAGTATTATTTTTTTTAGCTATTTGTAGTATTTCGTGCATAAATAGTGATATATGAAGTTGTTTATTATACTTAATTAAACCACCACCACAAAAAATTATTACGTCACATTTATGTACTTTGTTTATTTCATTTGTCATAAAATATTTATATATATTTTCTTGTTTCAAATTTTCTAAGTCTTCTATATTAGTACTTATATTTTCATGATCAAATTTTTTTATTTTATTTTCTAATTTGTGATTGTTGTCACCCATGTCAATATCAATAAAATTAGCTAAAACATCATTTTTCATTAATATGTCTTCTACCATTTTTTTCGTTGTTTCATGAATTGCTGTATCACCAAAATTAGTTACATCTAAATATACAAATCCAACATTGTATATTTTTTTTGATTTTTTTACTGTTGCTGATATTTTTTCTTTTATACTTAGTTTATTCATGTAATCAGCAAATAATTTTGTATCAAGTTCCTTATTTTTTTTAAACCAATTAATATAACTCAATTTATTATCATTATATTTTACTATTTCATCATTTTCTACATTTAATATATCATGATATGTATCAAGTTTTAAAGGTAACATTAAACACTTTTCACAATTACAGTTAATATTGTTACCTTCACTTATGTATTTTGAAAATTTATTGAAATCTTTTATTTTTTCTTTAGTATTAATATAATCTATTTTATTAAACATAATATTGTTTACTATTAAATCTTTATCGAAAATTTTATCAAACAGCGATTCTGTTACTTGATATTTATTATAAAAAGAATGATTTGTTATAGTATTGTTAAAAAAAGAGATAGCACTTATTTCAAAGAAAGATTGTAATATAGTTTTTTGAAATTTGCTTGCTCTTATTAAATCAGATATATTACTACTAATACTAATGTTTTTTATATTGTTTTCTTTTGCAAATTTTCTGATTTTTTTACTTTTTTCGTTATATTTATCATATGATGATCCATTTATATTAAGATCTATAATAAAATCTAATTTTTTTATTTTTTCATAATTTAAAATATTATCGTAACTAAAATTCAATTCATATGATGTTATTTTTTTATTTGCTTTATTTATTTTCTTATTATTTTCACATATATTAATTTCACTTAACTTAGTATACTTCTTATCTAAAAAAACAGGTATTAATGTATTATTAATATAATCTTTTAATTTCTTACTAATTGTACCTGGTATTTTTATTTCTTTATTTTTAAATAAAGCATATGGTATTAAAGCAATAACTATTGCATCGTAATTATCTAAAATTATATCACTTTCAATTAAATTATTTGTTTCATACCATATCTTCTTTTTTAACCCATCTTGGATTACAATGTAATTTATTCTTATTACATTTTTATTTGGATGAGTTATATAACATTCTATTACATCAATCATTTTTTATCCTGATTTCTTAATATTATATTATTTATTATATTGTCTGATGCTTTTCCAAAGGTTGTATCAAAATTACTTTTCGAAAATTCTAATGTTTTTTCAAGTTCAAAATCTTCTTTATCTAAAGTATCTAATAACTCTTTAAAAGTGTCACAAACCTTACCTGGAGCAGATTCTTTTATACTTTGATAAACTCCCCTTGTTAATTCATATTCGCATCTATCATAAGTGAAAAATACTATAGGTTTTTCCATTAATGAAAATTCGTAATAACTAGAAGAATAATCTGTTATCATAATATCAGTTATATAATATAAATTATTTATATGTTTATATTCTGAAAACTCTCTTATATGTTCTTTATACTTATCAGGTATTTCTACACGTTCTGTTATAAATGGATGTAGTTTTATTAAAAACAAATAATTTTTTTTCTTACAAACTTTATATAATTTTTCAAAATCAAAATTTTGAAAATCATAGTAAGCTGTCTTTTGACCAACTCCTCTATACGTTGGTGCAAAAAGAATAATTTTTTTATTTTTTAAGAATTCATATTCATCATATAATTCCTTTTTAGTCGTTTCTATAATGTCTTTATCTAGAAAATTATCTAATCTTGGCATACCATATGGATATAAATTTTCTTTTTGTTGACCAAATACTTCTTCAAATACTTTTATTAATTGATTTGAACCAACTATTGCTTTTGTATAATTTTTATGACAAGAACACACTGGGAATGGAGAACCGTTTTTTCCAAATCTACAATACCCTACTGCTTTAAATCCTGCTCCAGCATGCCATAATTGAACTAATTCTACGTTTTTATTTAATTTCAAAAAGTTAAATATTGGTACGTAATCATCTACAATTATAGTATGTGATTTTGATATTTTAAGTATAGTTTTAAACCAGCTGTAATTGCTTTTACTAACACCAACTGCTTTTCTAAACGAATAAATTATTTTTAAATTTAATTTTCTTTCTTCTATTTTATCATCTACAGCTTTTAAATTTCCCCACATATAATCTTTTGTTTCTGACATAAATAGTATTTTGTCATGCTTATTAGTCATATATAGTATTTTGTATGCTAAATTCATTAATAAAATTTTAAAATCTTTACTCAAGTTTTTTATTATTTTTTTAGGCTTATTTGCTTCGTATAAATATAATCTTTTATTCCATTTCTGATTTTTTTTCATAAAGAAATTATGCATAATTAATACGTAGTTTAAATTTTCTGTTTCTGCTAACGAAAACGATATATTATAGGAATACAAATCATTTTTTCCATATTTAAATATTTTATCTAAATTTTCTAATTCATATGCAGTCTCTATATCAACAGTACACGTATGTTCTTCTTCTTCATGTAGTGCTAAAATTCTCCATTTTCCATTTTCTAAAAATTGATTGTTTGCTATTGAAGCTAAATTTAATGAAAATATATATTCATTATTTTTATATTCGTCGTACTTTATTTCAATATTTTTTTTAGTTTTATAACAGAAAAAGTTAAAATTAACATCTTCTTTTATATCTGATTTTATTTTAATTTCTAAAAATATTCTATTCCATTTAATATTAGTTATTACAAATTTACTTTCCATTTTTTCTCCTTAATGTGCTTGTATCAAATTTTTATAATATTGTATATACAATTATATTTGATAATAAAAATTATAGTATATAGATTAATATAAATTTTCTATAATAATTTCTACGCTATTACTAGCTTCTTTTTTCAATGAATCTATTTTCTTTTTATCATAAGATTTTTTTATTGATGATTGTAACTTATTATAAATTTTATTAGCATCCATTAAATCTTTTTCAGATAAATAAAATTCTTTTCTATCTATCATAGCAGCAAATAAATTCATTTTGTCATTCCAAACTAAACCAACTGTTGGTACATCTAATGATGTTGCTATTATATTAGCATGCATTCTAGCAGCAATAATACCTTTAAATTGAGAAATACATTCAACAAGTTCAATACTTGATTTTGGTAAATCTGCCATATATTTATCTACATCTAAATTTAATTCATTAAGAACTTCTAATCCAAATTCATAATCTTTTTTCATTCCGTTACAAAATAACTTGAATTCTACTTTTTTCTCAATCATTACATTTATTAAATCTTTATACATTTTAAAAATAGTTTCTACACTTTGAGAATTTTTATTTGCTTCAAATATTTCTGGTCTTATTAATCCTAAACCTATTACTTCTGATTTTTTATCTTTTTTTACGTTATATGTTTCAGATGCAAAAATTCCTGGATCTGAAATGTTACTAATTCTTTTATCTGGTGCATATGATTGTAAGCAGGTAAAATCTCCTCTAGTTGTTATTTGTTTAACACAGTCAGTATTAAATAACTCTTTTAAAAGTTCTACATTTTCTTCGTTAGGATTTATTTTTAATAAACCAATTGCATTAAAATAAAAATTTACATTTTCTTCTTCACAAGTATCTATTAATTCCTTTATTAACTGATTAAATTTTAAACTGTTAATTCCTCCACCAGGAAATACTACTGCTGATGAATCTTTAACAACTTTTTTATAATATTTATTTCTTTTTTCTGTATCATTTTTATGTTTATAAATATCATAAATTTTTACTTTAAAGTTTTTCTTATCAACAAATTGATTGATAATATATTGTAAACAATCTCCTATAATTGGATCTCCATAGTTTGTTATGTTTTTTCTTGAAAAAATAGCTATTGTTTGCTCTTTTTTCATTATTTTATATTTTATAGTTTTTTTTATATTCATTTTTTTTATTTGCAATGTAAATTGCATCCTTTCATTTTTTTGTCTATAGTTATTTTTTAATTTTTTTATTAAAGTGATTACTTAATCATTTTAATATTTTTCACCTCACTATTATAAGTATATACTATTTTTAGTTCAATGTCAGTTTCAAATTAAAAACAGTACATTTATATTATATATTAAAATAATACAACTTCCATCTTTTCTTTTATCTATTTTACACAGTTATTGAATATTTAGAGCATTATTTTATAATATTAAGGTTAATTTATATTAATTTTTAATCTACTTTGTTAATTTAAAATTTAAATCTAATGAAGTCCAACCTTCTTTTCTTAAATTAAGGTATTCTTCTATTTTTTGATTACTTCTTTTTGATATAGTTGAAACTCTTCCCTGATTATGTACATAAGGATTTATATATCTAGTTTTAGATTTTGTATATACGCTATATTTATTAGCAACTTTACCATCACATGACTGAGCTGATTCTAGTTTTTCAAAAGTATTAAAAGCTTCTCTTATTTCTTTATCATCACAATTTTTTATTTTCTGTATAACTTCTCTTTCAGATAAAATATATAAATCATCAAGAGTAATATATTTTTTCTCTATCATTTCTCTTACTATATCAGCAATAAATTGCATAACCGTTCTATCGTTATCATCAACCCATGATGGCCATAAAGTTGATATTATATCTATATATTCTTCTGCTATTTCTTTATCTTTAAACATTAATTCTAATTCGTTAAATTCGTTTGTTTCAACTATTATATTTTCATATATTTTTTTAATTTTTTCTAAATCCCATACTTTTTTTAATGTCATACCACTTGAAAACGTATATTCTAATCTATCTGCTGATAATTTAGGTGTATCATTGTCTGCAATTGAGTACATTTTATAATCTACAACATCTTCAAGATTTATTTTATCTCTATCAAGTAATTTTCTAATTTCCATGGAATTTTTTATAATGTCATAAGTTCTCTCTTCTGTACTTTCTTGATTTTCGCTATCTCCATTCATGAAATCTATACAATGTTTAAAAACTGGTGTGGCTATATCATGAAATAATCCAGATAATGTTGCTTTTTTATCTTTTGTAAAATTCCATATTACTAATGCAACACCTATGCTATGCGTTAAATTAGAATAAAAATATGGTATATCATACATTCCAGAATAATCTGTACCACATCCAATGCTTATTTCATTTATTCTTTGCATTTCAGATGTCTGTATGTAATCATCCAACCATTTCGGATAATCATTACATAGAATATTTAAATATTCTTTTACCATTGTTTCTTCAGTTTTCATATTAAATCTCCTTTTCTTTATTTGAAAATATAGTGTGGATTATAATTGCTATACTAACTAGTATAAGTAATATATTTATAAAAATAATTACCGAAAATGATTGATATACATAATTAAATACTTGTACTGGATTAATTGAATTTGCTAAAGTATTTATCATCGTTATATTAACAGTACCTAACATAAAAGCAAATGTATTTTTTAGAAGTATACCTTTTTTCAATCTACTTTTAAATAACTTTTCGTTAATAATGTCTTCTTTTTCGTGTAATACCATTATAGTAGGTAATATTATAAATAAAATTACTAAAAAGAAAAATGATATTTTAGAATCTATCTTTTTTACTACTGAGTCACTAGGATCGGTACTCGAATATAATATCTCTATTTCGCTTCCTGTAGTTGGTTTTGCACTTTCATTAATGTCTGATACTATAAAGTATTGTTCACCATCAACTTCGTAGCTATACGTAAGTTGATATATTTCTAAATTTTCTTCTTTATCTGATTCTATCACTGTTACAGATTCTAACGTTGCTACTACACTCAAATAACCTTCAGTATTTGATTCTATAGTTAAAGTTTTAGAAAAAAATATTCCTAATATAAACATCATTATAAGTATAGATATTACATATGTATATTTTTGTTTTTTTTCTTCCATTTTATTTTCCTTCCTTTTAAATTTAATATTCTTGTTTATTTTTCGAGGCGATATAATTGATATAATGATAAGTATTTTATTTTACTAGAACTATTTTTAGTTCTACTATTTTTTTATCATTAAATTTATTTCTTTTTTTAACGTTTCTATTATTTCTTCTTGTGGTACTTTTTTGATAATTTCACCTTTTTTAAATAAAATTCCATCATTAATTCCACCTGCTATACCTATATCAGCTTCCCTTGCTTCTCCTGGACCATTTACACAACAACCCATAACAGCTACCGTTATATCACTTTCAATAGTTTCTAAAAATTCTTCTACTTGTTTTGCTAAATCTATTAAGTTAATTCTAGTTCTTCCACAAGTAGGACATGCTATTAACGTTGGTTTATTTTTGTATAAACTACAATCTTTTAATATTTCTTTAGCTACTTTTATTTCTTTTATTGGATCATCAGATAATGATACTCTAATTGTATTACCTATTTGACTTCTTAACATGACACCTAAACCTATACTTGATTTGATAGTACCACTAAACTCTGTTCCTGCTTCTGTTATACCTAAATGAAGTGGACAATCAAATTCTTTTGCAGCTTCTAAATAACTTTCAATACATAAATCTAAATTCGATGCTTTTAGTGATACTATGTAATTTTTAAAATCTAATTTTTCTAAGATTTCAACATGCCTTTTAGCACTCTCTACCATTGCTTTTGCTGTTGGTTTTTTATATTTTTTTAATAAATCTTTTTCAAGTGATCCTGCATTAACACCAATTCTAATTGGAATATTTTTTTCTTTACATCTATCAACTACCAATCTTACTTTATCTTCACTTCCAATATTACCAGGATTAATCCTTATTTTATCTACTCCAGATTCTATAGCTTCTATCGCTAATTTATAATCAAAATGAATATCTGCAACTATTGGGATATTTATTTTTTTCTTTATTTCTTTTATAGCTCTTGCATCTTCAATATCTAAACATGCCACTCTTATAATTTGACAACCAGCTTTTTCTAGTTCATTTATCTGCTTAACTGTTGCATCTATTTCTTTAGTCTTTGTATTACACATAGACTGGATAACTACATTATTTGTACCTCCTATTTCTACATTTCCTACTAAAACTTTTCTTGTATTAACTCTTTTAATCATAGTTTACCTCTTTTAACATTTTATTTTTTTAATTTTATATCTTCCCATACTATCTCTTTTTGATAGGGTTTATATGACATACATAAAGGTATTAATTTTTTTGATTCTATTACTTGATTATAGCATAACTCGTCTTCTTTTAAACTACCTAGTTTTAAAGTTTCGTTATTAGAATTTATATTCCATAATATTTTTTCACTATCAAATCTTGCTACACATTCATCTGTTCCTATTGTAAAAGCACATACCTTAATTTGATTATTTGGCATTATTAATGCTCTTTCTCCCATATCAACTGGACAATAAAAATATTTATCTTTATTTAATTTAACTTTATCTTTTTCTATTCCTCTCATAGGTAATCTTACATTTACTGAGTAATCATTATTTAAAACTTTTTCTATTACTACATCGTAAATATCTCTCCATACGTCTAAATTTATATCCGTATTATCTATCCAGCTATCTCTGTCTACTCCAACTTTTAGTATTGGATGAAAATTAATCGTATTTATTTTTAATAATTCACTAAATTTTATCATACTATCTATATTCTCTAGACCACTTATTTGATCCTTGCAAGTATAACTGTGGATACAACACGTTATTTGTACATTATATCCTAATTCTACTGCATACTTTATATTATTTATAGCGTTGTCATAACTACCTTTTCCTCTTACTATGTCATTACACTTTGCATCATGTCCATCTAGACTAAAAGTTATTTCATCTAACAATTTTATGTTAGTATCTTCTAAAAAGGATTTATTAAATTGTCCATTTGTATCAATTCTAATATATTTGTACCCTATTTCTTTAACACTCTTTATTACGTCAGATAAAGTTTTATTATTTTTTTTATCATAATATATACTAGGCTCTCCACCTAAAAAAGAAATTTTATATGCTCCATATTTTTTAAATTCTTTTAACAACTTTATCATTGTATTATAATCTAAATCACTTGATGTTTTATCTAGCAGAGGTTTATATAAACATTGTTTACAGTTTAACTGGCATCTATTTGTAACATAAACAAATACTTGTTTTATTTTATTATCAAAATATAATTTAACTTCATTATCAATTTCCATACACATCTATCCTTCATTTCTTTCATTATAACATATTTATATATTTATTTATCCAAATATATTTCATTGATTAACTTGTTATATTTGTGTATACTTCATTGATAAGTTATAGAAAAAAAATTAATAACATAAAAAAAGAAAAAGATATATATTGAATATATTATTTTCTTTTTCTTTTACTAGTTTTTACTACTTTCCTTTTTTTCTTTTTCTTTTGTTGTAAAATTCTTTTTTTCTTTTTAGCTAAATTATTTAGCTTAATTGATTTAATATTCTTTTTTGATTTTTTGTCATTTAATTGGCTTAAAATATACAATATTTGAGGTAATACTATCAATACAAGTATGATTGATATAAATGTTCCTCTTCCAATACATAAACCTAAAGTTTTTATTATTGTATTAGAACTTACATTATATAAAACTAAACCAGCTATTGTTAATATACTTCCAGATGTTATTATAGTAGGAAATGCTTCATTTAATGCTACTGTTATTGCATCTTTGTAATTCATCTCCTCACATAAAGTTTTGTATCTATTAGTTATTACTATTGCATAATCTATATTTGCTCCCATTTGAATAGCTGATACTATCAAATAACCAATAAAATATAAACCTACTCCAAATATATATGGAAATGCAAAATTAATAAAGATTGCAGATTGTATAACTACGATCATACTTACTGCTATATATATAGATTTAAATGTAAATAATAATATTATTGTAATTAATAAGATAGATATTATACTTATTATTTTATTATCTATTTTAAATGCATTAGACAATTCATAACTATTAACAGAATTTCCTACTAAATAATTTTCTTCGTAATAATTATTAGTTATGTCTTGAATATCTTCTATTAAAAAATATGTTTCTTCACCTTCTATTGGTAAATTTACATTTAAAATTATTCTACTATAGTTTTCTGATTCAAATGTATTTTCTAATGATTCAATTTGATTAAAATAATACGTAATTATTGTAACTTCTTTATCACCAAGTGACATATGTTCATTTTCTATATTAGAGTATAAGAAATATACTAAATTATATACTGATATGCTATATTCACTTGAAAAAGTATCTTCTAATGCTGATGCATATGCTGCGTATATATTATATACAATTTCTTCATCTATATTCAATAAAACTGCTGCTTTACTATATGTTAGTTCTGTTTGAATTGTTATATTTTCATATATTTCTAATGTATTATAACTTAACACAGACTCAATATTATCTAAATAATTTAACTCTTTTGTATAACGCAGTTCACTTTCTATATCATCATTGGGAACTAATACTATAATACTATTTGACATTCCAAATGTATTTTCAATATTTAATATTTGATTTTTATATTCTTCACTTGCTCCACCTTCGTAGAACTCGTAATTAGTTTCATATGATAATATTCCTGCTAATATTGTTATTATAATAAACAAAGGTAATACTACATATCTTGATTTAATTGATACCTTACTTATTTTTTCTATATTAGGAATATAATTTTTATGTCTAGTTTTTTCTATTAATTTATCAAATAACATTATTAATGCTGGCATTAATGTAAATACTGCTAATAAACTTATTAATATTGATTTAATTAATACTTTTGATAAATCTGCTCCTATAGAATATGTCATAAATGATAACGCTACTAAACTAAATATAGTCGTTAAACTACTTGATAATATTTCTGGTATAGCTTTTGACAACGCTAACTTACATGATTTCTCTGAATTTAATTTTTCTCTTTCTTCTGTATATCTATGTATCAAAATTAATGCATAATCTATTGCTAATGCTAATTGTAATATTACTGCAACTGCGTTTGATATAAAAGATATTTCTCCAAATAAGAAATTTGTCCCCATATTTACAATTGCAGCTACTGCAAATACAATGAGTAATACTGGTATTTCACCAAACGATTTAGATGTTAACGTAACTATTAGTAATATTAGAATTACAACTATAACTAATATTACAACCATATCGTTATTTAACCCTTCAATATCACCTTGATACAAAGTTGAATTTATAGATATTTCATAATCTTGCAACTCATCTTTTATAGTTTCCATTACTTTTAACGCATCTTCTGCTTGATTACTTTCAAACGTTATATTATATAATGCTTTTTCATCTTTATAATTTGTTTCAGTACTATTAAAAACTACTGACAATATACCATCTTGATTTAATATATCTTCATATATTAATTCTGCATCTTCTAAAGAGATTTCTTCTAACATAACATTAGCAGTTATATTAGGATTATCAAACTCTTTATCCATTACTTCTACACCAGTTTTTGTTAATGAATCATCATCTAAATAACTTAACAAATCATCTTGAATATTTACTAAATCCATTGTGTATATTGATGCAATACTTAATATTAAAAAAAGTACAACGAATATTTTTCTATTATTTACTATAATTTCAGATATTTTATAATACTTATTTTTTTTCATTTAATCACTTCCTTTGAATTAATATTATATATTTTTATATTTTTATTTTCAAGTGTTTATTCATTGATTTTTATTTTTAAAATTTCTACATATGATACTTTCTTTTTCTTGTTATTGGCTTTTCAACAATATTATCTAAATATAATCTACTTGATATTTTTTCTAATTCTTCATTATCTTTTATCATTTGTTTTAAAAAATAATGTATTTTGTTAACTGATAATAAAGAACCTCCCAAACAAGCTAAATTTATAAATAAACGCAACATTGATGTGCTAGAGTTTATTATACTTTCTATAGTAATGACATCCATTTTTTCTAATCCTTCATACATATATACTGAATTAGAAAGAGAATATCCTAAAAAAAATATTAAATTTTTACTACTTTCAGTTATTTTATTTTCACATAAATTTTTTTCATAATTTGTTCCTACTATAAGCATTGAATATAATAAATCTATATTTTCTTTTAAAAATTGATTTTCTTCTTTTAGATTGTATTCTTCTAGAATATGATTAAAATCACAATCTTTATACTTTTCTTTTACATCTCCGTTTTCAAAAAACAGTTCCAACAACTCTTCTATATTATATTCGATTTGATCCCATTTCAATTGATTTTCTTCTTTTTGAAAAGATGCTATTTCCTTTTCTTCACCTAATTTAGTAGAGACTATACACTTATTTTTATCCACTTTATATAAAATGGTACCACCAACTTTATTTACATGTATTAAATCTTGAAATTTATCTCTTATTTCCATATTCCCCCCTGTAAGTTACATATTATATCATATAATAAAAAAACTCGTATATAATTATACAAGTTGTTTTTTATTTACATTTTTTAAAACTAATACTACTGGTAGTAATAATATTATAAATTGAAATATATTTCTTTGTGTTCCTGTTTGAGGATTATCTGTAACATCATCTCCAGCAATAGATAATAATGTATTAAAAAAATCATCTGAATTTGTTATTTGAACTTTACTAGTACTTACCATTTTTAAACCATATGTACTTAAATTATTGAAATATGAACTACTTCCATATAATTTTATATTATTATCTTGATAATCTACTGTACCATTTTTTAAAGATGTTAATGTACTAAACGCTGTACTGTATCCTGTTTTTGATGAGAAATTATATAAATAACCCATTATTGCTGTATGCATTAATTCAGTTTCTGATAAATAGTTTTGATCATCTATTTCTACAACTATAGTATCACCTAATGTAATAGTTATTACATCAAGAGTTTCTAACATTACTCCTGAACCTACACAACTATCAGCATCTGGATCACATTCATAATCAGCAAGTGATTTACTAAAACTTATAGTATATACTGTTTTATCACCTGTAGTTTCTTTGCTTACACTACCATCTCCAATTATTTCTTTTGTACCATATTCATCATAATAACTTTCTTTTAATTCTTCTGAATTAGATTCTATATATTCTTTTAAATAAGTTTCTATTGCACTAGTAACAGTGCTTGAAGTTACTGCTGCATTTACATTTTGTATAAACAACATAGAACAAATCGTTATCATACTAACTAACCTTAATTTATTTTTCATTTTATTCTCCTTTTTATATATTTTTAATATCTATATATTGTATTATTTACTATTTTGCCATTATGTATGCTGCTATTATAAATCCTAGAACAACAATTCCTACAAATGCATGATACGATATACCACTAATATCTATATTACTAAACGCATATAATTTTTTTACAAAATCATCATAAACTTCTACCATGATAACCTCCTTAATATTTTAATTATACACTATTTTTTATAATTAATGTAGAGTTTAATTTATAAATATACATTCTATACATTTATTTAATAATTTATTAAATAAATGGTAAATAAAAAAATAAAAATATATTATTTTTATTTTTTTATTTTCTTGTATATAATTGATATTATTACAACTATTATTAGTTCAATGATAACAACTAATATATTTGATATTTCAAAATAGTTTGCTATAGTTTCTGCATAAGCTATTATTCCTATACTTATGAATTTTGAAAATAATGCTATCGTTAATAATACTTTTAATTTAATTCCTAGTATAGCAGCTCCAATACATATTACTTCATCTGGTAAAATCGGTAATATTAGTAATACTCCTATTGTTAATATTTCATTTTTTTGCATATAATTTTGAAATTTTTTAAATTCTTTTTTTGATCTAAATTTTTTTAAATGCTTATCACTCATATAAAACGATAACTTATACATTAAAACAATTCCAAAAAGTATACCTATATAACTTATAATAAAACCTTTAAGTTGACCATATACTGTAACACCATACAAAACAGTTGTCATTTCAGGTAGAGGCCAACATATAGGTTGAAGTATACATACTAAAATAAATAATATCAATTCCATTTTCTATATTCCTTTATTTTATTATATCATAAATTATTTTTTTCTACCCTTTTTCTTATAAGTTCTTTTTCTTCTTGAGATATTTTATCTACTTGTAACTTTAATTCTTGATCACTATTGTATTTAGACCATATATCTAGTATTTCTATGAATTTATTACAATCATCTGTATATATTATTATTTCTAATAAATCTTCAAATTGACTATTTAAAAATATATAATATAATTCTTCTTTATTTTTATTACTCTTATTTATATTTTGTTCATACTTAATAAGATACATTGCTTCTTCTATTATTTGTTTCATTAATTCTAGATAGTATTGTTCATTATAATATTTTAATACTATTAAACTTTTCATTAAATCTATTAAATATTCTACCTTATCAATTATTAATTCTGTTACATTTTTTAAATATCTACCGTCTATGTACTTATTTATCGTATAAAGATCTATTTGATTTCTTATTATTTGTATTTCTTCTAATACTTTACTTAAATCTATTGCATTTGAATATACAAGTTCTTCTAATTCTTCTAAAAAAGAAAAACTACCTTCAATTTTTTCTGTAAGTAACACTGCTTTTTCATATTTATCTAGTTTATATATATCTAGTGAAACATTCAATATATCTATAAGTAATTTTTTCTCACTTTTAGATATTTCTATTATTAAATCTTCATATGTTTTTATATTTTCTACTTTTTCATTTTTTTCTGATATATCAAAGTACTTATTATATTTTAAATAATCAGAATACATTACTATTAATATTCCTTTATATTCTTCTTTAAAAAAATTATCTATTGAATAATTTTTACTATGTATTAATTTAATGACAAATTCTCTTATCATTTCTTTTATGTTCAAAACTTTACAATTACCAAATTGTAAATAATTATTATTCATTTAAATCTCCTTTTAAATTTTTCAATAGTATAACATATATTTTATTTAAATAAAAAAAATTAGAAAGACTAATATTTTTTATTTCGTTTACTTAATTTCAATTGATATTGATATTCATCGATACTTATTTGACTTTCATTAAAATCAGCATAGATCAATTTTTCGTGCAAATCAAAAAATAAATTATTTAATCTTTGATTTTCATCAGATAAATCCATTCTTACTTTAAAATATTTTTCTTTTATCGATTTATAGAATGTTACTCCCACTGAATCTTCATCTATTATTTGAAGTTTTAATAATTCGTTTTCCTCACTTGGATATGAAATAGTTCCTTCAGATGATTCACGTATAAATCTTTCAAATATTGAATATAATTGATAATCTAATTTAGTTATTATAAAACTTTTTTCATCTTCCATGCAATATTCACAAAGCCATGATATTACCCTTGATGTTTCTACTTTTATAACAAATTGTTCTTGTTCATTTCCTATTGTATGAAATGGTTGTCTCATTTCATCAAAATCTAATTTTACTTCCATTTTTTTATCTTCCTTCTTTTTTATTTTTGTTTTTCTTTTTCGCTAATTGTCTCTAATATTCTTTCTAATGTAACTTGCTCTAATTCAATATCCAAACTTTCGTAATTTTCATTTATATCTTTTTTAAGATTTTCATAAACTTTGTTTGTATATAAACTTCTTTTTAATACTGATTGATATAACCCTCTTCCATTTTTAAAAGCTAACATAAACAAGTAAACATTTTTGTTTCCTAATATTTTATAAAACATTCTTATTCTTGAATCTTTTAGTTCCCAGACGTCATTTAATGAAGTTAATTTTTTATTTTCTACTCGAGCAAAATCTTGAGTAACTAATGCATCGAGCATTTCTTCTACTATTTTATTAAAATTTTGTGGAACAGTTTTTAAATCATCTTCTATATATGTTTTGTTATCTGTTTTCTTTGCAAAAAATATCTGTACATTTTCATTTTCTACTACCTTATCTATACTAGGATTTACTATTTGATGAATTATTTTAATCTTAGTTTCAACTTGTAATAAATATTGTTGTTTTTCTTTTATTGAAAGATGATCATCTTGAGTTATCTCTAAATATTTCATTTTATATAACGATAACAACTCCATTACTATGCCTTCTTTTGTTACGATTATATTTTCTACTAATTTTATTATAAATAACATATCGTTAGTTTCCTCAATTATTTGATAATATTTTATTGCTACATTACTAAAAGTTACCTTTTCTTTTATTTTAACTTTTTCTTTTATTTTTTCAGGAAGTTTAACTTCTTCTTTAAGAGGCACTTTATTAATTTCTGTTTTTTTTATTTTTAAACTTTCTTCTTTTTCTTTGAATAAAATATCGTTATGATTATTGATTGTATTTCTGAATTTGATTTTTATTTCTCTTTCTTGTAACAATGGTGCTTTTTTTAAACATTCACAAGATTTTTCTTTAATAATTTTATTTTCTTCTAACATATTTTTAATATAAGAGTACTCATATGCTGGTGCGTATTGAGACAATAATGATTCTAAATAAGATTTTTGTAAAATTAACACATCACAATAACTTTCTAATTGTAATAGTATAGAATCACCTATTGCTTTATTATTACTTACTACTATTACCTCATTTATTTCTTTATTAGTTAGTATAAGTTCTTGATTTACTTTCATTAAAAATTTTACTAAATAATCTAAAGTATTAATGCAGTATTCTTTTTCACTCATAATTATCCTCCAAAATATATAAAAAATATTCTAGCATATATTATTTTTCGTGTCAAAATAAAAAAGAGAAAAATTATTTTCTCTTTTTTGATAGTTATTTATCAAAGTATCTTAAATAATACTTTTTTTATTAATTCTTTTTATCTTTTAACCAATCTTTACCTTCAGCAAGTCTTGCTACAAGCATTGATGATGATGAATCACCTACTACGTTTAATAATGTTGCTGGTGCATCTATTACTACTGCTACTATTGTAAGTATAGGTAAAGCTGCTACAGGAAATCCCATCATTGTTATAATGATCATTTCTGCTATAGTTCCTCCACCTATTGGTACTGCTGATACTAATATCATTGATAACAATGATATTCCTATTACTTCCATTGTACCTTTGAAACCTGATATTTCCATTCCGAATAACGATGCTAAAAACATTATTTTAACAACATTTCCTATTGATGAACCATCTTTGTGAAAACTTGTTCCAAATGATATTGTAGTTTCTGCTATATCACTAGGTACACCTATTTTTTTTGTACATTCAATATTCACTGGTACACTTGCAGCTGATGAACAAGTACCTAAAGCTGTTGCTGATGAATAAGTAATATTTTGCCAGAAACATTTTACACCTTTTTTTCCAGCTGCTATATATGCATATAATGTATATACTACAAAATAAAATATCATAGCTACTAATAAATAAACTACTGCAGTTTTTAAATATCCTACACTAATTATTGATCCCATTTCTCCAACTAATGCTGCAAAGTATGCAAGCAATCCAATTGGTGCATATAACATAATTAATCCTATAAATTCAGTTGTTACTTCATTTGCTGATATAAGTAATTCTTTTATTTTTTCACCTTTTTTGCCAGCTTTATTAACAGATATACCTACTAATATTGCTACAATGATTAAGGCTAACACATTGTCTGTTGTTAATACTTTTTGAAAATCATTTACAGATATTACACTTACTGTTCTTTCTAATAAATTTAATTCTATACCCTCATCTTCTAGTGTATAATCAAAACTTTCTTTGATTATTTCCGCGTCAGCGCTTTCTACTAGATCTATATTTTTCAATATTGCAAAACTTCCTAATATAGATATTACAGACGTTGCAACAAATACAACTAATATACTTCTTAGTATTTTTCCTAATCTCTGAACTTTATCCATTTTTACTATAGATGAAGTTATTGAGAAAAATATTAATGGTATTACTGATAATAATAAGAAATTTAATAATAATGTTCCTAAAGGTTTTAATATTATTGCATCTTCTTTAAATATATATCCTATTAATGCTCCTATTAATATTGAACTTAATAATATTATAGTTGATTTATAATTTTTCATTATTTCTTTTAGTGAACTTTTTTTCTTTTTCACTTGTTTTGTATTTTTCATTTTTCTTCCTCCTTAATAATTTTATACATAATTATTACTTTTATCAAACACAGTAATCCACAGTTTTATTTTATAATACTAATTTTCCCACAGATTATCTATTATTTGAATTTTCCCTTACTTTTATCATTCTTCTATCTCCTATAACATATTCTCTTAGAAATGTTGTATAAAAAAATCTATTATTTTTTGTCTTTGTTAAAGAATCATTTTCTTCATCATACATGTAATAATGATTTAAATTTTCTTCAAAGTCTAAAACTACACTAATTAAATATTCTCTACCTTCTGTTTTTGGTTTTTTTAATATACTTTCTATATATGGATACATTTTTTTAATAACACTTAGTTCTAACTCTTCATTACCTCTTAATGAATTTAATTCTTCTAATATTTTTAATAGTTCAGTTATTTCTTGATTATTTAAACCTAAATTACTAAGTGATATGTATATATATTCATCACTAGGATTAAATTTGTAATTTAAGAAAAATTCTTCTCCTAGTAAATTTACTAAAAACTCTACAATCATAAAATCTGTCGTGAAATAATTATAAGTAAATGCTCCCATACTTCTAACTAAATATTCTAAATGAAATATGTTATTTGATATATCATAAATATATTCATTTATTTCTTCTATATTATTAGTGTAAGTCTTTAGTATTTCATATATAACCTGAATACCAGCTATATTTTCATCTAATATTAAAGTATAATTTTTAGAATTATATGTAGCTTTTCCTTCCATGTCCTTTATATATATAAAATTTAAATTATCTGCAAACTTCAAAATTTCTTCTTCATCTACATACTCCCTATAATCATTTAAAAAATATATTGTATTGTATATTAATTGTTGTTCTCTAAAACTAAGGTTAATATTTTTAGAAATTTTTTCTTTGAATTGATCAGTAAACATTACGTCTTCATATGTAGGTAAATAATTATAATCAATTTCTTTTTCCTCTTCTTTATGTACGTAACTTGTTTCTTCTTTTTTCTCAATCAAATCTTTTGAATATAATCCCTCGTTAATAACTTTGAGTTCGTATGTATTATTGTAAAATCCTGAATTTTCGTAATTTTCGTCGTAATCCAAATATTTTTTTACTGCTTTTTCTACTGTTTCATTACTTAGTACACTATCATACATAATTAACATTATTTCTATATCATACTCTATATCTTTGTTGTATTTTTTTTTATAAAAAGAACTTAATAAGTCATACATTTCAATGTAAAGTCCTGTTCTAAATACTTCACCTTTGGTTCTTGATAACCATAACCCATTTAGATTATTTAAAAAACTTTCATACTCTTTTTCTGTTACTCCAAAAGATAACAATTCATTTTTAAAGTTTGTTAAATCAGCACTAAATTTTAACTCTTGCAAAGTTTCTATTTCTATTATATTTGCTAGTACATATATAATTACTAGATGCTTAGTGTAACCTGAATTAAAATATTCGATATCTAAAACTTCACAATACTCCACAGTGCACAATTCATTTAATAGTTCGTTTAAATAAACAGAAGTATTATTTGAAGAAGATGTGTATCCATGCAATATTTCATGCAATAATACTGATTTTTTTGTTTCTATAAATTCATCTTCTTCGACTTTTATTAAATCTGTTTTTCTATTATACGTTCCAGATATACCGTCTTCTTCTAAATTGTATTCTATACTTACATTTGATAAAAATTTCTTTAATTGTTCGATATCTATTAGATTTTCATGTTCTAATAAAATAATATTTGATTTATAGAAGAACATTATTTCTTCTGCTGTTAATTGTTCATTTTTTTTAATTAAAAACTCTACACCTTGAGCAGTTATATATTCTTCATATACTCTCTCTTCTTCAAGTTCTTCTTTTATCATAATTATTAAAATAGCAGCAGAAATTAATTTACTTATTTCAGTACAAATTTTTATTAGATTATTAAATTTTCTTCCTTTATTTATTTTCATTATAGAAACCTCTTTTTTGTAACAAGTATAATACTATAAATTCTGTTTTTTGTCAAGAAAAAAAGAAGATATATCTTCTTAATATTGTTTACCAAAATAAACTCTAGTTGTAGCTTCTTTGCCACAAACACAACATTTACCATTTACTTCTTCTTCATCTATAAGACATCTTGATTTAAAACTTGTATCATCTTTTATTTTATTTTCACATTCTTCACAACCACACCAATTGATTTTAATAAATCCATCTTTTTTTGTTGCTGTTTCTAGAAATTCCTCATATGTATCTACTGAATATATCATTTCATTTCTTCTACTCAATGCTTTATCAAACATATCTTTTTGGATAATCGGTAATAATTCTTTTGTTTTTTCTACTACTTCTTCAAATGTTAATACAATCTTTTCAAGTGTATCTCTTCTTACTAAAGTTACTTTATTTTCCTCTAGATCTCTTTTTCCAAGTTCTATTCTAATTGGATATCCTTTAACTTCTGCTTCTGCAAATTTAAATCCTGGTGTTTTATTAGATGTATCACATTTATAACTAATGTCATTTGCTTTTAATTCTTTTATTAAAATATCTAATTTTTCACTCACATCTCCAATAGGTACTATGCATGTCTTAAATGGAGCAATATTCGGTGGTAACACCAAACCTCTATCATCTCCATGAGTCATGATAATTGATCCTATCATACGAGTTGATACTCCCCATGATGTTTGATGCGGATTTACCAATTTATTTTCTTTATTCAAGTACTCAATTTTAAAACTTTTTGCAAATCCATCTCCAAAATAATGACTTGTTCCATTTTGAAGAGCTACTCCGTTTTGCATCATAGCTTCAAGCGTATATGTAACTTTTGCTCCTGCAAATTTTTCTTTTTCTGTTTTTTTACCTGTAATTACCGGTAAAGCTAAATATTCTTCTTGAAGTTTTTTATAAATATTTAACATTCTTAATGTTTCTTCAACTGCTTCTTCTTCATTTTCATGCATAGTGTGACCTTCTTGCCACATTATTTCCCTACTACGTAAAAATGGTCTTGTTGATTTTTCCCATCTTACAATAGTACACCATTGATTATATAATTTAGGTAAATCTCTATACGATTTAATTATTTTTTTATAGTGTTCACAAAATAAAACTTCACTTGTTGGTCTTACACAAAGTCTTTCTTCTAATTTTTCACTACCACCATGTGTAACCCATGCTACTTCTGGGGCAAAACCTTTTACGTGTTCTTTTTCTACATTTAATAATGACTCTGGTATAAACATAGGCATTTGAATATTTTCATGATTAGTTTCTTTAAACATTTTATCTAAATGTTTTTGAATTTCTTCCCATAATGCATATCCAAGTGGTCTTATAATCATTGAACCTTTTACTGATGAATAGTCTACTAAATCTGCTTTAGAACATACATCTGTATACCATGCTCCAAAATCTTCTTCTCTATTAGTTATGTCTTTTACTTCCATAATTACTCTACCTTTAAATCTTCTAATTTCCCTTCATTTAATACTTTATTTACTCTTACTGTTGCATTTTCAATTTTTTCACTACAAAATTTTGCTAACTTCATTGCTTCTGTATATTTGTCTATCGCTTTATCAAGTTCAACGTTTCCACTTTCTAATTCTTTAACTATTTTTTCTAAATCTTGTAAAGATTCTTCAAATGTCATTTCTTTTTTCATATTATTTTCCTTCCTTTTTTTCTATTATCTCTGCTTTCAAATAACCGTCTAATAATCTTATGTCAATTTCGTCTCCTACTTTAACATTATTTTGACTTGTTAATATAGAATCATCTAAACTAATTACTGAGTACCCTTTTTCTAAAATTCCTAATGGATTTAAATTTTTCAAATTAGCTAATACTATCGCTAATTTATTTTTTTGATTATCTACTATTTTTTCTGGATTATTTAATATATAACTTGTATTAACTTGATTAAATTGTTCTGTTTTTGTAGATACTATATTATTTATCTTGCTATTTGCACTTTCTATTAAATTATCTAGTTTTTGCATTTTTATTTCATACATAGACATTGGATTTTTTAATATATAACTTTGTTTTAAATTCCTTAATACAATAAACTTATTATTTACCATATTTTTAACACTTTTATTTAATCTTATTTTATATTGTTCTATAGTATTAACTGTATCTATTACTGTTGGAACTGCCATCTCTGCTGCTCCTGTAGGTGTTGGTGCTCTTAAATCTGCTACGTAGTCTGCTATAGTTACATCTATTTCATGACCTACCGCACTTATTATAGGAGTTTTACACTCGAATATTGCCCTAGCTACTAACTCTTCGTTGAAAGACCACATATCTTCTATAGATCCTCCACCTCTTCCAACAATTATTGTATCTAAACCATAATTATCAGCAATTTTCAATTGTTTAACTATATCGTCTGTTGCTCCCATACCTTGTACTAAAGATGGAAATAATATTACCTCTACCACTGGGAATCTTCTATTTATAGTACTTATTATATCTTTTATAGCCGCTCCTGATTGAGCTGTTATTACACCTATTTTATTTGGATATTTCGGTATTGCTTTTTTATATTTTTGATCAAACAATCCCTCTTGATGTAACTTTTTCTTTAACTTTTCAAACTCTAAATGCAAATTACCAATACCATCTAATTGCATTTTTTCTGCATAAACTTGATAACTTCCACTTGATGGAAATGAAGAAACTCTTCCTTCAACTAAAACATTCATACCATCTTCTGGTGTGAAATTAACATTGTAAGTACTAGCTTTAAACATCACTGCATTTATTCTGGAACCATCATCTTTTAATGTAAAATACCAATGACCAGTACCATGTTTTTTTAAATTACTTATTTCTCCTTTTAAGTATATTTTACGCAAAAAACTATCTCTTTCAAGATACGATTTAATATATTCATTTAAGTCTGTTACGCTAATATAGTCCATTTATACCTCTTTAATATATTTATCTAATGCTGCATTTATTATATTTTTTACAGATTCATCACTATATTTTTTTGCAAGCTCTATAGCTTCATTTATAACTACTATTTTAGGAGTATCTGTATACATTAATTCATAAAATCCTATTCTTAAAATCTCTGCACCTGGTCTATCTATTCTATCAATTGTCCAGTCAATCATATATTTGTTTGCCATTTCATTTATTTCATTTATGTTTTTCATAGTTCCATAAACAAGTCCATCTATAAAATCATTTGAATGTTTAACATTATCTAATATAATTTCATTTATATCATAGTTTAATTTTTTATTTTCATGCATATTTATTTGATATAAAATAACCATACATTTTTCTCTCATATCGCTTCTGTTCATAAAACACCTCTTAACAAATTATAACATAAAAAAACTGTGATTAACACAGTTTATATTAATTTACGTAAAAAAGTGTTGCTACAGGTCTTGTTTGATGCGCTAAACTTGAATCTATAGGATCATTTATTAATTCATAATTAAGTGCCATTACACTTGATGTTCCACCATCTAAGTTAGCTGCATTGATTGCTCCATAATTAAGCATTATTTCTGTTAAGTCTGACATGTCTGCTCCACTTGTTCTAAATTCATTTGAATCTACAACTAAGAATAGTACAATACCATCAGCTCTTTGTCCAATAGCAGTTCTTGCAGCCATTCCCCATCCACCATTTCCGGCTATGAAGGCTGGCGTTCCATTTACTATAAGAAATGGTGTTGAATATACAGCATCTCTTATTCCGTTTGCTTGCGCTTGTGCTACTGTACAATTATCTATAAGCATTAATATGTCATTTTCGTTAAATCCAATTACTTTAGTATTTGTTGAACCAGTTCCTGTTATAACTGCTCCATCTACTATTGTTATTCCACTTGGTGTTCCACCAGCTCCTGAATAACTTGGATCATAGAATCTTCCTGCATTTATTGCAAGAGATGCTTCATATCTTTCAGCCATAGCTGTTACATATTCTCCTCTTACACCTAAATATTGAGTTACTCCTACATGTACATCTTCAGGATTGTATATAACACCTAAATATGCATCTTGTCCATTTACTTCAAATTCGATAAGTTTAAACTTAGTTCCTTCTTCTCTATCAAGAACTGCTTCTTCATATTCATTTTCATATGTTACTTCTTCTTTAAATACTACATCAGATAATGATGTATCTACTAAAGTTTCATCTGTATCTTCTTCTGGTTCTATTATATAATTATTATCTTTTACTTTTTCTATATCTTTGTCACTATATAATATATTTGCATAATATTCATGAGAATTAGTTGCTAGCGCTGTTGTTATAAACCAATCTTTAAAAGAATCATTATTATATACTACGTTTAAAAATATACCACATCCAAGTGCATACACTGTAAATAATCCTATAAAAATTTTACTTTTTTTAAATTTTTTAAATGTATATACCATAGATCCTACACTTAAAATCATAATTACTATAAATATATATCTCATTACTTCATTAATCAAATATGTACTATTAAAACTAATAAATACTAGTACAAACAAAGTAATTAGTAAAAATAACGATATTCTAAATATCCATTTAAATTTATTTTTTTCCGTTGTTTTTTTTTTATTTGCCATATTAATTCACTCCTAAATATTCTTCAACTTGTTCTATTGTATTATTAAAACATTCATAATTCACTTCAAACCACTCTAAATTCATTTTATTATTAAACCATGTATATTGTCTTTTTGCGTATCTTCTACTATTTTGTTTAATTATTTCAATCATCTCTTCGTAAGAAGTTTCTTTATTAAGATATTGTATTACTTCTTTATATCCTATTGCGCTATTTAATACCCTTGAATCATCTTTTTTATTATATAACAATTCTACTTCTTTTAGCAACCCTTTTTCAAACATTTCATCTACTCTATTATTTATTTTTTCGTACAGAATATCTCTTGATGTAGTTAATCCAATGAACTTTGCTTCATATAATAAATTTTTACCATCTGTAGATTTTATTGTTTGATTTAAAAAATTTACTAATCTTACTCTATTATTTGGATGAATATCTATTTTTGAATCTTTTTCAAGCGCTAACTTATATAATTCATCATTTGTTAGATTTTCATACTCATCTTTTTCTAAATTTTCTTCAAATTGATAATCATATAATCCCGCACTAATATATAATCCAGTACCACCTACTATTATTATATTTTTATCTTTATTTAATTCAAGTAATTTCCTTATATCTTTCTGATAATCAAATACTGTGTAATCTTCTGTTATGTTTTTTTCATCAAATAAATAGTGTTCTTGATTAGACATTTCTTCTTTTATTGGTTTTGCACTTCCTATATTTAACTCTTTATATACTTGAACCGCATCAGCATTTATAATTATTGCATCTATCTTCTTTGCTAAATGCTCACTTAATTTTGTTTTTCCAACACATGTTGGTCCTGTTATTACTATAATCATTTTATTAATCCTTTTTTACTACTGGTTTACTATTGTGTTCAAACGAACTAGTTTTTGTATTTGTTAAAAGTTCATATATTATGGATGCTCTTTTTTCTAGTTGCTCTATTGAATCATTTTTATCTACTATTAATGGTAAAGCAGTATCTTTTTTTATATTTCTTATATATTCTTGTCCTTTTTTATTAAATCCTATTATCTTTGTATAACTCATCTCTTTTTTTGCATCTTCTTTTGTTATACCTAATAATATATGTACTAACATTCTATTAATTTTATTATATGTATACCTTTTGTTCTTAGTATATTTTATTAATTCATCCAATGAATTTGTATTTATAACACCTTCATATAATCTGTGTTCTATTCCTTCATCTACATCTAAGTATCCTTTTAAATTTGGATCTGTTAATATTTTAACTTTTAGTATTTCATAATACTTTTCTTTATCACATGTATTTATTATATTTGTATAATCTTTTGGAATGCAATTTATTATACATTTATCTTCTTTTATCTTTTCTCTTATATTTGATGCACTTACTATATTTGATTCTAAATCATTATCATGAAAACCGTTTGTTCTTTGTAATGTAATAGGTTCAATATTAAAATTATTTTTTAATATTGCCTTAACATAAGAAATTCCTAATAAATCATTTGGCGTAAATACAAAATCATCTGTTTTTAATGCTTTAGCTAATGCACTAGGATAATTAATTCCTGTTTTTAATTCTTTTTTTACATCTTCGTTATAATTTTTATCATATAATTGTTTTTTTGCTATTTGAAATATATCGTCTATATTGTTTGATTCACTTCCAAATATTAATTTTTCTACTTTTAAATTATTTAATATTTTTATAGATACTTCTGCGAAAGTATCTGCACTTTGAGTTCCAAATAATACTGGTAATTCCAATACAATATCAACATTATATTCAAGTGATAATTTAACTTTATCCTCTTTTGATAATATTGATACTTCTCCTCTTTCTAAAAAATACCCATTTAAAACTAATATTAAAACGTAATCAGGATAATTTTTTTTAATTTCTTCTATAAAATGAACATGTCCATTATGTAATGGATTAAACTCACATATTATTCCAATTGATTTCATATACACATATCTCCAAAAAAATTATAACACATTTAGTTATTTTTTTCAGTCTTTCTTTTTTATTATCGATGTTTGTCTTATTGTAAGTTTTTTATTTATTTTTAACTTTTTTTAAAGTATAATTATTTTATATGAACTTTGTTTAGTTTGTATTTTTGAAAGGAATGATAAAATGAAATTTACAAAAATGAATGGAATTGGTAATGATTACGTATACATAAATTGTATGGAAAATAATATGCCAAGTGATATCGAAGATTTAGCTATAAGCTTAAGTAATAGAAACTTTGGTATTGGATCAGATGGTATTATATTAATTGATAAAAGTGATATAGCTGATTTTAAAATGAATATTTATAATGCAGATGGTAGTCTTGCTATGATGTGTGGTAATGGTATTAGATGTGTAGGAAAATATGTTTATGATAAAAAATTAACAACTAAGGATGTTATTACTATTGAAACGTTATCTGGTATTAAAACTTTAGATTTAATTATTGAAAATAATATATGTATAGGAGCTAAAGTTGATATGGGAGCACCTATTTTTAATACAAATGACTTTCCCAAAAATGATATAAATGAAATGAGTAAAGTAACTGTTACTATAAATGATACTGATTATGAACTTAATTTAGTATCTATGGGTAATCCTCATGCAGTTACATTTATTGAAAATGTTGATGATCTAGAAATTGAAAAAATTGGTCCTATGATAGAAAATTTAGATATTTTTCCAAATAGAATAAATGTAGAATTTATAGAAGTTATTGATAAAGATAATATCAAAATGAGAGTTTGGGAAAGAGGTAGCGGTGAAACGTTAGCTTGTGGTACTGGATCATGTGCATCTGTTGTTGCTGCACATAATAACAATCTTATTAATTCTAAATGTAATGTATCTTTAATTGGTGGTAATTTATTAATAGATTATACTGAAGATACAGTATTTATGAGTGGTCCTGCTACTACAGTTTTTGAAGGAGAAATGTAAAATGGTTAAAATTAATGAAAATTTTTTGAAATTACAAGATAGTTATTTGTTTTCTACAATAGCTTCTAAAGTTTCAGATTATAAAGAACAAAATCCTGATTCTAAAATAATTAGATTAGGTATCGGAGATGTTACTCTTCCAATGATGAAAAGTGTTAGAGATGCTATCAATCTTGCTAACAACGAAATGGGTTCAAGCGAAACTTTTAAAGGTTATGGACCAGAACAAGGTTATGATTTTTTAAGAAACAAAATTGTTGAATTTGAATACACTAATAGAGGTATGGATATAGAAGCTGATGAAATATTTGTTTCGGATGGTTCAAAACCAGATTGTTCTAATATTATAGATTTATTTTCTATTGATAATAAAGTTGGTTTACCAGATCCAGTTTACCCTGTTTATTTAGATACAAATGTTATAGCAGGTAGAAGTGGTAATTTTAATACAGAAACTAAAAAATATGAAAATATTTCTTACCTTACTGGAAATAGCAAAAATAATTTTTGTCCATCAGCTGACGATGTTACAGAGAATTTAGACTTAATATATTTATGTTCTCCTAATAACCCTACTGGTGAAGTTCTAACTAAAGATGAACTTAAAAAATGGGTTAAATATGCTAAAACTAATGGAAGTGTAATTTTATTTGATGCAGCTTATGAAAGATTTATTACAGATGAATCATTGCCACGTTCTATTTATGAAATTGAAGGTGCAAAAGAAGTTGCTATCGAATTTAGAAGTTTTTCTAAAACTGCAGGTTTCACAGGATTAAGATGTGCCTACACTGTTGTTCCTAAAGAATTAATAATTGATAATGTTAGTTTAAATAAACTTTGGAATAGAAGACAAACTACTAAATTTAATGGAGTTTCATATGTAATTCAAAAAGGTGCTGAAGCTGTATATAGTACTGAAGGTTTAAAAGAAGTTAATGATAACGTTAATTATTATTTAAATAATGCTAAGGTAATTAAAAGTTCTTTAGACGAAATGGGATTTACTACTTTTGGAGGTACGAATGCTCCTTACATCTGGTTAAAAACACCAAATAATATGCTTTCTTGGGAATTCTTTGATAAATTATTAAACGAAGCTAATGTAGTTGGTACTCCAGGATCTGGTTTTGGTCCTGCTGGTGAAGGATATTTTAGATTTTCTTCTTTTGGTAATATGGAAGATATTATAGAAGCAATGGAAAGAATTAAAAACTTAAAATTTTAAACAAATAAAAAAATGACTGAAGTCATTTTTTTATTTGATAATTGATTCTAATGCTAGTATAATCATATCATTTAAAGATTTCTCTCTATCTCCAATACTTAATATTTCATCACTAAATTTTGAATCTACACCGGTAGCCATAATTGCTGCCTCTCTACCCATTGAGTTTGCAATATGAACTATACCAAATCCTTCCATTTCTTCCCCTATTGGTTTGATATGAGTTGGAATTCTTGATTCTATAGTATCCATATCTACATATGGTCCAAATACATCACATGTCATGATAGTTCCTACATGTAATTTTTGTCCTAATTCCGTTGCTGATTGCTTAATGTTATTATTTAATTTTTCACTTGGTTTAATTAAATTTTCTGTTGAACCATTATATTGCACTGCAAAATTAGATTCACTATATAAACTATCTGCTAAGATTATTTCTGGTACTTTAACAGATTCATCCATTACACCACATGTTCCAAATCTTATAATTTTTTCAACGTTAAAGTGATGACATAATTCAAATACATATATTCCTGCAGATGGCATTCCCATACCATGAGCCATAACTGTTATTTCTTCTCCTTTATACATTCCTGTATAACCAAACATATTTCTTACACTTGTTACTAGTCGTGCATTTTCTAAAAAATTTTCAGCTACATATTTTGCTCTAAGTGGATCACCTGGCATTATTACCTTTCTTGATATATCACTTTTGTTCGCACATTTAATGTGAATTGGTTCTTCTCCTATATTCATTTTACTTATCCTCCTAATATCAGTTTAACATAATATATTTTTTTCTAAAATAAAAAAAACAAAATTGTGTAAAATTAACATAATTTTGTTTTTTATTAACTTATTTTATCTAATGTGTGCTGCGAAATCTTTTCCATTTTCATAATCACCGAATATGTTTATTTCATCATGATCACCTAAATAAAATATTTGTTCTGTAGTTTTATTCTCATGATCTATATAATAATTATTTTCTATGTTTTCTTTCATTATACATTCTACCCATTCTTTATATCTTATACATGTAGAATCTGGATTTACTGTAGATAAAAAGTTATATAATTTATATATACATGCATTTATTTCTTCTGATACATTATTACTTTGTTTAGCTTTATGTACTTCTTCAAATAAATTAAGTATTTGGATAATTTCTTCTTCTGTATATCCTAATAACATTATTTTATTATATAATACATCTTTAGAAGGATTGAATTTATAATCTAATAAGAAATCTTCTCCTACTAAGTAATATACTAATAATGTAAAGGTTGCATCTAATGAAAAGTCATTCTTTTCATTACTTTTAAACTCAGTGTTTACTCCGTATGATAATGCATACATGTTATTTGCTACATCATATACATAATCACTATAAGAGTTTTCATTTGCAATATATAATTGTAATATTTCAGAGAAAAGTGCTGAAGATATTAAATTACTATCTGTATTATTAAAATATAGAGTAAAATCTTCTTCTATAAAATAAGATGAATCTTCATATTTATTTGTTACTATATTTAAATTTTCTACTATTTCTAATATATAATTTTGATTTAATAATTGATAATTTTCATTAATAAAACCAAGCGTATTTTGTACTAAATATTTTTCTGCATTTGATAAATTTTGATTATTTATTAAAGCATTTATAAATTTTTCATTAAATACTTCTAATTCTTCATTCTTTACATCATCACTCTTTATTACTACTTCTTTATTATTATAAAGAAACTTATTATTTTTTTTACCTTCAGTATTATTAAATATTTCTTTATATTCTACTGATAATTTATGAGGTTCGTATACATAATCTGCATCTGTTAAAGAATATATTGGATTTAAATTTTTTGTATTATTTACGTATTCATTTATTTTTTCTTTTACTAAATCATTACATAGTACTGTATTTTCAAGTAATAACAATATTTCATTATTATCTAACATATTTTGACCATGTTTATTTTGATAAAAAGTATTTAACGCATCAAAAACATTTAAATAGAATTCTTGTTTTAATTCTGCATTGTTATTTTTTAAATATAAATAATGTTGTATCATAGTCAAATTATCAAAGAATAATAATATATCTTCTCTACTATTACCAGCATTTTCTAATTCTTCTACTATAATATCTATATTTGAATTAAATTTATATTTTTTTATTGTTTCATTTCCTACAATAGATTCTAAAACATATCCTATTATTAAATCGTTATCATACATTGATACATATCTTTTTAAACCTAACTCATCTATGTATTCTTGAGTACATATTTCATTATATATTTCATTTAAATGTGTATCATTATATATTCTATTATAGTCAGTTGTTCCACTTCCTATATTATCAGTATATCCATGTAAAACTTCGTGAAGTGCTATTGCTTCAATTTCTTCGTTAATTGAAGATGTTGATAATTCTATTAAATGATCTGCATAATAATATAAACCTGATTTTGTGAAATTATCATCATCATTTTTATATTCTATATTTGTGTTTAATAAAAAATCTTCTACATGTTCTTCACCTATGTATTGAGCATTTTCTTCTAAAATAATATATGTATCATATATAAAAGACTTTTCTACAAATGTTAAATTTACATTTAACTCTAGTAATTCTTTAACTTTTTCTTGAGATAAATCGTTTACCTCTACCCCTTGTGCGTAAGCATGTGGAATCGTTGAATATAGTATTGATTGTATTAACGCCATATTGATTAAAGCTTTGTTCATTTTTTTATTTTTCATTTTTATACCCCCGTATTAATATGATTATAACACATTTGTAACAATAATGCAACACTTTTTTTAAAAAAATATTTTACAACATAAAAAAACTAACGTTATGTTAGATTTTTTTATAATAATATATGTATTATTCTTTTTCTGAAAATTGTGAATTATACAACTCTTCATAAAATCCACCTTTTTTAATTAGTGCATCATGATTCCCATGTTCTATAATTGCTCCGTCTTTCATTACTAATATTATATCAGCATTTTTTATTGTAGATAATCTATGTGCTATTACAAATGAAGTTCGACCTTCCATTAAATTATCCATTGCTCTTTGAATTATTACTTCTGTTCTTGTATCTACTGATGAAGTAGCTTCATCTAGTATTAACATAGGTTTATCAGCAAGCATTGCTCTTGCTATTGTAAGTTGTTGTTTTTGACCAGCAGATAAATTTACATTATCACTTAATACAGTATCATATTTATTTGGTAAAGTATTAATAAAATGATCTAAACCTACTTCCTTACAAGCATTTTTTACTTGTTTTTCTGTTATTGTTTCATTTGAATATACTAGATTTTCTTTAACTGTTCCTTTAAATAACCATGTATCTTGAAGTACCATACAAAATTGTGAATGCACTTCTTCTCTTAACATGTTGTTTGTTTCTATACCATCTAATAATATTGTACCTGAGTCAACATCATAAAATTTCATTAATAAATTTATAATCGTCGTTTTACCAGCTCCAGTAGGTCCTACTATTGCTATTTTTTGTCCTTTTTTAACTTTTACTGAGAAATCTTTTATTATAGGTTTATTAGAATCATATCCAAAATATACATTCTTAAATTCTACATTACCTTCAAAATTATTTCCTGTTAATTCTTTATGACTTTCATCTTCCATTTCTTTTGCTTCTAAAAAGTCAAATACTCTCTCACTTGCAGCAGTTGCAGATTGTAAAGATTGTATTGATTGTGCTATTTGTGAAAGTGGATTAGTAAAATATCTTATATACATCATAAATGCAACTATTACTTCAATACCTATTTTATCATTTATCGATAATATAGCTCCAACTACACATACTGCTACATATCCAAAATTTCCTATAAAAGACATTATTGGCATCATAAGTCCAGATAAACTTTGTGCTTTAAATACACTGCTTTTTAAAGCATCATTCATTTGATCAAATTTTTCCTGAGATTTAGCTTCACCATTATATACTTTTACTACTGTGTGTGCTGTAAACATTTCTTCTATGTGTCCATTTAAGTTTCCTATTTGTTCTTGTTGTTCTTTAAAATATTTTTGAGATTTACTCATAATTATAATCATTAACGCAAATCCCATTACTGTAGATAACACTGCTGTTATTGTCAATGTTACATTTGTAATTGACATCATCAATAACGATCCGAAGAACAATGTCATAGAAGATACTAATATACCTATACTATTATTTAATGATTGACTTACAGTGTCAACATCATTTGTTACTCTTGATAATACATCTCCAGTAGAAGTTCTTCCAAAATAACTCATTGGAAGTTTATTTATTTTATTTGTTATATCAGTTCTCATTTGTTTTGTTACTTTTTGAGTAACTGTTGCCATAACAAAGCCTTGAAATATCGATAATACATAACTTAGTGCATATATTATCATTAATGTAAATGCTATACTTCCTATTTGTTCTAAATCTATCGAGATAGATAAACCACTTGTATTCATTTGATTTGCTATAGCAACATTTGCTGCGTATATGTATTCTGATACTCCTGCTGTTATCAATTCAGTTATACTTGATATTTTATCAGGTCCACTTAATGTACATATTGTTCCTACGAAAGCACTTATTATAGCTATAACTACCCATATTCTATATCTCTTAGAATAGTTCATTAATTTTTTTAAAGTTCCTTTGAAATCATTAGCTTTTTCAAAACCACCTGCGCCAGGTCTACCGGCTGGAGACGAACTTCTCATTCCTGGTTTATTATTCATTTTCTAGTTCCTCCTTTGATAATTGTGAAAGAGCTATTTCTTTATATACTTCACATTTCTTTAACAAATCTTTGTGTTTTCCTATACCTACAATTTCACCGTTTTCAAGTACTATTATTTGATCTGCATTTTTAATTGTACCTATTCTTTGAGCTACTATTATTCTAGTACTATCACTACAATTTTCGTTTAAAGCATTTCTTAAATTTCTATCTGTTTTATAATCTAATGCAGAAAATGAATCATCAAATATAAAAATATCTGGTTTTCTATTAATAGCTCTTGCAATACTAATTCTTTGTTTTTGTCCACCAGATAAATTTCCACCAGCTTGAGCTATATGCCCATTATACTTATCTTCTAAACCTTCAACAAAATCTTTTGCTTGCGCTATTTCTATTGATTTTTTTAAATCATTTTTTTCACTTTCTTTTCCATTACATCCGTATGATACATTTGATTCAATTGTACCTGAGAATAATGTTGCTTTCTGTGATATATATCCTATTTTATTTCTTAAATCTGATAATTTGTATTCAGTTATATTAATACCTTCTACTAAAACTTCTCCTTTATTAGGATCAAAGAACCTAGGTATCAAATTAACTATTGTACTTTTACCACAACCAGTTGCACCTATAAAGGCAATTACTTCACCTTTTTTAGCTTTAAATGATATATCTTTTAGTATATAATCTTTTCCATCTGGATATTTAAATGAAACATTTTTAAATTCTATTTCACCTTTTTTATCTTTATTACCTTCTGTTCCTTTTCCATCTACGATTGAAACTTCAGTACATAATACTTCATTTATTCTTTTAGCTGATACTGCTGATCTAGGTAACATAATAAATACCATTACTAGTATCATAAATGATATTATAATTTGCATTCCATATGACGTAAATACGATCATATCTGAAAATAATACTTCAACTGTTGTTAAATTTGCATTACTTATTAAATATGCACCAATGAAATATATTGATAATACTAAGAAACTATTTACTGCTTGTATACTAGGCATAATTACAGATAACGTTCTATTTGCAAACAAATTTGTAGACGTTAAATTATTATTACATTCTAAGAATTTGTTATATTGATATTCTTCTGCATTATATGCTCTAATAACACTTAATCCTGTTAAATGCTCTCTTGTTACTCTATTTATATCATCAGTAAGTGCTTGTATTTTTTTAAATTTTGGTATTACTAAGAATAAACATACTCCAACTATTGTTAATAATACTAATACTGATACTCCAACGGCACCAGACCATGTTAAATTTTTATTTAGTATTTTACTTACAGCCCAAATTGACATTGTTGGTGCCTTTATCATAGCTTGTAATCCCATTATAATTAATATTTGAACTTGTGTAACGTCGTTAGTTGTTCTTGTTATTAAACTTGACGTTGAAAACTTATTAATCTCTGCATTAGAAAATGATTGTACTTTTTCAAATATTTCTTTTCTTAATCTTGCAGAAAAATTAGATGCAATCTTAGCTGCTATTACTGATACAAATACCGCTAGAATTAAACTAGCCACTGCACAACCTATCATCTTACTTCCTGCTAACATTACTTCATTTAATGCATCCGAACCACTACTAATTAGCATAGTTATTTCAGACATATAATCAGGTAATAATAATTCTAAATGTACTTGAAACATTATTAATACAACAACTATTAAAGATAATAACCATTCTGTTTTAGTTAGATATTTTAATATTTTAATCATTTAGACTCTCCTTCTTTTTTTCTTCTTTTTCTTTAACTTTTAATGACTCTTTAATTTTTCTTTTTGCATAACTAGTATGTGCTTTTTCTATCCATTCTTTTTTATCAATGTTGGAATCATCTGTTACAATTTTTATTCTATCCTTATTTTTAAGAACATAGTCAATATCTACTGGATGATCATTTACAACTGCAGATACCATCTTAGTTCCAATTTCTGTATGCATCTTGAACGCAAAATCAATTGGTGTAGATCCTTTTGGAAGTTCTACTATTTCTCCAGATGGTGAATAAACATATATCTTATCATTAAGAACTTCATCTTTTACCAAATTTACAAATTGGTAATTATCTCCAAATGCATTGTCTAAATCCTCTAATACACTAAAGAATTGATAATTTTCTATTAAGTCTTTTTGCATTAAGTTAGTTGCTTTGTTTTTATTTCTTTCCCAGTATGATACTAAACCATAACAATCTGTCATATCCATTTCAAATGTACGTATTTGTACTTGCATTAAGTATCCGTCCATCCCAAATATTGTTGTATGTAAAGATTTATACATATTTGTTTTTGGATTAGAGATATAATCTTTGAATTTATGATTAACTGGATAGTATACACTATGAATTGTTCCTAATGCCTTATAACAATCCATTATAGTTGGCACTGTTACTACAAGTGATCTTATATTATGTATCTCTTCAAATTTGTAACCTTTATTTAACCTCTTATTTATACCCGTTAAACTAAGTTCTCTTATAACTAATTTAAATTTTATTTTTTCTGCTTTTAATTTATTTCCTATAGTATTTGTTATAAGTTCAATATTTTCGGCATTCTTTTCAAAAGATTCATTTTTTAAATCTTTTATTTTTTTATATTTTTCTTTATCTAAATACTTGAAAGAAAGATCTTCTAGTTCTTCTTTTATTAAATATGCTCCTATATGATATGCTAGTGGTACAAATATTTCCATTGTCTCTACTGCATTTTTCACTTGTTTCTCCGGCTTTTTAAACTCTAAAGTTTTCATATTATGAAGTCTATCAGCAAGTTTAATAACTATTATCCTTATATCATTTTTAATACTAGTTATAATCTTTCTAGTATTTTCCATTATAATATCTTCTTCATTTACAAAGTGAATATTACTTATTTTTGTTACACCTAATACCAAATTACATACTTCTTCTCCAAACTCGGCTGTTAGTTCTTCTTTCGTAACTGGAGTATCCTCTAGAACATCATGCAGCAACCCTGCACACACTGTCTTCTCATCAGCCTTCATAGTTGCTAGTATGTACGCTACATTTAGCGGATGAATTATATATTCTTCTCCACTTTGCCTTTTTTGGCCTTCATGAAATTTTTCTGCATAAAAATACGCTTTCTTTATTATATCCTTATTTCTTTTATTGTATTTATTAATTTCTTTTAATAAATCTTCTAACTTTAACTCATTCATTAAATTTCCACCCTTTTCACTTAATCTAATGTAAATTCATAATAATCTTCTGGAAATACCATAAAATCTATATTATTATCTTTTGCATACTCTCTTGTTAAATCCCTTATGTGAGTAGCTACCATTTGTTTTTTATATTTTTCATACAATATTTTATTTGTATCTATTCCCATATGCGTTTTTGATTCATTTATATGAGAACAATCCGTTATAATTACTTTTGAATTTTCTACTATTTTTTCAACCCCTTGACAAAGGGTTGCATCACCTGTAACCCCTAATTTATTGTTAATTACATATCCATTACATGGTTCTTCTTTCCCGTGTAATACTTTATATGCTTTTATTTTATAATCATGAACTATAACTTCTTCTTCGTCTGCTAATTCAGTTATTTTTATATTATACTTTTCTAAATAATCTCCTTGTTTTATAAAATTAAATGCATTTTCTATTTCTATTATTTTTGAAGATATACCAACTGGACCTATTATATTTATTTTTTTATTCAATCTTAGGTATATATTTATATATACCAAGAAAAACAATATATCTGCTGTATGGTCACCATGCATATGAGTTATAATAATCGTTTCTATTTTATTAATGTCATTTCCATTTCTTAAAAACTGCTTTAATGCTCCATTTGGTGTATCTATGATTATTTTCTCATCTACTAATACAGATGCACTATTATATATAGTATATACTGCACCAGTACCTAACATTTTTACCTTCATTTTTTTAACTTCCTTGGATATTTATTATAAAGCATTAGTTATTATATTTATAATATCATCTCTATCTAATTTCTTTACTGTTCCTATAGTTACATTATTGTAATTTGTAGCTTTATCTGCCATTAATATTATTTCTTCTTCACTAGGTTTTACTCCTAATTTTTTTATTGTTATAGGCATTTCTATTTCTTCAAAGAATTTTTCTATCTCATCTATTGCTAAATTAGCATTTTTAAGTTGATCTCCTGTATCTTTAATATCTAGTACTGTTAAACCCATTTTTTCAAATCTATGAGGTATAACTTCTACTACATATCTTGCCCATGATGCCCAAACTGCTGCCAAACCTGCTCCATGCGCAACATCATATAGTCCACCTATTTCGTGTTCTATTTTGTGAGTTGACCAATCTCCTTTGTTATTTCCACAATTCATTAAACCATTATGTGATAAACTACCTGCCCACATAATATTCCATCTTGCTTCCATATTGTTAGTATCACTTTTTAGAACTTTTCCGTATTTAATTACTGTTCTTAAAAGACCTTCTGCTAACGCATCTGTTAGTTCTAAATTTTCAACTGTATTGAAATATCTTTCCATTGTGTGCATCATTATATCAGTAACTCCACAAAATGTTTGATAATCTGGAAGCGATAACGTTAATGATGGATCTAATATAGAAAATTTACATATTGCTCCTTCAAAATTTATACTTCTTTTTAATAATGATTCATCATGAGTTATTACCGAAGATGTACTCATTTCACTTCCTGCTGCTGGTATTGTTAATATACAACCTACCGGTATACATGCTTCTATTGTTCTTTTTCCTTCAAAGAAATCCCAAACATCTCCTCCAGCTTTTATACCAACTCCAATAGCCTTAGCAGTATCTATAACACTACCTCCACCTATTGCTAATATAAAGTCAATTTCTTCTTTTTTTCCTAATTCTATTCCTTCATTAACTTTGGATAATAATGGATTTGGCACTACTCCACTTAACATGCAATATTCTATTTCTGCTTTTTCTATATATTCAACTGCTTTATATAGTAAACCAGATTTTTCAGCACTTTTACCTCCATAAACTATTAATATTTTTTTACAATTTTGTTCTTTTAATGCTTTTTCTAAATGGATTATTCCATTTTCTTCAAATATAACCTTTGTCGGATTATTATATATAAATGAATTCATTTTTACTCTCTCTTTCCTTTTTTAATTATAGCATATATAAAATTTTTTTTCATTGCATTTACTTTAACATTGACAAAAGAAAATTAATATTTTATTTTTTTTACTATGTTTTTTATAACAACAATAATACTGTTCTTATTAAAGAATATAGCATAAAAATAACATTATAATAATTATAATGTTACTTCTTTTTTATCTTATATCAAGATTTTTTTGTAATAATTCTTTTGTTAAAACTGGACTTGCTTTACCTCTTGATTCTTTCATTACTTGTCCTACAAAGTAATCGAATAAATTAGTTTTTCCATTTTTATATGCTTCTATTTGACCTGCATTATTGTCTAAAATACTTATTATTAGTTTTTCTATTTCATCTTCATCTGTTATTTGTCTATTATTACTATCAATAAATGATGTTGGATTTTTTTCTTCTTCTAAAACTTTTATAAATATCTCTTTTGCTTGTTTAGTTGATATAGTACTATTTTCTATATTATCTATTATTACTTTTAAGTATTCTGGTGTAAGATACATATCTTTTATATTTACTCCAGTTTTATTTAAGTATCCTAATATTTGAGTTAGTACCCAATTACAAGCAACATTTGGTTTAATACCTTTATCAATACACATTTCAAAATAATCAGATACATCTTTTTCTCTTACTAGACTAGTTGCATCTTTAATATTAAATTTATAATCCTCTATATATTTTTTCATTCTTTCATTTGGAAGAACTGGTATCTCTTTTCTAATATTTTCTATAAATTCGTCTGTTAACTTAATTTTTGGAATATTTGGATCTACAAAATATTTATAATCTATTGCATCAACTTTTCCACGCATATAAACTGTAGTTCCACTTTCTTCATCCCATCTTCTTGTTTGTTGTTCTATTTGGTCATATGTTCCATCTTCTTTAGCAACTAACTGTCTTTTTATTTCATAATTTATACAGTCTCTTACTGCTCCAAATGAATTTACATTTTTTATCTCAACTTTAGTTCCCCAATTACTTGGATTATCTAAATCAACACCTATTGGTGCAAGTGATATATTAACGTCACATCTAACTTGACCTTTTTTACTATCTGCTTCACTTATATCTGCATATTGATATATTCTTCTCATAGTTTCTAGAAAACTCACTGCTTCTTCTGCATTTCTAAAATCTGGTTCTGTAACTAACTCAAGTAAAGGAACTCCTGCTCTATTATAATCAATTAAACTAGAATCATCAAAATGATCTAATGATGCTGAATCTTCTTCTAAGTGAATATTATTTATTCTAACTTTTTTCATTTCATTATCACAGTCATATTCTAGTAAACCATAAATTCCTACTGGTGCTGGTTTAGTTTCTTGTGTTATTTGATAACCTTTTGGTAAATCTGGATAATAGTAATTTTTACGTTCAAAATATAAAAATTCTGGTAATTTACATCCTATTATCATACTAGCTTTTAAAGACTTTCTTACTGCCTCTTTATTAACTACTGGAAGTGTTCCTGGAAATGCCATATCAAGTGGTCTTATATTTGTATTTGCTACATCACTAAAATCATTTGATGCTGAAGAAAATACCTTTGTGTTAGTTTCACTTATTTCACAGTGCATCTCAAGACCAATCATTACTGTATATTTATCCATTATTCACTCACCTTTGCTATTTGGTTTTTATAATCCATTTTACTTTCTAATGCCAATGCTAAATTTAATGCAGTGCTATCTTCATAACAATTACATGTTATGTTAATACCTACTGGCATATTATCAATAAAACCATTTGGTATTGTTATAGATGGAAAACCACCAAAATTACCAATTTGTAAATGTTCTTCTAATGCAAGTGATGACTTATCTTTTAAATCACTACATTCATTTAATTTTTTTGCTGGTCCACTTGATACAGGTAAAACTACTGCATCATATTTATCGTAAAGTTTTTTCCAATTATCTACTAATAATCTTCTTACTCTTTGTGCATTATGGAAATATTTTTCCTTATTTTTAGCTTGAAGTACATACGAACCTATTACGAATCTTCTTTTTATTAATGGCGAAAAACCTTTTGTTCTATAGTCTTTCATCATATCAATGTAATTTTCACTTTCGCTTCTTGGTCCAAAAGATATACCTGTTAAATTAGACATATTACTTGTAGCCTCAGCACAACTTATTACTGAATATACACTACTTACTGCATTTAATAATTTCATATCTACTGTTTCTTCTACTACTGTGATACCCAAGTTTCTATAAATATCTAAAGTTTTATGGAAATTTTCTAAATGTTCTATTAAATTTTTATCAGCATTATCATAATTAGATATATCACACAATTCTTTTATATAACAAATTTTCTTTGTACTTACTTCAGTACTAAGCTCTTTATATAAATTCATTTCTGAACTATCATAACTAGTCATATCTAGAGGATCTATACCTTTCATAGCATCAACTACAATAGCTGCATCTTCTACGTTTCTAGTAAAAACTCCTAACGTATCTAAACTAGATGCAAAGGCAAATAATCCATGTCTTGAAATCAAACCATATGTAGGTTTGTATCCAACTATACCACAATATGCTGCGGGTTTTCTTATAGAGTCTCCTGTATCTGATCCAGTTGCAAATGGATATACTCCAGCTGCTACTGCTGCTGCAGAACCTGCTGATGAACCTGCACACATGTATTCAGTATTCCAAGGATTTTTCACACTACCTGTGTGACCTGTTGTTCCTGTTCCACCCATTCCAAATTCGTCCATTACTGTTTTATTTACATATACAGCTCCTGCTTTTTTTAAATTACTTACACTAGTAGCATCAAAAAATGGTACATAATCTTTTAATGTATTTGATGAACCTGTACTAAGAACACCTTTTGTACTATAATTATCTTTTAAACCATAAGGAATTCCAGATAATAAACTTTCTACTACCGGAACTTCTTTTGCATCTTCACATATAGTTACGAATGCGTTACATTTCTCATTAACAATTTTACTCATTTCTAGAGATTCTTTTATTAAGTCTTGAGAAGATACTTCCTTTTTATTTAATAATTCATGAAGCTCTACTATACTTTTATTCATATATTTCATTATTGAACCACCTTTGGAACTTCTACTTCCCTTGCACTATAACAATCACAATTACTTAAAAGTTCATCTATTTCTATTGATGTCTCTATTACATCTTCTCTTAATTCACATGAGAAATTATCAATTGGATGAGTCATTGGAATTACTTCACTCAAATTTTCTATATTATTTATAATGTCAATATTTTGATCTATTATATTAAACTCATCTAATACCATTTTATTTTCTTCTTCTGATAAACCTATTAATAATTTTTCTGCATAATCATCTACCATTTCTTTAGTAAATTTCATATTTTATTCTTCCTTCCTTACATTTTTTCGTATAAATATTCTAAAACTTCACTTTCGTCTACTTTTTCTTCTGTTTTTAATAAATTATCCTTGATTGTAACAAGACCTTTTTTTAAATCTTCATCATTTAATAATATTAAGAAATCTGATCCTAATTTATCAGCCATTTTAAATTGAGATTTTAAACTTGCTTCATTGAAGCACATTTCACTACCAACTCCACATTCTCTTAAATTGTGAAGTAATTTTAAACCAAAAAACTTTTCTTCTGAACTAATTGCCAATATGAATGTTTCTAATTTATTTACTTCTGCTAATTCTTGTTCTTTTATTTTAATAATTAATCTTTCAATTCCAAGGGCATATCCAGTAGCTGGCATTTGTGGTCCACCTAGATTTTCAACTAAATTGTCGTATCTACCTCCACCACCTAAAACTAGGCCATCTTCTGTAGTAAATTCATATACAAAGTCTGTATAATAATCTAATCCTCTTACTATATTAGTATCTACTATAAAATCTACTTCTAATTCAGTTAAGTAATTTTTTAAATTATTAAATCTTATTTTAGCATTTTCACTTAGATAATCATTTATGTTTGGTAAACCTTTGAACACTTCACTATCCTTGTCTACTTTGCAATCTAATATTCTTAATGGATTATTTTCAAATCTTTTTTGACAATCACTACATAAATCATTTAAAAATGGTTTGATGTATTCTTTTAGTGCTGCTATATATTTTTCTCTTGTTTCACTATCACCTAGCGTATTAAGTCTTACAGTTGCATCTATTCTTAAGTCATTAAGTATTTTTGCTCCACTTGCTATAACTTCAGCATCTACTAGTTCATTACTACAATTAAACACTTCTAAACCAAACTGAGTAAATTCTCTATTTCTTCCAGTTTGAGGTCTTTCATATCTATACATTGTTCCAAAATAATACAATTTAACACTATTTGTCTCGTTTGCATAAATTTTGTTTTCTATTAAGCTTCTTACTATACTTGCTGTATTTTCTGGTCTTAACGTTAACTTCCTATCTGATCTATCTGTAAAATCGTAAGTTTCCTTTGAAACTATATCACTTGTTTCACCTACTGATCTGTGAAATAGCTCACTTGCCTCAAATATTGGTGTACGTATATACGATGCATTCATCAATTCCATATTATTATTTATTATATTTTGTATTGTAATATATATTTTTGAATCTTCACCATAAACGTCATAACATCCTTTTGGTTTAGTTATCATAATTATCATTTCCTTCCTTATTTAAACTATAAGTATATTACCATAAAAAAAAAGTTTTATAAAGTAAAAAACTCTAAAATAGAGTTTTTTTTATGCAACTTTTGTAATTTCTACACTATATATTCCATTTGGACTTTCAATATTAACATTGTCTCCTACTTTGTGATTTAATAATGCACTTCCTAGTGGTGATTCGTTTGATATTTTGTTATTAAATAGATCAGTTTCTACTGAACTTACTATTTTATATTCTTCTTCTTCTCCATCTTCATATTTTATGCCTACTATTGATCCTAGACCAACTTTACCTGTATTTTTTACTGATTTTGCAATTTCACAATGATCTAATTTATATTCTAAATCTTTTATTTTAGCTTCAATTCTAGCTTGTTCATTTCTTGCTGCATCATAATCAGCGTTTTCCGATAAATCTCCCATTGCTCTTGCTTCTTTCAATGCAATGATAACTTCAGGTCTTCTTATTGTTTTAAGTTCATTTAATTCTGCTTCAAGTTCTAAAAAACCTTCAGATGTTAATACACATTTATCTTTCATATTAATTTTCTCCTTTTTTGGTTATATTTTATAACGATATAAATTTTACTACAAAATGGTTTTTATGTCAAATTTTATTTATAACTTTATTTTATTTACTTTTTTTTAGTATATAATGTATTTTCTAATTCTTGATTAATTATATTTAATTTTTCTTCGAATTCATCTAACTTTCCTTCTACATATAATCTAATACAAATATTCATTACAACTGAATATAATTGCATCTTATTTCTTTCTAATATTTTTGCTATTTTTGCAATAACTTCTTTTGTAATAAGTACAGAATTATATTCAAAATCTATATGATACTTTACTTTTGTTTCATATGCAGTTTCATTTTTATTAAAACAACTTTCGTATGTGGCATTAGTAGCATACTTTATCTCACCTAAATAAGATACTAATATTTCTGTATTTTCTATTTCCATTTTCAATAACAATTCTTCAATTTTTTTTCTAAACTCTGTTTTTCTTGTTAAATTAATACCATGAACTTTTAATTTATCTATGTCTCCATTATAAATTGTTATGTATTTTATTGGTAAATATTTATATATTAATACAATTAATTCTTCTTCACTCATTTTTTCTTTATTTTCTTCTAATATTCTTATTAATAAATCAAATTGTTGTTTTGTATCATCGTATCTTTCTAATACCTTTTCTTCACTCAATATTCTTATTTGCTCAGTTATCTGCGGTTCTTCAGTTTTTAAAAATCTTAACATTCCTTCAAAACTTTTCTTTGTTATATTATGTTCTTCACAAAAATCTTCAATATATAGGTAGTCTCCTTTAATATATTCTAATCCCATTTTTTTTCTATTCAATCTTTTGATATTTTTACTATTTCCTTGCATTATTTTATTTCTCTTTTCTTCTATCTTTCTTTACCTTGTTCATTACTTTCTATTATAAAGAAGGTTTCTTTGTATTTTTCTAAATTTCCCTCCGCATATATATTAATCAATAATCTTACAATATATAGATTCATTGGAATTTTTGCTTCATTACAAAAATCTAAAACATTTTTTATTACTTCCTTATTTATTAAAATATTATTTAATTCGTAATCGTAAATTAAAGAACTTATTAATAAGTGTTTATTATTTGGTTTTTCCATATTCATTCCAACTATTAACGAAGAAGTAAAGTTATTTTCGTATAAAAAATTCATTAATATAGAATAATTTTCCAATTCCATTTTTTTTACTAACTCTTCTATCTTTTCTTTTATTTCTGTTTTTCTTTCTAAATTTATTCCATATTCCTTTAATAATATAATATCTTCACAATACTTAAATACGTAATTCATTGGCATTTTTTTTATTATCAATACCAATAACTCATTTGTAGTTAATATATCTTCTTGTTCTTTTATTATATTTATTATTTGATAAAATTTATTTTTGGCATCATCGTATCTTGATAATATTTCTTTTCTATTTTTTTCTTCTAATGATTTTATAATGTCTGAATTTCTCTTCTTTAATGCAGATATTATTACTGACATTTTTTGTTTTTCTATATTTTTATTACAACAAAATTCTTCTAAATATAAATATTGACTATTTATATATTCTTGTATCATTTCTTCTTGTTCTTCCCTTGTTAACTTCTGATTCATTTTTGTACTCACTTCTCTTCCTTTTTAAGTATTAGTTACATTACATTACATTTTTTTATATGTCAAGTTAAAATATGTAAAGAATATGTTAAAAAAGGGTTTTTGTTTTTTTTTACTTAATTTACATGATATAATTGTTCTAAAGGTAGGAATGAATAATGAAAAATATTAATTTTTTAAAAGATCACGGAGTTGATGTTGAAAAAAGTATCGAATTATTTGGTGATATCGAACTTTATAATAGTACTATAGAAGATTTCTTAGACGGGATAGATGTTAAAATAGAAAGACTTAAAACTTTTAAAGGTAATAGTGAAATAGCTAACTATGCTATATTTGCTCACTCTGTTAAAAGTGATGCTAGATATTTAGGTTTTGATTCAGTAGCTGCTATTGCACTAGAACATGAACTTGCAGGTAAAGATGGTAATGAAAAATTCATTAATGAAAATTACGATAATTTTTGTGAAGCAATTAATCAAATGATTAAAGTTTCATCTGATTATTTAAATGATAATGATTGCGAAGATAATATTATTAAGAAAAACATAGTTGTAGTTGATGATGCACCTTTAATAACTAATATTGTAAAAAATTCATTAGAATCGAAATTTAATTTAGTTATTTTTAATAACTCTAAAGAAGCAGCTGATTATATACTTAATAATAAAGATAACATTGATGTGCTATTATTAGATTTAAATATGCCAGAACTTGATGGTTTTGATATTTTAAAACTTATGCATACTAATAATCTTTTCCAAAATATTAAAGTATCAATTATCACTGGTGATGAAAGTAAAGAAACTATAGATAAGGCATTCATGTATCCTATTATAGATATGTTAAATAAACCGTTTAGTGTAGAAAATCTTAAAACTGTTATTGATAAAACATTACAATAAAAAAAAGTAATTCTTTAAAAATATTACTTTTTTTTATTGTATAGATATTCTCATAAAATCATTTTCTTTTAATTCGAAATCTACTTTTACTTTTATTATCATTTTAGGATGATTTGCTATTTCAATTAAATTATCATCTTTATCAAATATTTCATTTACGGTATATTCATTTATTTCAAATTTTGGATTAAAGAATTGAACTTTATCTCCTTTTTTAAAATAATTTCTTTGTTCTAATGTAACCATACCTGAATCTTTATCATATTCTTTTACTATTGCAAGAAAATCCTTATTAGTTTCTTCTGTTCTACCAAAGAAATACTGATCTGTTTCATCTGGTAAATTATTAAAAAATTGAGCTTTAGATTCTCTATTTGCTACCCTATTTAATATCTTTAAGAAATATTCTTGATCTTCTTTAGTTAATTTATTTTCACTTACTAAATCAAAGATTTTTCTATATACTCCTACTACTGTAGCTAAATAATATACAGATCTCATTCTTCCTTCTATTTTATAAGATACAACTCCTAAAGAAAACATTTCTTGAATATTTTCAATCATGTTTAAATCTTTACTCATCATTGAAAATTCAGGATTTTCTTTATTTTTAAAACACCATCTACATACCTGTGCACATCCGCCTCTATTTGCGTCTCTAAGCGTTGTTTTATTTGATAATAAACATTTACCCGAAAAACTTGTGCACATTGCTCCATGAACAAATACTTCTGCTTCTACTCCAGTATTTTCTATTACCCTTTTTATTTCTTCTTTGTCACATTCTCTTCCTAGCACGACTCTCTTAACTCCAAGAGATTGCCAGAATGCCACGTTGTATTCATTTATTGAACTAGCTTGAGTAGATAATACTATAAATAAATCTAGTTCATTTTCTTTTATCATATCTACTACTGCTATATCACTTACTATAACACCATCTATTTTTATTTCTTCTAAATACTTTAAATATTCTAATAAACCTTCAAAATCTTCATCATGAAATACTATATTTACTGTTATATATACTTTCTTATTAAGTGCGTGTGCAAAATCTACTGCTTCTTTTAATTCTTCTAAAGAAAAATTTGTAGCATTTGCTCTTAGAGAAAAATTTCTTCCACCTATATATACTGCATCTGCTCCATATAGCAATGCTATTTTTAATTTTTCTAGATCTTTTGCAGGTGCTAACAATTCTCTCATTTAACATCACCACCCTTTACTTTATAAAATGTTTTTCTACTTAAGAAACTATCTGTTGTTTCATAGTCATTGTTAAAAAATTTCTCTGCTCCTATTTCAAATAAATTAATAATCATATATTTAAATTCTTTTTCAAATTTTAGTTCTAAACATGAAAATATATCTTTGTCGTAAATAACTGTTCCATATTCATTTTCATTTACTATAAATTTAAAATTTGTATTTTCTATATTTAAATTATTTTCAAAATTTATTTTGTAATTTGTAGCGTAATTTGTATTTAACAACCTTCTTGAATAAGATAGTGGCATATGTCCAAAAGCATGGATACATATTTCTTTATCTGCTTTATTTAATATGTTGTCTATTTCTTCTTTTGTTATATCACTTGACAATGCGCATGAATCAAAATACCTTAAATAAGTATTTATACTCTTTGAACTTGTTAAAATATGACTCGATGAAAATATTTTTTCGATATTAATATTTTTTGTTATTTCATATATTCCTAAATCTTCAAATATAATCCCAACAATGTTTGATGGTAAATTTAACAATAATATTTTTAACTGATCCAAATCACTAGAAGTAAGCAACCTATTTATATATAAATATGAGTTAGGTGTAGTAATATCATCTATTTCAAAATAAGAATTGAAACCAACAGAAAAAAACTTAATAGGATATAAAATTTTGCATCCTTTAAGTTTCTCTAAATCTTTATTATCATTTGGTATAAATATATAATTATTCATTTGTCTTTCTTTCACTTACTGAAATTCCATCTCCAATATTATAAAATTCAGTATTAAATGTTGGATTATCTTTTAAAAATTCAATATATCTTTCTAATTTTTCAACTAAACCTCTAAGATTTTTACTTTCTATACTTTTTGAATTACCTGTATATCCATGGAATTTTATATTATCAGATACTATAACTCCACCAGGTGCCAAGAAATGTTGAAATTTTTCAAAGAAATTTACGTATTGTCCTTTTGCTGCATCTATAAATATTAAATCATATTTAATATCTTCAGATAAATTTATTTCTAATGCATCTTGATATACTACATTTATCTTACTTTCTAAACCACATTTTTTAACATTTTTTAGACACTCCATATATCTTACTTCGTCTCTTTCAATTGTTGTTACATTAGTTTCTTTATTACTACTTGCCATTAATATAGCTGAGTAACCTATTGCACTTCCTATTTCTAAAATATTTTTTACATTTTTTGTCTTTATGTACTTCATTAGAAAAGTGATTGACTCCTTTTCTATTATAGGTACATTTTTAAGGGAGGCATACTCCTCCATTTCCATTATTAATTCTTTCATTTTTTACTTCTCCTTTTTAACTATGTTTAAAATCCAGAAAATCAGCGTATGTAGTGAAAAAATACACTACACCTGTTTCCTCACATGCAATGAAATACACGTAATCATTTTCTCCTGGATATATTGCTGCTTCTATTGACTCAAGTGATGGATTACATATAGCTCCTACTGGTAATCCAAAGAATGTTGATATACGCGTGTTATATCCATTTTCGTCAGCAAGGCCATTATCATAAGTGATTTCCTCGCTCATGTCAAGTTGCGCACCATAATATGATGTTACATCCATCCCTAAAGTCATATTTATTTCAAGTCTTGTATATACAACTTGAGCTACATCTTCTCTATCTTCTTTACTGTTAGCTTCAAGCTCACTTATCGATGCTAGAGTTATTATTTCATGCATTGTGTGTCCAGTTGCTTCTATAGCTGGTATATGTTCTAATAATTTTTTATTAGTATTTTCTACCATTTTTTCAATAATTGTTTCTATCGATGCATCTTTATAAAAACTATATGTGTCTGGAAATAAATATCCTTCCAAGGCATAATATATGTCTTCACCTAGTATTTCATCTGTTAGTATTTCATATTTATCAATTAAATAATTTAAAAATTCAGTATCATTTATAACTTCTATTACTTCATCATATTCATAACCAAAATTATTGGCAATTACTCTTGCATATTCTGTAACTCTTTTTCCTTCTATAAATGTAACTGATGCCGTATCATTTATAGAATTTCCTTGTTGTATTTCTCCTATTATGTCTACTGCGCTCATTGATCTATCTAGTTCATAGTAACCTGCCATTAAGTCAGCACTATAATCTAAGTATAAATAAACTTTTAACGATAAACTATTTTTTATTATACCTGCTTCATATAAATTTTCTATTATCTGAACTTTACCTGTTCCTTCAGTTACTGTAAATCCAACTATGTCTTTCTCATCACTTACTGGTTTTAATCCCAAAATAAGATAAACAACTATTGATAATATAATTATGAATGTAATGATTACTAACCCCACTAAATATCTCATTATTTTTTTCATTATTTACTTCGAAACTTACTTAATATAAGCTTTAAACCTTCTTCCTCTTTTTTATTTACGTTTTTGAATATAGAACTTCCAACTTCATATTTACCAAAATATGAAATCAATGCCCCATCACTGTCTTTTTTATTATTAGTATATATCACATACTCAAAATTATCAGAACTTATCGTCATTAGTACATCATAAACTGTTTTTTTACCATTTTCGTTTTTTAAAGTTATATTATTTTTGCTCATTTGACTTTCTCCTTAAAAAAGTTTCTAAAATCAAACATGCTGATAATGTATCTACCATTTTTTTACTATCTCTAGTACTTTTTCCATTACCTTCTAAAATTTTATTTGCAAATACACTTGTAAGTCTTTCATCTACAAATTCAACATCTATTTCAAGTTCTTTAAATTTGGATACTATATAATCGCTTCTATTAGTCGCAAATCCACTACTTCCATCCATATTTAAAGGCTTACCTATAACTATTGTTGTTATTTTTTCTTCTTCTATTATTTTTTCTAATTGATTATATAAATATTCATAATCTTCTGTTCTAAATCTAATTGTTTTATAAGGACATGCTAGTATATTGCTTCTATCTGTTAGCGCAATACCACAAGTTTTTGTCCCTAAATCTAGTGCCATGTATCTCATTATTTACTTAAACTTCCTTTAACTATTACCGATAATAAATCAGACTTATTATACTTATTAATTAAATTTCTTGCATTATTATGACTTGTTATATATCCGTCATCGTCTGTTAATAGGTATCCAACTATTTGAGTAACTGGATCATAACCCTTTTCTTCAAGTGCAAGTGATATTTCTTTTAATTCATATAAAATGATTTCATTAAACAACACTTCTCTAAATTCTTCTGCTTTAAATAAGCTAGTTTTATCCATAAAACACCTCAAATACTTTTATATTTTATCATTTTTTGTCAATTTAATCAACCTATAGACATTTTTATCTGTATACAAATAAAAAAGAAAGTATTTATATACTTTCTAGTTATGTTTCTTATTTCTTGAATCAAATTTCTTTCTTTCATCAGTATTAAGTATTTTTTTACGTAATCTTAAATTTTCTGGTGTGATTTCAACTAATTCATCACTATTTATAAATTCTAGCGCATATTCTAATGTTATTGGTCTAGGTCTTTTTAACACTACAGTTTTATCACTTGATGATGCTCTTGTATTTGTTAATTGTTTACCTTTTACAATATTTACTGCTAAATCATTGTCTTTATTACATTCTCCAACGATCATACCTTCATAAACTTCTGCTCCTGGTTCAAGGAATAATATTCCACGATCTTCTAAAGCTTGTGACGCATATGATGTAGCCTTACCATTTTCCATAGATACAAGTACACCAAGTTTACGTTCTGCAAGAACTCCTGATGCTACTGGTTTATAATCACTAAACGTATGATTCATAATACCATAACCTTTTGTAAGTGTCATGAACTCTGTATTAAATCCAATTAAACCTCTTGATGGTATTTCGTATGAAATTCTGTTTAATTCATTGATTTTAGAGATATTAAGTAAATTACCACCTCTAAGTCCCATTGATTCAATTACAGAACCCATATTTTCATCATTAACTTCGATTTGAACATCTTCAAATGGTTCAGATTTAACTCCGTCAATTTCTTTTACAATAACTTCAGGTTTTGATACTTGAAGCTCATATCCTTCTCTTCTCATATTTTCTAGTAAGATAGATAAATGTAATTCTCCTCTACCTGATACTATCCATGAATCATTTCCAGATTTTTCAACTTTTAAAGATACATCTTTTTGAGTTTCACGATTAAGTCTTTCATCAATTTTTGAACTTGTAACAAATTTTCCTTCTTTACCAACGAATGGTGAATTATTTGTCATAAATGTCATTTTTAATGTTGGTTCATCTATTCTTAATATTGGAAGTACATCATCTTTACCTGGTAAACATAATGTTTCTCCTACGAATAAATCTTCTAAACCTGCTATTGCAACAATATCTCCTGCTTGAGCAGTTTCAATTAAAGTTCTTTTAAGTCCAAAGAAACCAAAAAGTTTTTGAATTCTAAATTCTTTTTTACTTCCATCAAGTCTTATACATGTTACTCTATCGTTTACGCTGATTTTTCCACTTTTGATTCTTCCGATACCAATTCTTCCTACGAAATCATTGTAATCTAATAATGCTGGTTGGAATTGGAAATCTTTATCTAAATTTACATTTGGAACTGGAATTTCAGATAAAACCATATCAAATAATGGTGTATAATCTTCTTGTTGATCATTTACATCACTTGATAAACTACATGTTCCGTTAATTGCTGATACGTATACAACTTTAAAATCAAGTTGATCGTCTGTTGCATTTAATTCCATAAATAATTCTAAAACTTCATCTTGAACGTGTTCAACTCTTGCAGTTGGTTTATCAACTTTGTTTATTACTACTATTGGTTTAATTCCAGCTTCTAATGCTTTTTTAAGAACAAATCTTGTTTGAGGCATTGGACCTTCATAAGCATCTACTACTAGAAGTACTCCATCAACCATGTTCATTATTCTTTCAACTTCTCCACCGAAATCTGCATGTCCTGGTGTATCTAAAATATTAATTCTATGATCTTTGTGAGTAAGTGCAGTTGTTTTTGCAAGGATTGTAATCCCTCTTTCTCTTTCAATATCATTTGAATCCATTGCTCTTTCATCTACATTTTCATTTTCTCTAAATGTATCTGATTTTTTTAACAATTGATCAACTAGTGTTGTTTTACCATGGTCTACATGGGCTATAATTGCTATATTTCTTATTTTCATAAAATACCTCTTTCTTTGATTTTTCACACATTTAACATTATAACATATAAATGATTAATTTTTTAAAAAAATCTTTTTCTTTTATACTATACAATAAAAAAAAAGAAAAAACAAGTTTTTATGTAACATTTGAATTACTAAACTTATTTTTCTATTACTAAATATTCTTTGTTTTCTAAAAAATGTAAAATTATTACTTTTAATATAGCTAATATCGGTGTAGAGAATATCATTCCCATTATTCCAAAAAAATATCCAAAAATTAGAAGTGATAACATAATTATAATAGGATGAATATTTGTAACCTTACTCATAATTATTGGTTGAAACATATAATTTTCTATAAATTGTACTAATATAGATATTATTAATACTCCTGTTCCTATAACTACACTTTGCGAAAACCCTACTGTAATAGCTATTCCGCAACCAATCCATGGACCTACGTAAGGGATTATATTACAAACACCACATATGAGTCCTATCAATAATGCAGCTTCTAAACCTATTATAGTAAATCCTATTGTGTTACAAACAAATACCATAGTAGCTATTAAAAATATTCCGTTTACTGTTTTTCTTGTTTCAGTACTTATTTTAGTTGATAATAGATTTACTTGATCTATATACTTTTTAGGTACTAATGTAGAAAAACCATTTTTTATACTATTAAAATCAATTAATATATATAAACCTAATATCAAGCTGAATAACAAATCAAATAAACCTGTACCTAGTATTGATACTGCATTCATTATATATCTTGGTAGACTAGATGTTATTTCACTAATAATTAATATTACATTATCATTTATACCTTGACTAATAGAACTTACATCCGTTCCTGATGCACTTAAGTCATTTAATATATTATTGTTGAAGAAATTTACAACACTATTTCCAATTACAGGCATGTATGCAATTAATTCTGCTATCTGACTTGCCATTACAGGTATGAATAATCTAAAAAATATAGATATACAAATCATTAGTCCCATATATACTATTAAAGAACTTCCAATTCTTCCTAGAGATTTTTGCTCTAATTTATCTACAAATGGATTAAGTAACCATGCGATTATACATCCTAGAAAAAGTGGCATCATTATGTCTAATATAGTTTTTAAAAAAATAAAAATTCCTAATTCACTTCCTACATATAGTAAACCTATAACTATAAGCATTATCAATAATATCTGAACTAACTTTAATATCTTTTTACCAAGTATTAATACTTCATTAAGTGCTTCATTATCTATCTGTATTTTTTTCATTTTATTACCTCTTTAAATAATTATACAATAAAATATACAAATTAACCACATTAGTTATATATAAACAAAATTTTCAATAAAAAAACAAAATACCAAACTATGATATTTTATTTTCTTTTTTCTTTTGTGTACTTTTATGCAATTCATAACAATAAAATTGAAATTTTCTTCTTTCAATATATGGCATTACCGCTATATACATAGAAACTTCATTGTAATTTTCTTCTAATAATGCTAATTTAAAGTTGTTAGCATCAAATCCTTCTATATTCTTCATATATGTTTGATATATGTTGTATATAGAATTCATTAAATTTTTATTATCTATATTTGTATAAATAAAATCATTTATCTCAAATTCTATAAATGTATTGTTTAATACTACTGGATATTTATGTTTTCTGTTATCAACAATACATAATTCTCCATTTAAATATTCTTCTGTTAATATATTACTATTTCTTATAACTTGCATTAAACTTTCATTTGAATGTTTAGTTGTAAAAATGTCAATTGATTCCAAACTAGAGTCTATTAATTCTGAATCTAATGCCATAATATCTATTGGCATCGGACTTTTTCTATCGACAATGAACACTAAATTGTATATTATATTTTCCAATTTAAATCCCTTCCTTTGATTTGTACTATGTATTATACCATATTATTTAAAAAAATGTATATAAATATCTTTTTTTTCATATAATTTATTGGTGATAATATGAAAATTATTTTAAACAACATTCAATACGATATTTGTAATTGTGATACCTTTACTAAAAGGATTTTTACTTTAGTTGGTAAAAAAAATATTAACAAAGCCTACTATTATCAAAATGAGAATAAAGTTCATACATTTTTCTTATTTGATAATGTAGATATTATTGGTATCAATAAAAAAAATATCGTGATATTTAAATATCTAGACGTTCCACGAAATAAAATCGTAGAAATATCTAATGATAAAAATAACACTGATATTTTTATTATACCTTTAAAATCTTCTTGTTCAATTAAAATTGGTGATAATCTAACTTTTGTACGTGAATATGAAATCTAATATCGAAACATCGTCTCCAGCTTTTGCACCTAATTTTTCTAGTTCATCTTCTATTCCCATTAAATTAAGAGTTCTTGCAAATCTTTTAACTGCTTCTGATTCATTTAATTTTGTCATTTTAAGTAATTTTTCTACTCTTGGTCCACTTATAACCCATATTCCATCTTCTTTATTTATTGAATATGATTCTTCTTTTTTAAATTCATATACAATATAATCTTCAAATTCTTCTTTTGAAAATAAATCTGTCTTAGGTGTTTGATCCAAATAAATTCCAAATGTATCAAGTAGAACATCTATTTTTTCATTGTTCATTGCACTTATTTCAAGTATCGTTGCATCAGGATATTTCTTTTTGAATAATAATAAATTTTCTGCTGCATCAGGTAAATCCATTTTATTTGCTACTATAATTTCTTTTTTTTGCGATAATTTATCGTTAAACTTATCTATTTCTTTTCTGATTAATTCATAATCTTCAATTGGACTACGTCCCTCACTTGCACCCATATCAAGTACGTGTGCTAAAATTCTTGTTCTCATAGCATGTTTTAAGAATTTATCTCCAAGACCTATACCTGTTGATGCACCTTCAATTAAACCAGGTAAATCGGCTACTATAAATGTTTCATGATTTCCAGATTTTACTACTCCTAAATTAGGACTAAGTGTTGTAAAGTGATATGCACCGATTTTTGGTTTAGATGAAGAAATTACTGATAATAATGTACTCTTACCTACACTTGGCATTCCTACTAATCCTATATCAGCTAACATTTTTAATTCTATTCTTAGAATTTTTTCTTCTCCAGGTTCTCCAAATTCACTAAATTCTGGCGCTGGATTTTCGTGTGTAGAAAATGCTTTATTACCTTTTCCTCCACGTCCTCCTTTTGCTACTACAAATTCTTGTCCGTCATCTGTTAAATCGCATATAACCATGTTATTTTCTTCATTATATACTACAGTTCCTTCTGGTACACTTACAATATGAGCATCTTTACCTTTACCATATTTATTTCCACCTTTACCATGTTCTCCACGTTCTCCACGTACACATCTTAGTGTTTTTAAGTCAAGAAGCGTTTTTAAATTTTTATCAACTTTAAAAACTACATCTGCTCCTCTTCCACCGTTTCCTCCATCTGGTCCTCCCATTGGTATATATTTTTCTCTTCTGAAACTAGTACATCCATCTCCACCGTTTCCAGCTACTACTTTCAATGTTAATTCATCTACAAACATATTTACCTCTTTTCTTTATATATAATAACATAAAACCAGAAATTAACGAATACCTAAACGTAATTTGTCGTAATCATCTAATTCACATTTTTCATTACTGTTTGGATTCCATACACCATATTTTTCAAATAAATAATTTGGCGTATCTTTATATAATGCTAAATAACTATTTTCTTCTCCACATATTTTTGCAGCATTAACTCTTTGATTTTGTATATAATTCATTTTTATATCAAATAATTTATCTATAGCCTCATCTGCTACTTCAGTATATATTGGAGATATTTTTTTAAATGCATATTCAAAAGAATCTATCTCAGCTACTCTCTTGTGTAATTCATCACATTCAGATTTTTTTGTTGAAAAATATAAATAATTTAATATATCATTTTCTGGATCTTCCACTTTTAGTTTACTTCTTAATGACGTAATAATACCCATTAATTCTGTTGAACCATATTTATCTTTTCTGCATTTATCGTAATACGTTATCTCTCCAACATGTGAAAATTTTAAATATTTAGATATATCTGTATTAGGATTTTCTACTAAATTTTTAGTTTGTACTGCATACTGTAATACATAAATTAAATTTAATAGAATAAAGTTCATATTAATTTCAAATACAGATTTACCATAATAATGAATTTCAGTTCCTATACGTTCAAGTAATAAATAATAATTTACTTCAATTTTTTTCTTAAAATATATATATTTTGTTAGTTCATTACTTTTATTTTTATCACTTACAAAATTTACATTTGTACAATATGATGCAATATCCATATCTTCTACTAAAAAACTTATTATATATTCTATTTCTTCAATAGATAAAATTTGATTTTTCTTACTTATCTCTTCTATCATTTTTAAAACATTTTCCATCTAATAATCCCCCTTTAGAAATCGTCTTGATATTATAACATTTGTATCACAATATTGCAATAAAAAAAGCGCTTACGCAACTTCGTAAACACTTACTTTTTTCTTACTTCTTCCACTTCTTTCGTATTTTACTGTACCGTTAACAAGTGCAAATAAAGTATGATCTTTTCCCATTCCAACATTTTTACCAGGATAAATTCTAGTACCCCTTTGACGATAAATGATTGCTCCTGCTTTTGCATTTTGACCATCAGCAAGTTTTGCTCCTAGTCTACGACCAGCAGAATCACGTCCGTTATCTGTTGAAGATTGTCCTTTTTTATGGGCAAATCTTTGGATATTTAAATTAATAAACAACATAACAATTCTCCTTTACTTAATTATTTTTAAATTTTTAGGATATTCTCTTTCTAATTCTTCAAGTAAATTAAACATATTTTGTATTAAAACTTCTACTTCTTTAGTATTTTTTTTAATCCTTATTTCCATATGTTTATTATCAATAAATTCAATTGATTTACTATCAAATGAAAGAATCCCGTTTACCGAAGTATATATAATACTTGACACACTTGCACATACTATATCTTTTCCAAAATCATCATACATAGCGTGGCCATTTATTTTTATTACTTCTTTTTCTTTTTCGATTAAAATCATACTACTATCCGTTAATTTTTTTAACTTCTAGACATGTATATGGTTGACGATGCCCTTGAGTCTTACGATATTTTTTCTTAGCTTTATATTTAAATACCTTAATTTTTTTAGCACGCCCATTTTTTACAACAGTACAAACAACTGTAGCACCTTTTACAAAAGGAACTCCTGTTTTGTCTCCTACTAATAATACTTCATCAAAAGTAACATCAGCACCTGCTTCTACTTCAAGTTTTTCAACATATATTTTGTCTCCTTCAGAAACTAGATATTGCTTACCACCTGTTTTAAAAATAGCTTTCATTTCATACCTCCTTAATTTTTAATTAAAAGTCTCGCCTGTAAGGTGGAAAATATAATTTTCTCTTCTAACCTTCTTAGTGCGGTTTTATCAAAATGACTTAAAACATTAATAGTCTATCAAATATTGACCTCGATGTCAAGTTTATATATCAAAAGATTACAATAATATCTATTTATATTTTATTTATTTTTTTTCTTATTCTTTTATGTATATCCTCTGGTATTAATTTTTCTATATTTTTATGATTAATTTTATTTTTATACGTAATATAAAACATTAGGACTTCCTTTAAATTTTCTTTATTTCTATCTAAGACTAATTCTGATAAGTCAAATGGAAATGTTGAATTTTCACTTAACTGCTCTATATCATCTTTACCTTCTAAAGCAGACATGTATAACCTTAATATGTAAGCACCTTCTAACAAGTCTTTTATTGTTTTTATATATTCTTTATTATTATGAATAGATAATATTTTTAAATCATCTATCATTATGTCAATTGCGTTATCATACATATCGATTAATAAATCTTCGTCTGTTGATAACTCAGTTTGTTGAATATATTTTGTATAATCCTCAAGATCTATAGGTTGAGAAAAACTATAACTTTCTATTTTGTCATACTTTTTTATTTCTTCTAAAAAATCTGGTATAGGATATAAGTATATTAAACTTTTTTCAACTTCTGTTAATTCTGACATTGTTATACTATATATTATTAAGTTTAATAAAAATTCACTATCTATTTCTATCATTTTGTATAAATCTTCTATACTACTTATCTTATTTATTTTTTCTATATTACTTTGTAAATGATCATAACAAGATATTTTTATATAATCACTATATGCTATATATAGGTACTCTTTAAATGTTGGATTTGAAAAGAAATCAAGTAATAATTCTTTTTCTTCCATACTTTTTTCTAATATGTATTTTAAATTTTTTCTTAATTGATTATAAATATTTAACATGTATATATTCCCAAATTGGATTGCATCTCTGTTCATAACGGACCTCCTAATAAATTGCTGCATTAATCATTCTACCAAAATATTACCGTTATGTCTATTAATTAGACTACTTTGTTTATTACCTTATCTAACCAAAAATAATCTTTATTTTCAAAATCACATACAAACATATTATCGTTTATGTGAACTTTCTTAAATACTTCCTTTTTATTTACATTCGTCTTTAATGACAAATATGCTAAATGAGTTTCTATCACTGTGTTTTCATCTCTGTACTTATTATATATCTTATGGGTATTTCTATTTTTTGTATAAAAATCATTATCTTCGTGATTCTTGTATATAAATTGATTTAATTTCTCTCTATCAAATGGAATTGCTACTTGCTCAAATAAGTTTGCACCTACTGACAAATCGTGTTTGTCTAAATAATATATTGTTTCCATAGTTTTAAATAAATTATACGGATTACTTCTTGCTAATACTTTAAATTCATTATTTATATAAAATATATAAAATGTTCTCATCCTTTATCCACCTCACAAATATAATATCAATTTTTTTTATAAATATTTGTCGAAAAAAAAAGCTATAAGCTTTTTTTATTATGAATAAAATTCTTCTTTTATTCTTTCTTTTACTTTATCTAGACCTAAATCTGATGATATTAAACAGTAATTTGAACTAGTAAACTTATTATTTATAACAGATAAGTTTTTATCTAATGCAAATATTTTAACACTTCTTAATAACAATTCTTTTTCATACTTAACTTGTTTTAATAATAAATTTGGACAAGGTACTGTTACAACTCTCATAAAAATATTTTCTTTTTCTAAAAGTCCGGCAACACCTAGCGCTAATTTAACTTCTTCTCCACTTGCTATAATTATACCATTTAAAACTTCTTTTTCTTTTTTAATCATGTATGCACCATATTTAACGTACTTAAGATTAGTATTTTTTATCAATGTTGTTTCTTTATCACTTAATATCATTAATGATGTTATATCTTGTTTTATTATAGAAGACCATGATCCTATAACTTCATGCATATCACTTGGATAAAAAACATTCAAATTATTTGCGTAAACTTCTGATGTTGTATCATGCAGTAGATAATTTACAGGAAGCTCGTATTGCTGACATCTATTTATTATATCCGACACATTTAAGAAATTGGTAATTGGAACACTTGGTTTCATTCCTGATAATGACAAACCACACGCTATGTTAGAAGCTAATCTTTCATCTTTTATATTAACCAATGTTATATATTTACTTTTTTTAAGCAAAATACTAAAGATTTTATCACTACTTTTTATTATAGTATTTTCATAGTTTGTATCTAGCTTAAATTCCGTATTTTCTAGATCAATAGCTATTCTTAAAGATTTTAAATAATTTATTATATCAAGTGTATTTTGCTCTCTTGAATCTATTATTTTGTCATACTCTAATAACCATTTTTTATATACTTCATTAGTTCTTGTCCTAACTTCTATTTCTAAATCTATAGGTTCAGAATTTTTTTCTATTTCTAAATCTACACAATTAACTATTATCAATAAAGGATTTTTTTGTTTTTTAGTTTCCTTTAATGCATCTGTTATCGTTCTTATTTTATTATTTTTTATATTAGTTACATCAAATCCCATTTCCTCGTATATTGAAGCTATAGTAGTATTTTTTTCTTCGCTATGTTTTATAGCTACAACTACTAAATTATCTATATCTTTGTCTTTAGTGTATAATGCACTATTTAAATAATCTCCTGTTGTTAACTTTTCAAAATCACATACGACGTAACTTTTATACGTAAGTATATTGTTTTTCTTTATATTTTCTTTAATAAATCCTGATATTTTATTACAACCCATTGATAATCCAATAGCTGCACTCAATGGTAAATTATAAGACTTATTCTTTTCTATTTTTAGTATTTTGTTAAATGCTAATATCATTTCTTCATTATCACAAAATAATCTATCTTTATTTATCCAACTACTATCAGTGTAGGAAAAATTAAAAAAGTCACTATAAAGTGCATATAGCACATTAGCATAGCCACTATCTATCTTTTTTTTCTTTCCAAATATTTTTGTTAATTCCCCTAATATATATCCTTCTTTTTTCATTGTTTTATTCTATAACCTCCAAAAATTCTACCGTTGATATTTTAATTGTTTCCAGTGGATAGTCTGCGTCATCAGTTTCAACTGATGCTATTTTTTCTACAACATCCATACCTTCAATAACTTTTCCAAATGCTGCATAATCTCCATCTAAGTGCGAGCAACTAGTGTTTGTTAAACATATGAAAAATTGACCTGATGCCGAGTCCATATCACTTGTTCTTGCCATAGAGACTGTTCCTTCTATATGATTAATTTCATTAGTATATCCATTTGAAGCAAATTCTCCTACTATACTATCTGTTGTTTCTCCATTACCACCTTGAACCATAAATCCATCTATAATTCTGTGAAACTCTACATCATCATAATAATTATTAGATACTAATTTTTTAAAATTTTCTACTGTTATAGGCGCTTCATCTTCATATAATTCTATAATAATAGTACCTTCTCCGTTTACTACCATTTTTATTAAATTAGTTTCTTCAGTACTAACTGTAGAATATTTTTCTGTTATTTCATTTTCATTTGATATATCAAACACTGGTTCTTCCACGCTACATAACATAAATGCCACTGCTATTAATACTATTGCTACAAACAATCCAAATTTCTTTTCCATATAATCCTCATTTCTATATTAATATTAACAAATTTTTTTATAGATGTCCATTATTTCATTCAAAAATTTAGACATGGTATTTTTTGGACTTAAATATTTTCTTGATATATTGTATAATTACTATACGGAGGACTAATATGAGAAGTATTTTGTGTATAGATATTAAAAGTTTCTTTGCAAGTTGTGAGTGCTTACTTTTGAATAAAGATCCCTTTACTACCCCTCTTATTGTTGCTAGTCAAGCACAAAAAGATGGAGCAATTACACTTGCTATCACACCTTATATGAAATCACTTGGTGTTAAATCTAGATGTAGAGTTTACGAAATTCCAAGAAATATTAAATATATTTTAAAAGAACCTAAAATGTCTTTTTATCAAAAAATGAGTAAAGAAGTTATTTCTATTTATTTAGATTTTGTATCTAAAGAAGACATACATGTTTATTCTATAGATGAAGCTTTCCTTGATGTAACTAATTATCTAAATTATTACAATATGACTGACTATGAACTTGCTCAAGAAATAATGAATACCGTTTTTAAAAAAACAGGTTTATACGCATCTTGTGGAATTGGTGAAAATATGTTTATTGCTAAAAGTGCCATGGATATTGATGCTAAACAAAATAAAGATAACATTGCTAAATGGTCTATGGAAGAAGCAAAAATTAAACTAAAAAAAATTACTAAATTAACAGATATGTGGGGAATTGGTCCTAATACAGCTAGAAAATTAAATAGTGTTGGTATCTTTTCAATTAAAGATTTAGCCGAATATGATAAAGATAAATTGATTAAAAAATTTGGTATTATAGGAGAAGAACTTTGGTCTCATGCTAATGGTCAAGATGATGCTATTATAAGTGATAACACCTCTTTAACAAAAAATCTAAGTTATGGAACTAGTCAAATGCTTTTTAAAGATTATGATATAGATAGTATTCAAATAATATTAAAAGAGTCTATAAATACTCTCGTAGCACGTCTTAGAACTAACAATAAAATGTGTAAACGTATAAGTGTCGGTATTGGATATACTAAATCACTTAATAAAGGTTTTTACCACTCTATTACAATGGATAATTACACTAGAGATTCTAATAAAATTTTCGAGTATTCTATGTTCATAATTAAAGAACATATTGAAGATTATCCTATAAGAAAAATATCTATTTCTTTTGGAACAATAATATCACAAAATTCAGTTCAACATTCATTATTTGATACTAAAAATTCAGTTATAAAAAATGATAATCTAAATACTCATATAGATTCAATACATTCAAAGTATGGTAAAAATTCAGTTATAAATGCAGCAGCATTACTCGAAGATTCTACACTTATAGAAAGAAATAAAAAGATTGGAGGACATAAAGCATGAGCGATAGAAAAATGACAAAATGGAAAGCATTTGACGCAGTTATAAATTCTCAAAAAATTTTGAACGAACTTAGTTTAGAAAAAGAAGTTTCTAGTATGCCAATACTAAGTGAAGATGATTATATTGAAATAGAAAAAAATATTTTAATGGCTTTTAATTCAAAAGAAAAAATAACTATAAGTTATTTTGAAAACGGCAAAATTAAATCTACTTCCTCTACTATATTAAGAATAAACAAATATTCTAAGGAAATTATATTAGAAAATAAAGTTAAAATTACTTTTGATCAAATTACAAATACTAACCTTTAGTATTTGTTTTTTTATTGTTTAATAAATTTTCAGGATTTCCTGCATAACATTTTAATATTTTTTCTAGATGATTTAAACTTCCATATGTATCAAATTCCCAATTTATATATTCTTCACAAGTAAGTTTGTTTGCTTCTTGTACTTCTATTGAACAAGTGCTTGGATATGCTTTAGGGTTAGAATATACTAATTCTACTTCTTTTATGAAAAAATCATAACTATTAATGTTTAATATTTCTTCTCTTGTCATGCTATTTTTTTCAGATAATTTATCTATTATAATATTTGCTGTTCCAGGCCCCATATTATACGCAATACAAGTTAAAAATGTATTACTATTATATAACGAATTTAACTTGGAGTACATCATAATTGCGCATTTAACATTCAATATTGGATCTGTTATATTTTCAACTGATATTGTTTCTTTTTCTATAGTATTTGTAATTAAATCAAGAACTTCTAATTCCGTTCCTATATTTACATTTTCTATTTGAAAAGCTCCATATGCGTAACCATTAAATCTTTCTCCACCTGGCAATGTTTCTTCATGATCAAGCGATGATTCTGCTATTGCAAGTGATATTAATAAATTATAATCTAAATTATATTTTATGGAGCACTCTATTAATATTTTTCCCGCATCAGTATTCAAAAATCTAGTTACTTTATGATATACGTATTCATTATATTCTGATCCTACGCTTATATCTCCAAATACTTCTTCATCTAAATAAGTATTATATTCAAATTTTCTGGTATTTATTATTTCTTCAACAATATGATTTATATCAAAATCATATTTTTCATTGTCTTCTTCACAGAATACTTTTAACATTTCTTTCTCAGTTTTTATATCAATGTCACTATTCATTATGTATTCATTTTTTTCTTGTATATCAATACTTTTCTTATATGCTCCGGTTACAACAACTGTACAAAGAGATAAACTTATTATTTTTTTTAAATTTTTTTTAGTTAAATTTTTATAAAATCTGTAATTTGATAAAAATTTTTGCAATTCTTCATATTTTTTTTCATCAAGTTTATTTGAGGTATTTTCATCAATTTTTGAATCAATCAAATGATCAAGATTTCTATTAAATCTTAAATATTTTTCTTCATTCAATACTTTATTATTTATAACACATGAAAAATTTTCAAAAACTAAAAAATCATGTTCATTTCTTTGACTACTTACTAATTGATTATCTTCCATTATCATGGATAAATATAATATTATATCTGCTCCACCACTTATAGTTTTTACTTGTTTTTCTATTTCACTTACTACATCAGCATGTATGCCTTTGTAATTTTCATATATATATATTTTCATAAAAGCATTTCCTATCTTAGGAAAATTATATCATATTTTTCACTTTTATTCTAGAAAAAAAAAATAAAAAATGTTAAAACATTTTTTATTCTTCTGTACTAATTACTTCTTCTTTTTCAATAAAGTTTTTTTCTAATGCTGAATCTACTTCATCATCTAAAAATTCTTTTTCTAAATCAAAAGATATATCTGAATATTCTTTAGCACCTGTACCAGCTGGTATTAATTTACCAATGATAACATTTTCCTTAAGACCTTTTAAGTGATCTACTTTACTACGTATTGCAGCATCTGTAAGAACTCTTGTTGTTTCTTGGAAACTTGCTGCTGATAAGAATGAATCAGTTTCAAGAGAAGATTTTGTAATACCAAGCATTATAGGATTTCCTGTTGCTGGTATTTTACCTTCCATTATTACTGGTTTATTACCTTCACTAAATTCACGTAACGAAATAGCTAAACCTTCTACAAATGGAGAATCTCCTCCGTTTGTAATTCTGATTTTATTAATCATTCTCTTAACTATTATTTCAATGTGTTTATCATTAATATCAACACCTTGAAGTTTATATACTTTTTGTACTTCTTTTAGTATATATTCTTGTGCACGTAGTGGATTAGTATATGCAAGTAATTCTTTTGGTGAAATAACACCATTTGTTAGAACATCTCCTGCTTCTACTTCATCTCCAACTTCTACTTTCACTGATGAATTATAGTTTGTTGTAATTTCTGTAATTCCTGATGCATTTTCGATTGCAATATCATGTTTACCATTATTTTCAGTTATTTTAACTATTTGACCTGTTACTTCAGCAAGTGTTGCTTTAATTTTAGGTATTCTAGCTTCAAATAATTCTTCAACTCTTGGTAACCCTTGAGTGATATCGTCATCCCCTGCAACTCCACCTGTATGGAATGTTCTCATTGTAAGCTGTGTTCCTGGTTCCCCAATTGATTGTGCAGCCATTATACCTACAGCTTCACCTGTTTCAACTAAATTATTAGTTGCTAGGTTACGACCATAACATTTTTGACATACTCCACCATCACATTTACAAGTAAGTACACTTCTTATTTCTACACGTTTAATATCTGCTGCTACTATTTTAGACACAATACTTTCAGTGATCATTTCACCAGCATTTAATATCAATTCTTTAGTTTCTGGATGTATAATTTTCTTAGATGAAAATCTTCCTAATATACGTTCACCTAATGTTTCAATAATCGAATTATCTTTTTCATTTAGTAAATCGTATGTCATGATACCTTGAGAAGTACCACAATCATGTTCACGTATAAGTATATCTTGTGCAACGTCAACTAATCTTCTTGTTAAGTAACCTGAATCGGCTGTACGAAGTGCTGTATCTGCTGAACCTTTTCTTGAACCATGAGTTGACAAGAAGAATTCTGATACGCTTAATCCTTCAATAAATGATGATGTAATTGGAATTTCTTCCGTTTCACCACTTGGTTTAGCCATTAATCCACGCATACCTGCAAGCTGTGTAAAGTTTGAGATCTTACCACGGGCACCAGAGTTCATCATCATGAATAACGGATTATCAAAATCATTTTCAGACAATTCACGAAGTTCTTTTTTAACTTCATCTGTTGCTCCAGACCAAACATCTATAACTGATTGATATCTTTCACCTTCAGTTATCATACCTCTTTGGTATTGTTTATTAATTTTATCTACTTTTTCTTTTGCTTTTAAAATTATTTCATCTTTATTATTACTTGTAACAATATCAGAAATTGATACAGTTATACCTGCTTTTGTTGAATATTTAAATCCAAGATTTTTTAAATTATCAAGCATTATTGATGTTTCAGTTGTATGATATCTCTTAAATACTTGAGCAATTATTAGTGATAAATCTTTTTGAATAAATGGTTTATTCACTGGAAGTTTATCAACAAATTCAATAATATTTTCTCCCATTTCAATAAAATATTGACTTGGTGTAATACCTTCGATATTTTCAATACTAGCTTCATTTATATATGGAAGCGTATCTGGAAGAACTTCATTGAATTTAATTTTCCCAACTGTTGTTACGAAATATTTATCCATTACATCTGGTGAAAACAATTTATGTTTAAACGAATTTACTGGAATAACTATTCTAGTATGAAGATTTAAATCTCCTCTTTCGTATGCCATGCATGCTTCATTTACATCTTTATATACGTGACCTTCTTTTTTATGACCTCTTTTTTCCATTGTTAAATAACAATTTCCAAGTACCATATCTTGTGAAGGTGTAACGATTGGTTTACCATCTTTTGGATTCAAGATATTATTTGCACCTATCATTAAAATTCTAGCTTCTGCTTTTGCTTCTTCTGATAATGGAACATGTACTGCCATTTGATCTCCATCGAAATCGGCATTAAATGCTGTACAAACAAGTGGATGTAATCTAATAGCTTTTCCACCAATTAACTTAGGTTCAAACGCTTGAATACCAAGTCTATGTAGTGTCGGTGCACGGTTAAGCATTACTGGGTATTCAGTTATTACATCTTCTACAATATCCCATACTTTTTCATCACGTGCGTCAATTAATTTTTTAGCACCTTTAATGTTATGAGCTAAACCACGTTCAACTATACCATTAATAATATGCGGTTTAAATAGTTCAATTGCCATTTCTTTTGGAAGACCACATTGATACATTTTAAGATTTGGTCCAACAACAATTACTGAACGTCCAGAATAATCTACACGTTTACCTAGTAAGTTTTGTCTAAATCTACCTTGTTTACCTTTAAGCATTGATGATAAACTCTTAAGTGGTCTAGCATTTGCACTTGTTACACTTCTTCCACGTCTACCGTTATCAAATAACGAATCAACTGCTTCTTGAAGCATTCTTTTTTCATTTTGTACAATAATCGCTGGTGCTCCTAGTTCAAGTAATTTCTTTAAACGAGTATTTCTGTTAATTATTCTTCTATACAAATCATTTAAATCACTTGTTGCAAATCTACCACCATCAAGTTGAATCATAGGTCTAAGTTCTGGTGGAATAACTGGAACTACATCTAATACCATCCACTCAGGTTTATTATCACTATCTTCAAAAGCACATAAACAATCTAATCTTTTTACTAATCTTACTCGTCTTTGGCTTGTTGCTGTTTCAAGTTCTCTTCTAACTTCAACCAATTCTTCTTGGATATTTACATCTTTAAGTAGTTGTTGGATAGCTTCCGCACCTTTTCCTACTTTAAAATCATTTCCGTATGTTTCATAATATGTACGATATTCTTTATCAGTTAATATTTGTTTTTTAAGTAATGGTGATTTACCAGGATCAACTACTACATAACTAACAAAATATAAAACTTCTTCAAGATTTCTTGGTGACATATCAAGTACTAATCCCATTTTAGATGGAACTCCTTTAAAGAACCAAATGTGAGAACAAGGAGCAGCAAGTTCAATGTGCCCCATTCTTTCTCTTCTTACATTTGATCTAGTAACTTCTACACCACATCTATCACATATTATACTTTTATATCTTAATCTTTTGTATTTACCACATGAACATTCATAATCTTTAGAAGGTCCAAATATTTTTTCACAAAATAACCCATCTTTTTCAGGTTTTAGCGTACGATAATTTATTGTTTCAGGTTTTTTAACCTCACCGTATGACCAACTTCTTATTTTATCAGGACTAGCTATACCAATTTTTATTCCTTTAAATTTTCTAACATCAATCATCGTTTACTTACTCCCTTTCTTTTTCTTCGTCTTCAAGTAGTATATCACCAGGGAACTCAAGTTCATCAAGTTCATCTACAAATTTTTCTTCTACTTCTTCCAACGATTCTTCTTCTTTTTCAGAAGTTTCTTCTTTTGTAACATTTTCAGTTTTAAGATCTATTTCATCAATTTTGAAACTTTCTTCAACTTCTTCTTCTTCCATATCGCTAAATTCACAAACTTCATCGTCTTGATTAATTACTTGTAAATCAAGTCCTAATGCTTCTAATTCTTTAACTAATACTCTGAAACTTTCTGGTACACCAGCTTGATTAATAACTCTACCTTTTACTAGAGATTCGTAAACTTTAACACGTCCTACAATATCATCTGACTTAACAGTTAAAATTTCTTGAAGTATATGAGCTGCTCCATATGCATATAATGCCCAAACTTCCATTTCACCAAATCTTTGTCCACCAAATTGTGCTTTACCACCTAATGGTTGTTGAGTTACTAATGAATAAGGTCCTGTAGCACGAGCATGAAGTTTATCATCTACCATGTGGTGTAATTTAACCATGTACATTACCCCAACAGTTACTTTATGATCGAATTTTTCACCTGTTCTACCGTCTGTTAATACTACTTTAGCATCTTCATCCATACCAGCTTCTGCTATTTCTTCTTTTATATCATCCCATGATGCTGAATCAAATACGCTTGTTGCATAATGAACACCCATTTTTTTACCAGCCATACCTAGATGTACTTCTAATATTTGTCCAATATTCATACGTGATGGAACCCCAAGTGGATTAAGCATTATATCTACTGGTCTACCATCTGGCATATATGGCATATCTTCTGCAGGTAATACTAAAGATATTACCCCTTTATTACCATGTCTACCTGACATTTTGTCCCCAACTTGCATTTTACGTTTTTGTATTATATATACTCTTATTATTTTTGTTACTCCTGGTGAAAGTTCATCAGAATTTTCTTTTGTATATATTTTAATATCATGTATTATACCAGCTGCTCCGTGTTCAACTTTTAATGAAGTATCTCTAACTTCACGAGCTTTTTCACCAAAAATAGCATGTAATAATTTTTCTTCACTAGTAAGTTCTTGTACACCTTTTGGAGTTATTTTACCAACTAGTATGTCACCTTCTTCTACTTCAGTACCAATTCTTACAATACCTTCAGCATCAAGATTTTTACGCGCTTCTTCTCCAACATTTGGAATATCACGAGTAATTTCTTCTGGCCCAAGTTTCGTTTCACGACACTCTATATCATAGTGACTTATATGTAATGATGTATAAACATCATCTTTAACTAAATTTTCATTTAATATAACAGCATCTTCATAGTTATATCCATCAAATGTCATGAATGCTACTGTCATATTTTTTCCAAGTGCAAGTTCCCCTTGATCAGTAGATGGTCCGTCTGCAAGTATTTGATTTGCTTTAACTTTATCACCTTTTTTTACTAGAGGTCTATGATTTATACAACTCTCTGCATTACTTCTTTCGAATGATGCTAAGAAATATACATCTTCACCTTTTGCTACTTTTACTTTTATTTTTAAACTATCTGCATAAGTTACTATACCATCTGCTTTACAAACTACACATGAACCTGAGTCTCTTGCAGCTATATATTCTACACCTGTTCCTACTATTGGTGCTGCTGTTTCAAGTAGTGGTACTGCTTGACGTTGCATATTTGCTCCCATTAGTGTTCTATTGGCATCATCGAATTCCAAGAATGGAATACAACTTGCAGTTATTGATACAACTTGACTAGTTGCTACATCCATAAAGTTAACTTTATTTTTGTCAATTCTTACTGTATCACCATCGATACGAGCAATTACTTCTTCATCAACTAATTCATTTTTATCATTTAATTTTGTTGTTGCTTGTGATATATAATATCCAATTTCTTCATCTGCTGTTAAATAATGAATATCTTCTGTAACGATACCATTTTCTACTTTTCTATATGGAGTCATTATAAACCCATATTCGTTAATTTTAGCATAACCAGCTAATGATGTAATAAGACCGATATTTTGTCCTTCAGGTGATTCTATTGGACAGATTCTTCCGTAATGTGATGCATTAACGTCACGTACGTCCATTCCTGCACGTTCACGAGAAAGTCCTCCTGGCCCTAGAGATGATAAACGTCTTTTGTCAGTAAGCTCTGCTATAGGATTTATTTGATCCATGAATTTTGATAATTGCGATGAACCAAAGAATTCTTTAAGCGATGCTGTAACTGGTCTAATATTTATAAGTGTTTTTGGAGTTGCGTTTTCAATTTCTTGAGTTGTCATTCTTTCACGAATAACACGTTCCATTCTTGTTACACCGATTCTAAATTGTCCTGCTACTAATTCTCCTACTTGTCTAACACGTCTATTACCTAAATGATCTATTTCATCTGTTGAACCTATATTTGAATGTAATCCTAAATAATATGATACTGATGCATATACATCTGGTATTGTAAGTCTTCTTACGTCTAACGATGTATCTACACCTACTAATGAAATTATTTTTTCTTCATTTGTTGGATCAATTACTTTTACAACTTGAATATTCTTATACTCGTCTAATTCCTCATTTATTGGGCAATCACACATGTTAATACCTTTTTCAAAAACAGGTCTTAACTCTTCTATAATTTCTTTAGTTACTTTTGTACCTTTTTCACAAATTACTTTTTCTTCAAACATTATATCTTCAGCAAGCGTTAAACCTAATAATCTATCTACTACGTTTAATTTTTTATTGAATTTATAACGACCAACTTTTGCTAAATCATATCTAAATCTATCAAAGAATCTAGTGATAATTTGATTTTTAGCTGATTCAAGTGTTGCTGGTTCTCCTGGTCTTAATTTTTCATAGATTTCTATTAATGCTTCATCAGTTGTTTTAGATGAATCTTTTTCAAGTGTTGCTTGAATAAATTCATTATCACCAAATAATGAAATCATATCTGCATCATTTTCTAAACCAAGCGCTCTTAAGAATGTTGTAATTGTTACTTTTCTTGTACGATCAATTCTTACGTATATTACGTTTTTAACATCTGTTTCATACTCAAGCCATGTTCCTTTATTAGGAATTACTTCTGCACTAACAATTCTTCTACCATTTTTATCTATTTCTCTTTTGCAGTAAATAGATGGACTTCTTAAAAGTTGAGATACTATAACACGTTCAGCTCCATTTATTATAAATGTTCCTGCTTCTGTCATTAAAGGTAAGTCACCTAAAAATATTGTTTGTTCAGTTACTTTTTCTTTTACTTCTCCGCTTTCTTGAACGAATAATCTAGCTTGCACTTTTAATGGTGCTGCATAGTTAACCATTCTTTCTTTAGCTTCTTTTATAGAATACCTAGGTTCATCAAAATAATAATCACCAAATTCTAATGAAATATTACCTGTGAAACTTTCCACTGGAAACAAATCGTCAAAAACTTCTTTAATTCCATTTTCTAAAAAGTCTTGATACGATTTTTTTTGTATATCTAATAGATTACTTAATTCCAGAGTATTTTTGGTTCTAGCGAAACTTCTCCTTTCGCGGTAGTCTCCAATTTTTTTTAATTTATATGCCACGAATATCACCCCAAACCTTTGTTTTAAGACATAATTTCCGTCTTTAGAGAAAGACGAGTTACCAATTAAAAATTATACTAGCAAAACGAATCAATGTCAATAAAATTCATTAAATAATGATAAAAAGATATAACTTTCATTATATCTCTATATTAATTAAAAAATTTTATGTTATTAATATCGTTCAAATTATATACAATCCTCTCGGTAAAACTGTTACTAGTATATCATAGTTATTCATAAAAATAAATACTTTCGACAAATATATTTTTATCTTTCTTTTTATTAAAATTTAATTCTTTTTAATACTCTTTCAGTTATTATACTATTTTTGTCATTTACTTTTGTAGTATCTTCAATTATATTTATTTCATTTGTATTATCTACTTTACTTTCATTTTCTATAATAGATTTTTGATCTTCTATTATTTCAATGGTTTTATTTTCTTCTTTATTTAGATTTTCTTCTTCTTTTGAATAATCTTTTATTTCTTCAGTAACTAGACAAGCTAAATATTTACCAAAAATCAAACTTTCTAATTTATCACAAATACGTTGCAAATCGTATTGTATCATTGCAACTTCATTTTCAATTACGTTTTCAACTTTTAATTTATTAATCAACTCTAATAATGTATTATCTATATCTTTTAATAAATTAATATCAAATTCATAATTTTTTATTTCAGTAACTTTATCACTTTTTATTACATATTGTATTAACTTTCTATAATAATTTACTTTTATAGAAAACTTCTTCATAACATCTTCTTTATTCATAAAACACCCCTGTTTAAAAATTGTATCACAAAAACAACAAAAATGCAACTAATTTGTTACATTTTCATTATTTTTCCCACCTTGTTGTTACTCCACAAGGAAGTATTAAATCTTTTTTCTCAACTTTAAGACCTATTTCGTTTACAGTTATTTTTCCAGGTATATTAATATTATTTTTTATTAAATTTTCTATTATTATTCCCGAATATCCTGCACTATACGAATTTACTATATAAAATATAGCATCATCACTTAAAAGTTCACTCGTTAATTCTATTAACTCTTTTATATTATTTTCAAATGTCCAAACTTCTCCGCCTGCTCCTCTTCCATAACTTGGTGGATCCATAACGATTCCGTCGTACTTATTTCCTCTTCTTATTTCTCTTTTTACAAATTTAAGAACATCGTCTGTTAGATATCTTATATCAGATGATTCTAAGGAATTAAGTGCTACATTTTCCTTACACCATTCATTCATCCCTTTAGATGAATCAACATGTACTACACTTGCTCCCGCAGATAAAGCAGCTACTGTCGCTGCTCCAGTATATCCAAATAAATTAAGTACCTTACATTTTTTTGAACTTTCTTGTATTTTATTTATCATAAAATCCCAATTAACTGCTTGCTCTGGAAATAAACCAGTATGTTTAAATCCCATTTGTTTTAAATTAAACTTCAGATTTTTATAATTTATAATCCATCTGTCTGGTACATCTTTTAAATTATTCCAAGATCCTCCACCAGAATTACTTCTGTTGTATACAGCATCTATAGATTCTTTATATTCATAATATAATTCTCTATCATCCCATATTACTTCTGGAGATGGTCTTAACAATGTTACACCTGACCAAGTTTCAATTTTTTCTTTATTTGATGCATCAATTATTTTATATTCTTCCCAATCACTTGCTACTAACATTATTTATCATCCTTATTTTTGAATTGAAGCACAATAGGAGCTCCTGTTAAATCAAAATTTTCTCTTATTTTATTTTCTAAATATCTGTAGTAACTAAAATGCACTAATGATTTACTATTAACTTCTAAAGTTATTTTAATAGGCGCATTTCCTGTTTGATGTACATAAAATATTTTTAATCTCTTACCTTTATAAGAAGGTGCTGGATGCAACGAATACGCATCATCTATTACTTTATTTAATACTGAAGATTTAAGCTCAATTTGACTTGATTCATACGCTTTTATTATTTCAGGCATTAATGTATGCATTCTTTTTTTAGTTAATGCAGATACATATACATGATTAACGTATGATACAAATTTAAACTCTTCTGCTAATAACATATTCCAGTGTTTTATTTCTGTATTTGGATCTTTTATAAAATCCCATTTATTTACACATATAACTACTGATTTACCTGCTTCTATTGCATATGACACTATATGTTTATCATGTTCTATTATACCTTCTTCAGCATTTACTACTACTACACATACATCACTTCGTTCAATTGATTTCATACTTCTAAGTAAACTGTATTTTTCTATATTTTCATATATTTTACCTTTTTTACGCATTCCTGCAGTATCTATCATTGTATAAGTTTCACCATTGTATTTAAAATCTGTATCTACTGCATCACGAGTTGTTCCTGCAACATCAGATACTATTACTCTTTCCTCATTTAAAAGAGCATTTACTAAACTACTTTTCCCAACGTTAGGTCTTCCTATGAAACTAAATGCTAAATTATCGTGTTCTTCTTTTTCATAATCTGGCATATCTTCAATAATTATTTTAAATAATTCATCAAAACCAATATTATGTTCTCCTGAAACTCCAACTAAAACTGGAAATCCTAATTCATAATAATTATATATATTTTCACTACGTGTCTTATTATCTAATTTATTTACTACAACTATTACTTTTTTATTAGATTTTAATAACATATCTCTTACGTAATAATCTTCTGAATTTAAATCACTTAATCCATCTACTACAAATAGTATTATATCTGCTTCATCAACACCTAGTTGTGCTTGCATTTTTATATCTTCATCTATTGATCCATTACCAAGAGAAATACCTCCTGTATCAATTAAATGAAATCTCTTTGCCATATAATTTACTGTACCATATACTCTGTCTCTTGTTATACCAGGCGTATCTAGTATGATTGATTTCTTTTCTTTTATCAATCTATTAAAAATTGTTGATTTACCTACATTTGGTTTACCAACTAAACATACTGTTAACATAATTTATCCTCTTAGTGACTGCTCTATTTCACTATGCACTTCACTTTTTCCTTTTTTTGTCATTATTGAAAATGGTATAAAATCTTCTATTCCTAAAGCTTCTTTTATTACTTTATCTTGCTTACATCTTCCATTTTTTGTTATCTTATCATATTTCGTTGTTATAATTATAACTTTTTTATTGTAATATCTTAAAAAATTATACATTAAAACATCATCTTCTGTAGGTTTATGTCTATAATCTACTAATAAGAATACTTTTTCTAAATTTGGTCTGTTTTTTAAATAATCTTCAATCATTAAACCATATTTTTTTCTATCCATTTTACTTGTACATGCATAACCATAACCTGGTACATCTACTATATAAAAATCTTCATTTATTAAATAGAAATTCAATGTTTGAGTTTTACCTGGTTTCGAAGATGTTCTTGCGAAATTTTTTCTTTCAATTATTGTATTGATAAAACTACTTTTTCCTACATTACTTCTTCCTAAAAGTAAAAACTCTTTTTTATTGTCATCTGGATATTGACTTAACCTTACCGCAATGTGCGGATCTTCCACTTTATTTATTTGCATAATTTCTTCACCACCGGTATTATACATCTAAAACACAAAAAATGCAAACTTGCTTCTTTATATTATTTATTATATATTTGTTTTAAATATATTAATATATAGACTATTTTATCAAAATTAAATACTTGTTAGTTTTAAAAGAAAAAAACATTAAATTATAATTCAATGTTTATATTTTTTATTTTAAATATTTATTAAATTCTTTAAATTCTTTAGAATCAGATATTCCTGTTTTTTCTATTTCTTTAAATAAATCTTTTTGTTTTTTAGATAATTTTGCAGGTGTTATTATATTTAAAACTGCGTACATATCTCCTTTTGATGAACCTCTTACACTTTTTACACCTTTTGATTTTAATTTTATTTTAGTATAATTTTGAGATCCAGCTTCAATTGTTATTGTTTCATTTCCCCAAAGTGTTGGTATTTCTTTTTTCGCACCTAATGCAGCTTCACTGAAACTTACTGGCACTTCTATATAAATATCATTTCCATCTCTTTCATATAAATCATGTTCTCTTACATGGAATCTTAAATATATATCACCACTTGGTCCTCCGTTGTATCCAACTTCACCTTTTCCTGTCATTTTTAATTCATATCCTGTATATGTTCCCTCTGGAACTGTTACTACAAGATTTTTTGTTTTTTTCTTTCTTCCTGAACCTTTACATTCGTTACATTTAGATTCATAAGATTTACCTTTACCTTGACACGTAGGACATGTTTTTTGAGATTGCATTATTCCAAATATTGTTCTTTGTTCTTCTAATACAATACCTGCTCCACCACAAGTAGAACATTTCTTTTCTCCAAAACCACCTTTTCCAGAACATTTCTCACATTCTGCATCTAAATCAAGCGATAGTTCCTTTTTCATTCCATATACTGCGTCTTCAAATGACATTTCTATTTCAACTCTTAAATCTGATCCTCTTCTTGCTCTATTTGTAGATGCTCCAGATCTAGATGAACTTGTTCTTGCAGAACCTCCGAAACCTCCTCCGAAGAAATCTCTTAATACTGAATCTAAATCTATATCTCCAGCATCAAATCCTCCGAAACCTCCGTAAGCCCCAGCTCCTGATGCTCCACCAAAATCTGCTGATCCATATTGATCATAATTCCTTTTTTTAGTTTCATCTGATAATACTGAATAAGCTTCACCAATTTCTTTAAATTTTGCTTCTGCTCCTTCACTTTTATTTTTATCTGGATGATATTCTTTTGCTAATTTTCTAAATGCACTTTTAATTTCTGCATCACTTGCTGTTTTTGAAACACCAAGCGTATCATAATAATCTTTCTTATTCATTATTCTTCATCCTCACTATTATATATTTTTTTAAATTCTTCTATTACTTCATTATAAATTTCAAATGCCTTATCGTAATTTTTCATATCAAGCATATTTACTCCCGCTATTTTCAAAGACTCTACTGGATCTTTAGTTGATCCTAACTTTAAAAATTCCATGTAATTTTTTAATGCTTCTTTTGAACCGGAGTATATTTCATTTGCTATTAAAAAAGCTGCTACAAAACCTGTTGAATACTGATATACATAAAAATCATAATAAAAGTGTGGTACTCTTGACCATTCATACATTATTTCTTTATCTATTTTAACTTCTGATCCCATGTACTTACTTACTAAATTAATATATTCCTTATTTAAATAATCACTTGTTATTATTTCTCCACTAAGTTCATAATCATATATATTCTTTTCAAATTCAGCAAACATTGTTTGTCTACCTACTGTTGATCTAAAATCTATTAAAATTTGGTTTAACAAAAATAATTTTTCCTCTTTTTCTTTAGATTTTTCTAACATATATTTTATCAACAATATTTCATTAACTTGACTTGCTACCTCTGCTACAAAAATTGAATAGTGATAATCTGTAAAACTATTATTTTTTTGAGCATAGTAATATTGCATAGCGTGACCTAATTCATGTGTTATTGTAGACACATTATCATAATTTTCTTCATAATTTAATAAGACATAAGGATGCGTTGCATAACAACATGTACAGTATGCTCCACTCGTTTTATTATCATTAGGCATAACATCGATCCAATTTTCTTCAAAAGATTGCTTTATTACTTTTACATAATCTTCACCTAATGGCTTTAATGATTCTATAACTAATACTTTAGCTTCCTCATATTTATATTTTTTTTCATATTCCTTTACTATAGGAGCAGACAAATCATATAAATGCAATTCATCTAATTTTAATACTTCTTTTCTAATTTGAAATTGTTTTTGTAAAAAATGTAAATTATTATTTACAGAACTTATTAAATTACTATATATACTTTTATCTACATTATTAGTAGATAAAGATTTATCATACAGTGAATCATATTTTTTTATCTTTGCATATGTATTTTTGTTTCTAACGTGACTTGCAAGTGCCTCAGATGCAGTTTCATTTATTTCTTTATATGATTTATAAAAAGTCTCAAATGCTTTTTTTCTTACTTCTCTTGATTTTGATTGTGCGTAATTTTGATAATTAGAATTTGTTAATTTTACTTCCTTACCTTCTTCATCCTCAATTGTACCAAATGTCATATCTACATTAGTTAATTTAGATATTATTTCACTTGGAACTCTTAATAAATCAGACATCTGCGCTAAAATTTTAGATTCATTCCCAGATAATATATGTTCTTTTTCTCTATAAATTTCTAATAATAAATTTTCATATTTTTTTAATGATGTATTTTTTGAAATTAAATTTTTTATATAATCTATATCTTTTGTTATAATTTCTGGAATAATAAAAGAAGATAATTTAGAATACTTATTATATAACTTTAAGGCTTTTCCATACTTTTCATTTGATTTACTATTTGCTAAATCAAAATCGTTAGTAAGATTTGCATAAACATAGATTTTTTCTAACTTTATAGATATTTCTTCATCTAGTTCTAATAAATTATACAAAGATGTTTGATCTTCATATATATTTTCGTTAAATTCACTAATTTTTTCAATGTATTTATCTAAATATGTATACTCTTTTTCAAATTCTTTATCGTTTTCAAATAAATCTTTTGTATTTATTTTATATTTTTTTTCTATATTATCTCTATTCATTTTTCTTCCTTTAGATAAAACTTCTATTTCTAGAAGCTTTATCTTTCTTTATATTATAAATTATTTTTCTTCAACTTCTGCTTCTGCTTCAGTTGTTTCATCTACAGATTGACCTTCAGTTTCTGCTTCTGCATTTTTTGCTGCTTCTTCATAAACTTTTCCAGCTAAATCCATCGCAATTGTATTAAGTTCTTCGGCTTTAGTTTTGATTAATTCAACATCTTCACCTTCTAGAGCTTCTTTTACTTCTGCTATTTTTTCTTCTGCTTTCACTTTTTCTTCATCAGTAATTTTACCTTCTAAATCTTTAAGTGCTTTTTCAGTTGTGAATACAGCATTATCAGCATCATTTCTAATATCTACTGCTTCTTTTCTTTTTTCATCAGCTTCTTTATTTTCTTCAGCTTCTTTCATCATTTTTTCTACTTCTTCATCTGTAAGATTTGTAGACGCTGTGATTGTAATAGTCGCTTCTTTATTAGTTCCTAAATCTTTAGCTGTTACATTAACTATACCATTTGCATCTATATCAAATTTAACTTCAATTTGAGGCACTCCACGACGAGCTGGTAAAATATTTCCAAGTTGGAAGTTACCTAGTGACTTATTATCAGCTGCCATAGGTCTTTCACCTTGTAATACGTGTACATCTACTGCTGGTTGATTATCTACTGCAGTTGAGAATACTTGACTCTTAGAAGTTGGAATTGTTGTATTTCTTGGAATTAATACTGTCATTACATTTCCTAAAGTTTCAAGTCCTAGTGATAATGGTGTTACATCAAGTAATACAATATCATCTACTTCTCCTGTTAAAACTCCACCTTGTATTGCAGCTCCCATTGCTACTACTTCATCAGGGTTTACACCTTTAGATGGTTCTTGACCTAATTCTTTTTTAACTAATTCTTGAATATATGGAATACGAGTAGATCCTCCTACTAATATAACTTTATCAATATCTTTACCACTTAATTTAGAATCTTTTAATGCTTTTTTAACTGGTTCAATTGTTGAATCAAATAAATCTTTACATAAATTTTCAAATTTAGCTTTTGTTAAATTTATATCTAAATGTACTGGTGATCCATCAACTTGTGTAATAAATGGTAGACTTATTTGTGTTGAACTCATACCTGATAAATCTTTTTTAGCTTTTTCAGCTGCATCTTTAATTCTTTGCATTGCCATTGGATCTTTTGATAAATCAACGCTATTTTCTTTTTTAAATTCTGCTACTAAATGTTCGCATACTGCGTTATCAAAATCATCTCCACCAAGTTTATTGTTACCACTTGTTGCTTTAACTTCAAATACACCATCACCAAGTTCAAGAATTGAAACGTCGAATGTTCCTCCTCCTAAATCGTATACTAAAATAGTATGTGACTTATCTTGTTTATCAAGTCCATACGCAAGAGCTGCTGCTGTTGGTTCATTTATAATTCTTTCTACTTCAAGACCTGCAATTTTACCTGCATTTTTAGTAGCTTGACGTTCTGAATCATTAAAGTATGCTGGTACTGTTATTACAGCCTTAGTTACTTTTTCTCCTAAATAAGCCTCTGCATCTGCTTTTAATTTTGTTAAAATTTTAGCACTAATTTCTTCTGGTGAATACTTTTTATCATTAGCATCTACTTTTTTATCTGTTCCCATTAATCTTTTTACTGATGATACAGTATTTTTTACATTGGTTACCGCTCCACGTTTTGCAGTTTCACCTACTAATTCTTCTCCATTTTTGAATGCTACAACTGATGGAGTTGTTCTATTTCCCTCAGCATTTGGGATAACTTTTGCTTCTCCACCTTCTAATACTGAAACACAACTATTTGTTGTACCTAAATCTATTCCTATTATTTTACTCATAATTTTATCTCTCTTTCTTTTTTATTCACTTACTTTTACCATTGCTGGTCTTATAACTTTACCATTATATGTATATCCTTTTTGAAGAACATCTATTACTACTCCTGGTAATATATCATCTTTCTTTTCTGTCAATACAGCCATAGCTATATTTGGATCAAATTCTGTATTTATACATACTATTTCTTCAACATTTTTTGATTTTAATATACCAATTAATGCTGCATATATCATTTCAAATCCATCTAAGAATTTTTTTACATCATCACTAATCTCTCCATTAATTAACAATGCTCTTTCAAAATCATCACTTATTGATAAAAGTTCAGTTATTATAGCTTCTCCTTCAAATTTACGAAGTTTACTTATTTCTTCTTCACTTCTTCTTTTAACATTTTGCATTTCTGCCATAACTCTCAAAAACTTTTCATTAAGTTCATCATAATTTTTTTTAGCTTTTTCTAATTCTAAATTTTTCTTAGGTTTTGCTTTTTTTACAGGTTCTACCTTTTTTTCTGTTTTTTTATCTTCCATTTTATTCATCCTTTCTCTCAAGCTTATCATCTACATACTGAAGTAAACTTACAATTTTTTTATAGTCCATTCTCGTTGGACCGATGATTGCTATTGTTCCCTCTTCACCATCATGTTTAAAATTCTTTTTAATCACAGTTACATCAGGATCAACATCATTATCATTTCCAATAAAAATTTTAACATCTTCTGCAGAATCTTTATCTAATTTTTTTAAACTTTCTACGTCATCTAGCTTATATGCTAGTTTTTTTAAATCTTCGACATTTTGATACTCTGGTTGACTTAGTATATTTGATTTTCCAGCTACATGCACTGATGTATTTCCTGCAAAATCACTAAATGCACTATAGAATATGTTGTATATAGTTTCGTACTGCATTACTTCTTTTACTATAATTGGCTTAATTTCAAACTCTAATCTTTCACTCGCCATATTTATCGGAGTTCCTATTAAGAATTTATTTATAATCTCACTTATTTTGACAATCTCTTTTATGTCAGTACCTTCCGGTAGTATAAACTTTTTATTTTCTACTATTCCCTTATCCGTACAAACAAGTGCTACTATACTATTTTCATTAAGAGAAATTATATCTAATTTTTGAAGTAAATTATCACTACTACTTTTTCCTAAAACTACACTCGCATAATTAGTTAAATCACTAATTATTTCCATACACTGTGTTATGGTATCATTTATTACAAGCGTATTGTTAGAGAAAATTTTTTGTAGCTTTAAAACATCTTTACCTGTTAATTTTTCAGGTTCCATAATATTATCAACGTAATATTTATAACCTTTTTCACTCGGTATTCTACCTGATGATATATGATTTTTTTCTATATATCCTAAACTTTCAAGAACACTCATTTCATTTCTGATAGTTGCACTTGAAAATCCAAGTTTATTACATAATGATTTAGATCCAACAGGTCTAACTGTTTTAATATAACTTTCTACAATTTCCTTTAGCAAGGTTTCTTTTCTATTATCCACCTTATGTATCACCGTCCTGGCACTCTTTTTTCTAAAGTGCTAAAACCATTATAATATTATGATTAGCACTTGTCAATATATAACTGCTAATTTTACATTTTTGTTATTTAATTTTTATTTATTATAAATAATTTTTTTTCTTTATAAAAGGCATAGAAAATTTCATTCATATTTAAATTTTTTTTCTCTAATTCCCTATTTAACCATAATTTATTTTTTCTTATTTTTTTTAAAGTTTCTTCTATTACTTCTCCATCTAATATAACTGGCATAGGATATATACCTAACTTGTTATCATCTTCATATTTAAATATAGATAACTTCCCATTTTTTTCTAAAAAAGCATATTCTACTTCCTCTAATGACTTAATACTTATTTGCCTTAACGATAATAATAAATCATCAAGAGAATACCTTTGTCTTATCATTTCTTTGTAATTAACTTTACCACTACATACTATTAAGGAATTTTTTCCTTCAATTAACTTTCTTATTTTTTTTGATTTCATAGAAATATAAGCAAAAACTATCTCTAAACACATTAAAACTAATATCGGAATAATTGTTAACACTATACTTTGATCGTAATTTTCTATACTTATTGCTACTAACTCAGCTATTAGTATTGAAACTATTAAATCTATTACACCTAATTGTCCTATTTCTCTTTTTCCCATAACCCTGTACACAATTACTATAAAAAAATAAAAAAATAAAGTTCTAGTAACTATTAAAAATAACATCAATTTATATCACCATATATATAATGTTTAAATAATATTTTTTTTATTCATGAATATATTTAATTAGGTGATTAAATGAAAAAATATAATTTTTTTATAAAAAACTTCAGTCTTTTTTTAACACTTGAACTTTTTCTAATTATAATATTTAGCTTGTGCAATCTTTTTGGAATGAATACTAGCATTAGCTCTATTTTAATTTTTATATTTAACATCATCCTTTTTATCGTATTTGGCTATATACACGGCAAACATTCTAATAAAAAAGGATATGTGTCTGGTTTTTTAAACGGTGTTTTTCTTAGTATAATAATGATACTTCTTAACATATCTTTTTTTAAAGCTGATTTTAAAATAAACGTATTACTTTATTATTTTTTACTTATCTTATCTTCAACTCTTGGAGCTATGATAGGTAAAGCAAAAAAAATAGATGAAAAAGAATAATTTACAATAAAAAAAGTTTGTTAATTTATTTTAACAAACTTTACTATTTCTTCATTGAATGAAACGTAAGACGTTTCATCATATATTTCCTTTGTTATTGGATCTGACTCTTCTGTTAAATATTCTTTTTCATATAACATTTTTAACGATATCATTGTTCCAGAACAAACTTCTTCTTTTATACATTTTATTGCTGCTTCAGTAATTCTTTTTTCTGTTACAAGTTGCAAATTTTGTTCGTGCGCACTAGTTACCTTCATAACACTTGGCACTCCAATCATAATTGCGATTACAAGCATTGTAGATAGTATTATTTTAATATTCATAATCTTCTCCATAATATTTTTTAATGAACTCATCTCTGTATTCTTCTAAAGTACCAGTTTGTACATTATCTCTTATTTCATCCATTAATCTAAATAAGAAATTTATATTATGAATTGATATTAATCTAGCACCTAAAGTTTCTTTTGCTGCTATTAGATGTTTTATATATGCTTTTGTATAATTTCTACATGCATAACAATTACATTTTTCATCAAGTGGTGTAAAATCTTCCTTAAATTTTGCATTTTTTAAATTAATTTTTCCATTCCACGTATATGCATGACCATGTCTAGCTAATCTTGTTGGAGATACACAATCAAAAACATCTATACCTCTCATTACATTTTCTATTAAATCGATAGGATCTCCTACTCCCATTAAATAACGTAATTTATCTTCAGGTAAATATTTTGCTGAATACTCTACCATCTTATACATTGTTTTTTTGTCTTCTCCAACACTTGTTCCACCTATTGAGTAACCATCAAAATTCATTTTAACTAATTCTTCTGCACAATATTTTCTTAAGTGTTCATATTCCCCACCTTGTACTATACCAAATAAATATTGATTGTTTCCTTTAAATACATCTTGACCACGTTTAGCCCATCTTAATGTTCTATCAACACTTTTTTTAACGTAATCTTCTGTTGCTGGCCAACCTATACATTCATCAAAACTCATTACTATATCTGAGCCAATTTTTTCTTGAATTTCTATACTTTTTTCTGGTGTTAAAAATAAACTATCTCCATTTGAATGATTTTTAAATTTAACTCCTTCTTCTGTTATATCTTTTGGTTTTGCTAAACTAAATACTTGAAAACCTCCAGAATCAGTTAATATAGGTCCCGAATAATTCATAAATTTATGAATTCCTCCTGCTTTTTGTACTATATCTTCTCCAGGTTGTAACCATAAATGATAAGTATTTGCTAATACTATTCCTGAACCTATTTCTTCTACTTCTTCCATATTTAATGTTTTGATTGTAGCATTTGTTCCTACTGGCATAAACATTGGTGTTGGATATGTTTTTCCATTATACTCAATTTCACCTAATCTTGCATCTGTTTTACTATCTTTATATTTTAAATTATATTTCATTTTAATACTCTTTTCTTTCCTACTTAATGAACATTGCATCTCCAAATGAGAAGAATCTATATTCTTTTTTTATTGCATAATTATATGCATTCATTATATTTTCTTTAGATGATAAAGCACTTACTAACATTAATAATGTACTTTTTGGAAGATGAAAATTAGTTATTAATCCATCTATTGATTTAAATTTATATCCTGGATATATAAATATATCAGTTTCTCCAGAACATTCTATAAATTTATCATACTTTTGCATTATACTCTCAAGTGTTCTTACACTTGTTGTTCCTACTGCATATATTTTTCTTTTTTCTTCTTTTGCTAAATTAAGTCTATTTGCAGTATATTCTGTCATTAAATATTCTTCTGTATGCATCTTATGTTCAAAAGCATTTTCAACTTCAACTGGTCTAAATGTTCCTAAACCAACGTGCAATGTTACATATAATATTTCTACTTGTTTTTCTTTTAACTTACCTAACAATTCTTCTGTAAAATGCAGACCCGCTGTTGGCGCTGCTGCAGAACCATCATTTTTTGCATATACTGTTTGATATCTTTTTTTATCTTCTAATTTTTCATGTATATATGGCGGAAGAGGCATTGATCCTATTTTATCTAACACTTCATTAAATATTCCTTCATAGTAAAATTCCACTTCAACTAACCCTTCAGGCAATATATTTATTACTTTACATTTTAGTAAGTTTTCGTATATTAATATTGTTCCAATCTTCAACCTTTTTTGCGGTTTAGCTAAACATTGCCATATATCTTTTTCTAAATTTTTTAAAAGTAACAATTCTATATTAGCATTTGTTTCTTCTTTTTTTAAAAATATTCTAGCAGGAAGTACTTTTGTATCATTTAATACAATACAATCTCCTTCCTTAAAAAAAGATAATATATCACTAAATTTCTTATCTTCTAGTAATCCATTTTCCTTATTCATTACAAGCAATTTGGAATTATCTCTAGATTCTAAGGGAAACTGTGCTATTAATTCTTCGGGTAAATTGTAATCAAAATCACTTGTTGTCATTTGCTTTCACTCATTTCTTATTTCATTATATAATTTTTTATTAATGTTTTCAATATTATTTTTATTACTAACAACTTTTTATTTATTTTTTTCTATCTATCATCTCTATTAATAGATATTTTTTCATATTTTTTTATTTCACTATCATAAAACAATATTGGTATAATACCTGTATTTTCAGTTTCACCATCTATATAATAATGATTTTTACCATCATAATAAATATCACCTTTTTCAATATAAGAATTTTCTTTTGCAGCAATTTCAAGTACTGATATATGGCCCGCTATTATATCTTTATAAAATTCTCCAGTTGTATGTGGATACTTATTACAAAAATTATAATCTTCTACCCCAAACATCCAATATTCACCAGCATCTTCATCTATTCCAGCATGAACATAAATTTGAGTATCTGTTTCATAATAGTATGGTAATTTTTTGGTCCAATTAATAATATCAGAGTTAATGTTTATTTTTTTGTTTTTAAAGTCTTCAAGTAAATATAATTCATGGTTGCCCATAAGAGCAATAACTCTATCTTTATATTTTTTTTGAAGATCAATAATTAATTTTATAATTCTTACATCCTCGTAATTAAAACGATTTAAATAATCTCCTAGTAAAATCAATTTTGTTTCTTCATCATCTAAATTAATTAAATCAAGATTTTTTTCAAATTCCTCTATATTTCCATGTATATCACTCATTGCAAATATTTTCATATGTTCTCACGTTCCTTTAAAATTTTCCTATATTTTTTAATCATTAAAAAATCAATGACTAAATAAATATTTCTATTAATTTTGCACCTTAATTATTACATTAACACTTACTAAAGGCAAGTTTTATGACATACTTTCTTCTTTTAATAATTCATCCATAAGAAGTTTTTCTTCTTCTGTTTCTACATAATTTGATTTACTTCTTGCAGTATTGCTAAGTTCATGCTGCAATTTTTTACACAAATGTTTTATTTTATCTTTTTCTTACTCTTACTCTTTCTTCTTGATATTTATTTTCTAATTCTTCTGAAAGAGACATAAATTTACCATTAAATTCATCTTCTTTATATAAATAATCTATATCTAGCACTACACACTTACCTCTACTTAATTCAGTTTTATTATTTTCTTCTAAACCATTATTTCTTTGGTCTATTTTAGTCATTTTACCTTTATAATAACTATAATTAGGTTTAATTAATCTTCCTACATTAAAACTTTTTGCATCATTCCATATAATACCTTGATCTCTTAAATTAGAATATAATTCATATACTTCTGCACTTCTTATCTCTTTTGTATCAACGTATTCCTCTAATTCTACTATACCTATTTTTTCTCCTATAGAATTTTTTAATTCAAATCTAAAAAAAGGTTGTAGGATAAATTCGCTATTTGGTGAAATGAATTTCTCTTTTAATTTTCCAACTTTTAATATTTTTTCTCCTATTTGATATACTGTACAATATGCTCCTGTATTTAACATTTTTATATCTGAAAATTCTAACATCTCATCCTTTAGTATTTCTTCTAGTAATTTTGTAAAAAAATATACATTTATTTCATCTAAATCTTCTTTCTTAAAGTTATCATCATGTTTTTTTAGCGTAGGTAATATAAAATTCCTAACTACTTGTTCTTTGTTACTTTCGTAATATTCTGTCATATATTTTCTTATGTCATTTAAATCTTTAAAACCAAAATTTAGTGAATTATCATTTAATATAAATATTTCTAAATTTTTATAGAAATATCCCATGTAATTAGAAGTTAATTCTAGTATTTCTTCTTTTTTAAACTTCATTTTACCTATATATCTTAAGAAAAGATTATAACTAAAATAACTTTCCTCTTCTATTATTTTTTTACATATTAAATCATGTTTGACATAGAAAAATTTCCTAAGTTCTTTGTATTCATACATAAATATAAAAAAATCATTTAATTCTTCTTTATCTAGAGAATCAATAATTAAATCAATATTTGTTTCTATTTCTTTTATTCTCTTTTTTTTAAAAAATTTTGATGCTACTATATACTCTCTTAAATTATATAAAAGTACATTATCTTTTTTTGCATTTATTATTTCTTCCACTTTCATTTTTTTATTACACCCCTAATTGAAATGTTATTATACACTATTTCTGTAATTTTGCAACATTTTAGTAACAAAAATGTTATTTTATATCAATTTAAAAAAATAGAATTACATCTATTTTTTAATAATTTATAAATTCTCTGATTTTTTTTTGAACTATATCTTTATCTTCCGAGTTATTCAAATCAAGTACATTTATGTTCTTGTAATTTCCCTTTATTTCATCACTCATTTGTTGATAAATTTCTTCTTGTTTCACGCTATTTTCTACTGAAAATGCAGCATACTTAACATTTGCTTTATCTTCTCTTAATAGCCTTTTTTTGTAATCTTCTTTCTCATTTAAATATAAATTTATATAATAAATTTCAAAATCCAAATTATTAAACTCTTTTAACAATTCTTCGTACACATCTGTAAAAATATAATCTTTCTTTCCTAATCTACAGTAATTTTCTTCTGTAAAAAATGTTCTATCAAAAACTAAATTTATACTTTTATTTTCTAAACCTTTAGTATATCCCATTAAATGTTCATACATATCTTTTGCTTTTTGTTTACCTGTTGGTGTACTATCACTTGTTCCACTTAATCTGTATAAATTTGTTCCCGCTAGAGTATTTCTTAGAAAATCTGTTACTGTTGTTTTACCTACACCTTGCGGTCCTTCTACTATAATTAATTTTGAATTTGCCATTTTATTTCTCCTAAAAATTTATTGGGAAATTTGATGTTAATTCCACTACACTTTCACTTAATTCTTTTAAGATTTTTTCGTCATCTTTATTTTTTAATGCTTCTGATATAGCTGCTGCTACAAAATTAAATTCTTTAGTTGTAAATCCTCTTGTAGTCATTGCTGCTGTTCCTACTCTGATACCACTTGTAACCATTGGAGAAAGTGGATCATTTGGTATAGTATTTTTATTTACCGTAATATGTATTGCATCAAGTACTGCTTCTGCTTCCTTTCCAGTTATTCCATACGTAGTATATGTATCAATTAACATTAAATGATTATCTGTTCCAGAAGATACAATTTTAAAATTTTCTTTTTCTAAAGCTTTTGCAAATGAACTTGCATTTTTAACTACGTTCTCTATATATGCTTTGAACTCAGGTTGAAGAGCTTCATAAAAACATTGTGCTTTTGCACCTATTACGTGCATTAAAGGTCCACCTTGTATACCAGGGAATACCATTTTATTTATTTTTGTCATTATTTCTTCATCATTTGATAAAATTAAACCACCTCTAGGACCTCTTAGCGTTTTATGAGTTGTACTTGTTACTACATCTGCATATAAACAAGGATTCATATGTTCTCCTACTGCTACTAATCCAGCAATATGTGCCATATCAACCATTAATATAGCTCCACATTCATTTGCTATATCTTTAAATTTTTTAAAATCTATTTTTCTAGAATAAGCTGATGCTCCTGCTATTATCATTTTTGGTTGTTCTTTTTTTGCTATTTCCATTAATTTATCATAATCTATTAATTCTGTTTCTAAATTTATATCATATGATATTATTTCGTAATCTTGTCCACTAAAAGACATCCTATGTCCGTGTGTTAAATGACCACCATTAGATAAATTCATTCCCATTACTTTATCACCATGATTAAGAAGCGCTCTATATACTGCCATATTTGCACTTGATCCACTATGCGGTTGAACATTTGCATATTTAACATCAAATAATTTACAAGCATATTCTACTGCTAAATTTTCAATAATATCTATATATTCACATCCACCATAATATCTTTTTGATGAATATCCTTCAGCGTATTTGTTTGTTAATATACTACCTTGTAAATTAAGTACTTCATTTGAAACATAATTTTCAGATGCTATAAGTTCAATATTTTCACTTTGTCTTTTTGTTTCTAATTCTAATGCTTTTTTTATTTCTTTATCCATTTTATTTCCTTCTTTCTATATGACACGTAAGTGTGTTTTCCATTATTGATGCTACTGTCATCGGCCCAACCCCACCAGGCACAGGTGTTATAAATGATGCTTTTTGACTAACAGATTCAAAGTCAACATCTCCACACATTCCATTATTTGTTCTGTTAATTCCAACATCTATAACAATAACGCCTTCATTAACCATATATCCTTTTAATAACTCAGGAATTCCACAAGCCATTACAATAATATCTGCGCGCTCGGTATACGTTCCTATAAAATCCGTTTTACTATGACATAAACTCACTGTTGCACCCCTATTTTCTAGTGCATGAAACAAAGGTTTTCCTACTAAATTACTTCTTCCTACTATACATACATTTTTTCCTGTTAAATCTATATCGTAATAATCAAATATTTTTATTATTCCCTTAACCGTACATGGTAATAAACCAGGTAAATTCATATAATTATTATATACACTTTCCTTTGTTACTCCATCTATGTCTTTCTTAGGATCTAAATATGATATACATTTATTAAAATCTATTCCTTTTGGAAGAGGACTTTGAAGTATTATTCCGTCAATATCTTCATTATCATTTAGCTCTTTTATCAAATTTATTACTTCTTTTTCTGTTACATCTTTTAATTTGTGAATTACACATTTAATTCCTACCAATTCGCAAGAAACCTTTTTTTTGTTTACATATATATCACTTGCATAATCATCCCCTACAACTATTATTGCTAATGTTACTTCGTATTTATTTTTCTTTATTACTTCACTAACATAATATAATGTCTCTTCTCCTATTTTTTTTCCATCAATTATTTCCATCTATCTCATCCTTTTTCGTTATTACTTTATTCACTTTTAATAAAGCTATTCTTCCTCTTAATGTTCTTCTTATATAATTTGACTGTATTAAAAACGGTTCTATTACATCTTCAATAGTCGATATATCTTCATTCATAACTTTACTTATTGACTCTATACCAACTGGTCCACCTTTGAAGTTTATTACTAATACCTCTAAATAAAATATATCTAGTGCATTTAATCCATTTTTATTTACTTCTAATTTTTTTAATGAATCTCTAACTAATATTGGAGTTATTTTGTTTTGATTATTTACACATGCATAATCTCTTATTCTTTTTAATAAATTATTTGCTATTCTAGGTGTTTTCCTACTACTTAAAGCTATTATTTTTTCTGCATTTTCTACTATATCAATACCTAAAACATCGCTGGTTCTTAGTATAATATTACCTAATTCGTCATTATTATAGAAATTAAATTTAAATGTAATTGCAAATCTACTTCTAAGCGGTGATGTTAAATTACCTATCTTTGTGGTAGCACCTATCAATGTAAATGGTGGTAAATCTATTTTTATAGATTTACTTTTTCCTTCATTTGAAATTATTATGTCAAACTCATAATCTTCTAATGCAGGATATAACATTTCTTCTATAAATTTAGGTATCCTATGTATTTCATCTATAAATAATATGTCACCTTCTTCCAGTGCACTTAGTACTGCCGCTAGATCTCCTATTTTTTCAAAACTAGGACCACTACAAACTTTTATATTTGTATTCATTTCATTTGCTATTATATGTGCAAGTGTTGTTTTGCCAAGACCTGGAGGTCCATATAAAAGTATATGATCTAAACACTCATCTCTCATTTTTGCAGCTTTAATAAAGACTGATAAATTTTCCTTTATTGTATTTTGTCCTATATAATCATCAATATTGATTGGCCTTATATTCTTATCGTTCATACACGAAAATCCTTTCTTTCAAAACCTTCCTATACTAATCAATAATATTTTCAAACCTTCAACATATTTAAATTATATACAAATAAATTAAAAGTTGCAAGCTTATCTACCATTTTTTATTTTTATTTTTTTACTACTGAATTTGTATACATTTTTTTAAAACAAATGTATCATTCTTGACATATTGTATTTTTTATGATACAATAATATCAGTTTATTATGAGGGGGAAATAATAATGAATAAAAAAATAAATAAAAATTTAATTAATGGTGTGTTACTTACTACTTGTTGTGCTACTGTTTTATCAGTATCTAAATTTAATGATTTAAAAGATACTAATATAACTACTATTAAAGACGAGTCTATTGTTACGAAAAGTAATGCTAACTTAATGTCTTTTGAACAAGAAACAATTAATGAAATAGCTAAGGTATATAATTTAGATTATAATATAGTGTATTCTATTATAAGTAAATCTACTAATAACTTTAACGATGAAACATATATTAATAATAATATAATTCCTTTAGGATTACAGTGTAATACTTATGATTTAGGTAATAAAGCTGCTGCTATTATGGATGCAGTGAAAAATATTTATTTATATCCAGAAGCTTTTGGTTATACTTTAGAAGAAATAACTACTAAAGATAAATTTGTTAGTGAATTATCTCAATCAGAACAAATAAAAAAATATAGTGAAATGACTAATACAGATCATTTAACTGCTCAAACTTTAACACAATATTATACTAATATTGATTCTACTACATTTACTGAAAAAAACAATGTTCTAGGATTTGTTCAATCAGAAATTGTTGAGGATAAAAATGGAAATTTATCTTTAAGTACTGATGTTATAACTTATCCATCAAGTGAAGCTGGTTTTATTGATTTAAGTTTATATTTACTAGAAAATAATATTAATGGGAATTATAGTTTCGAAGAATTAGAAATGAATCTTCCTATTAACTCTAACGTTGATTTAAATTTATCACCAGTTGATGAATTAAATAATATTTATTCTGAATTAAGTGAAAAAGAAAATAATAATATTAGATAATAATATTTAAAACAAAAAAAGAATGCTACTTATAATATATAGGAAACATTCTTTTTTACTTTTTTATATTTAATAAGCAAATTAAAAACTGCATTCTATTATATAGACATACAGTTTTTTTATAATATTTTAATATCCCTTTGTTTTATATATATTATATAACTCTTCGAATCTATTGAAATGCACGACTTCTCTTTGTCTTAAAAATAATAATACATTTATTAGATCCTCATCTTCTGTAAGCTCAATTAAATTTTCATATGTTACTCTAGCCTTAGATTCAGCTGCCATATCTTCAACTAAATCAGCTATAGGGTCACCTGTAACTTGAAAATATGCTGCTGTAAATGGTGAACCTGATGCATCAACCGGAAAAATACCTTTTCTATGATCTGTAAAATATCCAGAAAGTCCTGCTTCTTTTATTTCATCTTTTGTTGCTCCAGATAATAACTGATGAATCATTGTAGATATCATTTCAACATGTCCTAACTCTTCTGTTGCTATATCATTTAAAAGCGCTCTTCCTCTATCACATGGCATTGTATATTTTTGAGAAAAATATCTAAGCGCTGCTCCTAATTCTCCATTTGCTCCACCTAACTGAGATAATAAGCATTTAGCCATATTAACATCTTTTTTCTTTATATCTACTGGAAATGATAAAATCTTTTGATATTTATACATATTTAGAATCCTCCTTTTCCCAAGCATTATTGCCTAACCATAAATTCTTATCAAACACATTTTCACATACCTCAAGTGGTCCATAATTTTTTACGTAATCTTCTTCACATTTTATTAATTTATGTATATACTCTTTTAATATATTAAAAACTTTTTCATCATCAGGATGGATATCTAACCATAAATTCAAATCGTTTATAGCAAAATTCAACTCCATTATTCTATAAAGTTTGGCATTTTTTTCACAAGTAGTTCTAGGCATCTTAGGTCTATACTCTTTATATTTTGAATATTCTTTTTCAAACATATTACCTTTCACAAATCCAGTAGTTGAATCATACAACTCATTTGTACTTTCTTTTTCTTCACTTAATCCCATAAATGATAGAAAATTAAAATCATTTTCAAATAACATTTTTATTTCCTCCTACAAATAAAGTATGTTACTAGATTTTTTAATGAAGTACTTTCACCCATATAATAAAAATATGTTTTTTTTCTAGTTTTTTTAGTTTTTTTCTAGTATAATCATTTATAGGGTGAATTATATATGGCAAAAAAGAAAAAATCAAAAAATAGTAAAGGAGCCGTTACATACAACATTGAATTAACTGGACTTATACTTATATTAATAGGTATTTTAGGATTTGGATTTGGTGTTGCAGGTACTTTATTTAAAAAATTCTCTTTATTTTTAGGTGGAAGTTATTGGTTTTTATTATTAATAGCACTACTTTATATAGGTAGTTATATGTTAGTAAAAAGAAGTACTCCAGAATTTGCTTCCTCTAGATTAATAGGATTTTATATAGTGTTAGTAGTCGTACTTTCTAGTGCACACTATGAAATACTTGCTCAGGAAGTAGATGTTAATAACATATTTATGACAACTTATGATAACTATGTTAAAAGAATGAATACAATAAATTCTAATAATGCACTAGGTTTTAGCGGTACTGGTGACATTGGTGGTGGTTTGATTGGATGTATATTTATATCAATATTTGGATTTATTGGTGGTGTTATCGGTTCTAAAATAATACTATTTATATTATTTATATTTGGTACTGTTTTATTATTTGATTTAAATATTTCTGAAATATTAGAAAACTTCTTTGTTAGACTTAAAAATACATTTGCATTCTTAAAACCAAGCGGAGAAAGTACTCGTGGTAAAGAAAAAGTTAAGGTTATTAAAAAAGAAGAAATTATTGAAGAACCTATCGAAGATGAACAAACTAATTTTGAAGAAGATTACAACGATTATCCTGCTCCTATTCCTGTTGAAGAAGTAGAAGAAAAGATTATTGTATCTTCTATTGACGATATTAAAAATCGCAAGCCAGAAGTATCTCAAATAAATGAAGCTTATGATGAAGAATCTTTTTCTTCAGAAGAAGAATATAATAATAGTGAAATTGAACAAAAAGAAGAAGAAATTATTGATGAAACTGGATACAAACTTCCTACTGCGTCTATTTTAAATCCAGTACAAATTAAAAAAACTACATCTGCTAACAATGCAGAAATTAATAACAAGAAAAAATTACTTAAAGGAGTATGCTCTGATTTTGGTTTAAATATAACAATTAAATCAACGAATGTTGCTCCCGCTGTTACTCAATTTGAAGTAACTGTTCCTCAAGGTACTAAAGTAAATAAAATTGTAAGTATTAATAAAGAAATAGCACTTGCTATGGCAGCAAAAGATGTTCGTATACAAGCTCCTATTCCAGGAAAAAGTACTATAGGTATTGAAATACCAAATGATAGTATTACTGCTGTTGGATTTAGAGAAGTACTCGAAGATGAAATAGGAAAACATGATGATAAATTATTTGTAGCTTTAGGTAGAGATTTAATGGGTAAATGCGTTGTAGAAGATTTAACTAAAACTCCCCATTTACTTGTTGCAGGTTCTACTGGTTCTGGTAAATCAGTATGTATTAATACAATGATTATCTCAATACTTATGCGTTACAAACCAAGTGAAGTTAGACTTGTTATGGTGGATCCAAAAAAAGTTGAACTTACAAATTATAATGGTATTCCTCACCTACTATGTCCTGTAGTAAGTGATCCTAAAAAAGCAAGTTTAACACTTCAAAAAATAGTTTCTGAAATGGAAAAAAGATATGATACATTTAGTGATAATGTAGTTAAAAATATTAGTGGTTACAATGAAATGATTGATAAACACAATAAGAAAAATCCTGATAATATTCAACCTAGAATGCCTTATATTCTAGTAATAATAGATGAACTTGCAGACTTGATGCTTGTTGCTTCTAAGGAAGTTGAAGATTCAATTGCTAGAATTACACAAATGGCACGTGCTGCAGGTATACATTTAATTGTTGCAACACAAAGACCTTCTACTGATGTAATTACAGGTTTAATTAAAAATAATATACCTTCTAGAATAGCTTTCTCAGTGTCTTCTGCAATAGATTCTAGAACTATACTTGATTCATCTGGTGCAGAAAAACTACTTGGTAAAGGAGATATGCTTTATCTTCCAATGGGAGAAAGTACTTCAAGACGTGTTCAAGGATGTTTTATATCAGATGATGAAATTAAAAATGTTATTGATCACTGTAAAAATCAAATGAGTGCTAAATATGATGAAACACTTGTTTCAGCTGAACCTGTTATTAGTGCAAGTGGTACTGGTAATAGCGAAGGTGGAGATGATCCAATGTATGATGAAATTGTTGATTTTGCTATGGAAACTGGTAAAATTAGTGCTTCTTTAATACAAAGAAGATTTAGATTTGGTTATAATAGAGCTGCAAGAATGATGGATTTATTAGAATCTAGAGGCATTGTTGGAGAACAGAACGGTTCAAAACCTCGTGAAGTAATTAAAAGAAATGAAGAATAAGAATTTATTTCTTTTTTTTTTGAATAACTATTCTTTATAATTAAATAATGTGATACAATTATATTGAAAGGTGAATTAATTATGAATGAAAATAGTGAGACAAGAAAAATACCACCAATTAATTATTTAATATTAATGTTAATTTTTTTGGTAGTTTTATTTAGTATATTTTATGTTTTAGAATCTAAGAAGATTTCAGAGGAAGAACTAGTTAGTTCTAGTTATTTAATTTCTTCTAATACTACTCCACTCGTTTTAAATACTGTCGAAGAGCTTTCTACTACATTATTAGAATCTCCTCAAGATTTATTTATTTTTACTGGCTATACTGGTGATTTAGATGAGTATAATTTAGAACAAGATTTAAAAGATATAATCGATGATTATAATTTATCTGATAGATTTTATTATTTAAACGTTACAAATCTTAAAGAAGACGAAAACTTTTTAGAAGATTTATCTACTATATTAGGTGATACTATAACTTCTCTTCCTGCTATAATTTATGTATCTAATGATAAAGTTTCAAATACAGTTTCTTCATCTAATGCATTTTTAGAAGCAGAAGATTTTATAAAATTGCTAGAAATACACGATTTTGAAAAAAACAAATAATTTTGTTTGAAAGGATTAATATGATTAACATTGTACTATTTGAACCAGAAATACCACAAAATACAGGTAATATAATGAGAACTTGTGTTGCTACAAATTCTAGATTACATTTAATAAAACCTCTTGGTTTTAATTTAGATGAGAAAAATCTTAGAAGAAGTGGTGTTGATTATATAGATAAAATTGATTTATCTATATATGAAAATATTGATGAATTTTTTTCAAAAAATGAAGGAGATTATTATTTTTTAACAAGATATGGACACACTCCTCCTTCTTCTTTTGATTTTAGCAATGACAAAACAAATTTGTATTTCTTTTTTGGAAAAGAGTCTACTGGAATACCTAAAGAAATTTTAAAACCATATATTGATCATTGTATGAGATATCCTATGAGTGATAATGTTCGCTCTCTTAATTTATCAAATACTGTGGCTATTACGATTTATGAAGCCTTAAGACAACAAGATTATTCTAATCTTTTATTTGATGAACCTCATAAATCTAAATTTGAAATAGAAAATTCTTAAAAAGCATTATATTCGTATAATCTTTTTTATTTGCTATATTTGTTACATAATGTTAAAATATAAGCAAATAAAAGGGAGTTTTTATGAAGAAGTACATTAAAATGAATAAAAATAATCAACATTTATCTCTTGGTAATTTTTGCGATTTAATTAAAGAGATATCTACTAATAAAAATGCAGCAGTTCAAAGTCAAATCGCATGTTCTATTTTTAATATTGATTCAATAAGTGATACTGCAATGAATAACTACTGCGTTGGTATTAGAAGAATTGGAGATGACTATAAAGAAATTTATATTAAGTTTAAATCAAATTTTTTAAAAAATAATACTACTATGATACCTGTTATATTTTCACTTAAAAATATTTTAAACGGTAAACATATCAGTCCACTAGCTAACGATTTTGATAATATAAAAATTATTAACGAAGATGAAAAAATTATAGAACTATCTAAAAAATTATTTTCTTTAGCTAAAAACGATAAATCTGTTCCAATACAAGTTATAAAACAGTTTAAAAGTTTTATTCTAAATAATCAATATTATTTACTTTTATCAGAAATTTTATTTTATATTATTTTAGAAAAAAAACAACCTATTTACGAAAATGATGATAAGATAGAAATAATTAATAAAGTTATTGAAAATACTAAAATTTCTTCAGACGATTTATCTAAATTTTTAAATTTGAAATTTTCTGAAGAAATTAATTATCACTATAAATTAACAAATCTAGCTAAAGAAAACAATCCATATGCACTAATGGAATTAGGTATATATGAAATAAAAGGATATATAACTGGAGAAAGAAGACCACAAAAAGCTTATGAATATTTCAAAATAGCCGCATCTTTTGATCATCCTAATGCCCTATTTATGAAAGTTAAAATAGGTATTAAATATTTGCATAAAACAAATCAACATGCAGATTTAGAAAAAGCTATTAATTTAGGATCTGTTGCTGCACTCAATCTTTTAGCGTTATGCTATAAAAACGGAGATGCTGGTTACGAAAAAAATATAGATAAAGCTATTGATTACTTTAACCTTGCCGCTTCTAAAAACTATGCATATGCTTATAATAATTTAGGCAAAATTTATGAAGAAAACAACGAAATGAATGAAGCAATTAACTGTTATGAACAAAGTGCAAATTTATTTGAAAGTTATGGCTGTAATAAACTTGGTATACATAAATTTAATAATAAAAATTACAAAGAATCTTTTGATTATTTTAACCTAGGAATAAATACTGAAATAAATATTTGTTGTTATTTTAATTATTATAACTTAGCTAAATTTTTTTATTTAAATGGTTTTGAAGAATTAAACATTGCACCTAATGAAAGTTTAGCTATTAAATATCTAGAAATTGCATCACGCTATAATAATTATCCGTCTTTAATCGAATTAATAAAAATTTATTTAGATAAATTTATGATTGAAAACAGTGAATATTATAAAATTTTATTTTACAATACAAAATATAAAATAGAATTACATAAAGATTTTAATAAAAATGACAAAAAACTACTCGAAGAATATATAAATAAGATAAATAACAAACTTTTATTACAAATATAAAAAAAGTCTTTTTAGACTTTTTTTATCTTTTTTTAGTATTAAATTCAAATTGTAAAAATTCTTGTATATTTTCTTGTAACTTTTCGTATGAATAATCATAATTTATATACATAAAATTTTCACCTGATTCAGGATTAGCTTTAATATAATCTTTTACAATTCTAATTTCTATCTCACTTGGGATACTTACATAATTTGTATTTTTTCTTCTTTTGTTCAATTCCATAGCTTCTTCAAACTTTTTATTTTCTTCACTATTTTCTTCGTCTAATGTCATTAATATGTATCTTAATATTTCAACCTTTATACCTAATACACCTGAAAGTGTACTTATTGGAAATTTCCTATCTATTAAGTCATTTTTCAACCTTCTCAAACCTTCTTGAGTAAATCCATTCATAAATTTTATTAATTTAGTTCTTTCTTTACTTCTTCCAGCTCTTAATTGATTTTCTAAATTTTCATTAACTTCTTCTGATTCTTCTTCTAATTCAAACATTCTTCTTTTTAAAAGCACTGATGATGTTTTATAATATTCTTCAAAAAAACCTATAGTAAATTCATTATCTATTATCAATTTTTTCATTTCTCTTATTTTTTCATCTTCTATTGTATATGCAATAGATTTTTTCTTTGCTTTATTTTTTATTACACTTATTAATTGTTTATTTATTTTACTATCAGTTGGATCTAATTTTAATAACTTAATTAATACTTGTTTTTCTGTAACTCCATTTTCTTTTGCTACATTATCTAAAAATTCTACTTTATCTATTATGTTTTGTTTTATTTCCCTTAATTTTTTTTCTTTTGAATCCATAATTTCCCCCATTTCAATTATTATTCAATTTTACCAAACGGATATATTCCAAATGTTACTGTTCCCATCATATCACTTTCTTTTACTGGACCAAACGCTCTTGAATCAAGTGATACTGCTCTATTGTCTCCCATCACAAAATATTCATCTTCTTCTAGGATTATACTTTCCATATTACTTAGAAAATAATTATTATATATATCATCTATTTTCTTTTTATTTATATATACTGCTCCATTTTCTATTTCAATTTCTTCTCCAGGAAGTCCTATGATTCTTTTTATTACAATAGATGATGTATAGTTATCATTTAGTACTACTATATCTAATCTTTCATAACTTGTATCATATTTTTTTAATATTAATATATCACCATCTACTAAAGTATCTACCATACTATCACCATTTACTCTTACTGGTGTAAAAATAAATGTTCGTATCATTAACACTACAATGAATATTAATATATATGGTATTAATTCTTTTATCAACCTCTTCATATTATTCTCCATCCATAATTAAAGGAAAGATTAATTTCTTTCCTTAACTTTGTATTCTTTACGCATATTTTTAATAAAGTTAAGTTTAGCTCTTCTAACCATTCCTTTTTTAATAACCGTAATTTTATCAATTGTTGGTGCGTTAACTGGGAAAACTCTCATTACTCCAATTCCGCTACTTGTTTTTCTAACAGTAAACGTTTCTGAAACTCCACCATTTTTCTTAGAAACTACTAGTCCTTCGAATGCTTGGATTCTTTCTTTTTTTCCTTCTTTTACCCACACGTCAACTCTAACTGTATCCCCTACTCTAAATTCAGGTATGTCATTTCTAACGTGTTTTTTGCTAATTTTATCAACTAAATTCATAAATTAACCATCCTCTCTTTTATTTTTCTAACCAATAATCATAGATTTCCAGCGGATTACCTTTTTTGGGTCACAAAGATTATATCATATTGTTTTCTGTTTTTCAACAAAAATGAGGCTTTTAAGTATTATTTAAGTAAAAAGGTATACAAAAAAATCACTTACTCCCTTAAAGCCATCATTTATTGTGTTTATAACTAATTTATCTAAACTTTCACCTACATTTGTAAATACATTACTATAATCACTTTCTTCTTCTAATTTATAATTATTTAAATCTATTATATTACCATTAAAAATATCTTCTTCAAATTTTCTTATAGCCTCATCTGTTAACTTTGTTTGATTAGATATAGTCTTTTCATAATAACCACTTGTTCCACTTATATATACTAATATAAATAAAATTATTAATGAATTTAATATTAACTTAAAATAATTTATTTTCTTCTTCTCCATTTTATTCTCCTTCACTTAATATTACTTCTGCTAATACTTCACTTATATACTTCATACCACAGTTTACTTCATCTATTGTATTATATTGTGCTCCTGCCTCTATTAATATTAAATTACCTGATAAATCTTGATTATATATACCGTTAACACCTGTTCCTTCTTTTTTTATTACACCCCTTGAAAAATCTTTATTAATATTAATTAGTTTACTGTTTACTAAATTTGCCAATTCTAGATTTTCTTCATAACCACTATATTCTGCTCCTACTACGAACATAAATTTTATACAACTTTCACCATCTATTTGAGTTGTTGTTGCTTCCTTACTAGCTGCATCTCTGTGTAAGTCTACAAAATACTTTATACTAGGATACTCTTTTATAATTTCTTCTAAATATATTCTACTTGCATCATAACTATATGCATAACTCCATGCATTTAACGTTAATATATCTGTTACACTTCTTTGCTCAACTATAGATGGTATTGAATAGTCACTCAAATATTCTTTTAACATATAACTTGCAGTTATAACTGTTGGGGTTACATTAAATATTTCATAATTAGTAGCAGCGTAATATTCAGTTGGATGAGTATTGTATATATATACTAAAGGATCACTTTTATTTTCAGGTTTAGTTTCATTAAATACTAATGAATCAAAATTATAATTTGAGTTAAATGTATAGTTCAATAAGAATTCTGCAGACGTTAAATTACCAAAATTAAATTCATCTTCGTTATTATTTAATATATAAGATACTATAACTTCGTCACTAATTGTTATATTTAATCTAGTATATACATATGAAAATGCTATTATAAAAAAGACTATGAATATAAAGATATTAATATATTTATTAGAATTTTTTCTTTTTTTTGCATAAAATCTCTTTTTCATATGCTTATTTTATAGCAAATTGCTTGAAAAATATGTCATTTTTACTAGAATACTTGTAATATTGATATTTTTTTGATAAAATTAAATAACGAACAGGAAGGAGGGCTTTATGGCTAATATTAAAAGTAGTAAAAAAGCTATCAAAGTTATTGCTAAAAAGACTCAAAATAATCATGAAGCAAAAGCTAGAGTTCAAAATTTAATTAGAAATTTAGAAAAAGCTATTGCAGCTAATGATACTGAAAAAGCAACGAGTTTATTAAAAGATTTACAAAAATATATTGATAAAGCAGCTAGCAAAGGTTTAGTTTCAAAAAACACTGCAGCTCGTCAAAAATCAAGATTAAATCAAAAAGTAAAAAATATGAAGTAAAATTTGAATACTTCATTTTTTTATGGTATATTATTAATATAGTAAAGAAGGTTTTTTATGAAAAAATTAATTACCCCTATAGTTTTAATAGTTTGTATTATTTTAGTTGTTATAGTTTATGTAAATCAAAGTTTTCTAGTAGATAAATTTACATATTATATAGAAAATAATTCTCCTGTTATCCCTGATGAAATCAGTGATTATTATAAAGATTACTCATTATCTTTTGCACAAAACACTGATGATTTTACCCCCTATTCTTATCAAGATTTAATTAATATTTTATTTTCTGCTATAAATAGAGGTTATGATTCATTTACTTTCTACTGTCCTGATGAGTACGTTTTGTGTAGATCAGATGTAGAAAAACTTAGTGCAGATACTACTACTATTACTCATGTAAATAACTTGGTGCATCCTTTTAATAGTTTTACCACAATAATGACTAGTATTTCAGAACTTGGTGAGGTTAATATTGGAATTGATTATTTATACGATGATAATGATGTAAGATTAATTGATGAAGCAGCAGATCAACTTCTTGATGAATTAATATCTAGAAGAGATACTGATGAAGAAGCTATTTTGATTCTACATGATTATATTATTAATAATACTTCTTATGATATTTCTATTAATAAAAATGAAGAAAGTCCATATAAATCTTCTACTGCGTACGGTGCTATGTTTGAAGGATATGCAATCTGTAACGGTTATACAGATTTGATGGCTATATTTCTTAATAAACTTGATATTGTTAATATAAAAGTAGCCACTACTCAAGATGAAATAAGTTATTCTAATACAGGACATGTATGGAACGCTGTTTATCTTGATGATACTTGGTTACACTTAGATTTAACTTGGGATGACCCTGTTAGTGAAGATGGTAGTGAATATTTATTTCATACTTATTATTTACTTACTACTGAAGAAATTACAGAACTTGATAATAGCTCTGATGTCAAATATGAAGAACATAATTTTAATAAAGTTATATACTACGAATTAAAATAGTGTTTTTTTAAAAAATTATATTATGAATGTGAAAGTTGGTGTTTTTTATGGAATTTATTATTCTATTTGTATTTTTAATCCTATTTGATTGGGAAATATTATTTATTTTTCTTGTTATTTACTCTATTGTTATAACTTTTAAATATAAAAATCTTAAAAATGATGTTAATCTTTATCAAAATAAAGATGAAATTTACAATGATTTAGTAATAGAAGAAGAAGAAGAAGAAGAAAATAATGTAGTATTAAGTACTAAAAAAGAAAAAGTTATTGTTCAAGAAAGTCATAGTGATCTTGATATAGAAGTATCATCTAATGAAGGTAATAATGAATCTATTGATTATAAAAATAATTCAAAAGATGAATACATTACTGATAATTCGGATATCCAGATGAAAACTGGTGTTGCTTTAGTAGTTTTAGCTATCATTATATTTGCTACAACAACATGGTCAATAATGAGCGTAGGATTTAAAATATTTACAATATTCTCTACCTCTGTTTCTTTCTTCTTAATATCTAAATTTGTTAAGGAGAAGTATAATCTTAATAAAACTGCTATTACTTTTTATAATTTAGGTAGTTTGGTATTACCTCTAACAGTTTTGTCTATGGGTTATTTTGGTCTTTTTGACTCAATTCTACCTTTAGGATATAAAAGTTCATATTTCACACAATTTATTATGGCTTTAATATTTGGAATTTGTTCTAAATTAGGATACAATATATTTAAAATTAATGCCTATATAACTAGTACTCTTGCAACAAGTTTTCTTTCAGTATTCTTGCTTGTAATGTTTGTTACTGAAGATTTTAAATTTAGTTTACTAGCTTTAATTCTTTATACTACTGGATTTATTACATATAAAATAGAAAAGAAGAATGAAAATTTATACAACTTACATGCTATAAGTAATCTTTGTTCTTTATTTGTTATACTTTCAATATTGATAGACTTTGATAATATTTTCTTTTTAATATCTACTAGTACATTAATACTATTTATCTTATATACTGTTAGCGATATATTTATTAAAAAGTCTTATAATAATGATATAGTTAAATTTATATATCCTTTTATTATATTTATATTAGGTCTATGTGAACCAAATTTTTATCTACAATTTATTATAATAATTGAATCTGGACTTTGTTTAGCATATCAATATAAACAATCTAATAATGTTGTTATTCCTTATATGTTATCTATATTATCTTCAATATTATTCTTTAATCAAATTCAGACTTTCAATATCAATATTTATACGTTCATGTTATATTTCTTTGTTTATTTTATTTGTATTTGTATACTTTTATTTAGAAAGAAAGAACACTTACCTGCTACGTTATTGATTACATTATTGTTTCTTAGATTATACGGTTATGATTTTAATATAGATCTTATTTTAACCTTCTCAATGTTAGCTATATATGCAATATCATATAAAAATATTTTTGCCTATTTTGCAGGTTTAATAGTATTTAATTCTATTCCAATTCAAATATTGAATTTAGCTAATTTTAACTTATTTTATGATGCTAAAGTATATATATACACTTTTATTGTTTTAGGTTTATTAAACTATGGTTTAACTTATATTTTACCTCATAAAGGTATATCAAGATTTTTCTCAATTTCATTTACATTAATTGGTTATGTTACTTTATTCTTATTTGTTAACTATACTACTATAGATTTATTATTTATACTATTATTTGCAGCAGCATTTAATTATATGGCTATTAAAGATAATTTATTTACTGTTACGTTTGTTACAAATTTTTACTTAACACTTTTAATTATTGATCATTTAGAATATTATCTTAATGACCTTAATATGTATATACTACTAATATTTATAGGTTTTGCATATATGTATTTTGGAAGAAAAATTTATAGTAAACTTATATCTATAGAAACTAAAAGTCTTAACATAGATTACCTTTCATTACTAAGTTTTATTTTCTTTCAAAAAGCATATTTTATTCATAATCAATATTTAGATTTTATTGTAACTGGATTAATGATTTTATACTTTGCTAATCTATTTAATAGACAAAATAAATTTATAGATTATATAACTTTATTCTTAGGTGGTATTACTACAATTAATTTACTAGTTGATCAACCATTTATTGTTATAGACAGACTATTTGAATTAGAATATACATTTATTTGTATACTTGGAGTTTTATGGTTAGTACATAACATCGTTAAAAAGAAATACAATGATTCTCTTATGTTTCTAATTAGTTTCTCTTTTTCAACAATGATTATAGTACTTCTGTTTAATGTAATATTTGGAAATGAATTTTTTGACCTTTGCTTCTTATTTATAAATATGATTATCATGTTTATTATTGCTAATAATAATGAATCTAAATTTTGGTCTAAATTTTCACTAGCAATTATATGTATATTGATATTCTATGAAACATATGATTTCTGGACTTCAATAGCTTGGTGGATTTACTTATTATTTGCTGGTCTTACACTTATTGTTATATCAGCTAATAAAGAAAAAAATAGGAAATAATATATTAAAAAAAGAATGTTAATTTTATATAACATTCTTTTTTATTTTTTCTATTACTTTTAATACTGTATCTTTAGATGTACTTGCTCCTGCCATTACACCTATTTCTCCAAATATTTTTTCTAAATCTATATCTTTTTCATTTTCTACACTCATAGTATTTTTACAATTTTCTAAAGCTATTTTATATAGTTTAGTTGTATTTGAACTTTTTTTACCACCTACTATAATCATAGTATCTACTTTTTTAGATAACTCTTTTACTTCTTCTTGCCTTTCACTTGTTGCACTACATATAGTATTTTTTGTATAAAAATCTATGTCTTTTTCCTTTAACTTTAATTCTAAATACTCTTTTACTTCTATATAATTGTCATAATTATGAGTAGTTTGCACAATGAGTGCTATTTTTTTATTTGTGTTATTATCTAAGAATTTTTCTATATCATCTTTATTTTCTACTATTTGACTTCCTTCACCACAATAACTTATAGTTCCTATATTCTCTGGATGTTTTTTAGATCCTAATAACAATATACTATATCCTTCTTTTTTTAATTTGCTTGCTAGATTATGTATTATTAAAACTTTAGGACAAGTATAGTCATATATTTTTATTTTTTTATTTTCTAAATAACTATATACTTCTTTTGTTGTTCCATGAGCTCTTATTATTACCTTATCTATGGCTTCTTTTTCACTTTCTATAATATTTAATCCCAAACTTTCTAATTCGTTTATTACGTCTTGGTTATGGACTATTTCACCTATTATATCTATCTTTTTTTCTTCCTTTAATATTTTTTTAGTACTATTTACAGCATTTTCTACTCCATAACAAAATCCCGCATTTTTACCTACTATTATTTTCATATTACCTCACTTCTTTTAAAAAAAATACCTTATGGTATTTTTATTTTTCTTCTATTATTATTTTTTTATTTGGATATGGATTTTTACAACATTCAAACTTTTCAGGACATATTCCTGTTACTGCGCAGTTTGCTCCTACTATTTTACTATAATATTCACTATGTTTCTCTACAATATCTACCATATCTTTAAGAATTTTTCTTATTTCCCACTGTGCTTTTCTACATACTCTTAATGATGAAACATGCTTAAATGTATCTCCACTAAATGTAGCTGTTACATTTACTTGATTACAACTTAGTGCAAAATATACCAAATCTTCTTCTCTTATTCCTGAATCTTTAAATTTATTGTATAAATCTATATTAGATTTATATATATCTTTAAATAACTTTAATAATTTTTCATTGCTAGATATTGATTCTGGTATTATATATCTTTCTAAACATAAATTTGGTACAAAATCAGGTATTGATAAAGCCACTCCTCTATGTCTTGTAATATGCGTTAAATTAGCAAATGATATAGTAAATTGAAATTTTAAACTTATTGTTTTTAAATCACTTTTTACATAATCATCATTTATAGCTCTAAATAACTTAGGCATAAATGTTGAATCCTCTTTAGAAAGTGTTTTTAACTGTTTTTTTGCAGTATCAATATCTACTTGTTTTATTCTAGATATAGCATTTATTGCTATAGTTTCATCTATTTTACTAAACTCTGATTCATTTATCGCTACTGTCTTACAATCAGATATATTTTTATTAGGTATATAATTATTTATTACATCTTTTATAGGATTCTCATCTTTATATTTTACATTTTCCAATACAGAATCAATGTATGGTGCAACTTTAGATACTTCTTTATGTAGTTTTTCTCCAAACTCTTTTGCCTCTTTCATATGACTATATGATCCATATTCAAATAAATTTATTATTCTTATTAATTCTGTTGCATCAGCTCCGAATAATATTTGACTATAAAAACAATACGGCAATATATATCTTGCATCTTCTACTTTTATACCTTCGTCAACAAATACTTGATATGCATCAAATAACCTATCCATATTTTCATTATATTCTTTTAATAACTCTTTTTTATTTTTACCTTCAAATGATGGTTTATAATATTTCTTTTCTGCAAAATTTGCTTCTCTTCTAGATTTAATTGTCAATGAACAATATCTTGATTCTATCAATAATTGTTCTATCATAGGCGTTACATCTTCTATAGCAAAATTAAAATATACATGATCTATGATCGATGTATGTCCCATCCCTACTACTTTTTCAACAAAATTAATATTTTGTTCTTTTGTTTTACCTTTTGACATATTATATACATCACTTACTGTTCCATTTGCTCTTGATAATCTCCCCGCGCAAGATGATATTACATCGTTATTTCCCGTTTTACCTATTAATTTTATTTTCATATTATACCCTACCTCTCAATTTATATATACTATATCATATTTTTAGATCATTAATAAATATTTTTATAGGATTAATACATTTATTTACAAAAAAAAATTAAGACTCTTATCTTAACTTTTCTCCTAATACTATTTTTAAATATTCATCTTGATCTTTCGGAACAATTATATCACTTTCTGTTCTTGATACTTCTAAAAATCTAAAGAAATCAGACTTAAACAAATCTACGTTTGTCATCAAACTATATTTTTTATTTTGATCTTTTATATTTTCTATAAAAGCTGATTCTCCAAATTTTTTTATCATTTCTATAATAATTGAAGGACCTCTACCATCTAAAAATAACAATGCAGCAAATGTGCTTACCTCTGATAAATTATTATCACATATTGACTCAAATTCTTCTAACTCAAAGAATGCTACGTTATTTCCATATGAATAAAACCAAAAACTTAATAATTCTTTTATTCTTTCTTCTACTATTGTATTACAATCAAACTCTACTTTTCTATTACTTCTATCTTTGTCCCAATTTTCTTTTATAACTTTAAATTCAATATCACTTTTCATAACATAATCCCCCTAAAAATTTAAATTTCATTTATACTATCATAAGATTATAATATTTACAAGTTTTTATTTTTTTGTATTTATTATTTCTTTTATTAGAGTATCACTCATTATTTTAAATTTTTCTTCTGAAATGTATTTTAATATTTTCTTTTTAACTTTGCTAAAATTTTCTAATACATACATATCAGTATGTTGGTCTAGAGAAAATATATCTATTAAATTTTCTTTTAACATTTTTTTTACTGTTTTATTTACTTTTTTCCCGTAATAACCTACAAAACTACCATAACTACTTTGAAATAATACACCTTTTTCTTTAAAATAATTTATTCTATTTACGTCGTATTGATAATACTCATATCTTTCTGGATGAGCTATAATAGGTATTAAATTTGCACTTAATATCTCTTCTATGTAGTCTTCTATTAATGAATAATAAATATCAAATGGAAATTCTATCAATATGTATTTTCCACCGTTTATAGTACTTACTTTACCTTGTTTTATATTGTTTAATATATCACTATCAATAAATACTTCATTACCGTATGATAAATCGATATTTTTATTTTTAAGTTCCTCTAGTAATTTTTCTTTGGTTTTATTATCTGCAATATAATCATATTTTTTGTAATAATGCGGAGTTAAACACATTTCTACAAAACCTACTGCATATGCTTTTTCTAATATTTTTTTTGATTCTTCTATCGTGTTTGACCCATCATCAATACCTGGCAATATATGCGAATGTAAATCTCTCATTATTTATACTCGTAATATCTACTCTTGTTTTTAGGTGCTTTATTAGCTACAATACCAATCAAATTACACTCTACTGATTCTAACGATTTTTTTGCCGATATTAACATATCTGTTGTTGTTGTATTAATTGCCGAAACTAGTACTGTCATGTCTACTTTTTTTGATAATATTATTGAATCACTTAACCCTATTACAGGAGTTCCATCTACAATTACTACATCATATTTATTTTTTAAATCTTCTATTATAATATCAGATATTTTATATGTTAATAATTCTGATGGATTATAAGGTACTTTTCCTCTTGGAATTATATCTAATTTATCGTATTCTGTATGAATAATAAAATCTTCTATTTTCCCAACCTCATTTGTTACTAATAAATTACTCATTCCAAGTAAATTATCTACATCAAATATTTTATGAACTCTTCCTTTTCTAAGATCACAATCTATTAAAATAACTTTTTTATTTAACTGAGCAAATGCTATTGCTAAATTACTTGATATAAAACTCTTACCTTCTCCAGGTACTGAAGATGTAATTAAAATACTACTACTTTTACTAGTTTTAAAATGCTCTATAGATGTTCTAACCATTTTTATAGATTCTGTTGAATATGATTTTGGATTATAATGTACTATCAATTCTTTATTCATACATACCTCCTTTTACCGATAATATAGGTACTGCACCTAATATTGGTAATCCTGTTAAAGACTCTATTTGTTCCACTGTTTTTATAGTATTATTAAATGAGAATTTTAATGCAAGAAATAATGCACTTATTAATATAGCAGCTGCAAAATAAATCAAAACATCTTTTACTATATTTATGTTATAAGCATTTGTTGCTGTTGATGCTGCATCTAATATTTTTACGTTCTCTATTTTGTATAATTCTGTTATTTCTTCTGTGAATATCTCTGTTAACGTTGTTACTATTAGTTTTGCTAAATCTGCATCTGTATGTTTCACACTAATTTTAATAACTTCTGTTCCAGATACTGAAGTTACTTCTATTAATGAATTTAATATTTCATACGTACCACTTAAATTTAATTCATCAATTGTATTTTCTATAACCGTTCTACTTTTAATTACCTCTTTATATGTATCTACTAGATTTTGATTAAATGTTAACTCCGAAGATGATGTTAACCCATTTTCTGTTGCTAATACTATAGTAGATGTAGATTCGTACATTGGTACTTTAAAATATAACGAATACGGTATTCCTACTGCAAACACTACAATTGTTATTAATATAAAATAAATTACATTGTCTTTTAAAAATTTAAAAATTTCTTTTAAACTAATCTCTTCCATAATTTTTCCCCTTTTATTTATAGTTTAATTTTAACACATTTTTGTTACTTTTTCAATAAAAAAAAAGATTAATTTTTTAATCTTCTAATTTTGTACTAACTATTTTAGATACTCCAGACTCTTGCATAGTTATTCCATATAATAAGTCAGCATACTCCATCATTCTCTTTTTATGAGTTATCAGTATAAATTGACTCTCACCCTTCATTCCATTTATATATTTACCAAACATGTCTACATTAGCCTCATCTAGCGCTGCTTCTGCTTCATCCAGTATAATAAAAGGAACTGGTCTTACATTTAATATTGCAAATAACAAACTAATAGCGGTAAGTGATTTTTCTCCTCCTGATAATGCAAATGTATTATTTAATTTCTTACCAGGTGGCTCTGCCACTATTTCTATTCCTGTATTTAATAAATCTTCTGGATTAGTTAAACTAAGTTCACCTTTTCCACCTTGAAATATTTCTCTAAATACTATTTTAAATTGCTCTGAAATTTCTTTAAATGATTTTTGGAATTTACTAATCATTATAGCATCCATTTCATTTATTATAGATAATAAATTTTGACTAGCTACTTCTAAATCTTCTTCTTGAGCTTTTAGGAAATTATACCTTTCACTTAATGATTCGTACTGTTCTATACTTCCGATATTTACTACACCTAATAAATCAATTTCTCTTTTTAAACTAGATAATTTTTGTTTAGCGGTATTTTTATCAATGTCTAAGAAATACTCCTCTTTTGCTAAATCGTAAGTTATTCCAAAATTTTCACTTAATGCTAAAAGTAAATTTTCTATTTTAACTTCAGTCTTACCTTTTTCTATTTCTCTATTTTTTATTAATAAATTAGTTTTATTAATTTCACTTTGTTTTTGCTTATAAGAATGTTCCATTGTATTTATTTGTTCAAATATATCACCTTTTTTATCTTTGTAACTTGTTAGATCATTCTCAAGAGAAATTTTCTCTTTAGCTTTTTCTGTGAGTGTTTCTATCAAATAGATTAGCTCGTCTTCAAGTTTATTACCAGCTACATTGTTAATCCCTTTTATTTCTAATGCTTTATTCTCTAAATTATATGTAAGTTCATCTAACAATATTTTTTTACTATTTAAACCTTCATCAAGAAGAACATTTTTCTTTCCTAATAAATCTAATTTTTCATCTACATTTTCGTATTTTTCACTTACTTTTTCCAATTCCATAGATAATTCTAAATGTTTTCTTTTTTCTTCAGTAAGCTCTCTTTCAAGAGATTTGATAGAATTTTTGTCATTTCTATCAAACTTATCACTTGCTCCTCCAGATAAAGCTCCTCCTGCGAATAATATTGAACCATCTAATGATACAATTTTATATTTGAAATCTACTAATTTACCAATTTCATTTAATGAATCAAGTGTATCTACTATTATTACATTTCCCATTAAATTTTCTACTATTGATTTGTATTTTTTATCAAATTCAACTAAATCACTCAGCACTCCTATAAATGCTTCGTTTTTCTTAATTTTTTCAAGATATTTATTTTCTATATTTCTTGATTTTATTATATCTATTGGATAAAATGTTGCTTTTCCCAATTTATTAGTTTTTAAGTAATTTATTGCATTTTTTGCACTATCAAAATCTTTTGTTACAATATAATTTGTAGCTCCTGCTAGTGAAGCTGTTAGCGCAACATTATATATGTCTTTGCTCTCTATTATATTTCCTACTGTATCTTCTATACCAGACAATCTATCGTTATTTACAATCGATCTTACTGCTTTTGGATAAAATTCTCCATTTAATATATTATTTTTTGTAATTTCAATTCTATTTTCTAAATAACTAATTGCTTTATTTTTTGCTTCAATTGTAGCATTTGCATTACTTTTTTTAATTTTAGAAGTAATTAATAAATTTGATAATTGATCAATTTCTTCCATTAATTCTTTTTTTTCTATTAATAAGCCATCAACCTGTGTTCTTAATATTTGTTCTTTTTTTATTAAATTACTTTCTTCTTCTTTTAATTTTATTAAAGCTTCATTCATATCAAGTTTTTTTGATGAAAATCTTTGTCTTTCAATTGTTATTTGCTTTTCACTTGATAACTTAGATATATCAGCGTTTATATTTATCAATTTTTGATTCACATCAGTTATTAGTTCGTCTATTTTCAAACTTTCTAACCTTAACATTTCAACTTCACTTATATTAGTTTCTACATTAAAACTACATATACTATCGTTTAATACTGTTAATTCTGATATCAAATCACTATTTCTTAAATTTAATTCATCTATATCTTCTGTTATTAATGCTATTTCTATATTTTTAGATTTTTCGCTTAAATCTAAAAACTTTTTAGCATTTTCGCTTTGTTTTTTTAACGGTTTAACAGTTTTTTCAAGTTCATCTATAACTAATTTTATACTAGATAAATTATCTTTAGTTTTATCTAATTTTTTTATAGCTTCTTCTTTTCTTGTTTTATATTTTAAAACACCTGCAGCAGATTCAAATATTATCCTTCTATCAATTGGTTTTGAATTAACTATTTCTGTTACATTACCTTGAGAAATAATATTAAAAGCTCCACTACCTGCTCCTGAATCTAAAAACAAATCACGTATATCTTTTAACCTTACTCTTGCAGAATTTATGTAATAATCATTTTCTCCCGTTTTATAAACTTCTCTTTTTATTTCAATTTCATCAAACTCACTATTTAAATAATGATCTTTATTATCAAAACACAATGTAACACTAGCCTTTTTTTGACCATCTCTATTTGCTGATCCACTAAATATTACATCACTCATTATCGATGATCCTCTAAGTTGTTTTACCGATTGTTCTCCTAAAACCCATCTGATTGCATCTACTATATTACTCTTTCCACTTCCGTTTGGACCTACTACTGCTGTTATATCTTTATTAAATTCTATTACTGTTTTATCAGCAAATGATTTAAATCCTACTGCTTTTATACTTTTTAAATACATCAAATCACCCTTTTACACTTTTTTCATAAGCTATTTTAGCTGCTCTTTGCTCTGCTTCTTTCTTACCGCGTCCTGTACCTCTTCCATAAACAATATTATCTATTATTAAATCAATAACAAACGTTTTATCGTGCGCATCTCCAGATTCGCTTACTAATTTGTATGTAATACTTTGTTTACTTGTTTGGCAATATTCTTGCATAAGTGATTTATAATCATCAAAAAAGTGTTTTCCAGCTTTTATTTCTGGCACTACTATATCATGTATAAATTCCTTCGCTGAATCAAAACCACGTTCTAAATATATAGCTGCTATTATCGCTTCAAATATATCTGCACAGATCGTATCATTTACTTCTTGACCTCGCCCTACTTTAATATAAGGTTTTAACCCTATTTTTTGACTATAATAATCTAAAGCAGCTTCACATACAAATGATGCTCTTTTCTTACTCATTTCACCTTCTTTTAAATTTTCATTCTTATATAGATAATTACTTATTACTAATTGTAATACCGCATCACCTAAAAATTCTAATCTTTCGTAATTTTCCTCTATCTTATTTTCATAACTATAACTTGAATGCATCAATGCTGTATTTAATAGTTTACTTGTACTTAAGGATAAATTATATTTCTTTAAAAATCTCATATTACCATTTCCAATCAATATAATTATAACAAATATAATCTTATATTCCAATATAAATAGCTAAAAAAATGACAATAGCTAAAAATATCTTGTTTACAAATGAATTTCTTTTTGCTATAATTGTTTTGTATTTACATACATGTCTCCATAGCTCAGTTGGTAGAGCAACTGACTCTTAATCAGTGGGTCGCAGGTTCAAGCCCTGCTGGGGACACCATTTTTTAATATTTTTGTATTATATTTATCTCATTTTGATGATTTTTAAAAAAAATATCAACTTTTTGAGAAAAATGTTTAAAAAAGGCTTGCATTAATGCAAAAAGTATTGTAGAATTAATTTGCAGTCAAAAAAATGGGCTTGTAGCTCAGCTGGTTAGAGCGCACGCCTGATAAGCGTGAGGTCGGAGGTTCAAGTCCCCCCAGGCCCACCATTTTTGGCCCGTTGGTGAAATGGTTAACACACATGCCTTTCACGCATGCATTCACGGGTTCGAACCCCGTACGGGTCACCATTTAAAAATTGCAGACTAACAAATTTATTTGTTAGTCTTTTTTTGTCTTTATATATTTAATATCTATTATTTATAGATATAAAAACACATAAAAAAAATCAACAAACTAATTTGTTGATTTAATTAACTTTATGGCGAAGCAGGAGAGATTTGAACTCTCGCGCCAGTTTCCCGACCTACACCCTTAGCAGGGGCGCCTCTTCAGCCTCTTGAGTACTGCTCCAAAGCTAATATAAGTTTAATATAAATATATGGCTTTGTCAATATATTTTTTGTTTTTTTCATTTTATCTGTCATATACACCGTATATCATCCTCATTACCGCTAAATATAAGTATGATATTTTATACCAGGTTGCATAATCAACTACTCCTGTTACACTTAAATTAAATGTAGATTGAAAAAAAACAACCGATTCTCTTGTATTTTCATCAAATTCTCCATTAGGATTATTTATTTTTATTAATCCAGGATAATTACCTCGTATTATATTTATATATTCTTGCATTTTTTTCACCGCTTCACCGCACGCTCCTAAAGATAAATTATATCCTGGAAATGATGTAGGGAGACCTACAGCATATTTTGCTTCTTTAAATTCTATACTATCTCCATAATAATATCTTAAAATATTATAATATGTATATCCTCTACTAGCTAGATCACTTGAACCCCATTGATATAACCAATCTTCATTTTTTGTAACATCTCCATCACAATATTGAGCAAACATTGGCTCATTTTTATTTGTTCTTTTTATATATTGAGGCAACATTTCATCTACTACAACATTTATAGTATCAAATGTTGCTTTATTTACTGTATACTTTTGATCGTATGCTGTTACAGACGTTATTGTAAATGCATATCCTTTTGATGGATACCACTCTGTATAAACTCTATTTAACGTATATGATATTATTGCAAGTATATTAGCTTTTAAAGCTTCTACTCCCCAAGTTGGATATATTTCACTTGCTGCTACATTTTTTATGTAGTCTGCAAACGGAACATAATACTTTGATGCCTTATAATCATCTGGATATCCATCATGAACTATTACGTATTCTGGAATTAATACATCTTTTAATACATATGTACTCGCATTATTTTCCTCTTCTTTATATTTTGAAGAATAATTACCATTTAAAACAGGTGGATCTATAAATATACTTTTTATTTTATTCTCCTCTGCTGGTTCTAAGAATATTTTTTGTTCAGTTGTTACATTTTCAAATATTTCTATATTATTTATATAATAATCACTAAAACCTTCTGCTGTTATTTTCAAATCATATTTATAACTTATATCCTTACTTCCTTTTTCTAACGAATTTTCTTTAGGATAAGTTCCTAATACTATTGAACCAGTTGTTCCAAACTCATCTGTTGTATGCAATGTATCATTTGTTAATATAAAAACATTAGCATCTTTTACCGGCGTTGATTCATCCATCGTATATACTGCTACTTTTAAATATCCATTTTTCATTTTTTTCTCCTCTTAGTACTTATTTCTTTCTATTTTAAATATACTACATTAGGAGCTATATTATGAATAATGAAAAAATATTAAAAATTGGAGACTCTGGTGATGATGTTACTCTTCTTCAAAGTCTTCTAAAAATCAATGATTTCTTTCCACAAATAATAACTGGTGTTTATGGACCTGATACTTCCCATTTTGTTTCAAAATTCCAAAACAAATATAATATAAATGAAGAAGGTTATACTGGATATTATACTTTTGAAAAACTTTATAATCTTACAATAGATAATAACTTTGTAGGAAACGTTCTAGAATACCCTACTATTAAACTCGGAGATACAGACCCTTATGTATATAAACTAAAATCTATTTTAACAGAGATGGAATATTATAATGGAGAAATTAATAACTATTTTAGCGATGATCTTGATACATGCGTTAAAATATACCAATTAGTCAATAAACTTGTAACCGATGGCATTGTGGGCACTCTTACCTGGAGTAGTTTAATTAATATATATACGCCTCTTTCTCTTTGCAGTGATAATGATGTTCCACAGGAAGATCCAGACTACTACATAGTTGTTTCTGGTGATACTTTATATTCTATTGCTAATAAATTTAATACTTCTGTTTCACACCTAATGGAACTTAATAATCTTTCTAATACTGCGCTAACTATAGGTCAAAAACTACTTATTAATAATTTATCTAATGATTCAAGTACATATACTGTAGTAGCTGGTGATACACTCTACTCTATTGCTTCTAAATATAATACTTCTGTTTCCGTATTAAAAGAACTTAATAATCTTACTTCAGATATACTCACTATTGGACAAACTCTAATAATTAATGTACCTACAGATAATTACTCTACTTATATAGTAGTTTCTGGTGATACTTTATATTCTATTGCTTCTAAGTATAATACTTCTGTTTCTGATTTAATATCAATAAACGGACTTACTTCTAGTAACTTGTATATAGGCCAAAAAATTAAAGTACCTTCTTCTCTTGAAAATTATTATACAATTGTAGCAGGTGATACACTTTATTCTATTTCTAATAAATTTAATACTTCTGTTTCTAAAATAATGGAAGATAATAAACTTTCTGATACTAATTTATATATTGGACAACAATTAAAAATTTAAGTTATACTTACTCTTTAAAATTATGTTATACTATTTCTAGGAGTATTTATGAAGAAGTATATAACTATTTTACCTTTAATTTTCTTACTGTTTTTTTTAACATTTTATATCTATAATAGCAAATTTGAAGTTATTTTTGATGAGGAATTCAATAAACAAAATATTGTTTACAATAACGATATTATTATTAATTATTACGATAATATTTTATTAACTGACATAATTAGTTTAAATGAAGGAGATATTTCTAAAATCAAACTAGATACAGATTTTATTGGTAATAAAGTTATAGATTTTTATTATTCTATAGGTAATGACGTATACAAAGCTTCTGCTAATTATACAGTTGTTGATACTGAGGCACCACTTATTCTTAATTCACCTTCTTACTCAGTATTAAATGGTAATAGTATTAATTTTTTAAACACAATCTTTGTAGCTGATAATTACGATACACAAATAGATTGTTCAATAGATGGTGACTATGACTTTAACGTTACTGGAACATATAACTTAAGTATTGGTTGTATGGATACTTCTGGTAACTTTATTAGAAATTACTTTAATTTATACGTTAAAGACGAAATAGAGACTTATAATTATACGAGCAGTGATATCTATTTTGATGATTTACTTGATAATTATATAGACGAAAATAGTTCTGCAGGAATCGATGTTTCCCACTGGCAAGGTGATATTGATTGGGACAAAGTAAAAGCCGCTGGAGCTGAATTTGTTATTATAAGAATTGGTTATGCACCATCTGATGATGGAGATTTCTTTTTAGATAAGAAATTTGAAGAAAATATCAAAGGTGCTAAGGAAGCTGGACTTGACGTAGGACTTTATTATTTTAGCTATGCTAGAAGTATCGAACAAGTTGTAGAACATGCTAATTTTATTGTAGATAAACTTGATGGTATGGAACTTGAACTTCCAATATCATTTGATTGGGAAATATGGAGCAAATTTAAAGAATATGAACTTAATTTAGCTACACTTAATCAAATGGCACTTGCTTTTATCGAAACAGTTGAGGAAGCCGGTTATGAAGGTATGAACTATTCTAGCGCTTATTATCTTCGCAACATTTGGGATATAGATGTTCCTACTTGGCTAGCGCACTATACTACTCAAACTAATTATGAAGGAGATTACTTTATGTGGCAACTTGCTGACACTGGTAAAATTGATGGCATAAGCGGGTACGTTGATCTTAATATATTATATAAAAACAAATAAAAAAGTTTTAGAATATAATTCTAAAACTTTTTTATTTTTAATTTTTTTCTTTAAGTTAAATTATTTATAATTTAAAACTTAAGATTTTTTAATTTTTTTCGCTGTTAAAAAACCAGCTATAAACATAATAACAGAAATCGAAATAATTATAATTGTATTGATAATAGTATTATTATCTTTATCATCTTCGCTTATTTCTTCTTTATTTATTATATCTTTTTCTTCTTCAACATCTTCTTCTTTAACTTCTTCATCTTCTTCTTCATCTAAAGTATCAGAAAAATTAATAGTAAGTGATGAGTAATATATTTTATCATATTTAGAATTAGGATTTGAAACTCTCTCTCTTGTTAAAATAACGTTGTACTCTGCTAATTTACTTATAGCATCATTACTAATAACATCAGAGTTTATATCAAAAATTATTGAATCATAACCTTTTGAAAGTAAATAGGCATCTATAATAACTTCTATAACACCAAAGTTGTTAACAGCTCTATTAAAAGTACAATCTATTCCATCACCTTCTGGATTAAATGGCAAAGTTGAATAATCTTCTGACCAAACAAGTGCATCTATAGAACTATCATACTTAAATTCAAATTCTCCCGGACCTCCACATGTTTTATCTATATCATGATCATATGTTATAGTACCGGTACTTTCATTAAATGAATAAGAAACATGATGTCCACTATAATAATCTGAATGATATATATATGTACTTGTATAAGGTATATATGCTTGGATACGATTTACGTCATCTATAGAAGCAGAAACATCCATAGATGATAATAAACACAAACACAACAAATATAAAATTTTTTTCATACACACTTTCCTCCTTTTTTTTATTATATCACTACACTATACTTATACATTGAATTCAAATACTTTTATTTTTTTATATACATATAATTTACTATTTTTTATTTATTAATAACATGTAAATATAATGTAATCATTAATATTCTTCTTTTGTTTTATTATTTATATTGTTTTTAAATGATATAATATTTAAAAGGAGAATAAAATAATGAATGAAAATTTAGAAAAAAAAATTAAAAACTTAAAAACAATAATTGTTATACTTATTATTATAATAATTGCTCTATTTTTCTCATTATATTCTAAATTTGATAATGTAAATCTAGCAACTAAAGAAGAATCAAGTGAAGAATCTAATGTAGAAACTGAAAACGAAGAAAATAACGAAAGTCAAAATGTAGAAATAACTTTTGGAAAATTATATGGTGTAACATATAAAGAAGCTGGAGAAGATGAAGCAAAAGTTTATGAAGTTGATACTGTTACTGTAAATCATGATTCTGATTATGCCGCATATTTAAACTATTATTATTCACAATTATCTCAAGAAGCAATTGATAATACAGTTTTAATTGATGGCAAATATTTAGATCTTTGGCCTGGTGTATATACAGGAGAGAATTTAAGAAAACAAAGCTCTTTTGAATTATCTTATTCAACAAAAGGAAATATAGGAACAATAGTAGCATATAACAAACAAACTCACGTTGAATCTGGAGGAACTGCACGTTACATATTTGATAATATAAATATTGAAACTGGTGATAAAGCAACTAATTATGATGTATTACAAGAATTTAATTTAACAGAAGCTGAAGCATTTGAAAAAGTAAATACTTCATGTTTTAATTACTTTAGTGTATTTACTGAACATTATACTTGTATATACGAAACGTATGATTATTTAAATTATTTAATTATTGACGGAGAATTATACTATTATATTGAGAATGTTTATACAAGCTACGGATTTTTATTAAATAAACTTATTTAATTACAAATAAAAACTGATAAATAATTATCAGTTTTTTTAATTCTAACGTATAACATATTTTAATCTTCGATATTTTCAAAAACTTTATCAGCGTTTTCAAGCATATTTTCTATAAATACACCATATCCAGTTGATGGTGAATCTACTACAACATGTGTCAAAGCTTTTTGGGAATACTACGAATTCATATTTATTCTTTAGAATCAAAATATTTTAATTCTTTTATTCTAAAGTAAATATCTATTTCTTTTTCTTCTGATATAACTATTTTTTCTATTATTGAATTAATTAAATCTCTACTCTTATATTTACTTTTTATAAATTCTTTTATTATTTTTTTATTATTTTTTTCATCATTTATAGTATCACTTTTCATATTAATTGAAATTTCATTAAGTTCTTTAAGTTGTTTATTTAATTCTATAGATTTCTTTTCCTCTTCTTTAGTAATCATTTTGAATAGTTCCAAGGATATTACATCATTTATTTTATCTTCATATAAAGTACTTATTTTCTCATTAATTTTCTGAATTTCTTTTTCTAAATGTTTTATTTTCAGCAAAACAGTATTAAATTCTTCCTTCTTAACATCTTTAGATTTATTAATTATTTTTTCATATTCTATATCATTTAAATAATTTTTACATATATTTTCTACATATTCTAAAATTGTAAGTTCTAATTTTTCATATTTAAGTGAATGCGGAGTACATAAATTCCTTTTACTATGCTTTCTATAGTAATTACAATACGTCCTACGATACAAACTTCTTTCAGCTTTCTTTCTTTGTATACTAATGCTCCTTCCACATTCAGCACATATCAATAAACCTGATAATAACGGTTTTTCAACACTTAAGTCTCCCGTATTTTTTACTTTATTAGAATTTTCTAATTTATTTCTTATAATTTCAAACTCTTCTCTAGTTATAATAGCCTCATGGGTATTTTTAACTATGATCCAATCTACTTCTTCGTTTTTTATTATTTTTTTACTTTTATAATTTACTTTTTTATATACAGACTGCACCATATCTCCTACATAAATTTGACTACTTAGAATCCTTCTTACTGTTGAGCTATACCAAATTCCATTACCTTCAACTTTTTTACCATTTGGAGCACCACTTACTACAGATGGAATTGGTACGTGGTTATCTGTTAAATATTCTGCTATAAAATACGATGATTTGTTCTCCAAAATAAGATCAACCATTTTTCTAACCCATACACTAGTATTACTATCAATAATTAATTGATGCCTATTTTCTGGATTTTTTTTATAACCATATGGCGCAAAAGATCCAAGGTATAAACCTTGTCTCTTTTTAGCATCAAATGACGATATTATTTTCTTTGAAATATCTTTTGAATACATATCATTAAAGGTCAATTTAAACAAAACTAGTTCATTTGATGTTATAAACGAATCATAATAATCCGTTATAGCTATGTATCTAATTCTATTTTCTGGAAAGTATTTTTCTATATAATAACCTGTTTCTATATGATCTCTACCTAATCTTGATAAATCTTTAGTTATAATTAAATCTATATTTTTAGTTTCTATATCTTTTATCATTTGCTCAAAAGCCGGTCTTTCAAAATTTGTTCCAGATAATCCATCATCGATATATTCTCTACTAACTTTACCATTACACTTTACTATATAATCATTTATAATAGATCGCTGATTAATTATACTTTCAGATTCATCTCCCCTATTTATTTTATTTCTATCTTCATCTGATAACCTTATATATGCTGCTATTTTATATTTACTTAAATTTACATTATCCATTTAACCTCCTTGTATGGATATCTTTTTGTAAATAGCCATAACTAATATACTACATTTGTAATAAATTAAATATTACAATTTTTACCATTTAATTAACACTCTTATAATTCTCTAATATACTGAATGAAAGTTTTTTCTAATTCTTTTTTTATATCTATACGAGCATTTCTACTAGTATGTAATTTTATTTTAAATTCTTCTTTTTCCAAAATAAAACCTCCTTTTTATTATTATGGAGATTTTTTATTTTTTAATAACCTTATATTTTATTAAAAATAAAAAGATAAATATTTTTATCTTTTATATCTTTCTTCTTCTTTTGTTAATATAAATGTTTTTATTAACTCTATTTGAGGTAATATGCTATCTGCATAATTTTCTGGCAATGCTCTTAACGATTGCTCTGCATCGTATGTACTTATGTATATTATAGCATCTTCATACAACGCTCCGAATTCTTCAAATAATTTTGCAAGAATTTCTTCATTTACTTCAGAGTAATATAATTTTTGAGATAATATTATCATATTTTGCTTCATTGTATTTAATATAAATAAACCTAATTTTTCTTTTAGTATATTCATATAATTTTCAATATATAAAGCCTCAGATGGAGAGATTTTTTCTTCAGCTTCTAAAACCTTTTCTCTCTCCTCTTTTTCAATTTGTAATCTTACATCTAATAATTTTACTATTGTTGATTGTATACTTATAAAATTTTTGATTAATTCTTCATAAAATAATTTATTTTCTTCTCTTACGCACATTGGTCTAACTTCATTTAAGTGTGTAAAACAAGTATAAAATAATTCATTTCTCATATCATATGTAAACGGATTAAAATTTTGCACTTCTTCTTCTATTTTACTCAAATCAAGATATTTTAAATTATTTTTTACAAATTCTTCAAAGTCACAATGTTCATATGAATTATTTGATATATGAGCAAGTTCATCTTTCATATTATCCATTGCTCTTACTATTATTTCGTATTTTTCTTTATTTAAAGTACCTTTACCTTCTTTATCAAAGTTTGTTTTCATTTCTAACATTTTTGCATATTCAATAGCTCCAGCTATTGGATCAAATTCTTTATTTGGTAGCATTTGACCATTTTCAGACATTTCAGTTCTAAGTTCTTCAACAAATTTATATAAGTCTTTAGCTTTACTTATTCTTTCTTTTCTTAATAAAGTTAATTCTTTATATTTATCATTAGGTGTATTGTTTGTCATTTTTCCTCTTTCTTTATCTATTATTATTTGTGACGGATTCTAATTATATACTAAGAATTTTCTTTTTTCAAGTTTTTTATGCATATTTCACTTAACTTTCACTTAATTAAATATTACTTTAAACAAAAAAAGAAAAAGAAAATATCTTTTTTATTATATACTTTTTCTTGATTTTCAAACTAGTTTGATAGCTTCGTTATTTAAGTTATTTTATGTATAGTAATAATTTATTTAATATTAATCTTGTATTCAAGAGTTCTTTTTTCCGTCTTTTTATTTAATTTTGTAGGTGTTTTTTTATATAATAAATATCCTATTTTAATTCTGTGTTCCTCTAAATTACCTATATGTGGTTTTTCTATTAAATTAAAATTAGATCCCCTACTTACTATAGTCCATTTATCGAAACTAAAAAAATTTTCTATTTCATTTCCTCGTACATAACTATTTATAGGATAATCGATATAATTATTTTCATCTAGAGCAAATAAATAATTTATCAATAAGTATCCATCTTTTTTTACAGATGACATTAGTTTGTTTATTTTATTTGACATAGGTATATTTTGATTAGATGTTCTTTCTAATGATCTATTTACTATTACAAAATCATATTTTTTTTCTATTTTTGATTCGTAGAATTTTTTATTATGTATTATTACATTTTCTAAAAACTCCATCTTAATGCGATCATTTACACCATAAATTGTTCTTTCTATATTTACTTGTTCTTTTGTTTTTGGATGTAGTACAGGTACTATTTTTTTACCACCTTCTACGTATATTTTATCTGATTCATATCCATCTACGTTTTTTATTTTCCTTGCTATAGAACATAGTAAATGTCCATCAACACAATCTACTACTAATACATTAATATTTATTCCTTTTTCTTTTTCAATCATTCTCATATGATTGTATATTTGTGTATCTACTCTTCCAAATACACTTGTTGTTAAAACTGCACTTTTCATTTTTTTCTATTCCTTTTAATTTTTTTGCTATTTTTACAAAAAGAAATTCCGTTAATCCTTTTATTTAAAGGACTTAAACATTGTATTCCCAAAAATCAGTCACATGTGTCAAAGACCCAACTAACTTACCATTTTGAATTATTGGGGAACCACTCATTCCTTGAACTACTCCACCACTTAATTCTAATAATTTTTCATCAGTTATTTCTATAGTTAAATTTTTTATATCACTTGTTTCATTTATTTTAGTTATTTCTATATCATAAACTTCTACTTCATTGTCTTTTGTTACTGTATATAATGTTGCTGGACCTATTTTTACTTCTTCACTTGGTCCTACTTTTATTACAGAATATTCATTTACTTCTGCTGTATATTCTCCATATATACCTACATTTGTATTATCATATATACTTCCAAATACGTTCTCGTAATTAAATGAAGCATTTTTACTTCCTGGTGATCCTACTTCACTTTTATCTATTGATATTATAGAATTTTCAAATATTATTCCATCGTTTATATCAATCATTTTACTAGTTGTACTTTCTATTATTTCGTGACCTAGTGCACCATACATCATATTTGCAGGATCTATAAACGTTATAGTACCTATTCCTGTTATAGAATCTTTTATATATATTCCTGTCTTATAGTTGCTGGAATCTTCTATTATTTCAAGCTCAACTTCAAATATATCAGATCCCCTTCTTATTCCTAAAATACAACTTCCATCTGCCGCATTTTCTTCTATTAAACTACTTAATTTCTCAGAACTTGTTACATCCTCACCATTAACACTTATTATATAATCTCCCTCTACTAATTTAGGATTCGTATTATTATAACTTCCTGCTATCTTGTAAAAACCTACTACTAGTACTCCATCTACTTTTGCATCTATACCAATAGTTTGACCACCTAAATATACTTCATCAGAATATGCTAGTATATTAATAGGTAGTAAACAAATACTTAGAAATATGAATAATTTCTTCAATCTTTTCACCTCATTTCTAACTTTATTATGCTATAGTTATTTTTTTCTAAGAATACAATTTATGGATAATTCCATTTTTTAACAATTTTTATTAAATAAAAAAACACGCTAGTTTTATAACTTTAAACGTATTTTTATTTTTTTAATTCTTTTTTTATGTGTTTTATAACTGATTCAGTATCTAATTTTTGTTTCTTTAAAACATCTACTCTTGAACCATGATTTACATATTCATCATCTATTGCTATTATATCTACATTAGTGATGCTTCCTAAATATGATCCTAGTGAACCTATCTTTGTAGATTCTTCGTATACAAATATCTTTTTATCTTTTATTTTATTAAAATATTTACTATCAATTGGTTTTATAAATCTTGCATTTACAATTTCAATATTTATATTTTCTTTTTTTAATTCATAATGTATTTTTAATGCGTTATCTACAAAATCACCATATGTAATTATTACTGCATCTTCACCATCTTTTAATTTTTCCCATGTACCTATTTTAATTTCTTTTTCTTTTATTTCTCTTTTAACTACATCATTTTTAGAATATCTTATAAACATCGGTGTATCTATTTTTTGTGATAAATTAATTAATTTATTAAGTTCATCAATACATGAAGATGCTGTTATTATAACATTTGGTATTGGTAATAAAAATGATATATCATATATACCTTGGTGAGATGCACCATCTTCACCTATTATCCCTGCTCTGTCTATACATATTGTAACTGATGTATTCATTTTAGCTATGTCATGCAATACTTGATCGTATCCTCTTTGTAAAAATGAAGAATATATAAATACAACAGGTTTTTTTCCATCAAGTGCCATTGCATTTGCTAAAACAAGTGCATGTTCTTCAGCTATACCTACATCTATAAATTGATTAGGTAAATCATTTTTGAAATTATCTAATTTAGATCCACTTCCCATAGCAGGTGTTATAGCAACAATATTTTTATCTTTTTTTGCTAATTTAAATAATGCTTCACTTGCATAGTTTGCATATATTTTCTTTGAACTTCTTTCTCCTGTTTCTATATTAAATGCACCTGTTCCATGCCAAGATCCATTTTGGTCTTCTTCTGCATACTTATAACCTTTACCTTTTTTTGTAATTACATGTAACAATACCGGTTCATCTATATTTTTGGCCATTTTTAAATACTTATCTAACTCTTCCATATCATGTCCGTTTATAGGTCCTAAGTATGTAAATCCTAAATCTTCAAAGAAACTTCCTTTTTTTATAAAAATCATTTTAACCGATTTTTTCCACAATTTCATTAACTTAACTATGTACTTACCAAATACAGGTATCTTATTACATATTAATTTAGTCTTGTCTTTGACATTTGTGTACTTGTGTGTCGTTCTTATTGTATCAAAAAAATTATGTAATGCACCTACATTTTTAGATATTGACATGTCATTATCATTTAATACAACTATTACCTTAGTTCCTAGTCCACCTATGTGGTTTATACCTTCATACGATAAACCATTTGATATCGAAGCATCTCCTATTACTGCTATTACTTCGTGATCCTCTTTTGACATATCTCTTGATAATGCAAAACCTAATGCAGCACTAATTGATGTAGAAGTATGTCCAGCTTCATAATTATCGCCTTCACTTATTGATTGAAATCCAGATAAACCATCAGTTTTTCTCAAAGTAGAAAACTTGTTTGCTCTTCCAGTTAATATCTTGTGTGTGTATGATTGATGTCCTACATCAAAAATTATTTTATCTTTTTTAAAATCAAAATTTTTATGCAAAGCTACTGTTAAATCAACTACTCCTAAATTAGGTGATAAATGTCCACCTGTTTTCGAAACATTATCTATTATGTATTCTCTTATATCTTCACATAATAATTCGATTTCTTTACTATCCATTTTCTTTAAAAATTCAGAATTTTTTATATTTTTTATTTCATTTTTCTTCATTGAATTATTATAAAATAATTAAATATAAATAGCAAGTAAAAAGGAATAAAATATTATTCCCCAACTTCAACTTTTTCTATTTCTAAAAAATTATCAAAAATAAAATCTAATATTACATATTTTAATTGAATTAGATATAAGAATAACCATAACATTATAAATACCATTAAACTATCTGAGAGGTATGTTTCACTTATTAAAATAGTTGATATTATAAAGGTTGTATATCTAATTTTCTTTAATTTAGGTTTATCATTTTTATATTTTAGATTTAGTAAAAATCTAAATATTGTTATAATTACATTTGCTACTAAAAATACTATAAATATCATGAAGTGTCCTGTTAGTAAAAATGGTATTGCAAATATAGATATTGCCTGTTCATACTCGTTTGTGTTATCTGCAAATCCTAAACTAACATATGATACATAAGATAAAGATAATGAAGAAAAAAAGATTAATTCTATATAATATAATAAAATGTCAAACATACTTTTGGAATTAGATTCATTAAAATAATTAACTATACTATAATATTGAATTACTAAAAATACTATTAACATATATACATTAGTTTGAACTGAATAGTATCCTATTACTACTTTTAACATGTTAGCTAATAAATAAATTACATTAAACATTGCTGATATTAAATATAGCATAAAAAACATTAATAAAATTTTATTTATTAATTTCATTTCTTTTATTTTATCTATACAACTTTCCATATAACACCACTACAAAACACCTATTTTTATTTGATATTTTTATATCTTTCTATATACTTTATTATACTACCTCATATATATATTTGCAAAAAAAAATTAGAATATTTCTAATTTTTTTGAATTTTTATACCAATATTATAGTCATTTAATTTGCTATCCATATCTACTTTTTCTTCTATATTAATTTCAGTTGCTAATGTTTCATTTTTAATATATTCATCGTATTTATTTATAGCTTCAACAATATTAGATTCCGAATTATATGATATTTTTATTCTATCTGATACCACAAAATCTTCTTCTTTTCTTAAATTTTGAATTTTAGATATAAATTCTCTTGCAATACCTTCATTTATAAGTTCTTCATTCAAATTAAGGTTTAGTATTATAAAATTATTATTTATTGTACCTACACTTAATCCTTCTTTTTCACTTACTCTTATTTCGTACATAGATTCTTCAATCTTAATACCTTCAAATTCTAAGTTTGTTATATTTTCTTTTTCTTCATCCGTTAAATTTTGTAAATATGTTTTAAAATTGTTTACATTTTTACCAAATATTCTTCCTACTTCTTTGAAGTTAGGTACTATTTCTTTATTCATATAAAGTGACAAATCACTTACAAAAAGAACTTCTTTAACGTTTAATTCTTCTTTAATCAAATCTACTATTGATCCAAGTTTTTCTTCATTTTTTCCATCTATCATTGCTGATGATATAGGTTGTCTTACTTTTATTTTATTTTCTTCTCTTACTTTTCTTCCTATTGATATTAAATCTCTAACTAAATCCATTTTTTCTTCTAAAGGTTCATTTATTAAATTTTTATCACACTTAGGATATGTAGCTTGATGTACTGATTTATCTCCTATTAAATTAGTATATAACTCTTCAGCTATAAATGGTGTAACAGGTGCTATTAATTTAGATAATCCACATAAAACTTCGTAAGTTGTTATGTATACAGATTTCTTAGAATTATCTAATTCACTTTTCCAAAATCTATTTCTATTTCTTCTTATATACCAATTTGATAAATCTTCTGATACGAAATCTGCTAGAGATTTAACAACTTTATTTAAATCATATTCTTCAAATGCTTCATTTACAGTCTTAACAAGAGTGTTATATCTTGATATAACCCATTTGTCTATTTCTTCTCTGTCTTCAACTTTAACGTAACAAGCATCTATATCAATTTTATCCATTGTTGCATATAAACTAAAGAAATTATATGTATTTTTAAGTGGATTAAAAAATTTAGAATAAACTTCTTTTAAACCTGTTACATCAAATTTTAGCGGCATCCATACTGGTGATGCATACGGTAAATAAAATCTAACTGTATCTGCTCCATATTCTTTCATTGTAGTAAATGGTTCTACTATATTACCTTTACTTTTACTCATTTTTTTACCACTAGCATCTAATAATAAATCATTTACTAATACATTTTTAAATGGACTTACTCCTTTTACAAATGTACTTATTACTAATAAGGTATAAAACCATCCTCTAGTTTGATCTATTCCTTCACATATAAAATCTGCTGGGAACTGAGAATTAAACAATTCTTCATTTTCAAATGGATAATGATATTGTGCAAATGGCATTGATCCTGAATCAAACCAACAATCTATAACTTCTTCACATCTACTCATCTCTTTACTACATTTTGGACATTTAAGTTTTATATCATCTACTACTGGTCTATGTAAATCTACTACCTCTGGTAATTCATTTGTTGACATAGATCTTAATTCTTCTACTGAACCAATCATATGATCATGTCCACATTCACATCTCCAATATGGAAGAGGAGTTCCCCAATATCTATTTCTTGATATTGCCCAGTCATTTAAATTTTCTAACCAATTTCCAAATCTTTTTTCTCCAACATAACTTGGATACCAATTAATTTTTTTATTATTTTCTATAATCTTATCTTTAAAGTCTGTAATTTTTAAATAATATGATGGTTTAGCATAATAAATAAGTGGTGTTGAACATCTCCAACAATGAGGATAATTATGATTAATTTTTTGTTTTTTAAATAGCTTATCATTTTCTTTTAAATATTTTATAACATCTAAATCAGCTTCAAAAACTAGAGTACCTTCCCATGGTCCTTCTGTATATCTACCATCGTCTCCTACTGGATTAATTACTGGTAAATCATATTTTTGTGCTACTAATTTATCATCTTCACCAAATGCTGGTGCTATATGTACTATACCTGTACCGTCTTCCATAGTAACATATTCATCACAAGTAACGAAAAATGCTTTTTTATTTACTTTTATAAAAGGAAGTAATTGTTCATATTCTATTTTTTCTAAATCCATACCTTTATAAGTTTCTAAAAGTTCGTATTCTTCTCCAATTACTTTATCTAATAATTTTTTTGCTAATATAAATTTATTTCCTTTTGATAATACTTTTACATATTCTTCTTTTGGATTAACACAAATACCTACATTAGAAATCAATGTCCAAGGTGTTGTTGTCCATACTAAGAAATATGCATCTTCATCTTTCATTTTAAATGGAACTGTAACTGAATCTACGCTAACTTCTTTGTATCCTTGAGCTACTTCATGAGAAGCAAGTGCAGTTCCGCATCTAGGACAAAATGGTACTATTTTATGACCTTCATAAAACAATCCTTCATCGAAGAATTTTTTTAAGATCCACCATTCTGTTTCTATGTATTTATTATCATACGTAATATATGGGTTATCTAAATCAACGAATTGTCCCATTTTAGTAGTTAAATTACTAAATGATTCCTTGTTCTTCATTACATTTTCTCTACATGCATCATTGAATTTTCCTATACCATATTTTTCAATATCGTTTTTTGATTTAAATCCTAATTCTTTTTCAACTTGTAGTTCTACTGGTAAACCGTGTGTATCCCATCCTATTTTTCTTATTACACTTTTACCTTCCATAGTTTGATATTTACAAAATGTATCTTTAAGAAATTTTGCAACCATATGATGTAAACCTGGATATCCATTAGCTGTTGCTGGACCATCATAAAATACAAAGTTATCTTTTCCTGTATTTAATGTTTTTTCATATATGTTCATTTCTGACCAAACTTTACTTATGTTTTCTTCTACCTCATTTACTGGTAGTTTACTTAACTCTTTAAACTCTTTCATTTTTCTCCTTTTTTCCAATAAAAAAAAGTGGTTACCAAAGGACGATTAAATCGTGGTACCACCTTTTATTTATACTCTTTTTTGTAACGCACTGTGTGCGGAATTTATCTTACTATATTTCAGACATTCAGCTCCTAAGTGATATTTATTACCATACTTTTATTAATTTTCACCAAATATTAACTCTCTTTTAAAAAATATTTTATGTAATAAATTTGTCTTATTCTTCGCTTTTTCCTTTATATTATATTAAAAATGAGCGTATTTAGTCAAATCTTTTTTCAAAAAAATAACATTTTTATCACAAAAACCTTGATTTTTGTCTTTTTTTATTGTATTATATTTGTCGTACGAAAAATTTTAGGTACTTATATATTAATAAATTGGAGGGGTTTTTATGAATATTAAAGAATTAAATTTTAAAGAAAGATTAAAAAGAAAGTTAGTAGGTGCTACTTTAGTTACATCATTTATTGGTTCACTTTTAGGTATTGGTGGAAGTGATTCTAACAATACTATAAATATAGATGAAACTGATTTAAATACATCTGATACATTTAGTAACTCTACTATTATCGAAAATGACAAAACGGATGATAATTTGATAATTAACAATCAAGAATTTGTTGAAGATACAAATGAAATTGTTGAAGAAGAAATCGAAGTTGTAAGCATTGAAAAAGAAGAAGAACAATTAATTAAACATTATTGTAATATTTATTCATTAAATTATGATATCGTTTATGACATTATTTCACAGTGGACAAACAATTTTACTGATTCAGAATATGTTAATAACAATAAAATCGGTAACTCTACTATGAAAAATAAATATGTAGAATGTAATTCTAAAGATTTAGCTATTTTAATAGCTGTAAGAAATATATTTTATTTACATAATGATTATGGATATACAACAGATCAAATAACTAGTAATACAAATTATCAAAGTGAGTTGTCATACGAAGCTCAAATAGCAAAATATAGTGATACTATTGGTATCGATAAATTTTTAACTTACTCAGTTTGTAAAAATGAAAGTAATTTTGATAATTCTAATTTTAAAGATATGAATAATCCAGCAAATATTGCATTTTCTGGAAATACAGCTTCATTTCCAACTACTGAGGCTGGTTTTATAGAAATTGGTTTAGAATTACTTAAAACTAATATGAATGGTAATTATTCAATTCAAGATATTAGTAAAATGTATAGTTCTAACGGTTCTATAAATACTAGTTGGTCTAATAAAGTAAGCAACATATATACTGATGCTACTAATTTAGAAGAAACAGTATTTAATTATGAAAATTCAGAAAATGAATTTGTAACAAACAATTTAGAAGTTACAGATTCTCAAGAATTAGTAGATATTGAAGAATTAACAACTGAAGTTGAAGATACAAATATTTTAACTAACGAAACAACTAGTGATGTAGTTGAAAATAACGTTACTAGTAATAATGATGATTCTAATAGCACATTAGAAAATGTTGAAGATAATCAAAATATTGTTTTAAATGTTAATGATGATAAAAATTACAATTTTTATGAATCTTATTTAAATAGTTTGAAAGAAGAAAAAAATATATTAATTCATCAAAAAAATTCTATGAATTACTTAATTACAAATTATTTAAACAACGAAGTTCAAGAAGAAGAAATTGTTGAAGATGTAATAGATATTAGTGAAGAAGAAAAATTAATTAAATATTATGCTGATGTTTATTGTTTAGATTATGATATTGTTTTTAAAATTATAAGTGAATTAACTGATAATTTTACTGCAGAAAGTTATCTTAATAACAACGTTATTGGTGCATCTACTATGAAAAGTAAATATATCAATTGTAATAGTAAAGAACTTGCTGTGCTAATTGCAGTAAGAAGTATTTACTACACACCTATTAATTATGGTTATAAATTTAGTGATTTATCTACTGGTGTTCAACATACAAGTAATTTATCATACGAAGCTATGATTTCAAAAGCAGCTGATGTAGTAAATGTAGATAAATATCTTGCATATGCTATTTGTAGATATGAATCAAATTTTAATAGTAATTTATTCGTAAATAAAAATAATCCTGCTGGTATTAGATTTTCTAGTGAATGGGAATATTTTGCTTCAAAAGAAGCTGGTTTTATCGAATTAACTTTAGAATTACTTAAATATAACATGAATGGTAGAACTACTATTAGTTCAATTGGACAATTATATGCTCCAACTAGTGATCCATCTAATAGCTCTTGGGTAAATAAAATTAATTATTTTTACTCAGTAGCTTCATCATTTGATCATAGCGTATTTTGTTATGACGATGTATGTGAAAATACTGATAGTAAAGAAGCTTGTAGAGTTTTATACTAAAAAAAATGATTACATGTGTAATCATTTTTTTATTGTATTTTTTTTACAAGAATATCTCTTTGTATTGTATTATTTTTAAAGTATTCTCCTTCTTTTTTGAAATCTAGTTTATATATATTATTAAAACTATATGTATTACCAATAGTAATTTCTGCTAATATATTTTCGATATCTTTATTTTTTGCTATTTCAAATATATATTCTAATAACATAGTTTGTATGTTATTACCTCTATAATCTGGATGAACCATAACACCATCTATATCACCACTTTGACCAGTAATATGTGGTATGTGTTCTAGCAATTTTTCGATATCTTTATGTACTGATAAAAATACCCACCCTATCATTTTATTTTCATAAAAAGAGGCATGTATTTCGCCATATTCTTTTGAATCTAACAAGACTTTTTCTAAATCTTCTTTTGAAAAAGGTAAATAATATCCCTTTTCCTCTTCTCTAAACATATCTACTACTATTTGCTGTAATTCATATATAGAATCTAAATTATCTAAATTACATTTTTTTATCAATATATTTTCTTTTTGTATTTTCATATATTTTCCTTTCACTTAATTGTATTCTAAAATAAACTTAATTGTGCAGATTCATTCATTCCTTCAAATACTCCTAGATCTCTTAGTTTTTGAATTGCTGTCTTATTAACTTTTCCTCTAGTAGCTAAATCTTCTATACAATAATAAGGTTTTATTTCTCTTTCCTCAATTATTTTATAAGCTACTGCTTCTCCTAATCCATCTAAAGCCATAAATGGAATGATTAATGTATTATTTTCATCATCAACTATAAATCTTTGAGCATCTGACTTCTCTACATTTATATTAGTAAATGTCATTCCTCTTGCCATCATTTCAAGTGCTACATTTAATGTATCTGCTACTGCTACTTCTTTTGCAGATGCACTATAACCCTTTTCTTTTATTTCCGCAATTTTTCTTCTTATACCATCTATACCTTGTACCATAGCCTCTACATCAAAATCACTTCTTCTTATACTGAAGAATGCAGAATAATAATATAAAGGATAATATACTTTAAACCAAGCTACTCTATACGCCATCATTACATATGCACATGCATGCGCTTTTGGAAACATATATTCAATTCTTCTACATGATTCTATGAACCACTCTGGTATTGATACACTCCTCATATCACTTGCTATAGTTGCCCATGCATCTGGTTCTTTTTTACCTCTACCTTTACGGACAAATTCACTTATTTTAAACGCTGCCGATGGCTCCATTCCATAATTTATCAAAAATACCATGATATCATCACGACATCCTACTACTTTATCAAATGTTGCAACGTTATCTACTATTAAGTCTCTAACATTTCCTTGCCATACATTTGTTCCGTGTGATAAACCAGAAATTTTAACTAAGTCTGAAAATTTCTTCGGTTTAATTTCTAGTAACATATTTATTACGAAATTTGTTCCAAATTCAGGAATACCTAATGTTCCTGTTGGACATAATATTTGTGATTCTTCAACACCTAATGCTTCTGGAGAGTTAAATAAACTCAAAACTTTTTCATCATCAAAAGTTATCTTTTCTACATCTACTCCAGTTTCATCACCTAAATATCTAAGCATTGTTGGATCATCGTGTCCTAGAATATCTAACTTAAGTACATTATCATGAATAGCATGAAAATCAAAATGAGTTGTATACCAAGATGAATCTGGTTCATCTGCTGGATATTGATACGCAGTAAAGTCAAAAACGTCCATATTTTGAGGTATAACTATTATACCACCTGGATGCTGACCACTTGTTCTTTTAACGCCTGTACAACCTTTTGCAATACGTTCTATTTCAATTGGATTACTTATTATACCTTTTTCTTCACAGTATGCTCTTACATAACCAAATGCAGTTTTATCTTTTACAGTAGATATTGTTCCTGCTCTATATGCATTCATTTCACCAAATAACTCTTTAACATAATTATGTGCATCTGCTTGATTATCACCAGAGAAATTTAAATCTATATCTGGTACTTTTTCTGCTTTAAATCCTAGGAACGTTGCAAATGGCATATCCTGACCTTCTTTTTTAAAACTTTCTCCGCATTCACATATAAGATCTGGCATGTCATATCCAGATGAATAATGTTCTGCTAATACCTTGCCATCGTGTTCAAATAAAGTTTTTTTACATTTTGGACATACATAATGTGCTGGTAATCCATTTACCTCAGTTATTCCCATTAAAGTTGCTACTAAGCTTGAACCAACAGATCCTCTTGAACCTACAAAGTAACCATCTGCATTACTTTTTTTAACTAACTTCTCAGCAATTAAATATATAACGTCAAATCCTCCACCTATTATCCCGTTTAATTCTGCTTCAATTCTCTCTCTAATTGAATCTGGCATATTTTCTCCATATATCTCATGAGCTTTGTTATATACCATTTCTCTTGTTATATCTGCTGAATTATCTAAAAGTGGTGTATACAAATCTTTTTTAATGATTTCAAGTTCTTCTACTAAGTCTGCTATTTTATTTGTATTTTCTATAACTATTTCTTGTTGTTCTTCTTCTTCTAAAAAACTAAACGCTTCAAGCATCTCATCTGTTGTTAAAAAATATTGATTTGGAACTTCTATATCTTTTCTATTAAGAGGATGTAATCTACCATTTGTTTTCTGACTTACTATTATTTTTCTACTTAATAAATCTTCTTTTGTTAAATTATGTACATCTCCTGTTGCTACTACGATTTTATCTATACTTTTTGCTACTCTTATTAACCTTCTTAAATATTCATAGTAATCCATTTCAGTTCTAAATTGTTTGTCATTTCCTATTTTGTGCGACACTGCTGATGCTGGATATATTTCAATGTAATCGTAAAAATTCATCATAGTTCTTAATTCGTCATCATCTAAATTAAATCCCTTTTCAAAAACTTCTCCATTTGCACATCCAGATCCTATTAATAAACCTTCTGATAATTCCATTAAATCTTTTCTAGGTATTTTTGGTTCTTTACCTTTATATAAATATTTAGTATTTGCTATGGACACTATTTTAAACAAATTTTTTAAACCTGTCATATTCTTAGCTATCATAGTTAAATGAAACGGTCTTGCAAATTTTATTATATTTTCAACATCAACTAGAGAATGCAAATCACTTATTTTATGTATTTCATCTGAATCTAATTTAGATATTATTTTGTAAAAACATGCTGCTGTACCTTCACTATCGTAATCAGCTCTATGATGTTTTTCTTCATCCCATTCTACTTTTAAATTTTTAACAAGTGTAGATAATTTATGATTTCTCCACTCTGGAAATACGGTTCTTGCAAGAGCCATTGTATCTAAAACTGTATTTTTAAATTCCGATAAATTATATCTTGATATTGATGCATTTATAAATGATATATCAAAACTTGCATTATGCGCTATTAATGGAGTGTCTTTTATATATTCTAAAAATCTTTTTGTAACATTCTCTTCACTATCTTTACCTACTAACATCTCATCTGTTATACATGTTAATTGTGTAATTATTTGAGGAAGTGGTCTATCACACGCTATTAATTCGTCAAATCTATCAATTATTTCTCCGTTTTTAACTCTTACAGCACCTATTTCTATTAATTGGTCTGTTCCTGCATTTAATCCAGTTGTTTCTGTATCAAATACTATAAATTCTTGATCTTTAAAAGAATATTCTCTTTCATTATATACAATTTGACTTTCTGTATCTACTACATTCATCTCTACGCCATATAAAATTTTGAATTTTTCTTCTCTGTCTTTATTTATTCCCCATAAAGAATTAAACAAATCTGGATAACTTTGTAGTACATTGTGATCTGTTACTGCTACAGCTCTATGTCCAAGACTTACAGCATGTTTAACTAATGCTTTTGCATCAATCATTCCATCCATCATACTCATTGTAGTATGTGCATGTAATTCTACTCTTTTATTTTCTGCATTATCAACTACAATTACATCTTTTGTTTTTATTGATTCTATACATTTAGGGGTAAATACTAATTGTTTCATATATTGATCCACTTCGAAATTACCAAACATTTTATACCAAGATCCTTGTTTTAATCTGTTTGCTACTTTATAAAATTCAGTTTCATCAAACTTAACAAATTTAGCTAAAAAACTATCTGTCTTATCTGTAATTTTTAAATTTGCTATATACACAAATCCATTATCATCTCCAGATTTACCTTTATTTTTCTTCTTTATAGCTTTTTCGCTTATTTCCATATCAAATATTTGAACTTCTACAACTATACCTTTAGTGTCAGAAAAAATATTATTAAGATTCATCACATTACCTTTTATTTCTTTTCCTAATATCATCGGATCTTCTTTTACTTCAAACTTAATATTCTTATTTTCCATTATACTTTCTTGTAAACTTTTTGCCTGCTCATCACTTACTATAATTTCTACATTGATATCTCTAAAACCATAATATTTTAAAAATCCACTCAATTTTTCAGTTTGCTCTTTAGTTTCACTTAAACTTAAACTTCCAAATATTTTTAATTTTATATCATTTCCTTCTATCTCAAGTTCGTAATCTTTAAAAAAACTAAAACTAGGTCTTTTTTCTATTAACTTATCAAAATGATAATTTAAGTAATCATCTATAAAAAGATTTATATCACAATCAAAAGCAAAATTAATCATTAATTTTTTTCCTCTTAATCCTCTTTTTGAAGCCTCGTATAATAAATCTATATCTTTTAGAAGCACGACACTTTTTGAACATATATATACTATAAAACTATCATTTTCTTTAACTTTTATTACCTTTTCTACATAACAATCATCAAAACTATTTGTTTTGAAATTTATTGCACTAAAAAATCTTTCTATTTCACTTTCCATACTACTTACTCCATTCTTTTTATATCATTTAACACGATATTTATTTTATCATTATTTTTACCTATTTTTCCATTTATTTTTACTAAATTTCCTTTTTGAATATTCTCTAATTTACCATATACATCATTGAATACTACTACATCATCTGTACCAGTTTCATCACTTATACTCATAAATGCCATGTCATCGCCTTTTTTTGTTTTTATACTTTTTATATTTTCTACTTTAACTACTAATAATACATTTTTAAATAAATTACTTTCTTTATTTCTTAACTTCATTATATTGCTATTTAAAAATTTACTTGAAGGGTGATTACTTATATAAAATCCATACATTAAATATTCATAATTAGATAACTCCTCATCACTATATTCATCAAATTCAGTTATTATAGGTTTTTTTCCAAATCCTTTTAAATCAGTGTATATCATTGCCTTATCCATATTATTTATAAGTGTTTTTATATTGTATTTAAAACTTCTAAGTGCTCCTGCATATATAAGATTTTCTATTATTTCCTTTTTTATATTTGCATTTTTCAAACAAAAATCAAAGAAATCTTCGTACGGTTTATTTAATAAAATACTCTTTTCTACTTCACTATTAACTCCACTAATCAAATTTAGTGGTAATATTAATTTTTCGTTTATTATATGAAAATCTGTTTCACTATAATTTATATCTGGTTTCAACACTGGTATATTCTTACTTTTTATCTCATTTATATAACTTTCTATAAATTTAATATCTTTCGAACCTTTTAATAACTCTTTTATAAAAAATTTTGCATGTTTTACTTTTAAATATGCCATTTGATATCCTATTAATGCATACGCCACTGAATGAGATTTATTAAATCCATACCCTGCAAATTTTTCTATCTTATTAAATAGCATTTCTACTTCTTTTTGATCATATCCTTTTTTTATAGCATTTTCTACGAACTTAAGTTTAGAACCTTCTATTCCCCTTAACATTTTCTTACTTATAGCTCTTCTAACTATATCTGCTTCACTATTTGAAAAGTCTCCTACTATATTTAATATCTTAATTATTTGCTCTTGATATAGAATAATACCGTAGGTTTCCTTTAAAACATTTTCTAATAACTTAGGATATTTTATATTTTCTGGATTATTTTTTCCAGCAATATATTCATCTAAGAATTCATTTGGTCCTGGCCTTACTAAAGCAACTGCAGCTATTATTTCATTAAAATTTGTTGGTTTTAACTTTCTTAGTAATTCTTTCATAGCATATGTTTCATACTGAAATATTCCATCTGTCTTACCTAGCGTAAAAATATTGATTACTTCAGGATCTGATAAATTTATACTATTTAAATCTACATTTGTTTCTTCTATTATACTTGATATAATACTTAGATTTTTAAGACCTAAAAAATCCATTTTTAGTATTCCTAAATCTTCTAAGTAATCCATTGTAAAACCACATTTATAATTTTCATCATCTATATATACAGGTATTAAATCATCTATATTCTTATCACATATTACTACTCCTGCTGCATGAGTTGATCTATTTTTTTTAAGATTTTCTAACTTCATTGATACTTTATATAACTCTTCTAACTCAGTATACGTTTTTAAATATGTTACTATATTTTCATGTTTCAAATTATCTGATAATGACAAATTTCTATCGATTACTTTTAAAAATTTTTCAAATAAATAATTATCCAATTTCATTATTTTTGCAAGTTCTCTTAAAACTAATTTTGTTTTAAATGTATTATATGTAAGACCTACTGCTACTTTTTTTACTCCATATTTTTCTCTTACATAATTTATTATTTCTTCTCTCTTAGTATTATCAAAATCTATGTCGATATCTGGCATAGTTAATCTATCTATATTTAAAAATCTTTCAAATAACAAATCATATTCTACTGGATCAATATCTGTTATTCCAATTGAATAACATACAAGAGAACCTGCTGCTGAACCTCTTCCAGGTCCTACTAATATATTATTTTTTTTGGCATATAACACATAGTCATACACTATTAAAAAATAACTAGTAAATCCCATTTCATTAATTACTTTTAATTCATACATTAATCTATCATAGTAATCTTTTGGTATTTCACTATTTAATCTCTTTTTCAAACCCTTAATTGATAACTGATATAAATAATCACTATCTGATGAAGAGTACCTTGGTATATGCAAATTACCTTTTGGTATTTCTACGTTTATTTTACTAAAAAAAGTTTTGTATTCTTCTTCTTTTTTAGCATCAATTTCTTCTAAATAACTTGGTCTTGATAGATCATTTAATCCACCCATTTCGTTTAAATATTTTAATACATAAGAATCATTTTTTTCTAAAACATTTATTTTTCTATTATATATTACATTTAAATTTTTAGACAATGCCTCTTCTTTTTCTAACTTAGTTGTATATCCTATAAAAACATCTTTAAAATAATTACCTATTTTTAATATTTCGTAATCACAATAATTTATAACAACAATTAAATCTTTTGATAGTACATCGTCTATTTTTAGATCTGTTGTTTGCATTATGGTATTAATTTTTAATAATTTTTTATAACCTTCGTAGTTTGAAGCATACAAATATAATATTTTAGAATCTACAATAACTTCTAAACCTAAAGCACCTTTTAAGTTATATTTTTGTAAATTTAAGAAAAATTCCATAGAACCACTTAAATTGTTATCACAAATAGATACTAAATTAACTTCATTTTTTATACAAAACAAAAATAAGTCTTCCATTTTTATCAAACTTTGTAATAAATAATAATCAGTTTTAACGTTAAATGGTATATATTTCATATGCTTCCCCTTATCAATTATAGCATATATTTTTGAGAAATTAGAAGTAAAAAATTTATTTTTGTTGTCTTTTTTTTATCGTAACATCTTAGATACCAAAATGTTTTTTATTTTTTTATTTATTAGACTTTTATTAAAAAATATAACCATAACTAATTATTCATATATTAATAACCTTTTTTTACCTATTTAACTACTAAAATACAAAAAATAAATTGACAAATTGCTTAATTTACTGTAAAATCATATATGAAACAAAAAAAGGAGGCAGGAAAATGGCTACAAAAATAACAAATAAAAAACCTTTATCAGGAAATAAAAGATCTCATGCATTAAATGCTACTAAAAGACAACAAAAACCAAATTTAGTTACTACAGTAATTGATGGTATTAAAGTTAGAATAAGTGCAAGAGAACTTAGAACTTTAAACAAAAATAATAAAAATGCTTAATTTTTATTTTTTTTTGCATAAAATTAAAAAAATATACTAAAAGTATATTTTTTTTAACCTAAGTAAGCAGACATTTTACTAGAATCTATCATAGTATAAGATTCATCATATTCATATTCTTCTCCTGAAGTTTGAACATAAAATTGAAATCTTGTTGATGAAGACATTTTATTTAAATTAGCATACATTTCGTCACTAAATGCTGTAATTAATATATTTACAACTCCATTAAAATCACATAAGTATGTATCATTTTGATTTTTATCTCTTACGGCATATATTTTAGTACCAGTTACATATTTTGATATATATTTATTTCCTGCTCCTGTTGTATAATAAACATAAACATCTACTAAGTCTCCAACTTCCAAGTTAGGTGTAGGACTTTGTGTATACCATGAAGATGAATCATAATTAAAATTATAAAGTGTTTCCCCATCTGAAACACTATCAAATGCATTACTATTTAAATCTTTTTCTATACAATCAGCATTTTGATCATCTGGCACACTACCTTCTACTTCACCATCTGATAATAGCTCATCAGATTCTTCTTTATCTGGTGTTTGTTGTTGTTCTAACTCTTTTAATGCTTTTTCCTCTGCTAATAACATATTTTGATTATAATAATATCCTGCAGTTGCAAATATACCAAAAATAATTAGTAATAATATATCATTAAATACATTACTCGGATTTATAACCTTTTTCTTTTTAACTTTTTTTCCTTTTCCGTTTACTTCTTGTTTTTCATTATTTATATTATTATTCATACCTATTATTCTTACCTTTTTTTTATTATTATATCATAAATACATATAATTTTTAAAGATTATTTTTTATTTTTTTTACGTTTATTTGACTTTTTTTTATTTTATATATTATAATATTTTTTTATAAAAGGAGAATTAAATATGGATTTTATATCAATTATTAAACAAATGAAAATAAGATTTGAACTCGGAGCTTATTCAAGTTCTTTGTATAAAAATCAAAATGAAACAGATAACCCTGAATTAAAAAATTTACTTACTAAAAAAGAATATTTTTCTATGTTACAAGAAGTTCTTGAAATAGTTAAAGAAAATAACTATGCTTCTAAACTTACTATAAAAGATGAACTTTTTAAACGTAGTAGACTTAGTGATGCTATTGCTAATATAGTTTACGTAAAAAATTTAATACCAGGTATGAATTTAACCTTTGGTAGTAAAACACTTAGAGATACTATTTTATGTGGCAATAAAACAGAATGTATCTTAGATAAAGATGGTAATAAAATTTCTTATTTTACTGATCTTGAACTTAATACTATATATGATTTAGCATCTACTTCTAAATTATTAACTTCACTAGCAATCTACTCTCTTATAGATAACAATTATATAGAAAAGGATAAACCTGTAAGGGAATACTGTCCTCAATTTAAAAATTTAGGAGATACAACTGTATATGATTTACTTAAATTTAAAGTCAATGTTAAAACAAATGAAAGAATAGATACACAACCTACTTTTAAAAAGGCTGAAGAAGTACTATTTTCTTCAGTTTTATCTGGTGAAACAAATTTAATAAATGCATATACGGATATTGGTGCCATGATACTAAAATATGTAGTAGAAGCTGCTTCTGGTATATCATTTGATGAATATATAACTGAAATGATATTTAAACCACTTGGTATGAATGATACATTCTTAAATGTACCTAAAGATAAACTATCTAGAGTTGCTTGCAATAATTTTAACAAAACTGTAGATAATAATGGAACAATTTTTGAAAACACTACTACTTTTTTAGGTAGCTCTCATGATCCTAAGGCTGTAATTATGAAAAGCAAAGAAAATAACGCACCTGGTCATGCTGGATACTTTTCTACTAATGATGATATGATGAAACTTGGTAATGGTTTACTAGAAGGTTTAGTTATATCTAAGGATTCATTATTTGATATTAGTAAAAGCGAAACAGGAATGGAAACAACAGATAAAAATGGAGAAAAAATTTATACTAAATATTTTGGTTCTCTAACTTATGGAAAACAAAAAGATGAACAGTACTTATCAGTTAACCCTACTTTATCAGGTAGAGCTTTTATGTCTCCTGGTTTTGCAGGTACTACTTTTGCAATAGATCCACTTAATCATATAGTCATGTTTATAGGTGCTAATAGATTACATAATAGAATTTACAATATCCCTGGAAAATTCAAAGAAGAAAAAAATGGCAAAATATTTTACAAAGGAAATATAGTTAGTTCAAGTTATGCACTTGATAAGGAATCAATAGTAGAAATAGCAATGAATCTTGCTATTCAATATCAATTTTTAGAAGTTATTATGCCTTCAGAAAATTTAAAAAACAGTGTACGCGAATTATAGCGTACTTTTTTTTATATTTTCTAATTTTTGGTAAATACTACTATTGGTGATTAGATGGACTATTTAAAAAAATTACAAAAAGATTATAAAGATAATACAGATTTAACAATTAGAAATTACAAAATTTCTAAAACTAGAGAAGTTGATTTAGTTTTTCTAGAAACAGTTGCTTCTAACGATAAAATAAATGACTTAGTTTTAAAAAATTTAGTTAATATAATAAATCTTAAAACTAATCCTGGTGATTTAAATGAACTTATTGCAGGTTCTAACTGCGTACATATTAAAAAATATGATGAAATAGAGTTTTATTTAGTAAATGGATATGTCATTGTTATAGAAAACAATGATGCTTATGCCGTAGAGGCTAGATTAAACGTTTTTAGAAGCGTTTCTTCACCACAAGTACAAACGTCTATAAACGGTCCTAAAGATGCATTTGTAGAAAACTATTTGATGAATGTTGGCCTTATTAAACGTAGAATTAAATCTAAAAGTCTTAAAAATAAATCTTTAATTATTGGTAGAAAAACAAAAACATTTATAGGGATCTTTTACATTGAAGATATTACTGATATGCAACTTGTTAATAATATTTATGAAAAAATTAGTAACATAGATATAGATGGTATCTTAGATTCTTCTCAACTAGCAAACCTTATATCTGGTGAGTCTAGAACAATATTTCCAACTATTAAACTTGTAGAAAGACCAGATTCAGTTAGTAAATCTTTACTTGAAGGAAAAGTTGCTATAGTTGTAGATAATTCCACTTTCGTTCTAATTACTCCAGCTTTCTTTATAGACTTTATAAATCCTGAAAGCGATAATTATGCAAAAAGTATTAATACTAACTTTCTAAAAACATTACGTTTAATTGCTTTCTTTTTTACTACTATGGGACCAGGTCTTTATATAGCAATAGTTAATTATAATCAAGAAGCTTTTCCTACTAATTTAATACTTAATTTTGCCGCGCAAAGAGAAGGACTTCCCTTCCCTGCTTTCCTTGAGGCTTTTATTATATTGTTCCTAAGTGAAATACTTAGAGAAAGTGATTTAAGATTCCCATCTACTTACGGCTCTTCTATTTCTATACTAGGTGCACTTGTACTTGGAGATGCTGCTGTATCTGCTGGAATAGTTTCTCCTATTATGATTATTATTATTAGTTTATCTTATATTTCAAGCATGATGTTTACTGAGGTAGATATGATAAATGCTACTAGATATTATAGATTTTTATTTCTAATTGCTGCTACTTTCTTTGGCTTATATGGTTGGATTTTAATTATATTCCTTCTTCTTATTGAACTTAGTAGCACTTATATTTTAGGAAAACCATATACAACACCAATAGCACCTTTTGATAGAGCTTATTTTAGTAAAACCTTTTTCAAAGTTGATGAATTCAAAGATAAACATAGAAGTACAACTCTTGTTAAAGAAAATAATGTGAGGGAGAAATAATGAAAAAAATTATAATATTAGTACTTTTTACTTTTTCTATGTTTGGTTGTACTGATTACAAAGAACTTAATACTCTTTCTTACATTACAGGTATGGGTTTTGATTATATCGATGATATGTACATTGTTACTTATGAAGTAATGGACAACAAAAAAGATGCACAATCTGTTGTAACTAATACTTACATTATTACTGGTACTGGTAAAACTACATACGAAGCCCACCTTGATGCTGCAAGTAAACTTAATAAAACTGCATATTACCTTCATTCTCAAGTTATCATATTAACTGATAATATAGTCGATGATAAACTCTTTGACATAGTCGATGCTATCATTAGAAATCCAAAATTAAATGAAGAATCACTGTTAGTTATTACAAATGATAATACACCAGAGGAAATTTTTAATTCAACTACTGAGGCTTGGCCTAGTGCCTCTTTTTATATTTACAACCTTATTATGGATAATGATTATTCACAAAATTATTTTATAAAAATGCCTTTTGCAGTTTTTACTGAAAAACTTAATACTCAAAACGTAGATCCTGTTGTAAGTGTTATAAAAACAGAGGACAATAAAATAGTTCTAGACGGTGCTTTAACTTTTAAATTAGATAATAAATCAGGAGTTATTACCAAAGAAGAAAGTAATTTATATAATACATTCGAAGATGAAAATAATACTATTCCATTTGTAGTCAAGCATGAAGATGAAACAATCGAAGTTGCTACTAAGGTTGCCTTCTCTTCATTCTCTGTTACTAATAATAAAATTAGTATTGAACTTGAAATATTATCTGAAATAAAGAAAAGTAATACTAATATAAACTTATTTGACGATAGCATTTACGAGGAGATTGCTTCTAAAATTTCTTTAGAATTTGAAGAGCTTCTAACAACTTTTATCAAAGACTTACAAGATTATGAATCCGATATATTTGGCTTTGCAAATTACTATTATATTAATTCTAGAGAAGTAGACGAGGATATATGGATTGATAATGAAATTGAAATTAATATTACATCAACAATTTCAAGGAAAGGAATTATTTACAATGTCGGTTAAAAAAAGAGAATTTCTATCACTTATGTATTTCGTTTCTAGAGCATTATTTTTGGGAGTAGGATTTTCCTATATGTATAGATCCTCTGGAAAAGATGCATGGATTGCTATTATTATTGGATATTTACTTGGTAATATATTTATCATTTTATATGATAAATTTTCTAAAAATATCAACTATAACCTAAATAATATTTTTTCATCTTCATCTTGTATTACAAATATATTAAAATTTATCTTTTTAATAATTTATCTTTTTATAGTTTTGTATATGTCTGTTATATTTACTAACTTTGTTAAAATATATTACTTATTTGATACACCTATTTACTTAACGTTATTTATGTTATATATAGTTTGTCTATATGCTTCTTCTAAAACAGAACAAGCAATAATAAGAACTAGCTTCATACTTTTTCCAATTTCTCTTACACTTATTATAATTAATGGTATTTTGCTTTATCCCCTTAGCAACACAATTAATTTTTTTCCTATTTTAACACATGATTCTACAAGCCTTTTAACTTCTACACTAGTTTTTACTGTTTTATCTTCTTTCCCAAGTTTATTATTAATTGAATATAAAACATCATTAAAAGCTAAATTAATTTCATATGCATTTGTTACTTCTAGTATCTTTTTTGTTAATTTCTTTATTACTGGTGTTCTCGGTGAGTATTTAATTACAACTTATTCTTACCCAGAATACATGGTACTAAGAAGAATTAGATTTTTAGATTTTATAGAAAACGTTGAGAATTTTGCATCTATTATGTGGTATTTTGATTCTTTTCTAATTATTACATTAGCACTTACTAAAGCTAGAAAATTAATACCGAAAGACAATCAAAACGTTATTTTATCTTTTATACTTATATCTATGTGTTTCATTTCTTATTACTCTTTTTCTAATTACTTTAGCATTTTAGATTCTTTTATGAAAAATGGTATACTTTTCTTTCTTGTAGCACTCATATTTACTTGTCCTATTTTATATATTTTTACAAAAAAAAAGATTTAGTAAACTAAATCCTAATTTCTTAATGGTGTCTCGTGCGCGGCTCGAACGCGCGACCCTTTGATTAAAAGTCAAATGCTCTACCAACTGAGCTAACGAAACATATTTTAAAATGGCTGCCTCGGATGGGTTCGAACCATCGGAATGTCAGAGTCAAAGTCTGATGCCTTACCACTTGGCTACGAGGCAATATAACTGGTGGAGGAACATGGATTTGAACCATGGAACCCTAAAGAACAGATTTACAGTCTGCCGCGTTTGACCACTTCGCTATTCCTCCAACAATATGGTGCCGACAGAGGGACTTGAACCCCCAACCTACTGATTACAAGTCAGTTGCGCTACCAATTACGCTATGTCGGCAAATCAAAATGGTGGGCGATACAGGACTCGAACCTGTGACCCCCTGCTTGTAAGGCAGGTGCTCTAACCAACTGAGCTAATCGCCCATTTCTCTTTCTTTGACAATTAAAATTATACTATAAGATAATGATTATTGCAAGTACTAAATTACTTTTTTTTTAGAAAAATTGCATTTTTTTTAAATTTTAGGTAAAAATGTGTCGAATATGTCTATTTTTTTATTTTTTTTGTTAAAATATTTTTTATGAAAAAAAATTTAAATCAAGAAAAAATTATTAATTCAGAAAAAAACTTAATGGTTATAGCATCGGCTGGTTGTGGTAAAACTTATACTATAACCAAAAAAATTGATAAAATTTTAAAAAAAGTTTCTCCTTCAGAAATTCTTGTCATAAGTTTTACAAATGAAACTGTTAATGATCTTAAAAAAAAATTACATCAAGATATACATATTAAAACATTTCATAAATTAGCAATGTTAGTTTTAGAAAAAAATAATTCTACCTACTATCTTACAAGTGATGAACTACTTGAACTAATTACTAATGACTTTTTTGAAAATCTTATAACTAAAAAAGATAAATTTAATTTAATGAAATATTTTTTTATTTTCAATTATAATGATTTACTAAAATCAAAGATTTTTTTAGACTTTAAAAACGTTATTTATACTTTTATAAAACTAATGCACTGTAATAATTTTAATTTTAATTTTCTGAAAACAGTTTTCAAAAATGAAAAAGATAAATTTTTAATATCTATTATAATGAAAATATACTATTTGTATAATAAAGAAAAAAAAGATAATAATCTAATTGATTTAGATGATTTAATTATTACTGCAGGAGAATGTGCAAAAAAACAAAAATTTAACTATAAATATATCTTTGTTGATGAATTTCAAGATACATCTGAGATAAGATTTAATTTAATATATAATATTTTTAGAAACTCTAATTCTATAATTAATTTTTTTGGAGATGATTTTCAATCTATATACGCGTTCTCTGGATGCAACTTGTCAATCATGCTCAATATTAAGGATAAAATTCCTGATATAGAAACATTGTATTTAGATCAAAATTTTAGATCAGACAACCACTTAATTAATTCAGCTAATAATTTTGTACTAAAAAATCCTTATCAATTAACAAAAAAAGTTAGTAGCAATATAACAATTCTAAATTCAATTAATTATATATATTATAAAAACTACAAAGAAGAACTTTTTAAATTAATAAATAAATTAGAATTAATCACTGATGATATTATGTTTTTAGGTAGATATAAAAATGACTTTAAAATAATACCAGATAAATATAGAAAACTTACTATTCATGAATCAAAAGGATTAGAAGCTAAATTTGTAGTTATTTTAAACCTAAAAGATGCTACTAATGGATTTCCTTCTAAAATTAAAAATCATCATCTTTTAAATTATTTTGATAATAGTGAAAATTTTTCTTTTGCTGAAGAAAGAAGAATTTTTTACGTTGCTATTACTAGAGCAAAAGAAAAGGTTTTTCTTTTTATTCCTAAAGTTGATAAATCTATTTTTATCAAAGAATTTAAAAAGATAGAAAAGATGACAAAATAAAAATATTTCTAAGAAATATTTGAAATATTTTATTTTGCTAATATATATGGATCACTTGCACTTCCCGTTCCAGATATTATTATTGTTGATGAATCTACTGCTACTACTGGTCTTACTCCTATCGCAGTTGTAACACTTGCTGCTGTTAAAGTTGCTGTTGTATTTATATAAAATTCTTTTACAACGGATGATTGATAAGAGTATGGTGTCATTAGCCAAAAAGTTTTATTTGAATATAAATAATTACTTGTATTTGTTGTACCTGGTATTATTCCTGCAAATACAGCTTCATCTGCACTTAACATTGCTATTGGATACTTTAATTTTCCATTATCTACACTATACTGATCATCTTCATCACATGCAAAAGTTGGTTTTTTATCAGCGTTTGTCTCAAATCTTACATATCCTCCAAAATACCTCGAAGCAGTTGTTGATGTAGTATTCACTGAACTACCTGCTGCATAATAATAAGATACTCTATCACCACAGAACTCTGCGTCACTTGCAAATAGATAGTCATATTTTTCTAGGTTTGTTTCATACCATTTATCTATAGTTTCTTTTACTGCACTATCAGTTGTACTACCTCTTGCTGCAGTACTAAATTTATATCCAGCATATCTTGAAGAATTTGCATAACTATAAAAACTAAATGTTGAAGAGCTTGAATATGTAATAGTTTTAGTACCACTTGAACTCGTGCTAGTTCCTGAATAAATTAATCTTATATTTTCTGACTCATCTATCCTTACAATTCTCCAATATGTAGTTCCAATTTTTACCCAATTATTTAGTGTACTATAATTTCCTCTAAAATAATAATTACCAGTTGTTCTATCTACATAAAACCCAGAATCAGTATTACTACTAAAATCTAAACCATCATTTGCTACAATTAAAGCATTATCAACAATTATCGCATCAATTAACTTTTGATTTATGTCAAAATATAGTACACAATTATTTGCTTTATCAAATTTAATTTCTACATTATCACCAACCGCTTTTATCGTACCATCTTCTTGATTATTATTACACCAACTCAAATCTTCATTTAAAGTATAGTAATCAGCTAATCTTTCTAAAAATTCACCTTTTACATATTCATCACTATCATAATATGTCTCTACATAGTAAGCTATTGTGCTAACTTCTTCGTTGTTATCTTCTTTAAATGTATTATAACCATATACTACTACAGTTATTAATAGTAATACAAGAAATACAGTTTTAATTATAAATTCTTTCAAACAATCAGCCTCTTTCTTTATTCATCCTACCCTTATATTAAATTATAACCTATATTTTCATAAATTACAAAAAATATTTTTATTTTTGGACAAAAAGAAAAAAGTATCTTTAAAAATACTTTTTATTAAAAATCATCGTTTCTTAAGAATGGCGGCATATCATAGTCATCTATTTTTGGTGCACTTCTTCTTTTTGGAAGATCATTTGAAAATAAAGCTTCTTCACTTGTTTCTTCGTCAAATCCTGTTGCTATTACAGTTACAATAACTTCATCTGTTAAATTAGGATTTTTAATAGCTCCTAAGATTATATTAATATCTGAATTAGATGCTTCTCTTATAGTTTCTACTGCATCTTCTATTTCAAATAATGTTAAATTATTTCCACCAGTTACATTTACTATAGCATTTTTAGCACCTTCTATTGTTGCTTCTAACAATGAATTTGCTACTGCTTGTCTTGATGCTTCTATAGCTCTATTTTCACCATTATTACATCCGATTCCGATTATGGCAGTACCACTTTTTTGCATTACTGATTTAACATCAGCAAAGTCTAAGTTTACCATACCATTAACTGCTATTAAATCTGATATTGATTGCACTCCTCTATGAAGTACATTATCAACTTCTTTAAATGCATCATCAAAACTTGTTGTTTTATCTATTATTTCTCTTAATCTATCATTTGGAATTATAATTAATGTATCTACATGCTTTCTTAGTTCTTCTAAACCAACTAAAGCATTTTCCATTCTTCTTTTTCCTTCAAATCTAAAAGGCTTAGTACAAATACCTACTGTTAATGCTCCTGCTTCTTGCGCTATTTCAGCAATAACAGATGCGGCACCAGTTCCAGTTCCTCCACCTAGTCCGCATGCAATAAAGATCATATCTGCATCTTTGCAAGCTTCTTCTAATTCTGTTTTAGATTCTAAAGCAGATGCTCTTCCAACGTCTGGATTTGCTCCTGCACCTAATCCTCCTGTTATTGTTTTTCCTATTTGTATTTTATTTTCAGCTTTAGATGCTTTTAAATCTTGTAGGTCAGTATTTGCAACGTAAAATTCAACAGTTTTAACACCTTCTTCAACCATTCTATTTACAGCGTTACAACCTCCGCCTCCTACTCCAATTACCTTAATTTTTGCAACTTGATTTAATTCTAATCCATTCATTAATTTAATCCTTTCTAATTATCATAAAACATTCCTAATATTTTACCAAGAGGCGAATTACCAGATATGTTTACTTTTTTATTTACTCCACTAAAATCTTCTATATCGTTTGCACTTATTACAGAAAAATTATCGTTATGAAGTTTTAATTTTTTATTATAATACTTTATTAATCCAGAGGCACTTGCATAGTGATTGTCTCGTATTCCTATTTCTTGAATATTACCAATTTTTGCACTTCTAAAAAACACTTCATTCATCAAGAATTCAAAATCCTTTATCTGTGTTACTCCCCCAGTAACAATTATATAACTAATTTCTTTTTTTGTTAAGAGGTTTATTTGTTTTTTTATTAAATTTAGTATATCATTCATCTTTTCTGTTGCTATCATACTTGAATCATATTGATTTACTTTAATATAATCTCCAACTTTTGTTTGAAAAGTCAAAGATTCACTTGCTCTGGCATTATTTTTATCTAATGTTATTAGATTTTCTTTTAAAAAGATAGCGTCATTTTTCACTAATTTATAATTATATGCCAGTGCCTGATCTATTGTTATTCCACCTACGTTAAGCGTTTCATTTGCTACTAATATACCTTTATTAAAAATGGATACTTCAGTTTTTAACATACCTATATTAACTATTGCTCCATTTTCTTTCATTAATTCTGGATTCGAAAATTGATTAAAATCAGATATAGGATTAATCGTACTACTTTCCACTGTAATACCTATATTTTGTAATATGCTTGATATTTGTAATAAATTTTTTCTAGGTACGATATTTACAACTGCTTTTACAAATAATTTTTCACAACCTAATCCTAAAGGATCAGTTACTTTTTCCGTATCATTAACAATATAATACGCAGGAGTGATTTCTAACAATTCATATTGTTCATCAATTTTCCCCTCTAAACTCATTTTTATTAATTTTTCTACATCATCTTTTGTTACAGAACCGCCAGAAATTGTCTTATGGGCTGATGTTATAAATGCTGTAGAATTATAACAAGGAACATTTATTACAACTTTATCAATATTGTAACCAATTTTTTCATTAGTTTTTTCAAATATTTCTTTGATTGCAACAGTAGCACTTTCGTTATTTACTATAAAGCCACCTTTTATTCCTCTTGAAGGAGTTGTTGTTGATGCTAATATATTCAACTTATTTTTGTGTACTTCGCCAACAACTAATTTTATGTTGCTACTACCTAAATCTAAACTTGCTATAATATTACGCATGTACAATTCTCCTTATATACATTTAATTATAACCCAAGATGAACTATTTTTGCAACAAAAAAAGGATTAAATCCTTATTTTTTTTATTTTTTATTTTTTTATTTAATATTTATGCCATTACTTTCTAAAAATATACATCCCGCCTCGTGACTTATAGTACAACCTTTTAGATATTTCAATTCAATATTTAATCTTTTTATGTCATTGTCTTTTAAATCAATGCCTGATAAACTGGTTTTTATAAATGTTATATCTCCTAAGTTATTATTATCAAAATTCACAAAATTTATTTTTGTATCAATAAATTCTCCACAATTTAGATTAGATTCTTTAAATTCACTTTTTATTATTTTAGTTTCTACAAACCTTGTATAATCTAAACGCGATTCACTAATATTAACATTATTTAGCGTACACGAAGAAAAATTACAACCCGTCATCTTAGAATCTATTATTTTACAGTTATGTATACCTATTTTTGAAAAATTGCAATTAGAAAAGTTACATGATCTAAAATAACAATTACTAATGTTTATTTTTTCTAATTCATTATACGATAAATCACATTTTACAAATTCACAATTTTCTATTAATTTAGCTTCTTCATACAAAATTTTTATTATTTCGTTTTCGAATTTATAATTTTCTATTTGTTCATTTATTTTTGCTATTTCATTAAATTTCATTTTCAATCTTTAGCAATACACTCATTCTTCCTATTGAATCAGTAAATTCATATATAGCAATTTCTTCTTCTTTATTCATAATTATGTATTTTCCATCTTTTACATTTTTATTTATCTTTGTACCATTTTTCACTTTAAACAATTCGTCTTCTGTTACTATTATTTCTTCATAACATAAAATATCTCTTGCATTTAACAATTTGTAGTTACCTTGTTTTATATCATCTAAAGTGTAAGATTCTTCTAGACAAACTTTACCTTGTTTAGTTCTTATTAAAGAAGACATGACACCATCATGATTGAAATTTTTACAAACATCATATATTAAACTTCTTATATATGTACCTTTTGATACTAATGTTTTAAATTCAAATTCATCTTCTGAAAAACTTAATAATTCAGTTTCTAAAATATTTACTTCTCTTACTGGTAAATCTACTTTTTCATTATTTCTTGCGTATTCATATAATTTTTTTCCGTTTATTTTAACTGCACTATATATTGGAACTTGTTGTTCATATTTTTTAGTAAAATAATTAAGTGAAGTTAATACTTCACTTTTTGTTGTACCCACATTACTTGTTCCCAAAATATTTCCCGTTGTATCAAGTGTATCTGTTGTGATTCCTAATTTTACTCCAGCGATATATTCTTTGTTTTCACTTGTAATATAATCTACTAACTTTGTATATCTTCCTATGCAAATTATCAAAACTCCTGTTGCCATCGGATCTAGTGTGCCAGTATGACCTACTTTTTTAGTATTAAATATCTTACATATACTATTTACTACGTCTCTACTAGTTACTCCTTTATCTTTGGATACTACAATTATTCCCTTCATCTACAACTTCTTTCTTTTTACAATTTTTAACTGCAATTCTTGTATAAGTATCAATATCATAATCATCGTAATAAAAATTATAACCGCATGTTTTCAAAACTTCTATATATACATAATTATTATCGTGACATTCTATTGATAATTCTTCTTTATTATAATTTTCAGCGATAACTTCGAAACAAGAAAGAACTGTTGTATAAATTCTCTTTTGATCATTTTCAGAAACTTTTTCTTCTACAAATAATACCTCAGGAATATGTATTTTTTCATCTTCAAAAGTTGCTATAACAAAATGTCCTACTACCTTCTTATTTTCTTGCTCAACCTCAACTATTTCATAAACAGGATATTGTAATTCTACAATATCATTTATTCTATTAGAAGTTTGATTTTTATAATCTCCTACTTTACTACATAATCTACTACTTAGTTTACCAACAAATTTATTTTCTTTAATATACATACTTTCAAGTCTTGTTCGAAATTCACTAATTAATTGTTTGTCAAATTCTACTTTGTTTATTCTAAAATTTTTTTCCATTTTAAATCCCCCCTTTGTTTAATTTTTTATTTATTCATATTGTGTATGATTTTTTCAATCTTATTACCATGTTCAATTGTATCATCATATCTAAATCTTATTGCCGGTGTATGTCTTAAATCTATCATATGACATAATTTACTTCTCATAAAACCTGCCGCATCATTTACCATTTCTGTGATTTCTTCAACTGTTTTGTCACCTAAATAAGTAAAAAATACATTTGCATAACTTAAATCACTTGTAACTTTACAGTCTGTAATTGTTATCTTTTTAATTTCCTCATCTTCGATTTCTGTCAAAATTATTTGATTAACATATCTTAATATTTCTGTTGAAATTCTTTCTATTTTATGCCCAGCCATTAGAATTTTACCTCTACTTTTTCATAAAATTCTAATATATCTTTTTCTTGAATATCTGAGAAATCACTAATCGTAATACCACATTCATATCCTTTTTTAACTTCTTTAACAGTGTCTTTTTCTCTTTGTACACTTGCTACTTTTGTTTCACCAATTTCTTTTTCATTTCTTATAATTTTACAAATAGCACCTTTTTGTACTTTACCATCTGTTATATACGATCCAGCTATATTACCAATCTTAGAAAATGTAAATATTTTTCTAATTTCAGCTCTTCCAAGAAACACTTCTTCAAACACTGGTTCTAACATACCTTTCATTGCACCTTCTAAGTCTTCAATTAGTTTATAGATTATATTATATTCTCTAATTTCAACTCCGTATCCTTTAGCACAATCTTTAACTGTCATATTAACATCAACGTTAAATCCAATTACTATTGCATTACCTGCACTTGCTAGTGAAATATCTGCTTCACTTACAGCTCCGATTCCACTTCTTATTACTTTAACTAATACTCCATTCATATTAATTTTTTCTAAACTTGCTTTAACAGCTTCCTCAGATCCTTTTACATCTGCTTTAAGTACAATGTTAATATATTTATTATCATCATCTATTGTTGCAAATAAATCATCTAACGTTACTGGTTTTTTAATCATTTCTTTTTCTTTTTTGATATTTAATCTTTTTGTAGCTATTTTCTTAGCTTCAGAATCTTGTTCGAAAGCCATGAATTTATCTCCAGCTTCTGGATTAGAACTTAAACCAGTGATTTCAACTGGTGTACTTGGTCCTGCTTCTAATATAGATTCACCCATATCATTTTTCATTGATCTTACTTTTGCATAACTTGTTCCAACTACTAGTGGATCACCTATTCTTAAAGTACCATTTTGTATCAATAATGCTCCTATACCACCTACATTTTTATCAGTTCTTGATTCAATAACTGCTCCTATAGCATATCTATTTGGATTAGCTTTATATTCATTTACTTCTGCTATTGCTAAAATATTATCTAATAAATAATCTATTCCTTCACCTGTCATTGCAGAAATATTTATAAAAGGATATTCTCCTCCCCAAGATTCTGGTGTCATATTTGCATCTGCCATTTCAGTCATTACTTTTTCAATATTTGCATCTGGTTTATCTATTTTATTTACTGCTACAATTATAGGTACTCCTGCTGCTTTAGCATGATCTATTGCTTCTCTTGTTTGTGGCATTACACCATCATCAGCTGCTACTATAACAATAACTATATCAGTTATACTTGCTCCTCTTGCTCTCATATTCGTAAATGCAGCATGTCCTGGAGTATCTATAAATGAAATTTTTTCTCCGTTATATTCAATTTGATATGCACCGATTGCTTGAGTAATTCCTCCAGCTTCTCCTGTTGCAATTTTACTTTTTCTAATATAATCCAATAAACTAGTTTTACCATGGTCAACATGTCCCATTATTGTAACTACTGGTGGTCTTTTTGTTAAATCTTCATTTGCATCACAAATTTCATATTCTTCAAAATTTGATACGTCTACTGTTACTTCAGTTTTTAATACTTTTTTATATTCATCTGCTAACATTGAAGCAATATCAAAATCGATTGAATCATTTATTCCAATCATAATACCTAGTGGTATTAATTTTTTTATCATGTCTGCTGGATTAACTTGCATTAACTCTGCTAATGAATACAATGACATTCCTTCTTTATATAAAACAGATGCTTCTTCTGCATTGTTTTTTTGTAATTTACTTTTATTTTTATATAGTTCTTTTTTTCCTTGTTTAAAAATCTCAGTATTTACTTCTTTTTTCTTTATTTTTTCTTTTTTTCCTTTAGCAGTTAACTTATCTGTTAATTTATTATTATTAACAATATTTTCAACTACTTCCTCTATTTCTTCGTCTTCATCAAAAGTTATTTCATCATCCGTACTTATTAAATTAATTGAATTATCAAGCATAATAATATCATCTTCACTTAATAAATCCTCTGCTTTTGTAACTTTTATGTCTAAAAAGACACACTCCTTTAATACCTCAGCGATACTTAAATTCACATCATCTGCATAATTTTTAACTGTCATTATATTTTCCACCTTTCTTTAAATGTTTATATATTTTTTCAATTCTTCGTATATTTCCTTATCTATATCAATATCAAAAACTTTAGATAATACATTTCTTTTAGAAGCTTTTTCCATAACTTCTAAATCTTTTTTTAAATATACACCTCTACCATTTAGTTTACCAGTTGGATCTATTTCTACATTTCCTTCTGGAGTTTTCACAACTCTAATAAGATTTTGTTTTTCAAATCTTTCTCTAGTAACTGCGCACATTCTCATTGGTATTTTTTTAGTCTTCATTTCCAACCTTGTTTAATTCTTCTAAAGTTTTTATGTTTAATCTATATCTAGTTAATTTACTTGCTAACTTAATATTACTTCCTCTTTTACCAATAGCTAATGATAAATTATCACTATTTACTATTACAAGTGCTTCACGAGTTTCTGCATCAGTAATGTTTACAATAACATCTTTTGCTGGCGCTAAAGCATTTTTGATATATTCTTCGTCATTTTCAGAATATAAAATTAAATCTACTCTTTCTTTTCCTAGTTCTTTTAGAATACTTGCTATTCTACATCCTTTTTGTCCTATACATGAACCAATAGCATCAATCTTAGGATTTGTTGAATACACTGCAAGTTTACTTCTTACACCTGGTTCTCTTACACACATTCCTACTACTATATCTCCAGAAACCATTTCTGGGATTTCATGTTCAAATAATCTTTTTACAAAATTGTAATGTTTTCTTGACACAAATACAAGTGATCCTTTTGGATTATCTTCTATTTTTGTAACGTATACTTTAATATTCATTCCAATTTCGATTTCTTCTCCTGGTATAAGTTCATTTTTAGATAAAATACCACGTACTTTTCCTAAATCAATATAGAAATTTCTTGCATCTTCCATAGCTACCATTCCAACTAATAGTTCATCACATTTATCTCTAAATTCTTCAATAATCATAGCTTTTTCTATTTCTCTTATTTTTTGAACCATTACTTGTTTTGCAGTTCCTGCTGCTACTCTACCAAAATCATCTGGTGTTACTTCAAGTTCTATCTCATCACCTATTTGAGCATCTGCTTTAAATTCATATGCATCTTCTAATAATATTTGAGCATCTTTATTTATAGCTGGGGGAATTATTATAAATTCTCCTTCTTCATCTACTGATTCTTCTCCGTCATCATAATCATCTACAACTATTAAGTAAGAAAATACTTTAACAATTCCATTTTCTCTATTTATTTCAACTCTAACATTTGTTTTAGAATCAAAATTTTTCTTATATGCTGTTTGTAATGCTAGTTCTAATGATTCATATATATACTCTGGATCAATTCCTCTTTCTTGAACTAATGCATTAAGTGCATCAACAAACTTTTCACTATTCATTTTCTTTTCCTCTTTCTTTACTTATTACATCTAATATGTAATTATCTTGATCTTTATCAATTCCGTCTAATATCTTACTAACTATTTTGCTAACTTCAACTATTGCATCTAAATCAATTCCACTTTCTTTGTCTACTACTACAGTTAAAAATCCATTTTTATTCTTTTCATAAAAATATATTTCGTCTATAACAATATCAATTTCTTTCATTGGTTTTTCAAGCAATTCTTTTAGTTCTTCAATTAATTTATCCACATATCCTCCTCAAAAAATTAATAATAAAAGTGACGCCGGTAAAGGCCTCACTTAAATACATTCTTAGTATATCATATACTTTTAAAAATTACAAACATAGATATGTTATTTTTTACTTGCATCAATAATTATTTTTTCTTCTATTTTAATTTGACTTTCTTTTTCCAAACAAGATATAGAATTGTAAATATTTCTTTCTTCTATTTCACAACTAAATACTTTTAACTCTACTTTAAACCTTCTACCACTTATTAACATAATATTATATTCATATATTAAATTTTGGTCTTCGTCACATAATAATATGAAATTTTTAGTATCTTCATTCTTCGAACCTACTATCATATATTTATCTATATTATTTAATGATATTCTTTCTTTTTTTATTTGACCTATTCCATCAACTATAGAATTTCTATAATTATACTCTTCTTCTAGTTCTTCATTACTAGGAAACGATAAGTTATCTAATAATTTTCCATCTTCTAAATTTTCTATATATATATAACCTTTATAATAATCATATATATATTTTCCTTTTTTTCCTACTTCATTTGCTTTTATAAATTTGTCTAGATTTTCTTTATCATATTCATTTTCAAATTTTTTTATTTGTTTTAGTTCACCAAACACTAAGTATATTTCTGATTTTTTTTCTATTATGTATAAATATTTTATATGTACTGATAACAATCTTATAGAAAAAAAATACTGCTTACCTATTTCTAGTGTACATACAGTTTTTTTTTCAGAAGAGATTTTTACATTGTTTTTTTCTATACTCATTTCTTGATTTTGATAAAATATAACTTCTTTAAAATCACACAATATCATTTCAATATAATTATATAAATCCAATTCTACTTTATTATTTTCTAATCTAGTTGGATTTACTTTTATTATTTTCACCCTTTATTAACTCCTAATATTTTATTTATATAATCCCATTTTATTTTTCATTAAGTCATATTTAACTTTAGCTATTTCTGAAGTTTTCTTTGCACCTGATTCTAGCATTTCATCTATAATGTTATCATTTTTTATTTCTTCGTATTTATCTTGTATTTTTTTAATTGATTCTATAACTATCTGAGCTACATATTTTTTTAAATCTCCATAACCTTTTCCTTGATATTTTTCAACTATACTATCTATACTTTCGCCAGAAAAACATGACGCTATATTTATTAAATTACTTACTCCTGGTTTATTCTCCATATCATAAGCAATTAAATTTTCACTATCCGTTGTTGCTCCCATTATCTTCTTCTTTATTTCTTCTTCTGTATCAAGAAGTGTTATAAACGATTTTTTATTTTCACTTGATTTACTCATTTTTTTAGTAGGATCTACTAAATCCATAATTTTAAGACCATTTTTTGAAATTTTTACATCTGGTATTTTAAAGGTCTCACCGTATTTATTATTAAATCTTTGTGCTAAATCTCTTGCAAGTTCTACATGTTGTTTTTGATCTATTCCTACTGGTACATAATCAACATCATATATTAATATATCAGCTGCCATCAAGACTGGATATGTAAATAATCCAACACTAAATGATGCATTCTTTGAAGATTTATCCTTAAATTGTGTCATTCTTGATAACTCTCCAAACATTGTATTACACTCTAATAACCATGATATATTAGTATGATATATATTCTCAGATTGTAAAAATATTGTATTTTTATTTGGATCAATTCCGCACGCTAAATATAATGCCGCCAATTGTCTAATATTTGAATGTAAATATTCAGGATCTAATTCCACTGTTACTGCATGCATATCCGGCAAAAAAATTATAGATTCATATTCATTTTGCATATCTACCATTTGTTTTATTGAACCTAAATAATTTCCTATTGTTATAACACCCGTAGGCTGTAACCCTGTTAATATTTTCTTCATATTTGTCACTTCCATTTCTCTTTTTAAGTATATCATAATTCACAATATTTTCAAAAAAATATGTAAAAAAAAAATGCTCTTTCACATTTTTTTCTAATTTATATAATCATCTGTTAAGTTATCTAGTTCCTCATCAATATGCTCTACTACATTTAAATCAACATAGTCATCTTCATCTTCAAGTGCCGCTATCTTGACCTTTGTATCTCCTACAAGTTCTACTGCTAATTCCTTTTCTACTTGCAACTCTACTACTCCAGATTTAATTTCTACATTGGTAACTGTAGGTTGTTTTAAACATCTTACTAAAATTTCTGTACCTTTACCAACTTTACTCATATTCATCTCTTCTGAATATGTAAATGTTCTAGTACACACACTAGTTTTTGAATCTTCATCATGTGAATACCAAACGTTTACATCAAATGCTCCATCAACATATACTAGTTCATTTTTCTTAACACCATTGAATGTATGATTTATAACCCAACAACCTAATACTGTATTTGGTAATGCCTCCGCTTCTACAACGTAATCTTCCTTACTTGTTTTTTTCCCTTTACCTATCACAGCTTTTGTAACAATTTCTCTATAATTAGACATAAATATCACCTTTCCTATTTTTAATTTATGCTAACTACATACAAAAATGTACTTTTTTTCTTCTATTTTACTATAAAAAAGAATTTTGTTCCTTTTTCACTTGATTCTACACCATATTTAAAATCGTGTAATAAAAATATTTCTTTTACTATAGATAATCCTATACCTGTTGATATCACATTTCTTTTATGTTTTTTATCAGTTTTATAATATTTATCCCATATAAACGGTAAATCTTTTTCTAATATACCTTTTCCTGTATCAATTATTTCAATTAAATATGACATATTTTTTTTCTTAATGTTTATTATTACAGTTTTATCCTCACCAGTATAATTTATAGCATTATTTATTAAATTATATATAACCTGATTTATTTTATTTTTATCTGCATTAACAATTATTTTTGAAGGTACATTAACTATAAAATTATAATCTTCTGTTTCTTTTATTATTTCATATTTTTTTATTATTTTTTTAATTTCTAAAGACAAATCGTATTTTTCTTTTTGAAGTACCTGTTTTTTTGCCCCAAGTTTACTTGCCTCTAATATATCATTTACTAATACAGTTAATCTATTTGTTTCATCTATAATTATATTTAGATGTTCATCTAATTTTTCTTTGTTTTTATATGAAATATCCCTACACATTTCTGCATATGCCTTTATCATAGTTAACGGAGTTTTCAAATCGTGTGATACATTTGCCATAAGATCACGTTTGAACTCGTGGGTCTTACCTATCTCATTTTGCGCTAGCGTTAGAGCTGTTGCTAAATTATCTATTTCGTAAATTCCATTTTTTTCAAATTTTGCTTCATCACTACTACCTATCAATTTTGCATTTTTTGTAATATTACTTAAAGGTTCCACTATTTTTTTAGATATTAAATAACTAAATATCGTTGATAAAACAACAAATACAATGGTTAAATATATTAATTTGTTATAAAACAATGATGTGAATTGATTTATGTCTTTTAAGTTTGTGTATAAAAATATACTTGTCTCATCTTTTTTAGTAGCTAGCAATGCAGCTTGCACTTCTTCTGCTTCATTTATAAATTCAAATAATTTATCAGTTGCAGTACTACTGGAAAAACCAAAAATTATACTGTCTAATTTTTCATTTCTAAAAAGCAAACCGCACCCTGACATCTTAGTATTATATTCTCCTCGTACTTCATCGGCCTCTACTTTTATAATACATATATCATTTTCGTAAGCTATATTATCAAGCAGTACATCGATATCAACATCATCTTCAACATTTTTTATTTTTTCACTCGCTAAATATATTACATCTAATTGAAAATTTTTATATGCATAATTAAAATATAATATTAGTACTGTCCATAGTATGACAAACATACTAAGTACAAAAAAAATCAATGAACTTCTAATCCTTGATTCAATTGTCTTAGTTTTTTTCTTTATGCTCAAACTTATATCCTACTTCCCTTACTGTTTTTATCATAGATTTGTGTTTACCTAATCTTTTTCTAAGTGTTTTTATGTGAGTATCTACAGTTCTATCTTCCCCATAATAATCAAATCCCCATACATTTGAAAGTAATGCATCTCTTGATAAGGCAATGTTTTTATTTTTCATTAAATATTTAAGTAAATCATATTCTTTAGGTGTTAAATCAATTTCAATATCATCAACAAACACTTCGTGTGCTTCTTGATTCATTTTAACATTACCGCAATTTATAATATTAGATATGTCATTAATTTTCTTTAAATTAGCCTTAACTCTTGCCATAAGTTCTTTTGGACTAAATGGCTTTGTTACATAATCATCTATTCCTAATTCAAATCCTGCCAATTTATCATATTCCTCACATCTTGCAGATAACATTATGCATGGTACATTACCTATTTTCTTTATTTCTTTATATGCAATAAAACCGTCCATTTTAGGCATCATTATATCCATTATTATAAGATCTATTTTTTCTTGTTTATAGAGTTCTATAGCTTCTAATCCATTCGTAGCTTCTTTTACATTATAACCTTCTATAATTAAATACTCTTTTATTACCTCTCTTATTAATATTTCATCATCTACAACTAAGATGTTCATCATTTTCACCTCTTTATAATATTATACAATAAATGTGTTAAACTGATGAAAAAATTATTTTCTTATTTCAAAAAAAAAGATACTATTTTGTATCTTCTTCTAATTTATCTATTGCAGCATTAAGAGTTTTTATTGTTTTCTTTTTAACTTCATTTGTTAATTTAATTAATTTTGGTCTAGCTGCTTTTTCAGCTTCTTTTACTAATAATGCTGTTTTCTTTTCTATTTCTTTTGCTTTTTCTTTAGCTCCGTCTACTAATTTTTCTTTATCGAAGTTTTTAATATCTTCTTCAATTTCATTAATTTTATCTAATATAGACTCTTTTACTTCTTTCATATCAAGATTTTTAACATCTTCTATTACTTCTTCCATTTTATTTTTTAAATCAGCTCTTAATTCTTTTCCTGACTTAGGTGCGAATAATAAAGCAACACTTGCTCCTACTAACGCTCCTATTACATATTTCCCATTTCCATTTCCATTTTTACTCATTTTATTTTTCTCCTTTTCTATTAATTAGTTTACCCAAAGTTTTTGTTATTACATCTATTACTATACTTGACATACTTGAAAATCTATCAGTTGCCAAATCTAATACCCTAAAAATTGGGTCGATCATTTCCATTTTTTCATTTACATCATCTACTATTTTTTCTACTTTATTTAATACTCCTATAGACTTAATACCTAATATTATTAATACTATTAGTAAAGCTATAACTAAGAAATACGTAACAATAGGTAAATAACTCAACCAAAATTCAATCATTACACTGCATCCTCCTTACTTTCATACATAGAATCAATTAAATCAAATAAATCGCTTTCAAATGATTCTTCTTCTAAAGTCGGTTTAACCGCTTGCGAAGACTCTACTATTTCTTCAGTAGGTTGTTCATATGAATTAAATTCATACTGTTTTGTATCTTCTAATGATCCTTCATCACACTTTATTACGTGATCAGAACTTGAGGATAAAAATTCGTCAATACTTTTTACTTTTTCTTCTTCTTGATAATTAGACAATCTTATTTCTGTTTTTTCTTCTCTTGTATTTACAATTTTTTCTTCTCTTGGATACATATCTGGATTAATTTGTCCATATGCTTTTTTTCTTACTGCATCTATATCTAAACTAGTCATTGTATCATCTATAGATCTTATATCACTTGGCGAATAATCTTCATTCAATACGCCATATACTGGTGAAATTATTAAGGATGGTTTGAATTTTTTCTTTTCTTTTGAATCCACATATTCTTTTTTTTCTGTTCTTCTTGGATCATACATTTGTTGAGTAGTTACTTCTCTTTCATAATCATTATATCTAGCTTTTTCTACTCTGCTTGTAACACTTGTTTTTTGCTCAGGTCTTTCGATTCTTTCAGGTCTATTTGGCGTGTATGGCATACTACTTTTAAACTCATCTTCATCAAAATCTAAAAACGGTGATTGTGTTACCTTAGGTTGTTCTACTGGTTTAGGTATTATTTTCACATCATTGTTAACCTCTGGTACATTATTTACTATCGGTTTTACTGGTTTTTCTACAATTTTTTCCACTTTTATTTCTTCAATTTTTGGCGGTATTATTTCCGGTGCAACTGTTCTTGTTGGTCTTATTTCATCTTGTTTAACAGGTACTTTTTCTATAATTTCTTCATCTTCATCAAATAACATATTTGTTATTTTTTCTATAAATTTCATCAACAATCTACCCTTTCAAATTATTCTTTTTCTGTTTTAAACACTAAACTATTATTTGTGTCGTTAGTTTTAAATATATCGTAAATTTCCTCTGTGAAATTTAAAACGTCGTTACCTAGATAATTTTCTATTATTAAATCATTATAAGTAACACTATTTAAAATATTTATGGCATTAATTATTGCTAAATTCAAATCGTCAATATCTACCATTACTTCTATTTTAGCATAATTATACATAATTTCAATTAAATATTTGTCATTTTCTTGAATATTTACTTCAATATAGCTAATTTTATCATTTATTTCATACTTTGATGAATAAAAACTATCTTTATTAACTTCGTAATAATTTCCTATATTATTATAGTAACTAACAATATCTACATAAAAATAATAATTATATCTATTTGTTGATATAACTTCAATATAACTTTCATTTACATCAACTTGCATCATACTTGGTAAATTATATTTGTATCCTGTTCTGTATGTATTAGCTTTTTTTACTTCTGATGAAAACAATCCCATTATTTCATCAACTGCCATTTCATTTATATTCTGACAACCACTTAATAAAAAAACACATATAAACAATACTGCAATTTTTTTCATACAAAAATACTCCTTAAAATTATTATATCAAAAAAAAATAAAAATAGAAACATTATTTGTAAAGTAATGTTTCTATTTCTATTTTTTTACATATGTATATTTTATTTTTGTACCTATGCTGCTGAATTTTTTTTCATACTCTGTCATAACATTGTCCATGTCTGTAGAGTGTAAATCTCTTATCTCGTCTACAATTTCATATCCATACTCTTTAAAACTTGGAATGCTATAATTAAACAAATCTTCATTATCTGTTTTCATTTTAATATAACAGTCATTTTTAAATAATGAATCATACACTTTTAACTGATTGTGATGCGTTAATCTTCTTTTAGCATGTCTATCTTTTGGCCAAGGGTCCGAGAAATTCAAATATATTAAATCTATTTTCCCTTCTAATTCTTCAATTGAATTTGCTACATCCATTACTAACACTAAAACGTTACTAAGATTTTCTTCTTTTATTTTCTTTATTGCAATTGATGCTACTGCACTATATTTTTCCATACCAATAAAATTTATATTTGGATATTTTTTAGCCATACCAATTACAAAATCACCTTTACCCATTCCAACCTCTAGATGTACAGGATTTTCGTTTTTAAAACCAATTTCTTTTTCATAATAAAATTCACAAGCATTTAATACTTCTTCTTTATCTTTAGGATTTCTCATTCTCATAATATCACAACTTTCTTTTTTACATATAATGTTTTAGGAGGAATTTAATGAAAAAAAATAGAGCTTCGTTTTTTAACGATCAAATAGATTATGCTCAAATTAATTCAAATGTATATAATCAAAATGTACCAAATCAAATGATGCCACAAAATTTTAACCAAGGACAAATGCCACCTCAACCAAATATGAGCATGCAATCACAATTTTATGCTGGAGTAAATCCCAATATAATGCAACCTAATACAAATATTGAAACAACAGACCTAGAATCAAGATTAGCTAAAATTGAAAGACAACTAAGTAGAATTGATCATAGACTTTCTAAATTAGAAAATCAAAACACTATTTCAACTAACGATTTTGATTCAAACATAAATGATATGTACATGATTTAATTATATAATACCATCGCACTAAAACAATATATCTGTTCTTCTCCAGATATACCTATAGTTACACCGAACTTGATATCTATTATATCACCTTCTACACTACTTAGAAAGACATTTAAAGAATTTTCTAAATCTTTTTCGTGCGCTTCGTCAAACATTTTCACTTTCATTTTATCACCATCTTAATTTTATATTGTTTTTTTGAAAAAAAATGTCATAAAAAAAAGAATCTAATACGATTCTTTTTTAATTTAATGCATCTTTTATAATTTCTTTTGCTTCTGCTAATGAATTACTATCTTGTAGTAAAACTGATAATTTTTGTGACGGATAAGAATATGTATATTCAGATGATCCGTACCCATTAATTACATAATTACTAGTCTTCCATGTAGAAAAATCAGATAGTTGCATTTTTACTAAACTTGTTATATCTTTATCTGTAAAACTTGTTGCAAATGAAGAAGATAACGAAGATAAAATATTAGTATAATTTAATAATATATCTGGTGATGATGCAGCTTTTATTATTCCGTTAATTACTAACTGTTGATTATATGCTCTATCTATATCACCTTTTGGTAAATTATATCTTTCTCTTGAAAATTCTAATGCTTTTTCTCCATCAAGTATATTTATACCTTTTGTATAACAATTTGTCCATGAACAGAAATCCATTACACTATTTACTTCTATAGGTCCAATTATATCTACAAAATCAACTACTGTACTAAAATTAATTTTTACATAATGATCAATTTCTATATCTAATAAATTTTCTATTGCTCCTATTGATACGTCTAATCCATATACACCAGCATGAGTAAGTTTATCTTTCAAACTTCCATATCCTGGCAATTCAACATAGTAATCACGTGGAATAGACACAAGTGATATTTCTTTATCTATTGGATCTACTACAGCTAACATGTTAACGTCACTTCTTCCAGTTAAACTTATATTTCCATATTTGTCAAAACCTGTTATATATACAATAAATGATTCATTTGTAACATTTTTTTCTGATTGAGAAATTACGTTATCTACTGCTATTCCATACTCTTTTAAAAGTACTAATCCTTCAAGTACTTCTGGATCATTTTCTTCTATTAATTCATATTGAGAATCACTTATAATTAATCCAGATATTTCACTATCAAGTGCTACTATCATTTCATATGTACTGCTATATCCCACGTTTACAGAGTCAATATCTTCATTTAATTTTTCCATTACCATATCTATGTTGTTAATATCTAAATTTTCATAACCTATATTTTCACCATCAAGTTGGTCTACTTCTGTTATTTCACTTTCTTCTGATACATATAACTGATATGTGTGTGAATTATAATTATTATTATTTACTGCCTCAAAAAAATTAACTGTAGATGTAAAATAATGTTCTATTAATGATACTCCTATATATAATGCTACTATCATTATTGACATTAAAACTTCTTTTATTATTACCGTCATTTCTTTCGTATTTTTAAATCTAATACATAAGTATATATTAATTAAAATTAATACTGCTCCTATTACAATCATAAATGCATCTGGTATTATATTTACATTTATTAATGTATATAGAAAATATAAATTAATTAACGTACATATCACAGACAATGTTACGTCTAAAACTTTTTTTATTTTCATTTAATTTGATAACTCCAATCTTCAATATGATTAGATTATATCATATTTTAGTCCTAAATCAACTAAATGTGCACTATATTTACTCTAGTATTATTATTTTTTAGTTTCTTGGTTATCTGTTTTAAATTTATAATAATTTCTAACTTTTAAATTTATTTCTTCAAATATATCCTTATTTTCTTTCAAAAATAATTTAGTATTTTCTTTTCCTTGACCTATCTTTTTTTCATTATAAGCATACCATGCACCAGATTTATCTATAACATTTATATCACTAGCTAAATCTATTAGTTCTCCTTCTTTTGATATACCTTCTCCATAAACAATATCTACACTCGCTATTTTAAAAGGTGGCGCTACTTTATTTTTAACTACTTTTATATTTGTTTTGTTCCCAGATATTTGATCTCCTATTTTTATTTGTTCTCCCCTTCTGATATCTAGTCTAATTGAAGAATAAAATTTTAAAGCTCTTCCTCCAGGAGTTACTTCAGGATTACCAAACATTATGCCAACTTTTTCTCTTAATTGATTTATAAATATGGCAGTAGTATTTGTTTTATTCATTATTCCAGATAACTTTCTTAATGCTTGACTCATTAATCTTGCTTGTAACCCAACATGAGAATCACCCATTTCACCATCAATTTCAGCTTGAGGTACTAACGCTGCTACAGAATCAATTACTATTAAATCAATAGCATTACTTCTTACTAAGGCCTCACATATTTCTAAAGCTTGTTCTCCTGTATCTGGTTGTGATAATAAAAGTTCGTTTATATCAACACCTAAATTTCTTGCATATACCGGATCAAGAGCATGCTCTGCATCTATAAATGCTGCCTTACCTCCATCTTTTTGAACAGATGCTATTGCTTCAAGTGCTAATGTTGTTTTACCTCCAGATTCAGGTCCATATATTTCTATTATTCTTCCTTTGGGGTAACCACCAACTCCAAGTGCTACATCTAGCGCTAAAGATCCACTTGATATAACCTCTACATTTACGTGTTCTGTCTCACCTAATCTCATAACAGCTCCTGCTCCAAATTGTTTTTCTATATCTGCAAGTACTGCTTCTAAATCTTTGTCTCTAGATTTATTTTTTTCTTCTAATTCTTTTTTTATTTTCATTTGTAGATTCCTTTTCTTAAGACATAATTTTATCTTATATATATATTGTTACCTTATTTTTTTTCATTTCCTTTAAATTTTTAAAAAAAAGAAAAAATTATACTAATTTCTTCTATTTATACTTATTAATTCCACATCTTCAGTTAATTGTTTTATTCTCTCTATTATTCTTCTTGCTTTTACATTATCTTCATTATTTCTTGTCATTGACAAATGTGCTTCTAATTCTTTTATATTGAAATTCGAAGTAAAGAATGTTGATAAACCTTCATTCATTCTATACTGAAGTATTGCTCCAAGTATCTCATCTCTTCCCCAATCTGTTACTTTCTCTGCTCCAATATCATCTATCATTAACAGTGGTACTGATTTTAAATAGTTCACTTTGCTATCTAGTAAAGAAAAATCGTCTCTTAAGCTTCTTAATAATTCAGGAAAATATATAATTACACCTTCTACATTTTTCTTTTCTTTTAATTCATTAAACAAACAAGATATTAAAAATGATTTTCCTGCTCCAAATGATCCATGTAAATATAAACCTTTTATATTTTTATTATAATCAAAATCATCATAAAATTGCTTTAAAAATTTTATTACTTTTACTCTATTTTTGTCTTTCAAATCTATATCTTTCATTCTTGAATTTTCTAAAACGTTACGCGATTTTTCATTTATTTCTCTATCTTTTATAAATTTCTTTTGATATTTACAAGGTGTATATGCAAATCTAACTTTTCCATCAATATTTTGCGGAAAATATATATGTCCTATTAAATTATTTTTACATGAAAATATTCCCTTACAATCACTGCATAATTTTAATTCTTCAACTGTATCATTTATTTTAGTTATATTTTTTCTTATTTCTTCTTTTTCTACACCTAATCTAGCAACTAATTTTTTAAAATCTTCATTTTTTAATGATATTTCTAATTCTTTATCTATTTTTTTTTGTATATCTTTTATTTTAGATACTTCCATTTTATCCATTAGTTAAACTCCTTTAATAATTCTTTTAATTCTTCTTCTTCTTCTTTTGTAACATCTTTTTTTTCTATTGTATCATTAAACCATACTGGTTTTTTTACATCTTTTTTAACTGATACATTTTTTTGATAACTTTTATGTTCTTTTTCCGCAAACTCCATTGCATCTTTTGCAGTTTTTAAATCTGCTCTTTTCCACTGACCTGCTATAGTTTCTATATATGCACTTACTAATCTATTGTTATTTTTTCTAAGAACGTAATCCAGAAGAACATTAACAACTGCCGGTGGCATTTCCATTTCTATTAATAATAATTCTAATATTTTTAAATCCCTTGCACTTGGCTTTATACCTTTGTTTTTACTTTTTAAGAAATCGTATGGAGTTATATTATCAAACATAGCTATTACTCTACCTTTTTTAGAACTATCTCCTTCAGGAGATTTCAAATATTCAGGTTGAGTTCTATATACTATTATAGGTAATGAATTATTGTTTATTTGATACATTTTACGAGTAGCTTTTCTCAAAGCTTCCTTGTCTATCATATTAAACTCATTTAAGACTGTTCTAATAATCCCACTCATTTTAAGAGTGTCTATATCGTAAATAAATGCAAGTAAATTTATTAATTCTCTTGTTTTTTTATTGAATGCTTTGTCATTTATTACACCTTTTGGAATACTTGATATTAATAACTCAAAATCTATTTTTTCATTTACTTGTATTGCATTATTTTTCTTTTGACTATATTCTCCGTCACTAAACTTAGCTACGTTATATACTTCATCTAATTTTTTTGTTATTTCTGAAAATTCTTTTACATCAACACTTGGTCTTTTATGTATAAGTTGTAATCTTTCATACTCTTCTTTACCTATATTATTATATAAAACTACATTTAATATAGGATGTTTTAAAAATTCATTTGGACTTAATGGTGAATATAATTCATAAACATATTCATTTACACTTCCACATTTTACAAATGACTTTAACAAACCCATTGATTCTAAAGATTCTCTTGCAGATTTTACATCGTTTAAATTACATTTTAATATCGACATTAAATGATGATGATTTAATTTTCTACTAATTATTTCTAGTGTCTCTAAATCTTGCCATAATGTTAAATATAAACTAGTACTAACTGGACCTATTATCGGTTCATAAAATGATATCAATATCTTTCGATCATAATCTGTAAGTATTGTTTTATTCACAACTAAATATATGTCTGCTGGTAAAAGTGTATATTCTTGCATATCAAATCTCCTTTAAAAATTATTATATATAAAAAACTATAAATATACAATATAATAATGTAAATATTTTTTAAAATAAAAAAAAATCAATTAAAAATTGATTTCTATTGCTATTTGGTGGAGAATAAGGGACTCGAACCCACGACCCCCTGCGTGCAAGGCAGGTGCTCTAGCCATCTGAGCTAATTCCCCAAAAGCAAGACTATTGTATCATAATCTTTTTTACTTTGCAATACTTTTATTTAATTTTTATCATTTTTTCTTCAAGTTCTTCCATTGCTCTTCCAAGTTCTTTTTTATTTTTATATTCATTAGTTTTAAATTGATAATGATTAAATTCAAGCATTTGCTTACTTCTTTGACTAATAACATGCACTAATTTATACTTTGAATCTACTATTGTTAATAGTTTGTCAATAGATGGATCTAACATATAATCACTCCCTTACTAATTTATTTTACTATAATTTTCTTCATTTAATAACTTTATACAAAAAAATTTACACTTTTTTACATTTAAACTTCTAAAATTGTTGCAGTGTATTCATTATTTGTATTAACTATTTTTATTTGCAAATTTTCTTTTTCTTCACTTTGTGTTATTAAACCATTTTGTATTAAATCTTCTAAATATATATATACTACACTTGTTTCTTCAAATATATCCTCATTAATCGTTGCATATAGTTCAGCTTGCATTTCTATTAAAGAATAATAATTTTCTTGAGCTAACTGATCATAATCAACTTCAAATGCAGATGATACTTCTACAATACTAATTAAATATATTGCACTAAATACAACTATAACTATAAATATCTCAACATTTGTAAAACCTTTATTATTCATTTTTATCACCTAGATACAATTATACAACAAATAAAAAAAAAATCATATACTTTCATCAATATATTTGATTTTTCTTTTACTTTTAACCCTTTTTTTACTTTTGGTCTTTTCTTCATTGAATTTTTGAAGTCTTTCACTTAATACTCTATTTTCTGACTTAATTATTTTTATAAGGTTATTTTCATCTGTAATTAACCTTTTAATCTCGTCTAATTTTCTTATTATTGTTATAGTATTTTTTTCATTATTTATTATTATATCCATTGTTATATAATAATTTTTTATATTCTTTTTTGAATCTTTTATTATCATTTCATTTGTATATATAGCATACTTCAGCTCTTTTTCTTCTTCTCTCATAAAACCCTCTAGCAATTAGTATACAATATTTTTCTTTAATTGCAAGTCTTTTTTATCTTAATAAATTAATTTTACTATCATTATTAAAACTATTGGTATTGTAGAAGAATATTACTTCATCTATTTCATTTGTTTTTACATAGTCACTTACACTCATGTTATAAAATCTTAAATCAATAACGTGTATTTTACTATAATCATTTGTTAAAAAAGGTATAAAGATATTTGCATAACTATCTTTTATTATAAGCACTTCTTTATTTTTATTATTTTTGACATCTATATCTAACAATGCATGATTACCACCTAAAAAGAAACTATATTTGTCTTTTTCTTCTAAAAATGATTCTTCATACAATGAATCAGATGTTGATGCTAATGATTGATTATATACTGTTAAATCGTATAACGGTTTATAATAATACATTTTATCAGCTTCATATAAATAAAAACTTGATTTACTACTAAGAGTTCCGTAAAACTCACTAGATGCTAATGCAATATTGGTTGAAATTTTGTTCCCAGTGAATTTTTCATAAACTGTTTTTGCACCTTCTAAATTATAATGATGATCAAGTTTATAATAAGATTCACTTCCTAATAAATCTTTTGTATCAACAAAATTAAATAATATATTTTCTTTTGCGTAATTATAATGATTATCTTCATTTTCTACACTTACAAAATTAGGTAATAAATCCGAATTTATATAACTACTACTTCCTACTAATATTAAGTTCATATCAACGTCATTATTATTTAAATAAAATTGATTCAATTTATCTACTGATGCAATAACATTTTCAGTCGTATTTGTATATTCTAAAAACAAATACTCTTCTCCTATATATATTTCATTCATATACCTAACATTTAACATATATTCAAAATTAGTCTTCATTTTTAAAAATGTGGTTCTAAAAGGAAAATGATCGTTTATATATTCATCAATGCTACTTATATAATCTCCCGAAAATAAACTTTTTACACTAAACTCTGGAAACGTAGATAAAATTCTATTTTCACTTTCGCTAAATTCTTTTTTTTCTACTGTAAAAAATAATCCTGTAGTTATTACTACTAAAATTATTATTAATATAAATACTTTCTTCATATTAAAACCTAAAATATAAAAATGGATTATACGTACTACCTACTAAATAAGCTACTGTTATTGTAAACAATACTATATATATCATCCCTTTAAATATTCCATCTTTCATTTTTTCATCTAACCATGACCCAAAACTTGTACTAAATAAACTACATAAAATTATTAATATAAAATAATTACTTATATAGAAATAAAAGTTTTGATCAATTAATTTATTATCACTTATAAAAAACAATATTTTTCCATAATTTATTAAACTAGTTGTGTCATCAAAAGCAAATATGTAAAAACTTACTACTATTAAAAATACTGTACTTATTCTACATAATATTATTGGTATTTTAGATATTATATCTTTTAATAGTATTTTTTCTATATATAATAATATACCAAAGTATAATCCCCATAGTATAAAGTTGTAATTTGCACCATGCCATAAACCTGTTAAAAACCAAACTATAAATAAATTTCTTATTATATTTTTTTTATTTCCACCTAATGGAATATATACATAATCTCTAAACCATGAACCTAGTGTCATGTGCCATCTTCTCCAGAAATCACTGATACTTGTTGCCATGTATGGATAATTAAAGTTCTTAGGATAATTAAACCCAAGCATTTTACCAATACCTCTTGCCATATCACTGTATCCAGAGAAATCGAAATATATTTGGAAAGAAAAACATACGATTCCTAGCCACATACTTGATACACTTATTTCATTATATGGATTATTAATTATTAAATTGTATACATATCCTATATTGTTTGCTAATAACACTTTTTTAAATAGACCTTCTAGAAATATCTTCATTCCTAAATATAAATTATCAAAAGAACAAGTCCTTTCTTTTAATTCTTTATCTACGTCACTATATCTTACTATAGGTCCAGCTATTAACTGTGGAAACATACATACATATGTTAAAAATGTTAAAAAATTTCTTTGAGCTTTTACTCTTCCTCTATAAATATCTATAGAATAACTCATTGTTTGAAATGTAAAAAACGATATTCCTATTGGAAGTGGTAAGTTTAAATTACTTATATTACTATTCAGTAACATATTTATATTATCTATTAAAAAGTCACTATATTTGAAAAATGATAATACTGCTATATTTACAAATATAGACATATATAAGAATTTCTTTTTATTATCACTTTCTTCTATCTTCTTACCTATACTAAAATCTACTATTGATGAAAATAACATCAATAATATGTATACAGGTTCTCCCCATGCATAAAATAATAAACTAAATATTAATAGCAACATATTTTTACATGGTAGAACGAAATATAAAAGAAGAAATAATGGCAAAAAGAAAAAAATAAATGTAAGACTACTAAATACCATAATTCTACTCGTTTATAATTTTATTGTATACTAACTCATTGTCTGTAGATATGATATATATTAAATAATCACCATAAGTTTTTGTTAATCTATTTTTTACTAATTCATATTGATCTGGTAAATACATTTCCCATGTATCTTCTAATGATTTCATATAATCTTCAAGTAAACCTTCTACTTTTTCAAAATTTCCTTCACTTGGTTTTACTATTATGTATGAACTTGATGATACTACCATCATTGGTACTTTAACTAAATACTCATCTACTAATGTTGGATCTATTCCTAACATTGATTCAAACATTTCATCATCAACCATCATCATGTTATTAAAAATTGGCGTTTCTGCATTTTTTACTTCAGTAATTACTGAACTATTGTCTGATGATGATACATACATTAAATAATCATCAAATGATGTTTCTTCACATCCTTCTAAGTTTGCACAAAATTCTCCCATAGAAGATTCTACTCCACTATTTGACCCTTCTGTTGCTTTTATAACTGCAAGTAATTCTCCAGTCTCAGCACTATATTTTATAGAACTTTCATTTGCATCTACATATTCTGGATTTAATTTAAATAATTCTTCATATTGAAAATCATATATATATTCCATATATCCTTCAAATTCTGTCATTTCTTCTGTATTTATTACATTTAAACTAAATTTACCATCCGTTAGTGAATCTATCCCTATTTCTACTTTGTCTAAACTTAATGAATAATCTTCACTACTGTCGCTTGAACATCCCCCTAATAATGCTACACTACACATAGCACCTAATACTAAATATTTTCTTTTCATTTTATATCTCCCATTCTATTATAATTTGAATATTCACACTTACTACATTTATAAGTATTACTTTGTACATAATCTTCAGTTTCCACAATCATTCTTGCTATTTGCAATTCATTATTTTCCACTAAAGTTATATCTTGCATACACACGAGTATTAATATAATGCAAAGTGCCATGCTATAAACAAAATTATAATCTCTACATTTATAATTAATTATATTTGTATATATTTTTTCTTTTTGAGCTTTACTTATTTCAATTAGACTCAATGATTCTTTTATTTCACTCACTTTAACTCTCCTATTTTACTTTTTAACAAAGATCTTGCTTTTGATAATTGCGTTCTTATTGTTGACTCATTTATTCCTAATATCGTACTAATTTCTTTTGTAGTATATCCTTCATAATAAAACAAATACACTATTTTTTTATATCTATTAGGTAATTTTAAAACTATTTCTAAAATATCATTATTATCTTCAGATGAACCAATGTATTCTTCTGCAAGTGACATAGTATTTTTATTCCACCAAGCTTTAAAATGATTCTTACAAGTATTACTTGCTACTACTATAAACCAAGACTTCTCATGTGACAAACTTTCGAAAGACGGATCATACTTCATATATTTAATAAACGTATTTTGTGTTAAATCTTCTGCATCATGTTTGTTCTTCACATACATAAAACATACTCTATAAACAGTGCTAGCGTTACGTTCATAAACATCTTCGAATTTAGTTTCTCTAGAACTAACTAAATTCAAAAGTATCACCTCTTTCATATATAATACAATTCAAAATACTTTTTTGTTGTATAATTTAATTTTTTCATTACTATAACATAAATAAAAAAAAAGATAAATCATTTTTTATCTTTTATTCCACCAAATCTTCTATCTCTTTTATTAAAAGACTCTATTGCTTTTTCATATTCTTTTCCATCAAAATCTGGAAAATATGTATCTGTAAAATATAATTCTGCATATGCAAGTGCATATAACATGAAATTACTTATTCTTGTTTCACCACTTGTTCTTATCATTAAATCAATTTGTGGAAGCTCGTTATATAAATATTTACTAAACGTTTCTTCATTTATTTCTTCTAATTGTATTTCTTTATTTATAACTGCATTTGTTATTTTTTTACTTGCATCTACTATTTCAGCTTGACCACCGTAGTTTAAACATATATTAAATATTCCACCTGTGTTATCTTTTGTTAATTCCATTAACTCGTCCATAGCTTCCATCACTTCATCAGAAAGTGGTTTATCTCTTCCTGAAAATACAACTTTTATATTACATTTATTAAAATAATTTTTATCTTTTTTGAAACTACTTGTAAATAGATTCATTAAATAACTTACTTCTTCTTCACTTCTTTTAAAATTTTCAGTAGAAAAAGCAAATACACTCAATACTTCTACTTCAGTTTTTAATATGTATTCTGCTAATTTATTTAAATTTTCAGACCCAGCTTTATGACCCATACTTCTTGATAGACCTTTTGCTTTAGCCCATCTTCCATTTCCATCTAATATTATTGCTACATGTTTAGGTATATTCATTATTTCACCACTATATTCACTATTTTACCAGGTACTACTATTTCTTTAACTATTTCCATACCTGTTAAAAATTTTTGAACATTCTCACTTTCTTTTGCTTTCTTTATTATTTCTTCTTTATCTTCGTTCTTATTAATAGTTATTTCTCCCCTTAATTTACCATTAACTTGAACACCAATTGTTGTAATATTATCTACTGTTTTACTTTCGTCATACACCGGCCACTGAGTTGCTGCTATATGAGTTTGATTTCCAATTTCTTCATTTAATTCTTCACACACATGAGGCGCCATTGGATATAGTAAAGTTAACAATATTTCATAATCTGCTTTACTTATAGTTTCATACTTATCATACTCATTACTAAGTATCATTAAACTTGATACCGCCGTATTATAATTCATTGTAGATAAATCGTTAGTTACTTTCTTTATCGTTTTATGAATTAAAGCAACAAAATTTTCAGTTAGACTATTATTTTCTAGATTAACTTTATCTTTAATTCTTATAACTTTTTCAATAAATCTTTTTGCACCTTTTAATCCGTTATCACTCCATGATGCATCTTTTTCATAATCCCCAATAAATAATTCGTATACCCTTAGAGCATCTACTCCAAATATCTCAATCATATCATCAGGATTTATTACATTACCTTTACTCTTACTCATTTTTTCATTACCTTCTCCAAGGATCATTCCATGAGCTACTCTCTTTTTAAACGGTTCTGAATAAGGTATTTCTCCTATGTCATAGAAAAATCTATGCCAGAATCTTGCGTATAATAAATGTCTTGTGGCATGTTCCATTCCACCATTATAGTAATCTACCATATTCCAGTATTTTAAAGCTTCTTTTGATACAAACTCATCTTTATTAGTAGGATCCATGTATCTTAAATAATACCAACTAGAACCTGCCCAGTTTGGCATAGTATCTGTTTCTCTTTTTGCTGGTTTACCACATTTAGGACAAGTTGTATTTACAAATTCTTCAATATTTGCAAGTGGACTTTCTCCATCATCTGTTGGTTCATAACTAGTAACATTTGGAAGTAAAACTGGCAAGTCTTTCTCAGGAACTGGTACCCATCCACATTCTTCACAATGTATCATTGGAATTGGTTCTCCCCAAAATCTTTGTCTTGAAAAAATCCAATCTTGAAGCTTATAATTAGTTTTCTTAATCCCTAATTTATTTTCTTCTAAATATTCACTTATTTTATTAATTGCTTCTTCTTTATTTAATCCATTTAGTATATCAGAATTTATATGAATACCATCTCCAGTATATGCTTCTTTTTCTATATCTCCACCCTCTATTACAGGTATTATTGATATACCAAATTTTTTAGCAAATTCATAATCTCTCTCATCATGAGCCGGAACTGCCATTATAGCTCCTGTTCCATAATTCATTAATACGTAATCACTTATCCAAATTTCTGTTTGTTGTCCATTTACTGGATTTATAGTATTTAAACCTTCTATCTTAACCCCAGTTTTCTCTTTAGTTGCATCAGTTCTTTCAATTTCACTTTTCTTTTTAGCTTCTTCTTTATAACTTACTAATTCTTCATAATTTGATATTTGATTTTTATATCTTTCTAATATACTATGTTCTGGTGATAAAACCATAAATGTTGCACCATATAAAGTATCTGGTCTAGTTGTAAAAACAGTTATTTTTTCTTCAGCATTTTCTATTTTAAAATCTACTTCTGCTCCTACACTCTTTCCAATCCAATTAACTTGTGCATTTTTTACTCTATCTATAAAATCTGTATCATCTAACCCTGTTAAAAGTTTATCTGCATATTTACTCATTTTAAGAATCCACTGTTCTTTTTCTTTTTTTACAACAGGACCAGAACATCTCTCGCATACTCCGCCTTCTGATTCTTCATTTGATAATCCAACCTTACAGTTATTACACCAATTGATTTCTTTCTTATCTTTATAGGCCATATCATTTTCATAAAACTTCAAAAATTGCCACTGTGTCCATTTATAATATTCAGGATCAGTTGTAGAAAACTCCCTAGACCAATCAAATGATAAACCTAATTTTTCAAGTTGAGTTTTAAATGTTTTTACATTTTCTTTTACTGCTACTGATGGATGAACTTTATTTTTTATTGCATACTGCTCAGCAGGAAGACCAAATGCATCCCATCCCATTGGAAATAATACATTGTATCCTTGCATTCTTTTCATTCTTGACATAGCATCAAGAGCACTATAACTTTTTACATGACCAACATGTAAACCTGCTCCTGATGGATATGGAAATTCTACTAATATATAATATTTTTCCTTATTACTATTATTATCTGCTAAAAAATAGTTTTTTTCTTTCCATTTTTTTTGCCATTTTAATGCTACTTCTTTATAATTCATTTTTTTCTCCTCCTAATTTTTTTGATAAAAATTTACCAAATATTTCATACACTATATATATTATCACTAATAATAGAACAAAACCTATTAATAATTGTAATGTTTCAGAACATGGTAACAACGTTACTAGTGTTGATACCAATGCTATAATAAACGAATTCAAATAACATATCATAGTTCCTACTTTTGAATTCATTAACTTTTCTTTATCTAATTTAAATTTCATACTTAAATATTCTATTTCAACTATTTTTTTAGCTTCTGCTTTATTTTTTAAATTTGGTTTTATCTTTGGAACAACAAATACGGTATATTGCAACGTAAATATTGAAAAGAAAACCACTAAGAAAAATATCAAAGAAAATACATAATCATTCATTTTATTTTATCCTTTCTCACATAAAAAAGATGGAACCAAAGGGCGTAATAATTACGCGGTACCACCTTATTTTTAACTTTAAATCTATATAGCGATTAACCAAATCACATCCAAAAGTAAGTTCAAAATATTTTTATATTAATTCTCATCAACCATTAACTTTCTTTAATAAAAATTATTTTTACTACTCTTTTTTCATCTGCTTTTTTATATTATATTAAATTTCACCACTATATTCAAGTAATTTTAAGAACATTGTTGCAAATTTAGGATTTAACCCTTTTACTTTCAACTTATTAACAAGTATTCTCTTACGTTTTAAATCTCTATCACTAAACAATATTTCAGCTAGTTCTTCTTTAATATTTGTAGGTATTTTAGTATCAAATAAAATTGCATTTACATCTTCATAAAAGATATGTGTTGCATCAATTTCTATATCCTTACCTTTACAATTTATAGTAAGCTGTTTTGTTGTATCAACATTCTTAACATCTATTACAAAGTTAGTATCATCATTAGATACTTCAAAATCTTCGTATATTTCTCCATTTAGGAATAACGTTACATCTTCTGCTCTTTTAGTATTTCTAAATTTAACTATGTAATTTCTTACCTCAGGTACTATACCACTTTTACCTTCTAATGGTCTTATAATAAGTGTATAGTTATTTTGCATGTAATTGTAATCAAAAGCAGTTATTAAATAATCACCTTCTTCATTCAATTTACCATCTCCGTCATCTTCATAAAATTTATAAAGATTACTCTTACCTGGGAATACATTTAATTCTATTGTCTTAGGATTACTTAAATCATTTTTTACTGGACCTAGTACACTAAGTGGTACAACTCCTCCTGCTTTTACAAAAATTGGATAATCTTCTGCTTTGTAGAATGTTACGTATCTTTTATCTCCAATAAATTTCTTACCAGTTCTAAAATCATACCATGTTCCTTCTGGTAAATATATTTTTTCTATACTTCTAGATATTAATTGATTTATAGGTTTAGTAATTGCTGCTATTAAAAATTCTGATCCAAAGAAATATTCATTTTTATATACCACTTCGTCATATATAAACGGTGTATTGTAATACAACGGCTGTGAAAGCGGTATTCCAAGTGTATGATACTTATATCCTTCTGAATAAATGTAAGGTATCATTCTATATCTTAAATCACAATAATTTTTAACTATAGTTAAGGTTTTTACATCCCATAACCAAGGTTCTCTTTTGTAATAAGGACCTCTTTTTGCACTAAATCTAAATATAGGATTAAACACTGAGAACTGTACATATCTCATATACAACTCGTTATCTTCAGTACCATCTTTAAATCCACCAACATCATGACTCCACCACGAAAAACCGTGATTTGATGCTCCAGAATTGTAATTAGGTAAACAATCTAATGTTTTCCATCCTACTCTTGTTTCTCCAGAATATAATGCAGGATATCTATGTGCCCCTACTCCAAAATTTCTAGTTAATGAAAAACCTCTTTCATTGAATCCCATTTTTTTAACATAATAATTCAATGCTGCTAATTTGTTTTTATCTTCTTGATAATCTAACCATAAAAAGTCTACTCCTATATTTTTAAGAGGAGTAAGTATTTCATTTATAAATAATTTAGAAAATTCCTCATCTAAAATATTAAATGGTATATTCGCTCTTTCATCACTTGGAAATTTTTCTAGAAATTTATCATATACATCTTCTTTATTACTTATACCTTCAACTGGATCAAAATTTATACCTAATTTTATATTTTTCTTATGTAGCTCTTCTATAAATTGTTTTGGCGCAGGAAACAACTTAGATGAAAATGTATAACCAGTTTTATTTAAATTTATATCTGTTTCATCTTTTTCATGCCAAAATTCACTTGATAAATACACTGATAAAGGTATATCATATTTTTCAAACAATCTAAGTAGGTACATAACATCTTTTTCACTATATACTCTATCTCTATTCCACCATATTCCTAATGCATATTTTGGTATTAAAGGAGGATGTCCTGATAATTTATAAAAATCTTTTAAACATCCAGCAAAATCTCTTCTATACATAAATAAGTATATATCTACGTTTCCATCCACTCTAGTTTTAACATTATCTCTTTTATTAATTACTAAACCTTTTGAATCGTCAATACTAACAAATCCATCTGTTGAATATAAAGCTTTATCTGTATTTAATTTTAATATTGTTTCTAAATTAAAACCATTGCTTCTAAAATTTCTAGATTCTGCATGATTAGGAAACCACATTTTATCTGTTCCATTTAATTTAACTCTTAAATTAGAATCTGGAAATAATTTAGATGAAAAGAAAGGCATCTCTTTAGTATATTGAAATGCAAAATTTTCACTTGTTACTACTAAATGTTTACTATCTTCTGTTATATCTATATTAGTTTTTTCAAAATCTCTATTTATCGCAAAATGAGTAGCATCGTCTAAAAAAGTTCCAGTTTCACTATATTCAAATCTTATTAACCTTTCACTTAAAATTGTTATTCTATATTTTTTACCAACAAATGTTGGACAATTTAAACTCTTAGCTTCCATCTAAATCCTCTTTATCTTTCTTTATAAAATTTTATCATACATAATAGTTTTTATCAATAAAAAAAAAATCATATTATTGATTTTTTATTTTAGATTTTAATCATTTGAAGTTGGTACTACACATGAAACGTCAAATTTAATCACACCTGTGTAAGTCGTACCAGCTGCTGCTGATTGATCATAATCACGATTGTAGTAATTAGCTGTAACTGTCCATATTAATTTACCTTCTTGATCAATACCATCTAAAGCAAATTCTGCTCCTGAAACTAAAGTAATATCACTTGAACCCGCAATACTTACTTCATTAAATGATGTATTAGTAAGTGTACCGTCACCATCTATAGCAGCAGCACCACTTAAACTTAATTCTAATCCAGCACCAGTATTTGTGTAATAAGCATCAGCATCCGGAGAATAAATTAAATCATAAGTACAAAGAAATTGTCCACCACCTGATCCAGTAGATGCTTCAATTGTTAAATCAACATCTTTAGTTACTGCTACAGGATTATCAGTAGAATTTGCTTCTAACATATCTGCAAGTGCTATAGTCATATTTAACGCTTCAGCTCCTGATGTTGCTGAGTTTAAAGATTCTGTTGCAACTGTTACTGTAGATGCAGCTGTTAATGTACCAGCTGCTGTGAAGTACGCAAACGTAGCTCCTACTACAGCAACAAGTAACGTAGCAATTGCTATTACCGTTAGTAGCATTGTATTTTTTCTTTCCATAATCATATTTCCTTTCCTATGATTACATATTATCACATTTTATAATTCTTTACAACCCTTTTTTCACAAAATCTACAAAAAATAAATTTGCTTTTTTTTATTTATTAAAGATCAATTTTTTTTGTTTTTTTTCATCTCGAAGTATACATCTCGTAATTCCATAGCTCTTTCAAAATCCATATTTTTTGCTGCTAATTTCATCTCTTCTTCTATGTTAAATAGCAATAATTCTGTTTCTTTTTTACTCATTTTGACTTTCTGTTTTTTTATTAAATCATTACTTACTATTTCTTTAATTTGTTTATTTATAGTCTTAGGTATTACGTTATTTTTAACATTATATTCGATTTGTATTTTTCTTCTTCTTTCTGTTTCTTGCATTGCTATTTTCATAGCATCACTTACTATATCAGCATACATAATTACTTTACCAGAAGAATTTCTTGCCGCTCTTCCAATTGTTTGAATTAAACTTCTACTACTTCTTAAAAATCCTTGTTTGTCTGCATCCATTATACATACCAAACTAACTTCTGGTATATCTAAACCTTCTCTTAGAAGATTAATACCTACTAAACAATCATACACACCTTCTCGCAATTCTTTAATTATTTTAAGTCTATCTAATGTTTTAACTTCACTATGTAAGTATGCTACTTTTATATTTAATCCCTTTAAATAATTTGTTAATTCTTCGCTCATTTTTATTGTTAATGTAGTAATTAAGATTCTCTCATTTAATTTTATTTTTTCTCTTATTTCATTTATTAAATCATCTATTTGACCTTCTTTTTTTCTCACTTCAATTATAGGATCAAGTAAACCTGTTGGTCTTATTATTTGTTCTGCATATTCACCTTTAGTTTTTTCAAGTTCGTAATCTCCAGGTGTAGCTGAAACATATACTATGTTCTTATATATATCTTCAAACTCTTCAAATTTAAGAGGTCTATTATCAAGTGCACTTGGTAATCTAAATCCGTAATCTACTAATGTTTGTTTTCGTTGTCTATCCCCATTATACATTGCTCTTACTTGTGGTAAAGTTACGTGAGATTCATCGACAAAAACTAAGTAATCTTCTCCAAAAAAACTCATTAAACAAGATGGCGTTTCTCCTTCGTCTTTTAACGCTAAATGTCTTGCATAATTTTCTACCCCCGAGCAAAAACCTGTTTCTTTTAATAACTCTAAATCGTAATTCACTCTTTCTCTTAATCTTTGTTCTTCTAATAATTTACCTTCAGATTTTAATTCATTAATTCTTTTGTTAAGTTCTTCTTCTATACGATTTATTGCAACTTGCATCTTTTCTTCACCGGTTACAAAGTGAGAAGCAGGTGAAACTACAACTGTTTTCTTATTTTTTAAAGTTGCTCCTGTTATAGGATCAAATTCTAGTATTTCTTCTACTTCATCTCCATCTAAAACTATCTTTATTGCTTTATCTTTTGAATTTACCGATATTAAATCTATAGAATCTCCTCTTACCCTAAATGAACCTCTTTTAAAATCTATTTCGTTTCTCTCGTATGTCATATCAACTAATTTTGCTATTAATTTATTTCTACTTATTGTATCTCCAATACTTAATACAAGCATACTTTTTTGATATTCTTCTTTTTCTCCAATACCATATATACATGACACCGAGGCTACTACTATTACATCTTTATTATTAATTAAACTACTTGTAGCACTATGTCTTAATTCATCTATCTCATCATTTATCGACGAATCTTTTTCAATGTATGTATCACTTGATGGCACATATGCCTCAGGTTGATAATAATCGTAATAAGAAACAAAATACTCAACATGATTGTTTGGAAACATAGTCTTAAATTCACTATATAACTGTCCTGCTAACGTTTTGTTATGAGCTAGTACTAAAGTTGGTTTTTGTACTTTATTTATTATGTTGGCCATTGTAAACGTTTTTCCAGTACCAGTAGCTCCCAGCAACACTTGCTCCTTTTCACCTTTTTTTATACCTTCTACTAATTTTTCTATTGCTTTTGGTTGATCACCACTTGGCTCGTAATCTGATATTAAATTAAACATACTTTCTCCTTTTTAACATTTTTATATAGTAACATATTATGTACTAAAATCATATATATATTAATTACAAAAAATAATTTTCTTCTTTTTTACTATAATAAACACTTTTTTTGAGTAATATATATAATAAAAAAAATAAGATGATTTCATCTTACCTTTTTAATATCTTTTATTTTTAATTATTTTTAATTTTAGAATAAGATATACCTCCGATTGCAACTGATATACCCACTACTACTATAAAAATTATAACATTATAATTTTTTTCTTCTTCATCTGAAGAATCTTTATTTATTTTTATAATTGTATCATCATCTTCTTCAATTAAAACTTCTTCTTCATTACTATCTTCTTCTTCAATTATTTCTTCTGTATCTTCTTCTTCTGTTGTATCTAAATATTCTGAAACGTAATCATTAGAATTACTTTGTTCCTCTGTATATGTTTCACTATCTTCTTCAAGTTCTTCTTCAAGATCTTCAGTTTCTGTTTCTGTTTCTTCTTCTTTTTCTTCTTCTACATCTTCATCAGTATTTTCATCTAAATCATCATTTAAATCTTCTTCAGTATCTTCTTGAATTTCTTCTAACAAAACCATTAAAGTTGATACGTTAATACCTTCAACTACAATTTGCCCTTCGTCAACAACATAATCTACAGTTTTTATTTCATTATCTTCTTTATATAAAACCAATACACTTTTACCATTATTTTCATCGCCCATATTAATAGTTACATCAATTTTATTAGTTACTTCTTCAGCGTACATTTTAAATGCTTTAAATACATTTGTGTATTTTTTTTCTGCACCATATTCATATAGTTCATTATACATTTCATCTTTTTCAGAATTTAATTCTTCTGTTTTAATTAAAGAATCACTATATAAAGGCACTGTAACTCCATCATATATTTCTACTTCTTTTTCAAATACAAATAATACTGGTTCAGTTAATTCATAAATATTTCCAACACCATTTTGACAAATAGTATCTACATAATACAATTCTGCTTCTAAATCGCTATAAATATGATAATTTGAATATGAAATATTTGGCATTTCAAATTTTTCAGTAGATTTCTCTAGATAATCAAATTTATTAATACTTTCAAAATCATCTACGAATAAATTCATATAATCTAATAAATCACTTTCGTTTTGATTTATAGTTGATGGAATATAAAACATATGTGAATATACAAATGTTATAATTGTTTCATCATAATAAACACCATCTACAAAAAAGTAAACCATTTTATTTTCTTCTACAACATATAAATCTGATCCCAATCCTCCAAATGTTGAACCTATCAAAACTTCAACTTCTTTGTTTGAAATAACACTTTCTATAGCCTCTTGTTCTTTTCCTAAATTAATTTTTTCTTTATCTAATATAATTACTTCTGGTAATGCAGCTATTGTATCTTCTACTATTAATTTATTATCTTCTTCTTTTTCTTCTTCTAAATACTCAATAGTAAATACTTTTTTTACTATCTCACCTTCATACGTAAAAGTGAAATTAACTTTGTTTGACATATAAACTGAATTCTCTGTATACCATGAATTTCTAATTTCTATATCAGTATTGTTTATTTCTTCTGTCATAATATCTAATGTTGCATCAACATATGTTGAACATAACGGAAAATATACACATCCTTCTGTATTAGATAACCCTTCATATAAACTAAGATCAAGGTTTATTGTATCTTCTAGATTGTTTACAATTTCCTCTAAATTGATTGTACTTGCATTAACATTAATGCAAAAAAATAATGTACATAACATATATAATATTTTCATAAAAAACTCCTTAACATTATACAAATGTAACACATTAGATTTATTATTTCAAAACTTTTTGATTTTTTTTACATTTTATTTACAAAAAAAGAGAAATACATTTTCTCTTTTTAATATGTTATATATTTTTTTTACATTTACTATTTACTTCTTCTATTCTTTTATTTATTTTTTCAATATCCATTGTATTTTCAATTTTTCTATCATTTATTTTGTATTTATCTTTAATAGAGGACACTCTTTTATACGATGCATCTATTTGATCTGTATCAATTTTATTAAGATTATATTTATTTATTACATCTTCAAGAACATTTTCAAGACCTACAAAATATTTGTACATTATCACATCTAATCCAGCATTTGCTGCCTTATAGATAGATTTCTTCCTTCCATACAAATACCTTACGCTTCTCATTGCCAGTTCATCACTTACTATTAAACCATCATAGCTATATCTTTTTCTTATGTCTGCTATATATTTTTTTGATATAGAAGCAGGTAAAGATCCCGTTTGCCCCTTAATCATTATATGCCCTACCATTATAGCGTCTGCTCCATTTTCTATAGCTTTTATAAATGGAATAGCATCTTCAGATAGTATTTTTTCATAATTATTTATCCTTGGTAAAAACATATGCGAGTCTTTTTTTATACTACCATGCCCAGGAAAATGTTTTAAAACTGGAATGACACCTTTTTTTTCAAACTCTTCTGATATGATTTTAGTTACTTCGTATACTTCTTCTGGAATTTCACTATACGCTCTGTCACCGATATAGTGATTATCTTCATATTTTTTCAAATCTAGAACTGGTGCAAAATTCATGTTCAAACCAGTTTCAGATAACATTTCAGCTGTGATTTCTCCAACGTTTCGTTGTTCTTCTTTACTTAATTTATTTACTTTAGATGCCGTTGCTATATTTTTAAATTCTTTTGGAAATCTATTTACCCTACCACATTCTTGATCTATAGATATAAATAGTGGCAATTTATTTTCTTTGTTCGCTAATTTTAGTTGATTAATAACATTTATCATTTCTTCGTAATTAGAATAATTATTTTTATATATTATAACTCCTCCAATATGATATTTTTTTATTAAATTTATTACATCATTTAAATTTTCTCTTTTAGTTACCCCTACTAAGAATAATTGTCCGATTTTTTCTTTTGATATTATATTCATATTATAATCTTCCCTTCAATTTCATCTTATACTATATTATGTGACAAATATGTGTATTTGTCAATAAATATAATATAAACTAAAAAGATAAAATTTGATATATTTTATCTTTTTTATTTTATTCCAGATACAGAAGAATCATTAGCTCCGTGCATTGTAGAATTACTTAATCTTCTCATATGTTTTATTTTATTATCTGTTTTTTTCATGTTATTAACAGTATTTTTTGTTTCTCTTTCATGAAAATGCCTTGCACTAGAATTTCTATATACAGATATCATTACTCCATAATATATAAAACCACTTGATAGAAGCAAAAAATCATAATCTAAATCTATTACACATACTCCAAAGAAACTTAATAATTCTACTAGACATGAAATTAGTAGCAATTTAGACATATTGATAGGTATACTACCCATTATTTCATTTGTTCTTGCGTTTGCCACTATATAATGAAGAATACTCTCATTACCTTTTTTTTCTTGATAACTATATACCCATACTGGTAAATAAGCAGTCTTCCATTGTATTCCTTTTATATCTAATTTTTCATTTTCCCATCTTACTCCACGGTCGTAATACAATATACTTTCTCCACAGGCATATCTAGCAATGTCTTTAGCTTGCACTTCTACTAACTTATTTAAATCTTCTAAATTAGTATCTCTTTTTTCTGATGTAAATCCACTCATATAATTTGAATTAAACTTAACAGAGTTTTCTATATCAAAAGGCATTATAGAATTTATTATATTATTTGTTTTAGATTTATTATTTTTATCTAATTTATCTGCACTAGTTTCAAGCGTTAAATCATCTATAATAAAATCAAATTCTCTTGTTATTTCATACAAATCGGCATCATAATATGTTCTTTGATGTTCCTTAGTACCCTCTACATATCTGCGAGTCGTATGCTCACCTTTTCCATTCATTTTAACATTAGCATTAATATCAACAACTGCATATGGAAAATATACTCCCATAATATTATCTAAAGAAAATTCAGATTTGAATTTTTCATTAGCAAAGAATGATCTTTTCTTTACGAATTTTTCTATGTCTATTTTTACATCTTTTTTTTCAATTTTAAATGGAAGTATTATATCGGGTACTGCACCGTTTGGTATCTGCTCATTTATTGATAAAACATGTCTACACCAGTGACACCTTGATTGCGTTGAAGTCGTAGTATCTACTACAACTTGAGCACCGCAGCTTGTACATTTTAATGTTATCATATCACTATAATCACTAGCAATATCGTTTGACCCACTACCTTTGACTACACCATCAAGAGTACTTAAATCTTCTACAAATCCATCTACTTGTTCAGTTTGAAATTCATGTCTACAAAAATGACAAACCAATTTTCCTGTTTTAACATTTAGTGATATTTCTGTTGCACCACATTTTGGACATTTTTCTTGACCATTTTTTTGACCTGCATCCGTTTTTATTTCTTTTATTTTATCTGAACTACTAGTCATTTTTTAAAAACCTAGTACTTGTGATTTTACTTTGTCATAATCTTCTTGTGATATTGCTCCTGCATCTAATAGTGATTTCATTTTTAGTAATTTTTCTGTAGGATCTTCACTAGGAATTTGTTGTTGCACTTGTTGTGATGATGCTTGTTGTTGATTACCTACATTGATATAAGGATTTTGAACGTCATTTGTTGCCGGTTGTTGCATTGCACCCATCATTGGTCCTGCAGCATTCATTCCCATTCCCATAAAAGCCATAGATGCTCCTCCACCGTTTTCACCTGAAGCTTGAAGACCTTTTGCAAATGCTTGTTGTAAATTTGAATTACCTCTTGCTCCTGATAAAGCATCTGCTCTATTAACATCTGCCATTAATAATTTAGTTGTTTCGTTAAATTCAATTGCTAAAATAGCTGTTTTTACTATTTCTATACCTCTATCAGATTTCCATTGGTATGCTTCTTCAACAGCTGCTGCCATTGATTTTGCAAAACCTACTTGATCTTGTTGAATTTTACCAATTCTATTTCCATTTTCTGGATTATTTGTATATCCTGCAAAGGCACCACTAAGAGTTCCTACTACTTCATTGAATAATTGAGTTCCTGCATCATTATTTACATCTGATAAATCAAAATCTTCACTATTAGCCGTTAAATAACTAACAGGTACAAAATTTTTTATAAATAAGACTGGGTCTACTATTTTTAATGTATATGTTCCTCTTGTCATTAATCCAACTTGTGTATTTAGAAATGCATCGTCATAATATATTTCTGTTTGTGTTCCAAATTTATTATTTGGTATTTCTTTTAAATTTACATAAAAAGCCATTTGCTGTGAACTTGGCATTCCTCCAAACTTAAATCTTTCCCATGATTGTTTAATTAATGGACTTACTATTCCATCTCCTGCAAAAATTGATTGCGCATTTATGTCATCTGACTTAAATTCGTAACCACCTGCATCAGTTATTAATCCAGTTAAAGCTCCATCTTGCATAGTTATTAAGGCCATTCCCTCTGGAACAACTATTTTACTTCCATTACTAATTACATTTGATGAACCACTTGTATTTGATCCTCTACCATTATTAGTTTGTACTTGAACTGCTTTATGTATACAAGTTGTTGCACTAATAGATGATGATGGTGCATAATAATCTAACCATTGATCTCCTAGTGTACTTCCTAATGCTCCGCTAAACGCTTTTATAAATCCCATCTCTTTACCTCTTTCTTTTTATAAAATTAACTCTTAATCCTATCTAATTTTAATTTTATCATAAGTATAGTATTTTTGTAAAAAAAAATTAAAAATACTTATTATAAGTATTTAAAACTTTTTATTTATATCATCAAACATATAATATTTTTCTGCACTCATTTTTTCATTGCTACTTCTACTTTTATTTTTCTTTATTGGTTTTGTATTTATGCTTTGCATTGAAACATTCATTATAATTACCAACTCTATTATTGTAGCAAATATAATAAAAAACATTGAAATATTTTCTCCAAAGAGAATTATTAAAACTACAACGTTTATCATAAACATTATAAATATAGCAAGTATAACACTTAACATAATATCACTTCCCTGTATTTATTATATTCTTTTTTTTAAATAAATCAAACTATATTTGTTTTCAATATCTTTATGTATTATAATTTATTAAAAGGAGTGATTATTATGTACGGAGCTATTATTGGAGATTTTGCTGGTTCTATATATGAATATGATGAATTCTTAGATTCTCAAAAGAAAATTATTAATTTAGAAAGAAGATTAAATGCATTAAATGATCCTATTTTTTTAAAAGATAATTCCTTTTTTAGTGATGATACGATTTTAACTATATCTATTTTAGATAGTCTGCTTAACAATATTGATTACGAAGTTAACTTAAAAAAATACTGCTCAAATTTTATAAACTATTCACCCAATATAGAAAGATACTTTAAAACTGCTTTCTCTCCTAATTTTATTAATTGGTCACAATCTACAAAACAAGGAACTTCAAATGGTAATGGTAGTGCTATGAGGATATCTGCTATAGCTAATACACTTAACAACGAAAAAGATATAATTAATCAAACTTTATTAGCTACTAAATGCTCACATAATCACCCAGAATCTATTAAAGCTGCTTTATGTGTATCACTTATGATTTATTATTTAAAAAATGGTTATGATAAAAATAAAACTATAGATTATATTTGTCAGAAATTTAAATATGATTTGTCTTTTGACATTAATAAACTACAAGAAGAAAATATGTTTTCTTCTTCAAGTAAAGATGCTATCACAAAGTCTTTATTCTGTTTAAAAATATCTAATAACTTTGAAGAATCTATTAAGTATGCTCTTTCTATTGGCGGAGATACCGATACAATAGCATGTATAGTAGGATCTATGGCAGAACAAGTTTTTAGTATTAACTCTGAATATATAAAATTTGTAGAGAGTAGAATACCTGATGAATTTAATGCAGTTTTAAAAAGACAAAAAAAATTGCAAAAGCAATTTTTATAATTTTTTATTTAGTTATTAACAAACACAATCAACGTATGTATCTGTTAAACATCTAATTGAACATAAGCAGCTGCAGTCCATAGTAAAGAAACTTGATGTTGCAACGTATGGATTTAAACTTGTAGTATCTGGATTTTCTGCAAGAACTCTGCACGTAACACAATTAGAATCTATTTTTTCTACTCTGAATACTGGAGAACAGTTTTCTGTAAGTGTTGCATCACTACAATTTCTTATTGCATCTTTTGTAGTTGGCATACTCCACTATTTTACAAATAAGTGATAAAAAGTAGGTAATTTAAATATTAGAAGTTTTTTTAAATTTATAATATATATCTATATTCTTATTTTCATCTATTTCAATTTTTTCAACGATATTAGCAAGTAGTTCTCTACTTGGTTTTTTTATTAATAAAAAATCTTCTATTAATTTATCATAATCATATTTATTATTTTTATCTATGTATTCATAGTCTGTTTTTAAAACTTTAATGTCTTCTAATAAACTTATATATTCTTCATTTAAAATATTATAAACTTCCAAATACGTTGTTTCTTCTATTTTTTGTTTTAGTTTTTCAACATACAATTCTCTACATGCTTTTTTATTAATACATATTTCTTCTTCTTTTTTAGTTATGATTTTAATTATACTTTCTTTAGCTAGAGATACTCTATCCATACTTCTTAATATACTACTTAAATCTTTATTTAAACATTTTCTACATTCTTTTCTTATTTCTTTTAAAATCATACTTTCTAATTTTGAATATGGCATCGAATGTGGTGTACATAAATTTAATTTTGAATATTTCTTATAGTAATTACAAAAACAATAGTTTTTTTTATATACACTATTTATACCAATGGTATGACCACATTCTTTGCATTTAATAAAACCTTTAAGAAGTACATTATTCTCACTTTGTACTCTACCCTTGTTTACTTTTAATATATTTTGAACTTTTTCAAATGTATCTTTATCTATAATTGGTTCATGAGTATTTTCTGCAATTATCCACTCATTTTTAGGTACCCTTACAACCTTCTTTACTTTATAACTAACTTTTCTTCTTCTTCCTTGTGTTAAATTACCTATATATGTTGGATTATTCAACATTTCACCTATAGTTCTAGTTTGCCATACTCCATAAGCTGAACTCTTCAAACCTCGATTTAATTTTTTATAAATACTTGGTATTTCGATCTTTTCTTTAGTAAATTTTTTTGCTATATAATCTAAACTTTTTCCACTTGCATATAAAGTAAACATTCTTTTAACAACTTTGCTTGATACTTCATCAACAATTAACTTCTTTTTATTTGTTTTACTTTTAAATTTGTATCCATAAGGAGGAGTAGCTCCTAAAAATTCTCCATTCTTTTTTTTAGAATTTATTGTCAACTTAACTTTATTTGATATATCTTTAGCATAGTAATCATTTAAAATAAATTTAAAAGCATTCATGTCATTACTACCTACTTTTTCAGAATCATAATTGTCATTTATTGCTATATATCTCACTTTATTTAATGGAAAATACTTTTCTATATAATAACCAGTTTCTATATGATCTCTACCTAAACGTGATAAATCTTTTGTTATAATAGTATTAATTTTTTTATTTTCTATATCTTTGATCATTTTACTAAACGCAGGTCTATCAAAATTCGTTCCAGAATATCCATCATCTACATAAATATCTACTAATTTATAATCTTTGTCTTTTATATAATCTTCCAATATTATTCTTTGATTAGTGATACTCTGACTCTCATCGTATTTAATATCATCTTCCCTTGATATTCTTATGTAAAGACCTACTTTGTATATATTATTCAATTTTACACCACCTTTAACTTAGAATATATAAGAAATTAGTTAGTTTTAAAATCAGATGTATTTTTCGAGCACATTTGGATATATATCATCTATTATATTAACTAAAAACGTTTCTAGAATCTTTTCAATGGTTTTACCATTTTCATTGTAATATATATTATTTATCAATTTTTCACCCCATTTATATAAAATTATTACTACTATTTATAATTATGTTTTCTTTATATAAAAAATACTATTTAATATGAATTATATATACATAAAAAAAAGTAAATTAATAATTTACTTTTTTAATACATTAACTTGATTAGTTAATTTTATTTAATTACGCTGTATATCAATTTATCGTCTAATTTTTCACCTATCGTATAACAAGATTCAAAACTTTCTTTTATTTCGTTATTTGAATATAAAGTTGCTATCAAATCACCGTTTTTTACATAAGTGTTTGTGTCAGTCGATAAAACAATTCCTGCGTCATAATCTATTTCATCTTCGTAACTGTTTCTTCCTGCTCCAAGTCTAGCAGAACATTTTCCTACCTCTATTGCTATATAATTTATATAACCATCTTCGCATGCAAAAATTTCTTTTTTGTTTGCCGCAGTTGTAATATTTAAATTACCACCTTGGGTAGTAATGAATTCTTTGAATTTTTCATACGCTCTATTACTTTTTATTTCTTCTGAAACTAAATTGTATGATTCATCAAAATCTATTTTTTTATAAATACTAATCATGTGTGATGCAATGCATTTTGATACTTCAGTTAATGGACCTTCTTTACAAGATAATACATCAATAACTTCCATTATTTCTAATCTATTACCGATGTTATTTCCAAGTGGATGATCCATATTTGTTAGAACTGCTACTGCGTTAATATTACATAATTTTGAAATACTAACCATGTTTGTTGCTAGTTTTGTTGCGTCATCTATATTTTTCATAAATGCACCATTTCCAACTTTTACATCTAAAACTAAGTTCTTAGCACCACTTGCTATTTTTTTACTCATTATACTAGCTGTTATAAGAGGAATACTTTCAACTGTTGCTGTTACATCTCTTAAATGATATAACTTTTTATCAGCTGGAGCTATATTTTTAGTTTGAGAAATTATAGATATATTTATATCATTAATTTGTTTTTTAAATTCTTCCTCTGTTAAGTTAGTATTTACACCAACTGATTCTAATTTATCTATTGTTCCTCCTGTATAACCTAAACCTCTTCCAGACATTTTAGCAACTCTTATATTAAGAGATGCTAAAATTGGACCTATAATAAGTGATACTTTGTCTCCAACTCCTCCAGTAGAATGTTTATCTACTGCATCGTCATTTAATAACGTATCACCGCTATTTGCCATTTCTTTAGTTAATGCAGCTGTTTCTTCATCAGTCATACCATTTATTGTAATAGCCATAAGTAATGCTGATATTTGATAGTCAGGTATTGTTTCAAGATTATTTATAAAATATTTTATTTCTTCGTGTGTTAGTTCTTCTTTATTCTTCTTTTTATTAATTAACTCAATCATATATAAATCCTTTCAATAAATCGTTTTAATTCTTTTTTAACAAGATAATGTACTTTCTAATGCTAATAAAATCATATTATTAAGTGAAGTTTGTCTTTCTTCTGTTGATACAATATTTGTATCAAATTTTGAATCCGATACAGTCAATAAACAAGATGCATTTTTGTTAAAAAAGTTTGCTAAATAAAATATTGCAAAGGATTCCATTTCAGAAACATCTCCATCTTTTGGCATTCTTTTCATAAATTCACTATAATCAGTCATATAGGGATCAAAAACTTCTGAACATATTGTTTTTCTTACAGAAATCTTTTGATTTATTTTTTCTGCTGTTTCTATAATTGTATTATTTAATACTGTACTTGCATTTGCTTCATGTACATCATTGTTATTAAATGATAACGCAAAATTACCTTCAGTGTAACTCGAACTTGATAGTACTACATCAAGCAACTTTAAATCTGGTGTATTTGATCCACAAGAACCAATTCTTATAATATTTTCTACGTTATAATATTTAAATAATTCATAAACATAAATTCCTGCACTTGGCATTCCCATTCCAGTTGCAAATACTGTTACATTTTTATTTTTATATGTCCCTGTATAAGCAAGCATACCCCTAATATTATTTACTTGTCTTGTATTTTCTAAATAATTATCCGCAATATATTTTGCTCTTAATGGGTCTCCTGGTAGAAGTACAGTTTGTGCTATATCTTCAATTTTACTTTCAATATGTGGTGTCATATAATTTACCTTCTTTCAATTATAAATTTTACTACATGAAACTATATATGTAAAGAGGTTATAATTACCTTGAATAAGAAATTATAAATATTCATACTGCATATTTTATCTTTTATGTTTAAAGTTATTAAAAATTAAAAAAACAATTTTAATAATTAAATTGTTTTTTATTTTGCTTTACCTTACAAATTCATAAATATCAACATAATTTTCTTCTAATGATTCAATTGCTTTTATAATAGATTCATCATATTGACTAGAATATCCACTAAATGTTTTATCTCCAATAACAAAATATGGAACTCCTGTTGCTTCTTCTCCCAAATATTCAGCAAAATCTTGCATCAGTTTTGCATTATTACTATCGTACCAAACTTCATATTTTACTAAGTTATATTTATTTTGAATATCATCAGGTAAAGAAGACAGATAATCCATCAAAGCATGACAATAGGTACATTCTTCTCCATAGAATAAATAAATATTTTTATCACTTATTACTTCCTCTATTTTTTCTATTTTTTCTGTTTTTACTAATGATACAAACACAATTGTTATCGCTAGTAATAAAATAATTAACATGTATATTTGTTCTTTTTTCATTTTTTTTATAAATCTAAATTACATTAGATTTTTCCCTTCTTTATATTTTTAATAATTACTTAAATCATAAGTATTATTTTCCATTTTTTAACATACTATCAAATTCACTATATAGTAAATCATATTGTTCTTTTGTTAACTCAATATAAGGATCATCAACTTCCGCCAAGGTTCCTGTTTTTATATCTCTAACACTTCCTTGTTTTACAACTAATACTGTAGGACCATATATTCTTTTTGTATTTGTATTATATTCTTTGCCTTCATCATAAATAATATAATCAGTCAAATAATCTTCCAATATTTCTAATACTTCGTAATATTCGTTACTACTCTTTTTAGATTCTATTATCTTGCCATCTTCTACTGTATATTCATTTCTAATACTTTTTATATCAACATAATAAATTTTTTTATCATTTTTTTCTGCTACATCTAATAATGTACCTATCATATTTCTACACCAAGGACAAGTTTCAAAACCAAAATAAATTATGGCATCTTCTTTTTCAATAATTTTTTTCACTTCACTTATATCACTAATATACACTTCTGCGTTTTCGTTTAAATCAAGCTCTAAATATTGATTACTTCCATTATTATTGTTGTTAATTGATTCATAACTTTCTATAAAATGTTCAATTTCATTTACCCTTTTGTATTCAATACTTTGTGTTACATCAATAAAATAAAAAATGCTAATACTACATAATAAGAATATCATTATTATAATTTTTTTTATTTTTATCACCTCCGTAATATGATTATCCATCTATTACTAGAATCAGTAAATAACTTATTAGTTGAAAAAAAATTCAACCAATGGTTGAATTAATTTTCACACGAACAATTTTCTATTGAAGTAAATGGTATTTCAAATGTAATTGTTTTATCATTTTCGTCTATTGCATAAACCTTAATGTACATATTATTACAATTAAATGTATCGCAATCTGACGTATAATCTTCTACAACAAAGCTAATATTTTCTACTATTTTTTCAAAAGATAAATCATTATTACTAATTGTATGTTCATCTATTTTACTAAGTGTATTGTTATAATCTTCAATTAAACTAAAGGTTAAACTTTTAAAAACAATATCTTTTTTTTCACCTGTATATTTAATGTCAGATACATGTATTATTGCGTTATTATTACTTATAACTAAACTTCCACTTATATTAAAATCTGATGCTGAAGTTGTTATTTGTGTTAACTTCATATTATTTTCATGATTAGTTAAATTACTAAGACAAAAACAAAAAAATGATATTATTATTATAGTTAATATTACTAAAAATAATTTTATATATTGTTTATTTTCTACTGCAATCACGTTCGATTTTTCACCGTTTAACAATATATTAATATCAATTTTAAATTCTGTTGATATTTTATTTAGTAAAGTTATATCTGGCATATTTTTACCATTTTCCCATTTACTAACAGATTGAAAAGTAACACCTAACATTTCTGCTAATTGTAATTGCGTTAATTTATTTTCTTTTCGTATTTTTTTTATTTGATACGATACATTATCTTGTTCCAAGTTTTCACCCCTTTTAATTTAATTACATATTTTTATTAATTATACCACATATTACAGTTAATAAAAATAGCCTTACTTAATTGTAAGGCATTATATTTATAAATATTTATTTAAAAATGTCATTAATTTTTTTCTATTTTCTTGATTATTTGCAAAAGGATGTACATTTCCAAATTCTTGATAATCATTATCATAATATTTACCATTAGCATATTTAAATTTTTCTGATAATGCTGCTTCTAGCAATATATCTGCACCTATTTGTAGATCATATCCTTCAATATTGTAGGCAACTTTCACCATTTTACTTCCTAAATATGATTTTGGATTAACTGCAATAAAATTAGATTTATTTAACTTCGAAAGTTCGATATTCCACATTATAAGCGCAAGCTTACTTACGGCATATGCCTCAGAATGTGACAAACTATATTTATTGTTTAAAAAATCTATATCTACTGGCATCTGTGCTGCTGATGCAACATTAACTACTCTACTATCTTCGTTTAATATTTTAAGCAAATTATTAGTTATTATATAAGGTGCTATCGTATTAACAACTATTCTTATATCCAAATTATCACTTGTTATTACATCTTTTTCAGAAACAACGTTGATTCCGGCATTATTAATAATAACATCTATTTTTATTCCTGATGATAATATAGATTCCGTTAATTCTTTTATCTGACTTAAATCAGATAAATCTGCTGGAAATAACTTTATATCTACATCAGGATTTATTTCTTCTAATATACTTTTTGTTTTTTCTAATTTTTCATTAGTTCTTCCATGTAATAATAATAGGTAATTTCCTTTTGCTAACTTCTTTGCAGCGCATAAACCTATACCATCTGTACTTCCTGTTAATAAAATTATTTTCATTTTTCTCCTTTAAATATTATCTCTTTGATAACTGCTGTTTAGCAATTCTTTATCTATATATTTCAATTCACTATTAATGTAATTAATTATCTCATCTTTTTTTGACAATGGTGCATTAATCGGTATTAAATTATAATAATGTCCACCAAAAAAATAAGAATTTTCAAGATTTAATAATTGAATTAACATTTTTTCTTCTTCTATTTTTTCTAGTTCAGTACACTCTATAAATTCATTGTTATCCCTTAATTCTTCTAATTTTGTTCCTTTAGGTACAGACGTTGTCATTAAAGAAACTAAATAAGGTGGATATTTATTAAGTAACTCTGTTGTTTGTCGAATATGAATATCGCCTAAACCTTTTCCTGCTACACCAAGCATTAATATAGCATCCCACTCAAAACCTGCAGTAATTAATTTTTCTATACTTTCATATGCTTCTTTTTGAGTAAAGCCTTTATTCATTATTTTTAATGCAGGATCGTAAGCTGTTTCTAAACCAATATGTAATTGGTTAAAATTTAATCTTCTTAATTCTTTTAATTCTTCTAAAGATTTTCTCTTAATTCCTTTAATAGAAGCATAGCATGTAATAGTTTTTATTTCAGGAATATACTTATTTATCAATTCACCAATCTCAATTAACATTTTAGTTGGCAATGCAAATGGTTCTCCGTTTATTAAAAAAATTCTTTCAATATTATTACTTGTTTTCCTTAATTCTTTTATGTCTTCTATAACATCTTCTAGTGGAGATATTTTAAATTTTGTTTCTCTATACATCGTACAAAAAGAACACCTATTATGAGAGCAACCTGCTGTTACTTCTAATAATGGCGTATCAGATTCGATAGGATGTCTATAAACTTGTCCTGTATACCTCATTTTAAACCCTTCTTATTATTTCTTTTTTATCTAGTCTTGATTTTGGTAATTTTTTATTATAATCTGTTTCTTTGCTATAACCAACAGATACTACAAATGAAGATGTATATCCTTCTTCTTTTAATCCAAACTCTTGATCTAATAATTTTAGATCGATACCTTCCATAGCTATTGCATCTAAACCTAAAGATGATACCCCTAATAAGAAATTTCCTAAATTCAAATACAGTTGTTTATCAGTCCAATGTTGAAAATCTTTGTATTCAAACTTATGCATTTTTGAAAAAATACTTCTTGCATCATGACCTTGTTGCTTTAATTCTTCTGTTATGTATCTTCCATCTTTATCTTCTTTTTCTAATACTTTGTTCAAATATTCATCTGATAAATCAACTAATGAAGCAAATACAATAGTTATACTAGAGTTTAATATTTTTTCTTCATTAAATGAATAAAAACCAGTTGTAGCTTTAGTAATTCTTTTTTTTCCTTCAGTTGTATTTGCAATTATAAATTTCCATGGTTGTATATTTGTTGATGACGGTGATAATTGCAAAATATCTTCTATAATCTTTAAATCTTCCTCTGTTATTTCTTTTGTACTATCAAATTCTTTAGCAGAATAACGTGTTTTTAATAAGTTTATTATATCCATATTTTCCTCCATACATATAATCAGCATCCGCTGTTATATTAATAGTACTTCATTTATTTATTTTATACAATTAGGGATAAAAATATCCCTAGGGACATATTTGTCTGTATTATTCACATTCAACACTAGCATAATTGTATTTTTTATTATACCTATTACCCCATTTTGTTAGTTCAGTCAAAATAGGTAAAACTTCACTTCCAGATTTAGTTAATGAATACTCTACTCTTAATATTTTTTCTTTATATTCTTCTCTAACTATTATGTTTGCTATTTCCAGATTTTTTAATTCTCTAGATAAAACTCTTTGGCTTATGTTTGGAATTAATCTTTTTAATTCTCCATATCTAATAGTTTTTTTATTTCCAATATGATAAATTAGAATCGGTTTCCACTTTCCACCTATTAAATCTAATGTTAATTCCATACTGCAATTAAATCTTTTATTATTAATTTCCATAATTTTTTTATCGTCTTTTAGATTATAAACTCTTGTAGACTTCTCCTTTTTTTATAATTATATTTTAAGTTAATATTATACTAAAAATTTTAAATTTATTTTAGTATATCATGGAAACGATTTTTTAAAAAATTTATAGTTAATTATTTATTTTTCAATTAATTTTATCACTTAAATGTACAATACCACGGAATACCATTTCCACTACATGTATATAGCATTACTGGTCTAGTATTACAAATCAAGCAAGATGGACCTCCGCCTAACATCGGTCTGTCACATGTATCAAGACAACTATCTGGCGTTGCATTATCTTGAAGAACCAAAATTACATTTAAAATTTCGTTAATACAGTTACCACAATTATTTGAATTATTCATATTTTCACCCTTTCATATTTTCACTATTAATTTATGATTTTTAAAAAATATTGTGAATGTTCTTTACCTAGTAGTTTTTTTACTTAAATTATAGTATAATTAATTAAGGTGATAGAAATGGAAAATGTATTACAATATTTAGTAATAGCGCTTTTATTAGCATTTATAGTTTTAATAATTAGTAAATTAAGTAAAAAAGGATTTGAAATTGAAGCAAACAAACTTTTAACTTACCTTGGTGGTAAAGATAACATAGTTAATATTGAAGTTAACTCAAGTAGATTAAAAGTTATTTTAAAAGATATTTCTTTAGCAGACAAAGATGGTATACAAAAACTTGGAGCTAAAGGTGTTGTTGAAATAGACAATCAACTTAAAATAATATTTGATAAAAAAGCAAGAACTTTAAAAAGATATATTGAAGAAATTATTTAATATATCTTTTTATATGATATCAATATCGTATATATCTGTTAACTTAATTTTTTCTCCGTCTAACATAATTAAATAACCATTATTTTTTCCTACAACTACTTTTTCTTTTGTTTCATTTTTTGTAGTTATTCTAACTTTTCTTTTGTATACGTAGTTGTTTGACGAAAAAATATCTTTTATTTTCATTGATAAATTTTTTTTCTCATATACCTTTCTATCTGAAGAATTACTAATGTGTTGAAAATTTTCAAAATCTTTATTTATAGGATTTATATATACTTTGGGTAAATCACTCATAAAATCACTTCCTTTATATAAAATATGTAAAAAAAAAAAATATTGTACCATAATATATATATGAAATTTTTTAAAAAATATTATCCACTTATATTTATAGTAATTTTAACTTTTTTTAGTTTATTAAATAATTATAATGCTAGATACATTCATTCTATGTATTCACACAATTTTTTAAAACAAACTTTATTCTTCGCAATTGGGTATATTTTTATATTCCTATTTTCTTTTATAAATGAAAAGAAATTTTTTAACAACCACTTTGTTTACTACATTATTTCTGCTATTTTATTATTCCTTGTTCTTTTTTTTGGAACTGAAGTTAATGGCGCTAAAGCATGGTTTAATTTCAATTTTTTTTCTTTTCAACCTAGTGAATTAATGAAATTTACTTTAGCTATTTCACTTACTAAAATCACAACAGATTTTAACAATTCTAAAAACAAAAATGATATTCTCTTTTTATCTAAAATAACATTACTTACCCTAATACCATCAATACTAGTTTTTGTTGAACCTGATACTGGTGCTATAATATTTTATTTTTTAATTTTTATTACTTCTTTTTTCTTTTCTAAAATTAAAAGAAGATGGATTATTATTTTTTTAATAACATTTTTTTCTTCTATTTTCTTCTTTGTTTATATTTATTTTTTTAACACTGATTTATTAATAAATTTACTTGGTACATCATTTTTTTATAGAGTCGATAGAATCATTAATATCTCCGATAATTATCAAATCAATAACGCTATAACTTTAATAGGATCTAGAGATTTTTTTGAAAACAATTTGGGTAATACATCACTTTATATACCAGAGGCACCTACAGATTTTATGTTTGCATATAACTTTGGTAACTTTGGTTTATTTGGTGCACTATGTGTTTTAATTTCTTATTTCCTTCTTATATTATCTATATTGCTTCAAACTAAAAAATCTAATAACAAACTTTATAAATACATGTTTATATGGATGTTAACTTTTGGTGTTTTTTATAACATTCTTATGAATATTGGTTTACTTCCTATTATGGGTATAGCATTACCATTTCTAAGTTATGGAGGTTCTTCCATTCTTATTTATTTTCTATTCTTAGGTTTATATTTTAAAACAATTTAACTTTATACAATAAAAAAACCAATCAATTTGGTTTCTTTTTATTTTATTTTAAGAGGGTGTATTTTAAAATAAAATCTGTTTTAGATATTCTTGTAAGTCCTGGTATGAACAGGATAATAATAAGAATAACTTGCATTGCCATACGCAGCATTTTGATTTTGATATACTGGTGGCATTTGATTATATACCGGCGGACTTGATACATAAACTGGTCTTGGACCTGCTGTACTTGCTATTGCACCGCCTGCAAGAGCACCAACTAAAAATGGTGCTGCTAAGAAGAATCTTTCTCCCTCATTATTTTGATAAGCACTGTATGGATTATAATTATAATTCATATATATTCTCCTTTCACAGATAGTATATGACTAATCAAAATAAGAGTTCTTTTAGAAAAAAACCTTTCAAACGAAAAGTTTCTAAAGTGTGTTTTGTGTTATTATTTGTGTGTTATTATCTTTTTTTAATTCTGACTAAATCTCTTTGCTTATCAGCTCCCTTCAACACATTAATAATATCATCTCTTTGTGATTACTTTATGTGCATAAAATGAAAACTATAAGATTATTAGTACAAGTATAACAAAAATTATCATAGAAAGTATTATACCTGCTACAACAATAGGATAATTATTAGATTTATGTTTATTTTCATGAATAACACTTCTATCTACTCCATAATTAGCACTGTTATATACTGGTGAATTATTTTTTCTATTTTCTTCGGCATTTTTTTTCTGCATTTTTATTTGTGATGCACTCATCATTGCGCCACACTTAGGGCAATTATAACCTACATTTGGTAGTGCACTTCCACATCTTTCACAAAACATACTAATTCAACTCTACTTTCTCTATTATTACTTCTTCTTCTTCAAATGTAAGTTTAAATATTTCTATATCATCTTCATTTTCATCTAACATTATTTTCTCTTTATAGGCTAAAACTATTCTTTCATCTAAATTATAATCTTTTTCACAAAATTTTGAAATATAACTAAATAATGCTCTTCTTGGTAAAAAAACTACTGCATTCTCTTCATTTTCTCTTATATTATCAATTACGTATTCTATTCTACTAGAACATTCATTTAATGATTCTCCTGATTCTAATTTATAATCAAAATCCTTTTCTTGAAAATAACTAAGCGTTTTCAATGTTTTATTTTTAAGATCACCTATAACACAATCATTTAATGATTCATTTAAGATTATATCTATATCATTTTTTTCTGATATATACTTTGCCGTTTCTATAGTAGAAATGTATGTAGAAGAATAAACAGCTGTTGTTTCAATATCAATTTTCTTTGATAGTTCTACTCCTTTTATACTTAAAGATCTTAACATTTTCTTTTTTTCTATGTCCATATTTTTATCAAATGATGTATTCTTACTTAGTAAGTTGTTACAAATTAAATATATATTCATTTTTTATTCTCCTTTTTCCGTTAATTTAATTAATTCAACACTATTAATAGAATCGAATCTTTTACTAATTTTTTCTCCAGTTATATGTAAATCATCTATCCTAGAATTTACAGTTTTTACACTTACTGATAATTTATCCCATCTGTCCTTGAATCTTGAAAATTCTACTCCAAGTTTATTAAGTTCATTATGTATAACCTTAGTAAATTTGTCCCTTTGTACATTTTTAAGTACCATACTTATTATAGATAAAGTACTTATTAATGTTGTTGGGCCTGTTATCCATACTTTTTTATTTTGAGCATAATTTAATATCTCTGGATAATATGCATTAATTTCAGCAAAAATTGCTTCTGCTGGTAAAAACATAATAGCTTCATCTCCTGTTTCACCAGGTATTATATATTTACTAGATATATCGTTGATATGTTTCTTTAAATCATTTATAAAATATTTTTCAAATATTCCTCTTTCTTCTCTACTCTTTGTTCTATCTGTCATTTTTCGATAATTTTCAAGTGGAAATTTACTATCTATTGCTATTATACCTAGTGGAAGCGGGGCATATAATAATGCGTCACATATAGTTCCTGTATTAAATTTATACTGCGTTTTATATACACCAGATGAACTACTGCCAAATGCATTATTTAGTATATATTCTAGATTAACCTCTCCAAACGTTCCTCTAGTTTTCTTATCTGTTAATATATTTTGCAATGATACTATTTCTGTTGATAAACTATCTATTTTCTTTTGAGCTTCATCTATTCTTGCTAATCTTTCTAAAACATTACTAAATGTTTTATCTGATTTTTCAAAATTTTTATCTATTCTACTATTTACTTCATTATTAATGTAATTTAACTTACATTCTATTTTATCACTCATTTTTTCAAAATCTGTTGATAAATTCTTAGAGAAAAACAATTTAAATTCTCCAAACTCTTTATTAATTCTTCCTTCAAAATTACCTAATCTTTCAACTAGATCATTATTATTATTTTTTTTTAATATTAACACTACAAGCAATATAATTATAATTATTAGCAAACATATAGTTATATATTCCACACTATTACCTACCTTCTATCAATTATATCAAAAAAAAATGAAATATAATAGTATACATATAATAATTTGTCAAAAAAAAATTAGAATTTCTTCTAATCTTTTATTATTTGATATTTTACATTAAAATGACTTAATACAACCTTCAATATTGCTAATGTTGGTGTTGATAAAATCATACCTAATATTCCAAAGAAATGTCCAAATACTAGTAATGATACCATAATTATTACTGGATGTATTGATATTACTCTACCCATTATTAATGGTTGTAATACGTAACTTTCAAATGATTGAACTATAAATATTAATACTAATATACTTATACCTACTGCTCCACTTGTTGTAAATCCTATCATTGCTGCAAAACCTCCACCGATCCATGGTCCGATGTAAGGAATTATATTAGTTATACCACATATTATACCTAATAATAATGCAGCATCTAAACCAATTATTGAGAAACTTACTGAACACATTAATGCTACTATAGATGCTATTAATAATATTCCATTAATACATTTTCTTGTTTCAATACTTACTTTATTAAGTACTAATGATGTTTCTTCTCTATTTTTAACTGGTAATATTTTTAGAAAATTTTCTTGGATTCTATCAAAGTCTAATAATATATATAAACCTAATACTAAACTAAGTACAAACGTAACAATAGCTCCTATGAAATTTACAATAAAATTCATTATTCCTGTAGGAAGAGTTACTGCTAATGTTGTTCCTAATTCACTTATATACGTATTAAGTGAATCATTTATAGAACTTACATCTATTCCATTATTTGCAAATGATAACATTGAATTATCGATAAATCCTACCATGTTTGTAATTACAGCTGGTAAAACAGTTATCAATTCTTGTGCTTGGTTATACATTACTGGTATAAATGCAAAGAATGATACTAATATTGCAACAAACACTAGTACAATTAACGTTACAGATGATATAGCTCTACCTAAACCTTTTGATTCTAATTTTAATACAATTGGATTTAATACCCATGCTATCATAAATCCTGCAAACATCGGCATCAATACACTTAAAATATCTAACAATACGCTAAAGAAACCTGATATGTCACCTATGTATAGTATTAAACCAAACAATGTGAATACTATTAAATAATAAGTCAGTTTTAGTATTTTATTTCCTATTGTTAACATTTTATTTAATTCTAAATTATTTACTTCATTTTTTTTCATTTTATTCCTCTTTTTTACTTCCATAAATTATTTGGATAAACACCTTTATCCACATAATTTTTTATTTCATTTCTTACTTTTTCAGTATCTTCTTTAAATGTTACTCCAAACCATTCTGAAGTCGTTTTAACGATTTTAACTTTTTTATATCCTTCTTTTACTATTTGAGTTAAAACATTTGGTATTAAATATTCACACTCTAATATATTTTCTTTTGAGTTTTCTAAATATTGTTTAAAATCCTTCTCTAAATACGAAAATAAACTTTCGTTAAAACCTAACATATTTGCTGATGTACAACAATCTTTTTTTACTTCTATTTCTATTTTTTCATCAAGTGATATACATAATACTGAATCTTCTTTTTCATAACATTTACTTTCAACTATTTCTTTTAAATAATCATCTTCTAATAGACAGATTCCTCTTTTAACTACTCCTTCTTTTGATAAAGATGGCCCAAGTGGATAACCTACTAAACAATAATCTTCGCTAGTTGTTATATGATCATAACTTTTTTTGAATGCATCATATCCATAAAAATCATCTGCATTTATTATTAAAAATGGTCCATTTATAACATCTTTTGCTGATAATATTGCTTGTCCTGTTCCCCATGGTTTTTCTCGATTAACTTCAACTTCAACCGGAACATCTTCTATTTTTTGAAATACATATTCTACTAATACATCTTCTGGTATTCTACTTCCTATTGTATCTTTAAATATTTCAAAATTTTCCTCTTTTATTACAAATACTATTTTATTAAAACCTGCTTTTAATGCATCATATACTGAATAATCTATTAAAAATTCTCCATTTGGACCCATTGGTTCAATTTGTTTTAAACCTCCGAATCTACTTCCCATTCCTGCTGCCATTACTAACAAACTAACTTCTTTTTTCATTTCTATTTCCCCCATAAATTTTTTGGATATTCTCCATTTTCTATTAATTTATTTATTTCTCCTTTTAAACCTTCTAAATCTTCTTTAAATGTAATTCCTAACCACTTTGAATCAGTTTTAATTACTAAAACATCATTATATTTTTCCTCTATTACCTTAGTTAATACGTCAGGAATCATATATTCACATGTTGCTAAATAATCTTTATTCTTTTCTAGAAACAATTTAAATTTATTTTCTAAAAATGGAAAAAAATTAGCATTAAATCCGATCATATTAGTTGAACATAAAACATCATTAGATATTATAAATGATTCTTCTTTATTTGAAAGTGGTGTACATAATACATCATTTCCTGACATACTACACTTACTTTCATTTAAACACTTCAACACACCATTTTGCATATCGCAGATTCCTCTACATACTTCACCACTTTCTGATAAAGTATTTATTACTTTATATCCTATTATGAAATATTCACTGCTCTTAGTTAAGTGTTCTGATGCTTTTATAAAAGCATCTCTTCCATAAAAATCGTCTGCATTTATAACTAAAAACGGACCACTTATATTATTTCTTGCTGCCATTATAGCATGTGCTGTACCCCACGGTTTAACTCTTTCTTGATCTATTTTTATAGGCGTATCTTCAAGACTTTGAAAAGCATATTCAACTTTTATTTTCTCTGCTAACCTATTACCTACTGTTTCTTCAAATAATGATAAGTTTTCCTCTTTTATTACAAATACTACTTTACTAAAACCTGCTTGAATTGCATCATATATAGAATAATCTATGATAAATTCTCCGCTTTGGCCTACTGATTCAATTTGCTTTAATCCACCAAATCTACTCCCCATTCCTGCTGCCATTATTAGAAGTGTTTTATCTGTTTTCATATAAAATTGCTCCTTTCTTCATTAAGATTTAACATAATTGTAACAAAAATATAGTAATATGTCTATAAAAAAATGATAGTACACTAATATACATATATTTGCGTATTATCATTATATTTTGTAATTCTTTATTTTTGAGTATACATTTTACTTAATGTTTTGAAAATCCATTAAGTACTTTGAAAAGTTTTTCTGATTATATATGCTATATTGAAAATTAATATCTGATGCATATGTAAATCTTTTTATGGCAGGTGTGATACTTATTGCTTTTGCAAGTTGATAACTCTCTTCTTTTAAAGCTTTATCAATATCTAAGTCTATAGATTTATATATAGTTTTTTTGCAAGCTTTAATTGCTCTTAAAGGAAACTTGGATATCCTTTTTGCTAATGTATATACATAATCACTTATTTTATCTGATTCTATTACTTTATTAATTGTTCCATATCGATATGCTTCTTTTGCATTAAAGTCTTCTGCACATAGAATTATTTCTAAAGCCCTTGGCAATCCAACTACTCTAGCTAATCTTGCAGATCCTCCTCCACATGGTAAAATTCCCATTCCACATTCCATTTGCATAAACACTGCATTAGGCGTTGCAAATCTCATATCACATGCTAATATAAATTCGTGACCACCACCTCTTGCATATCCTTCTACTTGTGATATTGTTACTTGAGACAATTTATTTATTCTGTCTAATGTTTTTGCTAAATCGTTTATTCCGATCTCATCTTTACTTTTGTTTGAGACTTTCATATTTTTTAACATATCTATATCAGCATGAGCTATAAAAAACAAATCATTACTTGAATTAAATATAACTACTTTTAGTTCTTCATTACTCTCTAGATAATTACATAGTTTATTTAAATCTTTTAACATTGGTATACCTAAGACATTTATTTTTTTATAGTTAAACGTAACTGTTAATATACCTTCACTTTCATACGTTTTTAACGTTTCATAATCTTCTTTATACATTTTCTTCACCTTTTAATATATATGATTATTTTCCATATATATTATTTTTTTATATACATATTGTATCTATTTATACTTAATATACACATTAATGCAGTTCCTATAAATAATCCTAGGAAAAAACCTAGTAAAAATAATAATAAATTCATAATACCTCATTTCTAAAAAAATTTTTTAATATATAATACACATTCTTACTTAAAATATATGTCATATTTTGTAATATAATTTTATTTATATATTTATTATTATTTTTTTTCAAAAAATTATTACAAAAAAAATAACTTTTTTAGTTATTTTTTCCTTTAATGTAATCTCTTACTATTTGAGCATCGTCCATATGTATTTTTTCATGACCTATTATTTGATAGTCTTCATGACCTTTTCCTAATATTAGAACTTTATCATTTTCTTTTATTAAATCTAAAGCTGATGAAATTGCTTTTGTTCTATCTATTTGAACTTCATAATTGTCTTTCTCTACATTTCTTACTACGTCTTCTAATATAAGTTTTGGATCTTCTGTTCTTGGATTATCACTTGTAAATATACAGTAATCAGAATTATCACTTGCTATTTTACCCATTATAGGTCTTTTAACTGGATCTCTATCTCCACCACATCCTACTACTGTTATTATTCTTCCTTCTTTTTCTTCTTTGAATGTATCAATTATTTTTTGAACTGCATCAGGTGTATGTGCATAATCTACTACTGCTACTCCACCATTTAAACTAATCAATTCACATCTTCCTTTTGGAGCAGATATTTCACTTGATATAGCAATAATGTCATTTATATCTTTATACTCCATGCATATTCCAATACACATTAAGAAATTTGTTATATTGTATTTTCCTTTTACTTTTGGTGAAATTTCGTAATTTTCATTATTGTATGTAAAATTAACTTTTACACCATCTATTAGATTTTCATATTGTTTTACTACAATATCGTTAGTATCTTCAAATCCTACAGTTAACGTATTATCGTTTGTAAACTCTTTTGAATATTGATCATCTCCATTAATTACCATTTTTTTACATTTAGGTACTAATCTTTTTTTAGTTTCTAAATATAGTTCCATTGTTTTATGATAATCTAAATGATCTTGAGTTAAGTTAGTATACCCGCCAACTTCAAAATTTATTCCTTCAGTTCTTCCTAAATCAAGAGAATGAGAACATACTTCCATCACTATATTTCTAAAACCAGCTTCATATGCTTTAGTAATATATTCATATAACATTACTATGTCTGGAGTTGTATTTAAACTTTCTTCTTCGAAATCATCTAGGTAAAAACCTATTGTTCCTATGTACGCTGTTTTTACTCCTAATTTATTTAACATTTGATATGCTAAATAACATGTTGTTGTTTTTCCATTCGTACCTGTTATTCCAACAAAATTTATTTCTTTTAGCATATCCTTATACGTTTCTACTAAATAATTTGTTATATATTTTTCAGAATTTTCTACTACAACAGTTTCAACTTCATACTCACCATGTTCACATATTATTTTCTTAGCACCTCTTTTTATTGCATCTTCTATATAATTATGTCCATCAACAGTATGACCTTTTATTGCTACAAAAGTATCACCTTCTAATACTTTTTTTGAATTATTTTTTATATTATACATTTTCTTCCTCCTTAAAAAACTGATTATACCATACTATAAAAGTATAAATACACCAAATTTTCTTGTAATTGTCTTTCTTACCTTTTCTATGATCTTCAAGCAATTTTATGATTTTTTTATTATCAAAATATCTTCTTCCCTCATCACTATTAAACGCTAATTTTATATTTTCATAAAACAAATCTTCTTTTACCCATTCTCTAAGTGGTACAGGAAATCCTAATTTTTTCTTTTTATGTGCATCATTTGGTATCAAAACAGACGCTGCTTTTCTAAGTTCTATTTTAGTTTCTCCTTTTTTTAGTTTATGTTCAGGAGATAACTTTCTTGCAACATCATATACCGATTTATCTAAAAACGGTACTCTAGCTTCTAATCCAAACATCATAGTATTTCTATCTACTAAATGAAGAAAGTCTCTTACTAACCAGAAATAATAATCTATAACTTGTCTTTGAACAATTGTTGAATTATCCTTATAATCTTCATAAAATGGTTTTACTATATCTTTTGTATGAATTTGATTACCAGGTAACACTATTGAAGATGCTTCCTTATCTCTAAAAACTCTTCCTAAACCTATATGATATTCTTCTAATTTCTTACCTCTTCTGTATAAATAGTTAAATCCTCTTGCATCTGGAAATATTGATGCTATATTAGAAAATCCTCTTCTTATAAAGAAAGGCAATTTCATGTAAATACTATTATCTATATCTTCCATATATGAATTGTAACCACCGAAAAACTCATCTGCTCCTTCTCCACTCATTACCACTTTTACATCTTCTGCTGCACTTTGAGCTAAAAAATATAATGCTGCGCTGGCTGGATCTGCTATAGGTTCATCCATATGATACATCATTTTTGGAAAAACTTCTAAATATTCTTCTTTTGATATTTTTCTTGATTTATTATGCACTCCAAGTTTATCTGTTAAATCCTTTGCATATTTTGTTTCATCATATTTTGGATCATCATATCCAACAGTATATGTTTTGTCAGGTTTACCTGCAGATACTAAATATGAAGAATCTACTCCACTTGATAAAAACGAACCTACTTCTACATCGGCTATTTTGTGATGTTCTACTGAATCTTCTACTGCATCGTTTATTTGCTCAGTTATATCACCATCTATTTTTCCTTCTTCAAACTCTAATTTAAAATAACAATTTTTAGTAATTTCTCCATTTTTAAATAGCAGAGTATGTCCAGGTTCTACTCTAAATACACCTTTAAATAAAGTTTCTTCAGTAGGCACTGAATTAAAACATAAATAAGAACTTATTATTTCTTCGTTTAATACTTTATTAAAATCTGGATGTCCTAAGAAACATTTTATTTCAGATCCAAACATAAATACTTCATCTTCATAATAGTAATATACTTGCTTAATACCGAATCCATCTCTTGCTATAAATAAGGATTTGTCTTCCTTCTTCCATATTGCAAAAGCAAACATTCCTCTAAGTTTTTTTACAACTTCATCTTGCCACTGCTCGTAACCGTGTATTATTACCTCAGTATCACTGTTAGTTTTAAATGTATGTCCTAATTTTTCTAATTCTTTCTTTAATACTTTATAATTGTATATTTCACCATTAAAGACTATTACCATTGATTCATCTTCATTATATATTGGTTGTTTACCACCTTCTAAATCAATTATAGATAATCTTCTATGTCCTAAGGCAACGTCATCATCAATATATTCTCCGCTTGAATCTGGTCCTCTATGAATTATTCTGTCACTCATACTTTTTAAGATTTTTTTCTTATTTTTTTTATCACTTATAAAACCAGTTATTCCACACATATGCATTCTCCATTTCTCTATATATAAATTGTATCAAATACAATTAATTATGTCTAGCAATCTTTATTTTTTATAATTAAAAATATTTCATCTTTTTTTATTTGGTATTTACAATAACACGTTTATTTATTTTTTTATTGACAAATTTGTTACAATATTGTATAATTTAATTATGGGGGAAATAATAATGAATAAAATTAAAATAGAATTTGGACACGAAGAGAAAGAAAATCCAGTTGGTGCATGGGAAGGTATCGGTATAAAAAATGGCCTACTACTTGTTGAAGCAGAATATTTAGGTGCAGCATATTTCAATGATACTCAATTTATAGCAGCAAATGTTAATAAGGATGATTATAATAAATATCCAGAATTATTAGGGAAAATTATAATAAGAGAAGCTTTAGTTGATATGTTCGCTGATGGTTCTACTACTCTTTTTCTAAATCAAGAAGAAACAGAAACAACTAGATTTTTACAAAATATTGTAAATTGTCCTGGTATTAGAGGTAAAATAAATAATATGAATGATCTTGTATCATTTCACGAAGATATCTATTGTGCTAATAAATCATTTGAATATATTGTATATAATAATAATGTTATAGCTACTTCTATAAGAGAAGATATTTTTAAAAAGAAAAACGCATTATTATCTAAAAATCATTCTTCTTTTTGTTCTTTACTTGATGAAAACTCTTCATTAAGAAATATACAAAGATAAAAAAATTGCTAATGCAATTTTTTTTATTGTTCGTAATTATATATTCCATGTATTTTTTCTAACACATCATTATTTATTTCTTTTATTTTCCAGATTCCATCTTCCTTTATTAATAAAAATTCGCAGTAATTAGTTATTCTATTTATATCCGATTGATACATTGATAATTTGTAATCCATATATAATGACACATCGTATTTACCATCTTCGTTATTAAACTCATTTGGATTAGAACTTAAATATTCTCCACTTTCTTTTTGCGTTTCATAATAATTATATACTGTTATATTTACACCCACAATGGCTTCATCATTATTATACCTTTCGTATATAACTTCATAATATAAATCGCTATATTGTTTTTTCAATATCTCTCTATATATTTGTTTTTGATCGTCTGTTAATAGATCTTCTGAATTAATTACCGTTTCCATATCTACAAGTATTTGATATTCTAAATTTTGATAACTACTTAAATAATCTTCTACTACACTAGATGCAGTTTGTATACTAGTACAACCTACTATACAGATTAACAATAGTATACTTAACAATGTTTTCTTTATATTTTTTTTCATATATATATTGTAGGCATTTTTACTAATTATTATTCATTTTTTAATTTAATACAAAAAAAAGAAGAATTTTATTCTTCTTCATTGTATGTATCACAACTCAATATATAAGTTCCTATATTTTCGATACCTGACTTATTTCCTGCTTCGTCTTCCGCATATACGTATGTATTATATTCAACTCCGCAGTTTAAATTAATATTGTCTCTTATTTTAAAACTTGACAAATCGTTAGTACTATTTTGTTCTTCTGTGAAATAATAATATACTTCGTAATTACTAATATCATCGTAATTTACAGCAATAAAATTGCCACTTATTTCGTAAGAATCTAAAATAGGTTTATCATTGTCTATATATATTCTAAATTCTATATATTCATTATTATAGTAATATCTATAGTTTCCTTCTTCCAATTCAGAGACTTTTAGTTCTTTACTTTCAAATAATAACTCATCTAATTCATTATATATTCCCATAAAATCTTCATCTTCTTTATTTAGTAATTCAAATTTCATAGTATGATTATTCGTAACATATTCAGAATATACTACATTTTCTCCATCTAAGTAATTTCTAATAGAAAGAGTTGCCGTTTCTGCAACCTTTTCAGAAGTTTCAATATCTGTATATTGAGATCCAGTTTTTTCTATCACTTGATATAAATAAAAATCATATTCACTATTGACTAAACCGATATTTTTTAAAAATAATCCACTTATAACATCAACGCTTGTATATGCCAAATAATCATTTGCTACAGTAGCAAAATGTTCGTATTTTTCTTCTGTGTGTGTCGCTGCAACTTGTTCATTTTGAACAATTTCTTTACTAGATGATAATAATTTATTTACTAAAAAAATTATTATCAATAGTGATACCAAAATAATTGGTATTACTATTAATATTTTTTTCTTTTCTTTTTTCTCTTCCATTTTTTACCTAACTTTCATTTAAACCAATGTACATACCGAAAATTTACTATCTATAGAATATCCATCTGGACATACAGGGCTATTTCCTCCTCGTACACAAATACCAACTTTTAATTCAGCTGATCCAGTAGCACAAGGTGTTGTTGTTGATTTTACATCATAACAGTAAAACGATCCATCTTTATGATCTACATATGTATATGATGTTACCCAACAATACGGTGTTGTTGTTGCTGGTTTTGTCGTCGTCGTACCTCCAGTTGATCCAGTTGATCCTCCTGTTGACCCACTTGATCCA
>JAWXUH010000001.1:300703-302856 GCA_044432745.1 bacterium
CCACTTGATCCACTTGATATATCACTTACGTAGACTGTTACTGATTTAGCTGTAGATATGTTTCCTGCTGCATCTTTAGCATAAAAATAATATGTTCCTGCAGCTACTACATTTTTTGTATTACTGTACGATGTTGTACTAGATACTGTAGTCCAAGAAAGAGATGATGTACTAGAACTTGTAGTCAACGCATATGCGACAACTCCTACTGAATCTGTTGCTGAGAAACTTAAAGTAACATATGACGTTCCACCTTTTTTAGATATTGAACCTACTGGAGCTGTAGTATCTACACTATTAATTGTAAAATTACTATAGCCCGTATTTCCCGCTTTATCTATTACACAAGCTCTATATGTTCCGTTTGACGTATATGTCTTAGTTCTTGTAGATGAATATGTCGAAGTGTATGCACTACATGTTGTTGAAGAAGTTGTATAATAATATCCCGAAACTCCTGACTGTGAATCACTTCCTGTCGCTGTTGCTATAATAGACCCTGAAGAAGATGATTGAGATACTGAAACAGTTGGTTTTGTTTCATCAATTGTTGATACATTGATTGACGATATACTTGTATTTCCTGCCTTATCTATTACACATACCCTATAAGTTCCATTCGATGTATATGACTGAACCCTTGTTGAACTATATAAAGATGTAGTTTTCGAACAACTACTTGATGATGTAAAATAATATCCATATACTCCCGATAGATTATCACTTGCCGTTACTGTAACTGTTGTAGATGTAAATGTAGAATTTACTGATTGTGATATTGACACTGTCGGTCCTGTAGTATCTATAGATGCTACATTAATTGATGCTATACTTGTATTTCCTGCCTTATCTATTACACATACTCTATAAGTTCCATTTGATGTATACGTATTAGTTTTTGTTGAATTATACGATGCAAAACTTGTTGAACATGTTGTCGACGTTGTAAAATAATATCCATATACTCCTGATAACGAATCACTTGCTGTTGCTGTGACTGTTGATATAGTATATATAGAATTTAATGATTGACTCAATGTAACTGTTGGAGGCGTTTTATCTATTCCTGTTACACTTATTGTTGCATTATTTACATTACCTACGTTGTCTATTATACATACTCTGTAAGTCGTATTAGCTGTATAAGATGCAGTAGTTTTCGTATTATACGCTGAAAAACTTGTTGAACATGTTGAGGATGTTGTAAAGTAATATCCATATACTCCTGATTGAGTATCAGCACCTTTTGCAGTTAACGTAACTGTTGTATACGGTGAAGATATTGATTGACTCAAAGTTACTGTAGGGTTCGTAGTATCAACTTTACTTACTACTATTTCTGCTTCACCAATATTTCCTACTTTATCAACAACACAAGCTTTATACGTCGTGTTTACTGTTACTTTTTTTGTTTTTGTCGATGAAAAACTTGCTGTTTCACAATTTTCTGTAGATAATATTATTGCATATCCATTTTCATTAACACCTGCTACTTTTGCATCTTCAGTATCAATTCCATCAGTAGCTGTAACAGATATCGTTTTTGATTGAGCCCACACATCTGCATTATCTTGCGTTACTGTTACTACTGGTGGAGTTCTATCTACTGAATTTATCTTTATTATTAACGATGATGTATCATCTTTGGTAGATGGAGTAATAGATGTGTTACCAGCCTTATCTTTCGAACAAGCTGCATATAATCCATTTTCTGTTATTTCTATTATATTTGCTGCAGTGTATGTTGCACCTTCACAATCTTCATCATTATCAATTCTTATAAGTGCATATCCTTTTCCATCTATTCCAGAACCTTCACCATCATCTGAGGTTATTGTTATCTCTATTGATTGTGCTACTGAATCTTTATATGTTACTCCTGTTGTTGGTGGCGTTTTGTCTATACCTGACACCTCAAAATAAATTTTTTCACTTTCATTTCCTACGACATCTTCTACATATACACAGTAAAAACCATTGTCAAAGTCTACAGTATTATAATCATCATATGACGTATAACCAATTGTTGGACATGTTCCTGATGACGTATCTACTAAGTAATATTTACTTACTCCAGAACCTTGATCAATATCTTCTATGTGTATTGTCTTATTTGAACCAGACCAAGAACTCGAACTACTTACTTCAGTTAT
>JAWXUH010000002.1:0-203240 GCA_044432745.1 bacterium
TGGAAACTACTGGAACTAAAAAGAAAAAGACAAATAACAGAACTGTGTATGAGGAATTTTTAAAATATAATAAAGAAGATGTTGATAAAGCATTACTTTTAACAGAAATTGATCATAAAGAAAAACTTCTAATGAAATATGGACCTAATTATAATGTAGTATATGATTGCGATAAAACTACGCAGGAATACAAAGTTAATTCAAGAAAAGTATTTGAGATTATGAATTATCATTTGAAAAAATATGATATGAAGGAAGAATATAGAAAGTCTATAGTTTATCCAACGCTATATGAATTTTTTCATGAATATACACCAGAGGAGATTAATTACGTAGTTAAGTATGTTAGTAAGTTATATGAAGATGAAATTAAATACTTATTTGGCGATGATTTGTCAGCTGGTAATTCAGAGAATTATAATACAACGGCTAAATATAAAATGGCGTTAAAAAACATGAGAGTTTTATTAAGGACACACCTAAGAAGATATCGTGAAGATTCTACTGAATATGAAAAAGGTACTATATTTTTAAAACGTAAAAAGATTGAAAATAAAACTATATATGAAGAATTTAAATCATATAAAATAGAAGCTCTTAACGCAGTAATAGATAAGATTTATCTACTACATAGAGATAAGTTTTTAATGAGGTATGGAGATGATTTAAATCAGTTTTATGATTGTGATACTACAACAGAAGAATATAAAAACAATGCAAAAACTTTAAGAAATCTAATTCTTAAGAATTTATCTTATTATGAAAATGACCCTGAAGAATATGTACAAAAAGAAAAAAGAGTTGTAACAGGTGGTAAAAAGACTATATACGAAGAATTTAATATGTTTACAAAAGAGGATGTTGATATAGTTATTAATTATTTAGATATTAGATATCATGATATGTTAATTTTAAAGTATGGTCCTGATTACAATGTAGTATATGATTGTGATAAAACTACAGAAGATTATAAAGATAATTCTTATAGATTAAGAAAAATATTAAAATTACATTTTGATAGATATAACAAAGATTCTAGTATATACATTAATGCAGGAGAATTACCACAAAAAACTATATATGAAGAATACGATAAATATCCAGTAGATGTAATAGATTTAGTTGTAAGTTTTATAAGTATTAAACATAAAGATAAAGTTATTAAGCGTTATGGAAATGATTTAAATATACCAAATGAGGAAGTATTAAATACTGATCAAGATAAACGCAGTACATACAAATTGAGAAATTTAATACAATATCATTTACAAAAATATGATATTGATAAAGATAATTTTTATAATGTTTATGGCAATAAATCTAATAGTGAAGCAATAAAAAATATACCAGAAGAAATTGAAGTGTTAGAAACTGAAGAAGTTTTTGAAATAGAAAACGTTATAGAAGAGCTTGAATGTTTAGACATTATAGAGAAAAAACTGCCGGTAACAAAAAAGGAAGAAAGTATTCCAGAACATTTTCAAAATGCTAATGGTATTGACTATACTTTATTAAGTGTTATAGATAGTTTAAAAGATAGAGAGAAGAAAATTGTTTCTTTAACTCTGTGTTATCCAGCTTCTGCTTATTACTCTTATGAAGATATAGCTTCTTTATTTGATGTAGAAGTTAAATATGTAGCACTTGTGACACAAAAAGTATTGCTTTTATATCAAGAAAAAGTAAATTCAATGGTTGAATCAAATATAGAATCTGTTAGGCAAAAAATAGAAAAATTAAAATAAAATCATAAATTGTACTACCTAGACAAATTATCATGGTTTTGATAAAATGAATATGTTAGGTAGTGTTTAAATGAGTGGTAATAAATATATAAAATATGGTCAAACAACTACAGATAATTCCAACATAGATGAAGATCATGAAGTAATAGATAATTTATATGAAGAAGAAGATTTTACTGAATTAGAAGAGGATAATGAATATAACGAAGAATTAGAAGATGATTCAGAGTATACATATCAAAATCAATATAGAGAATCTAGAGTTAAAAAAGCAAAAAAATCAGAAGAAGAAAAAGATACTAAAAATAGTAGTCAAAAGAAAAATGAAGCTAATCATGAGCCATTAAATCAAAATCAAAGACATGATTATAAAAGCAAAAATAAGAATGATAATCACGATGATACAAGTCTTATTCCTAGAATTACAGATGACAGGAGAAGTAGAGTAGAACAACACAAAAGTAATATTGATGTTACAAATAAATTTCCTACTTCTAAACTAAAGCGAAATGATACTAATCCTGTTATGAAAAAAGTAGAGGATAAATTTGATCCAAAAAAACAAATATCTAAAATAAAAAAAATAAATATAGATAATTCTGCTTTTAAAATAATTAGTTCTAAATACAAGATGTTGATTCTAATATTAGGACCTGTAGTCTTGATGGTAATTATTGCAATTTTTTTATTAGTTGTAGATACAAATAATAGTAATAATAATACAAATTATAATACGTACAATGTTCCTGCTGCTAACATTTTATACAGTGTTGAATATAATGGTGAAATAATTGATACAAACGTTAGTTTAAATGATTTGGTAGCAGTTATATTATATTCTGAGATTGGAGTCTTTAAAGATGAACCTGAAATGCTTAAAGCGCAGGCTATTGCTATTAGGTCATATGTACTTTATAATTTTTCATCAGGTACTGTAGATGCTAATAAAATTGCTTATAGAGTTAATGATAAAGATATAGCACTTGATAGCGAAAGTCCTTTCATGCAAGCTACGAGTTTAACGCATAATTTAATTCTTACAAAAGATGAAGAAGTAGCTCCAGGTTACTTTGCTGCAATGTGTTATTATGGAACAACAACAGATAGCTTGGGTAATGTCATATATCAAATTCATTACGGAGGAGAGAATTTCTTATTAGACGATTCTAAGATACAAGAAATTCCTAAAGTGAATTTAGATTCATACAATCCAGCTTCTAGTTGGTTTAGTTCGTATTGTTATGGAAACCATGGCGAAGGTATGAGTCAGTATGGAGCGTACTACTTAGCTAAAGAAAAAAATTATACGTATGATGAAATACTATATTATTATTACGATAATAATGAAATAACAATGATGTCTTATGGTAGTGGTAGTGGTGAATACGAAAACTATACCGATAAAACTTTAGCAGATACAATTCTTATGACTAGGTTATCTACATTCCTGCAAAGTAATGGATCTAGCTTAACAGATTATAATAACTATATTTATAATACTGCCGTTACTAATGGAGTAGGTACAAGAGAAGCTGCAGTTGCAGTTGCTCTAACATATACTGCATATTTATATGAAATGTATAATATTAATATACCTTATACGTATTCGGGTGGTAATGGCGGATGGAGTAGTTACGAAGGAGTAGGTGCTTCAGTAAATAGTTTTTATGGTGCTGATCCAGATTGGGGTTATAAATATTCAAGTGGATTTGCTTATGGTAGTTGGACATTTACTGCTTATGGTTTAGATTGTTCAGCTTACATAACTTGGATACTAAAAAATGCAGGATTTCAACAAAGTACAGCAGTTTCAAGTACATATAAGACTTATGGAACAACTTATTCTTTAAATACAGGTTCTGCTCCAAATTACACTATCCTTCCAGGAGATTTAGTTTGGCAAGATGGCCATATTATGTTTGTAGTTGGAACTGATTTATCAAATAATACTATATACATATCACACGCTACAGGTAGTTATAATAGAAGAGCTTTAGTAGAAGGTATCTCTACTACAAGTTCAAGTGGTTTATATGTAGTATCAATGGAGTCTTATTATAATACGAAGGCAGCATACACTGAAAGTGAATTTGAAAGTATGTTCTTCGCTAATACGAGAGGTTAGGGAAATAATATGAAAATATTTATATTAATTATATTAGTTTTAATTTGTAGTGGATGTAATGCGCAGTATACTGTATTTATAACTGATGAGTTTAATGAAAAAATTACACTATATTTTGATGAAGATAATTATAATGCAGACTATATTCCTTATACTTATGGAGAAACTGGTCCAACAGACATTTTTATAGAAGAGCCGGAAGGTGATTTTTACGAAATGCAAGCTGATAGAAATAATAATGTAGTAGTTTATACTCATGAGTTTGATAAATCATCCTTTTTAAATTCTAATGCCGCAAATACTTGTTATAAAATATTTTTAGTAACAAACGAAGATGGTATTTATAATATTAATACAAATTCAACAAATAAATGTTTTGATGATTATCCTGATTTAGATAAAATAACTATAAAAATATATGATTATGAAAATAGAGTTGTAAGTGCAAATGCTGAGAGAATTTCAAATAGCTATACTTATGTATTTACTAGAGATAATAGATTTTACGCAGATATAGAATTATCAATAGATTATACTGATAAAGAATCTACAAATAATTCAACACCAAATGGCGGAAATAATAGCGATAATTATCTAGGTAATGAATCTTTACTTGAAGATAATAATGTAAATCAAGTTGATAGTCCAAGTAATATACTTGTTATTGTAACAATATTTTCTTTCTTTGTAGTAGTGGTGTTAGTCATAATATCAGTTAAAAAATAATTTGTAATTAATTTTACAAAAAAGTAAATAAGTTAATATTTAACTTATTTTTTATTTACTTATTTTAACTTATAGTTTATTCTTATAATAGGTGATAAGATGAGAAAAATAATTTATTTATTTATAGTTATGCTTCTTCTTAGTGGGTGCAGTGCTCAAAATGAAGATGGTGTTAATCAAACAGAGTTTAGTATGAACGAGTCAATCAATTACAAAGATATTACTTATGTAGTTAACGACTTTGAATTAATAGAATCAGAAGATTTTGAAGGAGAAATGCTTTTAGTAAGTCTTACTATAGAAAATACTTCTACTAAATCATTTGAATTTAGTCCTCTTTATTTTAATTTAATAGATGATAAAGGTGAAGAACATCAATATATATATTCTTATGTTAATTCAGAAACAGCGTTAGAAGAGCAAGTTATTTATGCAAATGAAACAGTAGAAGGAACTCTTTTATTTATGTTAAATAATCACTCTGAAACATATGATTTATCTTTTAATCAAAGAGTTATAGTATTTGATAATCAGGTATTTACCGTTAATTTAGAAAAATAAAAAAATGTCATATACTTGATATTTTTTTTAATTTTATTAATTGACAATCTGTAAACTAAAATAGTATAATAAAAATACATTTTATTGTTTAATATTTACTCTTATTTTTTTATAAGTAGTATTTATTTTTTAGAAAATTTGTTTATTATATTCAAGTTTTGAAAGGGTGAAATATATGTCTATAAAAAAAAGAGTATCTCATTTAATTAGAGAACTTGATGGTAACATTAATTTTAATATTAAAGGTGAATTTGAATCTCTTTTTATAGTAATAAGTGATCTTGATTTTTCTCACCAAAAAAAGATTTTTGAAAAAACAATAAACCATTATATATACATTATTAATCAAGTAGATCTTATTTCTTGTGACGTAAAAAAAGTTACAAAAGATTTTGATATAATAAAGGAATGTTATTCAGGATATGAAAATAAAGTTATGAAAGATAAAGAATTTACTGCAGATGAAGAGGCTAACTGGATAGTTAAAGATTTAATGTTAAAATTAGGTAAGCATCACAATGTTTATCCAATAAACATAAATCATTTAATAAAATATTCATTTTCTCATGCAGTTACTGAAGAATTTTATATAGATATTTTAAAGAGAATAATTTTTAATTTAGCTATAATATCTAAAGTTGTTTGTTAATTTTTATAAAAATTATTTATAAAATTTATCATTTCTTCTTTAATTAAAAGGATTTCTTGCTCTGTGTTTTGAGTTTGAAATTCTTTTTTTAATTTACTGTTATAATTTTCACATTTTCTTCTATTAGCTTCTAGTGTTATATTTTGAGCATTTGCTGTCATTAAAACTTGTCCTACTAATGCGAAAAAATTTCCTAAAGAATTCTGCTCATTTGTTGTTAAGGTAGGTGTAATTGCAAAACCGATTATAGTGGCAAGTAAATTAAATTCAAAAGCTGATAATGCAAACAATCCACTAGAAAATTTTTTAAAATCATTATTAATAAAATTTTTAAAAGTTTCATCATTCATACAATCACTATTTAATAATATGATATTTTTCTCCTTTTTATTTTTTTGTTGAAAATTCCTAAGATTTATGGTATTATTTATTAGGTTTTTCGGAAGGTGATGTTTAAATGAAAAAAACTAAAATAATTTGTAGTATTGGTCCAGCTAGTTCTCCAGTTGAAGTTATGACTAAAATGGTAGAATCTGGTATGAATGTTGCAAGAATCAATTGTTCACATGCTACTAGTGAAGAAAAAATAACAGTAGTACAATCAGTAAAAGAAGTTAGAAAAATTACTGGTAAAAATGTAGGTATTTTATACGATACTAAAGGTCCAGAATTCAGAAGCGGTATGCTTGAGGGTGATGAACTTGAATTAGTAGAAGGTGAAACTATCAGACTTGTTAAAGAAGAAGTTTTAGGTAATAAAGAAAGATTTTCTGTTAATTATCCTAACGCACTTGATTCTTTATGTGTAGGTAAAGATGTTTTACTTGAAAACGGATTAATGACTTTAGAAGTTGTTTCTAAAGAAAATGATGGTGTTACATGTGTTATTAAAGCTGGAGGTATTTTAGGTAATAAAAAATCTATGAGTGCTCCAGGTGTTAAACTTGATATTCCATTTATTAGTGAAGTTGATAAAGAAGATATTTTATACGGAGCTACTCATGATGGAGATTTCTTAGCTTTATCATTTGTATCTTGTAAAGAAGATGTACTTTCAGTTAAAAAACTTCTTAAAGAAAATAATTGCGAAGGTATATTATTAATAAGTAAAATTGAGAGTCAAACTGGTCTTGATAACTTAGATGAAATCGTTGAAGTATCAGACGGTATTATGGTTGCTCGTGGTGATTTAGGTGTTGAAGTACCAATGGCTGAACTTCCATTTGCACAACAACTTATGATTGACAAATGTCGTAAAAATGAAAAAATTGCAATTGTTGCAACTGAAATGTTAGAGTCTATGAAAAAAAATATTAGACCAACAAGAGCAGAAATTTCAGACATTACTGCTGCAGTAATGGGTGGTACAGATGCTGTTATGTTATCTGGTGAAACTACTACTGGTAATTACCCAGTTGAAACAGTAGCTGCTATGGCTAATATTTGTGAAACAGCTGAAAGACATTATGCTTATGATATGGCTGAAGAAGCAAATAATAGTAACAAAATAAGAAAAGCTATTTGTGGAGGAGCAATTTATGCTGCTAAATCACTTGATGCTAAATTAATTGTTACTACATCTCTTAAAGGTACTAGTACTAAAGCAGTTAGTAATTTAAAACCAACTTGTCCAGTACTTGCTGCTGTAACAAAAGAAGAAGTAGCTCAAAAACTTGCGCTTAACTATGGTGTATATCCAGTAATTGTTAAAGAATATAATTCAACAGATGAAATTATTTCTGATTCAGTTAAAGTTGCAAAAGAATTTGTTGAACTTCAAAAAGAAGATATTATTGTAATAACTGGTGGATTTCCAAATACATCTGAAAACAAAATTACAAATTTTATGAAAATAGAAGTTATATAAAAAAGTGTAAAAACTTTTTTTTATTTGACATATTTAATTTCCTGTTGTAATATATATCATACAAAAAAGAAGGGGGGATTATAATGGGAAAAAAAATACGTATCTTAGATGACGAAATAACTGATGTATCTAATTTATCTTTATCACAATTATCATTTATAGTTTTAGGTGAAAATTATATGAATTCAGAAATAATATTAGCATATAAAGAACTTAAGGAAAGATTTGATAAGAATGGACAAAGTTACGATTGCTTTATGGATAAAGAACTTGAAGCAATTGTTAAAAGAGGATACAATGCACACGATTATTTAATAGGTCAAGATTCTGATGAAGAGTTGTATATAAAATTATTTGAAGAAAATTTTAACTTTAATGAATGCAAATTTAATATTAACGATCAATTTACTAATCTAGGAGAAGAAATAGATAGTCCTTTACTTTTTAGTGAAAAATTATTACTGAGTACTAATTTACCTAATTCGTTTTTAAAAAAGGTTTTAAAAATGAGGTTAAGAAAAATACAAAATTCACTTAAAACTATGGACGAAAACAGTGAATGTTTTGCAGAGTTAATTGTTGCTTATCATCAAATATTGATGTGTTTAGCACCTGAGAAAAAATTTACATACAATTCAGAACTAAAATCTGTTTATAAAATTTGTTTATCAGATTATAAAAAATTAAAATCTAATAGAAAACAAATTTTAGAATCTTGTTCTAATGAAAATTCTAAAATTAGAAAAAGATCTTAAAAATTAAGTATATTTTGTAGAATTTTATATAAAATAATAAAAAAGTTTGACAAAGTACATATAATTGTAGTAGAATATTTTTGTTATTAAAAAGGAAAGCGATTTATATCCACCTTATTACTTTTAAATAGTAATGGGTAAAAAACCTAATATCTTTTATGTTATATTTATATAACTGTAATGTTGATTTAGATTTTTTAAGTGGTGTATAGATGCATCACTTTTTAATTGTGTGGAGGTGCTGAAAATAGCAAACAAATATTATAATGGTCATCCAGCTGTATCTAAGGAACCTGAAAATCAGGTAAACGAAAAGATTAAAGCTAAAGAGATGATGGTAATTGGTCCTAATGGAGAAAAAATGGGAGTGAAGAATTTAAATGATGCTTTAACTTTAGCGGGTTATGCAAATTTAGATTTAGTACTGATGAGCGGTAAATCAACGCCAGCTGTAGCTAAAATAATAGATTATAATAAATTTAAATATGAAAAATCTAAAAAAGCTAAAGAAGCTCAAAAGAAACAAAGAGAAAGTAATAAAGAAACGAAAGAATATAGATTATCTGTAACTATAGATATTGGTGACTTTAATACTCGTAAAAAGAATGCTTCAGAATATTTGAAAAAAGGACATAAGATTAAAGCTTATATAAGATTTAAAGGAAGACAAATGGCTAAGCCTGGTATAGGAGAAGAAGTTCTTAAAAGATTTGCAGATGAATTATCTGATATATCTGTTGTGGAGCAAGCTGCTAAACTAGAAGGAAGACAAATGTTTTTATTGCTTGCACCAAAAAAATAAATAGAGGAGAGGAATTGTAGTATGGCAAAATGTAAACAAAAAACACATAAAGCATCAAGCAAAGTGTTAAAAAAGAAAAAAAATGGTACTATTGTTGCTAAAATGAGTGGTGGTAACCACAAAACTGGTAAAGATAGTGGAAAACAAGTTCGTCAAAGAAGAGGAACACAAGTATTAAGTAAAGGAGAAACTAGTTGTTTAAAAAACATTATCTAGTTGGTGAGTAAAATATGGCAAGAGTTAAAGGTGGATCGGTTTCTAAAACTAGAAGACGTAAGGTCCTAAAAGAAGCAAAAGGGTATTTTGGTAGTAAACATAGACTATACAAAACTGCTCAAGAGCAAGTATTTCACAGTGGTGAATATGCTTATCGTGATAGAAAAGCAAACAAAAGAAATTTCAGAAAATTATGGATTACAAGAATTAATGCTGCATGTCGTTTAAACGGTGTAAGTTATTCTGTATTCATTAATGGTTTATCTAAAGCAGGTGTTGAAATTAATAGAAAAATGTTAAGTGAACTTGCAATAAGTGATCCTAATGGATTTACTGCATTAGTAAATATGTCTAAATCAGCTTTAGGACAAGAAGTTACTGCTCCAAAAGCAGCAGCTAAAACTGAAGTTAAAAAAGCAGAAACTAAAAAAGTAGAAGAAAAAGCTCCTGCTAAAAAAGCAGAAAAAAAAGAAACTACTGATTTAAGTGGTAAAACATTAGCTGAATTAAAAGAGTTAGCAAAAGAAAAAGGTATAACTGGTTATTCTACTTTAAAAAAAGCAGAATTAATTGAAAAATTATCTTAATAATAAATTAAACACTTTATAAAGTGTTTTTTTTTGTTTTTTGTTGTATAATAGGTTAAGTTTTAGGAGAAATATATGAAAAAAGAATTATTATGCCCAGCAGGTAGTATGGAGGCATTTTACGCTGCAGTAGATAATGGAGCAGATGCTGTATACATATCGGGTAAAAGTTTTGGTGCAAGGAGTTTTGCTGCGAATTTTTCAAATGAAGAAATCGTTGAAGTTATCAAACATGCTCACTTACTAGGTGTGAAAATATATGTTACAGTTAACACAATTATTGACAATGACGATTTTTCATCAGTAATAGATTTTATTCGTTTTTTACATCAAGAAAATGTAGATGCTATCATTCTTCAAGATTTAGGTTTGGCTTCAGTAATTGCAAAAATTTTTCCTAATTTAGAACTTCATGCTTCTACTCAAATGCATAATTTAGATAAGTATTCTTTTGAATTCTTAAAAAATCTAGGTTTTAGTAGAGTAGTAGTTGCTAGGGAACTTAGTGTAGGAGAAATTAACGCTATTGATACAGATTTAGATATTGAAGCATTTATTCATGGGTCTTTATGTGTTAGTTATTCTGGACAATGTTTATTTTCTTCTATGGCAATGAACAGAAGTGGTAATAAGGGAGCTTGTTCGCAGCTTTGTAGAATGCCATACAATCTTGCTATTAATGGAGAAAACATATGTAAAAGTGGTAAATACTTATTAAGTCCTAAAGATTTAGCAACGTTTAAAAACTTTTCAGCAATTATGGAAAGTAATATTTATTCATTAAAAATAGAAGGTAGAATGAAATCACCTCAATACGTAGCAGTTGTTACTAGAATGTATCGTAAACTTATTGATTCGTATTATGATCAAAGTGAAGTTTCTATTGAATCAGAAGTAAATGCTTTAGAGTATCTATTTAATCGTGGTTTAACAGGTGGTAATATACTTGATGATACTGATATAATAAATACTAAGCGTGGTAATCATAAAGGTGTATATATTGGAGATGTTATATCTTGTGATGAGAAAATAATAACTATTAAATTAAATAAACCACTTAAATTAAAAGATGGTATTAAATTTGAAAATACAGACAAAGGTTTAACTTTATATAATTTATATATTAACTCTGAGCAGGTTAAGTTTGCAGAAGAAGGAGATATAGTTACTATACCTAATAATATATCTTTAAATGAATGTGATAAGGTACTTAAAACGTTTGATGATGCTCTTAATACAGATCTTTTAGTATTTCCAAAAAGAAAAGTACCAGTTACTATTTTTGTAAAAGCTAAAGTAGGTCTACCTTTAGAAGTTTCTATGAACGATGGAATAAATAGTGTTTCAATAAATAGTAATGAAGTTGAAGTTGCATCTAAGAAAGTAGTAACAGAGGAAGATATATCTTCTAAACTTTTAAAACTAGGTACTTCTATATATACGTGCTCAGATGTATCATACGAAATTGATGATTCTATATTTATACCTATTAGTCAACTTAACGAAATAAGACGTAATTTAGTTTTAATGTTAGATGAAAAGAGATTATCAAGAAAAAATAATTTTATTGAGCAAGAATTTTCTAATATTTATAAAGATAAATCAAGTAGTGGACTAAGTGTTTATGTTAATAATTCTAGGCATTTTGAAATATTAAAAAATTATGACATTACAAATTTTTATACAAACAGCGAAGAACTTATTAACAAATACCCTGATTCTAAGTTTATATTTGAACCACTTTTAAATTCGAAAGATGTTTCTTATGATCAACTACTTATTAACAGTACATCAGATTTAATGAAGTATTCAGATAGAAATTTAATTTTAAATTACACTTTTAATATTTCTAATGACGAAACTATAAAGTATTTATCTAAAGTTGGTAAAATTACACTTAGTGCCGAGCTTGATATTCATTCTATCAAGAAGTTATCTAGGGATTTAGTTTCTAATGTTGAATTATTAATTTATGGTAAAGTAAGGGTTATGACTATGAAACACTGTGTTTTGTTTGCTACTAAAAAGTGTCAAGAATGTAACTATAATGGAAAATATAAACAACTTTTAGATTCATTTGATAGAGAATATTTACTTCATTGTAAAAATGGAATTAATTACATTTATAATCATAAACCAATACTTAAAATTAGAGATTTAGAAATCTATAAAAGGTTAGGAATTAAAAATTTTAGAATTGATTTTTTAGACGAAAGTGATTACGAAGTACGTAAAATAATGAACGAATATTTTAGCGATAAATAGTATTTATTTCATACTCAAAATCGTAATATATCATACTAATACTATTTTTTATTAATTGTAACTTCACAGTTACTTTTTTTATTGTCTTATTTTGTGACAAGAATGTAAAGTTTATTTGACTAAATTTGATATATATGTTATATTATATACTATATGAAATGAAATGAGGGATTTGGCATGTGTATTGAAAGTGGAGATGTTATAGAATTTAATGCAAGTATCTATATGATTATGGATTGCGGATTTTTTGAAGGTAAAAGTTATGCTTTTTTGAATAAACTTGACGAAGAAAAAGAAGCTACGTTAGAAAATATTGTTGTTGAATTAATAGACAATAATATTGTAGAAGTTAGTGATGAAGTGTTAAATGTTGTGGTTCCTAGATTTGTAAATAGATTAATGGAAACTGTTTAAGGGAAATAAAAAGGAGGTTATTATGAATTATAATAATATAGAAAGTATAAGGGAAAAAAATGCTGAAATTGTATCTAAGTTAGAAACAGTATTAGCTAATGAAGATGGTAAATTATCTCGTAGTAATAGAACTAAGATTGATAAATATGCAGAATATTTTGAAAAGAATGTTAAAAAAATGCAAGATAATTATAAAAAATTAGCTTCAGGAGATTCATCTAAAGAAGTTATTGATAGTATTGAAAGTGGATATTCTACGTTAAAAAAACCAATTGAATTTTTAGATAGATTTACAGTAGATGTTACAGAACCTAGAAAAGATGTAATTGATAAATTTTTAGTAGCTGTAGAAGGTCATTTAAGAATAGATGAAATTGAGGAAACAATTAATAAATTTGATACATTTGAAGAATTACAAGAATTTATTAACTCTGAATCATTTTTACCTTGTTCTGCCGATGATATAATGAGCATATTTACTAATGAAATATCAGAATTTAAAGATACTTTTAAAAAAGAGCGTAATACTATAGATAAACTTAACAATATTTCTGAAAGATTAGAATTAATGTATAATGGGAAAAACTTTGCTCCAAAAGAAAAAGAAGAAATTCAAAAAATTGATGTTAAGTATCCTACTTCAGATGATCCATACATAATTCTTGGAATAAATAGATTATCTAACGAAGAAGAAATTAGAGCTGCATATAATGATTTAATAACTTACTATGCTGAAGTACTTTCTCATCCAGAGAAGTATAATAATTCAAATTATGTATCTAATATTGTAAAAGATAAAATTAGACCTGCTTATAAAAAAGCAATGGATAATTTAACAAACGAAAAAACATCTACAGAAAATGTAGCAGCTTCAGAAAAAGTAGAAGTAACAGAAAAAACTGAGTTACAAGAATTTAAGCCAGATACTTTATCAGACAGTGTTTTATTAGAAGACGAAGAAACTGAATTAATTGTATATGATGAAAAAGCAGCTATTATGTCTGAAGAAATTAATGATGCAGGAAAAGAATTAATACCTTTTACAGGTAGTGAAATGATTTTACCAACGCCAAGTGAAGAAAAAGAATTAATACCTTTTACGGGTAGTGAAATGATTTTGCCAACACCAATTGAAGAAAAAGAATTGATACCTTTTACAGGTGAAGAAATGATCGTATCAACACCAAATGAAGCAATAATTATTCCTGATTTAACTGAAGAATTACCAGCTCTTGAAGCTATGGAAGAAGAATACGAAGAATTAGAAGAAATTGAAGATTACAATTTTAAAAATCTTGGTAAAGATTTGAAAAAATGGAAAAAAGTTATGTTATTTACAGGTGGAGCTTTTATAGCAGGAGCTGCAAATATATCAACATCTAATGCTTCTAAACCAATCGTTGAATTAATAGCTTATGCTGGACTTGGTAGTGGAGTTTTAGGTAAATTAATTAAAAAAGCAAAAAATAACAAAGTTCAAGAAGTAGATGAAGCAACAGAAGAACAAATCCAACAAGCTAAGAAAGTAAGTGATAAAGTAAAAGATTACTTAGGTAGTGAAGAATTCTTAGACGATGTGTTAGTATTCTCATCAGGAATGTTGTTAGGTTCTAAAATAACATCACTTTCATCAGCTATTTTAGATGCTGGATCTATTAATCCGGACGTTAATGTACCTGTTGATACAATGACTCCTGAAGCACCATTTGTTGAAAACGTATCACCAGAAATGCCAGGAAATGGAAATGTTTTACCAGATACAAACGTTGTTCCAGATATGCCAGAAATTTCTGATGTACCAGAATACAGTGTAACACCAGATGTACCAGAATACAACGTGACGCCTGATGTAGGAGCAGATGTACCATTATTTGAAAATATTGTCCCAGAAGTAGAAGCTGTTGATTATAGTGATATTGTAGTAGGTGATTCTACTATGAATTCTGAAATAGTTAATGGATATACAAATTCTGTAGATGCTATAAACGGAGCTGATTCTTTACAATTAAATAGCGACATTATAAATGATGGAAATTCTATTTATGATAGATTTGTAATAGTTGATGATGCGGGAGCTATTGTTGAAACAATAAATACTGATGGAGTATCTGTTCAAGATTTAGTTGATAAAGGATACAATCCTGATAATATTGCAGTAGATATCAGAAATGTTGAAGGAGATCCAAGAGCTTGGGTTTCACTAGATGAAATAGGGAAGGTAAGATAATGAAAGATAAAATTTATACACTTTATAGTGGTATTAAAATTTATATATTAAATGAAACTGATCTTAATTCAAAACATTATGTTATGTGTGCTATTGTAGATAGCGTAACAGATCAGGTTACTGAACAAATATGTATTTTAGAATACAATTCTGTTGATAACGATTTTTTAGCAGTAGAGGATAGAGCTTTATTAATAGAAATTTCTAAGAATTTTATGTAAGGGGAAGAAGAAAAATAATTTTTCTTTTTTTCATACAAATTTATTTGATTTTATAAAAAAATTATGGTATTATTAAAATATATAAGGATAGAAAGAAAAGGTAATTAAAATGGAAGAAAAAGAAATAATAACTATAATCGACGAAAATGGTACTACAAAAGAAGTTGAAGTAATTCATTATTTTACTCTTGATAGTAACGGGCTTGATTATATAGTATATACTGACAATGTTGCAGATGAGTCAGGGAATGTATTAGTTTATACATCTCAAGTTATTGAACATGGTGAGAGAGTTGAGCTTGCAGGAATTGAATCAGACGAAGTATTACAACAAATAACTGCAATTTTAACTAAATTAATTGAAAGTTAGGAGAATGTATTATGCAAGGAAATAATAACTATGGATATGCTCTTTGTCCTCTAGATGTTTCAAGCGTTATTTTATCTTCTAATCAAAGAAAAAGAATTCATCGTATAAAATATTGCGATAAATTAAAAATGGTTGGAATTTGGAAGAGCGGACTTGTAGAAAAACAAACATTTAGTCAACCTAGTAGTATGTCAAATATATCAAATTTTGATAATGAATTTAATAGAGAAATTGACACAAGAATGGAAGTTCAATCTGCCGTTTCTATGCCTATAACTGAGGAACCTGTTTTAAGTCCTGTGGATAATTTAAAAGGTAAAATCATATTTAAAACTGAAAAAGATTTAAGACCATTTGCAATGTCAGGAGCTGCTTTAGCTATGCTTGTTGAAGGCGCAAAAAAAAAAAATCCTAAAATAGAAGTAGGTCGTAGTAGATAATTTTTGTAAAAAAAGTATTTGCTTTTTTTTTTCCTTTAAATATGGTAAAATAGTGTAACGAGGAAGTTTATGAAAATTGGAAATATAGTTTTAGACAATAACATTATTGTTGCTCCTATGGCAGGTATCACAAACACATCATATCGTAAAATATGTAAAGAAATGGGTGCAGGTTTAATTGTAGCTGAAATGGTTTCTGACAAGGCGATATGTTACGAAAATAAAAAAACTTTTGATTTACTTAAAGTATGTGATTATGAAAGACCTATTTCTCAGCAAATATTTGGGAGTGATGTTGATACTTTTGTAGAAGCTACTAAAAAAATATTATCAATAATGAAACCAGATATTATTGATATAAATATGGGATGTCCAGTTCCGAAAGTTGCTGTACGTGCACAAGCAGGAAGTTCACTTTTAAAGAATCCTGATAAAGTATTTGAAATTGTATCAGCTGTAGTTGAAGTATCTACTGTACCTGTAACAGTAAAAATTAGATCTGGGTGGGATAAATCTAGTATAAATGCAGTAGAAATAGCGAAGGTATGTCAAAAAGCTGGGGCAAGTGCTATAGCAGTTCATGCTAGAACAAGAGCTCAAGGTTATGAAGGTAAGGCAGATTGGAATATAATTAAGGATGTAGTAGAAGCAGTAACTATACCGGTTATTGGTAATGGTGATGTAACTAGTTGTTATGATGCAAAAAGAATGTTAGAAGAAACAGGTTGTGCTGGTGTAATGATTGGTAGGGGACTACTTGGAAATCCTTGGTTAGTAAGAGATTGTGTTAAATTTTTAGAATCTGGAGAAGAGCCAAGTATCATAGACAATTTAACTAAGTTTAAAATGATGAAAAAACATTTAGATTATATATATGAGGATAAGTCAGAAAGAGAAGCTACATTAGAGATGCGTAGTAATTTGATGTATTATTTAAAAGGAATGCAAAATACAAAATCTTTTAAAAATTCTATAGTAAAATGTAGCAATAAAGATGATTATATAAAATTAATAGAAGAGTACGAGACTCTTGAAAGGAATACATAATTATTGTATAATTATGTTGGGTGATGAATGTGAAAAAAATTCAAAGATTTTTCAGAAATAATATGATAGTTATATTATTAACTTCAATAATTTTTATTTGTTTGGGGTTAATTGGATATGTAGCTATTACACATTTTTTTGGTGGTAGTGAAACAGTATATGGTGATAGATTAGATACTACTGGAGATTATGACTTTTCTGTAGAAGAAATAGAAGAATTAATAAATGAAGATGAAGATATAGTGTCTTCTTCAGTAAAAATACATGGAAAAGTTTTATATGTGACTATACATAATGATGAAGGTATTAGTTTATCTTCAGCAAAGAAAAAAGCTAAAGCTAGTTTATCTTTCTTTGAGGAAGAATTACTTAATTATTATGATTGTAATTACATAATCCATGGAGATGAATTTACTCTTATGGGATACAAAAATTCTGAGAGTTCTAGTATTGTTTGGAACAATAATACTAAATTTGAGGTCGAAAGTGAGTAGTTATGAAAAAAAATATAGAAAGATATAAAAATTTAATTATTGTTATAATAGGTGTATTAATTTGTTCAATATGTGTATACATAGGATATAATTTATTTATAAACGAAAATGCACTTACAATAGAAGAAAAAACTTGGATAGATGACAACGTTAATGCTGCATTAAATGTAAATATTGTTAATGATGTTAATATTTTTGGTAATAATGCAACTGGTGTGTTTTATGATTTTTTAGAGGATTTTTCAAGCGATTATAAACTTAATATAAATCATGTTACATACAAAATGGGTGATAGTACTTCATCTATTACTCTTGGAGTAAAAACAGAACTTGAAGAAACTGATGTTGTATTCTTTACAGATCATTATGTGTTAGTTTCAAATACTGATGATGTTATAGCAGATTATACTGATTTAGATAGTTTAAAAATAGGAAGTTCAAAAGAAGATAGTTTTATAGATTCGATTTTTGATCCTAAATTAACTTCATATTCTGATTATGAGTCTTTATTAAAAGCATTTGAGGATGGTAAAATTAATTATATTTTACTTCCTAGATATCTTTATGCAGATTATATTATTGAAAATGATTTGACTATTTCATATCATATAAACGAACTTGAATATTATTATGTACTTGAAACAGATGATTCTACATTATCAAGTGTTATGAAAAAATACTTTAAGGGTATTTGGTCAAAAGATTTTTATGAATCATTCATGGAAAATCAATTTGATTTATTCGTGTCTTCTTTACAATTAACAGAATCTCAAGTTGATTCTTTAACTAGAGTAGATTATGTTTATGGATTTACTGAAAATAGTCCATATGAAGTTATTTCATCAGGTAATTTTGGTGGAATAACTGCAACATTATTAAGTGCATTTTCTGAATTTAGTGACGCTGAGTTTGAATTTGTAAAATATAATACATATGATGAGTTAGTTAATGGAATAAAAAATGGTAATGTAGATGTATTTTTAAATAAATACAACATTACAGGTGATTTTAGCGAAACTGAAAATGGTTTTATGGAGGATTACTACATAGTAGCAAATAAAACTAATTTTACAGTTATTAATTCTTTAAATGGATTAAAAGGTAAAACTGTTTATGTTGAAGCTAACACTAAAATTCATTCTTATTTAAATACAGTTAATGATATAGATGTAGTTACATATAAGAGTGAATCTGAATTATTTAAATTAAATAATGAAGATGCTTTAATAATTATAGATTCTAATGCTTTTGATTTTTACATATTAAGTGATTTAGACAATTACAATGTTAGATATACGTTTAATCCATCTTTATTAACAAGCTATGCTGTTGCTAGTGATGAGGTATTATATATTTTACTTGATCAATTTATTAAATTTGCTGATAACGAAGAATTAATTATTCAAGGTATTAATAATCATTTTAAAACTATTTCAATAGGTATGATACTTGCAACTCTTGCAAAATATATATTATTATTTATTTTAATATGTATATTCATAATTATGGTAATAATTAGAAAATCTAAAAAAATTCAATTAACAAGAAAAATTAAAAAAGATGATAAACTTAAATATATTGATCAATTAACAAGTTTAAAAAATAGAAATTATTTTAATGATTCTCAAGAGTCTTGGAATAACAATACAATATATCCACAATCTGTAATATTAATAGATTTAAATAAAATCCAAAAGATTAATGATCAGTTTGGTTATACAGAAGGGGATAATCAAATTAAAGCGTTTGCTAATGCTTTAATTAAAACACAATTAGATAATAGTGAAATAATGAGAACAGATGGTAACGAATTTATTATTTATCTAATAGGATATAGTCAAAAACAAATTGTTAACTATATTCATAAATTAAACAAAGAAGTTGAAAAACTTCCATATAAAGAAGGTGCTAAGTTCGGATACGATATGATTGTAGATGATCTTAAAACTGTAGAAGATTGTTTAAATGACGCTGCTAATGATATGTTAGAGAAAAATAAGAATGATTAATTATGTAAAGAAAATATATGAAAATTTTGATAGGATAATAAGAAGACCTGAGATGGCTATCCTTCCAGGTCAACTTGCTTATTTTTTAGTAGTAGCTATTATACCAACAGTAACACTTTTATCTTTAGGTGCAACATTTTTAAACCTATCGACAGAAGCAATATTTACTTTCTTTTCTAACTCTTTTTCTCCAGATGTTGCAAATTTAATTTTGTCCGCTGAAGTTGGTTTAGTAGAAGATAGTTATTTTGCAGGTTTTATTATACTTGCTGGTTACTATGTATCTTCTAATGGGGCATGCTCTATTATAGTTACTTCAAATACAATTTATGGTATTAAAAATAAAGGTTATATAAAAAGACATTTAAAAGCCTTTTTAATGATACTTATATTATTGTTTCTATTAATATTAATGTTATTTGTTCCAATGTTTGGTGATAAAATAATTTTATTTTTACAGGAGACAAGTAATAGTGTAGCTTTTACTAATAATGTTATATTATTGTTTGCTATTTTAAAAGGTCCATTATTTTGGTTTATATTATTTTGTTTTATAAAACTAATCTACGTTATGGCACCAGATAAAAAAATAGAGTATAGGAACACAAATGTAGGTGCTTTATTTACTACTGTAAGTTGGATTATAGTTTCGTATGTATATTCTATATATATAAATAATTTTGCTAATTATTCTGAATTATACGGTAATTTGGCAAACTTAATAGTTATAATGCTTTGGTTTTATTTTTTAGCATATTGTTTTACAATTGGCCTTGCTTTAAATTATAATATAGAAGAAGATAAGAATTTAAAAAAAGAATGACATAAGTCATTCTTTTATAATGTTTCAACATCAGTAGGCATTACTTCTGCAACAGGTGCTACCATTTGATCAGGAAGAGGGCTTACTTCAAGAGTATCGGTCATACTATCAATTGTATCTATCGTTTCTATAGATTGAACAGTAGTATCAGTAGGAGTAGCTACTTGAGTTACTTCAAGAGTATCTTCTTCAAATAATGTATCTTCTACTATTGGATTTCCTAGGAAAGCATCCTTAAGTTCTGTTGATTCATCTTTTAAATCATCAACTACATCTATAATTCTATATATTTCATCTAACGATGTAAGACCTGCAGCAACTTTTTCTAAACCATCTTGTAATAATGTTGTCATTTCTGGACTGTTATAAACTGTGTCTCTCAAATTAGATTTATCTGCTCCTTTAGCAAGATCATCTCTAATATCTTGATCTATAACTAGTACTTCGTGTATTGATACACGACCTTTGTATCCGTTTACGCATTGGTCACAACCACAAGGTATATATATTTCATTCATATCATAATTAGTTACTATTTTAAATAATTTTTTTTCTTGTTCTGTAAGTGCCCTAGGTTGTCTACAGTGTGGGCATAATTTCTTAGTTAATCTTTGTGCAATTATACCAGATATAGCAGTACCTAATAAATATCTTTCAACGTTCATATCAAGTAAACGTTCAATTGTATTTAAAGCACTATTAGTATGTATTGTAGATAATACTAAATGTCCTGTAATTGATGCTCTAACTGCTATTCTAGCAGTTTCGTCATCACGCATTTCCCCAATCATTATTATATCGGGGTCTTGTCGTAATATACTTCTTAGAGTACTTGCAAAGGTTAATCCAATTTCACTCATTACTTGAACCTGATTGATTCCATCAACTTTCATTTCTATTGGATCTTCTACTGTTATTATATTTCTTGATTCAGTATTTAGTTCTTGTAGCATAGAGTAAACAGTTGTCGATTTACCAGTTCCTGTTGCACCTGATACTAAGATAATTCCATTTGGAAGTGAGATTAACTTTTTAATTTTTTGAAAGTTATTAGGAGAGAATCCTAGAGAATCTAAACCACTTGATGACATTTCATAATCTAAAATACGTATAACTATTTTTTCACCAAAAGCAATAGGTAAGCTAGATACACGTAAATCTAGAGAAGCTTTTTTTCCAAGATTCTTAATTGCTCCATCTTGAGGAAGTCTCATCTCTGTAATATTCATACCACTAATTATTTTTATTCTAGTAATTAGATTTTTTTTAACTACTTCTGGTACTGTAGCATACTTTCTTAATTCACCATCTACTCTTACTCTTACATTTAATGCTTCAGGAGTAGGATCAAAGTGAATATCTGATGCTCTAAGTGCTATAGCATCTAATAAAATTTCATCCACAATTTCAACTACAGGCTTATTAGCATAATCGTATTCTTTAAACATATTTTGTTCCCTCTATTCTTATTAATAATTATACAATATTTGGTTTTAATAAACAATAAAAAAATAAAAAAACAAAAAAAAATATCACATTTATTGACACTCTTAATAATTTATTATACAATTTAAAATGTAAGGAAAAAGGTGGAATATGAAAAGTTTATGTTTAGGTCAATCATCTTATGAAATTAATACAATTTTTGATGAATTTATTGTAGAAAATAATTATTATGATAAATGTGACAAAATAGAAAATGGGGGAGGTAAAGCTGCTAATGCTGCTTGCCTACTTGGTAAATGGGGTGTTGAATCTTATTTAAGTACAGCAGTAGGATCAGATTCTAATGGAGATAAAATAAAAAATGAATTAGAACTTAGTACTGTTAAATCTGAATTTGTAGAAAGTAACTTTGATAAAGATACTACATTAGAATTTTCTATAATAAATAAAAAGATTGGTTCTAAAACTTCTATAGTTATGACATCAGAAGATAAGATGGCAAGAGTTAAGAAAACAGAACTTGCTATAGAACCAGATATTATAGTGATAGATGGATCTGAGTATCCAGTGTCAGCAAGAACTCTTAATAGATTTCCAAACGTAACTTCTATTATGATTGCCGATCAAGTTTCAAGTGAGGTATGTGAATTATCTAAATATTGTAGTTATATAGTATGTACTAAATCATTTGCAGAAGGTATTACTAAAATTAAAGCCAATTTTGGTGATTCAACAACTTTATTAAATTTATACAATGGAGTTAAGGGGAGATATCCTAGAAACGGAGTAATCATTCTTTTAGAAGATAAAGGAATTGTTTATGCAACTGAATCAGAAATTAAAGTTATGCCAAGTGTTAAAGTTGACTTTAAAGATACAGCAGGATCTGCTGAAGTTTTTAGTGCTTCACTAGCATATTCATTATTAAATAATCTTGATATGGAAAAAGCACTTACTTATTCAGTAATTGCTATGAGTATGTCACATTCAGTTTACGGTGGAAGAACATCTATTCCATCACTTAATAACGTTGTAGCTTATTACAATTCTAAATTTGGTACAGGTAGTGCTGCTTCAGTAGCATCGGCTGCACCGACTCAATCACCAGCTGCAGTATCACCAACTGCACAAGTGCCAGTTACAAATAATCAAAATGACGTCCAATCTACACAGTCTTGATCTTCACGGTGAACAAAGTGTCTTTGTAGAAGTGTTAGTAAATGAGTTTGTTAATGACCATATCAAAATGAAAAATGATATGGTTGTTATCATTCATGGGAAGAGTACTAACATACTAACAAAGGAGGTTCATAGGGTATTGTCGAGAAACAAAAGTGTAAGAAAATACAATTTAAATAACTGGAACTTAGGTGAAACTATCGTTTTTTTAAAAAAACAATAGTTTTTTAATCCCTGTAATTACAGGGGTTTCTTCAATAAAATGATAAAATTGTTACAAAAAAGTTGACAAACTTGTAACAATTATGCTATAATATATTCATATCAGGGGGTAATAAATATGAAAGGATATTTTTTAGATTATATAGATGAGAATGAATTTAGGAAGTTAGAAAGAGCTTTGAAGAAGTATAACATGCTTGCTTTTAAGAAATTAAACTTTGAATACTATCCAGCTCTTAGAAATGGAGAATTGATAGGAGAACTAATTTCAAAGAATTCTAGTAAAAAAACAGAAACTTATGAACTTAAATTACCAAGTGAAAAGACTTTTGCTCAAATTCACGGTGATGTTAAATTAATATATACTGTTAATAAAAAAGATAAAATTGTTATTTTAGAAAAAATAACACCAGAGGACATTCTACTTGAAGGTCATAGATCTGAACTTACTACTTATAAAGGAGTAATGATTTCTAAGACTAATAAAGAAAGAGAAATGTTTAAAATCGATTTAATTAAAATGTTACAAGATAAATAACATTTTTTTTATTGCATAAAAAAAAGGTTTATTAACCTTTTTTTACTATTTTACATACAACACTTAAACATACTAAGAACATTATTACTGATCCACATACTGTTAATATTAATTCTGTATGTGTTGCTATATATCCTTCAAAAGAATATTCTAGCGTTCCATCATATTCTACGTCAATAGTATCTAATAAGTAATTTTTATAATATATATTTATTACTCCAATACTTTCTAGTGGAGTAGATGGGTTTATTGATTCAACACCAATAAATTCATATTTATAATCACTTGTATTTTCAGCATATATATAATAATCATCTAAAGCTTTTATATTGTATTGTAATACTTTAGCATATTCAGCTGGAATATATGAAATAAAATCATCTTTATCAAATAATGCAAGTTCTTTATATTTATTATCTACTAAACTATAAATATCTATAGAATCAAGAAGATGGTTCGCAGAATTAGATTTACTTGCTCCGCATGTAATTAACATAAAGTTAGTTTCATCAAAGTATGATATTGAACCTAAACATAAACCAGCATTTGATGTATATCCAGTTTTGGCACCGATTATATAATTATTTTCTATACCATTATTAGCCATTGCGTTACCATGTGTACTTCTTAATGTTACTTTAGTATCACTAGTAAGATATACTGATGTTGTAAATATTTCATAAAATATTTCATTATCAATAGCATGTGATAATATATTATATATATCATACATAGTAGAGTAGTGATTCTCTTCATCAAGTCCGTGCGCGTTTACGAAGTTAGAATTTACTAATCCTAAATCGGTAGCTGTTTTATTCATAAGTTCTATCAAATCAAGATCTATTGTTTCAAAGTAATTAACAAGTGCATTTGCAGCATCTGCTCCACTTGGAAGCATTAATCCATATAATAGATCTTCTATTGTAAGTGTTTGTCCTACCCAGAATCCTGCTACTGATGCACCTAAAGCTGCTAAACCTTCTAAATCATCGCTTGTTATAGTTACTTTAGTATCTATATTATCAATATTATCTAAAACTGTAATAGCTGTAACTATTTTAGTTAAACTTGCAATACTGATTCTTTCATTCGATTTTTCTTCTAATATTATCTTATCTGTATCTAGATTGACCATTATATAATTACTAGATTCAACATCAAGTGCATATATATTAATAGGTAATAATACAAATAATAATAGAAAAAAAGTCATTTTTTTCATTTTATTTATCATTTTTTAACCTCTTTTAAAGTATAACATGCTTGATTTTTGTTGTAAAGTACTATAAAAAATCAAAAAAATTGAAATATAGTTAAAAATTTGTTGCAACATTTATAATAGTTTGTTATAATTAATTTGCAGTGGACTTCTAGCTCAGTTGGTTAGAGCATCCGGCTCATAACCGGGCGGTCACAGGTTCGAGTCCTGTGAGGTCCACCATATGCAGGTATGGCGAAATTGGTAAACGCGCTAGACTTAGGATCTAGTGAAGAGATTCTTGGGGGTTCAAGTCCCTTTACCTGCACCAGATGAAAAAAATTGCGAATATAATATAATATTTAAATTATTATTTATATTCGTTTTTAATTTAAAAAAAAGAAAAAGTTAAATAAAATATAGGTTTTAGAGTGATATATATATCATTTTTAGTTAAAAACTGTAACTATTTTACAAAAATTTAATTAAAAACATTGCATTATGCTTTATTTTTTGTTAATCTTAGGTTGTAAGGTTGTCTTACGAAAATAGAAAAGTAGGGAGGAAATAATTATGTCTAAAAGCGAATTAGTAGATTACATTGCTAGTGAAGCTGGTTTAACAAAAGCTGATGCTGCTAAAGCATTAGATGCTACTGTTGCTGGAATCACAGCTGGTCTTAAAAAAGATGGTAAAGTAGCTTTAGTTGGTTTTGGAACTTTTTCAGTAAAAGAAAGAGCTGCAAGAGATGGTATTAATCCATTAACTAAAGAACCACTACATATACCTGCTAAAAATGTTGCATCATTTAAAGTTGGAAGCAAACTTAAAGAAGCAATTAACTAAAAAATTGGCGTAAGCTAATTTTTTTTTTGAAAATAATTTTATTTAGGCTTTCTTTTTAATTTATTTATGTTAAAATATATATGGTGGTATGTATGAAAGAAAAAAAAGATAAAAAAATATTAGTAGAGGATTTACCGACTAAAAAAAGTTTGTTTAGAAGTAAAAAACATAAGATGTTTTCTATTGCAGCTTTAGTGATAATGATAGGTGCTTTTATTTACTTAGGTGCTGTAAATTTTGACGATAACATTTCTGATGCAGAAAAAATATCAAAAGAATTTTCAAGTATAGGCGATGACAATGTTTTTGTTTATACTGATGCTAAGGAAATAATATCTTTATTAGATGGTTATACAATCGTATTATTTGGTAGTTCAAAAAACGAATATACTGAAGATTATGCAAGAATTGTTAATGAAGCAGCAAAAGAATTTGGAATTAAAAAGGTATTATATTATGACTTTTTTTCTGATAGATCTAATAATAATGGTAATTATGAATTACTTCTTGAAGAACTTAATCCGTACTTAGTAAAAAATGATATGGGAAATGCAGAATTATATGCTCCAACCTTATTAGTAGTTAAAGATGGATTTGTAGAATATATAAATCAAGAACTTAATTTTACTGTTGGTGGTACTTCATCAGAAGAATATTGGACTAATTTAAGAGAAGGTTTATTCAAAACAACTTTATTAGAAGTATTTAAATCCTTCGTAGGTGAGGATTAATGTTCGAAGGGAATAAAATAGGGTTTATATTATTTACTATTGTTATATTAATTTTTATAATAGGTGGATATTTTTTAACAGATTATGTTGTGTCAACTGATTTTTCTGTACCTGAAGAAAAAGAAGTAGTTACACAAATAACTGATAATCGTATAGATAAGACAAAAGATTATATTTATTTTACTGATGTAGTTTACCCAATATCAGGTGAACATATGAAGTTTCAAACTGTAAACATTAATATCAATGGTTTAGAATATATAGCAACTAATTTAAATAGTTCTGATGAGAATTTTAAATCAACTATTAAATATTATACAGATGTAGATATGAGTGATGTAGATATGACATTTTCTAATGCAGATGAAGTGTATAGCTTGTCATACAGGGAATATGTTGTTACTGAGTATTCAGATTATGTTACATTATATTATCAAGATTACGATTATAATATAGAAAATTTAAATATACCTACAGATATTTATTCATATACTATAGATACATCAACAGCAAAAATAATGGATGAAGATGATCTTTTAGATAAGTATGATGTTTCTTTAGAAGAAGTAACTGACATGGTTTTTGAATCTGTTTCTGCATCTGCTTATAATAATTCAAGTATTAATGTAAGCGAAACTTTTTCAGAATTTAAATATATACTATACATAAATAAAATAGGGTCACTTGAAATTATATATTTAGTTGATTGTTCAAGTGGTAATTATTACGACAAATTAGTAGTGAGCTAGAGAAGAGGAAATAAAAATGATAAATGAAGATAAATTAAAAAAAGTAATTGAAAATTTAGAAGAAAGATTAGGTACAATTAGAGCTGGACGTGCTAATGCATCTTTATTAAATGGTATAAATGTAGAATGTTATGGTTCACTTTCACCAATTAGTAGTGTTGCTACTATTAGTATACCTGAGGCAAAAAAAATATTTATTAAACCATATGATAAGAGTGTTTTAAAAGATATTGAAAAAGCTATTAATGAAAAAGATTTAGGAATAGCTCCAACTAATAATGGAGAAATGATTATTTTAACAATTCCTGATCTAACAGAAGATAAAAGACGTGATTATGTTAAACTTGCAAAAACTACTGGTGAAGAAGGTAAAGTTGCAATAAGAAATGTTCGTCAAGATTTAAAAGATGAAATTTTAGCAGCTGAATATCCTAAAGATGATGAAAAAGGACATTTAGAAGATTTACAAGATATTATTAATAAGTATAATAAAATTGTAGATGAAAAGGTTAACGAAAAAGAAAAAGAACTTATGAGCGTATAGGTTCTCTTTGTTTATTAGAAAGGAAAAAAATGAAAGATTTAAAAGTTATATTTATGGGAACACCTAATTTTGGTGAAGAATCGTTAAGGTACTTAATTGAAAATACTAATGTAGTATTAGTTGTTACCCAACCTGATAAGTTAATAGGAAGAAAAAAAGAACTTTCAGAATGTGCGATAAAGAAGATTGCATTAGAATTTGATATTCCAGTTTTTCAACCTACAAATATCAAAGTAGATTATAAAACAATCGAGGATTATAATCCAGATTTAATAATAACAGCTGCTTATGGTCAAATCGTACCAAAAGGAGTACTTGATATTCCTAGATTAGGTTGTTTGAATTTGCATGGATCTATTTTACCTAAATATAGAGGAGCTGCGCCTATTCAGTGGAGTTTAATAAATGGTGATAAGGAAACTGGAGTTTCACTTATGTATATGGATGAATCTATGGATACAGGAGATATTGTTGATATAGGACGTTTAGAAATATTAAAAGAAGATAATTTCTTTTCTTTATATGAAAAACTTGGAAAAGTAGCTAAAGATGTTTTAGAAAAAAATATAGAGTCTATAGCTAAAGAAACTAACAATAGAACTCCTCAGGATAATGACTTTGCAACATATGCTAGAATGTTAAACAGAGAAGATGAATTGATAGATTTATTTGATACTGTAGAAAATATTTATAATAAATTTCGAGGAATATATCCAAATGCTTATATACTATTTAATGATGAACCACTTAAGTTGCTAGATATTACTTATAGGAATTGTAGTGTAAAAACTCATTCTGTAATTAAGGATATTTCTAAAGATACTATTTCTATTTGTGGTACTGATGGAGTAATCAATCTACATAGAGTAAAACCATTTGGAAAAAAAGAAATGGATATTAAGTCTTATTTAAATGGTTGTAAGCCAGAATACTTTAATAATTTAGTTATAAATGACACAAAAATGTAAAGAAAATCAAAAAATCCACAATTTGTGGCTTTTTTTCTTGACAAAATAGTCACATTTTAATAATATTATAATATGAGAGTAAGATTTAAGATACTATTAACAATTATTTTTATACTACTAACAAGTTGTAGTATATTTTTCGTATCTTATTTTTTTATGTATCATCAAACATACGCTTTTAATGTAGTTTCTATATATCCATTGTCTATAAACTATAATACTAGTGAACTTATAGATTCAAATAATTATAAAGATGTTAAATTTTCTATAGTAAATAACGGTGAAGAGGATCTTAAGTATGTAATAAGTTTATCAAATGTTAGAGGCGATAAATCTATGGTATATAAACTTAGTGGATCAACTGAAGAAATTGAAGGTAATTTTGAAGTTGGTGCAATGACAGAATCAGTTTTAATAAAAGCAGGGGAAATTCATTACTATACACTTAATATAGAAGATGTTTCCAAATCTGATTTTTCTGCAGAACTTGTTGTTACTAAAGAAGAAGCTAATAATTTGGTTTTTTATGAAACTATACTAAGTGATAATGAAGTAGAGGGTAATGAACCTTTAACTAAAATCGGTTCTGAGGTTGCTACTAAGAACGAAGGTTTAATTAAATTAACATTTGATGACTTATCTACTATTTATTATTTCCGTGGAGCTGTAAACAACAATTATGTATCTTTTGCTGATATGACGTGGAGAATTGTTAGGATAAATGAAAATAATTCTGTTAAATTAATATTAGATGATGAAATAGATTCAATGTCAAAATATTATGAATCTGGTTATACATTTTTTAAATCCACAGCATATAGTACGTTGTCTACTTGGTATAACGTTAATTTAAATGTATATGACAATTTGATAGATCAAAGTAATTTCTGTAATGATTTTTCTGTTGTGGACTCTACAAATAATGTTTATGCAGCATACAATAGAGTAGTTGAGAACCAAATAGCATCTTTAGAATGTGTAGATGATTTAAGTCAAAGTAAGATTGGACTTTTAACTGTAGATGAAGTTGTTTATGCAGGAGCAAGTGTCAATGATGAAAATGAAAAATTTTATTTAATAAATAGTAATTTAACTAATCCATTTTATTTGATGAGTAGTGCTATTTTAAAAAATAAAGTTTATTATCCTTTTGCAGTTGATATTGAAGGAAATATAGTGTATGATGAACAAGGTACGAATTATAATGGACTTAGACCAGTTATAAATATTTCAAGAGAAGTAATAGTTACTGGAACAGGAATTAAATCAGATCCGTATGTTATAAATTAAATAGAAGTGGTGGTAAATATGAATGATATACTAAATGGAATAAAGTTTTTTTTAGATAGTTTGACGCTTAACAACTATGCATTGTTTTGTTGTATAATAGGTATATTTATGTTGATAATAGTTCTTGTTCATTATACTTTTAATCAGGAACCAGAAAAAAATGAGTTAAGTGATTTAGAAGCTATCTCTAAGGAGTTAATGAAAGGTCAAAAACCTGTAACTATAGAATTCACTGAATTTGAAATTATGCAAGAAAAAGAAGCAATTATAAGTTATTCAGAATTAAAAACTAAAACTATTTTAGAACAAACACAAAAATTCCAAGATGATTTTAGAGACGAAATAGCAAAAGAATTAAGTAAATATTAATTCTTTTTTTTGGGAAAAAATGCAAAAAAAAAACTACTTTATTAAATAAAGTAGTTTATTTTTATAATGGGGCGATCTACGGGAATCGAACCCGCGAATACCAGAGCCACAATCTGGCGTGTTAACCACTTCACCAAGACCGCCGTGTTACTTATCAATAATATCAAAAAAAAAGAAAAAAATCAAGGAAAAACTTTAATTTTTTTTATTTAAGTGATATAATTTAGAAAGTAGGAGAAAATAAAGTTATGGGAATAAAAAATAGAGATTTAAAAATAGTAGATGGATATTATAGAGCACTTAACTATTTATCAGTTGGGCAGCTTTATTTAAAAGATAATCCACTTTTAAAAAGAGAACTTAATATTAACGATGTTAAAACTAATGTTATAGGTCACTGGGGTACTTGTCCTGGTCAAAATATGATATATGCACATCTTAATAGAATAATTACTGAGTATGAATTAAATATGATTTATCTTTCAGGACCTGGTCATGGTGGTAATGCCCCAACATCTGGAGCTTACTTAGATGGAACAATCAGTGATTGTTATCCTGAAATAAGTGAAGATGAAGCTGGTATGACTAAACTTTTCAAAAGATTTAGTTTTCCAGGAGGAGTATCTTCTCATGCATCACCAGAATTACCTGGATCTATTCATGAAGGTGGAGAACTTGGATATTCACTTGCACATGCTTTTGGAGCAGTTTTGGATAATCCTAATTTAATTGCAGCAGCAGTAATAGGTGATGGTGAAGCAGAAACTGGACCACTTGCATGTTCTTGGAATTTAAATAAATTCTTAAATATTAACACAGATGGTGTTGTACTTCCAATTATACATTTAAATGGATTTAAAATTAATAATCCTTCAATTTTAAGTAGAACATCATATGATAGAATTATGGAAAATTTTTCAGGACTTGGATATAAACCTTATTTTGTAGATGGTGAAAAGAGTATGGATATTCATAAGAAACTTGCTAAAGTATTTGATCAAGTTATTAGCGATATCAAAAATTATAAAAGTGGTGCAAAAGCTTTTAAAGAAATTAGATATCCTATGATTATTTTAAGAACTCCAAAAGGTATGACTGGACCAAAAGATTTAGTAGGTACTAGTGATTCCCATCAAGTTCCTTTTCAAGTTAGAAGTGAGGAAGATGTAATTAGATTAGAAAGATGGCTTAAGAGTTATAAACCTAATGAATTATTTGATGAATCTGGTAAATTGTCACAAAAATATAGAATGATTACTCCAATTAAAAGAAAAACTATGTCTTCTAATTCACATGCTAATGGTGGTAAATTCTTAAAAGATTTACACTTGCCAAAAGTTGATAATCATGAACTAAAATTTGATAAAAAAGGGTGCGTTAAAGAATCAGATATGATGCATTTAGGTGGTTATTTAAAAGAAGTTTTTGATAGAAATGCAGAAAATAAAAATTTCCGTATTTTTGGACCTGATGAAGCTATGAGTAATAGATTTAATAAAGTATTTGAATCAGTAGGAAAAATGTGGAATACTAACAAATACGACAGCGAAGTTCTTCTTCAAAGTAATGGTAGAGTACTAGATGGTGTTTTATCTGAACATTTATGTGAAGGTGCATTAGAAGGTTATGTATTAACTGGAAGACACGGTATTATGCATTCTTATGAAGCATTTATTAGAGTAGTAGATTCTATGGCTTCACAACATGCTAAATGGCTTAAAATGTGTAGTGAAATATCTTGGAGAGAAGATATCTCAAGTTTAAATTACATTTTATCATCTCATGCATGGCAACAAGATCATAATGGTTATACACATCAAGAACCAGGTTTTATTTCTCATATACTTACAAAAAAACCAGAATTTGTTAAAGTTTATCTACCATCAGATGCTAATACTTTAGTAGTTTCTGTAGATGATGCTTTAAAATCTAGAAATAAAATTAATGCTATAGTAGCAAGTAAACATCCTAAAGATCAATGGTTTAGTATGGAGGAAGCAAAAGACTTACTTAGTAAAGGAATCGACGTTATTTCTTGGGCTAGTAACGAGGTTAAAAAACCTGATGTTATTTTAGCTTGTGCTGGAGATACTCCTTCAGGTGAAATGTTTATAGCTGCTAAAATTTTAGAAGAAAAAATGCCTAACTTAAAAGTTAAAGTTATTAATGTTCTTAATCTTATGAAACTTGTTTCTAAGGATGAATATGAGGAAGGTCTTGATGATAAAGAATTCAATGATTTATTTACAAAAAATACTCCTGTAATATTTTCATTCCATGGATATACTAGCTTAATTAAATCTCTTGTATATGATAGAGATAATAAGAATTTTACTGTTCTTGGATACAATGAAGAGGGTACAATTACAACACCGTTTGATATGAGAGTTTTAAATAAAATAGATAGATATAATATTATTCTTACAGTTTTATCTAAAGTAAGTAAAAAGAATGCTTCTTTAGAACAAGAATGTATTGATGTACTTGAAAAACATAGAAAACATATAGCAGAGTTTGGTAAAGATTTAGATGAAGTTGTAAATTTTGATTACAATAAAGTTATTGTAGTTCCAGAAGTAAAAAAGACAACAGAAATAAAAGAAGATAAACCTAAAACTAAAAAACCAAAGGTTGTTAAAGAGAAAAAAACTTCTACTACTAAAAAAACTACAAAAAAGGAATAACTTTGTTTTAGTTTAAAATATTCTAAATATATATTTATTGCTTTTATAATAAAAAAATGTTAAAATTTAATAGAAGGTAGAGGAGAAATTTTAAATGAAAAAAACTAATATAAATAATTCCCTCGAATCTAAACTATGTTTGGAGGGTATCTTTTTTACAAAAGAAAGATATAAAAAACCATGTTTTATTGGTGGTGTCCTATGAGTATTACAAATAACAAAAAAACTAAAAAGCATTTAATGATATTTGCATTTATTATAATTCCTATTATATCAGGAATTACATATGCATACTTCAGTGCATCAGGAAATCTTGAGTCATCATCAAGTGTTAAGGTTGGACTTGAAGATCTTGCAACTTTAATATTTACAACATCTGGAAACTTAGGTATAAATGTATCAATGTCAAATTTTTCAGTAGCTGGTAATAATTTATCAGATACCATAACTGGAACTGCAAGGTTATCAGCTCCTGAGGAATATTCTGAAACTTATAATATATATTATACAATATCAGATAATACATTTATTTATACTACAGGAGCTACTGAAACTCCAGAGCTTATTTTACAAATAAAAAATCCTAAAGGTGAATTATTATCAACTGTAGAAGGTCTTGAATTTGTAACAAGTGGTGGTGTAAGTGGATTTGATATTACTACAAAAGAAGGAACTTTTGCTGTATTTGAAGACTACTATATTCATACAGATGGAGAAATAGACACTTATCAAGATTGGGAATTTACTTTATATTTTATGAATCTTGAAACTAGTCAAAATGCAAATGCTGGTAAAAACTTTGAAAGTAATGTAACAATTCAAAGATATAGTATTAATGCTAATATGTTTAAAACAGGTCAGTTAAACTATGAAATGCTTATGAACGAAAATGATTCTTTTACTTCTATTGATGATGCACTATTATATGCAGAAAATAAAGCTATAACAAGTTATTCGTTAACTTCTGCATCTGAAAAAGGAATATATGCAACAGAAGATGATCTTGGTATAAGTTATTATTACAGAGGCGATGTAGACAATAATTGGATAGAAATAGCAGGAACGTACTGGAGAATAGTACGTGTTGCTGGAGATGGAACAGTAAAATTAATTTATGCAGGAGATGAGTTAGGATTATCTGGATTAGATACACAAATTGGTGAATTAGCATTTAATACTAATTATGATTCTAAAGAAAATATTGGTTATGTTTATTCATCAAATGGAAGTTCTACTTCTAGTACTATAAAAGATTATTTAGATACTTGGTATACAGAAAATTTAGAGTCTAAATATGATGATTACATTTATGAAGGAGATTTTTGTATTGACAGAAGTGAATATCCAAATGAATCTGATTACATATCATATGGTGCATATTATAGATTAGATTCATATGATCAACCAACTTTAAAATGTAGTGACGAAAATGATATTATAAAAAATAAAATAGGTTTAATATCTCTTGATGAAGTTTCATTTGCTGGTATTAATTTATCTATAAATAGTTATTCTAATTCTTATTTAAATACGGGATCTTCTTACTGGACAATGTCACCTTCATTATATGCAAATAACATTGCAAATGTTGGTTGTGTTAATAGTGATGGTTATATAGATTCTTGTAATGTAAGCGATGATACAATTGGTATACGTCCTACAATATATTTAAATGCTAATGTTAAAATAACTGGAGATGGAACAAGAACAAATCCATATAAACTTATGTAAATAAAAAAAAGTAATGTAAAAATAGAAAAAATTTCTATTTTTTTGTTAGAAAAAAAATAATATTTATGTTATCATTATTAATGAAGAGGTGTAGTAGTGAAAATAGTATATACAATTTTAATCGTTTTAATTATAGTATTTGCTGTTTATCTTTTATTTACATATAAAAAAAAGGTTAGTTTAGTAAAAGAAAATAGTGCAAAATTAAGAAGGTTAGATGAACTTAATAGAAGTTTTGATTATAGTAAGAAAGTAAAAAAGAATTTAAACATCATTCATTATGTAACGGATAAAGAAACTTTAACAAATATGAATACTGATGAAATTTTCAAAGATTTATTTTTAAGTAATCTTAATAATTCATTAATGAATTTTGAATCAGTTAAGAAAAATGAAGAAGATTATTTTCTTTATGAATGTAAATATAATAACTTAGAAGAAAAGACTCAAAATGAAATTATAAAATTAACAGGTCTTAGCAAAGGTATGTTTAACTTTTTAGAAAAAAAGATATATAAATCAAGAAAAAAAGTACCTACCGTTAGTACTAAAATTACTTTTAATGTTAAATATGACAGTTTAAAAGGTGAGAATAAGTACAAAGTAAAAAAAGTTTATACTTACTTAGATTTATGTGATATATATTCACAAAATAAAAAATAAAAATGATATTTCATTTTTATTTTTTATTTTTTATAGAAGCTTCAATAAATCCATCAAATAGTGGGTGAGGTCTATTTGGTCTTGATTTGAATTCTGGGTGGAATTGACAAGCTACAAAAAATGGATGATTTTTAACTTCAATAATTTCAACTAAATTACTTTTTTCATTAATACCACTTATAACTAATCCTTTTTCTTCTAAAAGATTTTTATATTCATTATTAAATTCGTATCTATGTCTATGACGTTCTAATATAACTTCATCTTTATATAAATCGTAAGTTTTAGTTTTTTTATCAAGTAAACATTCAAAGTTTCCTAATCTAAGAGTTCCTCCTAAGTTCATAATTGCTTTTTGTTCAGGCATTAAATCTATTATACAATTTTTAGCATCAATATCAAATTCTCTAGAAGTTGCACCTTCAATTTTAGCAACATTTCTTGCAAACTCTATAACTGCTATTTGCATTCCTAAACATATACCAAAATATGGTATTTTATTTTCTCTAGCGTACTGAGCTGCTTTTATTTTTCCTTCAATACCTCTAGATCCAAATCCTCCTGGTACTATTATACCTTTAGAATTTTTGAATATTTTATTTAAGTCTGATTCTTTTTCAAGTGCTTCACTGTCTACCCAATTAATATTTATTTTTGTATTATACTTATAACCAGCATGTTTAAGTGATTCTTTTACTGATAGGTAAGCATCTTCAAGTTCTACATATTTTCCTACTAATGATATTTCTATTTCGTTTTTAAGATTATCTACTGTATTTACTAATTTTTCCCAATATTTAATATCACTTTTTCTATCTTTTAAATTTAATTTTTCTAATATTACTTTTTCAATATTTTGTTCGTGGAAGTTAAGAGGTATTTGATATATATTTTTAACATCTATAGCTTCTATGATGTTTTCTTTTTTCATTCCTCCAAATAACGCTATTTTACTTTTTATAGCATCTGTTAAATCAACAGATGATCTTGTTACTATTACATCTGGTTCAATACCTAGTCTTCTTAAATCTATAATACTATTTTGTGTAGGTTTAGTTTTAAGTTCATTTGAACCATATAAATAGGGAATAAGTGTAGTATGTATAAATATTGTATTATCATCATCTTGTTCTTTTTTAAATTGTCTTAAACTTTCCATCATAACAGCTGATTCAATATCTCCAACTGTACCACCAATTTCTGTTATTACTATATCAGCGCCACTTGTTTTAGCTGCTTCATATATTTTGTTTTTAATTTCATTAGATATATGTGGAACTATTTGTATAGTATTTCCTAAATATTCTCCTTTTCTTTCTTTTTCTATTACTGTAGAATATATTTTTCCGTTAGTTATATTAGATGTATAATTTAGCTCTTCATCTATAAATCTTTCATAATGTCCTAAGTCTAAGTCTGTTTCATGTCCATCATATGTTACAAATACTTCTCCATGTTGTACTGGACTCATCGTACCAGGATCAACATTCATATAAGGGTCAAATTTTTGCATAAAAACCTTATATCCTTTGGCTTTTAATAGTAGTGCAGCTGAACTTGCTGTTATTCCTTTTCCAAGTCCAGAACATACACCACCAGTTACGAAAACAAATTTTGTCATATATCATCACTCCTTTATTATGAAAAATTTCTCACTTATTTATAATATATCAATTTTTTCAATAAGTCTTTGTTTTTTAATTTGTTTTACAATTTTTTACATAATTTAACTTGTTATAAAAATTTGTTTTATTTAGTAAGAATAAAATCTTATTGTCTTTATTTAATTAGAGTGATATAATAATCACATTTTTAAAAAGGAGAAGTGCTTATGAAAGACGATTTCAAATTTGGTATTGAAATAGAATTTGCAGATTCTAGATTAGATCTCGTAGCAAATAGAATTAATAAATATAACAAATATAATTTAATAAGTGATGCATGGGACGTTAGATTTGAGCACATAGTCTCAGTTACTGACGGTGAAAAAAATGTAGTAGGTGGAGAAATAGTATCTCCAATTCTTAGGAATAATAAATTATCTTATTTAGCTATAAAAAATATACTAACAGAACTAAAAAAAGAAAAAGCAAAAATAAATGGTGAAACTGGTTTTCATATGCATGTGGATGCACTTTATTTAGGTGAAAATTTAGAATATTTAAATTTATTAGAACTTTGGATGGCTTATGAAAACGTTATATATCAGTACGGATTTAATCCATATCATAAAGGTAGAGTTGCTATACTAGATTTTGCAAAGCCTCTTTATTTATTTAAAAGAAGATATTTAGAAACTATAGATTATTTAAGAAAATACAATGTAGATTTTTTTGAAGCTAGTGATTATTTAGATTTAGAAGATATTAATGCTCTTTTTGATAAAAGGTATGGTCTTAATTATAGAAACATAATACATTCTGATTATTATGGTGATTTATTTGATAATAAACAAACTATTGAGTTTAGGTGTTGCGACGGTACACTTGATTATAATAAAATCATTAATATTATTTCATTTTTTAAAGCACTAGTTGATGCATCTAAATTTGAACAACTTGATTTTGAATATTTAAGATATAGAAATAATCTATCATATGAGTTTAGATCATTAGAAGAATTTTCTAAATGTAATGGAAAAGATTTAGAAGAATTATTATCTTTGCTTAAATTAGACTCAGAGACAGAAGAAAAATGTATTAAATATTATTATAAAAAATAAAAAAATAAGACTCAAAAAAGTCTTTTTTTAATTCTATATAATATTTCCTAAAATGCTAAATATATTTATAAATAAACATTTTCTATTTTTATTAGACAATAAAATATAATATACAATAAAATTTTTACAAATTACTAAAAAATTAATTGATTTTTTTATTATTATGTTATATAATCAATTTATTGAATAGGGATGGTAGAGAATGAAGAAAATTAGAAAACATCAAAAAAATGGTTTTACATTAATTGAGTTACTTGCTGTTATTGTTGTACTTGCTATAGTTATGATGATTGCATCAACTCAGGTTATTCCAATTATTACATCATCAAGAGAAGATGGATTTGCAAGTACTGCTAATTCTATATTAAGTACTGTTGCAACAGTTGCATTATCTGACGAAATAAGAGGAAATGGAAAAACTTGTTATACAGTTAAAGAATTAATTGATGGCGGTTATATAAGCAATATTTCTAGTGAAATGTATAGTGGTGTTATAAATATAAGTAAAGGTACAGCTGGTACTTCATATAATTACGAATATACAATGTATTTAAGAGATGCTAGTAACAATTATTGTTTAGCTGCTGGTACATCAGGTGATGGACAAGGGTATAAATATATTGGTTCAAATCAAATTACAGGGGATTACATAATTAATAATTGTAATACTGTAACTTATTCATCATGTTAAAAAAAAGAATAGAGGGAAAATAAATATGTATAAAGAAGAATTAAAAAGAATGAATATAGGAATGGATTCGATTCCATCTGCAAGTGAACTTGAAAAAAGTATTGCTTCTATTATTAGTAATGAGGAATATAAATTACTAGAAGAAAAAGAAAAATATGCAATACAATTAAATAGCATTGAATCAGAATTAATTAAAATTCAAGCTGAAAAAGAATCATTAATAGAAAAAGAAAAATTATTATTAGAAAAAGAAGGAATAATAAAAACTGAGGCATTATTATTAAATGCACCAGATGTTTTATTCACTAGAATGAGAACTTCAATTATTGCTTTGTTAGATAAAAAAGAACCAGTGTTAACGGAAGAAAATAATATTAAGCCAAGTGAAGTAATAAGTGGAGCAGATGAGGATTTTGATATATCTTTATTATTTGAATCATCTCCAGCTGAAGATGAAGATACATTACCTTTAAGAGCAGGTGTTCCGTTACCAGAACCTTTTAAATTTACTCAAGAAAATGAATATACAAAAAGAAGAAATTAATTTTCTTTTTTTTTGTTAAATATATATAAATTATTAAATATATATTGATATTTGCATTTATATATGGTAACATACATATATAAGAATAAAGAGGTGAAAATGTAATGCAAGAGATGTTACATAGAATGTATGAGATTGAAAATTTCACTACATATATATCTATAATTATTGCTGTATTATTAGTTTTATTTATTTTGGTATTATTTTTAGGTAAGAAAGATCAAAAATTAGAAGAAACTAAGAGACTACAAAAAATAGAGATGGATGCATTTAAAGAAAATAACGAAGCTAAGGAATTAGAAATTCCAAAAGAAAATAAAGTAGAAGGTGTACTTAATGCAAAAGAAGTTCCAGACTTATCTAGTTTAGGTATTGCAAGTAATGAAAAAACACCAGATATTTTCCCATCAATTGCTCCAATTGATGAAACTAATGTAGTAGAGGAAACAGAAAAAGCATCTGATGTTCTTGAAAATACACTTAATTCTATAAGAGGAATTACTTCAGGAAATAATTTAGAAACAGATGAAAAAATTACTACAGCAAACGGTGATAAACTAAGTGCATTTAGTGATTATGATGCACCTTATTTAAAAGAAGATACTGTGTATAATTTACCTAAGATGAAAGAAATCTTAGATTATGAACAAAAAGTAATTCAAGAAGTTAAATCAGAAGAATTATTGCAAGCAGAAAATCTTATGAATCAACAAAGATTAGAAGCTGAAAGAATTGAACGTGAAAAATTAGAAATGGAAAAACAACAAAAAGAAAAAGAAGTTGTTAAACCAGAAGAGGAATATGTTCCAGTTGATCTTAGTAAGATTAATGTAGATGAGATAGTACCAGAACCTCTTAAAAAACGTGTTGTAGGTGCACCAGTGTTTAGTTCAGTATATGCTCCTAAAAAAGAAGATGAAATAATTGATTTAACAAAAGTTAATGAACCAAAGGAAACAAGTAAGGAAGAATACAAAGGATTTGACCAAATTGTTGGTGAGACATACAATATTAGAAAATAAATATTAAATTCTTTATAATTTATGAAAAAAAATGAAATTAAGTTGCTTTTTTTCATTTTTTTTTGCTATAATGAACTAGGTGAAAATGAATATGGCAATAAAATACGACGAATCGTCTATAAAAGTACTTGAAGGATTAGAAGCAGTTAGAAAAAGACCTGGGATGTATATAGGTTCTACAGATAAACGTGGAATGCATCATTTAATTTGGGAAATTGTTGATAATTCAATTGATGAAGTAATTAATGGTTATGGTGATAATATTAAAGTAACTATGAATAAGGATGGAAGCATAACTGTTTGCGATAATGGTAGAGGGGTTCCAACTGGAATGCATTCTACTGGTAAACCAACTCCTGAAGTTATTTATACAGTATTACATGCTGGAGGTAAATTTCAAGAAGCTGGTTATAAGGTTTCAGGTGGACTTCACGGAGTAGGTGCATCTGTTGTAAATGCATTATCAACTTATTTAAATGTTGAAATTATGCGTGATGGACAAATTTTTTCTATAAAATTTGAAAATGGTGGACAAGTTGCTGAACCACTTAAAGTTATAGGTACTTCAAAGAAAACTGGTACAAAAGTTACTTTTATGCCTGATAAAGAAATTTTTAAAAGTGCTGCCTTTTCATATACTACTATTTGTGAAAGAATGCAAGAGAGTGCTTTCTTACTAAAAAATTTAACAGTTGAAGTTAATGATGAAGTTAGTGGTAAAGCAGTTATATATCATTATGAAAATGGTATTATTAGTTTTGTAGAATTTATAAATGAAAATAAAAATACATTACACAAGGTAATTAACTTTCGTAGTGCTAAACAAAACATTGATGTAGAAATTGCACTTCAATATACAGATTCTTATAATGAAAGTATTATGTCTTTTGTTAACAATGTTAAAACTGGTGACGGTGGAACACATGAAGTAGGTTTCAAAACAGGTATAACTAAAGCATTTAATGATTATGCTAAAAGTAATAATATAATTAAATCTAAAGATAATAATTTAGATGGATCAGATGTTAGAGAAGGTTTAACTGCTGTAATTAATTTAAAAATTCCTGAGAATATATTAGAATTTGAAGGTCAAACAAAAGGTAAACTTGGTACTTCAGAGGCAAGAAGTGTTGCTGAAGGTATAACATATGAATATGTAAAATTTTTCCTTGAAGAAAATAAAGAAATTGCACATAACATTTTAGATAAAGCTTTAAAAAGTAAACTTGCAAGGGAAGCTGCAAGAAAAGCACGTGAAGAGGCTAGAAATGGTAAAAGTAAAAATAAGATAGAAAAGAATCTATCAGGTAAACTTGCACCAGCTCAAAGTAAAAATCCTAAGATGAATGAACTATTTTTAGTAGAAGGTGATTCTGCTGGTGGTTCTGCAAAAGGTGGTAGGGATAGAAAATTCCAAGCTATACTTCCTCTTCGTGGTAAGGTTATAAATTCTGAAAAAGCTAGTATGGAAGACATCATGAAAAATGAAGAAATCAATACTATGGTTTATACTATTGGTGCTGGAGTAGGTTCATCTTTTGAAGTAGCTGATTCTAATTATGATAAAATTATTATAATGACAGATGCCGATGTAGATGGTGCACATATTCAAATACTTTTATTAACTTTCTTTTATAGATATATGAGAGGATTAATTGAAGAAGGAAAACTTTATTTAGCACTTCCTCCTTTATACAAAGTTTCGTATGGTAAAACATTTAAATATTTATACTCAGATGAAGAGCTAGATGAGCTGAAAAAAGAGTTAACAGTTAAATATACTATTCAACGATACAAAGGACTTGGTGAAATGAATGCCGATCAACTTTGGGATACTACTATGAATCCTGAAACAAGAAGTTTAATAAGGGTAAATATTACTGATGCTTCTCTAGCTGAAAAAAGAGTTACGACTCTTATGGGAGATAAAGTAGAACCAAGAAAAGAATGGATTAATGAAAATGTCATCTTCACAATGGAAGATGATTACAGAAATTAGGTGATAATATGAATGACGTTTTAAAAAGAATAGAAGACTATGCTCTTGAAGAAATAATGGGTGATAGATTTGGTAAATATGCTAAAGAAATTATCCAAGATAGAGCTATTCCTGATGTAAGAGATGGTCTTAAACCAGTTCAAAGAAGAATTTTATATGCTATGTGCAAAGCTGGTAATACGCATGAAAAAGGTTATGTAAAATGTGCAGCAACAGTAGGAGATGTGCTTGGTAAGTATCATCCACATGGTGATTCTTCAGTTTATGAAGCAATGGTTCGTATGAGTCAGTGGTGGAAACAAAATCATATTTTAGTTGATATACATGGTAATAATGGTTCGATGGATGGTGATAGTGCTGCGGCATATCGTTATACTGAAGCAAGATTATCTAAAATAAGTGCTGAGTTATTAAAAGATTTGGATAAAAATACAGTTAACTGGGCACCAAACTTTGATGATAGATTTTTAGAACCAACAGTACTTCCTGTTAAATTTCCAAATTTACTAGTAAATGGTTCAAGTGGTATTTCTGCAGGTTATGCAACAAATATTCCTCCTCATAATTTAGGTGAAATTATAGATGCAACTGTTAAGAGAATTGATTCTCCTAAATCTACGGTATCTGATTATTTAGATATAGTTAAAGGACCTGATTTTCCAACTGGAGGTATTTTATACGGACCAAGTGGAGCACAAGATGCTTTTAATACTGGACGTGGTAGAGTTATTATTAAAAGTAAAGTTGAAATTGTAAAGAATAAAGGTAAAGATCAAATTGTTGTAACTGAAATACCTTATGAAGTAAATAAAGCTGTTTTAGTTAGTAAAATTGATGCTATACGTATTGATAAAAAGATAGAGGGAATTGCAGAAGTTCGTGATGAATCAGATAGAACTGGTCTTAGAATTGCAGTAGATCTTAAATCTACGGCTAATACGACATTTGTTTTAAATTACTTATTAAAAAATACAGAACTTCAAATTAGTTACAATTATAATATGGTTGCTATTGTTAATAAAGCACCTAAAGTTCTTGGACTTCTTGAAATACTTGATGCTTATATTGCTCATCAAAAAGAATTTGTTACTAGAAGAACTGAGTTTGATTTAGCATTCTTTAAAAAACGTTTTCATATTGTTGAAGGTTTAATTAAAGCAATTAGTATATTAGATGAAGTTATTGCTACAATTAGAAGTAGTAAAAATAAAAGTGATGCAAAAGAAAATTTAGTTTCTAAATATACATTTACTGAAGAACAAGCAGAAGCTATTGTAATGCTTCAACTTTATAAACTTACAAATACAGACATTGAAGTTTTAGAAGAAGAATCTGATAAACTTAAAAAAGCTATTTTAGGTTTAGAAGAAATTTTATCTAGTGAATCTAAATTAAAATCAGTATTGAAAGCTGAGCTTAAAAATATTAAAAAAGAATATGCTGTTCCAAGAAAAACATTAGTAGAAGGTGAAATTGAAGAAATTAAAATTGATTTTAAAGAAATGATACCTACTGAAAATGTTGTAGTTGTAACAACTAATGAAGGTTATGTTAAGAGATCTAGTCTTAAGAGTTTTAAAGCTAGTGAAGAAGAAACAGTTATTAAACCTGGTGATTATATCATAGGTAAATATGCTGTTACTACTCAAGATACTTTATTGATGTTTACTAACTTAGGAAATTATATTTTTGTTCCAGTTCATATGCTTCCAGATTTAAAATGGAAAGAACTTGGTAAACATATAAATAACGTAGTATCTATATCACCAGATGAAAAAATTGTTTCATCAATGATATACGATGAAAATAAAGTAGTAGTTTTATGTTCAAAAAATGGTATGGCTAAGAGAGTACTTGCAAAAGACTTCCTTGTAACAAGATATAAAAAAGCTATGACGGCATTTAAACTTAAAGATGATGATGAAGTAATAAGTACTTTTTACGAAGAAGAGTTCTTAGTAGTTGGTACAAATAATGGTTATTATTTAAGATATAGTACTCATGAACTTCCTATAGTAGGAGTTAGAGCAAGTGGTGTTAAATCTATTGCTCTTAAAGACGATTTTGTAGCTGGAGTTACATCTATTAAACCTGATGATGAGTATTTAAATATATTTACTAATTACCTTACTGGTAAAAGGGTAAAACTTACTGATTTATCTCTTCACAATAGAGCTAAAAAAGGTAATACTTTATTTAAAGCAGTTAAAACTAAAGATTATAAAGTAAAATCTTTATTTACATCAAATATAAGAACTATCAATTTACTTGTTAATGATGATATAGTTGAACTTAAGAATAGTGATATTCCTATAATGGATATCTCTTCAACAGGATCTAACATATCAAAAATTGATATAAATTACATAGTTTTAAAAACAGAACTTTTAGAATTTAAAGCAGAAAAAAGTACTGTTGATACTAATAGTGATAATAACAAAGTAGAAGTTTCTACTGAAGTAGTAGAAGAAGTTATTCCTCAAAAGGGTCCTTCTAAATCTGCACTTAAACAATTGTCATTTGAAGAATTTACAAAAGATTTTAAAATATAGAAAAAATCACCTACATAAAACATATATTTAAGTAGGTGATTTTTTAATGGATAAAAAAGAAGAGTTTAAAGAATTTATAAAGAGTAGACCAGAGTTAATAGACTTTGTAAAAAATGGTTCTATGTCATGGCAAAAATTTTACGAAATATATGATTTATATGGAGGTGAGCGAGGCGTTTGGGACAAATATACTGTTAGTGAAAATAGCACAGAACAAAGTGCTCCTAAGTTAACCGACTTAATGAAAGGAATAAATATGGAATCTATTCAAGAACACATTGGTACAGCACAAAAAGCATTAGGGTTTGTACAAGAATTAGCATCTACAGGAAAGACTCCATCAGTAAGTCCAAAAGGACCAAGTGTTCCAAGACCTATTAATAAATTCTTTGGAGATTAATTATGGAAGTAGAAATGCAAGTTAAAATAAGAGAAAATGAAAAATATTATAATTATTTAAAAGAAAATTCCGAGTATGTAAAATACTTAAATAGAGCAAGTATTGATTATAAAAAGTTTATAGATGACATGAAAATTAAATATAAAGAACGTGCAAGTGATAAGGTTTCTAATTTCATAGATAATATAGATTTGGTAAGTACAATCATGGATACTTTTAGATAATTGACACTAATTATTTTCTTTGTTATAGTTATACTATGAAAGAAGGAAATTATATGAAAAATAAAATTTTAACTATTATAGTTATACTTATATATACTGCTGTATGTTATTATCTAATGATACCTGCTATTAATATTACTGCTCCAGAATTTTGGTCATTTTTGGCTAATATTGTAATTGTAGGAGGTACTATTTATAATTTATCTAATCTAGATGCTAATGTAGATAGTAAAAATGGTTATATTAAAATAACAGATCTTAATAAAGGAAAATCTAGTAGTAAAGTTAATAAAGTATTAATTGGTGGATTTGTAGTTGTTTATGCATCTATATTTATTTTTAATATCTTCTTATCGCCTTTGATTTCTTCAAATAATTACGCAACTAGAATAGTTATAGAAAATGGTGATTTTACAACAGACATTGATGAAGTTGATTTTACAAAACTTCCTCTTCTTGATAAGAATTCAAGTACAAAACTTGGTGACAGAACTATGGGAGAAATGTCAGAGTGGGTTAGTCAGTTTACGGTTTCAGATCAGTATACTCAAATAAATTATAACGATGACATTATTAGAGTTACACCACTTGAATATAGTGGACTTATTAAATATTTTGGTAACAAGTCAGAAGGTGTTCAAGGTTACATAACTGTAAACTCTGTTGATGGAACTTCTAATTTAGTTAAACTTGAAGAAGGTATGAAATACATGCCAAGTGCTTTTTTTAATGAAGATCTAATGAGAAAACTTCGTTTTGAATATCCAACTAAAATCTTTGGAGATGAAGTATTTGAAATAGACGAGGAAGGAAATCCTCATTGGATAGTGCCTACTATTAGTTATAAAGGTGTAGGTCTTTTAAAAGAAGTAGAAGGTATTATAATTATGTCTGCTATAACAGGAGAATCTAAATATTATTCAGTTGATAATGTTCCATCTTGGGTAGATCATGTTTATTCAAGTGAATTAATTGTTGAGCAAATAGATGACTGGGGAACATACGTAAATGGTTTTTTCAATTCTATTTTTAGTCAAAAAAATGTAGTAAATACAACAGATGGTTATAACTATTTAATTATAGATGAAGATGTTTATTTATATACTGGAATTACATCAGTTTTATCTGATGAATCAAATTTGGGATTCATACTTGTTAATCTTAGAACAAAAGAAGCAACATATTATACTATGAGTGGTGCTGAGGAATATAGTGCTATGGCATCAGCAGAAGGTTTAGTTCAAGAAAAAGGTTATGATGCATCTTTTCCGCTATTAATTAATTTAGGTGGTAATGCAACATATATGCTTAGTTTAAAAGATAGTGCTGGACTTGTTAAAATGTACGCATTTGTCAACGTTGTTGATTATCAAATAGTATCAGCTACTGATTCAAGTTTTGGTATCGATTATGCAGTAGAGGAATATTTATCTAAAGTAGGTAATAATGTTCCAACTGGAGATGTTATTGAAAGTGAAATAAAAGTTTCAGATGTAATAACTGCAACGATAGGTGGTAATACAGTTTATTACATTACAGATACTTCTAAAAATAATTATCAAGTATATATAAATGTTAATGAAAGTTTATTGCCGTTTTTAAAAACTGGTGATAAGGTTACAATTAAATACACTGAGGGTGACATTAATAAAATAACAGATATAAAAAAATAACTTAAGATTTTCTTAAGTTTTTTTATTGATAAATTTTCGATATTTTCAAAGAAATAAGCTCATATTAGTAAAAAAATAACGAAATAGTAACAAATAACTCAATTTTTATTGCTTTTTGCAACTTTATATAGTATCATATATGATATTTAAAGGGGGAATTTAAATATGTTGGACGCTAGAGTTTTTAGAAATATCAATCATTTTACTGCACTTCCAGAAAAGTTTGTAAAGGGTAGAAAAGAAAAAATATGGCTAAGAGATGAGAACGGAGAATTATATTTATTTAAGAAAGGTGCTTCGAATTACGAACCACTTGCTGAAATATTAGCATATACAGTTGCAAAACAATGTGGTTTAAATGCAGCAGAATATGAACTTGCTACATATGGTGGTGATTTAGGTGTTATTTCAAAAAATTTCTTAAAGGAAGGATGTATGATCTATTCTGGGGATAAAATGAAAAAACTTATTCCAGAAATAATGCAAGAAAATAATTGCGAAAGAGAAAATTTAGATCAACATTCATTAGAAAATATTATAGCTATAATATGTTTATTCGTAAATAAAAGCGATATTAATAATATAACGAATAATCTTTTTAAGATGTGGGTTTTCGATGGTGTAATGATGGAAAGTGATAGAAATGCTACTAATTGGAGTTTGATACATGATAGAAATTCTAGAAGTTATAAACTTGCTCCATTATACGATTGTTCAACTGTTGCAAGATTAAATAACGATGTTGCTAGTTTTGTACCACAGTTACGTAACGAAAATGATATATACAATTTAACTAAGGATATTAAATCTAGTATGTGTTATGACAATATTGAACCAGTTGACAATTTTATGGATCATTTTGCTAGATTTTGTAAAGCATTACCAAATCATGCAGAGATTTCTATGAAAATGTTAGATAAAATTAACATTAGAGCAGCACTTGAAGAAATTGAAGGAGTTTTAAGTATACAAGCAGGTTGTGATTATACAATTCCTTATAATGTTTCACTTTGGATAGAAAAAAGTATTGGTCAACGTATTAGCGATATGAGATTTACTTATCAAAAAAACTATGAAAATGATATAAAAAGAACATAATATATGTTTTTTTTTTCTAAAATATGTTAAAATTTATTAGGAAAAGGTGATACATATGTTTGAATACATGGGAGATAGATTAACAAGTGCTATAAAAAATATTAAAGGACTTGGAAGAATAACAGAAGAAAATATAAATGAAGCAGTAAAGGAAATAAGATTAGCGCTACTTGAGGCTGATGTAAACTACACAGTAGTTAAAGAATTTATTGCCAATATAAAAAGCAAGGCGTTAGGTCTAGAAGTGGATAAATCACTTAAACCAGACGAGGTTTTTATAAAACTTATTAAAGATGAATTAATAGAATTACTTGGTTCTAATTATGTTCCTCTTGAAGTGTCAAAAAATCCAACAATACTTATGCTTGTTGGACTTCAAGGTAGTGGTAAAACTACTACTGCAGGGAAACTTGCTAACTATTTAAGAAAGAATCATAAAAAAAATCCGATTCTTATTGCAGCTGATGTTTATAGACCAGCAGCTATTGATCAATTAGTTACTTTAGGTAAGTCACTTGATGTACCAGTTTATTTTGAAAAAGATAATACTGATGTTATAACTATTGTTAAAAATGGTTTAGAAAAGGCAAAAGAACTTAAAAGTGATTACATAATCGTAGATACTGCGGGAAGATTACAAATTGACGAAGACTTAATGAATGAAGTAGAGGAAGTTGCCAATTTAACACAAGCTCACGAAAAAATATTAGTAGTTGATGCTATGATGGGTCAAGATGCTATAAATGTTATTAATGGATTTAATGATAAATTAGAATTGACTGGTGCTATTATGACTAAACTTGATGGTAATACAAAAGGTGGAGTTGCACTATCAATTAAACATTTAACTAATGTACCTATAAAATTTGCAGGTGATTCTGAAAAACTAGATGGTTTATCAGAGTTCTATCCAGAAAGAATGGCAGAACGTATACTTGATATGGGTGATATTTGGGCTATAGCTTCTAAAGTTGAAGGTCTAATAGATGAAGATGATGCTAAATTACAAGCTCAACGTATGAAAAATGGTAAGTATGATTTAGAAGATTTCTTAATGTCTCTTAATCAAATGAAAAAAATGGGACCACTAGAAAACTTACTTAAATTAATGCCAGGAGCTAGAAAAATGGGACTTCATAACATTAATTTAGATCCAAAACAATTTTCTAAAGTAGAGGCTATTATTTTATCAATGACTCCACTAGAAAGAAGAAGACCAGAAATTTTAAAAGCTTCACGTAAACTTCGTATTGCTCAAGGTAGTGGTACTAGTGTTGAAGAAATAAACAGATTATTAAAACAGTTTGAAGAAATGAAAAAAATGATGAAAATCATGAGTAGCGGAAAAATGAATTTACCTTTTTAAATTCATTTTTTTACTCGACAATATATAATAAATTTGGTACAATAATCACATGAAAAAAAAAGTCTTTATTATTAGTTTAATTATTTTTATATTAGATCAAATTTTAAAATTTCTAGTAAATTTTTATTTAATGAGTGAATTTGATATTATTCCTGGATTTTTTTCATTAAAGCTTGCTTACAATAATGGAGCAGCTTTTAGTATATTTTCAGGTAACGTTACTTTTTTAATTATTATGAATTTGTTAATATTTGTATTTTTATTTAAGTACATGAAAAATTTTAAAAAAACATTTCGCAATACTTTAGCTTTTGGTTTGGTATTCGGAGGTTTATTTGGTAATGTAATAGATAGAATTAGACTTGGATATGTTGTAGATTATTTAAAGTTTGTATTTTTTGGAAATACTTTTCCTATATTTAATTTAGCTGATACATGTTTATGTATCGGAATGTTGTTAATAATAATTGCTGTAATAAAAAAGGAGGATGAATATGAAATTAATTGTTAGTTGTGAAGAACCTATTAGAATTGATAAATACATTAGCATGAATACTGATTATTCTAGAAATTTAATAGAAAAAATGATAGATGGTTCTTGCGTTACCGTTAATGGCAAGGTAGTGAAATCTTCTTGTAGATTAAAAAATGAGGATGTTATTGAAATAGACGAGGATTTTAAAGAAGAAGTTTATTTAGAAAAGGCTGATATTGATTTAAATATCATTTATGAAGATAACGATTTAATGGTAATTAATAAGCAAAGTGGATTAGTTGTTCATCCAGGTTCTGGTAATAAAAACAATACACTTGTTAATGGTCTTTTAAATTATACTAGTGAATTATCTGATGAATCAGGTGAGGCTAGAGCTGGTATTGTTCATAGAATAGATAAAGATACTTCAGGTATAATTTTAGTAGCTAAGAATAATAAAGCTCATGAAGTTCTTGCAGCAGGTTTTAAAGCTAAAGCTATAAAAAGAGAATATATTGCTTTAGTAGAAGGAATTTTTCCTAGTCAAAATGCTAAAATAAATGCTCCTATAGGTAAATGTAAAACAGATTTTCGTAAACAAGAAGTTATGGAATCTGGTAAGGTTGCAGTTACAAATTTAGCAGTTATTAAAAGATTTGCAAAATATACACTTGTTAGATTAAGTCTTGAAACAGGTAGAACTCACCAAATTAGAGTACATCTTGAATATATTGGACATCCTATTTTTAATGATCCAGTATACAACAATAAAAAAAGTACTGATTTTGGTCAATTTCTACATTCTGCTAGTATTGATTTTAATCATCCAATTACAAATGAATTGATGCATTTTGATGCTCCTTTACCAGAAGAGTTTGAATCTGTAATTAACTCGTTAGATTAATTGCTAGTATATAACAAAACGTGTAATATGTAAGCATCCATGCTGGAATGCAGTATAAACTTGTAGATATATTAAATTTATAAAGTTTAAACGAAAGTATTGTTATTAAACCTAAAATAATAAGTATAATAAGTGATGATATAACATAGTTTTGATATTTGAAAAAAAATATTGGTAATAAATAACTTAATATTATGCTAGATATTAAATAGAAAATATCTGTTTTATCAAACTTTTTACTTTCAAACAAATTTACGAGAGTAAAAAATACAAAAGTAGTAAAAATAATTACATAAAAAAATATATATAAATTCATAATTTGTCTCCTTGATAAATTATATGTTTTATATTAAAATATATTCGAAGGGAAAATTATTTGTGGAAAAAAATAGTATTTTAAAAAAAGATAAAATGATGATGAGTTTAGTACACTATTTTGTTACTCAAGAAGCTTATGTTCCTATAGTGGTTAATGGTACTTCTAATGAAATATGGCTTGAAAACTCTCATTCTAATTATCAAGTAATAAGAATAAATAGTAATTATATTCATAACGATGAGCAAGCTAATATTGATGGTCTTAAAGTAAAACATGTATTAAAGCAAATTAGAAGAAGAAGTTACTTTCTAAGAATAAAAGCTTTAAATATTCATTTAGATGTAGCAGATAGAGTAAATTTATTTCAAGATAAGACTATTGAAGCAGTAGCTCCAAAAAATATTAATCAATTTGAAGAAGATGCACTTATAAATAGTATTTTTCCAAATATTAAAGATTCAATTAAAAGGGACAATACTTCTTTTTCAAAACTACTTTCGTTAAATGAGGATGTAAATAAAATGACACAAAATAGAAATCAAAATTATGAAAATATTTTTTCAGAAGGTAAACCAATACTTACGTATTTTTTAATATTTTTATGTATTGTTATATTTATTGCAAATATGCTAACAAATAATTTTATTTATTACTTAGGTATAAATAATTCAACTTTAGTTGAAAAAGGTCAGTATTATAGATTATTCACTTGTATTTTTATGCATGCTGATTTTATACATTTATTTTTTAATATGTATGCTTTATATATACTTGGTAGACAAGTTGAAAATTATATTGGTAAGATTAAATTTTTAATAATATTTATTCTTAGTGGTATTATAGGATCTGCATTTTCTATTATTGTGAATCCTGGAATATTTGCACTTGGAGCATCAGGAGCTATATTTGGTTTAGCATCTGCTTTAGTGTATTTAGGATTACATTATAGATCATATTTAAGTAGATTACTTGCACATGAATTAATGCCTGTTATTTTAATAAATTTATTTATAGGGTTTACAGTGAGTAGCATAGATAATGCAGCTCATATTGGTGGTTTAGTAGCAGGTTACTTGATTGCTTCATCATTTTTTATAGATGATAGAACAAATAGAAGTGAACAAAAAAATAGTTTTATTGCATTAATAACACTATTATTGTTTCTTACTTATTTAATTGTATTTTAATATTTTCTATATATACCTGTAATTGTTCCGATGATTTGTACTGTTTCTAGTAATAAATCATCTGTATTATGAGACTTTAATTTAATGAAGTCTTTTTCTTTGTAATAATTTTTAATATGTAGTTTATTTTCATAAAATATAATTACTAAATCACCATCTTTTTGAATTTCTTTTCTAGTACATATTATATTATCATTATTTAATATTGATAATTCTATAATATTTTGACCTTCATACTTTAATATGAAATGATCTTCTTTTGTTGTTAAAAACGTTGATGGTAATAAAAAATGATTTACTGGATTTTGAATAGTATTAATTGGGTTTTGATCATTCATAAATAATAGTGGAATTTTTTTATTACCATCATTATTTTTCAAATATTCATTTAAACATAAAAGTTCAATATTTCTACTTTTATTTTTTCCAATTTTTAAATATCCTTTATTTTCTAAATTTCTAACATGAGTAAACGCTGTTGCTGAACTACTTAAATTTAATCCTTTACCAACTTCTCTAATAGAGGGTGGAAATCCATTTTTTGCAATATATATTTTTATAAAAGATAATGTATCTTTTTGTCTTTTTGTTAACATTTAATTACCTCTTTTTTAAATAATATATTATTTCTTCGTATTTGTCAAACATATGTTTTTGTTGACAAAAATCACTTTTTTGCCTATTATATTAATAGGGTGAGTAAAATGTATACAGATAAAAAAATAATGATTTTAGGTTGTGCTAGAAGTGGGATTGCAGCAGCAAAAATACTATCTAAAGACAACGAAGTATATCTAACAGATATAAAAGAATTAAATGAGGAAACAGACAGACTTTTAAAAGAGTTAAATGTAAAAGTATTAATAGGTGAAGATCAAGCTTCTTTTTTAGATGAAAGTTTTGATTTTGTAGTTAAAAATCCTGGAATACTTCCTAGTAATTCTTTAGTACAAAAAGCAAAAGAACTTGATATTCTAGTTATTAATGAAATGGAAGTTGCATATAACTTTATTCCAGAAAAAACTTTTGTTATAGGTGTAACAGGTTCAAATGGAAAAACAACAACAGTAACTTTAATTTATGAACTATTAAAGAAAAAAGGTTTAGATGTTGTTCTTGGTGGAAATATAGGAATACCACTTTGTGATTTAATACCTTCTATAAAAGAAGATACTATTTTATTACTTGAAATTTCTGATCATCAGTTATTAAATCTAAAAAAATTAAAAACAAATATTAGTTTACTTACAAATATTTGTCCTACGCATTTAGATTATCATGGAACTTTTGAAAAATATAAAGAAACTAAGAAGTTGATATTTTCTAATCATCGTCCAGAGGACATTGCGTTTATTAATGAATCTAATCAAAATTCATTAGATATAACAGAAGATATTGCAAGTTTTAAATATTATTTTTGTAGCGATGAAAATTATATAACTGATGAAGGTATATATATACATAAAGATTTAATAATTTCTTTATCAGATATATCTCTTATAGGAAAACATAATTATGAAAATATATTAGCTGCACTTATGGTAGTTGACTATTTTGGTATAGATAAAGATCTTGTAAAAGAATTTTTATCAACTTTTAACGGTGTAGAACATAGAATAGAGTTTGTTAAAAAAATAGACGGTGTATCTTATTATAACGATTCTAAAGCTACTAATCCTACAAGCGTTATTACAGCTTTAAATACTTTTTCTAATAAAGTACATCTTATATTAGGAGGAGCAGAAGCTAGTCAAAATTTTGAAGCTTTAAAAGATAATTTAGAAAATGTTTCTCATGTTTATGCAATAGGTGAAACAACAAATAGAGTAGTAGATTTTGCAACTAAATATAATATACCATCAACTGAGTGTGTTACATTAAAAAATGCAATAAATAAGGCTTATGAAAACGCTAGTGAATCTAATGTAGTACTTCTTTCTCCTGCTAGTGCGTCATTTGACCAATATAAAAAATTTGAGGATAGAGGAGAAGAATTTAAAAATATAGTAAATTCGTTATAAAAAATATGAGTAGTGATACATTAGAACTAATACCACTTACAATGATTCAGAAAATTTTTGAAGATAATACATATAGTAAATTATTAATTTTAAAAATAAGAGAAAAAGAAGATAAATTTAATGATTATGATATTGTAAGTATAGTAAATGCAATAAATAATTATTTTGATTTTTTTCATAAAAAATATGATGAAGAATTAAGTGATAAAGATTATATTATTATCAATAATATTAATAATAGTTATGGTAAAGATACTGTTTATACTAGAGTTGAGAAAAATGTTAGTATTGATAGAAAAAATGTTGATTTAGAAGCAATGACGATATCTAGGAAACTTTTAGAAGATAATAATTATTGTGAGATGTTTTTATCTTCTGAAAAACTTGTATTTGAAGGAATTAAAGTTGATTTAATTATAGAAAAGATAAAGGATCTTTTTGAATTATACTATGGTCATAATACAATTCCTAAGAATATCATTACTAATTATAATAGGATAATTATACAAAAAGATCCTAATTTATTAGATGAATATAAAAAATTTGATTTTGATGACGAATTGAATCAAAAAATAAAGAAAGAGATATTATCTAATATAAATAAAAAAAATGATAAATTTTCTGTAGCAAGAGAATTATATTTAACACTAGGTAGAGTTTTAAGATATAAAGCTGAATTCGTATTTTATGAAAAATCTGATAAAAAAGCAAAAGAAATATATGATACTAGTATCGAAGAAGTTACTATAAAAAACAATGAAGTAACTTGTTACGCTTGGTCTAAGATTTATGCAAGTTTGTTAACTGAATTAGGTATTGAAGCGTTTGTAAGTGGTAATTATCATAAATATGTTATTTTTAGAGTAGATGATTTACTAATAAAAGCGGATGCAACGAATGCCTTTTATAATAAAGAGGGAATTAAAATTAATGATTTATTAAATATTCCACTTGATTTACCTACAGTAGGTTTTATAAATATGAATCATAATCCTGATTTTGAGGAATATTTAAGTGAAGTTGATGAAAAACTTGATTATAGAAGATCATCATTTAATGAAAAAGTTAATTCTTTATCTGAATATTATGGTGCTCCTAAAGATTTATCATTTGAAGAAGGAATGAAAGTTTTAAGACAAGTTGATACTTCATCTTTAAAAGGTCTAGAATACTGCGCATATATATCAAAATTGGTAAAATTAATTTTTAATCAAACAGGTGAATATGCTTATACAGATTTTGTTTTTAAAAAAGGTCTTAAAAAAGAAGTTTTTATTATCTTATATCATGTAGATAATATTAAGAAAAGTTATGTTCGTTGTACTGATTCAGGAATTAAAGAACTTACAGAGAAGGAATATTTAAAACTATCTTCTAAAAAAAGTGTTAAGTTTCATTACAATACAGACTTAACAAGAACAGGAGTTCAAAATGTTAGATGAAATAAAAAGTAGATGTCTTGCTAAACTTGCGTTGGAACCAGAAGATAAAAAGTTTCAACTAATTTATACTATTTTAGAGGAAGAAGATTGTTTTACTAAAATGCCTTATAGTTATTCTTATAAAATATTAGAAGATTTAAATTTTAATAATCCAGAGGCTTTATTAGTTGAACTTTTATCTCCTAAGAATCAAGTATCTAGAAAAATAAAATTTGATACCAAATAAGGTATCTTTTTTATTAGACAATTTGTAATTTATTTGGTACAATATATTTGTTGTTTGAAAAATAGACTAACTAAATAATTGATAAAAATTATTTTGAATAACTTATAAATGTATATTTATATACATATAAGAAAGGAGTATTATGAATAGAGAAGATTTTAAAATGTTTGATAGTGATATAATTTATTTTGATAATGGTGCCACTACTTTTAAACCAAACGTAGTTATTGATTCAATGACAGATTATTATCAAAATTATTGTGCAAATGCTCATAGGGGAGATTATGACATATCTTACAAAGTAGATATTGAGTATGAAAAAGCTAGAGATGTTTTAAAAACATTTATCAATGCTTCCTCAAGAGAAGAAATCGTATTTACAAGCGGAGCTACAGAAAGTTTAAATATGATAGCTACAGGTTTTTTTGAAAAGTTCTTAGAACCAAATGATGAAATACTTATAACAGAAAGTGAACATGCTTCTAATATATTACCTTGGTTTAAACTTGCTCAAAAGAAAAATTTGAAGGTAAATTATATTCAGTTAGATGAAAATTATCATGTAACACTTGAAAATGTTAAGAAAAGTATTACTTCAAAAACTAAAGTAATAGCTATAGCAGAAATAACTAACGTAATAGGTGATTTAAGACCAATAAAAGAAATTACTAAACTAGCACACGAAAATGATATATTTGTAGTAGTAGATGCTGCTCAAAGTATCCCTCATAAGAAAATAGATGTTATAGATAGTGATGTAGATTTCTTAGTAGCGTCTGCACATAAAATGTGTGGTCCTACTGGAGTAGGTTTATTATATGGTAAAAAAGATTTACTAGAAGAATTAGATCCAACTTCTTTAGGTGGAGGAATGAATGAATCTTTTAAAGATGTTTATGAAATATATTTAAAAGAACTTCCTTTTAGGTTAGAAGCTGGTACACCTAACATAGCAGGAGTTATTGGATATTCTAAAGCAGCAGATTATCTAATGAATATAGGTCTTAATAATATTAATGAATATGAAATAAAACTTAGAAAGTATTTAGTAGATAAAATGATTAAGATACCTCATATAGATATTATTAACTTAGAAGCAGATAGTGGTATTGTATCTTTTAATGTAGATGGAATATTTCCTCAAGATGTAGCTTATTATCTTAATGATTATAATATATGTCTTAGAGCAGGTAATCACTGTGCTAAGAATTTAGAAAATGCTACTAAGGTTAAAAATACTTTAAGAATTAGTTTATATTTCTATAATACTGAATCTGAAATAGATGCTCTTATAGAGCTTCTTGAAAACAAAAATAAAATAGAAGAAGAGATAATTTAATGAACAGAGAAATAATTATAAAACATTATAAAAATCCTATTAATAGGGATAAAGAGTATTTACCTAGTGCAATAATAGGAAACTCTAAAATAGATTCTTGTATAGATGATATAACTCTATATGTAGATATTAAAGACAATACTATAAAGGATATATCATTTAACGGGGAAGCGTGCGCTATATGTATTTCTTCTACTTCTATAATGATAGAGAATGTTACTGGTAAAAGTTTAGAAGATGTTTTAGAATATATAAAAAATTTTGAGGATATGATTGATGGTAATGCATATGATGAATCTATTTTAGGTGAAGCTACTGCATACTGTGATTTAGTTAATCAAAATTCTAGAAAGAACTGTGCTTTATTATCTTATAAAATATTAAAAAAAATTATTTAATTAATTTTTTTTTATTTTATTCATATAATTATTTTAAGGAAGATTAATATATGGATACAACAGAACAAATACTTTTAAGAATGAAAAATAAAAAGAAAAATTATAGCTATAAAGAGCCTTCTAATAATAAAAGTAGTAATGTTATTACCAGTTTTCTTATTAGTATAATTTTTCTTTTTTCATGTTTAATATATATAAAAATAGATGAAGATAATAAAGTTTTTTTTAAAGAAACTTTTTTTGTTAGTAGTCTTAGTTTTACATCAATTAATAATTTTTATGAAAAGAATTTTGGTTCTATTGCTCCAAGTATTAAAACAGAAGAATTTGTATTCTCAGGAACTATTAACTATACTAAAATAGAAGAATTTGAAAACTATGAAACTTTATATTTATCAGGAAGTAATATTATTACAACTCTTTGTGGTGGAGTAGTAGTATTTATTGGTGAAAAAGAAGAAACAGGATATACTGTCATTGTTCAAGGTAATGATGGTTATGATATTTGGTATGGTAATGTAGAAAATGTTTCTTTATCTATTTATGATTACGTAGATACTGGCGAGATAATAGGTGAGGTTAGTAATATGAAATTAAATATGTATATATATTCAGGTAAAGAAAGAATTCTTTATGAAGATTATTCAAATTAATTATCTTACTTATTATTTCTTATTAATATATTTTTTATGTGGCTTTATAAAAGAAGGTATTATAATTTTTATTATAGTTTTTATCCATGAATTAGGTCATGCTTTTTTTGCTAATTTATTTAATTTTAATATAATAAGTATTACTATATATCCCTTTGGTGGAATTACTAAAATGAAAAAAGATATTAATACACCTTTGAACGAGGATTTACTGATTAGTATAGGTGGTTTTATATTTCAATTTATTTTATACTTAATTTTTTTAATAATTAATTTAAATGGTTTTATTTCAAATAAAACTTTTGAAATTTTTAATTTTTATAATAAAATGATCTTACTCTTTAATTTACTTCCTATTATTCCTCTAGATGGATCTTATATTAGTGAGAATATATTATCAAGGATCTTTCCTTATAAGATTGTACTTTTTACTAATGTAATATTATCTATATTTTGTTTTATTATTTTTATATATTATAACTATTCATATAATTTAAATAATTATATTATTATATCTTTTTTATTTTTTAAGATATTAGAAAATTTAAAAAATAAAAAAAACATATTTAATAAATTCTTATTAGAAAGATATTTATATTCATATAATTTTAAAAAATTAGAGAATATAAATAGTATTGATACTTCGAAAATAAAAAAAGATACTTATTCATACTTTTGGAAAGAATTTTGTTATGTTAGTGAAAAAGATATTTTAAATAAAAAGTACAATAAGTAATTGATATACTAAGTATTTAGTATATTTTTTCAACTTATTGTCTAATTTTGACTTTATCCATTTTTAAAAAAACATTGCATATAGTTTTTTTTTATGATAAAATTTATATTAAGAATAAAGAAATATATTTGTGCAATTATGTATGTTTTAAAAAGAGGAGAGACAATGACGAAGAAAGTAAAAAAATTCTTAATTAGTAATAAAGTTTATTTGATGCTTGCTTTTGTATTAGTATCTATGATAGGTGTTTCTATTTATGTTTCTTTTGCTTTTTATACAGACATGGATTCAACAAACTTAATAACAGGTCAAGTTGGATATTTTGAAAATCCTGATATGACTATTAGATTTATGGTAGAAAATAGAGATGACTCTGGTAAGGGAAATGATATTTACACTGCTTTTTGGGTAGCTCCTTCTACAGATTATTTATATAATAGTACTTCTTCTTATTGTACAGATGGAGCTTCATTTGTAAAAGCAGAAGATGATACGTTTTCAATTACAACATCAGGATATACAAAATGTTATTTTTACTACGATGCTATAGATCTTGATAATAGTTCTAATATATCAATAATAGTAATGAAAAAATCTAAGGGAGAAGAAGATTATTCTTACGGTAGTTATTATACTACAGCAGGTTTAAAAAATTCTGGTTTAACATTCAACGAATCAGCTTCATACTGCTCAAATGGTGCATCTGTATCATACGATGAGGATAACGATACTATTGATGTATCTAGTAGTGGTAAAACTACTTGTTATGCTTATTTTGATTAATAAATTAATAAATAAAAAATGAATAAAAAGTCATTTTTTATTTTTTTTATTTAAAAATTGTTATGCGTATGTTAAAATATATAAAAGGAAGGTTTAAAGGTGGGTCATGCAAATACTAGATAGGGATATAAATGTTATTATTAAATATAAAAATATAAAACATGTATATTTTAGAGTAGATTCTGATAACAATCTAGTCGTTTCTGCTCCTACTCATATGCTTGAAGGCGAAGTTCGTGGTATTATTTTAAAAAAGGGTGAAGATATATGCGCTCTTTATGATAGACAATCAGCGAAAAACGTTGAATCTAAAAAGTTTAAATATTTAGGAGTTGAATATTCTGTTAAATATTTAGATAATATTCCTAAAGTTGGATTTAAAGACGGTGTTGTATATGCACCATCTGAAGAAGTTCTTGAAAAATTTTGGTTTGACGAATGTGCAAAAGTTTTTGCAGGTGAAGCAAATATTTGTCGTAAGTGTTTTGCAACACTTCCAGAATATTCTATTAAAGTTAGAAAAATGAGAACTAGATGGGGTGTTTGTAATATAAGAAAAAAACAAATTACTTTAAATAGTGAACTTTTAAAATATACACTACCTGTAATTGATTATGTAATTATTCATGAAATGTGTCATTTCTTTGAAGCTAATCATAGTAGAGATTTTTGGAATTTAGTAGAGGCCGCTTGTCCTAACTATAACGAGCTTAAGGGGGAACTTAAAAAATGAATATAACAAGTATAAATAACGAGAAGGTTAAACTTTGGAGTAGTCTTAAAACAAAAAAATATAGAGACAGACAAGGTATATTTTTAATAGAAGGTGACCATCTTGTTAATATCGCTTTAGAAAAAAATTTAGTTATAGACTTAATACTATTAGAGGATAATTATGAATTTAAAAATAAATTCATTGTAACAGAAGATATTATGTCTAAAATAAGTAGTCAACAAAGTATAAGTAAAGTTTGTGCTACTGTAAAATTATTTGAAGATATACTTGATACAAAGAATTCTATATTACTAGATTCACTTCAAGATCCTGGAAACGTAGGAACTATTATTAGAAGTGCAGTTGCATTTGGTTTTAAGAATGTTATTCTAGGGCCTAACACAGTTGATATATATAACGATAAGGTTGTAAGAGCAAGTGAGGGTATGATGTTTAATATTAATTTTTATAATGTTAATAACATAGCTGAAATTGAAAATTTAAAAGATAAAGGATTTACTTTAATTGGTACAAATGTAGAAAAAGGTGAATCAATTAAAACTATAAATAAAGATAAACCAATTATAATTATAATTGGTAATGAAGGTAGAGGAATGGATCCAAACATTGATTGTGATGCTTATGTAAAAATAAATATGGAGCAAAGTTGTGAGAGTCTAAATGCTGGTGTGTGTGCTTCTATACTTATGAATGAGGTGTATAATGGATAAATTATTTGTTGGTAAAATTGTTGGTTTTCATGGTGTAAAAGGAGAACTGAAAGTTGTTACAGATTTTCAAATGAAAGAAAAGGTATTTGTTAAAAATAATGATATTATAATAGGTGAAGAAACTTTTAAAATTACTTCAGTTCGTATTCATAAAAATAATTATTTAATAACTTTAAATGGTATGCTAGATTTAAATCTAGTTGATAAATATATTAAATCAGATGTTTTTTATTTAAGAGATAATCTTTCTTTAACAAAAGATGAATTTTTATATTCAGATTTAATAGGTTTTAAAGTTATGGATTGTGAAAAAGAAATAGGTACTGTTAATAGTATTAGTCATAATAATGTTAATGTCTTTTTAGAAGTTAAAGGTGAAAAGAAATTCCTAATACCATTTATTGAAGTATTTGTAGGAAATGTAGATTTAGATAATAAAATAGTAGAAACAATTAATGGTGGGGAACTAATTATATGAAGATAGATATTTTAACATTATTTCCTAATATGTTTGATGGCTTTAAAACAGAGTCAATTATTAAAAGAGCAATAGATTCTTCATCTTGCCAAATAAATGCTATAGATTTTAGAGAATTTTCACCTCTTAACAATAAACAAGTAGATGACACTATATACGGTGGTGGTCCTGGAATGCTTCTTAGATGTGAACCTATATTTGAATGTATTGATAAAATTAGAACTGAAGATTCTTATATTATTATTTTATCTCCAGAGGGTAGTATTTTTTCTCAAGAAAAAGCTATTGATCTAAGTAAGAAGAAACATATAATATTTATATGTGGTCACTACGAAGGTTTTGATGAAAGAATTAAAACTTTAGCAGATGAAAAAATTTCTATAGGTAAATTTGTACTAACTGGTGGAGAGATACCTGCTATGATGATTAGTGATGCAGTAATTAGACTTTTACCAGGTGTTATTAATAGTCAATCGTTAGAATCAGAATCATTTAATGATGAATACTATGATTATCCATGTTATACAAAACCAAGAGAATATAGAGGTATGAATGTACCTGAAGTTTTAATAAATGGAAATCACGCTCATATAAATAAGTGGCGAGAAGAGAATAGAAAAAAAATAGATTTTTAAGGAGTATGTATGAAGTATATATATAAAACTAAAAGAGTATCTAAGACTAAATTTAAATTGGATCTTAGTGATGGTTTTGAAATAAAAACTAAAATTAAAAATTTTGATGTTAATTCTATTTGTTTGTATGATGAGGCAATAGCATCTTACTATATAGAAAAGAATTTTCTTAAAAAATTCAAAAATATCTTAGTAAGTTTTACTAATGTTGAGACAGATGATGATGAGGATGCTGTAGTAAGAGAATTAGATTTACTTGAATACCTTGTTTTAAATGATTATAAAAACTTTTTAAGTTTAGATACAATAAAGAATATGCTTAAAGAAATATACACTTTTAAACAAAATATATTATCAAGAGAATCTGTTTTTGGAAAAAGAAGATAAAATCTTCTTTTTTTGTTGTAATCATGATACCAATATGTTACAATATTATGACTTTAAAGGGGGATTAATACAATATGGAAACTTTTTCTAAAATAAATAAAAAATTAAATGAACTAAATAGTATTAATATTAAAAAAACAAAAAAATTCAAACATAAGAATAAAGCTTTATTCTTAGTAGGTGCATCACTTATAGGCACTGTACTATTAACTAGTAAAAGGTATGATGAATCTATACACGCAAAGGAATGTAATTCTGAATTTCAAAATTATTTTAATCAAAGTATAACAAAGGAAACAATAGATAAATATGATACATTTAAGTATTATAAAAATTGGTATATGGAAGATGATTTTATATTACGTAGAACTGTATTAGAATTTAATTTTGATAAATACGATTTAGAAGAATTAAGAAATCTAGAGACTACTAAAGATTTAATGTATTTACTTCCTGAACCAAGAGTTATAACTGAAACAATGGATAATTATATACTTAATCAAATTAACACTGAGTATACTTCTCTTGTGATAGATGGAGAAGAGCATTATTTAGAAAATGTTGGTGTAAGTAAATTAATTGATAGACGTATTGAATCATTTACTTTTCAAAAGAATTTTTATAGAGGATTATCTGGTATATTTTTAATATTCCTTTTCATAGACAAATCTCTTTCTAGTAAATCTTACAAAAATTTACAAGATCTTAGAAAATTAAAAAATGATTTAATATACTATTTAGAAAAAATATTAGTATTAATTGTATCAAGCCCATTTGAAACAGATGATGATGTAATAAACCTGGCATGTGAACTAGAAAAAATAGGATGTGATTTTTCACACATACAAGATATAACAGCCTTAAGAGATAGTGTATCTTTATATATTGAATTTATAGAAGGTCAAGTTAGAAAAAATTTAGAAATATTAATGAACTTTAACTACGAAGGTGAAAATGAAAAACTTAGAGACATTCCAGTTAGAATTAAAGAATACCACAAGTAATTCTTTTTTTTATTTGCTTAATTTTTTGTTTTTTGCTAAAATAGTTATAGGTGATGTATATGGCAAATTTAATTTTTAATTATTCTGCTATGAACGGTGGTAAGACTATAAGTTTACTACAGACAGCTCATAGTTATGAAGAGCGAGGTATTAAATTTATTTTAATAAAAAGTCTTAAAGATACTAAAGGGGAAGATTCTGTTTTATCAAGAACTATGTCTAAAAGAAAAGCTGATATAATCCTTGGTGATTCAGATACACTACTTAAAGAAGAATATTATAAAATGTATTATAATGTTAGACTTATACTTGTAGATGAAGTAGAAATGCTTAGTGTTAGTCAAATAGAAGAATTATGGACTATCGCGCATTTAATAAATATACCAGTAATTACATATGGTCTTAAAAGTAATTTTAAAGGAGATATATTCTCTCCAGGAATTGGTAAACTAGTTGCTCTTGCAGATGAAATGAAAGAAGTAGGTAGTGCATGTTTATGTGCATGTGGTAAGACTGCTACATTTAATTCTCGTAAAGTAGATGACAAATTTACTTTAGAAGGAGAAGTAGTTGTTATAGATGGTGTATCAAGTGAAGTAGCTTATGAACCACTATGTAGTGATTGTTATTTAAAATTTTTAAAATTAGGTAGTGATCCAGTTATTAAACTTTCTAATTTAATAGAAAAAATAAAATAAATATTTGAAAGGAATTATAAATATGAAAATGGAAGATATTGTAAATTATGCTAAGAGTTATGGATATATATTTCAAGGTAGTGAAATATATAATGGTTTATCTAACTCATGGGATTACGGTCCTTTAGGTACTAATTTAAAAGAAAATTTAAGAAATGCTTGGAAGAAAAAATTCATTCAAGAAAATGAATATAATTTTGGTCTTGATAGTGCTATAATTATGAATCCAAATGTTTGGGTTGCTTCTGGTCATGTTGCATCTTTTGCAGATCCTTTAATAGATTGTAAAAAATGTAAATCAAGACATAGAGCAGATAAACTTGTTGAAGAATTTACTGAAGGTAAAGAAACAGGTGATGGATGGTCTAATGAAAAATTAGAAGAATTTATTACTACTAATAATATAGTTTGTCCTAAATGTGGTAAGCTTGATTATACTTCTATTCGTAAATTTAATTTACTTTTTGAAACTAGTATTGGTGTAACTGAAGAAAGTAAAAATACTGTTTATTTAAGAGGAGAAACTGCTCAAGGTATTTTTGTTAATTTTAAAAACATAGAAAGATCTATGAGAGCTAAAATACCTTTTGGTGTTTGTCAAACTGGTAAAGCTTTTAGAAATGAAATAACTCCAGGAAATTTTATATTTCGTACTAGAGAATTTGAACAATTAGAACTTGAATTTTTTTGTAAACCAGGTACTGATTTAGAATTCCATAAATACTGGAAAGATTATTGTTTTAATTTTTTACTTAGTTTAGGTCTTAGTGAAGAAAATTTAAAATTAAGAGATCATAAAGATGATGAGTTATGTTTTTATTCTAAAGCAACAACTGATATTGAATATAAATATTTAAATGGTTGGGGAGAACTTTGGGGTATTGCTGATAGAACTGATTACGATTTATCAGTTCATATGAATCATAGTGGTCAAGATTTAAGAGTAATAGATCCAGAGACTAATGAAAAGTATTTACCATATGTTGTAGAACCATCTTTAGGTTTAGATAGATTATTACTTGCTGTTTTAACAGATGCTTATACTAAAGAAGTTTTACCTAATGGTGATGAGAGAGAAGTTTTAAAACTTGCACCTTTTCTTGCACCTATCAAACTTACTATATTACCACTTATGAAAAAAATACATGGTGAAAAAAGTTTAGATTTATATCGTAAATTATACTCAAGTTTTGAGTGCTCATACGATGAAGCAGGTTCTATTGGTAAAAGATATAGAAGATGTGATGCAGTGGGAACTCCTTTTGTTATCACTGTTGATGATTCAATTAATGATGGTATGGTTACTCTTAGAGAAAGAGATACTATGGAGCAAATTACTATATCTGTAGATGAAGTTTCTAATTATATTTTAGAAAAAATTAAATTTTAATTAAGAGGTTATTATTTTATATAATAACTTTTTTTTGTGTAATATCTTTTTGTAAAATTACATGATATAATACTTTATAATAAAGGAGTTAATATTTTATGAAAAAATCAAAATTATTCTCAGTAGGTAACGTCAAATATTTTTTCTATTCATTTGTAATGGTAATGTGTGCTTTTATAGTATCATCATCTTCATTTAGTTCTTATTCTTATACCATAAATGAAGATGAGGAATATATATATTTGTCTGATTTAGATTATATAGAAAGTGATTCATCTGCATACTATGGTGTTAAATATGATAGCAATAGTAATGGTGCTATGAGTACTTTAATAGTTGATGGAGTTGCAAAAGTATTTGCTAAATCTGTAACTGCTTGGGCTCCAAGTGTAGTAGTATATGACATTAGTGAAATAAGTGATATGTATACATTATTTTCAGCTTATGTAGGTATTGATTATAGTCAACAAAATACTTATTTTAATAATGGAGCTGGCATTACTATTTACGTATCAGATGATAAAGAAGAGTGGATAGATTTAGAAATAGATGGAATTAGTTCCTTAACAGCATATATGGAATCTGTATACGTTAATGTATCGGTAGAAGGTTACAACTATATTAAATTTGAAGGTAGCACACTGGGTACTAATTGGTGGTCTCATTGGTATGATGATGTAACTTATGCAAATGCTAAGTTTACAAAAGAAGGATACGTAGAGGATATTACATACAATGATGGTGTTAAAACTGTTAGTGAGTATGATGAACTAATTTTATCTTATACTGGTAATAAAGATAGTGATGATTATAGACATTTACTTTTAAAAAGAGATTTCGTAAGTAAAGCTAATTACGATGTTATTCAATCTTTATTAATGATTAATCAAGATTACGTTAATTCAATACTTTGGATATTTAATGATTATGATAATTTAAAAGAATTTACTTTAGGAGGAACTCCTGATGGTTCATATTTTAATGCATTAAAAATATGGGATCAACTTTATAATGAATTCAAAGAAGACTTATATCAAGAAGGATATACTAATCAAGGAATTGCCTATAGTGATTTAAATAGAAAAATGCTTTATTCTTTAACGTTAACTCACTCAACAACTGTAGGGTTGTGGGCTGGTGGAAAAACTGGTAATCCAGAAGATCCTAACGATTCAAAAGCAAGTGTTAGATATACAATATTTAAAAACTTACATGACGAAGGTAAGCTTGATGATTACATATTTGATTTCTTAGAAATAGAAGAAATGAGATTTGTTATGAATAACATTGTTGATGATGAATCAATAGAGTGGTTTAATTATTATATAGCAGAGTGTAATGGTAATAATAGAAATCCTTACCAGTATATAACTTATGGTGATGGTTATTACTATTTAGATAATCAATATTATACAGAAGAAAATTACGAAAAATGGGATAGTAAATATAATTTAACAATGTTTGATATCACTTATGAATATGGATATCCTAAACCATGGATTGTTATGGAAGAAGGCGGAGTATGTGGAGCTATTTCTAAAACAGGTTCAAACATATTAGGTTCATTTGGTATACCATCTTCAGTTATTAGTCAACCAGGACATGCTGCATATATTGTATATAGCTTAAATGGTGATGGAATTCCAGTTTATAGTATTTGGAACAACATTACTGGTTGGGGACAAAGTGGAAAAACAGAAAAATTATCTGTTAGAATGCCAAATGGATGGGGTTCAGGTAATTATGTTAGTGCATATCCAGCAAGTTATATGTTAATTTCACAAGAAGCTTTAAATGATTTTGAAGAATATGAAGCTTCAGAACTTATATTACTTGAAACTGGTGTTTATAAAGATAATTTTGAAAAATTAGAAGAAATTTACTGGAAAGCTATTAGTGCTAGTAGTATAAATCTTGATGCTTGGATAGGGTTAGTTGATTTATATTTAGCAGATACTTCAAAAACTGAAGATGAAATAAATAATTTATTAGTAGATATTATGGATAACTTATTATATCATCCAAGACCTATGTATGATTTAGTTACAAACTTATCTAAAGCTTTATCATCTGCAGAGTATATTGCTGCATACAATATTAAACTTAATGATACGTTAACTTATCAAACTAAAGTTACAAGTGCAGAAAGTTACCAAGATCTAGCAGTAAGAGAAGTTTCTACATACATACTTGGATTAGTGGATAATGACGTAGCAACATTCTCATTTTCTGGAGAAGAAGCTGGTGTATTAAAACTTGCAAGTCAATTTGAAGGTTCAAATGTAACTTGGGATTATAGTTTAGATGGTGGTATTACATATACATTAGTTACAACAGATTCAATAAAATTAACAGAAGAAGAAATAGAATCAATAAATGTAGATAATGATATTATTGTTCATATTGTTGGTTTAAATTACAATACAGAAAATTTATTTTATATAGATGTACTAGATGGACTTGTACCATCTAATATATATAACAACGATAATGAAAATATAGTTGCTGGTGCAACATCTGATTTGGAGTGGCGTATGCAAGGTTCATCAAGTTGGACTGGATTTGATATAGCATCTCCAGAGTTAACTGGTAACGTTAGTGTAGAAGTAAGAACTAAACCAATAGAAAATTATGTGGCAAGTAATTATGTTACTTTATCTTATTTAGAAAACTTAGTAGTAGAGGAAAGAAGTTATGTTTCTATAACAAGACAATCAGTATTTGATTATTCAACTGCTCAAGATGCTGCAGGACATTATGCTTCTAATGCTCTTGATGGAAATATTCATACAATTTGGCACAGTACTTATGACGGAGATGATTTTGATAGATACATTACTATAGAGCTAGATAAGAGTATTTACTTATCAGCGCTAGAATATGTTCCAAGATTATCTGCAACAAATGGTATAGTAGGTGCCGCAGAATTATATGGAAGTAGTGATGGAGTTAATTTTGAACTTTTAACTACTGCTACAGGATGGGGTTCTAATAGTCAAATTAAATATATGGAACTTGAAGATTCAACTTTAGTTAAGTATATTAAATTTAAAGCAACTGAAACTTATAGTACAGATAGTAGAACATTTATTTCGGCATTAATGTTTAATATTTATGAAGATACTACAAAAATTGTTACACCTACAGCAAGTGTTTCATATGATGTTTCAGTTAGTACAAATAAAAATGTAACAGCTACACTAGTTAATCCTAGTGAAGAAATTATTGTAACAAATAACGATGGTAGCACAGAATATGTATTTGAAAAAAATGGATCATTTACATTTGAATTTGAAAGTTTATCAGGAGCAACTGGAACAGCAGTTGCAACTGTAAAAAATATAGATAAAGATGCACCAATCTTAACAGTTACTTATAGTGATACTGACTTAATTAATACAGATGTAGTAGCTACAATTAGTGCTAATGAAAATATAACAGTACTTAATAATAATGGTAAGACTGAATATTCATTTGCATCAAATGGAACTTTTGTATTTCAAGTAGTAGATAAAGCAGGAAATGAATCTAGTATCACAGCTAAAGTTAGTAATATAGATAAAATCAAACCAACAGCTTCACTAAGTTATAGTACTACTACTGAAACAACTGGTAGTGTTGTAGTAAATGTTGTTGATATAAGTGAAGAGTTATCTAATATTACAAATAGTGGTAAGTATACATTTACAAAAAACGGATCTTATACTTTTGAGTTTACTGATAAAGCAGGTAATACTAACTATATAACTGCAACAGTAGATTGGATAAAAGAAGAAAGTAATGATACATCTACAGATGAAGATGAAGAAGGTGATACTACTGAACCTTTAGAACCTGAAAATGAAGATGCTGAATTTGATGATTCAGATGAACCATTAGAAGAACCAGATGAAAATATTTTTGACAATTTATTCCAAGATGATGATGAAAGTAAGGAAGATTTAGAAGAAAATAAAGACAATGTAACAGATGATTTAGAAGGTAATGAAGATAAAAAATTCAATTGGATTCCAATTGTAATTGGTGTATTTGTATTCATGACATTATTATTGTTTATAAATAAGAAACCAAAAAATAAAGAATTGTAATATTCTTTATTTTTTTTATTTATAATATTTATTTTTTCTAACATATATAAATATAAAAATAAACTTGAAAAAAATTAATTTCTTTGGTATCATTAATAAAAGGATAGGAGAGATAATTATGGCTTTGAATATAAAAAAGTTATTTAAAGAAGAAGATGATGAAATTAATGTTAAGAAGGGTACAGATGATGAATTTTATAATTTAAAAGATAGTCCTGCATCTGTGTCAACTGATAGCAATGGTAATATGATGATTATTCATGAACCTCGTGCATTTTCTGAAGCTCAACAAATTGTGGAACATCTTAAAAATAGAAATAGTGTGGTTGTAAATTTAAAAAGAGTTAAGTCAGAACAGGCTTTAAGAATTATAGATTTCTTAAGTGGATGTATATATTCAATTAATGGTTCTATGAAAAAACTTGATGTTGGTATATATATATGCGCACCTAATAATGTAAGTGTACAAGGTAAAATATCTGAAGAAAGAGAAGTTGCCAAAAATACTAAAAGTAAAACTACTAGTTCAAGTACTAGTACTAGCGGTAATAGCGATTTAGATTGGTAAATAGTTGAAGACTTTTAATTGAGAAATATATTTTCAATTATTTTTAAAGTTTTTGTACTTTTTTTTTAGAAGGGAGTTTTTATGAAAATAAGAATTATAAGTTCAATAGTTATTTTGTCTATTGTATTACCATTAATATTTATAGGAGGACTGTATTTTTATATAGGTCTAGCAATTTTATCAATGTTTGCATATAAAGAAGTTGTTCAATTACCAGTTTTTAATAACGTTCCAATAGGTATTAAAATATTTGGTTCTTTAGCATATTTATCAGTTGTACTAGGTGGATTATTTGGATCTGATATAAATTGTATTGGTTACTATAATTTAATATTATTGTTAATATTTTTCTTAGTTCCTACATTATTTTGTTCTAATAAAGAATATAATATGAAGGATGCACTTTATTTAATTGGATTACTATTATTTGTTGGTACAGGGTTTTCGGCATTTATTTACGCAAGGGAAAGTTTAGAAGTATTTTTATTTCTAATATGTATTCCTGTTGTTAGTGATGTATTTGCTATGTTAACCGGTATGCTTATTGGAAAGACTAAACTTTGTCCAACAATATCACCTAAAAAGACAGTGGAAGGTAGTGCGGGAGGTTTAATTACTTCTGTAATTATTGCTCTTGTTGTATATCACTATTATATTGGTATAATAACTTTATCTACTGTATTGATGGTAATATGTTTATCTATATTTTCACAAATAGGAGATTTAATTTTTAGTAAGATAAAAAGGGAAAATGATATTAAAGATTTTTCTAACTTAATACCAGGTCATGGCGGTGTGTTAGATAGAATCGATAGTACAATGCTAGTATGCATTATTTACTTATTTTTAAGTAGCATTATATAAGGAGGAAATAAAAATATGATGACAATTTTATACATACTTTTATTATTATTTATTTTAGGAATAATAATTTTTATACACGAACTTGGACATTTTTACTTCGCTAAGAAGTATGATGTACATATATATGAATTTTCAATAGGAATGGGACCTGTTGTATATAGTAAACTTGGAAAAGACAATATACAATATAATCTTAGAGCAGTTCCACTTGGTGGGTTTGTTGCTATGGCTGGTGAAGTTTATGAAGACGGAACTGGTGAAGTTAAAATAAAAAAAGAAGACTACATGTGCAATAAGAAATGGTATCAAAGGTTTATGATATTAATTGCAGGAGTTCTTAATAATTTTATTTTAGCTATTATTTTATTATTTGGAATAGCACTATTTTACGGTGGTAGTATGACTACTTCTACTATAGAGTATGTAGCAGAAGAATCAGCAGCTGAATCTGCTGGAATGCTTGCAGGAGATACAATTACTGAAATTAATGGAAAAGCTATTACATCATGGGATAGCGCTCAAATAATATTAGTAATGGAAGATGAAGATGGTATTTATGATTTTGTAGTAGACAGAGATGGAGAAGAAATTTTAATATCTGTTGAACCAAATCTTGTTGATGATGCTATGGTATTTGGTATTGGACTTGAAACAGAAACTTATACAGGTTTAATGGATAGTATTAAATATGCTTTCGTAAAATTCTATAGTATTATTCAAAGTATGTTCTTAACTCTTTATGCATTATTTGCAGGATCTATTGGAGTTAATGCTTTAGCAGGTCCTATTGGAATGTATGATGTAGTTAAAACATCAGTTGGTTTAGGTTTAGTTAACGTTGTTTACTTACTTGCATTCTTATCTATTAATGTTGGAATACTTAATATATTACCATTTCCTGCATTCGACGGTGGAAGACTATTATTCTTATTAATTGAAAAAATTAAAGGTAGTCCAGTTGATGTTAAATTTGAAAACCTTTGTCATATGATAGGTTTTGTACTTTTAATATTATTATCACTATATGTAGCATTTAACGATATATTAAGATTATTATAAACAAAGGAGTATTTATTATGAATGAAAAAGAAGTTGTTTTAAAAGTAAATAAATTATTTGATGACGTGGAAGATTTTAATAAAGATCTTCTACGTAGAAATATGAATAGATTTAATTATAATAACGATGGAAGAATTAGTAGAGAAGTACTAAGAATTATAGAAGAATCTTATTTTGAAGAAGTAAAACTTGAACTTATGCGTAGTTCAAGAAGACTTTCTGAAAAAATAATTGATGATATACGTATGATTTTTAGAAAATCTGAAAAAGATCCAAAACTTGCAAATAAACTAATTTCTGAACTACTTTACGAAGCTACTGCTCAATCTAGAGTTAATTTAGAAGATATTGAATTTGCTACAAGAAGATCTGTTTTAAATAAAGTAGATTTAAATGCTGATTTAGATTTCTTAAGTGATATAAGAAGAAATTCAGAATCTATTTGTGAGGAATATTACGATAACATGAATGTTTTTGTAAAAAGATCTTTTGATTTTGAAATCGAAGTAGCTAAGAAAAAAGAATTTATGACTAAAAATTCAATGGGACCTTTTGATGATACTGTTTTCTTAAATGAAGTATTTTCCATTATACCTGAAATAGATGGAGATTTTCTTGCAGAAAAAGAAAAACTTGAAATTTTAGCAGTAGAAAAATATAAAGATGCTATATATTGCAATATCGGTTCTGAGGAATATTATAATATTTGCGCAGATCAATACCGCAAGGAAATAGCATACATAGGAAATAAATTTATAGAAAATTGTTATTATCCTGTTTTAGAAGCTGCTGATAAATTATCCCCAATTAAGAGATTTGAAGTAGGGGAAAATAAGAAAAAAATAATGTCTATTTTTTCAAAAAAATGCGAATCTATAATTAGTAAAACTGAACTTGATATTTATGAAAAATATCATAAAGATAATGAGGAAAGTAGTTCTTTTGAACCTTCTAAAAACTTACCGCAGGATACTAAATATAGAACTATGATTTCACAGATAAAAGAAATATTACCTAATTTAACAGAAGAAGATGTTAATGAGTTTGGTGCTAAGTTTTTATCTATTAGAAGTGCTATAGCAGTTGAAATGAAAGAGTTATTAGAAACTAAATCTATCTTTGAAAATGATTCAGTAGATATAAATGATTTAGATATTTTTAAAAAATATGAAAGTATGGTAAAAAACTTTGGTGCAGACTTTATTAATAAATTATTTTTAAATAAAGAATTTGTTTTTCTAGATGATAAATCACCAGATGAATTATATGATATAGAAGCTAAGACTGCTAATTTATATAAAGTCTTTGATGATAATGTAGAAAATTTTAAAATCAAGTATTCAAAAATTATTGAAAAAAGAAAATTATTTTATAAAGAAAATAATATAACTCAAATAAATAACGAACAAAAACAAGAAGAAGAAAATAAAAAAGAAGAATTTTTAGATTTTACTGACGAGAAGGAAAGTTTATTTATAGATACTCCTCCTGCAGCTTTTGAAGAAGAAGTTCATACTCTTTATTCTGAAGAGGAAAGTAGTTTAAATAACATTCCTACAAAAACTTCTGAATTAGAAGAAAATTTAATTTTTTTAGCATCAGAACCTAATACAGGTGATTATTTCTTAGATGCAAATACGCTTGAGAAAAAAGAAAAAGAAGATAAATTAACTGATTTTGTTTTAGTAGGAAAACCAGTACTTCATGATTATGAACCTGAAGATATTAAAGAAGAAAAAGTTGAAAAAGAAGAATCTAAAACAACTTATGTTAATAAACATAAATTAGAGTTATTCCGTATTTTTTCTAAAATGCCATACCTTATGAAAGTAATAAGTGAGGAATCTTTAAATAAATACGCTGATGAATATATCGCTATTAAAGAAACATTTCTTAAAAATTTAATGGATTTTTATGAAGATAAAGAAAATTTCAAAGGTGAACTAGTAAACTTTGTTGAACTTGAATTCTTTAATGATGTAAATATAGCTTTAAAAAACTTTGCTAATGATATAGTACAAACCGAGTATGTAGATGTACAATGTCAAATGGTTAAAAGTGGTGAAATAGAAAATACTAAAGAAAACTTTGAAGCAATCAAAAACAATTCTTACGATGCAATATCTAAGTTTGATGAAAATGTAGATTCTATATTACAAAACGCAGAACAATTTTTAGTTAGTACAGATACATTAAATAGACATAATGCATCAGATGCATTTGTAAAATAAAAAAATAATTAACAACTTTTGTTAATTATTTTTTCTTTTCTTGATATTTTAGTTATTATTTAGTATTATATATATAGCATAGGAGAGTAAATTAATGGAAAAATATTATAAGGAAAAAAGTAGTGTTGTTTTAACTACGCTTAAGACAAGTGAAAATGGTTTAAGTACAAACGAAGTAAATAAAAGACTTGAGGAAAATGGTACAAATATATTAAAGGAAGAAAATAAAAAAAGTCCTTTTATAAAATTTATTTCTCAGTTTAAAGATCCTATGATAATTATATTAGCAGTTGCTTGTATATTATCATATTTTGTATCAAAATCACATGGCGAATCACAAGTAGAAGCAATTGTAATTGCTATTATAATTTTTCTAAATGCAGGCCTTAGTTTTATACAAGAAATGAAAGCAGAAAAATCTATAGAAGCTCTTAGTAAAATGTCTACTGCTTTTGTAAATGTTAAAAGGGATGGTAAATTTTCTAGTGTAAATGTAGAAAATTTAGTAGTTGGTGATATTATTCATCTTGAAGCAGGTGATTATATTCCAGCAGACGTTAGATTTTTAAAGGTTAATAGCTTTAAAACAGAAGAAGCTGCACTAACAGGTGAATCTGAACCAGTTACTAAAATAAGTGAACCTCTTACAAATGAAAATGTTCCGCTTGCTCTTAGATTAAATATTGGTTATTCAGGTTCAAGTGTTTTATATGGTAATGCAGAGGCAGTTGTTATTGCAACTGGTATGAATACTGAACTTGGTAAAATAGCAGGAGCAATAAATTCTATAGAAGAAGAAATAACTCCTCTTCAAGAAAAAATAAATGAAATAACAAAAATAATTAGTATAGTTGTTGTTATAGTAGCCTTAATTACTTTCTTTACAGAATTAATTAAAGGTAGTGACATAACAAGTATTTTAATGATTTCTATCTCTCTAGCAGTAGCAGGTATACCAGAAGGGTTAATGTCTGTTATTACGATAACATTATCCTCTGGTGTACAATCTCTTGCTAAAGAAAAAAGTATTATTAGAAAATTATCTAGTGTAGAAACTTTAGGTTCTGCTCAAATAATATGTACTGATAAAACAGGTACACTTACTCAAAATAAAATGACTGTTAAAAAAATATATTTAAATAAAGAAATATATTCTACGGTACCAGATGATTCTAATGAATTTAATTTATTCTTAAAAATTGGTACACTTTGTAATAATACAAAAATAAATGGAAAAGAATTATTAGGAGATCCTACTGAAACAGCTATTGTAAGTTATGCAATTAATGCAGGTTATGATCTTGATTATTTAAATGTAGTTAAGGAATATCCTTTTGATTCAGATAGAAAAATGATGAGTGTTATTAGTGAAGATGGAAAAGAATATTTTATATCTGTTAAAGGTGCTCTTGAATCTGTTATAAAAAATTGTACTCATAAACTTATTAATGGAAAAGTTACTAAAATAACTAAAGAAGATAAAGAAAAAATAATTTCTGAACATGATGAACTTACTAGTGATGCTTATAGAGTACTTGGTCTTGCATACAAAATATCAAATAAAAAAACTCATAGTCAATCTGAATGTGAATCCGATTTAATATTCGTAGGTATGGCAGCAATGATTGATCCTCCTAGAGATGAAGTTAAAAATGCTGTTAAAGAATGTTTCTCTGCAGGTATAATACCAGTTATGATTACTGGTGATAATATAAATACTGCAAAAGCTATAGCTAAAGAACTTGGTATATATAAACGTAATAATTTAGCTATAACTGGTGATATGTTAAATAACATGTCTGATGATCAATTAAAAGAAAAAGTATATAACATAAGAGTATATGCTAGAGTAACTCCTCAAGATAAAATGAGAATAGTTAATGCATTCAAATCACTTGATATGGTTGTAGCTATGACTGGTGATGGTGTTAATGATGCTCCAGCACTTAAAGGTGCAGATATTGGTATAGGAATGGGTATAACTGGTACTGAAGTTTCTAAATCTGTTTCAAGTATGGTTCTTGCAGATGATAATTTTGCAACTATCATTAAAGCTGTAGAAGAGGGACGACGTATTTATAAAAATATTCAAAACGTTGTAATATATCTACTTGCAACTAACATAACTGAGGTATTTGTAATATTTACTTCTACATTACTTGGTATAAATATTTTTACACCACTACAAATTTTATGGATTAATCTAGTTACAGATACTATTCCAGCTATTGCTCTTGGTTTAGAAGCAGGTGATAGTAGTAGTATGAAACAAAAACCTCGTGATTCAAAAGAGTCATTCTTTACTCCAGTATTAAAGAGAAGAATATTGGTAGCTGCTTTTATTAAAATAGTTTTAATTCTTTGTCTATATTTCACTATAGAAATTGGATTTGATCATGAAAGTGCTAGAGGAGCAGTATTTATAATGTTAGTATTCATGGAACTTATATTTGCTATCTCTTGTAGAAGTGAAGATAAATTCTCATTAAGTGTTCCAGTATTTAAAAATGTATGGCTAGTTTATGCAATATTATTTACAGGATTACTTCAAGTAATTTTAATTAGGAATTCTTATTTAAGTGCTATATTCTCAATACCAGCAATTGAATTTAGTGTATTGTTAATAGTAATCATTTATCTAATATTATCATTTGTATTCTTTGAAGTTTCAAAACTTATGATTGCTGATAAATTTAAAGCAGAAAAATAGTAATATATTTTACTTTTTTTCTTTTTTTATGTTATAATTTAATAGTTAAAAATGGAGGTTCATATGAACATAATAGAAGAAATAAAAAGTAGAGCAAAGGGTACTGTAAAAAAAATAATTTTACCAGAATCAATGGATGAAAGAGTTTTATCTGCAGGAATAATTGCACATAAAGAAGGAATAGCTGATATAACTTTAATAGGTAATAAAGATGAACTTATTTTAAAAAATAGTGAGTTATCAATTCTTACAATAATTGATCCTGCTACAAGCGATTTAACTGATAAGTTTATAGAAGAATTTGTAGAAATGCGTAAGCATAAAGGAATGGATGAAAATACAGCAAAAGAATTATTTATGACAGATTATATGTATTTTGCATGTATGCTAGTAAAAAATAATTTGGCAGATGGTATAGTAAGTGGAGCATGTCACTCAACAAGTAACACCTTAAGACCTGCACTTCAAATTATTAAAACAAGTAAAAATTCAAAACTAGTATCATCATTTTTCTTAATGGATGTTCCTAACTGTGAATTAGGTTCTAATGGTGCATTTATTTTTTCAGATGCAGGTTTAGAACAAAATCCTACTGCTGAAAATTTAGCTGCAATAGCTTATGATAGTGCTAAAAATTGTGAACTATTTTTAGGTGTTAAATCAAAAACAGCTTTCCTATCACATTCAACTCATGGTTCTGCTAAACATGCAGATGTTGAGAAGGTAGTAAATGCTGTAGCAATAGCTAAAGAAAGCTATCCTGATTATTTAATGGACGGTGAACTTCAACTTGATGCGGCAATTATACCTGAGGTTGCTTTATCAAAAGCTCCTAATAGCCCTTTAAAAGGTGAAAGTAATGTTCTTGTATTTCCAGACTTGGATGCAGCTAATATCGGTTATAAGTTAGTTCAAAGACTTGCTAAAGCTCATGCATACGGACCAATTTGTCAAGGTATGAATAAAGCAGTAAATGATTTATCTAGAGGATGCTCTGTAGAGGATATAGTAGGAACTATAGCAATAACTTCAGTTCAATCAAATAATATATAAGGTATATTTATGAATTTAATTGATAAGATATCAAATATTAGAGGTATTAATTATGATGAAACAATTGCTAGTACCATAAAAAATTTTAAAACTGATGATGTAGATAGAATGTGTAGAGTATATTCTAGAAATTTATGTGTAGAGCTTAAATCTAAAGGAATCAATGCAAAGGTTGTTAATTTATATAATATGGTTGATTATGATCATGAAGTTATAATTGCTAGAACAAATGAAGGTTTCTTTGAAAAATATTATTTAATAGATATAACTTTTGATCAGTTTTTACAAAACATAGATACTTATGATTGTAGTTATATGATGCAAGATTTTAAAGAAAAGAAATTTAGAATAATAGATGAAGAGTTTAAAAAAGAATATTTTACTTTTTTAAAAGAAGATTACGTAGATATGGCTACTGAAGATATATATAATATATCTACAGAAAATATATCAGTAAAAATGTTATGATTTTTTAGTATGCAAAGTATACTTAAATATGGTACACTATATAATAGTGGATGGTGTTGTTAATGAATATAAATATAGATGATAAAAAAAAGTTTTATATTGTAGTTGTTTTTTGTTTAGTAATGTTTACTTTGGTATTTTATTTTGAAAATCAAAGAAAAAATTATCAAAGTAACGACTCTTCGTATAACTTTTATGAAGAAGAAAATACTCTAGATGATCAACTGTTAGATGAAAATAATGACTATGAAGAAGGTAATTACGGTAATATAGATTATGAATATTATGTTTCAAAATATATAGATGTTGTAGTAGATGAAAATGCTAATATATTTTTTTATGATGATTATGATAATCCGCTTATTCTTCTTGCTGGATTTAAATTCTCTAGAGAAAGTGGTACATCTATATCTGAGGGAATAGTAATTGAAGATAATGAAGGTAATCAATTTGTTTGGATTCCAACATCAGGAAATTTAGTTAGTGAAAGTGGAGCGTTATCTAACAAACTAAATAGATATATTAACTATAAAGAACCTATGCCTGAAGATGGTTACGGTGGTATTTCAGAATACTACGTAGATAACGTAATGTACGAAAAAGAAGATTATTATGAAGAGTTTTCTTCTAAGTCATATCCTGACTTAGTAGATGATACAAATACTTATATAGCAAAAGATATAGATGATTTTAAAATTAGTGCTACAATTCAAAGTGGTTTTTATGTTGCTAGATACGTTGCTAAGAGCTCCGATGCAGGAGGAATATATTTTCAAGATGATTTGCCTAGTATTTATAATACTACTCAAAGTGAGGCAGCAGTTATTGCAAGAAACTATGCAAATACTTCTTTTTATCAAAGTGATTTAATGAACAGTTATGCTTATGATAGTATGATTAATTATATATTAGAATTGTTTGATAACGATAACTCAATAACAGAATTTAAAAAAATCAGCCTTTTATCTTATGAGTGGACAACAGAAACAAATGTAGGTTTTGATCCTAATTCAGATGTACAACGCACTACAGTTGCAAGAGATTTTTTTACTAGAAAATCTTTTGAAATAGACACAGCACCTGGATATGTTTATTTTAGAACAATACTATATGTAAAATAATTAAATTGACGTAAATGTCAATTTTTTTTATTGACTTCTGTTTTACTTTAATATATAATTAGTAATAGTTACTAATATCAATTGGTAACACGAAGGAGGACATTATGTCGTTAATAGGAAAAGAAATAAATGAATTTAAAGCTCAAGCTTTTTTAGGAAATGAATTTAAAGAAATATCAAAAGAAGATATTCTTGGAAAATGGAATGTATTTTTCTTTTATCCAGCAGATTTTACTTTTATTTGCCCAACAGAACTTGAAGACTTAGCTAATAAATATGATGAATTTAAAAAAGTAGGATGTGAAATATATTCAGTTTCATGTGATACTCATTTTGTTCACAAAGCTTGGCATGATACATCAGATACAATTAAAAAAATTGGATATCCAATGTTAGCTGACCCAACTGGATCAATAGCTCGTGATTTTGATGTTATGATTGAAAGCGATGGAATTGCTGAAAGAGGAACTTTTGTAATCAATCCAGAAGGAAAAATTGTTGCATATGAAGTTCTAGCTGGTAATGTAGGTAGAAATGCTGATGAATTATTCAGAAGAGTTCAAGCACTTCAATTCGTTGCTGAACATGGTGATGAAGTTTGCCCAGCTAAATGGCAACCAGGAGAAAAAACTTTAAAACCAAGTCTTGATTTAGTAGGACAACTTTAAGAAATTAAATTTGGTTTCATTATTTATTTTGATGAAATTGAATTTTTTTTTTTTATATTAATTTGAAAGGGAAATTTATATGAATAATATGTACGATATGATAATTGTTGGTGGAGGACCTGCTGGTTTATCTGCTGCTATATATATGGCAAGAGCTAAATATAGAGTTTTAGTTCTTGAAAAAGAAAAAATAGGTGGTCAAATAACTATAACAGAAGAAATAGTTAATTATCCTGGTGTTATTAAAACTAGTGGAAAGAAACTTACAAATGATATGCAAAAACAAGCAGAACATTTTGGAGTTGAATTTAAAATTAGTGAAGTACTAGATGTTGATACTACAGAAGATATTAAAACAGTAAAAACTTCATCAGGAGAGTACAAAGCTATTTCTGTATTACTTGCTATAGGTGCATCACCAAGAAAAGCAGGATTTACAGGTGAAGAAGATTTTGCAGGTAGAGGAGTTGCTTACTGCGCTACTTGTGATGGAGAATTTTTTACAGGAAAACCTATTTATGTAGTAGGTGGAGGTTTTGCTGCAGTAGAAGAAGGAATGTTCTTAACTAAATATGCTACAAATGTAGAAATGATCGTAAGAGGAGATAATTTTTCTTGTGCTCAAAGTATAGTAGATGAAGTAGAAAAAGAAGAAAAAATTAATGTTAATTTTAATAGTGAAATTGTTTCAGTATCAGGAGATAATTGTGTAACAACTATTAAAGTAAGAAATAAAAATACAGACGAAATCAAAGAAGTTAAACATGAAAATGGTTTAGGTGTATTTGTATTTGCAGGTTATGAACCTAATACTAAATGGTTAAATGAAAAAATAGAACTTGATAATGGATACATAATAACAAATTCTAATATGGAAACTAGCGTTAAGGGTATTTACGGAGCAGGAGACGTTTGTATAAAAGAATTACGTCAAGTTGTAACAGCTGTATCAGATGGAGCTCTAGCAGCTACTTCTGCAGAAAAATACGTAGCATCTATTCATAAAAAATTAGATATTCCTTTTTTTGATGTTCAACAAAAAGAAATAAAGGAAGAAAAACAAGAAGTTATTATTGAATCTTCAAGTGATGATAAATTTTTAAGCGCAGAAATTAAAGAACAATTAATGCCAGTATTTGAAAAATTTGAAAATAAAATTTTAATAACTGCTTTTACAGATGATAGTAATCTAGGTTTAGAAATGAAAGGATTTATAAATGAATTTCAAAACTTATCTTCAAAAATAGATTGTAAAATTGACAAACTTAGTGTTGGTGATATGGGATCTTATATAGAAATATCAAATGTTGATAATAAAAAAGGTTCTATTAAATTTTTTGCAATGCCTGGTGGCCATGAATTTAATTCCTTTATACTAGCAATGTATAACGTTGCAGGTCCTGGTCAAGAAATAACTAAAGAAGATAAAGAAAGAATATCTAATATTAATTCTAATTTAGATATTAAAGTTCTTATGTCACTTACATGTACTATGTGTCCAGATTTAGTAGTAGCAGCTTGTAAAGTTGCAAGTATTAATACTAATGTATCAGTAAGTATTGTTGATATATCTCATCATCCAGATATGAAAGAAAAGTATAATGTAATGAGTGTACCATGCATGATAATTAATGATTCTAATATCAATTTTGGTAAGAAATCTATTACTCAAATAATTGATATAATAGAGTCTATTTAAGAAAAGGAGTATTACATGAAGTGTTTTGTTGGAACTTATCAACCAGATGGTAGAGGTATTTATTCCTTTCAAATAAATGAAGATACTGGAATTTTAACTTCTGAAAGTTTATTTTCAGAAGTTAAGAATTCTAAATATTTAGCATACTATGATAAATATATATTTTCGATTATAGAGGAAAATGATAAAAGTGGAATATGTGTCATTAATAATGAAGGTGAAATTATAGATAAACTTTTATGTGAATCTATTTGTCCTTGTTATATTAAGTATTATAAAAATTTTATTTATACTGCAAATTATCATTTAGGAACAATTAATAAATTTAAGTTTGAAAATAACAAACTAGAACTTGTTTCTAATTATACTATTGCTCCTAAAGCAGGATCACATCAAATTATTATAGATGGTGATAGATTATTTGTACCTTGTTTACTTCTTGATAATATTTTAGTTTTTGATTTAGAACTTAATTTTCAAGATAAAATAAAATTTCCAGAATCATCAGGTCCAAGACATGGTGTTATATCAAAAGAAAATAATTCTTTATTTATAATAACTGAACTTAGTAATAAAATATATCAAGTTAATTTAACTACATATGATGTTAAAGATTGTAATATGTTACTTGCAAGTGATGATTCTTCTAATACTTTCTCTGCAGCATTAAAAATGAATTTAAATTCTAATTACCTATATACTTCTACTCGTGGAGAGGATATAATATCTATAATAGAAATATCAGATGATAAATTACTTTTTTCTAGTAAATTTTCTACTGAAGGTTTTGAACCTAGAGATATATTAGCTGTATGTTCTAATAAATATTTGCTTGTAGCAAATAAAAATTCTAATGAAGTTGTTTCATTTTCATTAGAAGATAATTCACTAATAAGTAAAGTTACAATACCTGGTTGTGCTTGTTTAATATGTGAAAAGATGGAGGAAGTTTAAATGAAAAAAAATGAAATAGGAATTATAGGAACTGGTGTAATGGGTGCATCTCTTTCTAAAAATTTTCTTAGTAAAGGTTTTAATATTTCAGTATTTGATAAAGATTTAGAAAAGTTAAAAAAATTAGATGAACAAACTAATGATTCTTTAACTATTTTCCCAAACTTAATATCTTTTGTAGAATCTCTTGAGATTCCACGTAAGATAATTCTAATGCTTCCAGCAGGAGATATAACAGATAGTTGTTTAGATGAGTTAAAAGATATTTTATCTAAAGGTGACATTGTTATGGATGGAGGAAATTCTTTTTATAAAGATACTAATAGAAGATATGATTACTTAAATAAATTTGGTATAAATTTCTTTGGTGTTGGTATTTCTGGAGGAGAAAAAGGAGCTTTAATAGGACCGAGTATTATGCCTGGTGGTAATAAAGATTCATATAATAAAATTAGTTCATTACTAGAAGTTATTTCTGCTCATAAAAATGATAAACCTTGTTGTTCATATATAGGTGAAGGTGGAGCAGGTCATTTTATTAAAATGGTTCATAATGGTATTGAATATGCAGATATGCAAATAATTGCAGAAATATATTTATTTTTAAAATTTGCAATGAATAAAACTAATCTAGAAATCTCTTCTATATTAAGTGACTGGAATCAAACAGAAGTTAAAAGTTATTTAATAGAAATAACTTCTAGTATTCTTAGTGAAGAAGATCCTAAGACTAAAGAAGATTTAATTGATTTAATAGTAGATGCTTCTAGCAATAAAGGAACAGGTAAATGGACTAGTATTGAATCTTTTGAATTAGGTATTAATATTTCAACTATTACATCATCTCTTCAAGCTAGAATTATTTCTAATTTTGCTTTAGAAAGAGAAGTAGTAGGTAGTTATTTTAATTCTATAGAATCAGATATAGCTAATATAACATTAGATGAACTTAGAGAAGCTTATTACTTATCTAAAGTAATAGCTTATACTCAAGGTTTTTCAATGATGAAGCAAGCAGATAGTGAAAATAACTGGAACTTGAATTTAGAGAACATTGCATCTACTTTTAGAGCTGGATGTATTATTCAAGCAGAATTCTTAGAATTAATAGTAGAAGTTTATAAAGAAGATTCTTCTTTAACAAACTTATTATTATCATCTAAAATAAAAGACATTCTTATAGATAATGAACCATCACTACGTAATTTAGTTGTATTATCTATTACAAGAAGAATTCCTATTCCTACAATAAATAGTGCGCTTACTTATATTGATCAATTATCTTCACCATTGTTAGGTGCTAATTTAATTCAAGCTCAAAGAGATCTTTTTGGCGCACATACTTTTAGTAGAAAAGACACGGAAGGGGTATTTCATCATGAATGGAAACAAAACTAACTTTATAATTTTTGGAGGGACAGGAGATTTATCATATCGTAAGTTATTACCTGCTCTTTATAATTTATTTGTTGTTGATGAAAATAGAGATATAAATGTTATTTGTATAGGAAGAAGAGCATATACTTTTGAAGATTATATAGAAATTATTAAACCTTGGATTGAAAAAAATTCAAGAGTAGAGTTTACAGAGGATAAATTTTTAGAATTTATAAAAAAAATTAAATACTGTGTTATGGATTTTACTAATAAGGATGAATATCATATTTTATCTAATTATTTAAAAGATTTAAATGTAACTGAAAATATTTTTTATCTTGCAGTTGCTCCAAGATTTTTTAACGTAATAGGCGAAGGTATTTCTAAATTAACTTTTGCTGGTGGTTCAAAAATCGTAATAGAAAAACCATTTGGTGAAACTTTAAATGAAGCAAATCTTTTAAATCAAAATTTAGAAAAATGGTTTAGTAAAGAAAATGTTTATCATATAGATCATTATTTAGGAAAAGAAATGGTTCAAAATCTTCTTACTGTTAGATTTTCTAATCCAATTTTTTCTAAAAACTGGAATAAAGAATCTATAGAATGTATTCAAATTATTGCTTCTGAAGAAGAAGGTGTAGGAACTAGAGCAGGTTATTATGATCAAAGTGGTGCACTTAAAGATATGGTTCAAAATCATTTAATGCAAATTTTAAGTATCGTTGCTATGGAATCTCCAGATGAAAATAATTCAATTAAAAGTAGACAAGTAGAAGTTTTAAAACAACTTAAATCTGTTGAAGAAATAGATGTTGAAAAACATATGATATTAGGTCAATATAATGGATATTTAAATGAAGATAATGTTGCAGAAAATTCAAGTACAGAAACATTAGCTTTTTGTAAATTATATGTAGATAATGAAAGATGGAGTGGTGTTCCTTTTTATATTCTTACAGGTAAAGCTTTAAAAAGTAGAGAACTTAATGTTATTGTAACTTTTAAATCTGAAAATGGTGGAGAACCAAATGTTCTTACTTTTAAAATACAACCAACTGAAGGTGTTACTTTATCATTTAATATTAAGAAACCTGGTACATTTAAAGACCAATTAAGCATGAATATGGATCATTTGCAATCAAATATACCATCTTATCAAATTAATACTCCAGAGGCATACGAAGGATTGTTTGTTGCTATTATGGAATGTGATCATACATTGTTTGCAAACTGGGAACAAATATATGCTTCATGGATATATATAGATAAACTTAAAAATAAATTTAAGGAAAAAAATCTAAAATTAATAAATTACGATAAAACATCAATATTACCTGATTTAATGCAAGGTGTTTTAGATAATAAATCACATTTTTGTGATTATTCTCAATTTAATAGTAACTTAGAACGAAAGGAATAATATGGATAATCAAAGATATAGTAGACAAAGAGAAGCTGTTAAAAATTATGTAATTACTTCTATGAGTCATCCAACTGCTGAAGAAGTATATGATGCTCTTAGAAAAATTCATCCTAATATTAGTTTAGGAACTGTTTATAGAAATCTTAATCTACTTGTAGAAATGAATGAACTTATAAAATTAACAACTAAAAGTGGTTCTGTAAGATTCGATGGAAATACAAATGAACATTGTCATTTTATTTGCTCATGTTGTGGTCATGTTAATGACATTCATGATTCTTCATTATTATTACTTCATGATAAAATTTCATCTTTAGTAGATGGTGAAATTCATAATCAAGAACTTAATTTTTATGGTTTATGTAGTAAATGTAGTAAATAATAGTAATAATGTAAAAACTTTTTATAAAGTTTTTTTTATGTTATAATAAAAAAAAGAAAGGGTATGCTTGAGTGTTTTATGAAAAAAAATAAAAAAAATAAATATAGTATATTTTGTATAGTAATAGGTTCATATTTTTTTGCATTTAGTGTGTTTCTTTTTTATATCAATTATGTTAAAAAAGGTGTATCTCTTCTAGAATCTATAATGTTTTCAGTATTTATTTTCTTTGGTATTTTAACAATAATTGAATGTGTAAAAATATTAACTAAAAAACCTAAATGTAAGTCTTGTGGTTGTGAAATTAAAAATTTAGAAATAGGTTGTAATAAGAAAATTAATAAGTTTTTAAAAGAAGTAGAAAGAACTGAATATGATGAAGTAATAAGTACTACTACAAGTACTACTGAACACTTAAGAGGTGGTTATTCTCCTAGAAATGTATATGGACCAAATCCTACTAGTGAAACTAAAACTACTACTGTTACAAAGATTCCTAAAAAAATTATTGCATATCAATATAAGGTTGATTACGTTTGTAAAAACTGTGGAAAAGTTTATAAATCAAGAGTAGAGGAGTCTACAGAAAAAATTAAATAATTATTAATTAAAGGAAGTGTTATACATGAGTTACCAATACGTCTTATCACAAATTTTTATCTGTTTTGGATATATATTTTTTGGTATAGGTATGCAAAAAAAGAATAAAGTAGAATTACTTAAATACAATTGTGTCTTTTATTTTTTTATATCACTAGGATTTATATTATTAGGATCAATTGTTGGTCTTATATCACCTGTATGTGGCTTTTTTCGTAATATGATTTTTATACATAATGAAAAAAGAAATAAACAAAATTCAGTTTTAATTCTTATTTTATTATCATTAATAGCTATATTTTTTACTACAGTTTTATATGAATCTCCTGTTGATTTAATACCATGTCTACTTACAATTATAGGTATAGTCTCTTACTGGTGTAAGGGAACTAAGTTTACTAGAATAGGAACTTGTTTATTATGTATATTATCTATAATATTTTCATTTTCAATTAATTCATGGTTTACTATTATTTGCGAGTCATACGTACTTATTGCAACTGTGATTGGTTTTATGAAATATAATGTTAAAAAGAATAATGAAATTTAATTTTCATTATTTTTTTTCTTTTAATTTTTAAAAAAAATGGTATAATAAGAAAACTTATTATTTCGTTAGAAATATTTACGATTTTGGGGGATTTATATTATGAATAATGAAAAAAAATATTCAATTTTAAAAGGGGAAGTTGCAAACTCAAATAGCATTAAACTATTAAAGGAACTAGAAGAACAAAAGGTTTTTAGTGTGTCTTTAAAAAAATGTGCAAGTCCATTAGAACTTTTAACTACTGAACATGAAGTTAAACATTTCTTTTTAAGTAAAATTCACTTAAAAGATAGAATGGTTCGATGGATGTCTATTAAAGATTATAAAATGGCAAATGAGGAACTTAAATTATCTGGTGATCAAAAAAGAGATTTTTATAAAACGGTAATTCAGTTAAAAGATTGTTTCCGTATTCCAGCAGAAATACAAATGGATATTGGTCATGCTAGTATATGTTTAGAATATTTTTTTGATAAACCACATTTAGTTGGTCCTATAAACTTATCATTAATAAATGAAATGACACTAAAATCTTCATATACTCATGAATGTACTCATGCTTTATTAGAAAGAGAGCCTGGTTCATATAGAGATTTATATGATAGAGAATTTCTAAGTATATTTTTAGAAAAAGCTGTGCTTAAAAAAGATAGTGTTGATTTTAAATTAACTGAACTAAATAGGTGGATATCTATAAGAACTACTGATTTTGAAAATATAAATCAAATTAATAATTATTCAGTAATGTATTATAATTCAACAGTAAAAGCAATCTACTTGTATTACTTATATAGAAATATGAGTTCATTTGAAAAACAAGTTCTAATGAGACTTATAAAAGAAATATTAGAAGGTAGAGCTACTATAAATATGTTGTACAATAGATACAATATAAACTGGGATAATGATGATTTATATAATGTAGCTATTGAATCTATGAAAAATGCTAAAAAAACTTATATTGACTTTAGAAAAAATCCATCTTCATATAAAAGAATTGTATAAATCAAAAAGAATAACGTTAGTTATTTTTTTTATTTATAATATGTCTTTATTTTTATATGTACTAAGTTTTGTATTACAATTATTGACTTTTGATATATATTTATGATACGGTGTTATAAATGGTAACTAGATTACGGTTTAAGAAAAGAGGTAAGGTAATATGGGAAAATTTCAAAGAGGATTTATAGGTGTTGAAAATTTAAAGAAAGACAATTTATTTAAAGATAAATTACTTGAGGATATAACTTCAGGTAAAAAAAATGCTATTTTTCCTGCTATTCGTAGTGGATATGTAAGTTTTTATTATAAAGGTGGAGGTTTATTTAAGTACGATAATAAATTTAGAACACATTATAAATACGCTTTTGTTCCAGAAGATACTAATGAATTTTACGTTGATGAATTAACTGTTAAAGAAATGAAACCAGTATCTTCATTTGTAGATGGATACAATCAAATAAAGGAACGTTGTGATAAGTACGTAACACTTGAGGCTGAATGTGTCTCTGTTATGTATCAAAATAATATTACTTCTAAAAGTGATGTTATTCTTTTAGATACAGAAATAGCTTTTTCAAAAGATACTTTAGATGTAGATGATGATAACGATAAAAATTTAAATAGAATAGATATACTATTATTTGATAAAGAATCTAAAACTTTAGTCTTTGTAGAGGCTAAACATTTTTCTAACTCAGAACTTTGGTCAAAGGAATATACACTACCTCCAGTAGTAAATCAAGTTAAAAATTATGAAAAAGTTATTAAAGATAACTATGAAGATATTTTAACTGAATATACAAAGTATATTGAAGTATGTAGAGATTTATTTGATCTTGATGAAAATGAACTTCCTATACCAAATAATATACATTCAAAGGTTGGATTACTTATATTTGGTTTTGATAAAAAACAACAAGAAAAAATAAAAGAAAAATTAAAACTAGATGGAAGTTTAGATGATATTAAGTTCTACGAAAAAGGTGATTTCAAAGCAACAGATATGTCTACTTTATATAAAAAAATAACTAAATAAAAAAAATTAGATTCTTATCTAATTTTTTTATTGGAATGAACACAATGGATCAGTAGTATATATTCCAGTTAAAGAAAATAATAATTTTAATACAGATGGAAATATAAATAAAATTATTAAAAATATAATTCGTTTAACTGTTGAAGAGTTAGCTCGTTTCATAGCATCACAATCACTAGAAGAAACTGCCTTAACATAATCTAATACTGATAAAACGAGAGTAGCTACAATTCCTATGTATTTCATAATATCTAAAATCATTTGTATATAATATGCTGTATCTTTTGGACTTGACGGACTTCCTAGAAGTGAACTACAATCAAGGTTTTCGCCATAGTCATATTCTATATCAGCTGAAACATTTTTATAATCTGAATCCATATAATCAAGATTTCTTCTATAATACGACGAGCAACTATCCTCACTATAAATAACAGCTGCGTAACTAAAATAATAATAATTATTAGCTAATTGAGTAGGACAATATCTAACGTCATCGTCACTTAAACAAACATGTGAATAAGGGTCTTTAAGAGGTAATGTATATCCTCCATAGAATTCATAATGTATTACTGAACTACCTTTAACTATATAATAATTTTTAGGTCCAGAACTAAGTCCTAGATCAATCAATCCGCAATTTTTAATTAGTTCTCCTGATAATTCTGTTTGAACAGTTTCATCACCATCTTCTTCGATTACAGTTTTAACTCCAGTATAAGTTTTATCTGGTCTTGTAAAATAACTTTCGTATGCTATTAACAATTTTATACTCATTTTACTATTTGCATAAAAATTACTAGTTTCAGAAGATATAGTAGGACATTGTCCAGTACCTCCTTTAAAGTCCGTATGTACTACAAATTGTTCATTATTATTAAATACATTATATAAAATCTTAGAACCAGTTAATAGATCAGTAGTACTATTTATAGCAGTATTTATTAAGCCAACAAAATAAGTAGAATTACTAGAATTTGGACTAACTGAGTAACTATAAGTTTCATTAACGGTATTAAGAGTTAATGTTAAACTAATTGTTTCAGGTCCATTATAAGTAACTCCAGATTGTCTATAATCATAGTGATTATAACTTTCAAAAACACTACTTCTATATTTACCTGTAAATTCATCTGGATCTATTTGAACACCAGTATACGTACAAGTATATGTTTCTGCATATATATTGTTAATAAAAACTGTGAAAATAAAAACTGTAAATAATAAAATTTTAAATATTCTTTTCATATGTTATAATAATAACAAAATATTACAAAAAAATCAAATTTATAGATGAGCTAAGATTATTATAAAAAAACAAAGGAAATTTACCTTTAAATAACGAAACTATATAATATTTATTAGTGTTTACTAAATTAGAAAAGGAATAAAGATATGAATAAATATATACTAGAAAAAAGAAGTGATTTAAATAATGAGGAATTTTGTAAAGATATGATATACAATGAAAATGAATATTGCGATTATAGAAATCAATATATATTAAAGAGTGAAAATGAATATTTTGCACAAGTTACTGATTATAAGAATTGGAGTGAACCTGAGTTATTTATAATTATTAAAGAGTCTTTAGAAAAATATTCTTATAAGGAAATTGTTAAATCTTTAAAATCGTTTTTTTGTGAAAGAAAAGAAATTAATTTAACTATTGCTTCATCCATTGATGATCTTATAGTAGATGATTGTATAAATATAAAGAGAGCAAGTTATTCGAATTTTGGTGAAAAAACTTTTATGTTTGATAAGAAAGTTACTGAAAATATAATAATAGATGGTATTAATGTTAAATACAGTGTAGGAAGTGAGTCGGAAATTAGTTGTGATTTTGTATCTCAAAATATAAATGATAATAAAATAATAGATAAATTTTTAGAACTGAAAAAGGGAGAATATATCTATTTTAAAATTAAAGAAATTAAACATATAGAAGGTTTTGAATTTCAAATAGCTACATTAAATATATTAAATTAATTATTTATAATTAAAAAAATATTAATTTTATAAATAAACTTTTCATATAATTACTTGAAAGGTTATTTTATATGGGATTAAATGACGAAGAAGTTGTAGTATCAAGAAAAAACAATGGAAGTAATGAAATAACTAAAACTAATAAAAGAACATTCTTTTCAATGGTAATAGAATCACTAGGTGATCCTATAATTAAAATATTATTAATAGCTCTTGGAATCAAATTAGTTTTCTTAATAAAGTCTTTTGATATATTTGAAACTATCGGAATACTAATAGCGGTTCTCCTAGCAACTCTTATATCTAGTTTATCAGAATACGGTTCTGAGGCAGCATTTTCTAAACTACAAGATGATAGTGAAAAATTAAAAACTAAGGTATATAGAAATAATAAACTTATAGAAGTATTTTCTTCTGAAATAGTAGTAGGGGATGTTATATTACTTTCTTCTGGAGATAAATTACCAGCAGATGGTTATCTGATTGATGGTAATTTATCTATAGATGAATCTTCTATAAATGGTGAATCTAAAGAAAGTAAGAAAATAGCTTTTGATAAAGTAAATCTTAAAGGTGAAAATAAAGTTTATAAAGGTACTACAGTTTATAATGGTAGTGCTAAAGTTTTAATTACTTTAGTAGGTGATAATACTTTATATGGAAAAATATCTAAGGAACTTGATGAAAAGAATAGTGATTCTCCTTTAAAGATTCGTTTATTTTATTTAGCTAAAAAAATCTCTGTTATGGGTTATTTAGGTGCTTTTCTAGCAACTCTTTCTTATTTATTTATGAACATAGTTGTTTATAATGACTATAATATATCTTTGATTATAAGTGATCTAACAAATGTATCTTTAATGATTGATTACGCTATATATTCTTTAACTTTATGTGTAACTATCATAGTACTTGCAGTACCAGAGGGACTTCCCGTTATGATTACTTTAGTGCTATCTAGTAATATGAAAAAGATGATTAAGGATAATGTACTAGTTAGGAAGATGGTAGGTATTGAAACTGCTGGAAGTTTGAATCTTCTTTTAACAGATAAAACAGGAACTCTTACTAAGGGTATATTAACTGTTACTCAAATATCTACATACGATAATTATATTGTAAATGATTTTGACTTTATAAGTAATATAGATTTTAAAAATAATTTATTTCATTCTCTTTATACAAACAATGAATGTGTTATAACTGATAAAAAAATAATAGGAGGAAACTCAACAGATAAAGCTTTAATAAGTTTTGTAGGAGCTTATTTTCTTAAAGTAAAAGTACTTAAAAAAACACCTTTTAATAGTAGTGATAAATTTAGTAATACTCAAATTACTGAAAATGGAGAAAGTATTACATACTTAAAAGGTGCTCCAGAGGTCATTATTCCTAAATGTAGTAAATACCTTGATAGGAATGCAAACGTTAAACCAATTACGTCTAAAAGATATATTTATAAGACTTTGAAAGATTATACTAATAGTGGTTCTAGAGTTATAGCTCTTGCTAAGAAAAATGAAGATGAATCATATACATATATAGGATTAGTATCTATTAAAGATGAACTTAGATCTGTTTCTAAAGAAGGTGTTTCTAGAATATCTTCTGCAGGTATAGATATTATTATGATTACTGGAGATTCTATTGATACTGCTAGAGTTATAGCTAGAGAAGTAGGTATTCTTAAAAGTCAAAGTGATCTAGTAATTAGTAGTGATGAATTTAATAATCTAAGTGATGATGAAGTTATATATAAATTAAATAATATTAAAGTTATAGCTAGAGCACTTCCTATAGATAAAAGTAGATTAGTACGTCTTGCACAAGAAAAGAAACTTGTAGTAGGAATGACTGGTGATGGAGTAAATGATGCTCCAGCACTAAAAAAATCCGATGTGGGATTTGTTATGGGAAGTGGTACTGAAGTTGCTAAGGAAGCAGGTGATATAGTAATACTTGATGATAATATAAATTCTATTGCAACAGCAATACTGTACGGTAGAACAATATTTAAAAATATTAGAAAATTTATTATTTATCAATTATCTATAAACGTTTCTGCCCTTATTATTTCTATTGTAGGAACTATTATTGGTATTAGTGAACCAATTACTATTATGCAAATGCTTTGGCTTAATATGATTATGGATACTTTTGCAGGTCTAGCATTTTCCTTTGAACCTGCATTAAAAGAATATATGAATGAGAAACCTAAAAATAAAGATGAAGATATAATGAATAATTATATGATTTCTCAAATAATTTGTAGTAGTTTATGTACTTCAGTTATATGTATGTTATTTTTAAAACTTGATATTATTAAAAACTTTTTTAATGATCCATCTAATTTAATTTTATATACTGGTTATTTTGCTTTATTTATATTCCTAGGTATATTTAATGCATTTAATGCAAGAACACATAGAATAAATATATTTGCTAATTTATTAAAAAATAAAGTATTTACTTTAGTATTCTTATTTATATTTATAGCTCAAATATTTATAATATATAATGGTGGTCAAGTTTTTAGAACTTATGGTCTTGAGTTTAAAGAATTAATGCTAGTTTTATCTATTTCTTTAATAGTTTTCCCCATTGATTTTATTAGAAAATCAATACTAAAATCTAAAGGTTTAAATACTGGTGTTTAAATTTTAAAAAAAATATGATATTATTGTAATAATAGAGTTGAGGTTTAATAATGGATGTATTTTTATATTATATATTTACTATATTGATATTAATTATCAATTTTTCAATTATATTTTTTATAGATAATTTTAATATATTATCTGAAAACATGTATGTAATACTATTTATAATTTTGTGTATTCCATATGTTATGAATATAAGAGTTTTAAGAAAGAAAACAAAAAATTATAGTAGGGCATTATTTTTGCCAATAACAATGTTCACTTTAATAATTACTTATTTATGTTGTGCTATGATTAAATTGGGTGATACTGCTACATTAGGATATAGTTTTATATTTGCACTATTAGTATTACCATTAGGTTTTGTAATTGGATTATTTATTGATACTGGCAAGGAAATTAAAACAATAAAAGACGATAAAAAAATATCAACAAATGAAAAAAATATCAGAAAAACAGATTCAATAGTTAATTTATATTGGTATAGCTGTTTATTTGTTATGTTATATTATTTCTTATTTGGAATAGATAGTTGTTCTGATCCATTAATTTGTAGGTTTGAAAGAGAATATGGACTTATGGCTGTTGTTAATGGATTATTACATTATTTTAAGATAACATTTTATTTCTTTATTCCATGTGTTGTTTACGAAATAAAACGTTATAAAATTACTAGAAATATGAATGATACAGAAAATATAGAAGAATTATAAAAAAATTAAATACAAAAAATAAATTTTAAAATATCGTATATAAATCGATATTATAAAGTTTATAATTGTATTTTTTTTTAATTACTTTGATATTAAAATATAAAGTTTTGAATATTGGAGTGTAATTTATTCATAATTTCTTGACTTTATAGCTATTTTGTATTAAATTAATTACTACATAAGTGGGGGAAATAATGAATATTTATAAATTTGTAAATGAACTTAGAAAAGTTAATAGAGGGGTAGAGTTTAGAATCAGTGATAATCTTTTTATGGGAAAAAACCATATTAGAATATTTACTCCGGTAAAAGTAGAGGATATTAATATGCCAGATGGTTTTACTTCTGGAGAGAATTGTATATATGTAAATGGATACAAGATAGATGTAGTTGATATTTTAGAAATGCTACCAGGTACTGCTTATCCAGATGTAGATGTACATAAGGATACTTTTACTCATGATACAGTTGCAATGCTTCTTCAAGAGATAAATCCTGAGAGTGTTATTGTGCAAGGAGAAAAAGATGGTGTTATATATATAGATGATAACTTAAAAAATATAGCTCTTCCTATTGGTTTTGAATTAGAAGATGGAGTTCTTGTTTCTAAGGCATGTTCTGATTTAAAAATCTTAAAATATAATGAAGAAGATAATATATCTTATAAGAAAACTTCATATAACAAGTTAAAAGCTAGAAAAATTTCATATTTAAAAGATTCTAAAAGAGTTATGAGTGATCCTAAGACTCCAGAACATATAAAAAAATTTAGTGCTGTAGACTATGAATCATATAAAAAGTTAAATATAAATGTTAAAAGTGATTTTCTTGTATTATCTGAACTAGAAAGAACTTTAGGTTTAGAAAAAGAAGAAAGAAATGATTTAGATAATTATTTAGATAAAACATATTTAGATTTTTATAAATCTATTTATGCTGAAATAGAACGTAATACTGCTGTAGGTAAAATTTTTAACGATACAGCATCTGTTGCATTTGCTTTAGCAGTATTAGCTGTAGTTCTAAGAAATGAAGATATCAAGTTATTTATACATGATAATATAGATGCTTTTACAAGTTCAAAAGAATTTCTAAACTTCATTAATGATTTAGGTTTTACAGGTGTAGCAACATTCTTTACAACATTAGCTTTAAAACGTGATGCTATTGTTACTGAAATAAAGAAAAAGGAATTAAATAAAAATTTAAAAACATTAAATGAAGCAGTAGAATTTGATTTACAAAAAGATTTCTTTGTACGAAAAAAAAATAAAAAATAATTTTTATTTTTTTTTGCAATAAATTTCAAAATATACGTAAACTATTGATTTTGTGATATTTTTGTTATAAAATACTAATTAAGTAAGTGGGGAAATAATAGTGGATATTTTTAAAATAATTAATGAACTTAGAATAGCTAATAGGGACGTTGAGTTTAGAATCTTTGATAAAACTTTTGTAACTGTAGAAATAAACGTGATTTTAACTTCAGTAAACGTTGAAGATTTAAATTTACCTAATGGTTATATCTTAGAAGGAAATACTATTGTAATAGGTGAAGAAAAGGTAATTATAGATGATATCAAAGAACTTGTAGCAGGATGTGCTTATCCAGATTTTGATGTATATAGAGAAATTAATAATGCTGAAGAACTTGCAATTTATATGCAAGAGCTTAATCCATTAGTAAATGTTTTTTTATCTGAAGATGGAAAAGATGTATATTTTGATGCAAACATAGATGAAATTGCAGTTCCTATTAATTATGAATTTATAGGTGGAGTCATAATTTCTAAAACTAATCCTGGTTTAAGGGCATTTAAATATACTAATAAAAATATCAATTATAAAAAAACGTCTTATAACAAAGTTGAAGCTAGACAACTTTCATATTTAAAAGATCAAAAAAGAATTCTTGAAGATCCTGAAATATTAAAAGATATAAAAAATATGATTGATAATGATAATAAAGATTATATTAACTCGGGTATTGTACCTAAAAGTGATTATATGATTATTTCTAAAATAGCAGAAGATATTAAATTAGATTATGAAGAAAGAAAAAATTTAGATAAAAATTTAGATCCTATGTATAAGTTCTTTTATAGAAGAACTTATGCTAAAATTGATGAAGTAAATGTATATGTAGATACTTGTAATGATGCATCTAATTTAGCACTTGCAATAGGTGTATTACTTATTTTAATAAAAAATTCAGATGTAAGAGAGTTTATTAGTAATAATATTAATTTATTTGAAGATCTTAACGAATTTTTAAATTTTATTAAAGATTTAGGTGTAATTGGAACATCAAGTTTGATGATGTCTGCGGGTTATAAATATGGTGCAATCATAGCTGAAATTAAAAAAACTGATTTACTTAAATACATAGATACTTTAAATAAAGCAGTCGAATTTGATTTACAAAAAGATTTCTATGTACGAAAAAAAAATAAAAAATAATTTTTATTTTTTTATTGTTTTTTAATTATTATTATGTTATTATTTTATAGTAAGGAGAATGATAGATATGGCAAATAGTTATGACGTAGAAGTTAACTACGAAGCAGCAAAAGAAGTTTTAAGTAATATGTATAACGCTAGATTAGACGCGTTTTATATAGCTGAAGAAATGGAAGTACTTAAAAACGATCTTGATGAAATTTGGGAAGGTACTGATGCAGTTACATATACAGCTTGGTTGACTAATTATATTGGTAATGTAAAAAATACATCTAAATGGATGAACGAGGTAATTTACGAATTAAATTGTTACATTGAAAGAATTCAAGAAAGTGAAGGAAACGTTTCTGACTTTTTTGAAGAATCAGACGGATCGGTAGGTTAAAATTATGGCAAAGAGAAATTTACAAGGTTTAAATGAATTTAAACAACAATTAATAGAAAAAGAACAAGATATTGATGCAAAATTCAGAGAAGTTACAAGTCTTGTTAATAGTTTATTAGAAAATGGAATTATTAACGGTGATATAGCTGATAGATTAGTAGAAGTTAATTCAACAATCGATAGAATGAATGCAAGTTTTGATGAAGAATTTGAAAAAATGACTATAGGATTAGATAAAGTTATTGCAGAAACAAATGAAATAACTGATCAAATTAGTCAAAAATTCACAGAATTATTATCAATAGACCCATCTACATATTCATGGGCAGAATAAAGTACTAAAGTATTAGTACTTTTTTTATTTATTGAATAAAACAAACATTTTAAATGATTTTAAGTAAATAATTTAAAATGCTTGTTGATATTAATTATAAATTATATTATAATATTTCCTGATAAGAAAGTAGGATTAATTTTGGCAGTAAGGCAAAGATATTTAGAAAAAATAAAACCATTTTACAATAATAACAATATTAAAGTTCTTTTAGGTATTAGACGTGGTGGTAAAAGTAGTATATTAATGCAAATTATTGATGATTTAAAAGGTCTTAATATTGAAGAATCTAGAATCATATATATAAACTTTGAGCATAATAATTTTTTGTTTGAAAAAAATTCAGAAGGTCTTAATCAATACATAAAATCACTTATAAATAATTATGAAAAATTTTATATTTTTTTTGATGAAATAGGTAGTGTTGAATCATGGGCAAAATCTGTTAAATATTTAAGTGATAATTTTTACACTTCAATATTCGTAACTAGTTCTAATAGTGACTTACTAATGGGTGAACCTACATTTCTTTTAGCAGGTAGACTTACAAATTTCAAAATAATGCCTTACAGTTTTAGAGAAGTATGTATCTTAAAAGATATCGACAATATAGAAGATATTGAAGATGAATTTAAATCATATATCTGCTGGGGTGGTATGCCAGGACGTTTTTATTATGATGAACCATATCAAATAAAAACGTATCTTTCAGATACTATTGATTCTATAATAGTTAAAGATGTAATTAGTCGTTTTAAACTTGATGATATAAATTTATTTAATAAGATAATTGAATATCTTATTATTAATTCATTAGAATATTTTTCTCTTGATAAACTTTGTGATGAACTTTTAATAGAGTATGATTCTGTTTCAAGATCTACAATATGTAGTTACCTTGGATATATGATTAAATCTAATTTAATTAATAAAGCTAGTAGATACGATATAATAAATAAAACTATGTTAAAAGGTAAATACAAATTTTATTTAACAGATCTTGGATTTAATTCTATTAAGAATTTAGGAATAGTTAATCAAACTTCTCATTATCTTGAAAATATAGTATTTAACGAACTTATTACATCAGGTTATTCAGTTGATATTGGAGTTTTAGAAACAAATGAGATAAACTTTGTAGCTACTAAAGGTGAAGAAAAACTATATATACAAGTAGCTTACTTACTTAGTGATGATGATGTTAGGGATGAGAAATTTTTTAGTTTTTCTAAACTTCCAAATGATTGTACTAAAATTGCAATATCTATGGATTATCTAGATATGTCTTGTTATGATATAGTTCATAAGAATGTAATAGAGTGGCTTGTAGAAATTAAATAAGTAATTGAATCTTTATAGTTTTTATGTTAAGTTAATTATAAAAAATTAGTGGGGAGTATATATGGATAAAGAATATAAAATTAAATTAATAAATAATTTATTTAATTATGACTTAAATAAAGTTAGATTTTATTTTGAATATTATAATAAAGAGAAACTTAGTAAACTAGGTATATTACTTATTCTTATGAAAAGAGATATTTTATCTCTTAAAATAGAATATAGTAAGAAAGAAAAAGACTTAGAAAAGAATAATGTAGGTAATAGTTTCTATGTTAAAAAAGAAGAACTTCTTATAATAGGATATACTATTGAAGAATATGAGTTGTTTATTCGTTATATACAAACTATGCAAGCTTTAATAACAAATAAACTTGATGAAGATAGTTATAAGGCTACTAGAAATGATGTTATTAAAAGGATAGTAGAACTTAAAGTAAATAAACGTAGAGCTCAATCTTTTATAGACGATGTTAATGCATCTAATGCAGATAGTATGCAAAAGAAAATAGCTAAAGCTAATTTACTTGATTCTAAAGATATAAGGGACAACTTCTTAGATGAGATAGATTTATTTACTTTAGGTTTTTCAAGTGATGAACTTGAATTAATGGTTAATTCCATATATAAAGTAGATATGGAAAATAGATCTATTAGATAAAATAAAAAAATTAACTTTTATAGTTAATTTTTTTTATTAAAAGTATTTATTGTGGCATACTATAAATTATTATATAATATACATAGAAAGGAGTTGACTTAAATAAGATGGAAAATATTAATAAGACTATTCAAAAATCCTTTTTATGGATGTTCTTTGGACTTTTAATTACAAGTTTAGTTTCATACTACTGTTATGCAACAGAAAGTTTACAAAGTTTCCTATATGGATCTATGACTACATTAATGATAGTACAAGTAGTAGTAGTTATAGTTTTTGTATTATTCTTTAAAAAGTTACCAGCTAATGTAGTTGCAATATTATTTTTAGTATATGCAGTATTAACCGGTGTTAGTTTTTCTTCTATATTTTATTTCTATGAACTAGGTTCAATTATGTACATATTTGGTGGTTCAGCTATATTATTTTTAGCTTTATCTGCAATAGGGCATAATACTGAAAAAGACTTAAGTAATATGGGATCACTTTTAACAGTAGGTCTTGTAGTAGGTTTAATACTTACTTTAGTAAATGTATTTATTATAAAAAATACTATGATGGATATAGTTTTAACTTGGGTATTATTAGGTATATTTATGGGATTAGTTATTTATGATGTTAATAAGCTTAAACAAGCAGCATTATCAGTAGAAGATCCAGATAAAATGCATATATACTTTGCAATGGAACTATATTTAGACTTTATAAATATATTTATAAGATTACTTTCATTATTTGGAAAAGAAAAATAACAAAAATAAAAAGATGATTACAATCATCTTTTTTTTATTTTTGTTTCTTTTTCTTAAATGTTGAATTTGGTTCTAATATAAACGTATCAACTAAATCAAGTGCAGATAAATAACTATCACCATACTCAGCAGGTAAAAATGAAGTTCCTTTGAAACTTTGTAAATGATCTTTAGCATAAGTTCTAAGTTCTGCATATTCAAGTTCTAAAGCTTCTTTATTAATATCACTAGCTTCTAAATCATTATCATAAAGTTTAGTTGCTAAACAATTATTGTTTTGTTTCATAGTATTTATAATTAAAAACTCTAATGTTCTTTTTACTGTAGCCATATAATTTTCAAAATATATTATTTCTTCAGGTGATTCTTTATCTTTATTACTATCCATGAATCTTTCTTCATATTCAAGATCAGCTCTATAAGTTAATAAATCAATTATTGTACTTTGAAGACTAACAAAACGACTAATCATTTCTTGGTATGCCATTTTATTTTCTTCTCTAACATTCTCTGGATTAATTCCATTTAAATCACTTAAACATTGAAATACGAATTCTTTTTTCATATCATATAACATTGGATTAAATACTGGTCTTTCAGCTGCTATTAATTTGCTATCAGCATATTTAATATTTATTCTAATTACGTCTTCAAATTCACAAGGATTAATTAAAGTTTGTGCATAATTATATAAATCATTGTTTATATTATTAATACAATTTTTAATTATGTTTAATTTTTTAATGTTTTCTTCTGAACCATCATTATTAATTTTTTCTTTTTCGTTTACAAAATCAGTATATGCTTCTAGTACTGCTTTATAATTCATACCAGAGTCTGCTTTCATTTGTCCGTTATCTAACATAACTTTTTTAAGTTCGTTACTATATTCTATAAGCTCATTTGCTTTAGTTAATCTTTCTATTCTTAAACTTTCTAATTTATTTTCTAGAAATTCTTTATAATTTTCATCGCTATTTACCATTTGTAAATACCCCCATCTCTGTTTATAATTGTAACTTATAATTTACAAAAAATCAAGGGTTAATTGAAAAAATCTTATTTGACAGGACAATATGTTTGTGATATATTAGATAAACTTTTAAAAAAAAGGGGGAAATTGGTTTTAAAAATCAATTATATTTAATGTGAATTATAACGAAAGAATAAAAAAAATAATAGAAAGTTGCACTTTAGAAGAAATCAAAAAACGTAATTTATCGTTTTTGTGTGCTACAAAAAAGAGAAAAATACCATCATGTATACCATTTCAAAAAATCGGTGAAGTAAATGTAGGAGAGGACTTTATTGTTAATATAAAGTATACTCCGTATGTAGATGAAGATGGTGAGAAATCATATGACATAACAGTATCTACTAATCATTTTATTAAAGAAAAAAATTACCGTAAGATATGTACTAAGCTTTATAACGTATATCATAAAAATAAATTTAATAAATTTATGACTCAATTTGCTATTTGTGTTAGAGAAGGATGCAAGGCTGCGCATGTTGTAGATGTAAGAGAGTCACTTGTATATCATCAAAAGAGAATAAATAGAAAATATCTTCTTCAGAAGAAAGATATTTTATTTAAACATAAGGCATGTAACTTTAGTTATTATCAAAATAGAGAGTCTGCTATTAAGTGTATAGATATTATAATAGAAAAAATAGAAGAATTAACATACGAGTTAGAAGTTGTAAATAGTCTTTTTGAAAGTAATCCAAGATATGTAAAAGGAGAACATCTTTTAGATGTTAAAAATCATACTCAAGCAGCGTATTATGGAAAACTTTTAATAACTAGAGAACAAATAAATAAATTATTAAGAGAATTACCTAGATTGAATTTCTTAACAGGGTTAAAGTTCTTACTTGAAAATGATAAAAAAATTCAAAGTAAACATTTCAATGAAATGCTTAACTTATCAATAGATGAAGATAATTACTTTGCAGATATATTTACTAATGTATTTGAAACACAAAATGATGAAATCTTTCAAAAGGAAAGAGAAGCTTTACTTAAGAAAGAAAGAGAAGAAGCTTTATTTAAGGAAAGTAGAAAAAAACAAAACATATTAAATAAATTATTTAATAAAAATGTAAAAACTGAAGAAAAAGAAGAAGTTAAAATAATTAAAACTGAAGTAGAGGAAGTTGAAACTGAAGAAGAAACTTTAGAAATATCAAACTTAACTGCTTATTTATATGACTTAATAGAATCAAAAGAAAATTATGAACTATTTAAAAATAGTATTGATCAAATTGAAAATAAAAATATATATAAGGTATTTGCAGATCTTAAGAAATTAATAGAAATTGATTATAAAGAAATATCTATTAATGATAATATATCAGTAGAAGAAAAAGAAAATAAATTATTTTATATTTCTTCAAAATTAATATTAATTGAAGAAACTTTAAATCAGTTAACTGATGAAGAAGAAGTTCTAGTAACTTTAATAGATGAAGAAGAAGAGTATAATCAAATTCATTTTGCTAAAAAAAGTGCAGGTAGAATTTACCTTGAAGAAGATTTAAAACTTATTCCTAATGAATATTATAGTACTGCATATAAATTATTAAACGCACTTGCAACTGGAGATTACCAAGGTGTAAAAACTAAGAAATATATTACTGGTAAATCTAAAGAAGGTTTATTTGAAGTTAAATTAGATGCATTAAGACTTTTTTATTACAACTTAGGTAATAATAATTATCAAGTTATTTTAATAGCAATTAAAAAAGCTGATAAACCAAAAGTTTTAGTAGAAAAAGTAAAAAACAGAATTGTTAATACTAGTGTTGAATTAAATGAACTTAAAGAAAATTTAGAAAATAACACATTAACAGAAAGTTATATTGATAATGAAAATGATATCTGTGTAAATCTACTAAATACTTTAATGTCAAATAAAGATGAAATGGATTATCCTGTAGTTAGAACGAAATACAATAGGAAAAATTATACTAAAAAAAGATAAAACAACAAACTAAAACTATTTGTTGTTTTTTCATCTATTGAAAAAATGTAACAAATGTGTTATAATGTTTGTATGGGGGAAATTAAAATGGAAGAATATCAAAAAGCTAAAGTAGGGGAGTTACTAGAAACTAATAATACAAATTTAAAACATGGAGATTGTAGTTCTATATATATATCAACAACATCTAATGTAATTGGTACTTTAAACTTATATAAAGATTATGAAGATGTGTTATCAGTAGGATCAACAGGAGCTCATGGATTTGAAGCATTACTAGGTGGTGCTAAAAATGTAGACTTATTTGATATCAATATTAATCAAAAAGCTTATTATGAATATATAAAGTGTGCAATAATGCATTTATCATACGAAGATTTTGTAAAATACTTTTCTACAACAATAGTTTCTGATAAATTAGTGTATGCTCATTATAAAAATGTTTTATCTCATAATCTTTATGAAAAGTTAGTTAATCATTTAGATGATGATACAAATGCATTATTTGGTCCAATTTATGATGCTTATGATGATAATTCATTTTTGTTTACATCATTATTTAGATATGATTATGATCTATATATAGGTCACTTAAAGAAATTAGCATCTTTTTATAAGAAAGATGAGTTTAATAAATTAAAAGAACTATTAAATGATGGAGCTTCTATTAATTATGAGCTTTGTCCTATTACAGATTTAAAAGATAAGTTTTCAAAGGAATATGATTTAATATTATTTGATAATGTTTTAACGTATTATCAATTCTTTGATAAATGTAATGAGAAAAAAGACATTATCAATTACTTAGAAAACGATGTAACATCACTTTTAAAAGATAATGGTCAATTACAAACTACTTATTTATTTTTAGATGGTGCGTTTAATTTCTATATGAATCGTAATAATAAAAAATTTGCAGATCCATTTGATGAACTTAGAAGAAAGATGTTTTTAGAAGATGAAGTAACAATTGATCTTTATAAAAACTATCCAGGTTATAGATACAACGAAATTAAAGGAGTAGAGTTTAACTCACCTAATCCTAAAAATACAGTGTTAACAAAGACAAGAAAAAAATAAATGTAAAAAAAACTTGACTTTGTAACATATATGTGGTAAAATATATTCATACGTACAAAGGGGGTACTAAATATGAGACATCCGGTTAATATACCAGTTTCAATCGAACAATACAGTAAATCAAGTAGTGATTTATGTGAACTAATTAAAATCAAAGAGGAATTAATAAACTTTAGAAATGAAATTGTAGAAAGAACAATTTCTACTTGTGTAGACTCAAAGGAATATTTAAAAGAAATAAATGAAGATATTCTTGAAGTTGAATCAGAAGCCTTTAGATTATCTGAAGACATGAATTACTACAGAATCAGAAAATAATAAATTAAAACTGGAACACATTTCTTTAAAAAGAAATGTGTTTTTTTTATGTTTAAATATATTCTGTAAAAATAACGTAAATGCAGTGTATGTTTAAAGTATAATGTATAAAAAAGTCTATTAAACTGTTATCATTAATAATGAAAGGTTGAGAATTATGGAAGATGATAAAAAAACAAAGAAATTAAAACTAGTTATTGGAGTTTTAATTGTAGCAATTATAATTATACTTATTAGTGGATTCTTTTTACTAAAAGACAATGATGAAGTCTTAAGTGAAAATGTTACATCTGGAGAAGGTGCAGCAAGTGATAAAGAACAAGAAGAAGACAAAGAAGAAGTTATAGAGCCTATAGGTGTAACTCTAGGAAAATTATCAGGAGTTACTTATAAAGAAGTACAAAAGGATGAAGAAATAGTTTTTGAAGTTGATACAATTGAAATTAATTCAGATACAGAGTATGCTGTTAACTTAAATGAATATTATGCAAATCTATCTAAGGAAGCAATTGATAGTACTGTTTTATTAACAGAAGAGTATCTGTCAATGTGGTCAGATGATTATTATACTGAAGAAAACTTAAGACAAAAGAGAACTTTTGAAATTGAATATTCAGCAAATGATTCTGTAGGATCTATATCAGCTACTGCATTTGTGCAGCATGTTGAAGCTGGATCAAGAACTACTTATTACTTTGATAATATAAATATCAAAACAGGTGAAGCTATCACTAATGGTGAAGTACTAGAATCATTTAGTTTAAGTGAAGAAGATGCTCTTACTATGATAGGAACTTCTTGTAATGAATATTTTAGTCCATATAACGATTTTCCTTATGACTGTGATATAGCTAGCATAGATGATTTAACTTTATTTATAAAAGATGGTGAGTTATATTACTATTATACTGTTAATGATTATGAAAACGGTTATGTAATAGAAAAGGTTCAATAGTTTATTGTAATTAATTAAATTTACTTTAATATCTTATTATATAAAACCAAATTTAGGTAATTTATACTAGAAAAAGCTTTTTTTCTATGTTAGAATATTTAATGAAAAAAGAAAAAATGTAAAAAATTAACTTTTTTGTTACATTTTGTTGCTTTTTGTAGTATAAATATGTTACAATTATATAAATTTGAATTCAGTTTTGTAGTTAGGTAAAGTTTGTAGGGGGATGTTATTTATGGAAACGAGTGTTTGTGTGGGAGAAATTAAGAAAAATTATTTATATTTATTTATAAAAAGATTTTTTGATATTTTATTAGCTTTAGTAGGATGCGCTATATTACTTATTCTGGTTATTGTTATAAAAGTTGTATCTTTAGCTAATAAAGATTTTGATTCAATATTTTATTCACAAAATAGAATAGGTAAAAATGGTAAAACTTTTAAATTATATAAATTTAGAAGTATGGTTCCTAATGCTGATGAATTATTAAAGAAAATTTTAAAAGAAGATAAGAAACTTAGAAAAGAGTGGGAAGATAATCAAAAATTTGATAAAGATCCTAGAATTACTAAAATAGGAAATATTTTAAGAAAAACTAGTTTAGATGAAATTCCACAATTTATAAATGTTTTAAAAGGAGATATGAGTTTAATTGGACCAAGACCTCTTGTTCCTGGTGAATTAGAAGCTCATAATGGGAATAAAGATATTTATGAAATAGTTAAACCAGGATTAACTGGTTGGTGGGGTTGTAATGGTAGATCTAATTTAACATATGAAGAAAGATTAGAACTTGAATACTATTATTGTATTAACGCTTCTTTAAAATTAGATATTAAGTGTTTCTTTTTAACAATAAAGACAATATTGTTTGACAAAGATGCGAAGTAAAAGGAGCTAAATATGGAAAAAATAAAAATTGGATGTTACGTTGGTAAATGGTTAGGTGGAGGTGTAGAAGCTTGCATGATGAACTATTTTAAATATATAGATAAAAAAAATTTTGATTTTTACTTTATATGTGATGAAGATTCAACGAAAATACCTTACGATGATATAAAAAAATTAGGTGGATACGTTGTATTAGTTCCAGCTTATCAAAAAATATTTAAATTTATCAAAGAATTTAAAAAGGTATGTAAGGAAAACAAATTTGACATTGTTCATTCAAATGTTAATTTGTTATCTGTTTTTCCATTATATGCTGCTAAGAAATCTGGTATAAAGGTGAGAGTTGCACATAGTCATTCAACGAGTAATAAAAGAGAGTGGAAAAAGAACATATTTAAAAATACTCTTAAGCCATTTTCAAAATTATATGCAACTGACTATTTTGCATGCAGTGAGCTTGCAGGAAGGTATCAATTTGGTAACAAGACTTTTGATAAAGGTTTAGTTACTATAATTAACAATGCAATAGAGGTAGATAAATTTAAATTTGATGAAAAAATAAGAAAAGAAAAAAGAAAAGAACTTAATATTGAAGATTCGACTTTGGTCGTAGGACATATAGGTAGATTTGTAGAACAAAAAAATCATAGTTTTCTTATAGATATATTTAAAGAAGTCAACAAAGATAATAAAGATTCAGTTTTACTTCTTGCAGGCGAAGGTCCACTTCAAGATATGATTAAAGATAAGGTGAAAAACTTAAATTTAGAAAATAGTGTTTTATTTTTAGGACAAAGGTCTGATGCTAGAGAATTATACCAAGCTATGGATGTGTTTGTTCTTCCTAGTCTTTATGAAGGTTTACCTGTTGTAGGTGTTGAAGCTCAAGCTAGTGGGTTGCAGTGTTTATTATCTGATGATATGACAAAAGAAACTAAAATAGTGGATAGTACGTTGTTTTTGTCAAGAAAAAATGGTGTTTCCGTATGGAGTGAAAAAATAATTAGTTTACAAAAATTAGATATTCTTAAGGAAATAGATGAAAAATATAATATTAAAAATGAAATAAAAAAAATAGAAAAAAAATATTATATTTTTATAGATAGGTAGGAAATTATTATGAAAAAGAAAATTACAATTACAAATGCTTATACTTGGTATAATAAAGGTGATGCAGGTATACTTTTAGCAACAATTGATTGTTTGAAGAAAATCTACGGAGAAGAAAATGTCGAATTTAATATTCTATCGTTTACCCCTGATGAAGATAAAAAAAGATATTGCAAAGATAAATCGATAAAAAATGTTTACAGTAATATATTAAATCCTCATCCATACCATCCTAGTAAAATTGGAAAATTAATTGCGATATTTAAACTTATTTTAAAAGTAATCTCTTTAAATATTATTTTAAAATTTAATTTTAAAAAAGCTGTAAGAAAGAATGAAACATTATCTTTACTAAATGACACTGATATCATAGTTGTATGTGGTGGAGGTTTCTTAGGCGGTAAAAAATATGACAGTTTAATGCATGTTTACCAAATATATATAAATACTTTGTTTAAAAAACCTATTTACATAATGGGGAATAGTATAGAACCAATTAATAATAAATTAATAAAATATTTTACAAATAAAGTAATAAATAAAGTTGATTTTTTATTTGCTAGAGAAACGATCACTTATAATTATTTAAAGGATGTAATGTCCCACGATAAATTTGCATTAATACCCGATATGGCATTTATGTTGACATATGAGGAAAATGAATATGAATTTTTAACAAATTTAAGAAAAGATTTTGATATACTTTTTGGTATTACTGTAAGAAATTGGAATTTTCCAAATGTTTCTAATAAAGAAAAAGCAAAAGAAAATTATATTAATTCTATTGTAGAAACAGTGATAGAAGTTATAGATAACCACCATGCTGCTTTCATTTTTATTCCACAAGTAACTGTACATACAGGAGATGATAGTCTTGTTGCAGAAGAAATAAGAAATAGATTACCAAAAAAATATAAAAATAACTTTATAGTAAGAAAAGATGATTGGTCCCCATATGAAATAAAGGGGTTAATAAAACAATTAGATTATTTTGTTGGTACCAGAATGCATTCGAATATATTTGCAACAGCAGTTAGAATTCCAACCGTTGCTATTGCATATGAAAAGAAAACAAATGGTATTATGGAAACTGTAAAATTAAATGATTATATTGTAGAAATTGATTCTATAACTTCGAAGGAATTAGTAGATAAAATTGAAAAAATGATTAAAAATAAAGATAAAATAAAATCAAGTCTTAATAAAAATATACCAATAATTCAAAATAATATTTTAACTGTTTTGTCTGATAATATGATAAAAGAATCTGACAATGTTAAAATAAATAAGAAATGAGGTAGAAATGAAAACAGCTTTTGTATTTGATACAAAATTATTAAAAAAAGAAAATGGTGATTATTATGCTATGACACTTACTAACGATTTTTTTAATAATAGATACTCAATGTTTTGCGAAAATTTAGTAGTAGTAACTCGAGAGAAAAAAATTAAAGAAGAAAATGGTAATATTTCTGGTTATAAAAAAACGAATGGTAATTTTGTTAATGTAAAAACAATAACTAAATATAAAGAAGTAACAGATTCTATAAAAAACAGAAATAAAATACAAAGTGAAATGGATAGTATTATAGAAAATGTTGATAATCTTATTATAAGAATGCCAAGTGTTTTAGGAATGTTTGCTTGTAAAAGTGCAGATAAATTCAATAAACCTTATATTATAGAAATGGTTGCATGCGCGTGGGATGGTTATACGAATCACGTTAGATTTGGCGGTAAAATAATTGCACCTTTTATGTATTTTGAAACAAGAAAATGTATAAAGAAATCAAAAAATGTAATATATGTAACTGAAAAGTTTTTGCAAAATAGATATCCTAATACTAATAATAATCTTGGGTGTTCAGATGTAGTTTTAAAAAAAATAGATTCTAAAATATTAGAAAATAAATTATCGAAAATTAAAAACAATAAAAGTGATATATTAAAAATGGTTACAGTAGCCTCTGTAGAAGCTAAATATAAAGGTCAAGAATTCGTTATTAAAGCTTTAGCTGAGTTAAAGAAAAAAAATATAAAATGCGAATATTATTTAATTGGAAATGGAAATAATACTCGTTTAAAGTTAATTGCAGAAAAGTATGATCTTGTAGATGAAATTAAATTTTTGGGATCTTTAACGCACGATGACGTATTTGACAAATTAAAGGAAATGGATTTATACATTCAACCAAGTTTACAAGAAGGATTACCTAGAGCACTTGTAGAAGCAATGAGTATGGCTCTTCCAGCTATTGGATTTAATACTGGTGGAATACCAGAATTATTAAAAGAAAAATGTATTTTAAAAAAGCGTGATTATAAATCTTTATCAAATTTAATCGAAGTTATAGATAGTGAATTTTTATCGAATGAAGCAGTAAATAATTTTAATACAGCAAAATTATATTCAAGTGAATATTTAGATAATAAAAGAGAAGATTTTTATATAAATGCATTAAATAAAGGTATGCAAAATGAAAAAAAGTAAAGTAAGCGTTATAATACCAGTATATAATAGTGAAAAATATATTTTAAATTTATTAGAGCAATTAAAAGAGCAAACATATAAAAATTTTGAAGTAATTATTATTAACGATGGTTCTGTAGATGATTCTGAAATTATATGTAAAAACATGATTAAAGGATTCAACAATTTCAAATTATATAATCAAAAAAATAGCGGCGTATCAATTGCTAGAAATAACGGTTTGGAAAAAGCTACAGGCGAATATGTTGTTTTTATTGATAGTGACGATTCAATTTGTAATAACACAATTGAATTACTGGTCTACAATATTGAAAATTATTCTGTTGATTACGCATTTGGAGCTTATATTACATCTAAAAATTCAAAACTAGATAATGTAGTTGATGCTATATCTACTAATGTAAATGATTTAAAATTAAGTATTATAAATTCTAGAATTTTAGAAGATACTAAAATTTATGGTAATTCGAGAACAATATGGGGTAAAATTTATAAATTAAAAATAATAAAAGATAATAACATAAAATTTATAGAGGATTTAAAATTATTTGAAGACGGTTTATTTAATTTAGAATATTTAAATTATGTTTTTAAATATAAGTCCTTTTCTGAAAAAATATATAAATATAGAATAGATATAAATTCTTCAGTTAAGAGTTACAAAGAAGATTTGTATGAACAAGATCAAATACGTTTAGAAAATTTAAAAAAATATATAAAAATAGATGATAGATATAAAATAGCTTATAATTTAGTTTGTTTTGAATTTTTTTGTGGATATATCATTAATTATTCATTGAAAAAAACTTTTTTTTATAAAGAAATAAAAAATAAAAGTATAAATAGTATATATAGTGATAGTTTAAAATGCGTAGAAAAAAAATATCTTGGAAATAATCACAAAATTATAAATAACTTAATAAAAAACAAAATGTATTTTTTGATTAATATTTTGTGTTTATCTCACAGAGAGATATGTAGAAAATAAAGAAAAAAGGTGGAAAATTATGAAAAAAGAACGTTTAAATATTCAATGTATTTTGATAGTTATAATATTATTTTCGGGTTCATCAGTATTAGCTGACTATAGAAATTTTTTAATAATATTGTTGCCAATATTAGCGTTTATAGAGAGAATAATTTGTTCAAGTGGAAAATTTAAAGTAGGTCTTAAAGGTAGTAGAGTATTCTTATTATTAGTGATAGTATATTATTGTTTATTTCAAACATTATATGTTTCTGCTTTAGAATCATTATTAAAGTATTTGGTGATTTTGATGGCTATAGCAGCTTTTTGGATATTGAAGGTGCAACGTATTAATTTTATAGAAAAATTAATAAAATATATGAATGTATATACAATTATAATATCTATTTCTATTTTAATAACAGTTGTATACAATGAGTTTATATTTGATGTATTACCGTTTATGTTACCCTCAAATATATCGTCATTAAGTGTTTATAAAAATGAATTAATAAATGGTAATTTTTCTGGAATATCTTTAGAAAGATCATATGCTGCATTTGCTATGGTTGTATGCATAATAATTAATTTATCTAATTATACAACACCAGAATATAATATTAAAAATAATAAAAAATCGTTATTTGCAGTATTTTTAGCATATATAGCGTTATTTTGTACAGGAAAAAGAATGTTATTTTTTGTTGCTATATTAGTATCGTTTATTATTTTTCTGATTCATTCTACAAAAATAATAAAAACAAAATTATTAAAAGCTAGCTTTTTATTAATTTTTATTACTTTAATTATAATGTCAGTGTTTCCAGATGCAGGAAGAGTCTTTGATAGACTTTTGGATATGAATACATTTGACACAAGAATTGATAATTATTGGAAATATTGTTATGAAATGTTTGTTAATAACCCTTTGTTTGGTAATGGTATAAATACATTTGTTGATTATATAACTCCATATCGAAACAATGAAATTTATAATGCTCACAATATTTATTTTCAATTATTAGGTGAAGTTGGTATAATTGGTTTCACAATATTTATGTATTTTTTTATATCAAATTTAACAATTACATATAAATTATTAAGAAAGTCAATTAGTTTAAATGATTCAAAAAATGTTTATTATCTTAAAATATTTTATTGCATTCAAATATTATTTCTAACGTATGGAATAAGTGGTAATACTTTATATTATTTTTCACAATTATATATCTATATGATTTCTATTTATTGTGTTATGGTTATACAAAAAAAATGTATTGGAGATGAAAAAAAATGAAAAAATTGAAAATATTTACTTTTAATAGAGCACACAATTATGGTGCGTTTTTACAAGTATTTGCATTACAACAAAAACTAATTGAAAAAGGTTATAGTGTTAAAATTGTTGATTTAAAATTGGATACTATTATTGATTCTTATCGACCCTTGACTTTAAAAAATGGTATAAAAAAAAATATAAGAGGCATTTTAAAATTAATTATATATTTTAAACCTATTATAAGTCGTTATAAAAACTTTAATAAAATAATAGAAAAAAAATTGAATTTAACTGATAAAGTTAAAAATGTTGATGATATCATTAATGTTATTGATGATGAAGATATATTATTGACTGGTTCAGATCAAGTTTGGAATTTAGAAATAGTAAAAGATTATTTTGATTTATTTACACTAAATCAATTTGAAAATAATAAAAAAATATCGTATGCTGCTAGTTTAGGTAGTGTGAATTTTGTGGAAGAAAATAGGGAAAAATATATATTAAATGTATCAAAAATAAATAATATATCAGTTAGAGAAGTAAGTGCTCAAAAAAAATTAAATGAGTTAATAGATAATAAAATCGAAGTAGTATTGGATCCAACATTATTGATTTCAATGATGGAATGGGATAAATATTTAACTAATACTAAAACATTAAAAGAAAAATATATATGTGCCTATGTTATTTCACCTAATGATGAGTACATAAAAATAGTAAATGAACTTTCTGAAAAAACTGGTTTAAAAGTACTTCATTTCGGTTTAAAAAATCCTGGTTATAAAAATATTTTGAAATCTGCTTATGAAGAGGGACCTTTAGATTTTGTAAATTATATTAAAAACGCTGAATACGTTGTAGCTACATCATTTCATGCAACGATATTTTCAATTATTTATAATAAAAAATTTTTTATTATTCCGCATGTAAAAACTGGCAGTAGAGTAAATGATTTATTAAATACATTGGATTTAAATGATAGAATTTTTAACGAAGTTAGTGATTTTAAAAATTACGATATTAATTCCGAAATAGATTGGAAAAATGTAAATGTAAAATTAAATGAAGAAATAAAAAAATCAGATAAATGGTTAACTTCTGTTATAGATGAGAGTGAAAATAAATAAAATGCATAGAGAAAAAGAATTAATAAAAAACACTTTTATAATAAGTTTAGGTAAAATATGTACGCAATTAATAACATTTTTTTTGCTACCTTTATACACAACTATATTGTCAACTTCAGAGTATGGCATATTTGAATTATTAAACACTTTAGTTAGTTTATTGTTGCCTGTCGTATCTTTTCAATTGGAGCAGTCTGTATTTAGAAATTTGGTAGATAATAGAGATAATGATAAAGAAAAAACAAAAACAATAACTACAGGAAGTATAGTTTTAATGTTACAGGTAATTATATTTATTTTAATATTTTTAGTATTATCGCTATTTGTAGATAACGAATACAAGTTTTATTTGTTATTTAATGTAATTATTTATGTTTTTAGTTCTTTTTCTTTGCAATTAGTTAGGGGTTTAGGTAATAATATTAAATTTTCTTTTGCTGGATTTATTTCAGCTTTAGTTACAATAATATGTAATATAATTTTTTTACTTCTATTTAAAACTGGAGTAATAGGAATGTTTTTTTCCTTGTTTATAGGACAGTTAGTTTGTATATTATACTGCATATTTGCTATGAAAATTTATAAATTTATAAAATTTGATCATTTTGATAGAAAATTACTTTGTCAAATGTATAAGTATTCAATACCACTTATTCCAAATGCGATTTCGTGGTGGGTATTTAATGCTTCAGATAAATTAATAGTATCAATTATGCTTGGAGTTTCACAAAATGGAATATTATCAGCATCATATAAATTCGCTGGAGTATATATAACAATTTATAATATATTTAATATTGCCTGGACAGAATGTGTGATAAAACATATAGATGAATCAGATATTGATACATTTTTAAATAAAACATTAAATTCACTATTTAAAATATTTTCTTCATTTGGAATAATTATAATTGCTGTAATGCCGATTGTCTATCCAATAATGATAAATTCTAACTTTATTGATGGTTATAATCATGTTCCAATAATGATAGTTGGCTCTATGTTTAATATTTTGATAGGTTTAATTAGTGCGGTTTACGTAGCAAAAAAAGCCACAAAATCTATTGCTTTAACATCAACTATAGCCGCAATAATAAATGTTTCAATAAATTTACTATTAATTAATAAACTAGGTTTATATGCAGCAAGTTTATCTACTTTAATATCCTTTGCAGCAATGTCATTATTTAGAATAATTGATATTAGAAAAAAATATTTTAAAATAAACATAGATTATAAACAAATAATATATTTATTTATAATGTTAACATTTATATTATTTATTTATTATTCTAATAATTTATTATTACAAATTTTTGGTATTTTAATATCGGTAATATATGCTATAGTAATTAATGTAAAAAACGTAATATATTTTTATGAAATGTTTATTGTGAAGAAAAAGAAAAAAAATTATATTTAGGAGATGATGGAAAATGAATTGTTATTTTGAAACAAAAGAAAAAAATGATTGCAATGGTTGTTCTGTTTGTAAATTAAGGTGTCCGAAAAATGCAATAATTATGGAAGAAGATTATGAAGGTTTTTTATATCCTATTATAGATAAAGAAAAATGTATCAATTGTGGATTATGTAGTAAGGTTTGTAGTAATATTCCAAAAGAAAGTGAAAATGTATCAAGAACTTTTGCTGCAGAATATTTAGATGAAAATATTAAAAAAAATAGTGCATCTGGAGGTTTATTTTATCCAATAGCAAAAAAAATATTAGAAAAAAAAGGTATTGTAATTGGTGTAGCATACGATAATGATTTTGTGGTTAAACATAAAGTTGTAGATAATATAGAAAATTTAAAAATGTTTCAAGGTAGTAAATATGTGCGTAGTGATGTAAATGATGTATACTTAAAGGCCGAAGAGGCTTTAAATAATGATAGATTTGTTTTATTTTCAGGTACTCCATGTCAATGTAGTGGAATGCGATCTTTTTTGAAAAAAAATTATGATAAATTATTTACTTGTGAATTAATATGTCACGCTAATCCATCACCTAAAATTTTCGAAATGTATAAATTTAATTTAGAAACGAAATATGATAAAAAAATTTCTAATATAAATTTTAGAGATAAAGAAACTGGATGGGATAATGCAATAACAACTATAGTATTTGATAATAATTTAATTGTTTATGATGCGAGTTATTATAGAGCTTTTGTAAATGAATTAATTAATAGACCATCATGTTATAATTGTAGATTTTGTACTGAAAAAAGATATTCTGATTTTTCAATAGGCGATTTATGGGGCTATGAAAAAATAGATTCCACAATAAAAAATTATAATAATGGAATATCGTTGTTAAATGTTAATACAAAAAAAGCTTTCGATTTACTTGGAGAGTTAAATTTAGTAGATTTAAAAGAAGTCGATACAAAATTATCTTTTAAATATAATCATCATAAGAATGTATTATTTCATAAAAAAAGAGAAAAATTTTTTCGAAAAATTAAATGCGGAGATATTAATGAAAATAATATTATTGACAGTATGGGAAAATATATAAAAGTTGGTATTTTTCAAAAAATTATAAAAAAAATAAAAAAAATTTTAAAATTAAACGGGGGAAAATAAAATGAAAAAGAAAATATTTGTTACAGGGGTAACAGGTTATATAGGGAGTCATACAGCAGTAGAATTACTAAATAATAATTATGAAGTTATTGGTTTAGATAACTTTAGTAATAGTAAAGCTGATGTACTTAATTCTATATATAAAATAACAAATAAAAACATTGAATTTTATGAAGGGGATATGAATGATAGTGAATTACTAGATAAAATCTTTTCTGAAAATGAAATAGATTTAGTAATAGATTTTGCTGCATATAAATCAGTAGGAGATTCAGTTAATAATCCACTTGATTATTATCAAAATAATCTATCATCAGTAATAACACTTTTAATAGTTATGAAAAAACATAACGTTAATGCGTTCTTATTCTCATCAAGTGCTACAGTATATGGAACACCAAGTTCTTTACCGTATTATGAAGATCATAGTACTGGAGATACTGCTAATCCATATGGAACTAGTAAATATTTCGTAGAACAAGTTATGAAAGACTTACATGTAGCAGATGATAAATTTAATGGATGTATACTTAGATACTTTAATCCAGTTGGATCTCATTCATCTGGTTTAATAGGAGAAGATCCTAAAGGTATACCAGCTAACTTAATGCCTTTTATTTGCAAAGTTGCAATAGGTGCATTACCAGAGTTATCTATTTTTGGAGATGACTATAATACAGTAGATGGTACCGGTGTTAGAGATTATATACATGTAGTAGATTTAGCAGTAGCACATGTTAAAGCTGTTAATAAATTACTTTCATCAAATGGTGGATTACATATATATAACCTTGGAACAGGTGAAGGTGTAAGTGTTCTTCAAATGGTTAAGGCATTTGAAAAAGTTAATAATGTAAAAGTTAATTATAAAATAGCTCCTAGAAGAGAAGGAGATATTGACGAATATTACGCTAATAGTGATAAAGCTTTTAACGAGTTAGGTTGGAAGGCTGAAAAAACTATTGAAGATATGTGTAGAGAGTCATATAATTTTTATAAAAAAGATATTTAACCAAAAGAAAAGATAGAAAATTAATTCTATCTTTTTTTATTAAGAAATTAAATTATATGTTTTTCATTTCTTCTCTAAGTTTTTGAATTTCTGACATAGAAAGGTTAGTTACTTCTGAAATTTCTTTATTGTTTAATTTTGTAAGTAGATTTTTAGCAACTTCAGTTCTACCTTCAGCTAAGCCTTCAACGCGACCTTCAGCTATACCTTCAATGCGACCTTCTTGTATTAATTCCATTTTATCATAACGATATTTCATATAATCAGTCCTTACTCCTTCATTTAAGTTTAATTTTAACACTTCATGGTCAATAAGTCTAGTAAAATTATCACGTATTTTACCATCAGTGCAGTATTTTAGAAATTTTCCTAAATCTGTTTTTTCATCAATCTTTTTAGATTTAAGATTGTAGAATATAGTTTTTACTATATCAGAAATAGATCCAGTTTCTCTGCACATTCTTATAAATTCAACTTTGATTTCACCATTATTAAATAAATCAAAATTATTAATGAATATAACATAAGTTTTTTTAATATCTATATAATCAGTATTTTTCTCCGTACTATAAACTAGTAGTTCACATTCATATACAAAAGACCTTTTAAGAAAGTTTATATTTTTGTTGTTTTGCATTTCTATGTTTACTACTTCTTCATTTGTAGTAAACATGGCATCTAATCTAACAGCTTTTTTATCATTACATAGTGCTATGTTATGTTCAGTATTGATAAATTGTATTTCACCTAATAATTTACCAAGTAGTAGTTCACCAATTTTTTTAGCTATATCTTTATTTTGCAGAACTCTAGAAAATATAAATTGATTTCTTATGTTTAAATATTTTTGTTTGATACCATTATTATCTATAAAGTAGTAATTATTACCTTTTTTTATTAAATTAATTTTATTTGCAGTATAAATTGTTATTCACCTCCCTTCAATAAGTTATGTATTCTAATATAGAGAATGGGAATATTTTGTCGAGATAATTCATCAATTAAATATATATACAGTAGTAGATATTTATAAAAAAGATATTTAATATTAAATAAAGAAATAATTTATAAGATAAATCATTTCTTTATTTTTTTATTACAAAATATATTTTGTAACATATTTTACTAAAACGCAAAGTGTATTATTGAGTTATATAAAGTATTTAAATTAATTGTCTAAATATCGTTGACAAAGAAATGAATAATGCTATTATAAGTTATATATTGTTGAAAAGAAGAATAAAAGAAGGTTGTAAAAGGAAGTATTAATGAAAGAAGCAAAAGAAACAAAAGAAACAAAAGAAACAAAAGAAATAAATAAAAACTTTAAAAAATTAACTCCAATTACAAATGCAAGTATAGATATTTATAAAGAAGCTTTAGACTTTGCTCTAAATGAAGAAGATTTAAATAATATTGCTTTGTCTGGCGGTTATAGTTCTGGTAAAAGTAGTATAATTGAAACTTATAAAACCAAAAAAATAGAAAAAAAATTCATTAATTTAAATCTATCACATTTTAATTTAATAAATCAAAAAAGTGTAGAAAATAATGATGGTGTTGATTCAGATATAAAATTTTTAACAAAAGGAAAAGAAATAAGTATTAATTATAAAGAAAATAATACTGATTCAATTGATTTATTGATAGAAAAAAAATTAGTTAATCAATTATTAAATCAGTTGTCTGAAAAAAAAATAAGTGAGACAAATTTTAAATATACTATAAAAAAAGAAATAAAAATAAATTTTTATTACATATTATTAATAATAATATTATTTTTATTGTATTATAATAATATTCTTGATTATTTTTTATCTAATCTTAAATTTATAAGTAAAGTGAATTTTATTAAAGGTTCTTTTAAAGAATTACGCTTGTTTTTTATAATTTTATGCATTGTTGCATTGTATTATCCTTTTAATAATTTATATAAGTATCTAAGTCAGAAAAAAATTTCTAAAGTTTCTTTTCAAGGTAACGAAATTGAATTATTTAATAGTGAAACTGATTCAATATTTGATAAACACTTAAATGATATTTTACATTTATTTAAATTATCAGAAGCAGATGTTGTTATATTTGAAGACATGGATAGATTTAATTCAATTGTTATTTATGAAAAATTAAGAGAAATAAATAAACTACTTAATGAAGGGTATAAAGTTAAAAATAAAATAAAATTCATTTATTTAATGAGAGATGATTTATTTGATCCTAAAGAAAGGGTAAAATTTTTTGATTTTATAATTCCAGTAATTCCAGTAATAGATTCCTCAAATTCTGAACAAAAACTAATGAACATATTTAAAGACACTGAAATAGATCCTGCTTTTATTCAATCAATTTCTTTGTATATTGATGATATGCGACTTTTAAAAAATGTATATAATGAATATAGAATCTATTGCGATATATTAGATGAGAAAAATCAAAAAATAAAATTATTGTCTATGATAGTTTATAAAAATATATATCCATCTGATTTTTGTAAACTTCAAATGAGAGATGGTTATGTATTTAATTTGTTGAATAGTAAGCAAAAATTAATAGATTATCATTTGGATATTATTAATTGTAAATTGAAAAAACTAAACATGACACATCAATCTTCTAACGATGAGGCATTAAAATTACGAGATCAGAGATCTAGTTTATATCAAAAAAATATAAGTGAACTAATAACAAATGAAAATAAAGATTTATATTTTTCTATAGAAAAATATAAAGATATTTTAAATTCTAAATATATAAATCTCTTGAAATTATTAATTTCTAAAGGATATATAGAATCAGATTATTCAAATTACATATCATATTCCAATAAAGACTCTATTACTGTTTATGATAAAAAATTTCTATTGAGTATTTTAAATGAAAAACATTTAGAATATTCTTATAAGGTTATTAATCCATACAAAGTCTTAAAGCAAAAAATAATAAATGAAAGAACATTTTATTCTATAGAAATTCTTAATTTTGATATTTTTACAGAATTACTAATAAATGAAGAGTTTAAAACTTATAAAGAAATATTGATAAAAACTATATTCGAAGAAAATAAAAAAGATTTTTTGTTAGAATATTTAAAATTAAATATAAATATATCGTTATGTAGTTCATCTATTAATTTAATAAACCAAAATTTTATAAAAGATCTTATTTTAAATGAAAATGCTGGAATCAACATATTTAATTATTGTTTTAATTCTATATTATATGGAAATATTAATACCATATTATCTATGAATGGTAATAAAATCTTAACAAAATATATTTCAAAATCCCTTATGTATACGAAAAAAGAATTTTCTGATAATAAAGCAAACATTATTAATAAATTAATAATGATAGATGTTAAATTTGAGAATATTTGTAACGAATTAAATTTGAAAAGTATAGACATTATATATGAAAAAAATATGTATAGGTTAACCATAGACAATATTAATTTATTTTTACTGCTAAAATATAAAATAAAAACTGTGAATGAATCTTCTAATAATTTCACTTTGATTTCTTCTGATAAGAATTCAAATTTATACAATTATACAATCAATAATATGAATGAATATTTAGAAAATTTATTAAAAACAACAAATAAAATAACAGATGAGAACAATATAATAATAGAAATATTAAACAATGAATCTGTAAGCAAATCAAATCAAATAAAATATATAAATAATTTAAGTACAAAAGTAGACGAGATAAATTTAATAAAAAATTATTTATTTATAAAAATAATTGCTGATAAAGATAAAATCAATATTAATATAAAAAATATTTGTTTTTATTATTCTATATATGGCTTCGATAATACTATAGTTAAATTAATAAACAATACAAAAAATAATTTAAACTTTTCAGAACAAGAAAATAATAAATTTATATTAGATTTTTTATTAGAAACTAAGATTACAAATGATAAATTAAATTCAATATTAGAACATAATAAATTTGCGATTTATGAATTTGATTTTTTAAATATAAAAGAAAATAGAATGAAAATTTTTATAACAAATAAAATTATAGAAATGAATTACATAAATTATAATTTCATAAAAAAATATTATCCAAATTTATTTGTAGACTATATAACTAATAACTTTGAAGAATATATTTCTATTATAAATGAATTATATGTGATTGAAGATATTATCAAATTTTTAGATTCTGATATTTCAGTAAAATTTAAGAAAATTTTAATAAACAATATTAGAGATACCGTGTCTTTGTTAGACAAAAATTATTGCGACGAGATAAATGCTTATATTTTAAAAAACAAATTTAAAGAAAATGAAAAAGCTTATTTTATTTTTAATTATGAAAAATTCGAAATATTGACAAAAAAAGAAATATTTAATCTAGCGTCTAATAATTTATCTTATTTAAGTAAACTAAGTTTTAGAATTTCAAATGAATTGTTATTATTATTGTTAAATTCTGAAAATATTAATTTTATTGAAAAAGTAAAATTAATAGAAAATGTAATAAATCAATTTCCAGAGGAAAATCACATGAATTTAATTAAGACAATTTCTTCAGAAGAAATTAATGACTTGTTTTTAAAAAATAGCGCACTTAAAATTTGCTTAGTAAATGATAAAAATACAATTATTTTACAATTAATGAAAAGTAATAAATTAATTAAAGGATTTCGAAAAACTCAAAATATGATGAAGTATATTATATATGAAGAAAAAGATGATATAATTTATACTCCATAAAAAAAGTTTTTTAATTGTTCTTTAAATATAACTTGAAAATTAAATTAATTTTAAGTATAATCTATTTAGAAAGGAATCAAAATCTTATAAAAAAATAAAATATTTTGTCACTATTTGTCGAAAGACTTGATAACAAATAAAAAACTATTTATTATAGCCTCCATTAAGGAGAAAGTGCTATGAATCAAAAAGAACAAAGAAAAAATAAATTTATTAATTGGATAGACCTAAAGTTTTCAAATGATTTTATGTTTGGACATGTATTAAAGAATGAAGAACTTTTAAAAGAGTTTGCAAGCGTGCTTTTAGGTTTTGATATTAATGATGTAGATAATATTGAATTTGAAAAGACTATGAAACAATACTACTTTACTAGAGGAGTAAGATTAGATGTATATTTTAAATCTTCTAATAAAGTAATAAATATAGAAATGCAAGTTGTAGATAGATCTAATATTAAAAAAAGAGGAAGGTATTATCAGTCAAGTTTAGATAGTTTGTTATTAGAAACAGCAAGAGAGTATACAGATTTAAATGATACGTTAGTAGTATTTATTTGTTGTTATGATCCATTTGATAAAAACCAAATGAAATACGTTTTCAAGAATTATTGTAAAGCAACTAATACAAACTTAGATGATGGAAGAACTATTATAATATTTAATACTAAAGGTAAAGAAGAGAAAGAAAACAAAGAGTTATCTAATTTACTTAAATACATAGATGGTAATGAGTCTAACATTAATGATTTGACAAGAAAAATTGAAAGTGAAGTAGATAAGATAAAAACAAATGAGATTTTGAGGTGTGATTTTATGAAACAAAAAGCAGATGAAATGGATCAATATACTGATGGAAAAAAAGAAGGAATAATAGAAGGAATAATAGAAGGAAAAATTGAAGGCAAAAAAGAAGGTAAAATTGAAATAGCAAAAAAATTAAAAGATACAATGACTGATGAAGAAATATCTAAAGTAACAGAACTTGATATTGAAACAATTAAAGAATTATAACCAGATATTTAAAGTACAAATTTTGTACTTTTTTATTTAAAAAATATAAATTACTAATTTTAAAAATTTAGTAGTATGACTTGAATTATATGTAAAAAAAAATTATAATTTATTTAGAAAGGAATCAAAATCTTAATGTTATCAAAAAATATTGCAAAGCAACTAATACAAACTTAGATGATGGAAGAACTATTATAATATTTAATACTAAAGGTAAAGAAGATAAAGAAAATAAAGAGTTGTCTAATTTACTTAAGTATATAGATGGCAATGAATCTAGTATTACTGATTTGACAAGAAAAATTGAAAGTGAAGTAGACAAGATAAAAACGAATGAGATTTTGAGATGTGATTTTATGAAACAAAAAGCTGATGAAATGGATCAATATACTGATGGAAAAAAAGAAGGCAAAAAAGAAGGAATAATTGAGGGTGAAAACAAGAAAGGTTTAGAAATAGCAAAAAAATTAAAAGGTACAATGACTGATGAAGAAATATCTAAAATTACAGAACTTGATATTGAACTGGTAAAAGAAATGTAATTCTATTGTAAAATTTTGTAATAAAAAATTTTTAAAATTTTTAATATATTACTTTTTTATTACTTGAAAATTATGATTTTTTTAAGTATAATCTACTTAGAAAGGAATCAAAATCTTATAAAAAGAAAAAGTTTTATCACTATTTGTCGAAAGACTTGATTTTAAATTGATAACTATTTATTATAGCCTCCATTAAGGAGAAAGTACTATGAATAAAAAATTAAAAAGAGAAAATAAATTTATTAATTGGATAGACCTAAAGTTTTCAAATGATTTTATGTTTGGACACGTATTAAAGAATGAAGAACTTTTAAAAGAGTTTGCAAGCGTGCTTTTAGGTTTTGATATTAATGATGTAGATAATATTGAATTTGAAAAGACTATGAAACAATACTACTTTACTAGAGGTGTAAGGTTAGATGTATATTTTAAATCTTCTAATAAAGTAATAAATATAGAAATGCAAGTTGTAGATAGATCTAATATTAAAAAAAGAGGAAGGTATTATCAGTCAAGTTTAGATAGTTTGTTATTAGAAACAGCAAGAGAGTATACAGATTTAAATGATACGTTAGTAGTATTTATTTGTTGTTATGATCCATTTGATAAAAACCAAATGAAATACGTTTTCAAGAATTATTGTAAAGCAACTAATACAAACTTAGATGATGGAAGAACTATTATAATATTTAATACTAAAGGTAAAGAAGAGAAAGAAAACAAAGAGTTATCTAATTTACTTAAATACATAGATGGTAATGAGTCTAACATTAATGATTTGACAAGAAAAATTGAAAGTGAAGTAGATAAGATAAAAACAAATGAGATTTTGAGGTGTGATTTTATGAAACAAAAAGCAGATGAAATGGACCAATATACTGATGGAAAAAAAGAAGGAATAATTGAAGGTAAAATTGAAGGCAAAAAAGAAGGAATAATTGAGGGTCAAAAAGAAGGAATAATTAAAGGAAAAAAAGAAGGAAAAATTGAAATAGCAAAAAAATTAAAAAGTACAATGACTGATGAAGAAATATCTAAAATTACAGAACTTGATATTGAAACAATTAAAGAATTATAACCAGATATTTAAAGTACAAATTTTGTACTTTTTTATTTAAAAAATATAAATTACTAATTTTAAAATTTAGTAGTATGACTTGAATTATATGTGAAAAAAAATTATAATTTATTTAGGAAGGAATCAAAGTCTTAACGTTATCAAAAAATATTGTAGGGAATAAGTCTAGTATTAATGATTTGAAAAGAAAAATTGAAAGTGAAGTAGACAAGATAAAACAAATGAGATTTTGAGGTGTGATTTTATGAAACAAAAAGCAGATGAAATGGATCAATATACTGAAGGAAAAAAAGAAGGCAAAATTGAAGGGAAAAAGGAAATAGCAAAAAAATTAAAAGATATAATGCCAGACGATGAGATATCTAAAATTACAGAACTTGATATTGAAACAATTAAAGAATTATAACCAGATATTTAAAGTACAAATTTTGTACTTTTTTATTTAAAAAATATAAATTACTAATTTTAAAATTTAGTAGTATGACTTGAATTATATGTAAAAAAAAATTATAATTTATTTAGAAAGGAATCAAAATCTTAAAGTTATCAAAAAATATTGTAAAGCAACAAATACAAACTTAGATGATGGAAGAACTATTATAATATTTAATACTAAAGGTAAAGAAGATAAAGAAAATAAAGAGTTATCTAATTTACTTAAGTACATAGATGGTAATGAGTCTAACATTAATGATTTGACAAGAAAAATTGAAAGTGAAGTAGACAAGATAAAAACGAATGAGATTTTGAGGTGTGATTTTATGAAACAAAAAGCAGATGAAATGGACCAATATACTGATGGAAAAAAAGAAGGAATAATTGAAGGTAAAATCGAAGGCAAAATTGAAGGCAAAATTGAAGGCAAAATTGAAGGCAAAAAAGAAGGAATAATTGAGGGTGAAAACAAGAAAGGTTTAGAAATAGCAAAAAAATTAAAAGGTACAATGACTGATGAAGAAATATCAAAAATTACAGAACTTGATATTGAAACAATTAAAGAATTATAACCAGATATTTAAAGTACAAATTTTGTACTTTTTTATTTAAAAAATATAAATTACTAATTTTAAAATTTAGTAGTATAACTTGAATTATATCTAAAATTACAGAACTTGATATTGAGGTAATTAGAGAATTATAATTAGGTATTCCAGCTCAGTCTATATTTTTATTTGCAAAATGTTTAAAAATGTATTATTATAGTTACAAGTTTTTTGTGGAATAATAGGGGGTTACATGAATAATAAATTAAAGGATTCACTTAAATGTTTAGAGTTAAGTGAAATGCCAAAGACAGTAGATGAGCTAAAGAAGCAGTTTAGAAAATTATCAATTTTGTATCATCCTGATACTAATCCAGAAGCTGATCGTTATAAAATGGGTGAGTTAATTGAATCTAAGGATTACTTGCTATCACAATTTGGTGTAAATAAAAATAAACATATTATAGTAGATACAGAAGAAAGTTTTGAATATCAAGTATTTAAAAGTGAATTAATAAATCATAAAGACAAAGTAGAATATAAAGAATCTATTCATTTAATAAATTCTTTATTAAATGAAATTTCAAATACAAAATATTATTCATATAATTATGATCAGCTACTAGAAGTAATTAAACCATTAGCATCTAGTATTATTTTAGAAAGTTTAAATACTTTAACTAAGGAGTTTGTTGTACCTGATAATTATTGTAAAAATATTACTGAAGATATTTTACTATCTAAAGATTATGGTATATATCCCATTATTAATAATTTAGAAATAACTTTATATACATTATATACAAAAATAGAAAATATAAATAATTTTATAGAAAGACCTATAACTATAGAACATAATTTTTTTATAAATTATATATTTACTTATTTTGATTTTTGTATTAACTTAATTGATAAAACTAAATTTAATTTTGTAAAGAGTAGTTTGTTTGAAAATTTAGTTAATAATTTATATATTAATAAAATAAATGAAAGTAAAAAATATATGTTAGACGTTAATAGTATGTTATTTGATTTAATAATTACAGAAGATATATTAAATAGACAAGAAGAAATAATAAATGAAATAGCTTATCAAATTAAGGATCACTATGTATTACTTGATTCATTAAACAACGCTGTATTATCATCTTTAGAACCAAACAAAGCTAAGAGTGTAATTCTAGATTTATTAACTAGATTTTTCTCAAATGATATTTCAGTTGTAACTGATGGGGAAGAGATGCCTGCTGTATTTACAGACAATGTATTCTTTAAGGAAATTTCCATAATTAATTTTGAAAAATTATGTTCACTAGATGAGTCATACTATAAATTTAAATTACCAGATAATGTAGTAAACTCTAAAGCGTGGCATGATATAACATTAACCCATATATTATATAATTATTTATACATATCATATTATGATGATAATAGTATTATTGAAACAATTGATTCAAATATATGCAGTATAATTAATATGTATGTTAGTGATAAAGTTTTACAAACTTGTCCTGATATAGATCTTACTCAAATGGAAGAACATGGACTTGAAGATGTTGCAGAAATTATAAATGTTTTTAATAAAGAAATAGATAACTATTTAGCTAAAGGTTACTCTAGATAGACTAATAATAAAGTCTCAATTAACAACTATTTTTATAAAATACTTAAATATGACTTGAAAAAAAACACAAAATATTGTATTATATATGTCATATTTAATTTGAGGGGAAAAAATGAAAAATAAAAAAGTTGAAAAGGGGGATATTCTTTTAATAAAAGGAGTATTATCAGATGAACTTCAGCTTCTTGGTTCGCATTATTTTATAGCGCTTGATACAGCCGAAGGTCGAATAAAGAAGAAGTTTTATAATTTAAAAGGTATAATGATTTGTTCTGTTCAAAGTGATGAACACGAATTTAGATTAAAAAATTATCAAGGAACTGTAATGGTTAAAAATAATAATATAAATGTTCTAAAACATGATTCTTATGTTAATGCACAAAAGGTATATTATTTTAATAAAGATTTATTAGAATTTCAATTAGTAGATAGAATTAGCGAGGAATATGCAGATACGTTTATAGAGTATATTGATTCAATAGAACAACTTGAACTTAATCTTCAAAATTTAAGAAAAAGAAAAAAGAAAACAAGAAGATAAAATATTTAATTAAGTTGTTAAATATTTTTTTTATGTTATAATTTTTTTAAAGGAGATTATTATGAAATATTTATTATCTATAGCTTGGAGAACTTTTGATATACTTGATGTAGATCAAATTACAAAATTATTTTCTACAACAGATATGTCTGAGGTAGGTGGAATAGAAGTTGCAACTTCTAATTATAAAGACAATGAAAAAATGCTAAAATACTGTTTAGAAAATAATATGATATTTCAGTGTCATACACCTAAATTAAAAAATGAATCAGATATATTTTCATATTTAGATGATATACATAAACTATCGTTAATATATAAAAACAATATAAATATTGTTCTACATAGTCTTGAGAGTGATGATATTGAAGAATCTGTATTATCTACTATAAAATATGTAGAATCAATACTAGAGTATATTAAAGACAATAATTTAAATATAATTATATCATTAGAAAATTTAAATTATCATCATGATAGAGTTAGAATAAACGTTAATAGAATAGATGAAATATTAAATGTATTTGATAATTTGAAATTTACATACGATATAGGTCATGATATATACGATAATAAAAATAATTCTACATTAAGTGATTTACAAATAAACAAACTTAACAATGTTCATCTTCATAATGTATATAATGATAAGGATCACGAACTTATATTTAAAAACGAACAATACCTTAAATATTTAAAAAAATCTATGAAAGATATTAATTCACTTGATTTTAATAAACACATTGTTCTTGAAGTAGGTGTAGATATGCACCCTGGAAAAGACGTAGAAGAGAAACTAATAAATTACATTAATTCGATTAAAGAAATAAAAACTTTCTTTAATATTTAAATTTAATAATGTTTTATAACAAAAGAAGCAAAAAATGCTTCTTTTTGTTATTTTGTGATTGAAATATTACAAAAAATATGTTAAGATATACAAGTTTTATTGGGTTTTAAAAGACCTTGGGGGAAAATATGAAAAGAAGAGAAGTTACTCAATTTGATTTGGATAAACTTTTATTAAGAAAAATAGAAAAAATAAAAAAGGAGTTTTCTAATTTTGTATCACTAGATGATTTAAAAAGAAAACTAGATAATATAGAAAGTATATCTGATGATATTAAATCTCAATTAGATATAATATTTCCAAATTTTGCTAACTTTAAATTATTACTTACTAATTATGAATCTATTATTGTTTGGGATAAAAAAGGTAAACAAAGTTATGAAGATGTATATCAAATTATTATTAAATCTATATTAGATCAAAAGAAAAAAGAAGTATTACATTTAGAAAAGAAATTAGATGTATGTGAAGAAAGTCTGGATTTATATAATAAAGAAATAATAATTCTACATACTCTAGAAGAATACGATAACTTAAAAGAAGATAACAAAAAAATAGAAAAAAATGTAAAAACAATTAAGTATGAAGTTGATTCTATAAATTTAGAAACAGAAGAGTTAAGAGAAGAGAGAAAACCTTTATTAAGAAAACAATATATATATAATAAAGTAAATAAAATTTTTAAATTCTTTCTAAAGAAGAAAATAAATCAAAATAATGATTTAGTATTAAATCTATCTAATAGAATAGATGAAAATGAATCAGAAGCAAAACTTATAAATGATGTTATTTATGAACTTGAAATTAAACAAGAAATAAATCGTGATAAGTTTATACAACGTATTAAAATAGGTATATCATATAAAGAATATAAAGAACTACTTCAATTTATGAAAAATAACCATATAACTGATGTTACTTTATATGAAGATAATGAAAGAGTTAGAGAAGAAAAAGAAGCTATAGTTCAAGAACTTATAGAAAAAACAAGAGAGTTTAGAAAAATTATCTTAGATAATCAAATAGAAGAAATAGAGTTCTTTGAATACATCTATGGTAATTTTGTAACAAAACAAAATTTAAGATAATTAGTATTTTATAGTATAATGGTGTAGGAGATAAAAATGAGTAGTAATAAAAAAAATAAAAAAGCATTAATTATATCTATATCGATATACTTAGCATTCTTAATATATAGTATTATTGTTAATCAAACATTAATAACAGGATATAAAGCTATAAATATATTAGCAGCGATAGTTTCACCGCCACTAATATATTTAACTTTAAGAATAATTAAGATAAAAATAATACCAGAAATAACTTATATAATATTTGGATTTAATTTATTATCTATAATACTTGGTAATACTTTAAAACTATATAGACTATGGGATCCATATGATAAAATATTACATTTCTTATCAGGAGTGATAATAGCTTTATTTATATATTGTATATTCTTATTAATAATGCAAAAGAAAAATATAAAAAAGAAAAACGAATTTATATTATCAATATTATTTGTAAATGGACTTAATATATCAGTTGCATTTTTATGGGAACTATTTGAATTTAGTTTACTTGTATTCTTTGGAATAGATGCTATAAGACATAAATCAACAGGTGTATATGATTTAATGCTTGATATACTTGTATGTATGATAGGTGGAATTATAATATCTATATATTTATATCTATTTTATAAAATTAAAAAAAATAATGTAGTTACTAAAATGGGAGAAACTTTTTATATAGAAAATACAAAAGAGAAATAAAATATTTAATTTTTATTTCTCTTTTTTTATGATAAAATAATTTAAATGGAGGAATGTATGAATAATATAAAATGTCCCACATGTGGAGAAGTATTTGTGGTTGATGAAAGTGGGTATCAATCTATTGTAAAACAAATAAAAGACGCTGAATTTGAAAAGGAACTTAAAATTTTAAGTGAAGCTAGTTTATCAGAAATGAAAGTGATTCAAAGTAAAAATGAACATGAATTTGATAAAAAGATAAGTGAATATAAAAGTGAAGTAGAGTCACTTAAGTTAATTCTTAATGAAAAGGATAAAGCTTTAGAAGAAAGTTTATCTTTAGAAAGAGAAAAGAATAAAAATTCTTTTGCTAATAAGGAATTTGAATATAAAGAATCTATTAGTAAATTAGAATCTATTATAAGTAATTTTGAATCTGAAAAGAAACTTGCAATTAAAGAAGAAGAAAGTAGATGTTTAGATATTTTAAATAAAAAAGAAATAGAAATACTTGAATTAAAAAAAGATATTGATGCATCTAATACTAATCATGAACTTAATTTACAAAAGCAAAAAGAAGTTCATGAATCTCTTATAAAACAAAAAGATGAAGCAATAGATTATTATAAAGATCTAAAAACAAAAATGTCTACTAAGATGGTAGGTGAATCTTTAGAACTACACTGTGAAACTGAATTTAATAAACTTCGTTCTACAGGTTTTAAAACTTCATTCTTTGAAAAAGATAACAATAGTTCTTCTGGTAGTAAAGGTGATTACATATTTAAAGATTACACTGAAGATGGAATAGAAATTTTATCTATAATGTTTGAAATGAAAAATGAAATGTCTACTACAAGTACTAAAAAGAAAAATGAAGATTTCTTAAAAGAACTTGATAAAGATAGACGTGAAAAAGGTTGTGAGTATGCTGTTTTAGTTTCACTTCTTGAAAGTGATTCTGATTTATATAATTCAGGTATAGTAGATATGTCATATAAATATGAAAAAATGTATGTTATCAGACCTCAATTCTTTATTCCTATAATAACATTACTACGTAATGCATCACTTAATTCTGTTGGATATAAAAGAGAGTTAAACGATCTTAAAAATCAAAATATAGATGTTTCTGATTTTGAAAATAAACTTGAAGATTTTCAAGAAAAATTTGGTCGTAATTATGAGTTAGCAAATAAAAAATTCTTAACTGCTGTTAAGGAAATTGAAGAAACAATTAAGCATTTAGAAAAGACAAAAGAAGCATTATTATCAAGTGGAAACAACCTTAGACTTGCAAATGATAAAGCTCAAGATTTAAGTATAAAAAAGCTAACAAAGAACAATATTACAATGAAAAACAAATTTGAGGAAATAATATAAGCAATTTATGGCCAATATTTGCTTATTTTGTAATAAATTTGTATCTTATCGTTGAAAAATCACTATTTTTTTTGTATAATAGTTAATGAAAGAAGTGTGAAAAATGGAAGAAATTAATTTAGGGGATTTATTATCGTATTTTAAAAAGAAAATTGGTGCAATTATTATTATTACTATATTAACTTTTATAGCTGGTTGTACATATGTTTTCTTACTTAAAACACCGGTATATACATCATCTACAACGTTGATACTTGCAACAGATGAATCTGAAAGTATTACATCAAGTGATATTACTCTTAATAACAGTTTAGTTGGTACATATGGAGAAATTGTTAAAAGTAAAAAAATATTATATGCAGTTATTAGTGAACTTAACTTAACTGAAAGTTATGAAGATCTTGTAGGTTTTGTTAATGTAGAAAACATATCATCAACAAGTATCATGAAAATATCTGTAACACATCCAGATGGTAAACTTGCATCTGCAATATCTAATGAGATAGCTGATGTGTTTGCTGCGGAAGTAGTTGATATTTTTAGTATCGAAAACTTAAGTATTATAGACTATGCTGAGGAAAACAAGGTACCATCAAACAATAATGGTATTATGCAAATTATATTATCTTTATTTTTAGGGATATTTATATCTTGTGGTCTTGAATTTATGTTCTATTATTTTGATAAGAGAATTAAAACAAGAGAAGAAGTAGAAAGAATAACTGAATGGTCAGTATTAACAGTTATTCCTATGAATCAAACGGAGAAGAATTAATATGAAAGAAATTGTAGTTATAGAGAAACCAACATCAAGTATTAGTGAAAGTATTAAAAATATTAGAACTAATCTTCAATTCTTAGCAATTGATGAACCAATTAAAACGTTACTTGTTACAAGTTCTGCTCAAGGTGAAGGTAAAACTTTTACTTCAGTAAATTTAGCAGTATCATTTACACAAATTAATAAAAAAGTTTTAATTATCGATTGCGATATGAGAAGAGGACGTTTACATGAAGTATTTAAATGTTCTAATATTGCTGGATTATCATCACTTTTATTAACTGAATTAGTTAAGAAAAATGATTACGGAGATTATATCGTTAAAACTGATGTAAAAAAACTTGATATTATACCTTCAGGTTTTTATCCACCAAATCCAAGTGATATGTTATCTTCTAAGAAGTTTGCAAAAATATTATCTATTCTTAAAGAAGAATATGATATTATCATTTTAGATGCAGTACCTCTTAATGGATTATCAGATTCACTTGAAATTGCTAAGTTAGCAGACAAAATATTAGTAGTAACAGCATTGAATGAAACTCCAAGAGAGTTCTTAGCAGATTCTAAAAAAGCTCTTCATTTATTTGAAGACAAAGTTGCAGGAATAGTAATAAATAAAGGTCCTCATAGACCAGATAGATATTATTATAAGAGCGAGGAAGTATGATAGATATACACTCGCATTTACTACCTAATATAGATGATGGAGTGGGATCGTTTGATGAAGCGATCTTTCTTATTAAGCAGGCAATATCTGTAGGTATTACTGATATAATAGTAACTCCTCATTATTATCCGCAAAGAGATTTTTTTGCAGATAATAAAACAAAACTTGCAATATTTAATGAACTTAAATCTAAAGCAAGCGATTTAGATATTAAACTTCATTTAGGAAATGAAGTATATATGTGCGCAGATGTAAAATCTTTGTTTGAAACAGAAATTTTAACTTTAGCAGAATCTAAATATCTTTTAGTAGAGTTTAGTAGAGAACATGAAGATAAAAACTTTTTAAATTATTTTCACGAATTACAATTAAAAGGTTATAGAATTATAATTGCTCATCCTGAGCGTTATAAATATTTTCAAAAAAATATTAATAGAATGATACCTTATTTAGAAAAAGGAATAATTTTTCAAGGTAATTATGGAAGTTTATATAAAATTCATGGTAAGAAATCAAAGAAAGCACTTAAATTAATGCTTAAACATAATATGATTCAAATTCTTGCTACTGATTCTCATCGTAAAGATGCATCATATTATAAATATATATCTAAATTCAAACATAAGGATATTCAAAAATTAACAGTAGATAATCCGTCTTTAATTCTTAAAAACGCAGAAATATATGTTGAAGATTATAGAAGACATACTAAAAAGTTTTTAAAAAAAGTAAGTAAAGGATTAAATTTGTGAAAAATTTCAAATTATTAATTGTATTTCTATGGTGCTTATTAATTTTTTTACTTTCTAATCAAGATGCAACTACTAGTGCTAATACTAGTACTAATTTTACAAAAGTTGTTATTAATGTTGTAGAATTTATATTTAATAGAGATTTTGACGATCAATATATTATTGATGCATGCTTTAGCATAGTTAGAAAAGGTGCACATTTTACTTTATTTTTCATACTAGGTTTTGTAGTATGTAGTACCTTAAAAGAATATATTTATGGTAAACTGTATTTATATTCTTTTGGAATATGCTTGTTTTTTGCTATCAGTGATGAATTTCATCAATTATTTTTAGAAGGAAGAACAGCTCAGATTTCTGATGTATTTGTTGATAGTTTTGGCGCAGCAGGAGGAATTTTATTATATTTTTTATATAATAAATTTAAATTTTATAGGATGGTTCACAAAAGAGAATAAGTGTTTTTTGAAAAAAAATTCTTAAAACTCTTGATTTTCTAAGTATTTTATAATATAATTGGTTATGTACTTAGGAAGTTGCTCCCATAGCTCAATTGGATAGAGCGTTAGACTACGGATCTAAAGGTTAGGGGTTCGACTCCCTTTGGGTGCACCATTATATATCGAGAAGTGGCTCAGTTTGGTAGAGCACTTGGTTTGGGACCAAGGGGTCGCAGGTTCAAATCCTGTCTTCTCGACCATTAAGTAATTAAAGCCCTTGTTTTATAAGGGTTTTCTTATGTCTTGATTTTCAAATCCCTTAAAAATCCCTTAAAATTTTAATTTTCTAGAAATTTTTCTTTATTTATTATTAATATTATTTAGTATATTTATTGCTTTATCTTCATCACTTGGCATCATGTGAGAGTAGGTGTTAAGTGTCATTGTTATATCTGAGTGTCCTAGACGTTCTGATATAACAGTTATTGGAATACCATTTGATAAAAGTAATGAAGCATGCGAGTGTCTAAAATCATGAATTCTTATTTTTTTTACTCCTGATACTTCACAATAATTATTTTTCTTTCTACCTATAGTAGTTTGTGATAGTGGGTTAATACCACCAAATATAAACCACTGTTTATCAAAGTCCATATGCTTTTTATAAAATTCATATAGATCATCTAATTGCTTCTTTAAGTTATTATCTATTTTAACAACTCTAATTGATTTATTTGTTTTAGGTGTATTAATGATATGTTTATCATTAATTTTTTCTTTTGCAATAGTTTTATTAATGTTTAGTGATGTTCCATCATAATCATTCCAAGTAAGTGCTAATGCTTCTCCTTGTCTTATTCCTGTATAGTATAATGTTTCAAATAATTCTTTATAAACATGTTCATGAACATTAGAAATGAATTTATTATATTCATCAAGTGTCCAAAAATCTACATTTAAAAGCAGTTCTTGTTTTCTAGTGAAGTTTCCAGATTTACTTGCTATATTTTCTTTTAGTCCATGGAACTTAATGGCATAATTTAAAATAGTAACCATAGCACTATTTAAACTACTATTATATTTATGTTTATATCCTTTTTTCTCAATTTCCATTTGCCACTTAGTATAAACATTAGTTGTAATTGAGTTTAATTTATATTTTTTAAAATAGGGTAAGATATGATTTTCAAATCTACTTACTATGCATCTGTATGACTGTGCTTTAGTTTTTAGTTTAATATGATCTTTATAATTGTTCCATAGTTCTTCAAAAGTTATATTGCTATAATCAGATGGATCTAAATTTAAAAAATCATTTTCGGCTTGTTTTGCTTCTTTTTTAGTTTTAAATCCAGATTTTTGAAACTGTTTTCTATTACCATAAACATCATTTGAATAAACTCTATAATCCCATAGTTTAGTTTTTTTATTTTGATAAACTGCCATAAGTATCTCCTGTATTTAATTTATTTGCCATGTTAATAATATATTCTGCATCAAGTCCTAGAAAATTTAATAATTCACGTGTTGGAACTTGTATTGTTTTACCAGTTGGTAAAATATAACCATTTTTAATTAATAATGCTGATACTTTATTTCGTATTTTAGTTGCAGTATCTCTGCCACAATTTGCAAGTAGCATTATTTCTGCCACTCCTGACCAAGGTTTTTCTATAACTTCCATTTGTTTTTGATAACTCATAATTTTTCCTCCTTTAAGTTGTCTATAACACGATACTGCTTGTGTGTTTTATTGTGGTTTTAGTCCACATATAAATTATATCAATTCCTGTTGTTTGTGTCAACACTTTTGTTGACTTAATCTACAAAAATTTGATTTAATATTATTTTTGTGGTAAAATTTATTTATGAGAGGTGAAAACTTATGCAAGAGGTAACAATTGGCGAGATTATTGGTAATGCAAGGAACAGAATGGGAATTTCCCAAAGAGAACTTGCTAGAAAAACTAATATAGATAACACTACTATTGCTAAAATAGAAAAAGACTTAAGAAGTAAGCCAGACATGCTAGTTTTAAGAAAAATTGCTTATGAACTTAAAATTGATGAAATAGAGTTATTTAGATTAAGTGGTTATTCAGAAGATGATATAAATATAATAGTTCAGAAGAATATATTAAATTTATCTGATATTTTATCTTCATTATCAAGTAGTGATCTGGAAAAAATAAAAAGTAAATTGAAAACAGAACTTAAAGATAGAGAAAAAACTTTGGAATCTCTTAAAGCAGTAATTAACTTTAAGAATGCAGATGGGTCAATAAATTTTGATGCTAATAATATAATTGAAAAAGAAAAAGCTAAAACGTCCTTTATAATTGATAATATTATTAATATAATTAATTTGATAAATGAACAATTAGAACAAGAGGAAAATAATAATCAAAATAATAGCGATGTTGATTTACTAATTTATAATTATTTAGTATTTTTAAACATTAAATCAATTGATATTTAATTTTATATAAGGGGTTGGGATTTTCCCACATTAGAACTTGCGGGTGTAAAAGTTCAGTACTTGTTATTACATTACAACAATATAAAAATTATAGAAAGGACATAACTAGATGGAAAACACAAAATGGAATTTCAGAAAAATCCATGAAACAAGATGCAATTATATTGTGAAATACAATCAAAATATAGAAGATAAAGAATATTGTGATTTTTTAGAACACTCTATAGTTTCACATTACCTTATGGGAAATTTAACAAATCATGAATTAGACTTTATAAACAAATATAAATTAAACTCCTATATAAAAAAAATTCCCTTTGACATTGAAGAAATATCTCAAAAATACTCAGATTCGTATAAACACAGTAACGATGAAAATTACTATAAAGATGCTCATTTTTTACTTAATACTTTTTCAAATAAACCAAATGATTTGCCAATGTTTGAAGATTGCATATTCATGCCAGAAGATCATATTGAAATAACAAGAAAGTTTTATAACGAACTTAATAATCCTATAATATCATATCATGCAAATAAAATACTAAATTATCCAAACGTCATCAATTTTACATCATCACAAAATCCTAGATATAAAAATTTTTGGGGTTCAACTTTATATGATATTATTGATAATAAAGCATATATCAATTGTCAATCAAGTAATACATCTGCTGATTTAATTGTTTTACCACATGAAATTATACATGCCGTAGATTTTGAAATTAAAGCAAAATTTTATAAACAACATGTTCAAGGATATCAGGAAGTACCAACCTACTTTATCGATTACTTATTTTTAGATTTTTTAAAAAAAGAAAACTATAATGAAATTGAAATTGAAAAGCTAAAACACCACAAACAAGTTTATATCATTAATTTAGCTAAGAGCACACTATATGAAGTAAATAGAAAAATAAAGCGAACTACTGAAAAAGATATCAATAATATGAGTTCTGATGAGATAAATAAAGTTTACGACCCATATATTTGCAAACAAGTTTCTGAATTAGAATCGTGTCTTGTATCTAGTATAATGTACAAAAAATATCAACACGACCCCGAAGAAACAATGAGTATGTTAAATCAATTTCTAAAAAATGGAATACAAAAAAATGGTGGCTCAATTCTAGAAATATTTAATTTAACCTATCAAGACTTAATTATTGAAGCTGAAAATATAAATCAAGGATCTTATACTAATATCCAAGAACCAATTAAACAAAGATAATTGAAAGGAATTAGGTAAATGAAAAAAGATATAAAAGAATACTTCTGGGAAGAAAAAAAAGATTTAGTTCCAGCATTAATATCAACATTAATTAGTTTGGTAATAGGAATTTTAAAGCCGTACTATGCAGCAAAACTTGTTGTTTCTATAACTAACTTTAATATAGAAAATATTTGCATGTATTCAATAATAATATTCGCTTTATTCTTTGTTAATGAAATAATATACACAATAAATATATATTTTGCTACAAAATTTGAAAGTAAAGTAACATATGAATTAAAAAAAGACTATTCAACTACCATATTAGGAATGCAAGCTCAAAGTTTTGATAAAGTAGGAATTGGTTATTTTATGGAAAGAATTGATGAAGATATCGATGAGATGGTTAGCACTATAACATACGGAATAAAATATTTTATCCCAAATGTCATAACTTCATCTGGAGTCATTATTTTTATCTTTATAATCAACTATAAAATAGGATTGCTATTTATGTTCTACTCTATTATTAAATATTTATTTCATCACTATGGTTACAAAAAAGTTATAGCGAATGAGAAAAAAGTAAAAATAGTTAATGAATATAACATAAACACATTCTCTGAAATAATAAGAGCAGTAAGAGATATAAAATTACTTAACTTAGAAAATAAAATGAAAAATAAGGTCACGGATATATTTACTGAATCAAGAGATATAAGATTAAAAAATAGAATTGATATTGGATCACTAGATATTAAACTAAATTTCTTAGAAGGTTTTTTAAAATTATGTGTAAATCTATTTTGTATTCTATTAATATTAAACAACGAACTATCCCCTGAGAATTTTTTAATAATATATCTTTATACTGAAGAAGGAACTTTGTTTGTTAAAAACATCTTAGCTCTCAAAAATGACTATATCAAAATCAAGTTAAATATGAATAGATTAGAAGAAATAAACAATAGAGAAGTATTTATCCCAGAAGCATTTGGTAAGATTGATAAAAAAATAACTGGTAAAATTGAAGTTAAAAACTTATCGTTTTCATACGATAATAAACATAATGTAATCGATAATATAAATTTTGAAATCAAACCTAATGAAAATATTGGTTTTGTAGGAAAAAGTGGACAAGGAAAGACGACTATATTCAACTTATTATCTAAATTATACACATGTGAAAGCGGAAGTATTTATTTTGATGATGTAGACATAAATGATTTTACAGAAAATTCAATAAGATCTAATATATCTGTAATATCACAAAGTCCATATATTTTTAATACTACGATAAAAGAAAATTTGCTAATGGTAAAAGAAAATGCGACTTTCGAAGAAATATTAGAAAAGTGTAAATTGGTTTCACTACATGATTTTATTATTTCGTTAGAAGATGGGTACGATACTAACATTGGAGAAAATGGTATAAAGTTATCTGGTGGACAAAAACAAAGGTTAGCAATAGCAAGAGCATTATTAAAAGACAGCGAAATTATACTTTTAGATGAAGCTACTAGTGCATTAGATAATGAAACACAAGAATATATATTAAATTCAATAAAAGACATCAGTTCTAGTTATACGATATTAATTATTGCGCATAGACTATCAACAATAAAAGATTGTGATAGAATAATAGTAATAGACGAAGGAACAATAAGTGGAATTGGTACACATAAAGAATTAATAAAAAATAACGAAGTATATAAAAGGTTATACAAGAAGGAGTTTAAATAAATGAAAGAGCAAAATAAAATAACTATTGATCAAGAAGAATTTGATAAATTAATATGTGAAGCAAAAAACAAAGAAAATACAAGTGAAATTATGTTTAATTTAGCCTTGGAATATTCAAATACTGAAATAAATTTCAGATTAATAGAAGATTTCTTTATAGACAAAAAAGATATTGATTACTTAATAGAACTTTATAGTTTAGCGAGTGATGATCAACTAGAAGAAGAAAGAACACTACAAAAATTATTAGATACAAATGATGACATGCTAATTGAATCATTGACAAAATTAAATTGGTTGTTCACTAATAAATTTATTGAAAAGTTGTTAAATAAATAACTAATATTCAAACCAATCAGGAACTTCTTCATTCCTGATTTTTTTAATATTTGAATATAATGATTCTTTTAAATACACATAGTTATTTGATATTGTTTTATTTTTAACTTGATTTATAAAGTAACTAGTTAATATTGCTAGTTCTCTATGTGTACAATAAATTGACAATTCAAAATATAGTTCTTCATATCTATATAAATCTAATTCCGTTTCCTCAATATAAGTTGCTTCTATTAATTTTTTTACATTGATGTTTAGTTTATCTAATTTATCTTTGTTATTAGTACTTTCTTTATTAGTTATTTGTTGTAGGTCTTTATCGGTATGCACTTCATCCGTATGCCCATTATGGTTATATGGATATTCATAAATATTATAATCATAATAAAATGTACCATTTTCTCTTTGTCTTTTTGTTCTTTCTATATAATGATTTTCTTCTAGTTCTTTGATAACTGATCTAATAGCTTTAATTTGTTCTTTACTAACTGCCACTAATCCATTAATTGAATAATCCCAATCGTCTGGTAAGCTTAACATATAAGATAACATTCCTTTAGCTTTATATGATAAATTTTTATCTCGTAAATGATGATTACTCATCACTGTATAATTCTTATTTTTTACAACTCTAAATACTGACATTTTTAAGTGTTTCCTTTCCCTTAAAAATCCCTTAAAAAATTAAAAATTATTGAATTTTGCCAGTATTCATCAGTAACAAGCAGTATCTAAAGTACTGAAACTATTGGCTTTAGAGATATATCAAAACATAAGTGTTTCTCCTGTCTTCTCGACCATTAAGTAATTTAAACCTTATTTTATAAGGTTTTTTTAATGCCTATTTATTTGATTTAACTCTTAATAATAATAATTTTTAAATAATATTTTTTCTTTTTTTTCTTATTTACTTTGAATTTTTCATTTTTATTGTTATACTGATAAAGGTGATAAGATATGGAAAATACAAATAATACAAATGATGATACAAAAGATAATAATAGTGCAGTGTATGAAGCAACTAAAAAGGAGATAGCTAAAATACTTATTAATAAGAATATTAACTCTTTATCTCAAGATGAATTAATAGACATGCTTTTAGATGAAAGTGTTGCAGTAGATGTTGATAAAGAGTGTGATGCTAATCGTAGTTTTGCAGAGGAACTTGCAGACAAAGCAACGTCTTATATAGGTAGCTGGAGTTTTATATTAACTTTTGCATGTTTCTTAGTATTCTGGATTTTACTTAATATTTTTGTTATATCAAGTGATCCTTATCCATTTATACTTTTAAACTTAATCCTTTCTTGTTTAGCAGCTTTCCAAGCTCCTATTATTATGATGAGTCAAAATAGGGATAATGCAAGAGAGAGAAAAAGAAATCAAAATGATTATAGAATAGATTTAAAAAGTGAACTTATTTTAGAAGTTTTATATGATCATATTGAAGAAATTATAGATAATCAAGATAAAATTCTAGAATATATAGAAGAACAAAAAAGACAAAAATAAATAAAATATGAGTGGTGGTGTAGTAGTGTGAAAAAAGAATTAGAATTTAATGAAATAATATTTGATATTTTAAAAAACGATAAATTTATAAGTTTAAAGTATGAAAAACATCATGGTATTTCTAGATTAGAACATTCGCTTAATGTTGCAAAAATGGCTTATTATTTTAGTAAAATAATAGGATTAAAAAAATATAAAGAAATAACAAGAGCAGCACTTCTTCACGATTTTTATAATGATTCTGAATTAGAAGGAGAAATAAGTTTAATTAATCATCCTAAAGTAGCAGCAGATAATGCAAAAAAAGTATTTAATGTTTCTTCTTTTGAATACAATATGATTAAATCTCATATGTTTCCTTTAACTTTTTGTTTACCAAACAATTATGGTTCATTAATTCTTACTCTTACCGATAAAATAGTAGCTACATATGAAATGCTTATGTACAAACTTCCTTTATATACAGGAACTTACTATTTACTTTTAACTAAAATTTTATTAAAATAAGTTATGTGTCCTCATAGCTCAGCAGGATAGAGCACAACCCTCCTAAGGTTGGGGTCGGGAGTTCGACTCTCTCTGGGGACGCCATTTATATAATAGAAAAAAGATCGTTTAATACGATCTTTTCTTTTTAATTTTTTATATTATATTATTGCAAGTATTGCATCCATGGTTCTGGTTTCCACCGAAGTTTAGACCAGCACCAATTATAATAACTAGTAGTATAAATAAAACTATCCATATAGCAGCACCACCACCACAACCTTGTGTGCATCCAGCATAAGAATATCCCGATGGTTGGTAGTATCCGTTATTTCCATAGTAATACATATTTATCCCTCCTTTGTCTTTCTAATATATTTTATGATATATTTATTTTTTTGACATAATTTTTGTATAAATGCATATATTCGTTACTATTTCTTTTTAAATTTTCTTTATATTATGTTAAAATAAATTTAGTGTGGGAGTAGATATATGAAGAACAATTTAAAAAATATGGATAAACCTTTATTTATATTAGTTACAATTTTATCAATATTTGGTGCTGTTATGATTTATACTGCTTCCAGTGTTTCTACAATATTGCGGTACGATACAGAAACATGGCATTTCTTTAGTAATCAACTTATATTTATAGCTTTTATGTATTTTATAGCTTTTCCATTAGTACTCAATTATCCAACAAAGAAATACGCTAAATTCCAAGTCTTAATTTTGGTTGTATGTGCTTTTTCGTTATTATCGTTATTGCTTTTTGGTGAATCCACCAATTCAGCTGTAAGTTGGTTTAGTATTGCAGATAAATTTAGTATTCAACCAAGTGAGTTTGCTAAATCATTTATTATAGTGTTATCTTCGATATACTATAATATGATAAATAAAGGACGGCAAACAGCTACACAGAACTTCTCAGTATTAGGACTTGGTCTTGGTGCAGCATTCTTAGTATCTGCTCAACCAGATTTAGGTTCAGCAGTAATACTTGCTGGTATAAGTGTAATGATGTTTTTAGCAACACCATTTGTTTATAAAAATGGTAAAAAATTTGTAATGGCTTTATTTGTACTTGGTATTATGGCAGTAGGAACTTTCTATACATTAAAAGAAAACTTTCTTACTCCAATGCAGCTTTCAAGATTTGAATTTGCTCAACCTTGTCAAAGGATAAGTGAAGATACAGGTTACCAAGTATGTAATGGTTTTATAGCTATAAATAATGGTGGTATGTTTGGAGTAGGATTTGGAAATAGTACTCAAAAATATTTATACCTTCCAGAGAGTCATACAGATTTTATTTTTCCAATTATCATAGAAGAAGTTGGATATATATCTGGTATAATTATTCTAATAATTTATATATTAATTTTAAGTAGATTAATAAAAATAGCAAGAGAAGCACATAATATTCGATGCAGTATGCTTGCTTATGGTACGTTTTGTTTCATTTCATTACACATTTTTGTCAATTTATATGGTATACTAGCTTTAATGCCGTTAACAGGTGTTCCTTTACCATTCTTATCGTATGGTGGTTCTTCAATTGCTAACTGTTTACTGATGGTCTTTATATCACTTAGAGTATCAGTGGAAAATAGAGAAGAAGAAATAAAAAAGGTTATGTCTAAGTACAAATAAGGAGATTGATTTTATGATAAAAAACAAAGTTACTGGAGATTTAATTATTTTATCAGGACCTTCTGGTTCTGGAAAAGATTCTGTTGTAGGTAAAATACTTAATAAAGATTTAACTCTAGCTGTATCAGCTACAACTCGTTCTAAAAGAGAAGGGGAAGTAGATGGTGTTGATTATTTCTTTTTAACTAAAGAGGAATTTGAAAGTAAAATAGAAGCAGATGACTTTTTAGAATATGCTATCGTACATAATAAAGATTATTATGGTACACTTAAAAGTGAAGTTATTAAAAAACTTGAAAAGAAAGAAGATGTTGTTTTAGTAATAGATATTAAAGGTGCACTTTTAATTAAGGAAAAATTTCCTAGTGCTATTTTTATATTCTTACTTCCTCCGTCAGTTCAAATTCTTAAAGAAAGATTAATACTTCGTAATACAGAAGATAAAGATTCAATGCTAAGAAGATTTACTTCTTTATATAAAGAAATAAACTCTATTAGTAAATACAACTACGTTGTTATAAATGATGATCTAGATGAAGCAGCTTCAAAAATTAAATCAATTTTAGTTTCAGAAAAATGCCGTGTAGATAGAATTGATGATTTAGTAATAGATACTAAAGAAGAAGAAATTCATGAAGAAATAATAACTTATTTCGATAAAACTAATTAAAAAAAAGGAAATAGACCTTTTCTAACTAATATATTAGTGAGAGGAGGTTTTTTTATGGAAGAAATAAAAGAATTTATTTTTAAAAATAAAATAAGTATTGCAATTATTAGTGTATTACTTATTTTACTTATAATAGTTTCTGTTATTTTATTTAATAATTATAATAATTTTTCACAGGATTGTATTTCTTCTGAAATATTAGAACAAGAATTATCTTTAGTAGAAAACAATTTGCCTATAGAAGATGAAGAAGACTTAACAGAGTATATTTATATAGATGTTAAAGGTTCAATTAAAAATCCAGGAGTATATGAAATAGAAAAAGGATCAATTGTTAATGACGCTATTACGTTAGCAGGTGGCACTACAAGTGGAGCTATAGTAGATAATATAAATTTAAGTAAACTGCTTACTAATGAAATGGTTATATATGTATTTAATAAAAGTGAATACACTTCTAACAATACTTGCATTGTAGAATCACTTACTGATTCAGGTGCTTTAAACTCTAGTGTTAAAACAGAAGATGTTTATGTTAAAAATGAATTAGTTACAGAAGATTCTAATGATGAAGAAGATAAGACAGAAGAAAAAGAAGACGAAGATATAACGGTAAATATAAATACAGCAACTAAGGAACAACTTATGACATTACCTGGAATTGGTGAAACAAAAGCTATATCTATAATTGCTCATAGAGATGAAAATGGTGACTTTGACTCAATTGAAGATATTGTTAATGTTAGTGGCATAGGAGATTCTACATTAGATGCGATTAAAGAATTTATTACAATCTAACATATTTTATGTTGTTTTATTTTTTCTAATATTCTTTTATGTTTATTATTTTATAAATTATAAAGAAAATTATTCTTTATATTCAATTGAAGATACTCTTATTTCAGGAACTGTAATTGATTATAAAGTAGATAGTTCTAAAGTAACTTTAACTGTTATGGGATTAGAAAAAATTATAGTTAATTATTATTTAAAGCCAGAGGAAATATTTGATACTACTAATCTATATGGAGCAAATGTATCTGTAACATGTTCTTTGCGTGAGGCAACTAATAATACAATTCCTAATACATTTAATTATAAGGAATATTTATATCAAAATAGTGTTTTTTATTTATGTAGTGCTAGTAATATAGAAATTGATTCTTATAACTTTGATTTAAAAAATGTTTTTGTAAATAGAATATCTAAACTTGAAACAAGTGACTATGTTATTATGTTTACGTTAGGAAATAAAAGTAATCTATCTAGTGATATATATTCTATTTATCAATCAAATGGTATAGCTCATCTTCTTGCTATATCTGGATTACACATAAGTTTATTTATTATGGTTTTAGAAAAAATATTTGCATCGTTTAATAAAAACATTAGATCATGTTTAATTTTTATATTTTTATTTATATACGCTTTTTTAACTTTGTTTGCCGTATCTGTGTTAAGGTGCATAATATTTGAATTAGTTAAATTTATTACTGCTAAATTTAATTTAACTTTGTCTAAGGTTAAAATTTTATTTGTTACAGCATCAATATTACTTTTATATAATCCTTATTATATATTTAACATAGGTTTTCAATATTCTTTTATAATTACTTTTTTCTTATTATCTTTAAAATCAAAAGATTTATCAAAATTTAAAAGTGCACTTTTACTTGCAACGTTATCTTTTTTTGCAAGTTTACCTATAACTGTTAATATGAATTATGAAATAAATTTATCTTCTATAATGTTTAATTTATTTTTTGTTCCATTTATTTCTATTATTGTATTTCCATTATCGCTTTTAACATTTATTTTTTCTTTTTTAGATAAAATATTATTATTCTTTATTTATATAATGGAATATAGTTCAATTTTTTGTAGTAATTATTTAAGTATTATTATAAATATTCCTAGAATGAATTATATTGTAATTTTAATTTATTATGCGTTACTATATTTATCTGTAACAAAGTCTTACAAATATTCTATATATTTATTTTGTTGTATATTTTATTCAAAAGTATTATTTTATTTAGATAATAGTTATTATGTATATTATTTAGATATAGGGCAGGGCGATTCTACATTACTTGTATCTCCGAGGCAAAAGGAAGTTATTATGATTGATACTGGAGGTAATTATTTTTATAATGTATCTGATCCTGTTATTTTATTTTTAAAAAGCATTGGTATAACTGAAATTGATTTACTTATTATCACGCATGGTGATGCAGATCATGGACTTGATACTGAAAATATTTATAATAGTATAAATATAAAAAAAATTATGCTTAATAATAATGCATATAATTTTTTAGAATTAGATATTATAAACTTAGGTATTGAGTTAACAGATGAAATATCTTATGAATATTTTAATACATTTAATTTAAATGACATAGGATCAATAGATGAGAATAACGCTAGTTTAATATTTTATTTAAAACTTTATAACTATTCATTTTTATTTCCTGGTGATGCAGGAACTGTTATCATAGAATCAATACTTGATAGATATGATTTATCTTGTGATTTTTATAAAGTATCGCATCATGGTTCTAAGAATAATACGAGTGAACGTATAATAGAAAGTATTTTACCTAGTTATGCATTTATATCAGCAGGTAGAAGTAATATTTATAATCATCCCAATCAAGAAGTTTTAGATATTTTATCATCATATAATATAAAAACTTATTTGACACCAACTGATGGTACTATTTGTGTTAAAGTTTCTAAAAAAAGTTATAACATTTTTACTTTTCCTGCATAATATATAATATCACTTTTATAAGTGTTTATATATATACGAAAAGAGCAACTTTAAAATTGCTCTTTTTCTTTTTTTGTCTTATAATAATTTTAGAGGTTTATTATGAATGTACATTTAATTACGAGTCAGTCTTTTAGACTAGCAAATATGGAAATAAAAAAAATAGTTAAAGATAATACTTATTTAACTATTAATGTAATAGGTAGTAATACTAACGAATTATTTGAAGAGTGTGGATATGCTTTCTTTTTAGATGATATGAAGTATATAGTTGTTAAAAATTTCTTTAAGGATATAGATAGTGATTCTGAAGAAAGAATTATGAAATATTTTTCAAATGTTAATGAAAGAGTTTGTTTGATTTTTTTAGAAAGTAAAGTAGATGGAAGAAAAAAAAGTATTAAAAAAATAAAAAAAGATTTCTCTTTAATAAATATTGATCTTGATTATAAAAATATATATGGTTATATAAATGATTATATTAAATTAAATAATTTTACAATGGATTATGATTTTACTAAATATATAGTAGGGTTGTATGGTCTTGAAATAGATATAATTTTTAGTGAACTTGATAAAGTATTTACGTATTATGAATTTAAGAAAACAAATTTATCTATAAATAATACTAAATCAATTTTATCTTCATCAATAAATTCTAATAGCTTTAAACTTATTGATGCGATTTTAAATAAAGATTTATCACTTTCTTTAAAATTGCTAGATGACTTAATTACATATAAGGTTGAACCAATTTCTATTATTATATTACTTGCTAGAGAATATAGATTAGTTTCATATGTAAAAACATATACAGACAGAAAAATGAACTTATCTACTATTGCTCTTGAACTTAAAATGCAAGAGTGGCAAATTCAAAAATATTATCAATATTCTATTTCGTTAAATAAAGCTGAAATTAATTCAATTATGAAATTACTTGCAGTGGAAGATGAGAAAATAAAAACTGGTGAACATAATTCTTATAATGCTCTCCAGTTAATAATTTTAGACATTTGTGTCTAGTATTTCATTTGTAGTTTTAAAGTTTTTCTTTGCATAGATATCTAAGATTTCTATGCCTTTTTTTTCTACTAATTTTTTAGAAAATTCTAAAACTTTTTTACCAGATCCAAGAGGAACCTTGCTTCCAAGTTTTGCAGAAATTTTATCCATTTCTACTAAGAATATATATCTACTTATTATAGATGCTACTGCAACACTGTATACTTTATCTTCAGCTTTTGTTAAGAATACAATATTACTTTGTACATTCTTATAACCTTGAAGATATTCATAATATTTTTTTTCATTTACAAATTGATCTATTACAATTTTTTCATATTTTAAATCAGGTGTATTTGCTAATTTATAAAGTACTTTATTATGAAGTATTGCTTTAACTTTATTAATATTTACTTCTTTAATTTTATTGTAATCTGCATTAGTAACTATTGAAGCTGCATATACAATTTCTTTTCCTAAAATAGGTCCAAGTTCTCTAATTTTATCATCACTAATTTTTTTAGAATCTCCAACACCAAGTTCCATTAAATGTGAAATTTTATCTTTAGGTACGTATGCTGCTGTTACAATTATAGGTCCTAAGTAATCACCAGTTCCAACTTCATCAGATCCTATTGTAGATACTTTTTTTAAGTATGCATAATCAAAGTCATCTTTAACTTTTTTTTCTTTCTTTTCAGTATTCTTTTTTTCTTTAGAATCTATATCTTTATATATATCTCTTTTATTATTTTTCTTCTCAACTGCCGCCCACATATCAAAATCCATATCAGCATTAGGTCCTTGAAACATTATTTTACCTTTTTCATATAATGTTACTGTAGTATCATTATCACTTGCTTGAAATAGTGAGTAGGGAGGATTTTTTTCCCTTTTTTTATCTTGATAGTATTCAATCATTTTTTTTCGTACATTCTCAGTTGGAACGTACACATATGTTTTTGCTTTCATAATTATCACCAATATCATTTTATCATAATTTACTTTACATATCTACTTTTATTTTATATAATTAATACTAGAAGGAGAGTTGGTTAGAAATGAATATAGTAGATATAGGAATGCTTGTTATTATCTTATGTTCTATGTTGTTTTGTTCTAAAAGTGGTGTCGTAAAATCTGCAATTGGATTAGCTGCACTTGTTGTAAGTGCTATACTTGCTTTTCAATTTAAAGATAGTGTTGCTAATTACTTTATAGATTTAATGCCTTTTGTAAATTTTGCAGGGCCTTTTGAAAACTTAACAACTATTAATGTATTATTCTATCATGGTGCTTCATTTATTCTATTATTTGTAGTGATATATAGTATCTTAAATATCGTTATAGTAGTTGCAGGATTTGTTGATAAACTTGTTAACGCAACCGTAATACTTGCAGTTCCTAATAAAATATTAGGAGCAGTAGTTGGTTTCATACAAGGTGTTATGTTATCTTTTGTAATAATATTTGTATTAGTACAAATGCCTCATACACAACAATTTGTTATCGATAGTGATTATGGATTTGTTTTATTAAATAGAACTCCTATTATTAAAGATGTTTTAGCGCAATGTACTGTGGTAGCAACTGATATAGCAGTGTTAATAACTGAAAATGAAAAAGAAACTAAAGCTGATATTGATTATATACAAAAAGAAATAATGAGTATATATGTTAAATATGGTGTATTAACTGCAGAATATGCACAAGAATTAATTGACACAGATAAAGTATCATTACCAGGAGTACAATTTCAGTAAGAAAGGAAATTTATGATTAAATATTTAAAAGACGGAGAAGTTTTTGAAGAAGTAATTAAAGAGGGAGACTATATAGTTGATTTCTATGCAGACTGGTGTGGACCTTGTAAAATGTTAGGACCTGTTTTAGAATCTTTAGAGAATGTAAATGTTCTTAAAGTAGATGTAGATAATTTTCAAGCTATTGCAAATAAATTTGCAGTTATGAGTATTCCTACAATTATTTATTTTAAAGACGGAATTGAAATTCAAAAAGAAATAGGTTTTAGAAATAAAGAACAAATTATGGGGATGATAAAATAAAAAAAAAGCTTTAAGCTTTTTTTTATTTTATTTTTTTATCAATTATAATTATTGATTGTCTCCGTCTTTATCAAGACCATTATGTTTTGAATTTTTTTTGTGAGTTTCAATTGCTTTTTTAACATTTTTTCTTGAAGCTGCTGCACTTTTTTTCGTTGTCATAATTTACCTCCTAAATATAGTATTAATTATAATAATTTTTTTATAATGGAATTATTTAACAATTTTAGAAAAATAATGTTTGACTTGTTAACTTGCTAGCTATATAATATTTTTTTAGGGAGATAGCAATGATAAAAAATGTAATATCTGTTATAGATGGAGTAGCTGGTAGTTCTGGTAAAGGTAAAGTAATTGGTGAGATAGTAACTGATAATAATATAAAGATCAATGCAGCTATTACTAATTGTTATCCTAATGCTGGTCATACTGTTATTCATGATAAAAAAAGAATTTTTAAAAATATTCCTGTTTCAATAATAAATCCTAATCCTGATTTATTTATAGGTCCAGGTTCAATAATTAATCTAAATGACTTTGTTAAGGAATATGAAGATAATAAAGATTTACTTTGTGGACGTAAAATATATGTTCATGAAATGGTTCCTGTTATACTAGATGAACATATTAAAATAGAAAAAGAATTAATTAAAAGTGGATCTACTTTCAAAGGTTGTGGAGCTGCTGCATGTGATAAAACTATGAGAAAAAGTACATTTTTTAAAGGTTATAAAAATGCTATAGTTGTTAGTAATGAAGAATGGCTTGGAAGATTACATGAGATTCTTGAAGAAGAAGTAGGATATGTTCTTATGGAAGGTGCACAAGGTTGTGACTTGTCTATAAATCATAGTGGTAATTATCCTTATACAACAAGTAGAAATGTTTCTACTACTCAAATGCTTGCTGATTGTGGAATACCTGCTGAAAGATTACTAGAAACTATTATGGTAATTAGACCTTTTCCTATAAGAATTAGTAATATAACTGACATAGGATATATTAATTCTGGTGAATGTGGAAGTGGTGAAGAACTTACTTGGTCTCATATAAATTATGCTTCTATAATAGGTACATATCCTACTGTAGATATATTTAATCATTTAGAAATTGTAATGGATGCAGAATATATTAGACTTATAAAATCTAAGTTAACTGATATTAATTTATTACAAATTTTTAAAAATAAACCTATTTCTTTAGATAAGGTATCAGTCTTAGAAATGGAGAGAATGTATTTTAAAAATTTAGGAAGAAAGAATTATTATAGTGAATTTTTAAGTATGGAAATGCATGACTTATCTGAAAATACTACGGTTACTATGAAAGAAAGAAGAATATTTGATTTAGACATTGAGAAGTTAGAACTAAACTGTAGATTAAATGCTCCATATGGTTTATATTTGAATTTCTTTCAACAGTTAAACTATATTTATAATCAAGTTAGTGATAATGGAAAAACTGTTTATTTTGATAGATATATAAGAGAATATATGACTTGGTTAGAAGAAAGTACAGATACAAATATTTTAGCACTTGGTACTGGTGCAAAGAATAACGAAAGAATATTAATGAAAAACTTAATAAAACAATAATTAATCAATTATTGTTTTTTTGTTTTTAGTGTGATATATTGATTACAGGTGATTTTTGTGAAAAAGAAAAAAAATGTAGAAAAATCTACAGAAGAAAAGAAGAAAATAAGTAAAAATGAATTTAAGGTATTAAGTAAATATATAAAAAAAGAAAAATTTAGTTTAACTATTTATTTACTACTTACTTTTTTTTGTATAATTCCTTCAATATGTATACCTTATTTATTTGGTTCAGCGTGGGATTTACTTGTAGTAGGTGAATTATCTTCATACATTGTATATATTATGATAGCTTGTTTCTTTAATATATTTTCATATTGTTTTGTATCTCTTATTATGAATATGTTATATTACAAAATGGAAAAAAGGATATCTAGTGAAATATTCAAAGATTTATATACTAAAGTAAATGATCTTCCCGCTATAGCTTTTGAAGACCTTGGAGTAGGTGAGATAACTAATAGATTACAAACAGATCCAAATACAGTAGTAGAATTATTTTTTGCTTTTGTAGATGGAATATATTTTATTGTTAAAACACTTATTATATTTATTGTTATATTTAATATTTCCTTTGTATTAGGAATGGAAGCATTTATATTTACATTTACAATGTTCTTTATTTCAAAATACTTTATGCCTAAAATAAAAAAATATCAAAAAGATTTAAGTTCAAGTGGAGATGAGTTTTCTAAAATGAATACTGAGAATCTTCAAGGTATTAGAGAAATAAAATCATTAGGAATTAAAAAAATATTATCTAAGAAGGTATTTGATAACGTAGATGATTATACTAAGAAAAGAATGGATATTAATATAAATGAAAATTATTTTTATTGCTTTAATAATACAGTATTTTATTTATTTCAAATTATTATTTTTGCAACAATGGGAAATATGTACGTTAATGGAGCAATATCAATAGCTATTTATATGATGATACAAAACCATGTTTGGAATTTAGATTATGCAGCTACTAAAATAAGTAAAATGGGTACAGATTATTCTAAAATAAGTGTTTCTTTAGGAAGAATAAATGATATACTTTCAAATAAGTTATATGAAGATGAAAAATTTGGAGATAAAGTTTTAAAAGATGTTACTGGTAATTTAGAATTTAATTCAGTTAACTTCAAATATAAAGATGAAGAAGATTATGTATTAAAAGATTTTACTGCAGCATTTAAACCTAATGTTAAAAATGCTGTAGTAGGTAAAAGTGGTAATGGTAAGAGTACTTTATTTAACTTATTACTTAGATATTTTGATTCAACTGAAGGAACTATAACTATAGATGGTACTAATATAAAAGATTTAGAAGAATCATCTTTAAGATCCAATATATCTGTTATACGTCAGCAACCATTTTTATTTAATGAAACAATTAGAGAAAATTTTAAAATAGTTAAACCAGATGTAACAGATGAAGAAATTATTGATGTTTGTAAAAAAGCATATATTCATGATTATATTACTGGTCTTAAACTTGGTTATGATACAGTTATTGGAGAAGGTGGAGTTAATCTATCTGGTGGTCAAAAACAAAGAATAGCTATTGCAAGAACACTTCTTCTTAATACTAAAATAATTTTATTTGATGAAGCAACTAGCGCTCTTGATAATGAAGCTCAAGAATATATTAAGAAAACAATTGATAATTTAGTTAAAGATCATACAGTTATTATAATTGCACATAGATTATCTACTATTGTAGATGCAGACAAAATATTTGTTGTTAATGAAGGAACTATAACAGCATCAGGAACTCATAAAGAGTTAGTTAAAAATAATGATATATATAAATCATTATATAAGAATGAAGATTTAATTAATTAAAAAAGAAAATATAAAATTATATTTTCTTTTTTTTATGATATAAAGTTTGTATCTGCTGGGCAAGAAAACGTAGATTCATTTATAGAATATGTTGCATCACTATATATTAAATTATTTGATTCATACTCTGCAGAAAATGCAACTTGATTAGTATGATCGTTTAACATTATAGTAATTGTATAATCTGCATCTGATTTATTTAATAGTACATATCCACTATAACCTTCTTTTGTAGTAATATCTTCTGCATGTTGTATATCAACTAAGTAACCATTATCTATAAAATATTGTAGTGAATAGCAATTGTAATCATTTCCTTGTAAATCATCATATAAAGTTACTGTAGCTGTTAAAGTTGCAAGTGTATCCGTTATTTTAAGTAACTCATTAATAGTTGGATCATCTTCAGTTTCTTCATCTTCTAAAGCTTCATTATTTTCTACAACTACATCATCTGTTGTCGAATATAATAGTGGTACTATTTTTGACATTAAAATTATTAAAACAGCTATTAAAACTATAATACCCGATATTAATTCTATTAGTGCAAATTTCTTTTTTTCTTTATTATTATTCATACTTCATTCTTCTTTCTTTATTCTTAATTAATTATATAATAATTTAAAACATATTTCAATATCAAAAAAACCTTAAAAGTAATTTATTTATTACAAAAGCTTGACTTTACTCATTAAAAGTGATATAATCATTACAAGAAGTGGGGTTGAAGTATATATGAAATATATTTTAGGGATGATTATTTTTTTAATAGGTTTAGCTTTATTAGTATTAGGAATATCTTATGGTGTTTTAGAATTAATTGTTGTAGGAGTAATCTTTATGGTAGTAGGTATCATGTTTATTACATCTTACAATAAGAAAATTGGTATTGGAGCTGAAACATTTATAACAGATGTTATTGACATTGTATGTAGCATTATGGGTTCTTAATAAAATAAAACAACTAAGGTTGTTTTTTTATTTTGTTAATTTGACACAATAATAAAAAAATTATATACTTTAATAATAGAAAAAGGAGTTAATAAAAATGGAAGAAAGTGTTAAAAAAAAGAAAAAAAATATTACAGTTATAGTAATAAGTATTCTTGTAACTATATTTGTAGTAATACCAGTTATGACTATATTTGTAGTTAGTAATATATTTGGTTATTTAAATGAAGTTTTAGTAACTTCATCAATGAACTGCGTTGCATCTGATAGTAATATAAAAATATATTATGAAGGTAATCAAATAGTAGATTTTCTAGCTGAAAAAGTAATTTTTGACATAGATGATGAAAATGAACTAGTAGATCAAATTGGTATTGAAACTTATTTAAATAACTATAGTGCATGGTATGAAAAAAACTTTAATGGAAAATGTGAAAGATAGTAATTAAATAACTTGAAAAATAAAATTAATATTTTATAAAGGAAGATATGTAATATATGCATATTTTCTTTTTTTGTACATATTTTTAAGTAGTAAAAGAAAGATGGTGTTTATGAATAAACAAGAAATAATTTCTTCAATATCTAAAAAGGGTAATGGGGAGATATATCTAGGTGTTGTTGGAGCTGTTAGAACAGGTAAATCAACATTTATAAAAAGATTTATAGAAAATTTAGTTGTACCAAATATTGAGGATGAATATGAAAAAAAGAAATGTTTAGATGAAATTCCCCAAAGTGCATCAGGAAAAACTATTATGACTACTGAGCCAAAATTTGTTCCATCAAGTGGTGCAGAGATAAAAGTAGCGGAATTTTCTACTAAAATTAAACTAGTAGACTGCGTTGGATACGTTGTTCCAGAGGCAACTGGTTTTGCAGATGATGATGGTAATCCTAGGATGGTTAAAAGTCCATGGTAAGTATTATCTTAGTGATACCTAAATATAAAAAAATAATATAAAAAATATTATTTTTTTTGTTAGAATATATTAATTTATATGTTACAAACAGTTTTTTTGATAAAAACTAGATTTATTACTTAAAATATAATTTATTTCCTAGCAATTAATAAACTATAGTGGTATAATAACTCTAATTTATTAGGGGGAATGTTGTATGAAAAATAAAATTATAGAAAATAAAAAAGGACTATTAATTTTTCTTGCATGCGCAATGTTATTTTTTGCAGTAATTGGTATTGTATATGAAAACGGTAATAGGTCAAATGAAGTATTACATTATGGTGAAACTGAATATAAAATCAACGATATTATAAAGACTTCGTTATATTACGTAAGTGATAATAATTATATAGAAGTAACAGTTTTAGATGAAAAAACTATGAACGATAATGATTATATTTTAGAAGTACAACTTGATAGTGGTGAAATTTTAAGATATGATGTTGATCAAATAAATTATGATAATGATTTTTTTATTAGTGCAACATATGAAGATGCGCCAGAATATTTAGAAACATCTGATGCGTTAGTTATTTTTTCTATGGCAGATATAGAAAGTAATATATCGTTATTAAATTTATCAAGTGGTACCGAACTACATGAAATAAATGGAAAAATAGAAGTTAGTAGTTATGAAGAATTTCTACTTGCTATAGAATCTGATTTAAATTCAGATATAGTACTTCTTAATGATATAGATTTTTCAGGTTACATTTCAAGTTCTGGATATATAGTAGCAGGAAAATTTACTGGAAGTATTGATGGTAATAATCATGCTATATTAAATTTATCAAATACGTTATTTGAAACAGCAGTAGATGCTAAAATAGAAAACTTACTTATAAAAGATGCTTTTGTATCTGGAGCAGTAAGAAGTATTTTAGCATCAAATTTAGAAAATAGTGAAGTAAATAATGTACATATAAATGGTTCTGTTTTAAGAGCTAATGCAAATAATGGTATAGGGCCTTTTGCTGGTACTGTTACTTCATCAAATTTATCAAACATTTCAGTAACTGACACTATTCTAGGTGGACAAAGATTCTTAGGTGGATTATTTGGTTTATCTTATGGAGCTACTTATATAGACAATGCATATGTTGCAACTGACATAAGACATTATGAAACGTATGCAGCTGGTGTAGTAACTCTTGGTTATAGTGGTTCTAGTATTAATATCACAAATTCAGTTATAAATGTTGTGCTAGATACTAGTGATGCTTTATACAAAGGTGGAATATACGGAGCAGGTGCATCAGGAAATTTAGATGGTGTTCTTGTTAATTTAACAACTGACATTGATTCTATTAATAAAATAGGAGAAACTACATTATATTCTGGATCAGTAACATCAAGCGGAAGTGGTATTTACACTGTAATTGAAAGTGGTGGAACTTCTAGTGGTTTTGATTTTGAAAAAGAAGTATCATTTAGTGATTTAAACAAAACTTTTTACAATGATCTTGGTTTAGAATCAGCATACTGGGATTATGAGAATTTAGTAAATGGTATGCCAACTTTAAAATCTTATACAAATGTTGTTGAAACTTATTTAGAACAAGAAAATCCTGAATCTTCTTTTATAGATGTATCATCTGCTGAGGAATTAATAGATGCTATAGCAAAAGATAATAGTGTCAATATTAATTTAACAGATAATATAAACTTTTTATTATATGATAGTTATACATCAGCTATGATTATGGATACATATTCTGGTGTTTTAAATGGTAATGGATATGCAATACTTAATTTATCAGTAGCATTATTTAATTCAATAGAAGGTGCAACAATTAACGATTTATTAATAAGTAATGCTATAGTATCAGGTAGAACTGCTATATTTGCAGGGACTCTTAAAGACGCAAAACTTAATAGTGTTCATATTACAGAATCTTATTTATATAGTACTAATTCATCTAGTGGAGTTGGAGCTCTTGCAGCTTCAATGACAAGTGTAATAATGGACGATGTTTCTATAACTAATAGTACAATCAAAGCAACTAAGCGCTCTGGTAGTATTGCTGGTTACAGTTATGGAACAAGTTTTTTATCAAACATATACATAGATGATAAAACAATTATTACTAATGATTCTGATGCAACAGGTGGGTTAATTGGACAAAATTCAGCTTATCTTTATATGAGAAATGCTATAGTTGCTCCAGTATTTAATTCAAATGGTTCATCAAATAGAGCAGGTTTAGTTGGTTATAGTACAGGAGCTATTCAATTTGTAGATGTGTTTGTAGCCGCTACAAGTAATTCTACTGATTCAATTGCAAACAATATTCCTATTCTTCATGGTTATTCATCTTATACAGGTGGTAGTATGTATGAATGGTCAGGATCTAATTTGAAATTTCAATATGATGCAACGTATTCAGCGCTTGTAGATGATAGTGATGTTAACTCTGATTTTTATATTGATACGATGAGTTTTGATAATACAGTTTGGAGTATTAATAAAGATACTTTATCTAGTAATTTTCCAAGTTTATATACTCTTGATAGTATGCTTGAAAAATATGAAAGTAATTTTGAAAATGTTACAGATCTTTTCAAAACTGTAAGTGAGTATGACGATTTAATCAAAGAAAAATATACTTTGTCAGAAAATGCTACTTTAACAAAAGAAGTTGAATATTTAGCTCTTTTAAGAAATTTAGTAAATAATGTAGGGTATAATCATATGCTTGCATATTTAACAGCAGGAGAAGAACAAAAAGAATTTGCAGAATGGTTACTTGAATATGAAAATGTGAAAATGTATACAGAAGCAGGAGAACCAGATGGAGGAAGTTATACTGAATCTATCAGAATTTTATATCAAATTTATACTAAATACAAAGACGAATTAACAAATAACGATAATACTGGTAAAGGTATAACGTATGGTGAGCTTTATAGAAAAATGATGTTCACTATATCACATACACATGCAACAACTGTAGGTTTATGGGTTAGTAAAAGTTCTGTAGCAACAGATCCTAACAATTCTACTGGATTAGGTAGATATGAAATTTATAGAAGAATGGTAATTGCAGATTTAGAACTTGATGATTATCAACCAGAAACAAATACTTCAATATCAATTTTGGATGATATATTCTATAATCTTGAAATGGAAGAAATGCGTTATGTAATGAACGGTATTATTGATGATGAATCAGTAGAGTGGTTAGAGTGGTATGTTAGAACTAAAAAAGGTGATGCTAGAGGAGGTTATTCTCTACTTAATTATACTTTTGGTTATAATTATACACTTGAAAAATATTATATTGATGAAGACTACTGGGATAGTATCTACGGATTTAAACAGTTTGGTATGACTTATAGTCAATCGTATCCTAAACAATGGTCTGTATTTGAAGAAGGTGGAGTATGTGGTGCGATAAGTAAATCTGCTGTTAATGCTCAAACTGTAAATGGTAAACCAGCAACAGTTGTTTCACAACCGGGACATGCTGCATATACATATTTTAAAACAGCAGCAAATGGAGATTACTATTGGGGTTATGTAGATACATCACTTGCAACATGGGCTTATACTGGTAAAACTGAAAAATTGTGGACTCGTATGCCTAATGGATGGGGTAATGATTCAGTAGTATCTGGATACGCTGCATCTTACTTATTTATTTCTCAAGAAGCTTTAAATGATTATGATAATTATATTGAATCTGAAATGGAATTATTATTAATAGATGTATATGAAGGTGATTATGATGATCTTGAAACTATATATTTTAATTCTATAGATAAGCTAAGTATCAATTTAGATGCGTGGCTTGGACTTGCTAGATTATATGTAGCAGATGGAAGAAGTGATGAAGAAAAATATGAGTTGCTAGAAAAAATGGCAGAAGCTCTTAAATATCAACCACTTCCTTTATACCATACAGCTAATATTATTATATCTACTATAACAGATAACGTTATATCTTTAAAAATTGCTAACTTAATGACTGATACTTATACAGCTGCAAGTGTTGCAACATCTAGTGATACACTTGAATATTCTGGAGTATCTCAAGTAGGTTTATATTTACTTGGTGCTGCTACAACAGAAGTAGCTACGTTCTCATTTGATGGAAATAATCCTAATGAAATAATATTAGATGATCAATATAAAGATAGTGAAATATTTTGGTTTGCATCTGTTGATGGTGGTAATACATGGATAGAATCTTCAGGAATGAGTTTATTATTAACTGATGAACAATTATCCTTAATAACAGAAGAAGATGATATTCGTATATACTTTAGTGGTTCAGATGGAAGTAATCTTGCTAATCAGTATATTATAGATATAACTACATCTACAAAACCTGTTTTCTCAACTTATTCTAATACACAAAATTTATTTGCTAATGATTATGAGAATAAAGTTATAGGTGGTCCAGATACAAACATGGCTGCTATTCAGTGGTATGATTCAGTTTCAAAAACATGGAAATGGATAGAAGAAGAATTGCCTGATTTAAGTGGTGATACTACTGTAGAGGTTAGAGTTGGTCCAAATGGAACTAAGCTTGCTAGTGAAAGTTCATTTGCAAATTTTACTCAAGATACTGATACAGAAATGAGAAAATATGTAACTATTGATAGATTAAGTATAGAGGGTTATTCTTCATTATACTCAAATGCTTATGCTATATATGCAGTAGATGGAACAACTAATACTATGTACCACTCTGCAGCGCAAAGTAATAATTATATAACAATTAAAGTTGATACTCCTATATATTTATCTGGTTTTCAATATACTCCAAGACTTGATGCAAGTACTAATGGTGTAGTATATGAAGGAAATATTTATACTAGTTTAGATAATGAAACATGGACTCTTTTAAGAAGTGTTGTATGGGATACAAATAGATCAACTAAAATAGAAAGTTTTGATGAGCCTGTTATAGCTCAATATATAAAATTAGAAGCAACATCTTCTGGTGGTAATTTCTTATCAACTACAATGATAAATCTTTTTGAAGATTTAACATTGGTAGATGATGTATCACTAGAATATTCAACAACGGAGTCTACTAACGAAAATGTAGAGGTTACTTTAGTTGGAGAAAACATAACTATTTTAAATAATGGTGGATCTAATAAATATACTTTTGAAGAAAATGGAACGTTTACTTTTGAATATGCTGGTATTAATCAAGTAACAAGAACAATTGTTGCTACAGTTGATAATATTGATAAAGAATTACCAGCAGTTGATATTAAGTATGTAACTGAAAATGGTTATGTAATTGCATCATTAATAAATGAAAGTGAAAATATAACTGTTATAAATAACTCAGGTTCAACTGAATATACATTTAAGGAAAACGGAACATTTACTTTTATAATAGAAGATAATGTTGGTAATAGAAACGAAGTAGAAGCTGAAGTGAGAAATATATCATTTGCTATTATAATGATAGAAGATGAAATGTATGGTAGTAGCACTAGTTATAGTAAAGATACTCCTTTTGTATTAAATGAAATGTCATTGAAAGAAAATACAACTGACTTAAGCATAGAAAAATATTTAGTAAGTGATTTTGAAATATACAATAATGATCAAATTACTACTGATTATGATATAGCAATTGAATTAATTGTTTCAGAAGAAGAATATGTTAAATATTTAATTGAAATAACTAATGAAAATGGATTTACAAGTTATTTTTATAGAACAATATATTTAGATAATGTAGTAGAAAATGAAACAGATAAAGAAGAACTTCAAAATTTAGTAGATGAATCAAATGAAATAGATACTACTAAATATACTGAAGAAAGTGTAGAAGAGTTAATGGTAGCTCTGCAAAATGCAATAAATATATTGAATGATGAAAATGCAACACAAGAAGAAATTGATAATGTAATAAAATTACTAAATCTTACAATAGAAAGTTTAGAAATTATAGTTTTATCAACTGATTCACAATTATCAAAAATTGAAATTGAAGGTTATACTTTATCTCCTGTTTTTGATAAAGATACGTATGTATATAATATTTTAGTATCTGAAACAATAGATTTAGAAGAAATAATTATTGAAACATCTGATCTTAACAGTAAATATGTAATAACTGGAAATAGTGATTTATTAACTGGTAAAAATACAATCATTATTAAAGTAACTGCAGAAGATGGAGAAACAGTAAGTACGTACACAATAAATGTTGAAGAACTTGTAGAAGATGAAGAAGATGATTCTACTGAAGAAGATGATTTAACAGAAGAAGACGATTTAACAGAAGATGAAGATGACTCAACAGATGATGATTTAAATGATAATGAAGACGATTCTGAAGATGATTCTGAAGAAGAAAATCTTGAAGATGAAGATTTAGAAGAAGACAATGATTCATCAGAAAATGAAACAGATAAAGAAGAACTTCAAAATTTAGTAGATGATATAAATGAAATAGATACTACTAAATATACTGAAGAAAGTGTTGAAGAGTTAATGATAGCTCTACAAAATGCAGTGAATATATTAAATAATGAAAATGCAACACAAGAAGAAATAGATAATGTACTAAAATTACTTAATTTAGCAAAAGAAAGTTTAGAAATTATAGTTTTATCAACTGATTCACAATTGTCAAAACTTGAAATAGAAGGTTATATTTTATCTCCTATTTTTGATAAAGATACATATGTATATAGTGTTCTAGTATCTGAAATAATAGATTTAGAAAAAATCATTGTTGAAACATCTGACCTTAACAGTAAACATGTAATAACTGTAAATAGTGATTTATTAACTGGTAAAAATACAATTACTATTAAAGTAACAGCGGAAGATGGAGAAACAGTAAGTACGTATATAATAAATATGGAAGAAATTGTTGAAGAAGAAGATTCAAACGATGATGATGATTCAACTGAAGACGATAATTCAAATGAAGATGATGATTTAAATGAAGATGATGATTTAAATGAAGATGAAGATGATGATTCAACAGAAGATGATTCAAATGATAATGAAGGTGATTCTGAAGATTTAGAAGATGAAGATTTAGAAGATGAAAATGATTCATCTGAAAACAAAACGGATAAAGAAGAACTTCAAAATTTAGTAGATGAAATAAATGAAATAGATACTACTAAATATACGCTAGAAAGTATCAAAGAGTTAATGATGGCTCTACAAAATGCATTAATTATATTAAACAATGAAAATGTAACTCAAGAGGAAATAGATAATGTAATAAAATTACTTAACTTAGCAAAAGAAAGTTTAGAAAATATTGTTTTATCAACTGATTCACAATTATCAAAACTTGAAATAGTAGGTTATATTTTATCTCCTGTATTTGACAAAGATACATACGTATATAGTATTTTAGTATCTGAAATAATAGATTTAGAAAATATTATTATTGAAACATTTGATTCTAATAGTAAATATGTAATAACTGGAAATAGTGATGTATTAACTGGTAAAAATACAATAACTATTAAAGTAACTGCAGAAGATGGAGAAACGGTAAGTGTATATACAATAAATGTAGAAGAACTTATTGAAGAAGAAAATGATGGTTCTTTAGAAGATGATAACGATGACTCAAATGAAGATTCTTCAGATAATGATGAAGATTTAAATGAGGACGAATCAACAGATGATAATATCGATAAAGAAGATTCAAACAATAATTCAAATAATAAACCAAATAATAATAGTTCAAGTAATTCATCTACTTCTGGTAGTAATACTGATAACTTTGCATCGAATAACTCAACATCAACTGATGAAGACTCAACAGAAGAAGACGAAACAAAAGAAGAAACTGAGTTAGAAGAAGAATTAGAAAAAGAAGAAGAAACAGAGATTGAAGATCAAGATTATGAAATTGAAGAAGAAATCGAAGAAAAAAAATCTAATAGAATATTTACTATATTAATAGTACTTATTATAAGTATGATGTTTCTAATGATAGCAAAAAATAAAAAAGATAGTAGTGAAGATTATTTATAATTTAACTTTATTATATAAAAGAAATAGTATCAAATGATACTATTTTTTATGTTTAAAATTTAATTTATATATAGTTAATGTAATATATATCTTTTTTCTATAATAAAATTAAATAGTAAAAAAATAGGAGGAAGAAATATGTACGAAACAGTTTGTGTATTTAATGAAAAAGGACCTGATGTAAAGGAAGTATTGAAATCCTGTATTTTTTCTTATTATGAGAAAAGATTTGTTTATAAAGAAATTAAACAATAATTTATTTATAATAATTTTATGATATGAAAGGAGAGTTAATGTTCACAAGTAAATATGTGATTGATAATAAAATGTATAAAGTGGGATTATCTATTAGATTATCAAGAGAAGATGGAGATGATATTGAATCAGAAAGTGTAACTAATCAAAGGATACTTTTAACAAATTTTATTAATAGTTTAGGATCTAATTTTGAAATAGTAGAAACATATACTGACGATGGCTTTTCTGGACTTAACTTTAATAGACCTGGTTTTCAGAAATTAGTAAGAGATATAGAGTTAGGGAAAATAAATATGGTAGTAACCAAGGATTTATCAAGATTAGGTAGAGATTACATAGAAACAGGTTATTACATAGAAAAGTATTTTCCAGAAAAGAATATTAGATATATAGCTATTAATGATAATATTGATACTTTTAATGAAAAATGTAGTGGAGCTGATATGATGCCATTTAGACTTGGTATGAATGATATGTATGCTAAGGATATTTCTAAAAAAGTTAAATCTTCATTTATGGCAATGAAGCAAGCAGGAAAATTTATTGGTGGAACTTGTCCTTATGGATATATGAGAGATCCAAATGATAAACATAAATTAATAATAGATCCCGTAGCTGCTCCTATTGTTAAAAGAATATTTGATTTATATGTAGCTGGTTATGGAACAAGAACAATAGCAACTATGTTAACTAAAGAAAATATACCAACTCCATTAATGCATCAAAAGAATACTGCAAGATTAAAAAGAGCAGAATATCCTCATATTTGGAAACATCCATCTGTAAATAATATATTGAAAAATGAAATGTATACAGGTAAACTTATTCAAAATAAGGGAATGAATTTAAATTACAAATCAAAAAAAAGAGTAGTAAAACCTAAAGAAGAGTGGATTATAATTCAAGATGCAATGGAAGCAATAATTGATGAAACAACATTTAAAATAGCATCAAAACTGCGTAATAAATCAAATATATATGATAGTAATAGAAGGAATGTTGAATACGCATTAGGTAATTTAGTTTATTGTAAGGACTGTGGTAGTAAATTAGGTATTAGTTATGATAAAAAAAGAGATAGAACTTCTATGAATTGTAATACTTATAGAAAATATAGTGCTCATAATATTTGTTTTTCTCATCATATAAGTTATGACAAATTGGAAAAAACAGTATATGAAAATATTAGAAATATTTTAGTAAATCTTGAATCTAAAGAATACGAAGATTATTTAAAACAAATGAAAAATGATCCTCTGGCACCTCTTAATAAAATAATAGTTGATATAAAAAGAAAGGTAGAAAAATTAGAAAGAAAAATAGATACATTATATGATGATAAAATAAGTGGAATAATAAGTGTAGAGAGATTTAAAAAGATAAATGAAACAACAGAACAAGAAATATTTTTATTAAAGAAATCTCTAGCAGAATATGAATGTGAAAAGTCTTCCTTATTAGATAGTGTTACAAAAATAGAAGATTACAAAACAGTTGTAAAGCAATTTTTAAATGTAGATAACCCAACAAAAGAAATGATTAATAAATTAATAGAAAAAATATATATAACAAAAGAAAAAACTGTAGAAATAATATTCGCAATTAATGATTGCGATAATTTTATACCTTAGGGGTATCATTAGAACAGAACCTACTGGTTTGATGATCCTATAACTTTTATAGAAGCAGCAGAAACAGGAACTACTAAAGTTATAAAAGATCATGCTACTATTGGTATAGTAGTTACTACTGATGGTTCTTTTGGAGAAATAAAAAGAGATTCTTATATAGAAGCTGAAACTAAGGTTATAAATGAACTTGAACAAATAGGTAAACCTTACATAGTGTTACTTAATTCTAATAAACCTAATGCAACAGAAACTATATCTCTTGCAAGTGATTTATCAGATAGGTATGATGTTCCAGTTATGCCTATATCTATAGATTCTATGGATGAGAAACAGATAATGGATATACTAAAAACTGCATTATATGAATTTCCTGTTCTTGATATGAAGATATCAATTCCAGAGTGGGTACATGTTCTTCCAAATAAAAATCAAATAAAAGAACATTATCTAAGTATGATAAGAGGAAGTATCACAAATATAGAAAAGGTAAAGGATATAGATTATATAAATTCTTATTTTGAAAATAGTGAATACATAACTAAAAGTTACATAAGTCAGCTTGATGCAGCATCTGGTGTTGTTACCATTAACTTAGTATCTCCTGATTCTTTATATAACGAAGTTTTAAAAGAAACTCTTGGTGAAACAGAAATGACTAAAGCAAGTGTTCTTAAAATGTTTTCTTCTTTTAAGGAAGGTAGAGAAGAGTTTGATGCTATTAAATCAGCTCTTAAAATGGCGAAAGCAACTGGTTATGGAATAATGTATCCAACTACAAAAGATATGAAGCTCACGGCACCTGAGGTTATAAAACAAGGTCCTAGATATGGAGTTAAATTAAAAGCAGTAGCTTCTTCTATACATTTAGTTAGAGTAGATGTTGAATCTAATTTTGAACCAATTATTGGAAGTGAAATTCAATCAAAGGAACTTATTGATTTTCTAATGAAGGATTATGAAAAAGATCCAACTAGTATTTGGAAAAGTGAAATATTTGGTAGAAGTTTAGAAAATGTAATAGGTGAGGGTATTAAAGCTAAATTATCTATGATGCCAGATAATACTAGGTTTAAACTAGGTGATACGATAACAAAAATAGTTAATAAAGGTTCTAATACATTAATAGCGTTTGTTATTTAAAAAATAAATGAAATAAAAAAAATCAATTATTATAATTGATTTTTTTATTTTTGATACTGGCGAATAAACATTTCTTCTGTACTAGAATCAATATCCATCATTCCTATTAATTCTTCAAATAAAGGATTATTTATTTGTTTATAATTTTCCATTAAACTTTCAAAAGAATTTTCATCTGGAGTTCTTCTATTAATAGATCTAAGATAATCTAAATCAATATCAGTAGTAGCTAGTTTAAATATGTTCTTAAAGAACATAATATTAGCTAAAGCAGAATCATAATCTGTAGTAGAATCTGGAGTTCTAACTTCAACAGTATTAACCTTAACCATTTTTTTAGATTCATAATTATGAATCATGTTAGAAAAGTTAAGACATTTACTTTTATCAAATCTACTGTAATTATTTCCAAAAACTTTATGATAATCTTCAAGTTTGTAATTTTTTCTTTTACAGAAATCTAAAAATATAAGATAGTTGTAATTATCCGCTCTTAAAGGAGCAGCATAATCTTCTATTAATAATCTTCCATTAATGTCTTTATTAAATCCAAAACGAAATATTATTGGTTCAAATGCTAGCCATAACTCAACTAGTTCTATATACTTAGTATTCATCATAGATTGTTGTGCATCGTAATGAATATGCATAGCAGTTCTATCATCTACACCAACGTTGTTTTCATTTAGAAGATTTAAAATATTTTTTATCATCGTTAAATCTTTTTTATTAGAAGAATTAAGTATAGGTGAAACAACTTCACCACCTAGTATAGTATTATTTGTAAAATCATAGTTTTCACATGATCCTTCAGTAACTACGTTCCACTCCATATTACGATTATATAATTGATCAGAATTTTGTATTTCATTTTTAATTGTATTAAGATCAGTTTTTGTGAATTCGAATTCAACTCCAAAGTCAATTTCATCTATTGTATTATTATTTTTCATAAACACCCCTTTTATGTGATTTATATATTACAACAAAATAGGCGAAATGTAAAGAAAAAAACGAAAAAAACTTAATTTGACATAAAAAAAACTATAATATATAATTACTTTAAGGTGATAAAATGAGTGTTGAAAAATATAGTGAAGAAATGGATAAGGTAATATTAGGTAATATAAAGAAAAAGTTATATGATTATTTTTATACAAACAATCTAGATGCAAATAATTATGCTAATAGAATGGAATTAATAGAAAAATTGGTAGTAGAAAATTCTGTTGAGATGGGTAATGCTAGAATGTCTTGTAGATATAGTGCAAAAACTATTATGTTAGATAAACAATTCGTGGATTTTGATGTAAATAATAAACCAGTATCTATTAAGAAAAATATTAGTAAATTAGTTGAATCTCAATTAGGGCATGAATTATTACATTCTGCTTCAAGATCAAATAATATATCAGGTATAATGAATGAAAGAAGATACGTAGCATTAAATGAGGGAATAACTCAAATGATTACTGAGGATATATTTGGATACATTGTAAGTCCAAATACTGATAGTTATTATCATTATAAAAAAATAACTAAAATATTAAGACAAACAGTTGGAAATGATGCTATACAAAAATCTTATTTTGAACATACTGATGATATTGAAAATGAAATAAATAAATATTCAAGTTATGATAATTTTTATAACGATTTAACAGATATGACGTATTCTTGTTTTAATATAAAAATGAATGGTGTTACCAATAATAGAAGAGCAATTAATATAACTCATAAAAAATTGCTTATTCAATTATCTCAAAGAAGTATAGTATTAAATTTAGTAATACCAAAATTAAAACAACTTAATGATGAAGAAAAAGAAAGATATTTATCTAATATATTAGATGAAATAAATGATGATACGACATTTAGTAATTTCTTTTGTTATACTTTAAAAAGATATTTAAAATATACAAATGAAGAATTAGAAAATGAAAATGCAATTATAAATAAAAGTTTTGATACTATAAAAAGTCGTATTAATTTAACAGATAATTTGTATAGTGAATCGTTTAAAACAAGTGATAATGTAGTAGTTAATCCAGATAATACAGTATCTGTTAAAAATAGTAATTTAGTAGAAATTAAAAATCCGGATATTTTAGAAAAAATATATTCTAACTTGTATTTAGAAGAAAAATATAGTGGAAGAACAGAAGTTTTTGAAAAGTGGGTAGGAACTTTATGTGAAAATTTAGAAACAAGATCAACTATGAAGTTTCCTGATACTGAAGATGAACTAACGAGGATAAAAGCTTTAGCAGCAATAAAAAATCATGCACCACAAAATGGTTATGTAATTACTAATTCTTTAAATGATGCAAAAAATAGTAGTTTTAAATTAAACTATGTTAAATTACCTGAGAAAAATAGTTCATTAAAATTTAACGATGTTAAGAAATTATTTGAGCTTTATTCTGCAAATAATAATTCTTTAAATGATTTTACAGTGAAAAATCGTATTTCAAAGGAATCTGTTAATGATCCTAAAGTAGAAAATTTAGCTAAATTTGCAAACGTTTGGGCATCAATTGCTGGATCTAAGAGAGTTAATGGAGAAAGTTTACCAGGAATTACATATGCTTTTAATGAAAATTCTGAAAAAATATTTAATGAATTTAATAGGTTAGTAGAACTTTCTATAAAAAAAATAGGTACAATAGATACTGAATATATATACAATCAAATAAGTTTAATGAAAAATAAAGATTCATGTCAAATAATATATTCGTTACTTAATAATATAGAATTAATAAAAATAATAAATCATGTTTATAGAGGTGGTATGGATGATGCTTTAACAGAAGTAGAGCTTCCTAAAACAACATTAGAAATAGTAAGAGGTGTTGATTATACTTATCACAATAAAATACAAATTTCAGATATTATAGTACTTCTTGATGTTGATAATATAAATGACTCTTCAAATAAACATAGATAAAAAAATAAAATAAAAAAAATCGAAATTTTGATTTTATAATTATTTTTTTTGTGTTATAATAATTTTATAGTATTTATTATTTTAGAAAGGGTTAAGTGTGATATATGAAATCTAGAGTTGTTGAAAATGCAAAAGATAGATATCTTTTACTAGTATTTATTACATTCTTACTAGTTGTTTTTTCATTAATACTTACTACTTCACATGCTTACTTGTCTGATGAGGATCCTGATGCTGAAACTGCTTACATTAATTTATCTACTTGTATAGATTTGAGCTTCTCTGATGCTTCTTACTCTATATATATGGATAATGCATATCCTGTAAGTAATAACGTTGGAATAAATTATGATCCTTATGAATTTTCAATCGTTAATCAATGTGAAAATAGTTTACTTTATTCAGTATACTTAGTTATAAATGGAGAATCTAATATCGAAGCAGATTATGTTAATGTTTATTACGGTAATGAATCTGCTGGAGATAAATTTGAAATATTAACTTTAAGCGATTATAAAGAGTCAACTTTTTCATCAGATTACGAATTTCAATATACAAAAATAACAGGAAGTGAAGTTGAATCTGTTTATTTATTAGGTACATATCAAGTTAGTGACTTTTTAGTACATGAATTATCTATGAAGTTGTGGTTAAATAGTAATTTAACATCAAATTCAAATAATTTATTTAGTGCGAATATAGTTGTTGCTAATACTGATAGTTAGGGGGAAATAAAAATGAATATAAATATAAATGAATTAAATGTTAAAAGACAGTTACTTATTGATGTAAGTGTAGATTTTGAAAATGAAAATCTTGACTCTCTAAGTATTAGAGAAGTTAAGGAAACTTCATTTAAAGGAAAATTATATTATAATTCTTTAGATGAAATTATACTAGAAGGTCAATTGCATGCAAGTTTGATTATGGTCGATTCTGTTGATTTAAGTGATATTTTATACGAAATTGACGTTGAAATTGACGAAATTATAACAAATTTTGAAAATACACTTGATATAAATGAGATTTTGTGGGAAAATATTGTATTAGAAGTTCCGATGAGAATCACAGATAAAAATTTGGGTGATGCTTCTGGTAATGGATGGAAAGTTAAAAGTGATGCTGAAGAGGATGAAATGATTGATCCTAGACTTGCAAAACTTCAAGAACTTTATAAAGGTGGTGAATGATACATGGCAGTTCCTTTTAGAAGAACTAGTAAAACTAAAAAAGCAATGAGAAGAACTCATCTAAAAAAAGATGCGCCAACTCTAACAACTTGTTCTAACTGTGGAAATACATTAAAGCCACATAGAGCTTGCAGAAAATGCGGATTTTATGGTGGTAAAGAAGTAATTAGTATTTCTGAAGACAAATAATTTGTTAATTATGCGTAAAGGAGGTAAATACATATTTACTTCTTTTTTTAATTATATTATTATTTATATAACTATATTTTTTTGGAGGTAGGTTATGAACTATTTTGTTGGTCACTATGAATATAAACTTGGTAAAAATAACTTAATTAAAATTCCTAAAGTTTATCATACTGATTTAGATGATAATTTAGTTATTGTACGTAGTGTAGATAAAAATTTATGTATTTATAATGAATCTGTTTATTCTAAATTAAATTTAGATGATAGTTTTATTATATCTACTCCAAAAAAAATTGATTTTAACGCAGATTATCAATTTAGTTTAGAAGAAGATGACAAAGAATTTCTAGAGCTTGATTCATATTACGTTATATGTGGTGTAGCAGATAGACTTGAGATTTTTAGTTTAGAAAATTTTAAAAAATTAGTTGGTAATATTAATCATACTGATATTGAGGATATGTTTAACTCACTTAGTATGTAGAAAAGAGGTAATTATGCATTACAGTGTACTTAAAAATGAATGTATAGAAAATTTAAATATAAAAAAAGATGGCAAATATATAGATGCAACTATGGGTTATGCAGGTCATAGTTCTTTAATTTTAGAAAATCTTGGTACAGGTTTTTTATATGGATTTGATCAAGATATACTTGCTGTTGAGCACAGTACAAAGGTATTAAGTGAAATTAGTTCTAATTTCAAAATTTTTAATACTAATTTTTCTAATATGAAAGAAATGCTTGAAGATACTAAAGTAGATGGTATTTTATTTGATTTAGGTTTTTCATCTCCACAAATAGATGATCCTTCAAGAGGTTTTTCTTTTATGCACGATGGACCACTTGATATGAGAATGGGACAATCTGGTAAAAGTGCAAAAGATATAATTGATAACTATAAAGAAAGTGAACTTGCAGAAATATTTTTTACTTATGGAGAAGAAAAGTTTTCACGTAATATAGCAAAAAAAATAGTAGAAAATAAAAAAGATATAAATACTACTTTAGAACTTGTTGAAGTTATAAAAAATGCAGTTGGTGCTAATTATTTTTTCAAACAACATCCTGAGAGAAAAATATTTCAAGCTCTTAGAATTGAAGTTAATATGGAACTTTCTATATTATCAGACTCTATTTCGCAAGCTGTAGATTTATTAAATCCAAATGGAAGATTATGTGTAATAACTTTCCATTCGCTTGAAGATAGAATAGTAAAAAAACTGTTTAAAAATTTAAGTGATATAGACGATAGAGTAAAAGGACTTCCTGTTATACCAGAAGAGTTTAAACCTATTGTTAAAATAATAAATAAGAATGTAATTTTACCAACAGAACTTGAACTTAGTGAAAATTCTAGAAGTAGAAGTGCAAAATTAAGAGTGGTGGAAAAATTGTGAGAAAAGATAAAATGAGTATTAAGTTTATACCAGGGGAAAAGTTTTTATTATGTATTATTATATTACTTGTAATAATGGTACCTCTTAGTAGTATTATTACTAATGCACTTTTATCTGAAACAAATATTTTAGTAGAACAAGTCAATTCTAAGATTGAAAAACAAAAAGGAGTTAACGAGAGTTTAACTATGCAAATAAATGAACTAGCTAGTCTTCAAAACATACAAGAAGTTGCAGAACTTTACGGTTTAAGTTATAATAATGATAACATTAAAGATATAGAAAGTGAGTAGTATGAATAGGAAAGTAACAGTATCAAATTCTAAATTTATGTTCTTTATTATAACTCTTGTTATAATAGGAGCATCGGTAAAACTAGGTTTCGTTGCACTAGAAACTACAGTAGATGGTGTTAATATTAAAGCTTACGCCGAGTCGAGAAATACTTCTACAACGACTTTACTAGCATCTAGAGGTGATATACTTGATATATACGGGTCTGCTTTAGCGCAAACTGTTAATTCTTATACATTAATTGCATATTTAAGTGAGGGTAGAACTACTAGTGAGAGCAACATTAGACATGTTGTGGATATTGAAGGTACTGCTAAGGCTTTAGCTGAAACTTTGGATCTTGACTATAAATATTTAGTAGAGCAACTTTCTAAAGATAAGTATCAAGTTGAAATTATGAGAGATTTAACAGAGCTTACTAAAAGTAAAATTGATGCTTTAGAACTTGATGGTATAGGTTATTCAGAATCTAATACTAGATATTATCCAAATGGTACATTTGTATCCTATTTAATAGGTTATGCTAAAAAAGGTGATGATGAAAAGATTGTTGGTGAACTTGGAATAGAAGGTTACTACAATTCACTTTTAACTGGTTCAGATGGTAGTACTACGTATCAAAAGGATGCTCATGGTTATACCATTCCAAATGCTCCAGTTTATACTGAAGAACCTGAAGATGGTGCTGATATATATTTAACTATTGATAGTAATATTCAGCTTATCTTAGAAAACGCTATTAAAAAAATAAATGATGTTGAACATGAGTGGGGAATTATTACAGTTATGGACGCTAATACAGGTGCAATTGTAGGTAGTGCTTCAAGTCCTTCTTTTAATCCTAATGATTTAAATACTATTCGAGATAATTATCTAAATCCTTTAGTTAGTTATCAATTTGAACCTGGTTCAACAATGAAAACATTTTCTTTTGCTGCTGCAATTGAAGAAGGTCTATATGATGGAAATGCTAAATTTTCATCTGGTAGCATCGTAGTAGGAGATGCTACTATTAAGGATTATAATAAAGTAGGTTGGGGTAATATTACATACGATGTTGGTTATGCTTATTCATCAAACGTTGCTACTACTAAAATAGCACTTGATCTTGGTGTAGGTAAACTTACTGATTATTATACTGATCTTGGTTTTAGTAAAAAAACTGGTATAGAACTAAGTAATGAATACGCAGGTTACATGAATATGAAATATAGTGTAGAACTAGCAAACGCTGCATTTGGACAAGGTATTAGTGTAACTCCAATTCAAATGCTTCAGGCATATACTACAATGACTAATAATGGTGTTATGCTTCAACCTTATATCGTTGATAAAATCGTTTCACAAACAGGAGATGTTATTTATCAAAGTGAAGTTACAGAAGTTAAAGAAGTATTTTCTCCAGAAACAGTTGATTATATGCATAAGCTTATGACTATGGCTGTTTATGAAGGTACTAATTCTTATTATATACCAAGTAATGTAGATATTATGGGTAAAACTGGAACTGCTCAAATAGCATCAGGTGGAGCGTATCTATCTGGTACATATGATTATATAAGATCATTTGCTGCTATCTTTCCAACTGAAGAACCTAAATATATTTATTATATAATAACTTCAAAATATGAAGATAGCGTTTCTAAATTTGCAGAAGTATCTACAGCTGCAATAGAAGAAATAGCAAGTTATGCTAACATAACTAATCATGAAAATGAATATATTGTTAATGAAGGGTTTATTCTTGATAATTATATAAGTAAAAAAACTGAAGAAGTTATTGAGAATTTTGATGAAAAAAACATGAATGTTCAAGTAATAGGAAATGGTAATTATATTATAGATCAATTTCCTAATAAAAAATCTGTAGTGTTTGAAGATGATATAGTCTTCTTGCTTACTAATGATACTAAATTTACTATGCCAGATATTACTGGTTATAGTTCTTCAGATTTAAAGACTTTTTGTACTATGGTTAATTTAGAATGTAATATTAACGGAACAGGTTATGTTACTAAACAAAGTATAAAAGTAGGAACTACATTAAAAAATACACATGTTTTAGAAGTAACATTAAAGTGATATAAATGATTGATAATTTAATAATAGAAAAAATTTTACTAATACAAAATGATATATTTTTTAATATCTTAAATTTTTTTACTACCATAGGATCTAACTATGGTATTTTTTTTATTGTATTTATATATGTATTGTTTTCAAAAGATTTAAATAAATATATTTTTTCACATCATACATTAATAATCATACTCCTTAATAATTTTCTTAAATTTATTTTTCATAGAGATAGACCATCAACTATGTTAATAGATGCTCCTTATTATTCTTTTCCAAGTGGACACGCCATGATTAGTACATTTGTATTTGGTTATTTTATTTATCAAGTTAGAAAAAATTTAAATATTAAAAATAAAAAACTATATTTATTTATATTATACATAACATTATTTTTAATATGCTTTAGTAGAATATATTTTATGGTACATTATTTTACTGATGTAATAGTAGGTTTTTTAATATCATATTTATATTTAAAACTATTCATTTCTAAAATTTGTGAATAATTATTAATTTAATTTTTTTTTTAACTGTTTGGTGTTATAATGTTTTAAAGAGGTATTTTATGTCTAATATTACAGGTAAATTGAAAACTATAATCTTTCATAACGCTGAAAATGGTTACTTAGTAGCACTTTTTAGAGTTCACAAAGAAAACGATAAAGAAAGTCATACTATTACAATAAAAGGTAATATGCCTATTATAATAAATGATGTTACACTTGTTTTAACTGGTGATATGGAATTTGATCAAAAGTATAAAAAAGACCAATTTGTTTTTACAGCGTATGAAAAAATAATGCCTACCGATAAAGAGAATATCATGGAGTTTTTAAAATCTTCTTTAGTAAATGGTTGTGGTAAGAAAACAGCAGAGAAGTTAGTTGAAGCTTATAAAGAAGATACTTTAGAAGTTATTAAAGATTTACAAAAGATTTTAGATTTAGGAATTAGTGAAAAAACTGCTCTTAAAATCAATTCATCTATAATTAATTTTTCTAAATCATCTGAAGATATATTAGAACTACAAAAGATGAACTTTACCATAGAAGAAGCTTCTAAAATATACAATGAATATAATCAAGGTACAATGGATGTAGTTAAGAATCATTTTTATAAGTTAAGATCTATAATAAATTTTAGAAAACTTGATAGTATTTATTTAGCAAATAACGATTTTGACAGTGATGAAAGAGTCGTTGCTTGTATGCTTGAAATTATGACTATGCTTAGTGATGGAGATGGTCATACTTTTTATACTAAAGATATGATTAGTAGTGGTCTTAGAAGTATATTTAGTATATATATGGATTTAGATAGAGAAGATGAATTTTATGATACTTTAAAGGATAGTGAATATATAGTAATGCTTGAAGATAAGATATTCTTATCTGAGTACTTTGAAGCAGAAATGGTAATTGCAGAGAAGTTAAAAAATATAGGTAATAAAAAAGTTGTTCCTTTGAAAAATTCTGATGACAAAATATTAAAACTTCAAGATAAATTAAATATTGAGTATCACTATAAACAAAAAGAAGCTATATGTAGTGCAATGAATAAAAATGTGACTATCATATCTGGTGGACCTGGAACAGGAAAAACTACTATATTAAATTCTATTGTAAAATTATATATAGAAGAAAATAAAATATCTAATTCTCAAATACCAGCTAAAATAGCTTTACTTGCACCAACTGGTAGGGCAAGTAAAAAGATGAGTATGGCTACTGGGTTGTCAGCTTGCACGATACATAGATTTTTAAAGTGGAATAAAAGTGATGATACTTTTGAATATAATGAAAATAATAAATTGTGTCACGAATTTATAGTAATAGATGAATGTTCTATGATTGATGTTAAATTATTTGCATCATTACTTAGTGCACTTCAAAACAACGTTAAATTAATTTTAGTAGGTGATTCTCAGCAGCTTCCTTCAGTCGGAGCAGGTTTAGTATTTGATTCTTTAATAGAATCAGATTTATTTAATTATACTTCTTTAACAAGGATATATAGACAAAGTGATAATTCTTATATACCTGATTTAGCTCAAAGTATTAAAGATGAAGAGTTAACAGAATCTTTTTTAGAAAAGAAAGATGATTATAACTTTCTTAAAGTTGATTCTGATAATATACTTCATATTATAACTCAAGCAATATTTAGTGCAAAATCAAAAGGTATTAATGAACAAGATTTACAAATACTTGCTCCTGTATATAAAGGAAGAAATGGTATAGATTCTCTTAATGCAGCACTTAGAAATACTTTTAATCCTAATAATTTTGAAAAGAAAGAAGTTATATATAATAATATTATATATAGAGAAAATGATAAAATACTTCAACTTACTAATGATGTTGAAAAAAATATATTTAATGGAGACATAGGTTTTATATATAAAATAAATAATGATAAAAATAAAATAACTTTAACTATAAAGTTTGATGATCAATTTGTTACAGTAGAAAAACCTTATTTAAAAAATATGACACATGCTTATGTTATATCTATTCATAAATCTCAAGGTTCTGAATATGAACATGTTATTATGCCAATAGCAAAAGAATATTATAATATGATGTATAATAAACTTTTATATACTGGTGTAAGTAGAGCTAAGAAGACATTAACTCTTGTAGGAGATCCATATGTTTTTAGTCAAGGTGTTAGAAATAATAAAAGTAAAGAAAGAAAAACAGATTTGAAAACTAAATTAATTAGTATGATTCTTGAGTAATAGTAAATAATATTACTGAGGAGTGATTAATAATGAAAATGAAAAAGAAAACAATGGTTTATACAGGAGCAGCACTAAGTGCACTTGCTGGTACTACTGCACTTGTTATGATGAATCAAAAAACGAGAAAAAGAGCAGAGCAAATGATAGATTTTGCTATAGAAGAAACAAAAAATTATTTTGAAGAAATGTAATAATTTCTTTTTTTATGTTACAATATATTAAAGGTGGTATTTTTATGATTATAGGTTCACATGTTAGCTTTTCTAAACAAGGATTAGTTGGTGCAGTAAACGAAGTTCTTTCTTATGGAGGAAATGCTTTTATGTTTTATACTGGAGCACCACAAAATACTATTAGAAAAGACATAGATACAAACAATGTTATGGAAGCACATGAAATTTTCAAAAAGAATAATATTTCTATTGATTCAATTATTGTTCACGCTCCATACATTATTAATCTTGCGACTTCTAAAGAAGAGCAAAGAGAATTTTCAGTGAATTTTTTGAAAAACGAAATTGAAAGATGTAAAATTTTGGGTGTTAAATATGTTGTTCTTCATCCAGGTAATGCAGTTGGTATTACTAAAGAAGATGGAATATCTAATTTGATCGATTCATTAAAAAAAATAGCAGATGAAGATGTATGTGTAACTATTGAAACTATGGCAGGTAAAGGTACTGAACTTTGTTCTAATATAGATGAACTTTCATTTGTTCTTGATAGTGTAAAAGATCTTAATTTTGGTGTAACTTTAGATACATGTCATTTAAATGATTCTGGTGTTGATATTTCTAAATTTGATGAATACTTAGATGAATTTGATAAAAAAATAGGTATTGATAAAATTAAATGTATTCATTTAAATGATTCTAAAAATGAACTAGGTCTTAAAAAAGATAGACATGAAAACATAGGGTTTGGAACTATAGGATATGATAGTTTGCTAAATGTTGCATATAACGATAAATTAAAAAATGTTCCTAAGATTTTAGAAACACCGTACATTAAAGAAGGTAAATCTTCTTTTGCGCCATATAAACATGAAATAGAAATGTTAAGAAAAAAAGAATTTAATAATAATCTTATAGAAGATATATTAAATTAATTTTTTTGTTGAGGGCTTTTAAAATATTTGATATAATGATTTAAGAAGTGGGTATACAATATGAAAAAAATTTTAAAAAATATAGTGATATTTTTAACTTTATTTACATTTATAAACGTTAATGATATTTATGCAAGTAGTAACTTTTATACTTGTACTTATAAAAGTGTTAAAATAGAAAAACAATTTACAGAAAATTTTGGTTCTTTAACAGGTAATCAATATTTAGATTTAGAAATTACTTTAAGTAAAATAGATTCTACTTATTTTAAAGTAAAGGCAATAGGTAGTTACAATGCATCTTTGCAACCATATGCAGACATTGTAAATAATACTACTTTTGCAAATAATACCTATACTTATGATTCTTCTGATCAGGACTATAAACTTACTATTAATTACTTTCCTGTAGGAGACGTTGGAGAGTGTGGAAAGATTAGTTCTGATTTCACAAAAGGCGCAGGTGTTTACTCTGACGTAATTATGTGGCAATTAGGTGATTGTTATAAAACAGGAACAGGATTTTGGTGTAGTGGTGATTATTCAGGTACCTATGCAGATGTAGATAGTTCTGATGATAGTAATCAACTTAGTGACGATGTATATTTAGACTGTGGCACAATTGATATAAAGGGTGAAAGACCTTACTATATTGTAAGAGAAAACAATTCTTATTACTACAAATTTTATGGCATTAATACTAAATTACCCTTAACTAGCAATAATCATTCTTGTCTTAGTTCAGCTAGTTTTAGATATTGTAGTGCTTCTGAGGCTAGTAATAATAAAGTAGCTATGCCAGAGGCAATAATTTATTCAAAAGACTCTTGTACTGATTATTATTGGCAAACACTTGATTATATGAAATCTGGTTACTCATATGTAAATGATAGTGGTTTAGTATACGATTTTGATGAAAGAACTGGAAGTGTTGATGGTATATTAGGTGATCCTGATGATCCTAATGATACTGCATATTATTTACAACTTGCCTTAAATATTATTAGATACGTAGCTATTGTAGCTCTTATAATTTTAACTATTACAGGATATGTAAGTGCAGTTGCATCAAGTGATACTGATGCTGTTAAGAGACAAAATTCTATGTTTGTGAAAAGAATAATTTATGTAATAATTTTATTTCTTTTCCCAGTTCTTCTTGAATATATATTTAAATTAACTGGAATATATAGTTCTACAGATCCTTTACAAGGTATAAAATAAAAAAATTATCGTTTAGATAATTTTTTTATTTTATAAATATTTAGAGTATTTATTAAATAATTTTGCATATAGAATTTTTATTTTAATTAGATTTTCTTTACTATAATAATCTTTATAATTATCTAAATTTAAAGATGAGGGATTATTTAAAAATATTTCCCAGTTCTTCTTTATAAATGTATAACTAAAATCTAATTCTTGATCAGATAAATCTATACCATTTTTACTTGCTAAAGTGAACAAATCTTCCTTATTTAAATTATTTATATATTTCTCTATTATTTTAAACATATTTATCACCTAATGTATTGTATGAATCTTTTTAAAAAAACTATACTAAAAATATGAAAAAAATTTATTTATTTGTTTTTTTAATCTTTATAGTAATATTCTTCCAAATTTTTTATATCAATGTATATAAAAATGATTTTTATATAGAAGAATATAATTCGAAAATGCATAATTATGTATATGGAACTAGTGCTCCTCGTGGGCGTATTCTTGATATTAATGGTAATGTTCTAGTAGATAACAAAGAAGTCTATGTTATTAATTATGTTAAATCATCTGAAATTTTATCAGAAGATGAAATAAACATAGCATATAAACTTACTAATCTTTATGATTTAAAGGAAAGTGCAACAGATAGTCAAGTTATAAATTTTTATTTACTTATAAATGGTTATAAAAATCTTCTTACCGAAGATGAACTTATTCTTCTTGATGAACGTAAAATTACTATAGTAGAGGCAAGGAGTATAGCATATGATAGAGTAGATTTATCTATATACGATGAACGTGATAAAAAAATGATATACTTCTTTTGGCTTATGAATAGTGGTTATAATTACGATAAGAAAGAAATTTTATTTAATATTTCTTATGAAGACTTTGCTCGCATATCAGAAGCATTATTACCTGGTATACTTTGTGAAACTTCTTACGTTAGATATTATCCTTATAAAGATACATTAAGTAGTATCTTTGGCAGTGTAGGACCAATATATTCTGAAAACATAGATGATTATCTTGAAAATGATTATCAAACTAATGATGTAGTTGGTAATAGTTATTTAGAATATACATACGAATCTATTTTAAGAGGAGAGAAGGCTATTTATAAAATAGGTGATGATAACAATTTAATATTAATTAAAGAGGAAGTTCCAGGTTCTGATTTATATCTATCTATAGATATAGATGTTCAGTTAGAACTAGAATCTCTAGTTCAAAGTGGTATTGTTAATGCTAAAAATTATCCTAATACAAAATTTTTTACAGATGCCTATGCTGCAGTTTCAGATCCTATAACTGGTAAAATTATTGCTATGACAGGTCAACGTTTAATAGATAATTCAAAAGATTCTTCTTTTACAGATATAACAAGTGAAATAATAAATGCATCATATACAGTTGGTTCTACTATAAAAGCAGCTAGTATTACAGTTGGTTATTTAAATGATTTGATTAATTATGATGAATATATACTTGATTCATGCGTGAAACTTTACTTAGTTCCAGAGAAATGTTCTTGGAAAGAACTTGGTGAACTTAACGATGTTAGTGCTCTTAAATATAGTTCTAATTATTATCAATATTTAATAGCTATAAAACTAACTGGAAATAAATATTCTTATAACATGAGTATAAATGCTACTGAAAAACACTTTGATGAATATAGAAATACATTCTTAGATTTTGGTTTAGGTTCCTTAACTGGAATTGACCTTCCAGGTGAAGGAACTGGCGTAACAGGTAATATCATAGCAGATGATTTACTTTTGAATCTTGCTATTGGTCAATACGATACTTATACTTTATTGCAAATACTTCAATATATAAATACAGTATCTAATGATTATACTAGAGTAGAACTTAGTTTAGCAGATAGTGCTTATAATATAAACGGTGAAAAAGTATATGAAAAGACAAATGAAATTTTAAATACTATAGATATATCAAAAGAAGATTATAAACGTATTATTACAGGTTTATCTTCAGTTATAACTGGTGGAACAGGTTATGGATACTTTGATTTTTCACATAAAGGAGCAGGTAAAACAGGTACAAGTGAGTCTTTTTTAGACACTAACAATGATGGCATATATGATACTAAAACATATACTAGAACTTTTGCAGGCTACGCTCCATATGATGATCCAAAATACTCCATAGCAATAATTACACCTCATATAGGGTATAGCGAAGGAGAAGAAGATGAGTACGTTTATAACATGTCTAGAGATATTTCTTTAAATATTATGAATTTTTTGTTTCAAAATTAATGATTATTTGATATAATATATTGGTAAACAAAGAAGGCGGGTGTAAAACATGGCTAAAAATGACGTTAGAAATGATGTAACAATGAGATGTACAGCATGTGGTTTTGAATTAAGACCAACTAGTAAAAACAGAAGAAATACTACTGAACGTTTAGAAATTAAAAAATATTGTCCAAAATGTAAAAAAACTGTTGTAGCTAAAGAAAAAAAATAAGAAAGAGGTAGTTTATGAATATTAATATTAATGATATTAAAAATGGTATGAGTGTTATAATCGATAATAATTTATTTTTAATTTTAGAATTTCAACACGTTAAACCAGGAAAGGGTCCTGCTTTTGTAAGAATTAAACTTAAGAATTTAAGAACTGGTTCAACAATCGAGGAAACTTTTAATACAAATATTAAAGTTACTAAAGCTCACATTGAAAAAGTAGATATGCAATATCTATATTCAAGTGGTGACAATTTAGCTTTCATGAATAATGAAACTTATGATCAAATAGAAATATCTAAAACTATACTTAAAGAACAAATTCCTTATATTAAAGAAGGTATGAATATTAGTATAGAATATTTCGAAAGTGAAATTATTGGTGTTAATTTACCAGAAAAAGTTGAATATTTAGTTATTGAATCAGCTCCTGCTGTAAAAGGTAATACAACTACTAATACATTTAAGGATGCAAAAATTGAAACTGGATATACAGTTAAGGTTCCACTTTTTATTAATGAAGGTGAAACTATTGTTATTTCAACTAAAGATGGAAGTTATTCTGGAAGAGCATAGTTATATGCTTTTTTTATTTGCAATTTTTTCATATTTATTATAAAATATATACTGCTTATAGGGGGAAAAATGCAAGAAGTATTAAACTTACATAAAGTTGTTAATGAATTAAGAAGTATAAATCGAGGAATTGAATTTAGATACAATGATCCTTTTTTTTCGCGTGATGATAGAAATGTTATATATGTAAATATTAATTTATCTGCTATTAATATACCTCAAGTATATACAAGGTTAAATGATGTTTTATTTATTAATCAAGGCATACACGTAACGTTCAAACCAATAGAAGAAATTAAAGCTGGATTTGCTTATCCAGATGTAGATGTTTTTTCAAATGTAGAAACAGTAGATGATTGTGCAGTCCTTCTTCAAAAAATAAATCCTACTACATGTATTTTTTTATCTAATGAAAATGATAATATATATTATTATTGTAGTAAAGAAGATTTAATATTACCAAGTAATTTATATCTAGTTTGTGATGGTGTTTTATCAAATGGCAATCGTAATTTCGTTTTAACACAATATGATCCTAAAGAACTTGTTCAATATATACCAACTAGTCTTAATAAAATATTTGAACAAAAAAAATATCATGAAAAAGATCGTAGAAGAAGTTCTTTGAACAATCCTTATATCGGTCATTATGAACTTAAAAGTATATCTGAAATAGGGGATGATATATTAGAAGAAGAACATTCTGTTATAGAAATGTTTGACGATATTTCTGATATTGTGAGTATTTTAAACTTAGATGATGCAGATATTAGAAATCTTGAAAATAACCTAAACGAAGTATTTAAAGATGCTATTGAAAGTTGTGTTAGAGATAAATATGCATGTAAAAGAGATTGTAGTGAATTTTTATGCTATACTCTATTTTCAAGTTTTATTACCTTAATACTTTTATTAACTAAAGATGAAGGTTTTGTTGAAGGAATAAGAAATCAATTATATTCAATTACTAATTTTCAAGAATTAATAGAAATATTTAAAGCTATTGATTATAAAATATTATTGTCTTCAGGATTAACTGTATTTTCCTTTGCTTCATTTATATCTGCGATGAAACAAGATAATGATATTGATAAATTTATTATGAGAATGACAAAGTATTTAGAGTTCAATCTTCAAATTAATGAACCTCTTATTAGAAAGAGAAGAAAATAAAAAGTATGTATTTTAGAAATACATACTTTTTTTATAAATTAAGTTTGAATTTTAGATCATCTCTGATTTTTATAGCATCAATAGAGTCAATTGAATTTTGTAAATATATTCTTCTATTAAATGAACCTGTATTAACTACGAAGTAAACAGATGATTTATTTAATAGAAAATCTAAATATTTTCTACTTATTCTAACATCATATACATGTGATAATGATATAAAGTCTTTGTTATTAATTAAGCGGCTATCAAAAAACACTTTGTTGTTTTGAATACGAACAATTGAATGCGACATTAATGCTAGTTGTACTAAAAAATAAAAGAATATTGATAGAAGTACCACACCTAGTGCAGTACTAATATCTACTAAACTAAAAGTTACACCTTGCATATCACTTGGAACGTAATAAAAAAACATTCCTAAAAATAATAATAAAATTAGTAAAAAAACATTTATACTTTGATTTATTAGAAAGATTGAAATATCATAATTGTTTTTTTGAAATGTCATGTCAATGGCAATGTCATTAACTTCTACAATTTCTTCTGTTTTATGACTTTTTACTTTTTCAAATAACTCACTCATAACTTGATATCTTAATCTAAATGTAATAGGTAAGGGTTTGTTGTTTAAGCGCATAGTTACAGTTGCAAATCTTTTGTTATATTCGTAAGAATCTATTCCTGGATTGTAAGCATCTCTGTTAGTATCGTAATATGTAACATCTTTAAAATAAATATATTTTTTCTGTTTTATAAAAGGACTTATACTCAAAGTTATTTTTTCATCATCAAATGATTCGAATGAATAAAAATTAACCATTTTATATAAAATAAAAAGTAATAGTAGTTGTATGTATAAATTACCTTCAATTCTAAAAAAAATACCTCCTATAAAAAAAAGTAATATCACTTTAAGTGAATTATATAATAAAATCATTTCACACCTCTTTTAAATTATACTAAATGGTTGTTATAATGTCTATTAATTTATTATATAGTAATTAAAAATAAAAAAAAGATTATATAATAATCTATTTTAAATATTTAATTATAAATAAAAAAAATACTTTTTTCTTCTATTATTTTTTATTTATAAATGGTAACTTTGATAATAGTGATGAAGTATCTATATCACTATCATGTAGTGCTGATGCAATCCCAACTGCAATTCCAACACCAGATCTTATCATATTTGAATCAATATTTAATTTTCTTTTTTTAATTTCGTTAATTTCTTTTTGTAAAGCATTAATTTTTTTATTATAATCGTTTGTTAATATAACATATGTTATATAAGAAGAGATACTTGATACTAATATTGATATAAAAATCATTGTTATAATGTTCATTAATGATCTCCTTTCATTATTATTATAGCATTGTATTGTAAAAAGTTATATTATATAAAATGTTTGTAATTTGATTTTACGTATAAAAAATATACTAAATAGATACCGAAATTAAAAAAATAGATTATTTAATAATCTATTTTTATTATTCCTTATAAACATTAAGTTTAAAGGTTATTTATTTTATGGTGTTCCCGGAGTGATTCGAACACTCGACCGTACGCTTAGAAGGCGTATGCTCTATCCAGCTGAGCTACGGAAACGTTTCAACTGAATATAATTATATAACGAAATAAAAGAAAAAACAAGTAAAAAATGAGTTTTTTTTCTTTTTAATTAAAAATTGTGACACTTATTTCATTATTACTATCAAAAATCACTTGTTCGATGTCATATGTATCTCTTATTGATAGGTAAATAGAATATCTAACTTCTTCTAATATTGTTTGATCACTTAAATCTGCTATAAGGTTATTGTCAAAACTTAATAAAATACTTTCTTCCAATATTTCATAATACTCAAGTGTTGCAGAAGCTTTTAAATAACTAATTAAATTTGTTTGATTAATAGGAGAGGTTTGTAAATTTTTAATTATTATTTCAATCTTTTCAGTTTGATTGTTTTCAAATTTTGTAATCGGTATATAATAATTCTCAGTTCCCATACTACTTAAGTAATAACTTGTAGTACTAATTGTATTTTTAATACTATTTATATCATAAACTTTATTTATTCCGTAACTCTTATCAAGCGTAAGTGGTAAATTTTTATTACTATGAGGTAAATTTGTTAAATGATCTTCTTCTATGAATATCATTATTTGATCTATTTCTTCAAATTCACATAACGAATATATTAACGCTTCAATAAGCTTAACTTCTTTATCTTCTTCTATATTTAAAAATTCTTTAGAAAAATTTAATTTTGCTAGTCTATTTTCAATAGTTATTTTTATTAATTCAGTTCCTTCTGGTAATATAGGGTAGAAAAAGGCAGAAACATATTCAGATTCTACAGAACCTACTGTTAATGTTTTAATTATATACTTAACGTTTTCAATTATATCTTCGCTATTTTTAAGTATACTTATTCTAGATACATACTGATTTTCATCAAGTAAATACACAGGCATTTTAGTAGCTTCTATATAATTTGTTTCTACTTTATAACTTATCGTTTGATCATTTGGAAAATTATATACTAAAACTACTGTTAATATAGAAAAACTAGTTATTAATATTCTTCTTATAGCACAATTTTTAATCATTTTTATACCACCTAATTAAGTATATTATTATTTTTATATATAATGCAAAAAAAGGCATATGCCTTTTAAATATTTATTTCACCAAGTTTTAGTAATTCAACTATAGCTTGACTTCTTCCTTTTACATCTAGTTTTTGCATAGTATTTGAAACATGATTTCTTACAGTTTTTTCACTGATAAATAATTCTCTTGCTATTTCTTTTGTAGTATTATTTTTAATTAATAAATCAAATACTTCTTTTTCTCTAGATGTTAATATACTTTTTTTCATAATCCTCACTTTCTTTTATATATACTTTATTTTATGACATTAAAAGAAAGTAGTGAGAAATTATGAAAATTTTACTGTTATATACATTTGAGTATCATATAATTTTTGTATTTCTATTATTATATTATTTGCAAGTTCATTGGAGTGTTCTTTTTCAGAGACAGTTACACTTATTACATCACTTTCTATTTTTATAAAAGCATTCAAATTAAATTTTTCTAATATCAATTTTGCAATTTCTTCAGTTTTTGCTACATTATTTTGTACGTTTTGTAAATTTTCATATGCATCGTTTTTTTCATTAAGACTAGAGTAATCATTTAATATAACATTTTGATACATTGCTATTTGTTCTAGTACATTCTCATCATTTGCAACCTTAAGTGCAGTAAGTGAGTCTGTATCGTTAAAACTTATAACTGGTACTGAGTTATCAATTATATTTTCCATTTGAAGCGACTCATCTGCTAAAGTTACGTAATATATACCTAGTACTAGTATCAAAGAAAAAAGCGTTACAAACCATAAATTTTGCTTGTTAATCATTTTTATATCCTCCGTTTTTCTATAAAATATTATGTATCACAAATTATTTTTATACCCTCTAAATATTAAATTTAGTAAATTTTAGTTTAAAAAAAAGGAAAAGACTAAAAAAAATCTAATAATGTAAGTGAAGGGAGGAAATATATTTGAAAAGAAAAGTATATGTTGTTAAGCAAATAAGTGAGAAAGATTGTGGCCCGGCGTGTTTATTGTCCATAATTAAATATTATAATGGTTTTGTTAATTTGGAAAAAATTAAAATAGATGCAAATACAGATTTATCAGGCACAACAGCATTTGAACTTATAAATGCTTCAAACAAATATGGATTTGACGCTGCAGGATTCAAACTTGATAAAGAAAAACTATTATGTGACAGTAGAGTTTATCCTTTTATAGCACAAGTAAACGTACGAATGTATTCTCATTTTGTTGTTGTTTACGAAGTTAATAATAAAAAAGTTACAATTATGGATCCAGCTTATGGAATTAAAATTTTAAATATAGAAGAATTTTTAGAAATTTCTACTGAAAATATTATAGAATTTTATCCAAGAAGTAATATATTGTTTCTAAAAAAAGAAAATGCAGTGTTAGATTTATTTTATGAAGTAATTAAACAGGAAAAAACTTTATTGATAAAAATTATTATTCTTTCTATTTTTTTAACTTTAATATCTATTTTTACAAGTTTTTACTTTAAAGTTATAATTGAGTGCCTTAACAAAGATATATCTATTATTAAATTTTTATGTTTTTTCTTCTTTATATTAATTGTTTATAAAATTATATTTACTAATATACGAATTTTATATTTAACACATCTTAATAAAAATTTATTAACTAGATTATATAAAGAATTTTTCGATCATTTATTTTTGCTTCCTTCAAAAACTATTGAAAAAAAATCAGTGGGTGAAATAGTTACTAGGATAAATGATCTTGGAAATATTAAAAATGCATTTTCCGAGATTATTGTATCTATCTTTTTAGATTTAATGCTTACTATAATTGCTGTTCCTATTTTAATATATATTAATATCAATCTTTTTATTATTCTTTTGATTATATTAATTATGTATATTATTATAGGTCTATTATATAGTAGATTTATATTTAAAAAAATTATAAAAAATAAGGAACTTGAATCAAATTTTAATACGAAAGTTATTGAAGATATAAATATGTTTAAAAATATAAAGAATTTAAATATAACACAAAATATATTAAAATCTCTTGAGGATAATATAAGTAAATTGATTTTTAGTAATTTTAATCTTGAAAAATTTTATAATCAAGAATCTTATTTAAAAAATATTATAAATGAACTTGGGTTTTATTGTATAAACACTATAGGTCTATATTATATCTATATAGGCAAACTTGATATCATTAATCTTATTTTATTTAATACTGTAACAAGTTTCTTTTTTGAACCTATTAAAAATTTAATAAATAATATTCCAAGATATTATTTTATTAAAGCTTCATTTTATAAGTTGAATGAATTTATGAGTATTGATGAAGAAAAACTTGGTATAGATATTGCTTTAAAATCTTTTGATATAGAGTTAGATAACATAAGTTATAGTTATAATGGATATAAAGAAATACTTTCATCAATATCATTTAGTATTGCTCAAGGAGAACATGTTTTTCTTAAAGGAAAAAGTGGTGGAGGCAAAAGTACATTATGTAAATTATTGATAAAAGAAAATGTTATCTCAAATGGTATTATAACAATAGGGGGAAACAATATTGATGATCTATCACTGCGCGCTATAAGAAATCAAATAATTTATATAAGTCAAAAAGAATATTTATTTTCAGGTACAATATTTGATAATATTACTTTTTATAGAGAAGTTGATTATTTGAAATTTCTTGAAATTTGCAAATTGACATTAGTTGATGATGTTTTAAATAATAAAAAACTAAGATATGAATCATTTATCGAACTTGATAGTAATAATTTATCAGGTGGAGAAAAACAAAGGTTGATATTGGCAAGAGCGTGTTTAAGTGATTTTAATATTTTAATAATAGATGAGGCTCTTAGTGAATTAGATAGTAAAAACGAAGTGAAAATAATTAATAATTTAAGAAAATATTTTAGTGACAAAACAATAATTTATATTAGTCATAAAAATCTTAGTAAATATTTTAACAAGGTGGTTGATTTAGATGAAATATAGTTACTCAGATTTACTTAATATAGAATATAAAAAATATATTAGCTTAATTATATTTATAGTATTATTTATAATCTTTATTTATTTTACTTTTGTTACATATGCTTATTCTTCAAATGAATTAAAAGGGGTATATGATGGTGAATATATAGTATTAGCTTACGATGTTGATGTTTTAGATATAAAAGAGGATGAAATCTTTTTAGAAATCTATAACAAAAAATATTTTTTTGAAATAGTTTACTTTGATGATGTTTATCTATATGGTGATAAGCATTATCAAAACGTTTATATAAGTGTAGATGAATCATTTATTTTAAACGAAGTGATTGATCTTACTTTTTTCTATAGTAGAGAAAGAATAATAAAAAAAATAACAAATTTATTTTTTTAGGAGGTTTATATTGAAAAAATTAAATAATAAAGAATTATGTGAAATAAACGGCGGTGCAATGTCTCTTACTACGTATATTGGTATAGGACTTGTTGTTTCCTTTGCTTTAGGTATTCTAGATGGAATAATCAATCCACAAAAATGTAATTAGTATTGGAGGTGTTTATGAAATTATCTAATTATGAGCTTAATAATATAGTAGGAGGAGGTCTTACTATAAGTGCAACACTTTTTTCTTCATTAAATAGTCTGGTATCAACTATTTATGAAATGGGACAAAATGTTGGCACAGCTATAATGAGAATTACGACAAATAATTCTTGTAGTCTTTAAAAAATGCATAAAAGCATTTTTTTCTTTTTTTAGAAAATATGCGGTTAAAATGCATAAAAAAACGTCTTTTTTTATTTTTTCTACATATAATTGCATTTTTTTATTGTATCTTTATGTTTATAGTGCTATAATATTAATCGATAACGAGAGGAGGTCGAAGAATGACAAAAGTTGTAGTTAGAGATGGTAATGTCGAAGGTGCTTTACGTAAATTTAAAACTGGAGTGGCTAAAAGCGGCGTCCTATCGGAACTTAAAAAGAGAAAACACTACGTTAAACCTGGAGACAGAAGAAGAATTGAGAAAAAAGAAGGTATCAAAAATTCACGTAAGAAAAAACGTGATTAAGGAGATATTTTATGTTTGATCAAATTAATGAAGATGTTAAAGTTGCGATGAAGGCCCAAGACAAATTAAAATTATCTGTACTTAGAATGCTTAAAAGTTCTCTTCAAAATAAATCAATTGAATTAAAAAGTGATTTAACTGATGAACAAGTTGAAGATGTAATAAAAAAACAAGTTAAGATGAGAAATGATTCTTTATTAGAGTTTCAAAAATTTGGTAAAGTAGATGAGTGTGAAAAATTAAATGATGAAATTGAAATTTTACTTACTTATTTACCGAAGCAATTAACTGATGATGAAATATTGTTAGAAGTTGAAAAAATGTTTGAAGAATTAAAACCTACATCTGCTAAGGACATGGGAATGTGTATGAAATATGCACAAACTAATATTAAAAATGTCGATATGACTAAGGTAAGTGCTTTAATTAAGCAAAAATTAAATTAATATATTTATATATTAATTTTTTTTTATTTTAAAGTGTAAAATTATGTTAAATAATACTTGATAATTCTCGTATTTTCATGAGTACTGTGATATAATTTATTTATGAAAAATTTGTTTAATTATACAAAAAAAGACTTAGAAAACTATTTTGTTTCTATTGGTGAAAAATCGTTTAAGGCTACTCAGGTAACTGAGTGGGTATACAGAAAACGAGTTTTTGATGTCGATGGATTTTTAAATATGAATAAAGTCTTAAGAGAAAAGATAAGTAATGATTTTGTATTCGATTTTATTACAGTAAAAAAGGTAGAAGAAGATTCTGAAGTTGCCAAATTTTTGTTTGCTTTAAAAGATGGTGAATGTATAGAAGCGGTATTGATGAAACATTCTTATGGTTTATCAGTTTGTGTTTCATCACAAGTTGGTTGTAATATGGGGTGTGCTTTTTGCGAGAGTGGAAGGTTAAAAAAAGTTAGAAATCTTGAAGTGTTCGAGATGGTTCAACAAATCTTATTAATTGAGAAACATATAGAAAAGAAAATTAATAGCATAGTAATTATGGGAATAGGGGAACCGTTTGATAATTATGATAATATATTAAAATTTTTAGAGATATGTAATGAACCAAAAGGTCTTGAAATTGGTGCTAGACATATTAGCGTTTCTACGTGTGGTTTAGTACCTAAAATACTTGAATTTAAAGATTTTCCATTACAAATAAATTTAGCAGTGTCATTACATGCTCCTAATGATGAACTTAGGAGTTCATTAATGCCTGTTAATAAAGTATATAATTTAAATATGTTAATTGATGCTTTAAAAACTTATTTGGAAACAACAAATAGAAGAGTAACAATTGAATATGTTTTATTAAAAAATGTAAATGATAGTATGAAAAATGCACATGAACTTGCTAGATTATTAAAAGGAATCAATGTGTATGTTAATTTAATATATTATAATCAAACTAGTAGTGATTTTGTATCGAGTGATGAAGAAGTAGCTCGTAAATTTTGTGAGGTTTTAAAACTTAATAATATTGATGTTACTATAAGAAGAAAATTTGGGAATAAAATTACAGCTGCTTGCGGGCAACTTAGAAGTAAAGAGGTGGAATAATGAAGGTGTTTTATCAAACTGATCCTGGTAAAGTCAGAGATCATAATGAAGACAACGTGATAGTAGTAGAAAATAATAAAGGTGAAAAAATATTAATTGTAGCTGATGGAATGGGTGGTCATAGAAAAGGTGAAGTAGCTTCTATTATGGCTTTAGAACATTTGACAGAGAAATTTCTTGAATTAGATACAGTTGGTACTAAAATAGAGGCAGTACAGTGGTTGAATGAAAGTGTTTCTATAATAAATTCAGAAATTTTGAAACATGCTAGAAAACATGAGGATTCTCATGGTATGGGAACAACTTTGGTTGTGTCTATAGTAACAAATGACTTTTTGTTGTTTGGTAATATAGGTGATTCTTCAGGGTATGTATATAAAAATAATTTAATTCATAAAGTGACTAAAGATCATACTTTAGTAAATTTACTTGTTGATGTAGGTAATATTACGGATGAGGAAGCAAAACATCATCCAAAGAAAAATGTATTAATGAAAGCTCTTGGTGTGAACGAAGAAGTAGAAATGGATATATTTGGAGTAGATGGACCATATGATGGTATTATGCTATGTAGTGATGGTCTTACAACTATGTTGTCAGATGAGCAAATAGAATCTGTAATAAATGAGGACATATCAATAGAAAAAAGAGTAAATAAAATCATCGATAAATGTAATTCAAGAGGGGGTACAGATAATATTTCAGTAGCATTATTACTGAAAGAAAGTGGTGATAATAATGATTGTTAAAGGTCAAAAAATAAGTGATAGATATTTAATTATTAAAAATATAGGCGAAGGTGGAATGGCTAATGTTTATTTAGCTAATGATACTATACTAGATAGAGAAGTTGCTGTTAAAGTGCTAAGAGGAGATTTATCTACAGATGAAAAATTTGTTCGTAGATTTCAAAGGGAAGCACTTGCTGCATCAAGTTTAAGTAATCAAAATATTGTAGAGGTATATGATGTAGGAGAAGATGACGGTGAATATTACATTGTCATGGAATACATAAAAGGTACTCATTTAAAAACGTTGATAAAAAAACGTGGTAAGTTATCTATATCAGAGGTAGTAGATATATCTCTTCAAATAACAAATGGTTTATCAGTAGCACATGATTCTTATTTAATTCACAGAGATATTAAACCACAAAATATATTGATTTTAGATAATGGACTTATTAAAATAACTGACTTTGGTATAGCTGTTGCAATGAATGCAACGCAGCTTACACAAACAAATTCGGTAATGGGTAGTGTACATTATTTACCACCGGAACAAGCAATGGGTAAAAATTCATCACTTCAAAGTGATATATATTCAATAGGTATTTTAATGTATGAACTATTAGCTGGTAAACTTCCATTTACGGGAGATAATGCAGTAGAAATAGCTTTAAAACATTTAAAAGAGAGCGTTCCTCTTATTACTGATGAGGTAGCAAGTGTTCCTAGATCACTTGAAAATATCATTATTAGAGCTACTGCTAAAAATCCTAAAAATAGATATCCAGATGCAAGAACTATGCACGAAGATATAAAAATGTGTTTAGATGAATCTAGAAAAGATGAAAAACCAATAAAATTAAAGTTTCCGGAAAATGATTATGATGAGAGTAAAGTTATGAAGATTGTAAATAATAATAACGAAGAAGAAGAAAATAATGATGAAGATGAAAAGGAAACTGTCGTTGAAGTGAAAAGCAAACCAAAGAAGAAAAAGGGAAATAAAATTTTAATAGGATTAACAGCTATACTAGCTATATTAATGATGTTAGTAGTAGTTATTATGAATGGTATGGTTAATTTATCTTCAAATGAACAAGCAATTATACCAGATGTAGCTGGTTTATCTATAAGTGAAGCGACTATAATGTTACAAGAAGCAGGATTTATGGTAGCTGACTCATTAATAGAAATATCATCATCTGCTTACGATGAAGATTTAATAGTTAAAACAAATCCAGGAGCAAACAGTTCTCGTAAAAAAGGGTATGAAGTAACTATGTATGTTTCAATTGGTGATGTATCACTTACAATAGATGATTATATTGGTAAAAATTCAATTGAAATCAAAGGTGCTCTTACTGCTTTAGGATTACAAGTTTTAATAGAGCAACAGGAAGTAGATAATACATCGAACTTTACAGCTGATGAAATTATTGGACAATCTGTTGAAGCAGGTAAGACGTTAAGTGAGGGAGATATAATTACTTTATATGTACCACTTATGAATACTTATCCAGATTTCTTAAATGAAGAGTATACATTAGAAAAAGTAGAAGAATTTGCTTCAGATAATAATTTAATTCTTACAGTTGAAGAAGTTGTTAGTGATACTTATGTACCAGGTGCTATTTTCTATCAAAGTAGAACTGCTGGTTCTACTATAGTTTCAGGATTTAATCTTAAAGTAAAAGTTGCTATAGAAAAACCAGAAGAAGAAGAGGTAGTACCAGATGAACCACTTGTAGAAGAGGAAGAAGATTCTGATGTAACTACAGATGAAGAAAATTCTGAAAACACAACTGAAGAAGAATGAGGTTAAAAAATGATTGAAAAAGGAACTATAATAAAAAATATTAGTAATTTATATGTTGTTAGTACTCCTCTAGGTGAAATTTCTTGTACACCTAGAGGACTTTTTCGTTATGAAAAGATAACTCCTTTAGTAGGGGATACTGTTGATATAGATGTAGAAAATAAATATATTATCAAAATACACGAGAGAACTAATGTATTATCAAGACCAGCTGTTGCAAATATAGGACATGCTGTTATTGTTACTAGTATGAAAGAACCAGATTTTTCTCCGTTATTGCTTGATAAATTAATAGTTAGATTTTTAAGTAAAAATGCTGAACCAATATTAATTTTTACTAAGCTTGATAAATGTTCTTCTGAAGATCTTGAAGAATATAAGAAATTAGAACGTTATTATACTTCTTTAGGTTATGCGGTTGTTACAAATGAAAATATCGAAAAAATAAAAAAAATACTAGAAGGTAAAATTGCTTTTTTAGCAGGTCAAACTGGAGCTGGAAAAAGTAGTTTAATTAATAAATTATCAAATGATTTAGATTTGAAAACCTCTCCAATTTCAAAAGCATTAGGTAGAGGAGTTCATACTACAAGACATACGGAATTATATAAAATAGACTCTTTCTTTATTGCAGACACACCAGGTTTTTCATCAATAGATTTAAGTGATATTGATAGAAGAGATTTAAGGTTTTATTTTGCTGAATTTGAAAACTTTCCGTGTAAGTTTAGAGATTGTGAACATATTAAAGGAATTTGCTCTGTAATGGAAAATGTAGAAAATGGAAACATTCTTGAATCTAGATACAAAAGTTATAAAAAAATTCATGAGGAGATTAAATGAAAGTATCTGTAAGTTATTTGTCTAGTAATTTTGATATAGATGAAACTATAAAAAAAATAAATGACACAAAATCTTTTTCCATTCATGCAGATGTTATGGATGGTAAATATGTTGGTGTTAGAAATTTTTATAAAAAAAATATAAAAGTTTTATTAAAAGAATCACTATTACCAATAGATGTACATTTGATGGTTGCAAAGCCAGTTAAATACTTAAAATATTTTAAAAATGAAAAAGTAAAAATTATATATTTTCATCCAAATTGCGATCCTGATAATATGTCTTTAATAAATAAAATAACATCTATGAATAAATTACCCGGAATTGTAATTAATCCAGATGAAAATATAAAAGATTTTGTTAAATTGTTAGAACATATTAATTATGTTTTGATAATGAGTGTCAATCCTGGAGCAGGAGGGCAACCTTTTATCGACGAGTCAGTAGAAAGAATTAAAGAGTTGATTTTATTAAAAGAATCTATGAATTTAACTTTCAATATTGCAGTTGATGGTGGCGTTGATAATATAAGTATTAAAAAAATAAATGATTTAAATATTGATTACGTAGTAGTAGGTTCATACATATGTAAAAGCAACGATTATCAAGAAAAAATTAATAATTTAATTGTCTAGTTTATGAAATAAACTAGATTTTTTTATGTTATATTTGTTATAATGATTTTAGAAAGAAGAAAAATATGAATGATGATTTAATTAAAAAAGTTAGTACGGAACTTAATGTTCCACATCAAGATGCTAAAGCAACGCTTTTATTACTTGAAGCTGGGAATACTGTTCCTTTTATTTCAAGATATAGAAAAGAAGCTACGCATGGTTTAGATGAAGAAATGATACGTGCTATAAGCGATGCTTATGAGTATGCAAAAAATTTAACAAAAAAGAAAGAAGACATTAAAAGATTAATAGATGAAAAAGGTTTATTAACTGATGATCTAGTTATTAATATCGATAATGCTACAAAACTTGTAGAGTTAGAAGATATTTATAGACCGTTTAAAGAAAAGAAAAAAACTAAAGCAACAGATGCTATTGCAGCTGGTCTAGAACCACTTGCAAAAATGATTATGGCACAGCCTACAGAAGGTTCTATTCTTGAAATGGCAAGTAAATTTGTTGGAGACAAAGTTAAAGACGAGATTACAGCCCTAGAAGGTGCAGGTTATATAATAGCAGAATGGATTAGTGATAACGCATTCTTTAGAAAATATATACGTGATAATATTTATAATTATGGAACTTTAAAAACAAAAATTAAAAAAGATGCTATAGATGAAAATAAAACGTATGAAATGTATTATGATTTTAGTGAGAAAATTTGTTATGCTAAGTCATATAGAATACTTGCTATAAATAGAGCAGAAAAAGAAAAAATTATAAGTGTATCTATTGATTTTGAAAAAGGAAGAATACTTGATTTTATTGAAAGTAAAGTGATAAAAAACAATAAAAGTTTTGTTTGTGATTTTATATGTGATGCAATAAAAGATTCATTTAAGAGACTTATTTATCCATCAATAGAAAGAGAAATACGTTCTTTATTAACAGAAAATGCCGATTTAGTTGCTATAGAAAACTTTGGAGATAATTTAAAAAATTTATTAATGCAACCTCCAATGAAAGAAAAAATAGTTTTAGCTCTTGATCCTGCATATAGAACTGGTTGTAAACTTGCAGTACTTGATAAAAATGGTGCAGTTTTAAAAATAGAAAAAATCTATCCACATGCGCCAGTTAATAAAATAAATGAAGCTAAAAAAATAGTGGTAGATTTAATAAATAAATATTCTGTAAATATAGTTGCAATAGGTAACGGTACTGCTTCAAGAGAAAGTGAAGAATTTATAGCTAGTTTAATTGGTCTTACTACTAATTCATTTGAATACATAATTGTAAGTGAAGCAGGAGCTAGTGTTTACTCAGCAAGCAAACTTGCTATAAGTGAATTTCCTAATTATCGAGTAGAAGAAAGAAGTGCTGTATCTATAGGAAGAAGACTTCAAGATCCACTGTCAGAACTTGTTAAAATAGATCCAGAAAGTATAGGTGTAGGTTTATATCAACATGATGTTCAAAACAAACTTTTAAAAGAGTCTTTAGATTTTGTTGTAACATCATCTGTAAATAGTGTTGGTGTAAATGTTAATACAGCTAGTGTAAGTTTATTTAAATATGTTTCTGGTATTACAGCTAAGACAGCAGAAAAATTAATAAATGAAAGAGAAAAAATAGGTAAAATAAATTCTAGATTAGAAGTTAAAAAAATGCTTACTCCAAAAGTTTACGAGCAAGCTATAGGATTTTTAAGAATTAATGATGGAGATAATTTACTTGATGAAACTGATATTCATCCAGAAAGTTACGATGTTACATTAAAAATACTTACTGATAATAATTTAACTATTAATGATATAGGTTCTGAAAAAATATCTAATTATAACTTTGAAAACAAATATGATGTTGATAATTACACTTTTAATGATATAATAGAATCTCTGAAGAAACCAAAAAGAGATCCACGTGATGTTTTTGACAAACCAGTTCTTAAAAGTACTATTTTACATTTAGAAGATTTAAAAATAGGAGATGAACTTGAAGGTACTGTTAGAAACGTTGTAGATTTTGGAGCTTTTATAGATATAGGACTAAAAAATGATGGTTTGGTTCATATTTCTAAAATTTCAAAAGATTTCATAAAACATCCTTCAGAAAAATTGGCAATTGGCCAAATTGTAAAATGTTACGTTGAAAAGGTAGATATAGAAAAGAAAAAAGTATCACTTTCAATGCTGGAGGTATAATGACATATATAATAGAAAAAATAGATAATCAAGGTAGAGGAATAACTTTTATAAATGATAAAATAGCATTTATAAAAGGTGCTCTTCCTGGAGATGAGATCGAGGTTAATGTTACTGTTGAAAAGAAAAAATATATCATCGGTAAAATTAAAAAAATAGTTAAACCTAGTGATATGAGAATTAAAAGTCCATGTGCTTTTTCTTCAAAATGTGGTGGTTGTCAATTTTTAGAAACTACTTATGAAGATTCATTTAGTTTAAAAATGGATAGTTACAAAAAAAATCTTATGAAAAATGGATTTGAAATGCCTATTAAATTTCATAAAAATGATTCACCATTTAACTATAGAAATAAAATAAGTTTAAAAATAGTTGATTATAAAATAGGTTTTTACGAAGAGGTTTCTAACAAGGTAGTAGAAATTAATGAATGTAAAATTGCTGGAAATGCAATAAATGTTTTCTTTTCGGAAATAAAAGACTTAAACATTAAGAATGGATTTGTTAATGTTAGAACTAATTATAAAAATGATATATTAGTTTCTATTAATACTAAGGATTATGTTGATGCAAGTGATTTAAATGCAGCAGGAGTAATTGTAAATAATGAATTAGTCAAGGGAGAAAAATTCTTTCTTGATAAAATCAACGATTTAATTTTTGAAATAAGTTATGATTCATTTTTTCAAGTTAATCCGTATGTAACTGGAAAATTATTTGATGTAATAAATGACAATATAAATGATACAGATACTGTACTTGATTTATACTGCGGTGTAGGAACACTTGGTCTTAATGCTAGTAAAAAAGCATCAAAAGTATTTGGTATTGAAGTTGTGAAAAATGCAGTAATTAATGCTAATAATAATGCTTTAATAAATCATATAGAAAATGCTTCTTTTAAAGTAGGAGATTTGTCAAAAAATATTAAAGTTAAAGATGACTTTAATACACTAATAGTAGATCCTCCTAGAAGTGGACTTGATACTGTTGTTATGGATTTCATTAAGGAATCTTTACCAAATAAAATTATTTATGTATCTTGTGATATGCATACTTTAATAAGAGATTTGAAAATATTAAAAGAATCTTATAATATTTCTTCTATTGATGCCTTTGATATGTTTAGTTTTTCGTATCATATCGAATCTGTGTGTGTGTTAAGTCGTAAATAATGCCTTGAAACCCTTATAAAATAAGGGTTTTTTCGATGTTTGAAAAAATGGAGAAATTCATAAAAAAACACTAAAAAATGAGAAAAATCATAAAAAAAGTAAGAGTGAAAGATATTAAGTCTAAGATTAAATCTACTAAAAATGTAGTTAAAACAACAGATAAAACTGTTAAAACAAGTATTAAAGTAATAAAAAATACATCTAAAAATACAATGCAAATGATACAATTCACTAAGAATTCTATTAAAGCTATGTATCAGGCAATTAAACTTGCAATAAAGGCTACAATTAGTTCAATAAAACTTGCAATAGCTTCTACTAAAGTTTTGATTTCAGCAATTATAGCAGGTGGTTGGATTGCTATTATAATAATTATAATAGTGTGTTTAATAGGTTTGATTTGTGGTTCTACTTTTGGGATATTTTTTTCTAGTGAAAGTAAAAGTAGTTACAAATTATCAGATGTAGTAAAAGAGATTAATTACGATTTTGCAGATAAAATTAAGACAATTCAAGAAACTAATCCACACGATGAATATATAATTGAATCAAAAGTAGAATTACAAACATATTCTTCAATCAAAACTATAAGTGAAATCGCAAATATAAATTACACTATTGTATATAAAGCTTTATGTAAAAATGAAATATATAAATTAGATAATTTACAAAAATATTTTACATATTTGAAATCTATAAAAGAATTCATTTTTGATACAAGATATTTAGGTGAAATAAAAATAGAAATTAACTCATTAGAAAAGCAACTGTCAAATGAAATTTTGCATTTAGCAGTATTAAAAATTTTGAATGAAATAAGTTCTAAAATATATAGTGAAGATGAAGAATATATAGGAACTAAAGAGTTTAAAGCAATTAAAATTGCAGATATTATCAAAGATAAAATGATAACAGTTATACCAGAGTCTTGGGGAAAAGGAATTTCACAAGGTGATTCAAGCGTTCCAGATGAATATAAAATGAATTTAGAAAATGAAGAATGGTTTGTGTACAAAGATAATTTTGGTACGACTGAAGAAAAGAAATTTATAAAATATTTTAAACAATATATCGAGCAAATGAATGCTAAATATGATAAGGTATTTGTTTTAAGAAATGAAAGAAGTTTAGTAATATATTCATTTGAAGATGGAAGAATATTTGAACCAGATTTTATATTTTTTTTATATAAAGAAAAAGAAAATGCTTATGAGCAAATGCAAGTATTTATTGAACCTAAAGGAAATCATTTATTAGAAGAAGAGAAATGGAAAGAAGAATTTTTATTACAATTAAAGGAAAGTGCAATCCCAACAATTAAATTTGTTGATGATAATCATTATAATATTTGTGGAGTTCATTTCTTTAACCAAGATAATAGAATTTCAGAATTTAAAAATGATATAGAAGAATTAATTTAGACAAATAAAATAGTAATTATAATAAATAAAAATCACAACTTGAAATATAGTTGTGATTTTTTGTTTATTTTGTCGTAATAACTAAATTACCAATAGATGATTGGATATTAATATTAATTGTTCCATTTGAATAATTAATTAATGATTTGTTACCATTAATTTCAAAATTACCTAAATCAACACCAACATTAAAGTTGTAAACACTTTCTTCTTTAGCAAAATCTAAAACTAAATTACCCATATCATTTTCAAAAAATCCTGAACTTAGAATATCTAAGTTAGAAGTTTTAACATTACCAATAGATGATTGAATTTTTGAATTATCAATAATGCAGTTAGTTAAAGATATATTTCCAATTTCGTTTTCAATAGTACTTGTAGTTACAAAAGTATCTTCTAATACTACATTACCTAAAGATGTTTCTATCTCAAGGTTTTCTAATGTTAAATCAGAGATAATAACATTTCCTTCAGAATCTATTTTAACATCTACAACAGATTCTGGAATTGTAATTTCAAGTACATTGTCATTAACATAAAATAGGGCAAAGAAACCAAAAGTTTTTTGCTTATTTTCAGAAGATGAAATATATAGTGTATTATCATTTTTTACTTTATATTCTAAATCAGAACTGTATCTTAAAGATATTTCATCACCATTAGTAATAGTTATTTTACTAAAATTGTTGTCTAAATCAATTTTAGTAATTGTTTCATTATCAATAGTTACTATTTCAAATACTTGATTATCTTTATTTGTAAATCCATTATAGAAATTTAATCCATTAGAACCAATATTAAAACTTGTAGCTCCTCCTAATGATACTCCTATACCAAATAGAATAGATCCAATTAAAATTGATGCAATACAAATTATCCAATATCTATTTTTTTTCATATCTTAATACCCCCTTAATTGTGCATAAATTTTTTTGCACCCATTTATAAAAAATATAAAAGTTACTTTTGTTAAACCTAAAAATAGTAAGCAACTACCTAAAGACAA
>JAWXUH010000003.1:0-125379 GCA_044432745.1 bacterium
CTAGTGTTGGAACTGTTTGATAAACATTAACTTCTTCTGGTTTAATTTGTGAAGTATTATCTGATACTATTACTCCATTTTCATCAAATTGATATCCATTAATACTTGTTCCTGGTGTTGGAACTGTTTGATAAGCATTAACTTCTTCTGGTTTAATTTGTGAAGTATTATCCGATACTATTACTCCATTTTCATCAAATTGATATCCATTAATGCTTGTTCCTGGTGTTGGAACTGTTTGATAAGTATTAACTTCTTCTGGTTTAATTTGTGAAGTATTATCCGATACTATTACTCCATTTTCGTCAAAAGTATAATCTTTTAATTGATTATCATTTACATTATTTACTGGCAATTCTATTTTTTTAGAAAACGGATTAATATTTTCTGATACTACTGAATCGTGGAAAATATCATCTGCAACGTCTAGATCAACTACAACAACTCCATTTTCGTCAAATTTAAATTTAGTTTCTTCTATACTTTGTTTATTATTTAAATTATCATTTAAAACTTTGAACTCCTCATTAACAAAACCTATAAAATTAACAGCAATAATATCTGCATGATTAAATGCAAAAATTTGATTATCTTTTAATTTACCAGCAGGATAAGTAATTCCTTCATAGTCAAACACATTGACAGAACCTGTATAATTCAAACCAAAATATCCGTTTATCATTAACTTATTACTATAACCTTTTACATCAACGACACTTCCGATAGGAAGATATTTTTCTTTCACTTTTTCAACCTCCTTACCCTTTATATTTAATAATAATATCTCTTTTTTCTAAAGAAGTAACATCTAAATTAGATATTTTTTTTTCTAAAGTTTTTTCTATTTCTTCAATATTATTATTACTTTTATGACATAAAGCCATCATATTTTCAAACTCTTCACTTCTATTAGTTAATTGTGTTTGAAATTTTTCAATACGATTACTATATAAAAAACCACTAGGAACATTTAAATTCCTACATAACGTAATAATAGAAGAATAATCTTCAATTACTTCCCTTATTTTGTCATTTCTTAAAGTATCGAATATCTCTTGATCTATTCTTAATTTAGTCATTAAATTCACCTTTTAAACTTTTTGTATTTACATCTGATTGTGAACAATAACTAATTAACATTTCAGCGATTGATTCTAATTCTAATTGAAAATTATAATAAGATATTTTTTCACTTTTTAAAATTAATGCGTATCTTTCAAATGAAGAACCTACCCATATATTTTCATCACTAAGCTGCAGTAATTTATCAAACAACAAATCTAATTGTTGTTTGATTTCTGCAGAAGTAGATTTTATAATTAAAGCATTTTCATTTATGTTTTCAGAATCAATATTCATAAAAAATCTCCTTTATTAGCAAAATACGATTATAAAAATAATCGTATTTATAAATCTGATAAACTAGAAACTACAGATAATTCTTGAATTTGCGACTCAATCTCAAGTATTTTAGTCGCTATTGATGGAATCATAGTATTTCTAATTTCATTATTTTGAACTTCACATTCAGTTCTTGAGTCAACAAATAAATTTGCTTCTATTACAGATCCATCTATTTCAAAAGTATTTGAATAATTTGAATTCATTTGATTAATTTTATCAATTAATATTTCATTTTTTGAAACGATAGTTTGTAAACTTATTCTTAATTGTTCGTAATTTGTTTTTAACAAATTTAATTGAGATAATGTCATTTTATTATCCTACAACTATACAGAAGTTGTAGCACCTTGAACCACTGAACTAGAAGCATCGATTTGTGATGCTGTGGCTTTATCAGATACCTCCCATGCGCATAATACATTAGCAAGTTTTGTATCAAATTCTTTTAATTGCAAAACTAAACCATTAATGTAATTTTTAACTGAAAGTAAATATTCATCTAAAGCTGCAACAATACTTGTTCCTGCAAAAGCAGTTTTTACGTCTACTTCTGCGATGAATTTTTCTAAAGCACCACTAACTTCTTCGATATAATTATTAATTGCTACTTTTATTTCTCCTATACCACTAGCACTTAAACCTATAAGTTCTACTTTACCTAAAGAAACTTTACCAGATGATCTATCTGTATTTCTTTTTGAAATATTACTATCAATATTATTAATCGAATCATTATTTCCTACACAAGTGTTTGCTGAATCATTCCATGCCATATTTTATCACCCTTTCTTTTTTATTATTATGAATATATTTTTTTAGAAACATTAGCCATATCTGCTGAAAGTACTTTCTCATCTTGTTGTTGATACATTGATTGTAATTCATTAATTCTAGATTCTAAATCATCGTATTCTTCTTGAATATCTTCGCTAATTTTTACTACTTTATCATTAAGTATATCGCAAAAATTATTTGCTGAAGTTCCGCTCCAATTTTCTTGTACTGACGTAACAATTTTAGAAATATCTTTCATAGATTCACTAACATCTGTTAATAATCCCATTTCAATAGATTTTTTTAATGCCGCAACACCATCTGCAGAATAACCATAAGCATCATCAGTTGCTTCGAATTTATAAGCCATACACTTCCTCCTTTCAATCCAAGAATTCAATTACATCAACATCTGGAGTTTGAATATTTAAAATTTTCAATACTTCCTGCTGAGTTGACTCAAAATTCTTAATTACATTTAATAGATCAGTATTATAGGTATCTATATTGTCTAAAATAATATTATAATTACTTTTAAGTTCATTATATCTGTTAATCAAAGTTGTTATATTAGAAGAAGTATTAGCTTTTTCTATATCACTCATGCTAGAATCTATTTTAGAAAAAAGTAATGATAAATTATCTTTTCTTTCTCCTATATAAGATATAACTTGATCCATTTCATTCACTTTTAAATGAACTCTTACATTACCAGATACCATTCTTTAACCTCACTTATTATAAATTAATTATAGCACCAAGAAATAATATTGTAAATAGATAACATGTATTTTAAATTAAAATAAAAAATTGTAAAACTTATTAACAAATAAAAAAAGATTATTAATCTAAAATGTATAGATAATAATCTTTTTTTTAGTACGTTTTTTTGCAAAAAACTACCCTATTTTCTTTTTCTTACACAATTATAAACATTCTTAGTACTTCTTGGATATACTTCTTTAAGAGCATCTAATACTTCTTTAGGATTTATATTAGGTTTAGAAGTATACATATCTAAGAATATAGATAACACTTCATTAGAAAGTCCAAGTGAGTCTAAATATTCCATATATTCATAATATTCTTCCATAGTCATTTTTTGAACCGATCTATCATTATATAAGAAATTTAATATCATTATTAAATAACAATGTAAATCTGTTTCCTCAGTTGGTTTATATATAATACCAAACTCATTTTCATCACCATTAAACTTCTTAGGAGCCGATCTAAGTGCTGGTAAACTACCTATCAAATATTTGGCTGCAAATGGTTCGTTGTTTGTAATCTTACATGAGTCTACATCTACTGCAAACAATTTACCTTTTTCGTCTATTATAAAATTATCTTCATGCACATCATTTAAGTACATATCTGTAACTGAAGACTTGTCTCTCATTTGTTTTAAATTTTCAAATACTTCTCCTACTTCTTTTAAGTAAGCAAGTTTTTCTTCAACAGTAAAATCATAACTACTAAGTACACTATGAAGGTTAACAGATGGATGATAATCCATTGTATAACCTACTACAGTATTTTTTCTTGATGCTAAATAATTTGGTAGTATTAAGTTAGGTACGAATGAATGTATTTCTTCCTTATTAAATATTAACTGATGTATAGTAAGCATCTTATTAGAAAAGTATTTACCATCTAAATTATAATACTCTTTTAATAAACACCATTTCTTATTATTAATGTTTCTTTTATATAAAGACATCTTAGCCTCTGTATTTGTAACATTATTTCCAAGTATTAAATCTTGTTTATTTTTCTCTTTTATTTCTACTAAATTCATATTATCCCCCTGATATATGAAATGTATTGTAACATATAACTCTCTAAATTGCAAATTTTTAACAATAATGTTAAAATATCCATAAAGGAAGTTATGCAATGTTTAAATATACACTAGATAATAAGAGATATCATACACTAAATTATTTTTTAAAAAATAAGTTTAATAGCAAAATAATAAAGATACCAATTGATGCAGGTTTTAAATGTCCTAATAAGGACATTGGTGGCTGCATCTATTGTAAAGATTATAGTGCAGCTAATATAATTAAACAAAATGATAATTTAATAGAACAGTTTACAGAAACTAAAGAAATAATGATTAAAAAATGGCCTAACTCTAAATTTATAGCCTACTTCCAAGCAGGAACAAATACTTTTGATACAGTTGATAACCTAAGAAAAATATTTGAGCCATTTTTAGACCTTGAGAACGTCGTAGGACTATCAATTGCAACAAGACCTGACTCTATCACTAAAGAATGCTTAGACTACCTTAAAGAGCTAAATGAGAGAACATTTCTTACAATTGAACTTGGTCTACAAAGTCAAAAGGACGATACGTTAAAAATAATAAATCGTGGACATACAAAAGAAGACTTTACAAACTGTGTTAAAGAACTACAAAAAAGAGATATATTTACAGTAGCACATATTATAAATGGATTACCTTTTGAGACTAAAGAAGATATGTTAAGTACAGCATCATATTTAAATGAATTAAATATTGATGCTATTAAGATACATATGCTCTTTATCACAAAGGATACTAATCTTGAAAAGTTATATATCAAAGAAAACTTTAATATATTAACTAAAGAACAATACATAGATATAGTATGTGATCAACTAGAAATATTTAATGAAAATATTGTTATAGAAAGAATAACAGGAGATCCTGTTAAAGAAGAATTAATAACCCCTACTTGGTTATTAAAAAAATTCTGCGTTCTAAATGATATAGATAAAGAAATGAAAAATAGAAATACGTATCAAGGTTCCAAAAATAAAAAAAATCAAAATTAACAATATTTTGATTTTTTTATTTTTAGAATTTAATTATTTTTTCTAATTTCTTTGACTTCTTCTATGGGTAGTCCAATTTTTAAACTTATAGTTTCATCATCTAATATATCTAATAAATTTTGAGCTGATATTCTTTTATTTTTTTCAATTCCTTGCTCGATTCCTTGCTCGATTCCTTGTTCAATACCCTGCTCAATTCCTTGTTCTCTTGCATCATACATATGTTGATTATATTCTCTTATCGCTAAATCTTCTGTTATTATTGATTCTTCTGTTATTTCTTTTACACTTTCGTATATATCTTTATATAGTTTATTTTTATCACTCATACTTTTTAGCTCCTCATGTCCTTTTAGATTAAAAAGAGAGAAAAATTCAACTAGTTTATCATCTAATCTATTATCTGTTCCTAAAAGTTTCAAATTAACAATAAATTCATCTATTAATACTTCATCTTTTATTAACTCATTACTCTTTTCAATTTCTAAAGCTATCTTATCATATTTATGATAATTTATCAAAGACTTCGGATAACTATCACTTGTAGATCCTAATATAAATATAGATATGCTTTTGTTTACTTTAAAATTCCCACCTTTGATAAATTGTGAATTAAAACTTTTGTTATTTAAGTAATGTCTTCTTTCTGCAAAATTAGCATGTATTATATTTTGCATTTCTATTAATACCTTTTCTCCTGTTAATCTATCTTTAACATATAAATCTATAGTTGAATACTTATTATCTATTGTATTTCCAATTATTTCATTATCTATTAATTCTATATCCTCTTCTCTATAATTACTTCCTGTTACTCCGTTTATCATATAAATTAATCCTTTTTTATTTGATTTAAATATATGTTTAAATACACAATCATACCTTAGTAATGGTAGTGTTAATTTCATTTAAATACTCCTTCTTTGAGCGATCGCAAAATAACTATAACATAATATATTTTATAATTCATTATTAATTACTAAATATGAAATTTGGTATTATTATGATTAACCTATACACATTTCATCATTTGATAATATTGCATTTTGAATATTATCATAAGAAGAAATTCTAGAATCTACTGGTACTAGAACTTTAAATATATCTTCGTTATACATGGTAATTAAACTATCTAAGAATGATTGTTTAAAATCAATTCTATAAATATAGATTTCATTATCCATACCTTTTCTAAGAAGAATTCTATCAACATGGTTTGCAATATATTCTTTTTTTTCATCTCTTGATTTCATATTCCAAAATTCTATAAAAGAATTTTTAATATTATGATAATCAATCATATTGTTATGTGATAGATCATCATTATTTAAAGTATTTTTATTATTTAACTCTTTTATTAATTTTTCTCTAAGAACTCTTATCTTTTCATCATTAACTTCTTTTTCTACTTTAAATTCTCTAACAGAGAAGGCACCACTTATTATAGCTTTTTTAATTCTTTCATTCCTTCTTTCTATAGTTTTTATTTGCTGTTCAATCTCTCTTATATTTATTACACCCTCAGTTGTTAAAACTGGAATGAAAGAATTATCCATAGATATATCACAGTCAATTATATCTTTTATATAATTGATTAATAGATGTTCTACATGATTTTCACTATAGTGATGTTTACAATGAGAACAAGTATAATAAAAGTATTTTTTATTATTACCACCTATTCCATGAAATTTCATAAATTTATTACATTTTGGACATACTATTTTTTTAAAGAATAAATGTGTTATAGGACTCATATTACTTTTATATCTAAACTCTTTAATTATTTGACATTCTTCAAATAACTCTCTAGATATAATAGGTTCTACCATGTTTTTATGTATTACAGGATCTACCTTAGGTAGTTTTTTATATTGTTCATAATCTCCTACATATATTTTATTTCTTATTATTTTTTGTATCGTAGAATGATACCACTTTCTTTTTAAAAGTTTTTCCTCATTAAACATATTGGATATTTGACTATAACTACTACCTGATATATATAAGTTAAATATTCTTACTATTATATCTTTAGTGTTTTCATCTATTACAGTCTTCTTATCTTTTTTCTTATATCCAAGAGGGCTTAAACCTGGTAAGTGACCAGATTTAATGGCACCGTTTAATCCAAACTTAGTTCTCTCTGATACTATTTCTATTTCAAGTTGTGATAAAAGTGTAAGCATTCTAATAAAGAATCTACCATTTGCAGTTGATGTATTAACATCATCCTTATCACAAAGTAAAAAACAATCGTTTTTTTCAAGAGTTTTAATTAACTCTTCTAAGTCTTGTATACTTCTAGTAACTCTATCAAGCTTATAAGCCACTATATAGTTTATTTTCCCTTCTTCCATATCTTTAAGCATTTCCATAAACGCTGTACGTCTAGTCATTTCTTTTGCACTTATTCCAGCATCTTCGTAAACCTTATATACATCTATTTGTTTAAATTTACAAAGCTCCAATAATTTTTCTTTTTGTTCACCAAGAGAAAAACCTTCTCTTGCTTGATCTTCGGTACTTACCCTTATGTAAATACCTGCTACTTTTCTATCATTCATATTTGTTTCCTCCCTTTTTAATTTGAATGTTTGTTTAATTAATTATTGTTAGAAACATAATTAATTAAATTTTCCATAGGTATGATATCTTCTTTTCCGTATTCTTTAAAATAAGATTTATCATTATAGAATAAATATATTCTTTCATTTATTTCGACACTATGGGGCACAATGTAACCAACGTTGCTATATCTTATTTGTTTAAGATAACCTTTGTTTATTTTGTACTTAGTATTAAATGCAGCACCTAGTAACTTTATTTCTTTTTTTAAGTTATCACTAATACCTATTTCTTTCTTTATTATTTGTATCATATTAAATCACCTTCCCTTCTTTTTCAATCAAAAAAAAAATCAATCTTTCGATTGATTTTTATGGTAAATTTTGGAATTTACCAATATAATTGTATCACAAATGACACAACCTTACAATTTTATTCACTTCTTAGTGATTCTACTGGATTTTTCTTACTTGCAATTTTACTTGGTATTAAACCAGCAACTAGAGTAAGGAAAACAGAGATAAATATTAAGAATATAGCACCATTAAGTGGAAGCACTGATAAGTTAGAAATATCTGTGATAGATTTAATAACTACATTTGCTACTGAATTAATGATGATTGTAACAAAAATACCTAAAGATCCTGCACAAAGACCTACAATGAAAGTCTCAGCATTAAATACTCTAGAAATATCTTTTTTACTTGCACCTATTGCTCTTAAAATACCAATTTCTTTAGTACGTTCTAAAACTGAAATATATGTAATAATTCCAATCATAATACTAGAAACAATTAAAGATATTGAAACAAATGTAATAAGTACATATGTAATCATATTGATTATTGTAGTAACAGAGCTCATCATCATTCCTACAATATCAGTATAAGTTATAACGTTATCGTCAAGTCCAAGTTCTTCTTGCTCAGTATTATATTTTTCTATTAATCCTTCAATATTATCTTTAGCTTTAAAATCTTTTGGATAAAGATTAATAGCACTTGGATTATCTAAATCAACTACACCTATTTTAGCAAGAACAGATTCATAAGTTTCAGCTGCATTTGATGAATAAAGATTCATTAATTCTGCAAGTTCTGCTTGAGATAAAGTAGACATATAAGCTTGTTCCTCTGGTGTTAATGAATTTATATCAAAACTTGTTTCTTCTGTAAATTCAAGACCAGTTAAAACGTTAATATCTGTACTAGCTAATTGATCAATAGCTACTTGTGAATTATTAATTTCTTTAATAACATATTCTGTTAAATCACTAGTATAAAAAATACCACCTGTTGGAACTCCAGAGATATTACTTTCTGGATTTGTTTGAACAATACCTACTACCTCTATTTCTAAAGATTCACTTAATAAATTAAGCATAAATTCCTCAGAAGTAGAATTATCTATCCAAATATTATTTTCTTTTACATAGTAATCAGAATTTAATACCGCTTTGAATGATAAATCTAATAAATCATCGTATGTATAAGTTGTTTGTTCTGGTTGCTCTACTGGTTCAGCAGATAATATAGAATTCATAATATCTTCTATATCACTTTGATCTTTTAAACCTAAAGTATATAAAGCAAAATCACTTAATTGATAATTACCATCAAGTACAACTAGTACTTCATTATATTCTGATGGATAATCACCTGCTAGTAAATCATATTGATTTTCAAATAATTCTCTATTATCAATCATTTCAATCCATACATTTTCAGCACTCATAAGAGGGTTATATGACATAAGTTCTTCAAATAGTTCATTAGGATTTACTTTAATAACTTCAGTATCTGAATTTTTATATAATTGTAAATCTAAATTATAACCATATGATATTGCATTAAGCTCATCTAAGAATCCATTTGATTCATCTTCTATGTATTTTTTAAATTCTTTTAAGTTATTAGCACTCATTTGAGATGTAAATGTAGATAACATATCTACCATCATATCATTTGAATATACAGTATCCTTCTCAGGATTTTCAACAACACTTACATTTCCCATTCCAGTAATGATAGATGATGCATCAACAGTATACTCAGATATAGTAAGTGGATAACCAGTTAAAGTATCTTCCTCTACTCTATTGATATATTCTTGCACACCGTTTGATAAACTTAGTATAGTTGCAATACCTATAATACCAATACTACCTGCAAAAGAAGTCATAAATGTTCTTCCTTTTTTAGTTAATAAATTGTTAAAACTAAGATTAAGAGCTGTTTTAAAAGACATAAATTTTTTACCTTTAATATTTTGCTCTTTATGTTTTTCTTTACCATCAAATGGTAGTGAATCACTTAATATATCACCATCAAGAACTTTAACAATTCTTGTTGAATACTCTTCTGCAAGTTCAGGATTATGAGTAACCATGATAACAAGTTTTTCAGCTGCTATTTCTTTAAGTAAATCCATTATTTGTTTACTTGTTTCAGTATCAAGTGCACCTGTAGGTTCATCAGCAAGTAATATATCTGGGTTATTAATTAATGCTCTAGCAATTGCAACCCTTTGCATTTGACCACCACTAAGTTGGTTAGGTTTCTTATTTAAATGATTTTTAAGACCAACCTTTTCAAGAACCTCTGCTGCTCTTTTTCTTCTTTCCTTAACATCTACTCCACTAATAGTAAGAGCAAGCTCTACGTTAGCAAGAACAGTTTGATGTGTAATAAGATTATAAGATTGAAATACAAATCCTACATGATGATTACGGTAAGTATCCCAGTCAACATCTTTATATTTCTTAGTAGATACTCCATTAATAAGTAAATCTCCACTTGAATAAGTATCTAAACCACCAATTATATTAAGCATAGTAGTTTTACCACTACCAGATGGTCCTAATATAGATACAAATTCGTTTTCTCTAAATTTTAAACTAACGCCATTTAACGCAGTTTGTTTAAAATCGTTTATTTCATAAATTTTTTCTATTTTTTTTAATTCTAACATTTTTATTTTCCTTTCAACTATATAATTATACAATATAAATCTTTAAAATTGTATAAAAAAATGAAATTTAGACAATTTCATTTCCTATAAAAATTCTAATAAATTTATATCATTTTTTAAAAATTCTATTAATTCATCTCTATCATATTTTTCAAATATATTTTTAAAATCAGTATAATCCATTAAAAATACTTCATAAAATCTTTTAAATAGATCTTTGTAATTTTCTATACCTTGACTTTTTAAGTATTGTATATTCACAAGAACCAATTTACTTTGAAGTACTAAACTTTTATGTATTAAAGGTGGTATATTTTCATTTAGATGTTTAATATCATTTTCTAAAAAACCTACTTTTTCTAAATAATCCATTATGCACTCCTCACTTTTTCATCTTGTTTTTCTAACAGAAGTGACATAATTATATTTTTAAGTTTTTCATATTCATGTTCAGTTAAATCAGCTCTAAAAGAAAATGCATTTAATAATATTTCATTATCGTTGTAATTATTATTAACTACTAACTTCATTATATTATTTTCCATATCAACATTTCTTGATGTTAAATCTAAATCTATTAAATTAAGTACGTCATTAGCAACTACAGAAAGAGTTTCATATCTTATGAATGATTCTTCTGTTAAAAGAGATGTAATAGGTTTAATAAGTATATTCTCAACATCTATAGAACATTTAATAACAGTTTTAGAATCTATAACTTTATTTTTCTTTGAAATAACTACTTCTTCTGCTTTAGGTTCAGCAATCATTTCATATATAGATTCTTTTTTACTACTATCTAAAATACTTTGATTTGCTGGACTAATAACATTAGGTACTTCCTTAACTTCTTCATCTATTACTTTAGGCATAGATATAACTTTCTTTGTATCAAGTTGTTTTTTCACAAGAGAAAATCTATTAACATCAAGTAAAGATAAAGGATTTTTCATAATATCTATAAAAAACCCGTTACTTTTAGAGATTGTAATCCTTCTTTCAAGTTCCTCTTTAGTTAAAGCTAAAACCTTAACTTGTGATAACTTACGAATTGGAATCTTATGAAATTGTAGGATTTTAATCTTATTATCTATCTCCGAGTCATTAATTATTATCAAGACAGGTAAAAACTTAATGAAATGATCATTACCCTTTACCTTAATATTAAGTTTTTCTACAATTTCATTATACATTCTTACTCCAACTTTCTAAAACGCCATTAAAGGTACTTTTTTAGGATCTAGTCCACTAGATTTTAATGAATCAATTGAACTAATAAGTTCTTTAACGTCATATTTAACTAATACAACAGGATTCAAATAAATATCAAATGGTACTTTACCAACGTTTAATAATGTATTTAATTTTTCTTCTAATTCACTGTCTACAAATAATTCAACATTATCGTTAAATATATCATTATTAAGTCCTAATTCTTCTATTAGGTTAACATTTTTTTCAAACACTACTTCATTATAATTATCTTCAATAAATTTAATATCTGTAGCTGAGAAATCAATTACTTTAAATCCTTTTGAAGTTAATAATGCAGATACATCTACATCTTTTTTATTTTCTGGTTTAACAACTAAGAAATCATCAAGCATAATTGGCTTTGGTTGTTTTGACTCTTCTTCTTTTTTAGCTGCTGGAGTTGGAAAGTCAATTTTAATTGGACTTACTTCTTCTTTTTTAGCAGGTACTTCAAAAGTAATTGGTCTAACTTCTTTTGGAGTTTCTAAAGTAATTGGTTTAACTGGAGCTTCTACTTGAACTGGTTTAACTTCTTCTTCTTTTAATGTTTTTGCATCTGCAAATACATCAGAAAATGATTTTCCATTTTTCTTATTAAATCTTTCCTCATATTCATATAGACCATCTTCTGGGAACATTAATAATTTTGCGCATTCTCTTTGCTCTGCATCTGTTAAATCAAATTTAGATAATAGAGTTGTAAGAGCATCTCTAGTAATGTTAATATTACCATCTATTGCTAAATCAATATATTCACTTAACTTAGATTGATTTCCTTTTGCTTCATCTCTACGAATTGCAAGTTCATCAATTTTAGTAATAGCATCATTCATTTCTTTAACTACACTTTCAAGTTTTTTATTAGATTCTAAAATCTCAGTTTTAACTTGACTAATAGTATTAGGTAGTACTGATTCTACTTTTTCGCTAAGGTATTTAGGATCAAAATCTATATTTAATTTTTTAAATACAACAGTAAAAGATTCTCTATTTATATTTTTAAGAGCATCTTTAAGTAATTCTCCTTCTTTAGCTAATAAAACTTCTTCGTCATTTAATTCTTTAACCTTTTCAGTTATTACTAATTTTTCATCAGCAGTTCTATTTTTTGTAGCCTCTGTTTGTTGTCTTTCATTATCTATTTTAAATAAAATCACACTATCCTTACTACGTAAATTATATAATTTATCAAGCAAAACTTTTGCTTCCACATCTACATTCATATTTTATTCTCCCTTTTATTATATTAATTATATCAAACATAATTTTAAATGTAAATACTAAAAAATAAATATTGGTTTAAAAAAATGATATAAAAAAAAATTGCATTAAGCAATTTTTTAAGACACTATATTAATAGTATAATCTAATGATTTATAATAAGTATTGATCTCAGAATATGTTTCTGGGAATTCCCCTCCATACTCAGAATTTAAAGTATCTTTTGTTAATTCAGTAGTTATTTCAATAGTTAAATTTTCTTCATTAAATTCAGTTTTTCCTGATATTCCATCAACTACATTAGAAGTTGTATATTCTTCAAACGCTAAGTTATAATCATCAATACTATCAAATGTATATTCATAAATTCTATAACCTTTATCTAAATAAATATTTCCAGTTTTAAAATATAGACTATCCATTGTAGTAAATTTAGCGTTATATGTAACACTTCCTTGTAAAGGACTTGTTGCGTTATATAAAGCTAATATAACATAGTATTCTGAAGTTACAATAGAGCTGTTACCCGCATCATCTGATGCGTTAATAATTATTTCGTATGGTCCTCCAGTTGAAGTTAAGTTTTCTATTAACATTTCTTCACTTGTTGGATCAAATTCATATACACAATTTAATGTTGAACATCCTTCAATGAATGAATCCATTGAATATGAACCATTTCTACTAAATACGGCATCTAACGTATAAACATCAAATACTCTATTGTCTACTATATTAACAACAGCAGTATATACATCTTCTTCACATGTAATTGAATAAGTATATTCACCTGCTACTTCATTATTAATATCGTTAACATTAATAGTACAATTTTCTACTACTACATTTTCAAAAGTAGCATAATAATTCATATCAGTTGGTATTGCTTCAAAAATTTCAAATGTTTTATTTTGAAGTGTTATTTTCTTACCATTAGCTCCTTTTGATAAAAAGAAAAATAATCCAAATGCTATTACAGCAATTAAAACTAAGATTAATGCTATAAACATTATTTTTTTAACATTACTTTCTTTTGTTTTTTTAGGAGGTATTTCACCTACTATTTCATGTTCCGGCACAACTGTATTAGGTACTGCTGGATCAACAGTCGAATCTGCTGATGGCATTGAAATACTATCAAACTGATTTGACGGAATTGTTGTAGCCATAGCATCAAGTGCTGGATCTACTCCAAACGGATCAGATTTAAATGCACTATTTTCAGGTCCCATTGATGGTACTGAAGATACAACTGGTGCATCAGCTGGAGCTGGCGCTATTCCTGGAGCTGGCGCTGCCATCGGAGGAACAACAGCTGGTGCTGGTGCCATTGGCGGTACTGCAGCTGGTGCAGGTGCCATTGGTGGCGCAACTGGTGTTGGAGCAACCGGTGCTACTGGAGCTACTGGTGGTGCCATTGGTGGCGCAACTGGTGTTGGAGCCACTGGTGCAACCGGAGCTACTGGTGCCACTGATGGTGCCACTGGAGCCATTGGTGGTACTGGTGCAATAGTCGGCGCTGGTGCTGGAGTTACTGGTGAAACTGCAGCTGGATCTGGATTATTTAACCCAGTATTTTGATTATTATTTTCGTTATTCATATAAATACGTCCCCGTTTCTTATTCTTTTTCATTATATAACATAATAAAAAATTTTACAAGACAAAAATTTATTTTTAAATAAAGTAGACATTTATTAAAAAAAGATTAAATCTTAATAAGAAATAATCTTTTTTACTATTACAATTCAAGCATTTCCCCTTTGTAAAGAGAATATAAACATATAGAAACTTTCTTATCTGTTATAGATTCTATATATTCTTTATAACCATTTAATTGTTTTACATATGCATCATTTTCTATGTTACTAAGTTTGTAATCAAGTATTATAAATTCATCCTTCTTTTCTATAAGCAAATCTATAATACCATGCATATTTATATTATCAATTTTATACATAAATTCATATTCCTTATATAAGTTTATATGACCTTCTAATATATTTGTTTTTATAAAATTTTCTACTATATTAATATATTTAGTATCAATTTTAGATAAATCTATATTAGCAAAATCTAATTCTTCCATTATTTTATGAATCTTTAAACCTTCATTTATTATATTTTTTTCTTTTTTTGTTAATAAATTTTTAGAAGCTTTAGAAAAAATCTTATCTTCTTCTAAAATTTCATCATAATTTACTTCTTGTATTTCTAATAGTTCATCACTCTTAGCTAGTGATGTCTTATAATCTACCTTTTTAAAGAAATCATAATCTTTAGTTATTGATACGTTTTCAAACAGTATATTAGTAGTATAACTAACTAATGTTGGATATATAGATTCTAAAAACTTCCTAAAGTTATTATATTTCATCCTATCAAAATTATTAACTACCCCACCTGCTATTGCGTAATTCTTTTTATTTTCTATATTAGCAATAAATATGAATTTCTCTTTAGCACGCGTTAGTGCTACATAGAATAATCTAAGTTTCTCAGATACATCATCTCTTTTAAAATTGTATTTTAAAATATCCTTAGTAAATAAAGTAACTTGACCTTCTTTAATAGCTGGCATAATAATACCTAATTTGTTATCAAATGTAAATTTAGACTTTATATCAGCGTCATTAAACTTCTGAGCTAAAAATGGACAATATATAACAGGATATTCTAAACCTTTAGATCTATGTATAGTCATAAGTTTAACAGAATCGTTATCTCCCTTACTTAAAGATAACTTAATATCTATATCTCCATAAGTTATTTGTGATAAATAATCTATAAATTCATCTATTGTGTATATTAAAGAACACTCTTTACCTAGTGATAATATGTATTCAAGTACAGCATAATTACTGTCTATTGACCCTATTAATATAATTTTTTCATATATCTCAAATACTTGTATTATTTCTTTTAATATATCATAAATATTTTTATTATCTAAGTTATCACATATTACATTAACCTTCTTTATAACGTCTGTTTTAAAGTATTTTTTTTCCTTAAGTACACTTATTATCTCTTCATCTTTTAAAGAAAATAAATAACTTCTAGCTATTGATACAAATGCATACTCAAATTCTTTATTATAAGTTTTGTTAAAACATGATCTTATAAGAACAAATATATTTTTTATTATTTTTATATTAATAGATTCTTTAATAGATTCGTCTTTATATACCATTAAAGGAATATTTTTATAATTAAATATTTTTTTTACTAAATCATAATGTTTAGAATTATCTGTTAATATTGCAAAATCATCATAAGTAATCGGTCTTTTTAAATCATTATCCTTATCAAACACTTCATATTTACTTTCTACTTTATTTAAAATATCATCTGCCATTATAAATATTTCTATTTCAGCTGGAGCAAATTTCTTATCCTCATCTTCAGTATAATTTAATATTTCAAAATCATTTGAATGCTCTGTAGATCCAAGTTCATTATATTTTTTATTTCCAAATATAAGTTGATGTTCTTTTTCATAGTCTGCTCCACCTAAATGATCATCCATAAGAAATTTAAATATTAAATTTATATTCATAAGAACTTCTTCTCTTGATCTAAAGTTTTTATTTAAATCAATACGTTTACCACCTATTTCTTTTCCATAGTCATTAAATTTAGTTCTAAATATATCAGGATTAGCATTTCTAAATCTATATATAGATTGTTTTATATCACCTACCATATACACATTATTATTACTAATTAAACTTGTAAATACTTCTTGAATATCTGAAGTATCTTGGTATTCATCTATAAGTATTTCATTAAATCTATCCTTAAAATACAATCTTACATCTTCATTTTCTCTAAGAATATCTATAGCAAGTTTTTCTATATCAAGAAAATCATATAAATTATACTTAATTTTATAATTATCTACTAAAGTATCATATTCTTTTATAACATTAACTAAAGTATGTAAGGACTTATCTATACTTCTCATGTCATCTATATACATAGATAAAGTTTCATATTTAAAGAATCCTTTCAAATTCTTAAGTCCTTCTGATAAGTTTTCTTTTGCTTCTTTTAACGTATCATCTGAACCTCTTGGTATTGTAGCTAGTTTATAATCTAAATGTTTGTATATATCTTCATATGTACTACTTGATAATAAACTATCTAAATTACATTTAACAGCATATTCGTAGTCTAAAAGAGATAACTCTTCATAACAATATTTTACGTTATCAAAAGATTCATTAATTATATTCATATAATCTTTTTCTAATTTTGTAAAAAATTCTTCACTATAATAAGTATCAAAGAAATTATTAAAAAATTCCTTCTTATCATAAAATAAGTCGATGCTAGATTGAGAATTTCTAACAAAATTCTTAATATCTCTATCATCTTTAAAACAATAAGTTTTAATAAGTGATAAAAAGTCTTCGTTATTAGATTCATAGTAACTTTCAAATAAATCATCAAGTATTTGAGATTTTTTTAATGTAAGAATACTTGCATTACATACGTTAATATCCTTATCTAAGTTTTTTAAATAATGATATTTTTTTACTATTGATAATGTAAAAGCATCAAAAGTAGTTATATAACTAGCTTCTACTTTATCAAATTCCTCTTTTAAAGACTCTACTTTACCAACTTTATCTCTTATTCTTTCTTTCATTTCTGCCGCAGCAGCATTAGTAAAAGTTAAAACTAGTAAGTTATCAATACTTACGCCCTCTTTAATTTTACGAAGTACTCTTTCACTAAGTACTGCAGTTTTACCACTACCAGCTCCTGCACTAACTAGAATATTACATCCTTCTAAATCAATAGCCTCTTGTTGTTCTTTAGTAAAATTACTCATATATTTAGTCCTTTCATAATAAATCTTTAAGTAAAGATTCTTCCTTATATACCACATCTTCGTTTGTCATATAACATAAGTCTTTATATTTACAATACTTACATTTTTCTACACTTTTAAGTTCTATTGGATTAATATCAAAATTAGCTGATAAAATATTTTCTCCCGTAGTTTTAATAACATTTTTAGCTATATCTCTTATCTTGATAAAGTTATTTTCATCAAGTACTTTAGAATATGAAGAAAATCCATTCTTAGTCATTTTTAAAGACTTAATATAATTAGAATCAACATATGTTGAATCTAGTAATTCTAATTCACTTTCATTAGTTGTACTATATCCTACAAACTTAAGCTTCGTTCTTATATCCTTATCAGTTGCATCTACTGAAGGTTTATCTAATATTCTATCAAGATACATACCTATAACTTTTAAATCAGGATATTTTTCACTAAGTAGATATAAATAACTAGGAAGCTGTAAATTGAGTCCATAATTAACATTATCTAATGTTGCTTCTACTGTTCCTGTTTTATAATCAAATAAAGCTGCTAAGTTAGTTTTTTCATCGTATTTAATTAAGTCGATATAACCTTTGAAATTAAGTTTTCCTTCAATAATATCTTCGATTATAAACTCGTTTTCACATAAGTTAGTTTTTAATGAAGTTTGATCATTAAATTCGTATAAAAAATCTAATATATTTGATAACTCTTCTTTCAAATTCATTAAAAAGAATCTTTCTTTAAAAGTAATATCTAATTTATTTACCTCTGCATCATAAGATGATGAAAAATCAAAATCATCCTCAAACATCAATGATAATACATTATGATAAACGTTACCTATATGAATCGATAAACTAGTTTCTGAAAGGTTAAGCCTAAGAATTTTATCTATGTAATATTTAAAATTACATTCATTATATGTTTTTAAAGAAGAATATGATAACGTAAGTGGATATTTAAGATATTTGGTATCTATTGAAGTAAATTTGTTAGAATAATTCATATATTCTATATTATATTTACCATTTAAATATATAAGATTGTCGCTAATAACACCAAATTTGATATATTCATCTAACATTGATGCATATGTAACCTTATTATGTAAATTACTAAATGTGAAACAAGACTCATTTACTTTTACAACTTCTAAAGAATAATCTTTAATTAAAGTAGATGGATTATATCTTTGAAATGTACTTTTTGATGAATATGAAAAATATAAATTTTCATAATTTTCATATATATTCATGAACATTTTAATACCATTTTTATTTTTTTCACTACTTGTAAATACTTTTAAGAAGTCTTTTTTAATATTATCTGGATAAAAATCTTCATCTTTATATTTACGAGGTACTGAATCATTTAAAGCTACAAAGAAATATATATCATCCTTATTATATATATCATCTATATTAATACAGTTTACAGCATTTTTCTTTTTCTTCTTTGATAAAGTTATATTTTTTAAATCATATTTAACATATTCGAGAACTTCATCTGTTATTTCATCAAAATTCGTACTGTTAAAGTAAGTTACAATTTTATTATATACTTCCCCACTTTGAATAGATGATAATGATTCCTCTACATTTCTAGATTTTTCTAAATTAGACAAAAATAATGAACATACATCTGTTTTTAAGATAGTCACTTCATCTATTATATTAATAGGAATATTATACATAGAAAATATTTTATCAATAGTAAGTTTATATTCTTCTGGAACGTTTACAAGTTTAACTTTAGTCAGATCGTATTTATTTTTTATTATTGATTGCGCAATCCAAACTATTTCTTCTTCAGATTTATCAAATAAATTTATTTGATGATTCAGATTAAGACTTTCTTTATCTTCTTTTTTTATTTCTACACCTTTAAAATAAGAACATATATATTCATCAAGTTCAACGTTTATTAATTTGATAGATTCGTATTCAGGTTTAACAAAAATTTCAATAAACCCATTATTAAGAAGTGAATCATAATATTTTTTTAAATCTTCATGTTTATATAATAAATTTTTAACATATACTCTAGCTAAGGTAAGAGGGATATTAAACTCCTTTGTTAAAAAAACAATACCTTCCTTTTTTACTGAACCTAATATTAAAGATTCTATTTCCCTTTTAGTCATAATTATATCATTTGATATAACTTTATCCTCACTGCGTTTTAGTAATAATTCTTTTTTTATTTGATTTGTTGTTATAATTAAATTTTTCATACGACCTCCTAATCAAATTTTAACAAATATAAAATGATAAGTCTATAATTTAAAGAAAGTTATAATTAATTTAAAAATTTGCAAAAAAAAAAATGTACAAAGTACATTTTTAATCACAGAATTAAACTAATTCTATTTCAGCACCAGCTTCAACTAATTGAGCTTTAACAGCTTCAGCTTCAGCAGCAGGAATATTTTCTTTAATATTTCCACCGTTATCAGCTAAACCTTTAGCTTCAACTAATCCAAGACCAGTTAATTCTTTAAGAATTTTGATAACTGCAATTTTGTTTGCTCCAGCAGCTTTTAAAACTACTGTTTTGTTAGCAGAACCTTCGTCAGCTGAACTTGCAGCAGCAGGTGCAGCAGCAACAGCAGATGGGTCAACTCCAAATTCTTCTTTCATTGCATCAACTAATTCTTTAACTTCAAGAATAGTCATTTCTTTTAATCCTGATATAAAATCATCTTTTTTTAATTTTGCCATATTATTTATCATTCCCTTCTATTTGATCGGCATAAAGATCTAAGCCAATAGCTAAATCTCTAACGTACTGGATCATGCCTCCAGCAAGCATAGTAAGTAATCCTTCTCTTGATGGTATTTCAGCGTATTCTTTAATTGTTTCAGTATCTGCAACAGAACCACTTATGATACCAATTCTGATCTCAACATTTTTATTTTTATTAGCGAACTCAGATACAACTTTAATTGGTTCAAGTAAATCTTTACCAAATAAAATAGCATTAGGTCCTTTTAAAAAATCAGCCATGTTAAGTCCAAGTTCATCAGCAGCACGTTTAAGTAAAGTATTTTTATATACTTTAATTTCAGAATCAATTTTATGTAATTCTTTTCTAAGTTCTGTTAAATCTGATACAGTTAAACCTTGATATTGAAAAACTACTACAGATTCACTGTTTTTAATTTTTTCAAGTATCTCATCTACTACAACTTTTTTACCTTCAAGTATTTTTTGACTTGCCATATTCCATCCTTTCTTTATAAAAAAAGCTTTCTCTTTGGAAAGCTTAAAATGTATTTAAGAACTTCCCTCGGTAGGATAATTAAAACTTTCGTTCCCTACTTTCTTCGGTTAATCGCTTTTTCTATACGTATTATAATCGATTTATCCTTAAATGTCAAAACTATTTTTTTCTAGTTTAACACCAGGTCCCATCGTAGATGTTAAAGTAATATTTTCAATAAATTTACCTTTAACACCAGTTGGTTTAGATTTTGCAATAACGCTAATAGCATAGTTAATATTTTCAACTAATTTAGTGTCATCAAATGATACTTTACCAACGATAGTATGAATATTTCCAAAAGTATCGTTTTTGTAAGCAACCATTCCGCTTTTGATGTTTTTAACAGCATCAGCAACTTTAGGTGTTACAGTTCCTACTTTAGGGTTAGGCATTAAACCACGTGGCCCTAAAATATTACCAATTTTACCAACTTCTGGCATCATATCAGGTGAAGCAACCATTACGTCAAAATCAAACCAGTTTTCTGCTTTAATTTTTTCAAGTATATCTTTGTCTCCAACGATATCAGCTCCAGCAGCTTTAGCTTCTTCAGCAGCAGCTCCTTTAGCAATAACAACTATTTTTTTATCTTTTCCAGTACCATGAGGAAGCACTAAAGATCCTCTTAATTGTTGATCAGACTTTTTAGAATCAATATTTAATTTAAAAGCTATTTCAACAGTACCATCAAATTTAGTAATAGAAGTTTCTTTAACTAATTTAACAGCTTCTTCACAAGTATAAAATTTATCTTTTTCAATATTTTTTAATACTTCAACAAATTTTTTACCATGTTTTTTCATATTTTCCTCCTAATTTATTTATTAGCGGATTTGTAATTTTTTTAATTACTACTACTCTTCTGTAGTTTCTTTGCCAGCAACTGGAACTTCTTCAAGTTCTTTACCAGCATTTTCGATTGCGTCAGCTTCCATTTTTGAAAGTTCAGCTTCACGTTTTGCATTTGCTGCATTTTCTAAAGATGCAGATTTAGATTGTTCTTCTAATTCAGAATCATTATAACCACTAATTGCAACACCCATATTACGAGCAGAACCAGCGATAATTTTCATACCATCTTCGATAGTATAAGCATTTAAATCTACCATTTTTTCTTCAGCTATTTTTCTAAGTTCTTCTTTTGTTATAGTTGCAACTATTTCATTAGCACCTTTAGTACTTCCTTTTGAAATTTTAGCAGCTTTTTTAATCAAGAAACCAGCTGGTGCAGTTTTAAGTACGAAATCAAATGATCTATCATCATAGATAGAAATTTCACAAGGTACTATGTCACCCATTTTTTCACGAGTTTCATCATTAAATTTAGAACAAAATTCTCCTAAATTGATACCAGCAGGCCCAAGCACAGTTCCAACAGGTGGAGCTGGTGTTGCTTTTCCAGCAGGTATTTGAATTTTAATTTTCTTAACGACTTCTTTTGCCACGAAAACACCTCCTATATTAATTTTTTCGCTTATGTGGTAAAAGGGCAAATCCGCATTCCCTCCCACAAATTTCGTAATTACATATAAAATACATATAACTACGGCTAATATTTTACCACTAAAATTAGAAAAAAACAATAAAAATATTGTCTATTTAGCGTTATATGTTAATAATTTTGGCTTTTTCGTACTTAAATCTTTAAATAATGCAATTAAGACTAAGAAAAAAGTAAGAGCATTAAAAAAAGCAGCCGTAAATGATAATATACTTATGTTATAGAAAAACCAAAGAAAAACGTTTATTATTATAGAAATATTCATAACTCTTGCAGACTTACTATAATAAAGTGCAGTTGAATACAAAGCTGATGCAAAGCATGCTAGCAATCCAAGTACCTCCTCTGTTCTATAAATATACAAAATAGCAATTTGTAATAATACAACAATACATACAAAATATTTTTTATAATTATTTGAATATATAAGCATATTTCTAAATAAACTTATAAAACCAAGTGCACAACCTATATATCCCCCAAGTAAGAATTTTGATATTATACCAAATGTACAACCTATTGATTGAAACATCATTGTTTTTTTCTTCAAAGTTTGCTTAGAACTAAACAAATACAATACATTGTCGATTATGTCAAAAAAATTTGCTAAAACAATATTAAACATATTTTACCTCTTTTATCTTAATATTAAATATAACAGATTATATATTAAAAAACAATAAAATATAATTTGAAATAAATATATATTTAGAAGTCAATTATACAGTATTTAGATCTTTTAAAAATTATAGAAAATAAATTTTTTTAAAAAAACTTTAATTTTCTCTTGTTTTTTACAATTTTTCGTTATATAATGAGATTGTCCAAACAAAAGACGTGCCTGCCCATGTGGCGGAATAGGTAGACGCACAGGACTTAAAATCCTGCGATGATAATACATCGTGCCGGTTCAATTCCGGCCGTGGGCACCAATAAAAAAATTAAACAATCTTGATAAAAGATTGTTTTTTTTATTTCCCCCTTTACAAATTGGGAGTTTTTTGTTACAATATGTGACTAAAGGGGAAAAATATATGAAAGAAGAAGTTATAAGATATAGCGAAACAAATCATGAAAATTATGATTTAATTAAAACAACAGCAATAACAAAGCTTATTATGAATAAAAATGAATATAAAGCAAGAGGTGTTGCAGTGTGTAAGGAAGAACTAGCACAAGATTGGTGTACAACAATAGATTCACACATAGGAACAGATGATTCAACTTGGTTTGTAGGAGCTTCATTAGAAGCAACTATACAATGTATGGAAGCATTAAGTTCTGGTAAATCTGTAGTTGAAGCATATACGTTGATAGATACTCAAAACGAAAATAGTCCATGTGAATTTGCAGGAATGAAAATAAGTGCATGGCAAAATGCTTTAATCACAAGATTAATAGAAAATTATCATCCAAGAGGATTTGAATTTTCTAAATATAGAGAAGAATATATAACAACATACGCTTCACCAATCGAAAGATAAAAAAAACGCAATTAATGCGTTTTTTTTTGGAAAAAGGTTACCAAGAACCTCCTCCACCTCCTCCAGAGCCGCCTCCAGAAGATCCTCCGCCGGAAAATCCTCCTCCACCACCTGAAGATGATGAACTGCTAGGAGTTGTAGCTAAATTTTTAGTAGCTACTGTGTTAAACGTTCTAAAGTTAAAATGTGTTGTACCACTATACCAATTTGGATTTTGAAGATTCATAGTTTCGAATTTCTTAATCCATTTATCAGATACACCTAGTACATATGCATATGGAAGAATGTTGTAAAAATAATCAGGATCATGAAGAACCATAGATTCTAATTTTTCTTTTTCTACTTTAAGTAAGTAAGTTCTAAAACCTAATATTTTACCAAGAACTTCATTACCATATTCATTTCTCTTTTTAAAATTAGATGATAATTTAACAATAATCAGCATCGCAACTACTACGAAAGTATATAAAATTGCATAAACGGTACTAATTTTCAAATAAGGTAAAACCATCATTATCCAAGGTATACCACCAAATCCAAAACACCATAGACACACAAATAACGATAATACACGTGGATTTTTATTTCCAGGTACCATTGCACAAAAAATTATAATAGCAATTCCAGGAAATACTGTTGAAATAATCATATCTTCAAATGATGAAGTTCCACCTACAATAACTATGTTAGTAATTATAAATAAGAATGCCGTTATTGACAAATACATTAATTTTGAATTAAAAGGAACATCTGTAAAAATTTTTTCTTTATTTATTTTATCATTCATTTTACTTACAACGCTATTAATAGTTCTATAAAATACGTTATTAAGTTCTGATAATTTTACAGATGTTTTTTTAGGATTATTAGGATCTATTGTAGCTCGACCTTGATTTTTAAATAGACCTCTAAAGAATAATTCTTCTATTGTATTATCCCCATCATATTCTTTTAATTTGATTATATTATAATTAGTACCTGCACTAAAAATACTTTTTGATTTTATTTCTTCTATTTCTATATAACCTTTACTTGCTAGATAAACAAGAAGTGAAGATGCATCATTACTATCTGCTACTCCTTTATATACAAAACCTACTTCTAAACTATTAAGTCCCTCTGGTGGATAAAATTCTACTGTTTCAACACATTTATCACCCTTACCGTATTTAAACCATAGATTTATACATATTAGTATAGATAGAAATATAATTATAAAATCAATATAGATCCATATCGAGTAAGTCGTTACAAAATAACCTTCTGGTAATTCAAGTCTAACAGTAATACCCTCACCTGGTTTAAGTTTATCCCAAGAATAACCTGTTATTACGTTATTATCTACATTGTAAGTTATACTAGAGTAACCTACAGAACCATAACTACCTTGTGAAAAACCTAAAAGAGATTCATCAAATTCTTTTGGCATAGAAATAGTAAATGAAATATCATCGATAGTAGTATCCCATTCCGTACCTATGATATTTAAATAAAGTTCATCAAATTCATTACTAGTATCTTTTGATAATTTATAATTATATGAAATAACATATGTGTGTTCTCCAGAGACAGTATAACCTGAACTTCCTATTTGATAAACTTTATACGAATTTTGTGTATAACTACTATAATTGTAGTTAATATCAATATTAGATACCGAAGCATAAATGGTATCGGTTGTACCATCATTTCTTTTCACTTCATTTACAAGAGGTATTTTTCTATAAATACCATGTTTGTCTTCATTAAATAAGACATCAATAGTTTCAACAATATTTAATACATTATTTTCATAAACAGTTATGTCTACATTATAACTAGTAATTTCATAATCATAATAAGCAAGTACGTTTAATGGAAATAATATTAATAATATTACAAACATTGAATAATTTTTAAATTTTTTTAACACTTTAACAACAACCCTTCTACTATTACATTATAGCATATTTTTTTTAAGAAGATTACCAAGAACCTCCTCCTCCTCCACCGGAGCCACCACCAGAGAAACCACCTCCGGAAAATGATCCACCAGAGCCAGTACCACCTGTTGTTCCAGATGATGATGATGTATGTACACCTTTATTTAGATAACTTCTTCTAAAAGATGTAGAAAATCTATTTAGATCAAATTCTCTTTTACCGTAATACCAACCTGGATTAGGAGATGATATATTTTCAAACTTTTCAATCCATTTATCAGATACTCCCAAAACATAAGCATAAGGTAGTATATTATAAAAATACTCTGGATCTTCATCAACTAATTTTTCTAATTTTTCTTTTTCTACAAGATTTAAGAATTTTTTAAAAGATTTAATTTTAAAGTACATTTCTGTACCATATTCTGTTCTTTTATCAAAATTCAAATATATTAATAATATACCTATAAGTGTAGCAAAAGATAATAAGAACATAGCTTTATAGATTATATCTACTTCTAAAACATGATAAATACTAAGTGAATATCTACTGTAAATAAAAGTAAAAGCAATTATATAAAAATAACTAAAACCTTTTGATTTAAAGCATTGTAAGCTATAAAGTAAATAAGTAAATATAACTATAGGAATAAACGCAAGGGATAAATTTAATTTTAAGATTGGAAAAGTATTTAATAAACATAAATTAGTAATAAACATTATAATAAAGAGAAATATTATTAAATATTTTTTTAATTTAAAAGACTTTTTATCTACTATTTTATAGATATTTTCTTTATCATTAATATCATGTAATATACTAGTAATTATTTTATAAAAACCGTTACGTAGTTTAGAAAAACTTGTCCTAATAGAACTAGGTTTAATACTATCATCTTTACTATAACTTCTAAAGTTAAATAAACCATCTATAAACTCTTCTTCCATTTTATTAGATCCATCATAGTCTTTGAGTTTAGTTATTCTATAATCTATAAAATTATCTACAATAGATTGTGTTTCTATTTCTTTTATAGATATATATCCCTTACTAGCTAAATATATTAATAATGAAGTTACATCATTAGTTTTAGCTTTCATTTTATAAATTAAAGCTACATCTAAACTATTTAAATTGCTAGGAGGATAGAACTCTACTGTTTCACTAGGAAGATCTGATTTAGCGTATTTAAACCATAAATACAATGTTATTAAAAACAATGTTATTGGTAAAAGAAAACTAATAGTTAATAAATGAGAACTTTCGTAAATAAAGTAATCATTTGGAAGTTTAACTCTGATAGTTAATCCTTCATACGGAGATAATTCTTCATATATAGTACCATATATTGTATTATCTACAACTGAATAATCTACATTATAATTACTTGTAGATCCGTATTGACCTGATGCAAAACCTACTAACGATTCATCAAAATCCTTTGGCATAGTAATTTGAAAATTTACATTCTTAATATAACTATTCCAATTAGTTCCTATTAAATTAAAATATAATTCATCATAACTTACAGTGCTATCTCTACTAAGTTGATAATCATATTCAATAATATATTGTTTATCACCTACTATACCATTTACACCATCACCTACTATTAAATATAAAACATCTGACGTAGCATAAGAATAATAATATTCACTAACATGCAAATTGGATATGTTTGATTTGATTATATCCATTGTTCCATCTAGTCTAAAAACATTATTTGAAAGAGGTAATTCCCTAAATATACCAAAACTTTCTTCAAGAAAATAAACATCAATTATTTCAGTTATCTCAAGAAGATTATTTTCATTTACATTGATTTTAATATCATAATTTGAAATATAATAATTTTCTTCAGCGTATATGGATAAAGGTAATATTACTACAATTAAAAAAATTGTAGTAAATATTGTTTTCTTAATTAAATTAAACATATTTACACAATCCTTTCAATTAGAACTTAACGTTAACGTTTTCTCTTTGAGAAACTTCTGCTTCAAACATTGATTTAGCTGAAAATTTAAACATTTTAGCGATAATATTACTTGGAACCATTCCTACCATATCGTTAAAAGTTCTTACTACTGCGTTATAGTATTTTCTTGAATTAGCAATATCATTTTCAATACTTGAAAGTGAACTACTTAATTGTTTAAAATTTTCATTAGCTTTTAATTCAGGATAATCTTCTGATATAGCCATAAGTCTACCTAGACCTTGACTAAGTTGATTATTTAGATCAATTTTTTCTCCTTCATTAAGTTTATCATAAGATGAATTTCTAAGTTTAATAACTTCTTCTAAAGTTTTTGATTCATGATTAGCGTAACCTTTAACAGTTTCAACTAAGTTAGGAATTAAATCCCATCTTTTTTTAAGATAAACATCCATAGTTGAAAATGCTTCTAAAACCTTATTATTATTTTTTACAAACTTATTATAAGTCCCTAAAACATAAAGTAAAATTAACATTAACACAATAATTAAAATATACAACATATATAACACTCCTATAATAAAAGTATATCATAAGAAGAAATATATGTAAAATAAAAAGAACTCGTATTCGAGTTCTATAATTATAGAAAAAAATATATACTAATTTTTTACTATACATATATTATAATCAAAAAAATTTATAATATACAAAGAAAGAGAAAAAAAAACGAGAGCTTTCGCTCTCTCAGGGGGTTTTAGTAATCTTTCTCACATTATATTCGTAAGAATGATTAAGCATGACATCTATCATGCTAAACTAAGTTTAATATATAAATTCAACTTTGTCAAACCTTTTTTCTCTTTTTTTTGTAAAAGTTTACATTTTACATTTTTGTTGGTAGTTTTATAACTAATAAATCTAATAATAAATTTACATATTTATTAGTAAGTGTAAGTACAAATATATAATCGTTTAATTCTTGTTCACTATCTAATTTATTTAGATAATTATTTTGATAAAAATTATTTGCTACACTACATAAGTTATATACGTAATCTGCTACATAACTAGGTTTTCTTTCGTCAAATGCTAGTGTCAACGACTTACCTATTTCTAATAATTTTAATCTTAAATTTCTATCATAAACATTATATATATTATCACTAAAATCACATGTTACAGTATACTCTGATAACATTTTTTTAATTCTTAAATATGTATAAAGTATATATGGACCAGTTTTACCATTTACTTCTGAGAATTTAGATAAATCAAAAATATAATCTTTATCACGAGAATTTTGTAAATCTGCAAATTTTAAAATTGAATTAACAATTATATTAAGATCATCTTCACTTAAATATTTGTTTTCTTCTTTTTTAGAAATAAATATATTTTTTGCATCATCAAATAACGTTTCAAGTTTAGGAGTATCACCACTTCTTGTTTTGTAAGGTTTATTATCCTCACCATTAACAGTACCATAAGCAAGATGTTCTAAATTGTTTATAGAAAATAAATTAACTTTATCTGCTGCTCTAAAAACTTGTTTAAAATGAAGTGATTGTCTTAAATCTGTAACATATAGTATTTTATCAGGATTAAAATCTCTTTTTCTTTGAACTATAGTAGCCAAATCACTAGAAGCATATAAATAAGCACCATTACTCTTTTGAAATAACAAAGGAGGTAATTCTAGTTTATCTTCTTCGTTTGATACATTTATTATTTTAGCTCCTTGACTTTCTTCTATTACAGAAGAAAATACTTCTTTAGTTTCTTCAAGATCATCGTAAGAATCACTCTCACCATACCAGTAATCAAAAGATACATCTAAGAAATCATAATTCTTTTTAATATCCATAACTGATACTTCACATATTTTTTTCCAATAATCAACATATAAAGGATCTTTTTCTTGTAACTTTTTAGTAATTAAAGCACACTTTTCTTTTACTTCTTCGTTTTCTTTACAAAGAGCACTCATTTTAGGATAAACATCATTTAAATAATTAATATTAATATTATCTACACTTAGATTATCTTCCACAATTTTATAAATTACTTGACCTATTTGAAGACCTATATCACCTAAATGCACATCAGATATAACATTAGTATTAAAGAAGTTTAAAATTCTTTTTATAGATTCCCCTACTATAGCTGTTCTCATATGACCAACGTGTAGTGGTTTAGCAACATTAGGTCCGCCATAATCAAGTACTACGTTACATTCTTTTTCAAGTTTCACAGTGCTTTTAATATCATTATTAAATAAATATAAATACTTATTTATAAAACAATTAGATAATGTTAAATTAATAAACCCTGGTTTACAAAATTCTACTGAAGAAAAATAATTTTCTATACCACTATACTCATTAATACCTTTTACAATTTTTTCTCCAACCTCAATAGGATTTGATCCACTATTCTTAGCTATCTTAAAAACATCGTTACATTGATAATCACAAAGTTCTGGTCTATTAGACAAAGAAATTGAAACTGAAACGTCTTCATATCCTAAACTTAAAATGATTTTATTTAATAATTTATTAATATCTTCTATATACATAATAAACCTCTTTTCTATAAAGAATTATATATCTTTACACTATTTTTGTCAATTAATGTGGTCTTATACGGTAAATGAATGAAAAAACTATTATTTTATTTAAAAAAAATTAAAATTATGATATTATTATAAAAGAAAAATATTGAATTGAGGAAATTATAAAATGATTACAAAAGTAGGACATAGTACAAATAAAGATAGTGATAAACAAGGGATTGAATGTGTAACAAAAAGTAAAATTAGTGATAAGAGTAAACTTGGATTAGTATTTACTTCATGTAATAATGATCATAGTAAAATTGTTGAAGGTATTAGAAGCAAAACTCAAATACCAGTAATTGGAATGACATCATCAGATAACTTACTAGTACCTGGTGCAATATTAGAAACAAAGAAAAATGGATATTGTGCTATGATGAATTTTGAATCAGAAGAGTTAATTGTAGGTGTTGGTAGTTCAAAAAGAGGAACAGATCCAAGAGAGTCAGGAAGAAAAGCAGCTAAAGAAGCTTTAAAAAGTTCTGGACTTATGAAAGTTCCAAATTACTTTTATATGGTAGCATCACCAGGTGAAGAAAATGAATACCTATTAGGTATCCAAGATATTATTGGAAGAGTTAAATTTTTTGGAGGAAGTGCTGCAGATGATAAAAATACAGGTAATTGGAAAATTATATGTAATGATGCAGTTATAACTAATGGTGTTGCAGTTGCATTCTTCTATACTAACGATGAAATGATAACAAGTTTATCTCATGATTATAAAGAAACTTCAAATGTAGGAGTTATAACAAAAATTAGTAAAACTAAAGAATTAATAGAAATAAACAATACTGAACCATTACAAATATATTTAAATTGGACAAATAAGAATATTAAAGATTTAGATAAAAAAGATTTTATTAACGAAATTATATTAAATCCAATAGGAATTAAAACTGAGAATAATGGTATAGTAAACTTTACCTACCCTTTAAATACAAGTGATAAAAATAATGTATTGTTTGGAAATAATGTAGATCTTAATACAGCTATAGTACAATTTACAAGCACAACTGAAAATTTAATTAATTCATTTGGTAAATCACTTAGATATACAAATAGAGCTATGTACGAAAAACCATCGGGTTATATAATAATGCATAGTACTGCAAGAAAAATACCTTTTGATACTAAATTAAAAGAAGTACATAAAATTCTTGAAGAAAAAACTAAAGGTAAACCATACATAGTAGCGTTTACTTATGGAGAATATGGATATAACGAACATTCTGCAAATCAATGTACGAATTTATCTTTATCGTTTACTGGATTTAGTGAATAAAAAATAACCAAAGGTTATTTTTTTATTTGTAATCAATTTTAATTAATTTAGCATGCATAACTACCCTATCATAATCTCCATCACAGGTACTAAGAGTTATTATATTATCATCATAATTTACAGTAGTTTCAAAATCAAACTCACTTCTTTTATATATTAAATTTAAAAACTCTGTATATGAATTATTACTTGGAAAATCTATATATAAATAATCATTAGTAACTGGCACTTTATAGACACTAAATACCTGCCATATAGAGTTAGCACTTTCAAATGAAAGAGATATTAAAAAATTTTCTTTATTACTAAGCCAATCATTATTAAAAATATTTTTTAGTGTTCCAAACATAGTACCATCTACTCTAGAGTGACCATAAAAAATTAAATTTTTATTATTCATATAAAGATCATTTCTATAATCAAGAAATATCCAACCTGCAGAATTTATAATATTATTAAAAGAATATTTAAGATAATAATCATTATCATTATTTTGAACTACAGGATAATTAATATTAGTTCCACTAACATTAATCCAAGCAACTGTATCTTTATTAATATCCTTAAGAGAATTTATGTTAACATCTATAAATTCAGTTTTTATATAATCCCAGTATATATTTGATTCGTCTATATAAGTATCTTGAGGAATAATAATTGTTTCTTCAGTATCTTCTAAATAAAGAACCTCAACAGAAGTATAAATTTTATTTGATATATCCTTAGATTGATAAGATTCAAATATATATATAAAAACCTTAGAAAGGGAAAATACAGAAAGAATAATACAAATACTAAATATTATAAATTGAAATTTATTATTATATATTTTTAAGAAATTCTTTTTAACTCTATGAAAATAATTTTGCACTATACCACCATAGTTATTATAACCATATTAATATAAATAACTATCAATTTAAAGAATAAGTAATATATTATATAAAAGGAAGGTGTTTAAAGTAAAAAATCAGGAGGAATTTTTAAAAACTTTAAAAAGAGAAAAGTTTTTTATAACAGCAACACAGACTTTTATATTAATATTTCTTTTTTTAATATGGGAATTATTATCTGAAAATAATATAATAAATTCGTTCATATACTCTTCTCCATCTAGAATTTTAGAAACTATTTTTTCATTGTATAAAGATGGATCGTTATTTACTCATATATATACAACTATATATGAAACAATAATAGCTTTCACATTAGGAATAAGTATAGGTTTTATAATAGCAATAATATTATACGAATTTAAAATAATAGCAAAAATAATAGAACCTTTTTTAGTAGTATTAAATTCTTTACCCAAAGTAGCACTTGGACCACTTATAATAATTATAGTTGGCGCAAATACAAAAAGTATAATAGTTATGGCATTACTAATAAATTTAATAATAAATATCACTACTATATATTCTGGATTTTTAGGTACAGATGAAAATACAATTAAGTTATTTGATTCTTTAAAAGCTAGTAGTATGCAAAAACTTAGATATTTAATTATACCTAGTTCAGGAAAAATAATAATAAGTAGTTTAAAATTAAACATATCAACATCTTTGATTGGTGTAATAATGGGAGAATTTTTAACAAGTAAAGCTGGACTTGGATATTTAATAATATATGGAACTCAGGTATTTAATTTAAACTTAGTAATGAGTGGAATATTGATACTAGCGTTAATATCATTTATACTATATAAAACTATTGAAGTAATTGAAAAAAAACTAATTAAAAATTAGTTTTTTCATTACAATCAATTAAAATCATAGGAACAATCATCTCTTCTTCAGTAAGACCTCCGTGATCCGCCTTTAAAGAATCAAATACTTTATTATCAACATTATAAGTAATGCTAACATCACTTATAGCAGTTGCAACATAATCTCCTAAAAAATCATCTAGTAAAATATGTTTATTACCGTTGCCTAGTAAACCTGAAGTAATAAATTTTTCTTTAGTATATAAGACATAACTATTGTGAAATCTATCATTAAAAATATTTTCAAAAGTTTTTTCCATTCCCCTTTTTATATGAAATATAGGACATCTAAATTCACCTGTTGGAATATAAGAAAAACAATCCGTTAATTCCTTGTCTCCTGAAATGTCACAAATGTTAGTATCTATTAAACCGTGATCAGCTGTAATTACAATTAAAGTATCATTTAATTTTTTAGACAATTTAGATATTTTAATAGAAATATCTTCTAATATTAAATTCACTTCACTAGAATTTATACCATAGTTATGAAGAAGTCCATCTGGTTCATTACTATATACAGAGAAAAAATTTATTTCTTCTGCTGATGATTGATTATTTTCTATAAAAGAAAACATATCTGATAAGTTTTCATACTCTCCGCCAGCACATTTAGGATACATCCTAAAGAAATTTATTTTATTATTAGAAGATACCATTTGAGAGTATATATCTTCATAAGAAACATAATCTAAAACATTATGTTTTTCGTTTGTCAAATACGTATTATTTAAAAACATTTCTACCGATTGATTAATATCTTTAAAATACTGATGCCACCCTATCCATGAAGTATTATAAGGAGCAAGTCCACTATGAAGCGCGGTTGTTGCTGGTACTGTTGATGAGGGATAAACTGTTGTTATATATGATGAAAGATTAGTTCTAAAAAAAGAATCTTCTTCAAAATGTTTTTCTAAAACATTTTTACCCATTCCATCAAGTATTATATATACAATATTTTTATAATTTTTTTTGAGTTTATCGTCTAATAATTTATTAGTATTATAAAACTTTTTACCACAAAAATAATTTAAAAAAGAATTAGGAATTCCTATATTGCTATTAGAATAATCTGGATATATAAATTTCATATAATCGCTCTCCTATTACTAGTTTAACACAATTAAAAAAATTATAATACTATAATTTCTAAAAATAAATCGATGTTATTAATTTTTTTATAAAATAATATATCACAGTCCATACCTAAATTTTTAAGGAAAATTCTTTTAAATAGTAAGTATCTTTTATCAAAACTTAAAGAATCTACTTTGTTTACTTCATGAAATTCGTTAAGACAATTAAAATCTTCTTTATATTTTTTTATATTGTTTAAAAAATTTTCTAAAAGTAGTTCTTTCATTATATTGTAAAACAGAGCTTCATCGTAATTGTTTGAAAATAAATTTAATAAATCAATGTTATTAAATACTGATGATATTACCAAATAATCGTTATTCAAAAAATAAAAATCTTTCAAAAATAATTCACCAAATTTATCTATTTTATTTAAAAAATCATCACAAGTAAAATATTTACTAAGTATATCATTATCAAGAAGTTCTAAAATTAAATCTGGATTATAAAAATTATCGTATTTTTTTTTAAGTTCATCAATATAATTTTGCTTCATAATAATCAACCTCAAATAAAGTATAACATAAAATAGTTACGAAAATATAACTGAGAATAGCAAATAGTATTTTCATAACTTAAAATAGCAAAATCAGTATAAACACTACTCTTAATGGGAAAATTAATATAGGTGGTGTAAATGATAGATATTTGTAAATTAAAAGATATAAGAGAAGATAATGACGTGAGTCAAGTACAAATGTCAAAGATATTAAAAATAAATAGATCTACATATTCACTATGGGAACTAGGAATCAATATAATACCTTTAAAAGAGTTATGTGATTACGCTAATTATTTTAACTTAAGTATAGACTATGTACTTGGTTTAACTAACGAAAGAAATAATTTTGATAAAAAAATTATTCTTAATTTAGAAACACTTGGTAAAAATCTTAAAAAATTAAGATTAGAACATAATTTATCACAAGAAACATTATCTGAGATACTAGGAGTAACACAAGCATGTATCACTAGATACGAAAAAGGTTTAATATGTATATCTACTACAAATTTATATAACTATTCAAAATTTTTTAATACAACAATGACTGAATTAATATAAAAAAAAATTACCAAACGGTAATTTTTTTTAAATTAAACTCTAGATACTTGAGATAATTCCACTTCAACAATAGTTTCTTGACGGAATAAATCAATAACAACGTTAAGCATTCCTGTTTCTTCGTCGATAGATTCGATTGTACCAACCATTCCTTTGAAAGGTCCATCAACAATACTAACTGAATCTCCAACAACGTAATCATTGTCTTCTACCATTCTACTCATTCCAACAGTAGATAAAATTCTGTCTATTTCTTCATCAGCTAAAGCAGTAGGTTTCGCACCTTTACCACTAGAACCAATAAATCCTGTAACTCCTGGAGTATTTCTGATAACAGACCAAGATTCGTCAGTCATAATCATTTCAACTAAAACGTAACCTGGAAACATTTTTACAATTTTTTCCTTCATAACTCCATCTTTATTTTCAACTTCAGTCATTTCTGGAACAATTACTCTATAAATGTAATCTTGCATACCAGTAGATTCAGTACGCATAACTAATTTTTCTGCTACTTTATTTTCATGTCCTGAGTATGTATTAGCAACATACCATAATTTGTTTTCTTCCATTATCCTACCATCCTTATAATCATTGATAAAATTAAATTAATTAATAAAAAGTATGAAACAACAACGAATATAAAAACTAATGTAGCAATTGTATACTTCACAACATCTTTAAATTCTGGCCAGCTTACTTTTTGCATTTCTGCTTTTACACCTTTAATATAACCAACTTTATTCTTTTTTTTAGAACTCATTTTTGCCCTCCACTAAAAAAACACTTTCGTGCTTGATTAAATTTATTGTAACATATTTTCAAAAAAAATCAAGTCATATAGTGTTATTTAACATATTTTTAAGAAGAAATTATTCCTTAAAAATATCGGTATTTAAAATGTTTTTTATTTTTAATTTTATCCTTTGAATAGCATTATCAATTTGTTTAGGATCTTTTTCTAATTTATCAGCTATTTCAGTATAATTTATATTGTCTAACATATATTTATAAACTTCAATTTCAAAAGAAGATAACACTTCTAAAATTTTAGAATTTAACAAAGTATCTGTTTCTTTACTTTCTAGTATTTTCATAGGATCTTCGTTATTTTCATCTACAACTATATCAAGAAGTGCCATACCAAAATCTTCATATACATAATCAAGAGAATATGTATTTAAATTAAATTTATTTTTTAAAGTACTTGCACTTCTTATAACTTTAACTAAGCGTCTTTGTACACATAAAGACAAAAATGTAGAAAAAGTAGAATCTTTATTTGGATCATAATTATTTATAGCATCGTAAAAAGCATATAAACATTCTGCATGAGCATCCTGATATTCAATAGAGATTTTATAAAAAGTATTTTTATATTTTTTTAGATAAAAAAATATAATATATTCATAATTTTTAAAAAGTATTTCTCTAGCTTCATCAGAATTTTCCATTATAAGGTCTACTACTTCTTCATTAATCATTAAAGTCCCTCATTTCATAAATCATAACACCTGCAGCTACACTAGCATTTAAACTTTCTGTATTTGGCATTATATCAATAGAAACTACTTCATCACTATTTTTTAACACTAAAGAAGATACACCATCACCCTCATTACCTATTACTAAAATTTTCTTAGGAGCATAAGAAATTTTTTTAAAATTCCTTCCACCCATTTCAGTTGAATAAACAAAATAGTTTTTCTTCTTTAAAGCATTTAGAGCATTAACAATGTTACTAACCATAACAATATTTACTTTATCTATATTACCTGCACTAACTTTGATAACAGTATCATTAACACTTACACTTCTTTTGCTTGGTATAATAATGTCTTTTACACCGGCACAAGCACAAGTTCTAATAATAGCACCAAAATTGTGGGGATCAGATAAATGATCTAAAACTACAACAAAGTCTCCTGTTATAGATTCTAAATTACCATAATCATAATCAAGAATATCTAAAACAACACCTTGATGAACACCATTTACAAGTGTATCAAGTTTTCTGTTATCAACAAAGTCGTATGATATTTTCTTTTCTCTTAAATATTCAATATATTCCTTCCTAGAAATATAAACTTTTTTTATTTTTTTTACATCTGTCTCAAGTAAGACATTTTTTCCATATACTAGCATATTAACCACCTAAATTCAAAATTATAATACCATAAATAATTAAAGGAAGAAAGTCTTTTCAAATAAAAAACAATTTTTGAACAAAAAATTGTTTTTACATCGACATAAATGTAGTTAAAAATAAATACATTCCACCTATAAATCCTAAAATAATTATAAATATAAATAACTTTAACCATATACTAACTTTTAGTTCATCTTGATCAAATAATTCCTCAAAATCTGAAGAATCAAATTCTTGAGAAGAAGATGACTTTACTGGTTCATCTTTCTTTTCATACATTTTATCTGCTATAGCTTTAATATCATTTTTATTAAGCTCTTCTGCTATGTTAATTGCTTCTATTTTAATTGTTTCATCTAACTTTCTTGGAGCTGGTTCTGTAACTAAATTAATAGGATCAGTTAAATCAGTATCCCCTTCGTCAGATTTTAAATCTTCAAATAAATCTAAAGCAACGTTTGTATACTCTTCTTTTATTTTATTTTCATGAATAACTATAGTATTTATTAAATCTAGTAGTTCTTCTGGTTCTTCTGCAACAACTGAAGTATTAGATAAAACTTCAACCTCATCGGCAAGTTCTTCAGGATCTTCTGCAATATCTAAATTTTTTAAAATTTCATAATGAGAATCTACTGATTTTTTAACCTTATCTTCTTCATAAGTTACAACATTTTCACTTTTAGCCTTATCTAAAATTGCATTTATATCATACTCTTTTGTTTGTTCAAGTTCCTTAACTTGAATTACTTCTTCCTCTATTTTAATAGATTTTCTTTTTGGAACTTCGTTATATTTAGTATCAAGAATTCTTTTAATTCTCTCTACGTCTATAGTAGCTGTTTCACTGTTATCAATCACTGAAGTATTACTAGATATGTTAAAATCATCAATATTTGTATTACTTATTTTGTCGTATAAATTTTTATTTTTTTCAAGTCTAGATGACCTTGTTAAAGTATCATCTTTATTAATAAATTCTCTACTTTCCATAAATTTCAACCTCTTTATGAAAATAATAACATAAAATCAAAAAAATTCATAATAAACATTGCTTTTTTTTTATTACTTGACTATAATTGTACGTGGAGGAATAAAATAATGAAAAATTTAATATTAAACGAAGATGCATGCATAGGATGTGGATGTTGTATAGCTATAGATCCTGATCATTTTGATTTTAATGAAGATGGTCTTGCTAAAGTAATTAATACAGAAAACATCGAGACAAACTCAGTAATTAATGCTGTTGAATCTTGTCCAGTAGCTGCTATTTCTTTTGAAAGTGAAAATAGTTGTAACTGTGAATCTTGTCCAAACTCATGTGGTTGTGGATGTAATTAATAAATAAAAAAATAGCTAACGCTATTTTTTTTATACAACTTTTTGTAATCTTTTTCTTTCATAAGTCATTTGTTTTTTTGTCGCATTTAATTTATCTAGTTCAAGTAATACTAATTTTTTCATATTTAGTAATTTCTTTAAATCTGATTTTGTTAATTTTAATGGATCATATGCAACATAATCTATATTTTTCTTTTTCAATTTTTCAACTGAACCATAACCATCAGATATAACTCTTGCACTTTCACTAAATGAACCTTTAGATAAAAGTATTTTTAAATTATGTGCAGAAACTTTAAGCGCGCATATTTTACCATTTGCAACAACAGCTTTCTTATCCTCTTTAAAAGTTTCTTTGAATTTATCAGCACCAGTTTTAACTAAAGGTTTTACTTTGTCGTTTACAAAAGGAACTACATTTTTTTCTACAAAAGGTTTTACACTTTCGTCTACAAAAGGTTTTATGTTTTCATCTACAAAAGGTTTGCTATATTCTTTTACTTCTTCTATTTTTTGAGTAGTATAAGGTTTTGCATTTTGATAACCGTAGAAAAGAACTTCTTTACAAATAACAGCTGCTTCTTTTAAATATTCATAATATTCATTGTCATAAGTACTTAACTTTTCATCAAGTTTATCTAAATTTTCTTTAGATTTTTCAACATCTATAAATTTTATTTTAGCTAATATATTATCATAAAATTCTTTCATATCTATTTGAAATTGTTCTTCTTCTAATTCATCATTTATTGCATCTATTTCTGCTTGTTTTTTCTCAGCTTCATATAACGCATGAAATTTTTTATTAAATTCTTCTGATATTGCACTAAAGTCTTCATTTGGTAAAAATTTACCTGCACAATTTTCTAATTCAGATACAGAATAACCGTATCCAACCTTAACATTTTTACTATCTATCTTATCAGTTAATTCAGATATAAATTCATCTTTTTTTATTAAACTTTTATATTTTTGATAAAATTCATCTTCTGGTTCATCTCTAGTAAATTTTTCTTTTAGATTGTTATAACTAGAAACTAAGTTATCTTTTACTGTTTTACCGCAAAATGATAAATTTGCTAACATTAACATATAAAAATTTTTAGAATCAGATACAGCTTTCATTCTTAATCTTCTTAATTCTTTTTTATTTTTTGTTGTTTTTATATTTCTTTGATGAACTTTTGCAGCAGCCATACGTTCATTTTCTTGTTTTTTACGAAGTAAAGCTCTTGCTTTAAGATTTTTTTCTTTTTCTTTTTCTTCTTTTTTAAGATTAAGTTTTTCTTTTTTTAGAAGATCATCTTCTAATTTTTGAAATTCTAAAATTTCTTTCTTTTCAAGTTTAAGTTGAGCTTTTACTATTGATTTTTCTTTTTGAGTTTCAATAAATTTAGCAAATGCTTCTTTTACTTGTTTTACTTTTGTTTCGAAGTTTAATTTTCTTAATTGTTTTTGATTAAATCTATGAGCAGCTTTTTTATCTGCTTCAACTTTCTTAAGAACTAAAGCTTTTTCCTTAGCAATCTTAGCATTTGCTTTTAAAACTTCTGCTTCTTTCATTTTTGTAGCTTTAATTTCTTCTTTATTTTTAAGTTCTTCTGCTTTACGAACTGCAGTTGTTTCTTTTAAAACTACTTTTTCTTCACGTTTAATAGCTGCAGCCTTTTTAGCTTCTGCTTCTTTACGTATAAGTTCTGCTTCTTTTATAATTCTTTTTTCTTCAAATTTTTTTGCCATTTCTTTTGTAGATCTTTTAATTGAATTTACTACAAAAGTTGTATTAGCTATTATATCAATGTAGAAAAATTCAACATTTTGACTAAAGTTATATTTTACTTTCTCAAATTCAGATTTCTTGCTTTCATCAAGTTTTTCAATAGTAAAATTGCTATTTTTAGAACTTTTCTTAACATCAGATTTAAATTTATTTAAAGTCTTTTTAACATCTTTAATAAACATATGAGTACCTGGTTTTATAATATCTGTATTTAGCGCTTTAAGATCTGACATGAATGTTATAAAATGTTCAATCATGTTGTCAATAGAATCTAAAGTTGTATCAAATACTACTTTAGTTGCTGCTGCTGTACTAGGTTTAACAACAGTTCTATTATATTCATTTAGTTCTTCTGTGATTATATTTATTTGTTTTTTTATTCTTTCTTCTACTTTAGATAGGTTATATCCTTTATTTTTTAATTTTTTCAAATCAACTTTTTTTATAGAAAAACTAAGTGAAGATTTTAATTCATCTAATTTAGTAATTGTTTTTTCAAAAAACAATTTATTTTTAAGTAACTCTTCCTCTTCTTCTTTTCTAGTTTGAATTCTATCTGCTATAAGTAAATTCTTAATTCTTCTACTCTCTTCTTCCATTCTTCTTTGGAATTCAGCATCAACAACTATAAGGTCATATGATTCAGTAGTTTTTTCTCCAACGTAACCATAACCAGGTTTAATATGTTCTGGTGGTATTTTTTCAAGTAAAGCTCCTATAAAAGGATCTTTGAATTCTTCTTTTTCATATTTTTTATGTAGACTTTCAGGTAGTAAAATTACATTATTATTATTCGCTATAACCTTTTTCATTTTTTAAATTCCCCCTCATTTAAAAATTTCACAATACTATAACACAAAGTAACATATATGTCTAGCAAAAAAGCAAAAAAAAACGAAAAACTATAGATTATTTGAGTTTTTCATTAAATTTCGCACTTCTTTTATAGAAAGTTCCCTATATTCACCTGATTGTAAGTTACCTATATTTACGTCTCCAAAGTACGTTCTAGTAAGCTTTATAACAGGAAAACCTAGCTTTTCAAATACTTTTTTTACTATATGATTTCTACCTTCTTCAATAGAAATTTCTATCATTGTTGTGTTTTTAACTTTGTCTTTTTTTCTTACTTTAAAATTAACAATAGCAACTCTTCTTTTATTAAGAAAAATTCCTTCTTTTAATTTATCAATAGCTGTTTTGTCAAGAACCCCTTCCAATTTTGCAAGATAAGTCTTTCTTATTTTGTTTGAAGGATGTGTTAAGTAATTAGCAAAATCTCCATCATTTGTTAAAAATAATACTCCTGTTGTATCGTAGTCAAGTCTACCAACTGGATATATTCTTTCTTCAGTATTTATTAAATCAACTACTGTTATTCTGCCAAGATCATCACTTGCAGTACTAACAACATTTCTAGGTTTATTTAATAAATAGTATTTTTTATTAGCTTCTTTATTAATAACTACTCCATCAATAGTAATAGTATCATTAAAAGTAACCTTGTAACCCATTTCTGTAATTAGTTCTCCATTTACGTAAACTTTTTTGTTAGAAATGAGCTTTTCTGCCTCTCTTCTTGATGCATAACCATAATTGGCTATAACCTTTTGTAATCTTTCCATGAATTTCGCTCCTGCAATAAGTATAACATATTATACATCAAATTTGCTACTTTTCAAGTAAAACTTTATATAACAAAGTTGATACTATGCAATTTAAGTATTTTATTTAGTTTTTACAAATAGATATATTAGTATTAAATTTTTTTTAATTATTACAACGTATTAAATAAATATTGTGGCGCTTTAACTAAGAAATAATGTAGACATAATAAGTAAAAATAGATATAATAAAAACTCAGAAAGGCCATACTATGCAAATAACAATTTTAAGTATATTAATAACTGCATTAATACATACTTATGGAAATTTAAAAATATATAAACAAATTGCCGATGAAGGATTTAAATGTGATCTACATAAATATCAAAGTTATAAAAATACAAAATTAGATCAGTATGTACTAAATACACCATACTTTAAACAATTGTTAGATTTTATAAAATATATTTTACCTGGTATAAACATTTTTGAAGCTTTAAAAGATGTTCAACAAAAATTAAAAAATGAACTTAATTATCTTATGTTAAATAGTTTATTAAAAGAAATGAGTTATGAAGAAGTAATAACTTACAATCAATTAAAAGGATTTTTTAAAAAGGTAGAATATTCTACAAAAATATCTTATGATTATGTGGATCACACTTACAAACCAGATAATATTGTTATGTACGTTGATAAAATAGAAAATCCTGAAGTTTGCAGTGAACCTAGTATTAAATATATAGAAAGTTCTAATGACAAACCAAAAGTAAGAGTTAGAAAAAATTAATTAATTAAAAAAAATTATTTTATTAGTAAAATAATTTTTTTATTGTTTATTTATTTTTTTTCTTCGATTTTATTATTTATATGAGTTACAAACTCATCATAAGTTAAAGTCGTAGTTTCAGTTTCTCCAAATAATCTATAACTAATAGTTTTATTATCAACTTCGTTTTGACCTATTATTAAAGTAAGTGGAACCTTAGACATTTGACTTTCACGCATTTTATATCCAAGTTTTTCTTCTCTCTTATCAAGAGTTACTCTGTAACCAAGTTCTTTAAATTTAGAATATATTTCTTCACTGTATTCTAAATGGTAAGAATTATTAACTGGTATAATATTCATTTGAACTGGTGCAATCCAAAGTGGAAATACACCTGCATAATGTTCAATTAAGATGCCAATAAATCTTTCAATAGAACCAAATATAACTCTATGAACCATAACTGGTCTTTTCTTCTCACCATCTTTAGCAATATAATTAAGATCAAATCTCTCTGGTAAATTCATATCTAGTTGAATAGTACCACATTGCCAAACTCTACCTAAAGAATCTCTTATATGGAAATCAAGTTTAGGCCCATAAAATGCACCATCACCTGGATTAATTTTACATTCTTTACCAGCTTTTTTACAAGCAGATTCTAATGCTTTTTCAGATTTTTCCCAGATATCCAAATCACCTATGTATTTATCTTCTGGTCTAGTAGATAATTCAATTTTATAAGTTAAACCAAATACACTATATACTCTATCTATAAAGTTAATTAAACTTACTATTTCACTTTCAATTTGATCTTCTGTCATAAAAATATGTGCATCATCTTGAGTAAAATTTCTAACTCTAAACAAACCATTAAGAGCGCCACTTGCTTCATGTCTATGAACTAAACCAAGTTCACCACTTCTTATTGGTAGATCTTTGTAAGAATGTAAACCATTTTTGTAAACCAATAGTCCTCCTGGACAATTCATTGGTTTAATAGCAAATTCTCTATCATCTATACTAGAAGTATACATGTTTTCTCTATAATTATGCCAATGTCCTGATATTTCCCATAAATCTTTATTAAGCATTATAGGAGTTTTTATAAACTCATAATTTTCCTTAGCATGCTCTTCATACCAAAAATTTTCAAGAATATTTCTAAGAACCATACCTTTGTGAAGGAAAAATGGAAAACCTGGGCCGTATTCACTCATCATGAACAATCCCATATCCTTACCTATTTTCTTATGATCTCTTTTTTTAGCTTCTTCCAATAATTCTAAATGATTATTTAATTCTTCTTCAGTAGGAAAACACACACCATATATTCTTTGTAATACTTTATTATTAGAATCACCTTTATAATATGCACCTGAAAATTTAAGTAATTTAAAATATTTACATTCTTTTACAGTATCAACATGTGGTCCTCTACATAAATCTGTAAAATCTGCTTGTGAATAACAAGATATTTCTACATCTTCATCCATATTGTTAATTAAATCTAATTTATATTCATCATTAGAAAATTTTTCTAAAGCTTCTTCTTTAGATAAAACATTTCTAATAATTCTCTTTCCATCTTTAGATATTTTTTTCATTTCTTTAGATATTTTTTCAATATCACTTTCATCTATAGATTTATCACCTAAATCTATATCATAGTAAAAACCTTCTTCTATAACAGGACCAACCCAAAATTTAGCCTCTGGAAAAAGATTTTTTACTGCTTGAGCAAGCATATGTGCACAACTATGATTTAGTACACTAAGCTTTTCATCTTCTTTAATATTTATCATTTTTTACCTTTCTCATTCTAGCAATGCATTCTTGTGGCATAGTAGAATTTGTAACACTATCAATATTTAATGCTACTACAACATCACGTCTTAAATCTAACGTTTTTTCAACTACAGTAACAGTTTCTTCTAGTTCAACTTCTTCTTTTATAATGTCTATAACTGGAGAAGTTACTAAAGCTTCTACCTCTACTTCACTTAAGTTAGTTCTATATTTAGAAATTAATTCATCTAATTTAACACCTTCACTCAAGTGTATAACAGGAAAACCATCACATCTATATTCATAAACAAATGATGGACATGTATATCTAAGATCTTCGTATACTTCTCTTACAAAATTGAAAATTATTTTTTTATCACTTTTTGCATTTACAGAAGCTACAACATCTACCGCATACTCGGAAAGTTCGTGGGTGGTTATAAAATTTCTGTTACTATCAAAAAGTTCTATAAATAAATTACCTAATAAAAATTCTACATCATACATAATACTACTTCTCCCAAAAGAAAAACCGCCTACATGCCAAGGAGCAAATATGCGGTACCATCCTATTTTTTTCTTAATTCGTATAACGGCATTACCCGAAGTTTATTAACTTACTTAGAAAGGAGTAATAAAAAAATTCATTATTAGTTCTCACCTACCACTAACTCTCTTAAAATAAAATTCTTTTTATCGTATCTTTCTTCATCGATTTCATTAATTATAACACTACATTATTGCTATTGCAATAACTAAGAAAAACTTTACATATTATTAACCTTGATTTTTTTTAAACGCACTGCACCTTTATTACACTCTGAAGTTATTTCATCTATAGATATGTTATATGTTCTTATAAATTCATCAAACTCATATTTAAGTTTATCATCCATATAACCATTAGTTTGTAAAATATGAATTGCACTTATCATAGCCTCTTGGCTTTTGAAATTAACTATATCATCTACAAGTTTATTTAATTCTTCTGTAGATAAGTTTATATTATTTTGTATATCATTAAATTGCTTAACGTTAGCTTCATATTCTACATTTTTAACACTACTATAAAAAAAGATACTAAGTAGTGATATCATTAAAGATGATTTTATTATACTTAACACTAAGCTTTCTTCTTTAATTATGTTTTCGTTTTCAAAAACATAATATTGATCTGCTAAAAATATTTCTATTTTATTTTCTTTAGTTTCACTACTATAGACACTTCCTTCACCAAGTAATTCTATTAATTCGTTAAAAGTATTAGTTTTTAGTATATCTAGTAATAAATTTTTATCAATGTCATATTTAGTTATTTTGTTATTATGAACTAAAATAAAATCTCCATTATTTACATTTTTAAATATTGTTGATTCGTAACTACTATTTATAAATTCCCCTTCTTGTTTATCAAATTCATGCTTATCACTATTTAATAAACAAATAAAATAAACAGTAAATAAGAAACCTGATACTAACTGAGTATTGCTTAATTTTTTATACTTTTCTTTTGAAAACTTATTTCTTTCATTTAGGATTTTTAATATTTCTTTTTGTTTAATCAATTCTTCTTTGTTATACATACTTCCTGCCTTCAGACAAACATTTTAACATAAAAAAACTATAAAATGCATAAATTTTATAGTTTTTCTAAAATATTTATTAATTCTTCCTCTTCTATAATAGGAATTTTAAGTTCTACAGCCTTATCGTATTTACTACCTGGATCTGTCCCTAGTATTAAATAATTAGTATTTTTACTAACAGAAGTAACTACTTTTCCACTGTAATTTTCTATATAAGATTTTATCTCATCTCTAGAATATTTTTCAAAAGAACCTGTTATTACAAATTTATTACCTGTTATAAAATCATTGTTCATTTTAACTTTACCTAAATACTTAGTATTTATACCTAAATCTTTTAAATTATTTATTAAGTCCTTTTTAGTTATAAAATACTCTACTACGTTTTCTGCAAGTATATCTCCAAAATCTTCTAAAGAAGATATATCTTCACTAGAAGATAACATTATAGAATCTATATCTTTGAAATGTTCTGCAAGTAATTGAGCTTTCTTTATACCTATACCAGTTATTCCTAAAGAAAATATTAAACGTTCAAGAGAATTATTTTTACTTATATTTATATTTTCTAGTATTTTAGAAATACTCTTTTCTCCAAAACCATCTATATTAATAAGATCATCTCTGTGATTCTCTAAATTATAAAAATCTTCTATTTTTTTTAAAAATCCTATATTATAGAAACTCTCTATTACCTCTGGTCCCATATTTTCTATATTCATTGCACCTTTACTAGCAAAGTGTACTAGAGATTCTATCTCTCTAGCTGGACAATTATTGTTTACACAAAAATGATCTACCTTATTATCAGGTTTAACTATTTTTTCACCACATATAGGGCAAATATCAGTCATAATAAATTCTTTTTCAATACCAGTTCTCCTGTCAAGTTTAACTTCAACTACCTCAGGAATTACATCTCCTGCTTTACGAAGTGTTACATAGTCTCCTATTTTCAAATTCTTAGAAAGAATATAATCCTCATTGTGAAGTGTTGCTCTTCTAATCATAGACCCCATTAATAGCGTTGGTTCTAATACTGCATTTGGAGTTATTTGACCAGTTCTTCCTACTGTAAAAATAATATCAAGTAGTTTAGTTACAACTTCCTCTGGTGGAAATTTATATGCAACTGCCCACTTTGGATATCTACTAGTATAACCTAGTAAATTTTGCATTTCATAATTATTTACTTTTATTACAATGCCATCTATTTCATAAGGAAGAGACTCTCTATTAATAGATATATCTTCTATAAATGAAATAATCTTATTCATATCATTTGAAATAAATTTTCTTTCATTTACTTTAAAATTATTATTATTTAAAAACTTCAAAGTATCTTCATGATTTAAAATAGAAAAGTCATTATAGTTTGCAATATTGTAAGTAAATACGTCTAAATTACGTTTAGCAGCTACTTTAGAATCAAGTTGCCTAACAGATCCTGCTGCTGCATTTCTAACATTTTGAAGCAAAGGTAAATTATCAAGCTCTCTTTCTTGATTTATTTTATCTAGAGTAACTTTATTCATAAAGATTTCTCCTCTAACTGTAATATTAAGATGTTCTTTAAGTTTTATAGGAACATTTTTTATAGTTTTAACATTTAAAGTAATATCCTCTCCTACTTTACCATTTCCCCTAGTAGAAGCTCTTGATAATATACCATTAACATACTCAATAGATACACTAAGACCATCTATCTTCAGTTCACAAACATATGAAGCATCGGGATATTCTTTTTTTATTTTGTTATCAAAGTCATATAATTCATCATAGGAAAAAGCATCAAGTAAACTCATCATAGGAATACTATGTTCTACTTTTTCAAATTTATCTAATTTATCAAAACCTACTCTTTGTGTAGGTGAGTTAGGATCAATATACTCAGGATATTTTTCTTCAATAATTTTTAAACTTCTAAGCATACTATCATATTCTAAATCTGTTACAACAGAATTGTCATAAGAATAATATTGTTCATTCGCTTCATTTATTTTTAAGATTAACTCTTCTATTTCCTTCTTTATTTCCATTAAAATCTCCTTGTTTTATCTTTTTTTCAAACCTTTATAATTAATAAGTACTTTCTTAATACCAAACCTTTTATCAAAAGCACAAGTTACAAATTTTTCATCTATAGCTGTTACTACACCTTTTCCAAACATAATATGCATTACGACATCACCTTCACTGTATGATGAAGATGTTGAAGAAGATGAAGAATAAATATTAGCTCTAGTTGGATTACTTGTTATAGTGTTAACTTTTTTATCAGTAGAAATATCTAATAAATTTTTATTTATTTCATCTATGAATCTACTTGTTTTATGATCTTCAATCTTACCATACAACATTCTTCTATCACTACTTGAAATATATAATTTTTCTTTTGCTCTAGTAATAGCTACATAACATAGTCTTCTTTCTTCTTCAAGTTCCATCTTAGAATTCAAAGAATTTACATGAGGTAAAATACCTTCTTCAAGACCTATTAAGAATACTACCTTAAATTCAAGTCCTTTTGCTGCATGAATAGTCATTAGTGTAACTAAATCACTATCTTCTTTGTGTTCAGTTAAGTCAGCTACTAAAGATATTTCTTCTAAGAAATCCTCTAAATTAGCAGAACCTGTTTCTTTTTGATAATTTTCAGTAATACTTCTAAATTCCATTAAGTTTTCTATTCTAAGATCTGCATCTAAAGTCTTCTCTGCCTTAAGTTCATCTATTATTCCAGATTTTTCAAGTACTAAATCTATTAATTCTGTTAAATCTAAATCAGCTCTAGTATCCTTTATATATTGGATTAATTCTTTAAATGCATACTCTTTTCCTGAAGAAATAGCATCATATAAACATGTATGATTTTCATTTGCTACGTTTCTTATCTTCTCAACAGTACTATTACCTATTCCTCTTTTAGGAACATTTATAATTCTCTCTAAAGATATATCATCATATGAATTAGATATTAATTTTAAATAAGCTATTAAATCCTTAATTTCTTTTCTTTTGTAGAATAAAAAACTTCCTACTACTCTGTATGGTATATTTCCCTTAATCATAGCTTCTTCAATACCACGTGACTGAGCATTAGTTCTATAAAATATAGCAAAATCTCTCTTAGAATATCCTTTTTCTAACAATTTCTTTATTTCACTTGCTACATATGTATTCTCATCTTTATCATTTGATGATTTATAATATTTAATCAATTGTCCATCTCCAAGTTCTGAAAATAAATCAACGTCTTTTGTTTCAGTATTATTTTTTATTACATCGTTAGCTGCTTTTAATATATTTGTAGTACTTCTATAATTTTGATCTAAAGTTATAACTGAAACATTTGAAAAATCTTTTTCAAAATTCATTATATTTTTATAATTAGACCATCTAAATGAATAGATACTTTGATTAACATCACCTACTACAAAAATATTTTTATGTTTAGCACTAAGCATTTTAACAAGTTTATATTGAACTTCGTTAGTATCTTGATATTCATCAACTAAAATATATTTAAATTTTTCTTGATATTTTAAAAGAGTACTTGGATTTTCTTCAAATAATCTTACAGGTAACATTAACAAATCGTCAAAATCTATAGCATTATTTTTAGATAAAATATCTACATATCTTCTATAAATTGTAACTACTTTTTTATCTATAAAATTAGTGAACTCTCTATCAATTCCTGATTCACTTAACATTTGATTCTTTATATAACTTATTTTATTTTTTATATAATTAACACTTATTTCCTTAGAATCTATAAGTAGGTCTTTCATTATTTTTTTTATAATACTACCTACATCATCACTATCAATTATAGTAAAATTTTTCATTAGATTTAATTCTTCGTAATTCTCTCTAACTATTTTTACACCGAAGGAATGAAATGTTCCTACAAAAGCATAATTATAACCAATTATATTACTAAGTCTTACTCTCATTTCTTTTGCTGCTTTATTGGTAAACGTTATTGCTAGTATCTCGCTAGAATCAACATAATTCTCTACTAAATAAGCAATTCTAGTAGTAAGAACCTTAGTCTTACCACTTCCTGCCCCTGCAACTACTAAGCATGGTCCTTCATTGTGAAGTACTGCTTTTTTTTGATTAACATTTAAACTATCTAAATTCATTATACACTCCTTAATACAAATTCATTATATCAAATAAAAAAAGGTTATAAAACCTTTTTTACACATAATTTAAAATTAATTTTCCTCTAATTCATTAGTAGGCATAATATCATCTAATCCTGGTGATTCTTCAGTAGTATCATCTTCAACTTCAGGTTCTTCATAATGTTCTTCTGCAGGTTCTTCCTCTATTTCAGGAACAACAGGAGTTGTATTTATGATAGCACCATTTATATAAAGTGTTACTGCAGAAACATTATTAAGTAATGTTTTTTCTCTAACAGATTGTGCACCTATTACACCAGTAGAAACTCCTGAATTATAATAATCACTCGTAGAATCTACTGTTACAAAAGAACATACAATGTTATTAGTACTACAATATGTTCTAGCAGAAGTCTCACCCATACCAACGAAACTTGTTAATGCTAAATATGAAGTTTCAGATTTGTAACCAGTTCCTGATATTTTTTGTTCGTATATTTCTCCTCTTTCAAAACTAAATGTAGTAATAATTTCTTCTTCATCTAATTCTAAATTATATCTCATTGTTTGAATAATATCATCAAGAGAATCTTTATAATATCCAAGTCCTGCTGTTTCTGCACCATAACTTGGCATATAAACTCTTAAGTCATAATATTCTAAATAACTTTTTTCTATATTAATAATGTCTCCACCTGTAAGGGCATTAGCTAACATTGATTTTAATACATCATATGATGATAAAATTTGACTAGCTGACATGTTAGTAACTATATTTTTTTCAACTGCTTTTAAAATAGATTCAAAAGTAACATAGCTATTTATATTCATAGCACTGTCTGCAAGTGCACTTATAACTTGTTGTTGATGAGCAATTCTGTCTATATCTCCAAACAAATATAATTTTCTATTTCTTGCATATGCTAAAGCTTGTTCTCCATCAAGAAGTTGAACTCCTGAATCAAAACAAATTAAATTATCTCCGAATTGTCTATTAGAATCTTGTTCACAGACTCTTCCGTCATAAGTATCGTAATATGGTTCTTCTACGTCTACCTCAATTCCTCCAAGCGCATCAACTAAGTCTACTACTCCTTTAAAATTGATTTTAACGTAATAATCTACATCTATTCCTGTTAAGTTTTCAACTGTATCAATTACACAAGAAGTTGAATATGTTGCTGATGAATTTATTTTTGCTATAGCATTATTATTACATGCTATTGGCACCATCAAATCTCTTGGTAAACTAAACATAGTTACATTCAGTGTTATTGGATTAAAAGTAATCATCATAAGAGTATCACCATTAAATGCAGCTGAATCATTTAATCCATCTACAGTTGAATCTACTCCCATAATCAAAAACGTTAATGGTTCATCAAAAGTTTTATTTGTAGAATTTACTATATCTGTATTAGTTCTCTCTTCACTGTGCGTATAAATAACTTCAGTGTCATCAAGAAAATCTTCAAATTCTTCTTCACTTTGATATAATGAAATGTAATTATTTTGCATAAATGCAGCATCAATTTCACCATCAAACAAAGCATATAACATCATAATATAAGTATCGTAATATACAATTTCATTTTCTAAAGATTGATCTTCAATTATTGAGTTGGCAAGTAAATATCCTTCAACATCTTCTTCATTTGTTATCATTCCTATTATAGAACTTTCGTCAAATTCTGATTCATCATAAATAACTAATTTTGAAGTGTAATTCAAACTACTACTTTCTCCAACGTTTTCAATACTACTAAAAACATCAGAAATTAATGTAGATGACATTATCAATATTAATGATAATAAAAAAGTAAAAAAGTTAAACGACAATGATTTTGTATATTTTTTTATAGTAATTTTTGCAAAACTATATAAAGTAGAATATAAAAGATATATAAATAAAATACCTATTGCTAAGTATCTTAAAAAATTTTCTATACCTTCTAAATACAATAAACTAGTAGTTATTTTTACAAAACTAAATACAAATAAGATAGTTGTTAACAGATAGATTAAAATAACTAATTTGTTTCTTTTAAGAAACTTATCAAATAACTTCTTCATTAACTTTCTCCCATATATTCTATTATTTCAAGTTTATCATCAACTTTAATAATCATAAAACTACCACTAGTATCATAACCTAAATCTTTTTTATAATCAAAAGTGACTTCTACATAATATCCAGTATATTCATTAACCTCATAAAGAATATTATCCTCAGAAACATTTTCTACTGTAACTTCAATTATTTCAGGTAATTCAGAATATTCCATAGTACTTACATATTTATACATTGTATCAGTTGATTTCGAAGAAACGTATTCACTTATATCACTATGCATAAATTCTATTCCACCTACATCATATTTACTAACCTTGTTATTTAGTGTGTAAAAATCTATTATAAACATTTTACTAATTTGTTGAGCGTACAATTCATAATCGATTGTTTCTGATTCAAGTATTTCTTTTAAAATATAAAATTCTTCTTCGTATAAAACAGTGTCTCTATCATATAAATTATAATCAAAATTTTCTATACTATCTATTTTATTAACTACTGTATTGCTACCTTCACTACTTTTAAAATAAAGAATAAATGCCAAAATAGCTACTATTAAAATTGCAACAATAAATATTAAAAATTTTAAATTAATCTTCTTCATCAGCTTTTCTTTCCTCTTTAATTATTAAATCGTATACAATAATACCATTTGATACTTCTAGTATTTTAATTGTTTCGCCTAGGTAATATGAAATATACTCTTCATCTAAAATTACGTTGTCTTTTAGTATTTTGTATTCTTCTAAAGAACTATTATAGTAAATATGACTTGTTAAGAAATTAGAACTTGGAAAACTTACAAAATTATCATCTTTAACAGTAAAGATATCATTTCCAAGTGCATACTCATTAACTAAACCATACATATTTAATATAGTTGGTGATAAATCAATCATACCCATTGGATAATCATACTCGCCTACAAATACTTTTCTTAATTCTTCATTCTTAGTCCAGAATATTAAAGGTGTACTTTTATTTAATTCATGATCGTAAGAATCATAAGATACATCTAAATCAAATTCTCCTGTTTCTTGATTATATGACAAATAATTTCTCATTTCTTTTTCTGAGAATTTAGCATCATGATCACCATAGAATACAAATAAAGTATCTTCAAAGTTATCACTTTCTCTTACCATATCCATAAATACTCCAAGAGCGTAATCACCATAATGAACGTTAGTAAAATAATCTGCTAATTTAGATGTATAAAAATTATAAGTATCTTCTACTTCTTCAGCATCTTCATCATCACCTTTTTCTTCTACTTCTGTTTTAAATGACATATCATAATCTATAAAATTATCTGCATCTGTAAACGGTGAATGATTAGATAAAGTAATTACTGTACCCATATAATTTTTATTGTTGTTTTCAATTTCTACTAAATAATCAAAAGATTGTTCAAAGAACATTAAATCGTTAATACCTAAACCTAGTATATCTTCCTCTGTATAGTCATATTTATCTTCGTAAAAATAATTTTTATAACCTAAAGATGGATGAGCGTTAAGTCTATTCCACATACTAAAGTTATTACCATGCATACTAAATGTATAATATTCTTGTTCATTCAATATTTTAGGTAACGTTTGATAATATCTATTGTAATAAGTTACAAATACTGTACCACTTGAAGTAGGCATTAAACTTGAAAGTAACGTAAATTCAGTATCACTTGAAGTACCTGTTGATATTTGAGGGAAGAAATTACTAAAATACATTCCTTCTTCTGCTAATTTATTTGTATTAGGTGTAACATCTACTCCGTTAAAATTAACATCTAGTAAAAATGTTTGTACACTTTCCATATGAACAAATATAATATTCTTTCCTTCAAGAATACCTGTATATTCGTTTTCTACTGGCGCTTCTTTTTCATCAAAATATGCATGAAATGCTTCTGCTGCATCATCATATCCTATGAATGAAAATAACCTAGGAGATATAGTTAAAAAGGAATCATTAAGTTGATAAAACAATAAACTAAACCTTTGAACTGTAGACACCCTATTCCATTGATTAGATAAACGGCTCAAATCAGTTCCTGTACTTGTAGAAATTACAAAAAACATTAATACTGTAGCAACAATTCCATTTAGAAAAACATCTCTTTTTCTAAATCCTCTTTTTTCATTTATATAAAAATAACAACTTTTTTTAAGTTTTTTATTATAATAATAAAAAATAAGCGGCGATAAAATAAAGACGAAATCTAAAATAGACAATTTTGCGAATAACGAATCAACAACTGTACCTGTTTGACCTAAAGTCATAAATTCACTAAGTGATGCAAATGAAGTATAAAATTTATAATAAATTACATTTACAACCTGTATTGTTCCAAAAAAATATATCATACAAGTTAAAAATTTGTATTTATTTTTTTCTTTAAAAAAAAGTGATATCGCAACGCAGATTAATGACAAAGATAAATCTATTAAAAAAGATCTAATTGTAAAAAATTCTCCTAAAGTCATATATCTTGCAAAAGCAAAACTAGTTAAAGATAATAAAATAAACATAATAGCTAATTTATTATGTAAAAAATAATTTACTATATTATTTTTTATATCTAAACTATTTATATTCAAACGTTTTTTCAAATCTAATTTATTCATCTGTTAACCTTCCCATGTATCATAATTATAACAAAATTATTTGTTCTTTTCAATAAGTCTTGCAAAATATTATGTTATTTGATATTATTTATACACGCAGGTGTAGTATAATGGTTAATATATAACCTTGCCAAGGTTGAGATGGGAGTTCGATTCTCCTCACTTGCTCCAAAAGATAATACAGTCGAACTTAATAGGTTCGATTTTTTAGTGTATAAATTACATGTATTTGAAAGAATTGATTTATTCAATTTTGTTTTGTATAATAATTTTAATTATAAAATTCATTTTCATAAGGAGTGAGTAAATTGAAAAAATATAAAACGGGTATATTTATCGGCAAATTTTTCCCATTTCATAACGGTCATCTAAAATGTTTAATTGAACTAAATAAATTATGTGATACTGTATATTTAATTTTATACTACGATCATGAAAATGAACTAAATTTACTTAAAGAATTTAATTATAATATTGATTTAAGATATCAAGATATCAAAAAAATAACTGAAAATATGAATGTAAAATGTTTTTTATATAATAATTCTAAAGGCTATAAATTTCCGGATGATTTTTTGCTAATAAAGTCGGCTATATTCAAATTAATTAACGTAAAAGAAATAGATTTACAAATAATTGGTGCAAATGAAGAAGCAATATATTCAAAATATATATATGCTAATAAATATATAGTTTTAAAAAGAAATAAAGTTCATGAAAATGAATTATCTGCAACAATAATTAGAAAAGATTTCGAGAAATATAAAATGCACTTACCAAATGTTATTTTAAATAGATTTGATAAATGATATGATAAAAATATTGTTTTTTAAAACTTTTAGTGTTAATTAACAATCATCTTGTAGATATCATTGACTACTGCTTCAAAAGATAATTGTATCGAACTTTAATGTTCGATTTTTTTATGTATAAATTTATCAGATCATATAAATTTATTCAAAAAAAAAAAAAAAAAACATATAATAACAACAAAGTAATCTAGAAAACAATTTACTTTAATTATGTATTTTAAAGATATATCAAATCAGTTTAGTATAGTATTTATTTTGTTCTTTTTAATTCATATCCTTTTACTTTTTCTGAACTCCATACATCTAATCCCATACTAAAATCTTCTCTCAAACCTTTACTAATAACTAATTCATTGAATTCTAATATTTTATTTTCTAATTGAGAATTATTTTCTATGATGATACCAAAATTCCAACCTAAAAATTGATCTAAAAATCCGTTTATAAAATACTTTTTAGCTTCTAATAGCTGCTCTTTTTTAACTTTGTTATTACGAATAGAATCTTTTGTTAAAACCAAAGAAGCTTTTCCTATATAATTAGGCACAATTTCATCTGTTAATTTAATTGCAAAGCTATTTGATGCAATAAACACATTATCATCTATATAATTTTCATATAGATTAATCATTTTTAAAATGATATCATCTAAGTTTGTAATATTTTCAAATGAAAATTGATTGTCCATAATTTTATCTTTTTTTTCATTATACCAAACAATTGGACAAGTAGGCATCCCATCGTTTGCAGGATACAACAACATGTATTTACCATCATATAAATAACAAGAATTTTCATATTTTTTGTTATGATTTGTTTTACTTTTTACTTCTTCTAAATATTCAATATTATTATCTTTTGCTATCATCGTAGCATCGATTTCACCATAATTGTAATGAAGCAATATTTGTTTTTTGCATATAAGTAATTTTTTCTTTATATTATTTAAATTTTCTTTTATCATTATTTTTTCCTTTTTTATTAAAAATATAATAACCTATTTTATGTACTATTTCAACCTGAAAAAAATTTAAGATTCAATTAAAAAGTTAAAAATGCTAACATTATAAGATTAATTGAGTATTATTTTTTTAATTCATGCAAATAAAAAATGATTCTCTCGAACCATTTTATAGATTTTTATTAAATCGTAAGAAGTAAAAAAATAATAATAACAATTAATAAAATAATTATTTTTTTAGATTCTTCTTTAAAATTGCTAATATCTAATATTTTATATTCTTTTTTCAAAGTACATATATCGCATATAAAACCTAATATAAATAATCCTGTAATAGCTATGCTAGAACCGAACATAAAAAAGATGATCAACCAACCTGCACTTGATTCTGATTCATAACCACTTAATTTTTGTTGAACATCTAAATAGTAACTTACAAGCATTACAAATGTAGCAAAAATTGAATAAATAAGTGGCCAATGTACTGTTTTAAGCCATTTAGATTTTATTTTTATATATTTATATATCATATCAATATAAATACAAAATAATAATCCTATAAATATGTATACAATTGGATTTAAAAAATTAATGTTGAACGTTATGCTATCTGTTATTTTTTCTATACCTTCTCCAGATAACAAAAGAATTATAAATATTAGTACTAATTTACTAAAAAAAATAAAATTTGCTATTTTATTATTTTTTTTCTTTTCAAAAAGATTATCTTTTTGTTCTGATACATTAAGTATATCTTGATTCTCATTCATTTTATATTCACCTATTAAAATTATAACATAAATAAACGAATAATTTAATATTTCAAGCCTTATCAATAAAAAATAAAATTAAGTATAATATTTTTATCACTTACAAAAAAACTCACTAGATATATATCCTAATTAAGATATTTACCTTTGTGAATTATATATTCGTTTTAATTATAAACTTAAATTTTTGATAATGCTATTATCTCCAACGTAGATCAGGAATTTCATAATAATATTGTTCATCACCACTATTATAAATAATAGTTATTTCGTCGTTAAGACCTGCAGCAATGAAATTTGCATAGATATTATTTAAAATAGTTATTTCATCCGATTTAATTACATCCTTGTATATATTAATTCTTATTTCCACTCCAGTCTTTGAAAAATTAGTAAGCGAATAATTAAAAGTATATTCGTAATTAGAATAATGCTCATGAATTATAGGAGTATATTTGTTTTCTATAATATTATTTATTTCTTGTTCTAACATTATTGTTTCATAATCATCTTTATATACACCATCTGATGCAGTTACTGAAAATTCAACACCATCTTCACTTACTATTTCTGCTATTATATTATCGTAACTAAACATTTTGTAATTAAAATTCATAATAGACAATCCACCAGATGAATTTGTTTTAGGTCTTCTTTCTATTTTAATTTTCGATTCCACTATTTCAAAATTTTCATTGTACTTTTCATTTAAATATAAAAGTAAATTATCTTTTTCTTTACCTGTTAAATCCCTAGAAACCGAACCAACTATACATATAACTAAAACTAGAAATAAAACAACTATTTGTTTTTTATAATTATTCTTTTTATTAATTATAGAAAGAACAATCAATATAAGCAATGGAACATAACCTTGTCCAAAATAAATTAATGTCAAAATTATCATAAGTAATATTATACATAATACTATGTATATAAATTTACCTGTATTTTTTACTATATCATTATCCATACTCTACCTCATCAAATTATTAAAATATTTTAACTATTTTATAATAATTACATTATAAACTATAAATATCAAAATTACAATATATTACAATAAAATAGGAATATCAAACTATTCTATATTTTATACAAATATTTAATTGATTAAATTCTATTTTTAATTCAATTTTAGAGATAAAATTAATAAAATCTACTTATTTTTATAATTTAATATAGTATAATTAATAAGGTTTAAATGTATTTCAATATTAAACTAGTAGAAATAAAAATAGAAAGGATTAAAAATGAAAACAATAATATATTTAATTAGACACTCTGAACCTTTAAAAAAACATTTAGGTATTTGTAAAACAGATGAAATTGAAAAGATACGAAATGAAAAAAATATCTTAAGCGTAAATGGTGAACAAAAAGCAAAAATATTAAGTGAGGCAACTGAATTTAAAAACATTGATGTTTTATATTCATCACACTATGTAAGAGCAGTATCTACTGCTAAATACATCGCTGAAAACAACCAAATTGACATAAACATCGACAAATGTTTTGGAGAAAGAGTATTTGGTGTCAATGACATAAGTGAAATTCCTGGAGATTATCACGAAAGACAATTCTATGACAGAGATTATAAATTAGAAAATGGAGAATCACTTAACGATTTATTTAAAAGAATGTCTGAAGGTTTTAACAACGTATATACAACAAATAAATATAAAAACATAGCGATTTTATCACATGGAACAGCTATATGTGCTTTGTTAGAAAAATGGTGTGATCTTAAATACAATAAAAATAACGGATTAAACGAAATATTTTTTAATAACAAAATGATTTTTGATGGTAATTTTAATGCTCCAGAAGTATTTAAATTAGTATTTGATGAATCTGATATATTAATTGATATTGAAAATATAATAATAAAATAGAAATTAAATTCTGAAGATATTTTATTCGAACTTTAAGAGTTCGTTTTTTTGACAATAAATAATATATTTATAATCTTCCTAGCAATAACTAACCTTCCCTATTCAATCATTTTATATTCTAAGTGAAAATATAAAAAGAAGAACGTTATTATAACGTTCTTCTTTTTTTGTTAAGTAAATAATTATCCATTTACAATATTTGTTTTTTGTCTAGATTTTCTATTATAACTTCCCCATCTCTCAATGTAGTATATTTTAATTTTTTTTCATCTAAATATTTTACAACGTTAGGCATCAAATGACTTTCTGCATGATTTGGTGATTCCCAGTGAGGTACTGGTAAATAATCAATAATTCCAAGACCTTCCCAAATAATAGAATTAACACCATAAGGATCTTGTTCTGGTTCGTCTGCTAAATGTATACCGTCTAAATTCTGTGAAAGAACACAAATTCCTGCACTAAACCCCATATAGATAAAATTAGTATTATCTACTTGATTATGTACAAAAGTATCAAATCCACTAAATTTCATAGCTTGTCTTAAAACAAAAACATTTCCACCTAAAACAAAAACACCACCTATATTTTTTAATATTTCATTAAGTTCTTCTTCCTTATTAAAGAATTGTTTTAAATCTAAAACAAAACTTTCAAAACCAAGCTCACTTAATTCTTTTTGAAACACAATTATGTTATTTGTTTTTCTTTCACCATCAGGATAAACGTCTAAAGCATTAGGTATAATAGCAATTTTTTTATTCTCATGCCCTTTCGACCAATTTTGTAAAAATTCAAGATTTTCACCTAACTTGTATGAAGATAAATATAGTTGCATATAGTATCACTCCTTTTAAAAACAATTGTATCATATAATACTGTCGATTACAAACGTTGTATTTTTATTTTTTTCTAAACAAAAACAAAATAATTTGATTAAATTTGAAAGCTACTATATAATACACACGAGGTGAAAATATGTTTAATCAAGAGGAGTTACAAAATGAACTTAGAAAAGAATATCCAATATTTATAGGCGAAGGAAATATTGGACGTATATATGTTAATGAATCTAAAAATAAAATTTTAAAGTTACCTAAATATAATTTATATTTCAAAGATAATTCACTATTAGAGAAATTAGTTTTAATTGATCATGATAATTTTTCTTTTCCTATTGATTTGATATATAAGGACATTGATAATTCTAATAGAATTGTAGGATATACTGCAAGATTTTCTAAAGGAGAATCTATTGAAGATATGAATAAAGAAATTTTATTTGATGATTTTGTTAAATCAGTTGAAAATGGTTTTAAAAACATTTTACTAATGTATGAAAAAGGTATTATTCCATACGATTTATACTTACAAAATATGTTATACGAAGAGAAAAATATTTATTTTATAGACACTGATTCCTATTTAATAGGCGATAATAAATATTATTTTGAAAAAACATTAGATACATATTTTAAAGAAATATTTAATTTTTTAAATAACTCTCTTACTATTACCGATATTTATGAAGGAGATATAAATAATCCAAGAACTAAATTAATACAAGATTTTTGGTTTAACAAGATCAGTTTATTAGAATACCTAACAAAATTCAAAGAACTTTACTTTGATATACACAAAAGTGAGTTAATAACAATCAACGATTTTATGAACGATAGTAAACAATATGTTAGAAAATCAAAATAAAAAAGATATACATGCTTTAGTATATCTTTTTTTATGTTATTTTGTTCTTTTTCTTGTAATTACAGCATCTTGATTATAAGGAATATCACTTGATACATTTATATCTCTATTAACTTGTGAACTTGATTTTTTAAAGTTAACTTCAAATAAGTTATCTTTTTTATATATTATAGAAAACATATATATTTCTAATTTATTATTTCTATATATAATTAAATAATCTTGAGCAGTTCCCGTCATAGCACTTCCATATATAACTTGATTTTCTATTTCTTCAAATGTAAATTCTTTTTTTATTACTTCTTTTGTAGAATCATCTTCACCTAAATTCATTAACTTAGATGCAAACTGCGCGCTATAATTATAATTATCAGTAAAATCACTTCTTATAGTTTCATTACTTGGTATAACAAAATTATCGCATACTAGTCCATCTTTGTTATTTCTAGCATAAACTAAACCTTTACTTGCTAAGTATATATACCTTGCTGTTTCTCCGCTAGCATAACCTTTAAATAACGCATCTATAGCCTCTCTTGTAAAAAGATCGCTAACATAACCTTCCTCTCTTAAATTAGATTGAATTAAGTATACTTCTTTATTTTTTTTAATAAAATAATAGTTATCTATAGCTATACCTCTATTTAATAAAATTCTAAAATACATTTTATCAAGTTCTAAACAAAGATTTACTGCATCTAATCCGTTTATAGTATCGCCAGGATACAATTGATTAGGAAACCCTTTAGTAAGTACGTTATTTTGATTTTTATTAATATCTTCAGATGAAATATTACTAAATAATATTTCATCTGGACTTGTAAAAAATAAACCAGAAAGCAATAAGTGTATTAACTGAACTTTATTGCCTTTTACATACTTCTTTTCCATTTTGTCTATTTCCATATAAAATCACTCTTTCTTAATGAATTATACTAGCACACAATAAGACGTTAATCAACAATAAAAATTCTTACTTTTATCTAAGTGTATAATTTCTAAAGTAAAATCATCCATTATAATTAACACTTTCGCCTTATTTATATTGATCCTATCTCTACTTAAAATATATTGTATCACTTTTTACATTCTTTAAAAATAGTTCGTAAATCTTAACAAATAGTTTACATATATACATTAACTCTGCTTCATATTTCTTATATCACAAATTTATATGTTAAAATAGAATTGGTGATAGTATGTATTTTATAAATATATTTTTAATGTTTATGATTTATTCAATATTTGGTTATTTCTACGAAATACTGGTTATATTGTGTTTTGAAAAGAAAATTGAAATTAAAAGAGGATTCTTACTAGGTCCATATATTCCGATATATGGATTTGGTATGATGTTTATGACCTTATTCTTATTTCCACTTAAAGACAATATTATAATGTTATTTTTAGCTAGTTTGGTATCTGCTGGAATACTTGAATATATGACAAGCTATGTTATGGAAAAAATATATGGTTATAGATGGTGGGACTACTCTGATGATCCATTTAATATAAATGGAAGGATTACTTTATCAATTCTTATTCTATTTGGTATAGGAGGAATATTAGTTGTAAATTATATTGCACCTTTTATTACAAATTTACTAAACAATATAAACAATACTACTCTTTTCATTAGTGCCCTTATACTAGGAATAATAATTTTAACTGATCTTTATTTATCAACATACATTTCTTTTAAGATAAAAGCTAATGTACTAAAAAAAGCTTGTAAAGACTCTACTAAATTTATTAAAGAAGAAACATATAATTATATTAAAAAAGTATTAAAAAATAAGTCATAAACTAATATGACTTATTTTTATTTGTTAAATACTTCTTCAATCATTGATAATATTAAATCTTTTTTAAAAGGTTTAGCTATATAATTAGTAAATCCTAGTTTTTTATATTTAGATTCAGCATCCGATAAAGCATCCGCTGTAAGAGCTATAACTGGAATATTAAAATCTGGATTTTCTTTTAAACGAAGAAGCGTATCTTCTCCACCTAACTCAGGCATCATAATGTCCATTAAAATTAAATCATAAGAATTATTTTTTAATTTATCAATACATTCCAACCCATTGTAACATTCATCAAGTATTAAACCAGTATCTGATAGAAATTTTTTAGCTACTTTTATATTTAGCGTATTATCATCTACTATTAAAACTTTTTTACCAGTTAAGTTTTTAGAAAAATTAACATTATTTATTGCAACTATTACTTCATCTTCTTTTTTTTCTAATTGATCTATTTTCTGAGGTAAATTAACTACGAATAAAGAACCTTCACCAAACTTACTATTACAATTTATATTACCTTGCATAGATTCAACTAATTTTTTAGTAATAGCAAGCCCAAGACCTACACCTTCTATTGTTGTATTTTTTTCAGCATCAAGTCTTTCAAACTTTGTAAATAATTTCTTTAAGAAATCTTCATTAATTCCCCTACCAGTATCTTCAACAGTTATACGTAAAAGAGCTATATCATCTTTATTTATTGTTTGAACGTTTATCTTAACATAACCTTCTTTTGTATATTTTATAGCGTTACTAACTAAATTAGATATAATAGTTTTTACATGAGATGAATCTCCAAGTAATTTATAAGGAACGTCTTGTCCTACAGTACAAGATAATTCTATATTCTTAGTACCTATTCTAACTCTATTAACATTTAGTATTTGTGTTAAAGCTACTCTTATATCATATGGTCTAGGATTTATTTCAAGCTTATCACTTTCAATTTTATTAATATCTAATATATTACCCACTATTTCAAGTAATGTTTGAGAAGCATTTAATATATCATTAAGATCTTCCTTCATAGATTCATCTATATTTTGGCTTGAAACCATATTTTCACTTAAACCAACTATTGCATTCAAAGGAGTTCTAACTTCATGAGACATACTTGATAAGAAATCAGATTTAGCAGCATTAGCTTTCTCAGCTCTTTTTTTCTCAATATTTAAATTATCCATTAATTTAACATCTGGATTTTCTATAGTAAAGTACATTATTAGATTAACAAAAGATAAGAATAATGATACTAATACTAAACTTGGTAAGTATAATCTACATACTAATAATGTTATAAGTAATATAATTAATATATACACTGGGCTATATTTTCTATTATTTAAATTTTTGATGTTATGTAAAAATACTACAACAATTAGAATTATATAGGTAAAAAAAGCTAAATAAGCTACATCCATAGCCATACCAGTTGCACTCATAATACCATCTTGATTTATAAGTTCTATTGGAGCAATAACAACAAAGAGCATAACTAAAAGGTTTATTAAACACGTTGATTTTGAAAACTTAGATAATTTTTTTTCAGGTACATTATAACTAATTAAATATACATAAAAGAATATACCCCAAGCATAATTTAATAAACACATAAGATCTAATTTATTAAAAACAAATATCAAAAAAGATTCAGGTAGTGTATAGTTAAGAAATATAATTAATGAACAAAAGATAGAATCGAACAAAGCACAAATAATTAAAAAACTATATATTTTTGTTTCATTATTTTTAACATTTTCTTTACTAAAAAACAAAAGAAATAACAAAACTGATATAGCTAACCCTACTAAAGGAAGCTGTAAATTATACATAAAACTCCTAACTAATTTCTAATATATCTTCTAAAGAAATTTCTTTTAATTCGTAAGACTTATCGTTAGATGATATAGAAATTATATGATTATCTAGCTCGGCAGAACTTATCATAAAACCATTATAACATAAACTTAATTTTTTGTAATCAAATTTTATATTATTAAAATCACTTGAAATACCTGTTCCAACCATCTTCAAGTATGCTTCTCTTTTAGTCCAAACATTAGTAAGAAACACTAAATCAGTAAGCAAATCAGAGTATTCTTTTATTTCTATTTCATCAAAGATATAAGATACTAAATTTTCACTAAATTCGTTAACTTTTTCTACATCTACACCAATTTCATATTCACTAAAAGCTACTACTACCATATTATCAGTGTGACTTATATTAAATTTAACAGGACAGTTATTTATAAATGGCTTACCATGTTCATTATATATAAAATTTAGATCTGATTTAATATTGTTAACTTCAAAGTATTTTTTTATCAACAAAAAAGAAACTAAGCTATTTAATTTATCTTCTAATTTGATATAATTATTTATCTTAGTTTTTCTTTGATTTGTTATATTAAAATCTTTATCAAATAATCTCAGCCACTGAGGTGTTATATAACAATAATAAATCATTTTATTTCTTATCCCTTATTCTAACATTACTAGAAATTTTTAATTTCAAGTTAGTATAGTCATTAGATATTAGATTAGATGTTGGATTTTCTATATAACTATTTAAATATTGATATACGATTGTGTAGTTAGGATTATGAGTTTCTTCTATCTTAGCATCTGCAAATTCAAAAAACTTCTCATCATCTATTACTTCAAATTCTACACCTTTATATCTTAAATAATCTGTTAATAATTCTATTGAATTATCATAAATATGATAAGTTTCATTCCCAGTTAAATTAGAAAGCTTAATAATATTTTTTACTGTTTCATCAACAGACATAAGTTGAATCTTAGCATCTATTGCTGCTCTTGGGAAATATTTTATTTCTTTTATTGTATCAACAATCATTTTAAAAATACTTGTATCTTCATTTATTTGAAATTTATTGTCATAACTACGTTCATCAATGTAACCAAGTCTATAAACATTTGAAGCAAGTCCTTTTTCCTTAGCTTTAGATATAAGTTCTTCTGCTTTAAATTTGCTCAACATATAAGCATCATGCGATACATCTTGCCCTATATCTAGTCTATCTTCCGTAAATACTAAATTATTATTATTTTGAGTAGACATTCCTATCCCTGATATAGTAATAGTTGATACTTGATTTAACACTGCACCATTAATTGCACTAATTTTCATTAAATTATATACAGCATCAACATTATCCTTCTTAGAATCTTCTATAGAAGCAAAATGACTAACATTAGCTGCAGAATTATATATAATTCCTACTTCTGAAATAAGTGTATTATATTGATCATCTGTTAAACCAAATTTTTCTTTAGACAAATCTCCTATTAATATATTAGTTCTAGATAAAATTTCTTCTGAATTATCAAAATAAAATTCCAAAGCATTTTTAAATTTTTCTACGTTTCTTACAATAACATAAACATTTTCGTTTCTATAAGTTAAATATTCTAAAATGTGTGAACCCAAATATCCACCTGCTCCTGTTACTAAAATTGCATTTTGTAAATTAATTTCTTTAATTTCTTCTGAAAAAATATTTAAATCATATTCTTCTAAATTAATGTCTTTTTCTCTATTAGCTTTAATTTCTATCAACTCTGCAATAGAAGCAACAGTTACTTTTTTTGGTAAATACATTAAATTTATTTTAACAGATAATTCCTTTTCTAATCTAGAAATCATATCAATTTTCATTTTTGAACTTCCACCTAAGGATTCAAAAGTTGAAGAAATACCAATTGGTTTAATATTAAGTATATCCTCCCATACAGAAATAATTGTTTCTTGAACACTCGTATAAGGTGCTTCATATATACTTTCTAAATGTTTTGAATAATCGATTACTGGTAAAGAATTTCTATCTATTTTGCCTGAATTAGTTAATGGAATTTTATCAAGTTTAACAAAAATATGAGGAACCATATAAAGTGGTAATATATTTTCCATATGATCTCTAAGTATATTTAAATCTATATCTGTATTTGATTCAAAGTAACCTACTAAGAGACTCTCTTCGTTATTCTTTTGTACGTTTACAGAACATAATGCAATATTTTCAAAATTATTCATTACATTTTCTACTTCATCTATTTCAATTCTAAGTCCATTTATTTTTATTTGATTGTCATCTCTTCCACAAAAAACAAGTTCACTCTCCATATTTACATAACCATAATCACCTGTTTTATAGAATCTATTACCATTTGAGTTATAGAATTTTTCTGAAGTAAGTTCCTCTTTATTATAATATCCAAGAGCTACACCAGTACCCATAACTACTATTTCTCCAATTTGATTTGTTGGCAAATCTATACCATGTTTATCTTTAATAAATAATTTAAAATTCTTAATAGGTTTACCTACAGAGTGAGTAGAATTTTCTATCAATTTACCACAATTAAACACTGTTGTCTCAGTTGGTCCATATAAATAATATACAGATGGATTATCACATAAAATATTAACTTCATTTATTAAATCTTGACTAAGTTTTTCTCCACCAATAATTATTGTATTTAAATTATTTAATGACACATCAGTATTAGAAATTATTTGTTTTAATCTAGTAGGAGTTAAATTTATAGCAAGTGATTCATTTTTTTGAATTAAATCTATAATAGAATTAACATTAACTAATTCTTCATTAGTTGTTAAAATTAATGTTTTAGCATTTAATAAAGGAACCCAAACATCTTCTAAAAAAGCATCAAAACCCATGCATATTACAGATAACATAGAATCACTATCATTTAGTAAATATGAATTATTAATTCCCATATTTAAAACACCTTCATCTGGTATAACTGTTACTTTAGGAACACCTGATGATCCAGAAGTATGAATTGCACAAAATATATTATCTTTCTTATATTTTTGTCTAACAGGATTTTTTGTATCCAAATGCAATAATTTTATAATATCTATTTTTTCAACTTCACTATTATTATAATTAGTACCATAAGTAAGCATTAAATTTGATTGAACTTCATTTATTAAAAAATCTATTCTATTTGTAGGATACTGCTCATCATCTATTACAAAATATGCTTTACCTATTTTAAGCATAGCAATTATAGAAACAATAGTATAAAAATTTCTATTTCCTACAATAGGAACTATATCACTTTTAATTAAATCCTCTTCTACAAAGTAATTAGCTAATGAATTTGCATAACTATTTAACTCACTATAAGTATAACTTTTACCGTCGTATACTAAAGCAATATTATCTGGATAATTTTCTGCATTAGATTCAAAAACATCAATTGTACTTTGATCAAATTCGTTGAATTCTGAAGAATTAAACTCACTCATTATTTCATAATCTTTTTTACTAAATACTGATATATCGTCTACCTTCATATTCACATCATTCATAACTTGTTTTGCTATTACTAACAATCTATTAAACATATTTTCAATTTCACTTCTTGTAAACAATTCAGTCTTATAATCTATATTAATTTGAAAACTACCAGTACTTGATCTATCATCTATATTAATAATTAAACTATTAACTATATTTTTATTAAAATACCATTTTGTATCTACTTCATAATCAAACTTAGAATCTTCTTGTTTTTTTAATACTGATGCATTTTGATAAGAAACTACTATGTCAAATAAATCACCACTAAAATTGAATTTTTCATTTAATTCAGAAGTTAAATGTTCAAGAGGATAAGTTTGTCTTTTGAACAAATTTCTCTTTTGAATTGCTAATTTGTTTACAACATCTAAATAAGTATCTTCATCAGATATATTTACTTTTAACACTTGTGGATTTACAAACATACCACAAATATTTCTCTCAGCACTACCTTTTCTATTTAAAGTAGGAGAACCAAAAACTACGTCATCTTTATTAGATAACCTTTTTATGTATAAAGCCACTAAAGCTTCAAAAAATATTGATTCATATATACCATTATCTGAACAATATTTTTTAATTTCTGCTGCGTCCTCTAAACTATAATTATAGGTAAAACGATCAGCTTCAATACTGTCAGTAATTTTATTAGAAAAGTTAAAAACTTCCACTTCGTCTTTAAATAAATTACCAAAATATTCTTTATCTTCTAAATATTTATCACTGCTTAAATATTTTTCTTCTCTCTCTATAAATTTTAAATAAGAATTATTAGAGTCTACTAACTCCTCACCTAGTAATAACTTTTCATATGCACTTCTTATTTCTCCGCCTGTTATACCAAGTGAAAATGCATCATATATAATATGACTAGTTTTTATATATACATCAAATTTATTATCTGAATGCTTTATCAATTTAAAAGTAACTAAATCATCAGTTAATTTTTCTACTGTCCATAGCTCGAACATTTCTTCCTTCTCTTCTTCACTAAGTTCAGTAAAATCATATTCTTCTATGTTTTTATTTTTATAATCAGACACATACTGATATGTAGTGTTATCTTTTTCTAATAATTTAATTCTCATTCCATCACTATTTCTAATAACGTAATTAATAGCTTCATTTAACAAATCATATTTATAAATAAGACCATCTAAAGATAATTTCCCAGATAAATATGTGATGTTAGTTTCTTGATGATTTTTTCCCATCATCAAAACAGATTTTTGTGGTTCTGTTAATTCATACAATTTATTGTTCATTGTTACTCTCTCTTTTTTGATTTTTATTTTACTCTAGCTAAAATTAAAAGTCAATCAATATAACACAAAGTATACATAAAAAAAAACATAATTAGTATTATATTTTTAATTTTTTTGTATTTCTATTATTATACTAGTTTCAGTTTCTTTTAATTTAATTTCTTCATTATCTTCGATATCAATTATCAATTGTTTCTCATTGTTTGTAATGACAGCCATAAAATCACCTTTTCTATATTTTAAATAATAACAAAAAAATAATATAAGGTCAACAATTGACTTTGAGTTTTATTTCAACTTAGTTTTTTAAATTACCATCTCCTACACCTAGAAAAAGGTAATCCATAGATACTTTAGCAAAATTACATAGTTCTATTGCTTTATCAAGAGATAAAGATCCTTTGCCATTGATAACTAGTCCCATGTTTTGACCACTAGTACCTATTGCCCTGCCTAGTTGAACTTGACTCATTCCATCTAACTTCTCTACTCTGATTTTTTCTATTCTTTTTCCAATTTCTATTTTTCTACTAACTTCCATATTTTACCTCCTATATATAAAAATAAAATATCATAAAAAAATATTTTTCATTAAAACCTTTTATGTCAAACTAGTAGAACTACCAGTTCTACCTTCTAGTTTCATAATATCGATTTATGATATAATATTTTAAAGAAGGAGATAATACTATGGAACCTATGAATATATTAATATTAGAAGATGATGAAAAAGAAGTAAAAAAATTTACAAGTTGTATTGCATCAAGAGATGAAATCAACTTGATAAGCACTACCAATTCTTTAGAAGATGCTTTACATATAATCAAAAATAACTTTATAGAAGGAATTGTAGTAGATATAGAATTAAACAAAGGACTTGGTGGATCAGGATTAGATTTCTTAAAAGAACTTCAAAATTTAGATATAGATTTTAAACCTATTTTAATAGTAACAACTAATAATGAAGCAGACACTGTATATAATGCTTGTAAATCCCTAGGAGTAGATATGTTATTTCACAAAAGTAAAGAAGATTACGAACCAACATTTGTACTAAATCAATTTATAACATTAAGACCATTTATAAAACGTAATACTAAACAAAATATAAAAAGCAAATTAGAAACTGAGATAGAAAGACAAAAAAGAATATCTGAATACATTGAAGAAGAAATGAATTTGATAGGATTACCACCTCACTTAAAAGGATCTAAATATATAAAAGAAGCTATTGAGTACTTAATTAACAATCAAAATCATGAGGAAAATTACTACACGGCATACTTAGAAGAAAAATATAGAATAAGAAAAGGTTCTATTAGTACATCTATGCAAGATTCTATTAACAATGCGTGGAGAAATACACCTGAAGAAGATATATTAGAACATTTTAAAGCAAACATTTCTTATTCAAAAGGAACTCCTCTACCCGCACAATTTATACATTATTACGTTGAAAAAATACAAAGAAGAATATAACACTTAAAAGTGTTATTTTTTTATGTCTTTTTTTATTAGTTATACTTTTTTAACTATTTTTTTTACATGTAATCTCATCAAAGAAAATGCTTATTTCCTATAAACTAACCTTAAGGCTAGAGGGTATCTAGTCAAGAATAAAAAGGTGGTGAAAAGAATGCAAGGGTTTTTCAAATATTTATCTGGATTTATACTTTAATATATTTTTAAGAAATCAAATGAATTTTATTTGATTTTTTTATTGGAGGAATATATATTGTTTTTTTTATATTTTTTTGTTAGAATATATTAATTGAGGATACTATGGAATATTTTAACAAAATTATATCTTTTTTTATTATGTATAATTGTTCTTATTACCTATTTAATAAAAGTTTAAATTTAACTAAAAAAAAAGATTGTAAGGTTTACAAAATAGTTTTTTCTTTTTTTCTATTATCTTTACTTCATGTGATTTTGCAACCATTTTTAAAAAAATTATTATCACTTATACTTACAAATATTATTTTTATAATAATAATTTTTTTCGATAATAAACATCATAATATAAAATTCAAAAAAATAATATTAAATGGAATATCATTTTATTTAGTGTGTTATTTTATAAGGTATATTGCATTATTAATATTTTCTATTCCTATATATAATATATATAATAGAACTACACCATTGTTTATTGACTTTAGAATTACAGATTTAATGACAATATATTTTGTATATAAATTTTCAAATTCAAAAAAATTCAAAAAGAAAATAAATATTATAAAGGATACACCAGAGCAGGATGATTTACTGCTAATAATTATATTTTTTTTATTGATATCCATTACCATTTATTTATTTTGGATGTTTCATAATGAAAAAAAACTTTTTTTTGATTTGTTTGATTTGTACTTATTTCTACTAATCATTTTCCTATCTATATTCTTCTTTACGTATCTACGAAAGCAAATAAGTGATAGATATAAAGATATAGCTCAAAATAGAACTATAGATAATTTAAATAATATTATTAAAGAAAAAGATAAAGAAATATCAAGACTCACTGACATAGCTAAACTAGCGCATAAAACAAATCATGAACTTGATATACTTAAAAATAAAATTAATAAACTTAACTCTAAGGATATGAAAAAAGAGCTTAACAATATAGAAAATTCTTTTAGAAAAGGTATTGATAAAAAAAATAGTTCAAGTTTATTACAAGAGACTAAAGTAAAAACAATAGATGATACTTTAAGATACTTTCAAGATAAATGTAAAACAAAAGATATAAACTTTACAATTAAAATAAATGGTAGTGTAAATTATATGACGGATAACCTTATAGATGTTAATAAATTAAATACAATATTATCTGATCATTTAAAGAATGCTATAATTTCTATTGAGAATACTGAAGAAAAGTTTAAAAGTATATTATTAGTAATAGGAGAACTTGAAAACAATTATGGAATCAAGTTTTATGATACAGGAATTAATTTCAAACCTACTACCCTACTTTCTCTAGGAACTAAACCTATAACAACGCATAAAAATAAAGGTGGTACTGGATTAGGAATGCTTACAACTTTTCAAGTTGCTAAAGAATGTAAGGCTAGCATAGAAATAGAAGAAAATGTTAAAAAAGATTATGAATATAATAAAATTATTAGTATTATATTTGATGATTTAAATGAATTTAGAATTAAATCTTATAGAAATGACAAACTTAAATTAAAAAATAAAAACAAAAAAATCAAATTTATTAAGAAATGATTATAGTTAAATCATTTTTTTATTTGAAATTTTATAAAAAAAGTGATATATTAGTAACTATTAAAAAAGGGGAAAATATAAAATGAGAAAGAGATTATTAAATGATATGCATTTAAAAAGTAATGATACTTTAACAATAACCGAGGAGGAATATTCAAATTTTTTAAAAAGACCTACTACAACTTTAACAAGAGTGGAAAATTTTATTAAAGTAGTATCTAATGATGAAAATTATAATCAAATATTAAATTATTACAAAAATGAAAATTTAGAATTAAAAATATCATATATAAAAAAAATACAAGATAAAGATATAATACTATACGATTCTATTAAAAATTTAAAAGAATATATTAAAGATTCTTTTGAAGCTTTTGATTTAACAACTGAAGAGAGAAACAGAATTGATCATTTAAACAAAATAATATATATTGATCATTATTTTGAAAACAAGAAAGATGATATATACGAAATAACTATAGATAATATGTTAGTACGTGTACCTGTAAGATTAATTAACTTGGTATTAACACTTGGTAAAGAAGATTTAGAAACATTACTAAATGATAAAGATGTATCTGGAATTAAAAAAGAACATTTGATGCATGCTACGTATGCATATTGTGAAAAATATGTAATAAATAAATATGAAATACCTAGTAAAATAGAAAAAAGAATATTTAATATAAAAATGCATCAATTAGTAGATACACAATCATTAAATTTATATTTAGAAAATACAGATACTTTATATAAAAAACTAACACTAAATACTAAGTTAAAAGAAGCAATATTAAGTGGTATGCCAGAAGATTATAACTTACTAGAAAAATCTATACATATGTATTTAAATATGTGTAATTTATTAACATATGATGAAGCATATTATGCATCAGATGATAAAAATAGAGAAAAATCTAAACATACTAAATTAGAGTATATAGAAGAAATATCACTAGATAACAATAAAATCGTATGTTTTGAATTTATATTAATGTATACGCACTTGCTAGATGAATTAGGAATTAAATTCATAACATATTACCAAAATATGGAAGAAATAAACTATGGTAAAGGTCATGTAAATGCTAGTTTTAGAATAGATAAATTTTTAATAAATGTAGATCCACTTACATCAATACATCAAGGAGATATTGTGCAAGTAAAATTAAATCAACCAATATCAGGAATAATCTGTGAAAATTTTAATAACAATACAAATGATGAGTTAGTTAGCACTATAGATAACGTATATAATAATTTTTTAGAAAATAATAATAGTAAGTTAAATAAAAAACTAATTTCTGAAGATTTTCAAAAATTAGTATTTAAAGAAAAATTAATATTATTTAACGAAAAAATAAAAGAGAACAAATTAACTAACATGGATTTTATGTCATACTTAATTCAATTAAAAAAAGTGTTATTTACTCAAAAAGAGCATAAAAGCAATATATCAATGTTAATGATAATTGAAAATATAAATGAAAATATAAATAGTAGAATGATTGTGTCTATTAATGACGGTACGTTCTTATATAATATCGAAGATACTATATATTATATTAGTGATGATTTTGGCAATTTAATTGAAATTAAAAAAGAAGCAATAGAAGATAATTTTAATACAGGTATTTATATGTATACAAACGAATATAATAACAAAATTCCTGGAATAATCGAAGGTAAAGGAAGAAAATTTAAGTAAAAAAAAAGACATATATTTTAAATTTTATATGTCATTTTTCCAAATCTACTAGTTGGTACAAAACCAGCTTCAGCAGATACTAATTCTTCTAGCCTGTTTACAACAGTACCACAAGTTAAACCTACTGTATCTGGTCTCTCTATAACTAAATTAGTATTAGGTTCACCTATTACACTCCAGTTATTTCTGTCAAAGTCATTCTCACTATAGACTTTACCAATACACTCAGATTCTATATTTATTCCCTCTTTAGTCTTTGTAGTTACAACCGCACTCATTCCAGTACACATTCCCCTTTTAATATCCATTCCAAGCGTTGTTGAATGTATATCTCCATCAAAATATGTAGGAATGCATTTTTGAGTTTGAGAAACTACTGTTAATCCTAAGGCATCACAAAGCCATCCATTAACACTCCACATATAACTTGGTAAAAAATCACCTTTAGCTATAAGTTCGTCTCTCTCTTCAACTGAGATATTATCAGCTGAAGCAATTTTTTCTTCAAATTCTTCTGTTGTATAACCAGAACCATGAGCTTGCGCTAAAGCAATACCATAATCCTCTACATTATAAGAACTTGATCCTTTGATTTCTTTAATTTCTCCTGTTGCACCAGCAATAGTAGTAATTAAATTACCCCAGAAAGCATCTTGATATCCACTACCTGTGATTGTACAATTGTTAAGTTTAGCCAATGTATCTATTTTTCTAGTTAACTCTGGGTTACTATTAAATGGATAAAAAGCTTCCTCACACGTAGTAATAGCATTAATACCTAGTTTAGCACATAACATCAGAGCTTCTTCGCAATCACTTAGTAAGCTCATAGTAGTAATTATACAAACATCTGGCTTTACACTTTGAAGCATAGTTTCTGCGTCCTGAACTGAAACAATTTTTATATTTTTATCTTCAGTACCAAGAATCACACTAATATCTTTTCCTATTAAATCTTCATTAACATCTACTGCACCAACTACCTCATAACCCTTTTTTAAGGCAAATTTCATAGTGTACAAAGACATTTTACCACATCCATATTGAACAATTTTCATAACTTTTTCCCTCCTAGTATAAGATTAACATTAAAAAAATTATATATCTACTATTTACACAAAAAAATACAATTACTTTACAAAAAAAAATATAAATGTAAATTTATATTTTTATCTTTTGTTTAAATTACTTATTTTATGATTTTCAATTGTTTCATCTATTTTTTTTATGTCATCTTCACTAAATATACCTGGAACAAACTTATTAATATTCTTAGCTCTTATAGTTAAATCTCTATAAACTATAAATTCTGTACTTTCTATATTCTCTGCTATTTGACTAACAGTTAAATTTTCCTCAATATATAAAGAAATTACTCTCAACACTCTATTTTGAACAGTTTCTTTCTTCAAAGAATCTGGCAATCTTTCTTCCATAGCATTACGAACTTCGTTATAAAGTTTAGGATTATAATCAGATAAACGATTTACTAAATCATTTCTTATTGTAATATGAGATTTGTCATAACAACCTGCTATCTCCCTTAAACTAGAACCAGACAAATACATATTTGCTATTTCAACCAAATACCCAGAATCATCACGCATTATAAAAATTCCTCCTCATTTAAGATAAATTTTAACATACATATATCTATATAACAAGGAAAATACAGAATTTTTCACACATCTTTACTATTTTTTAGTAATAATTCAATTTCACGAATTCCTGCTACACTCACTGAAGCATATAAACACATTATTAAAGAAGTAAAAAAATCATCAAACAAACCATAATAATAACACACTACAGAACTAATAAAACCTATCAAAATATTTTGAAATGGAATATATTTACTAGGAATTTTATCAAAAAACAAGTCATTTATAGCAGCCATAATGTAAGTAATGATAGATATTATAACTATATACGTTATATGCATATAAAACACCCCTAACTTAAATTATTCAAAAACTAAATATATTAACATAACAATTACCTAAATAAGCATAATAATTAATAGGAGATCTAAATGAAAAAATATTTATTATTAACACCATTTCTAATGTTTGTATCTGCTTTTCTATTACACTTTATATATGACATCTTTAATCAAAATATTTTAATAGGATTCATATCACCTATTAACGAAAGTATATTTGAACATACTAAATTAATTCTTACTCCGCTTACTATATGTTATGGTTATTATTATATTAAAAATAAAAATTATATAAATTCTGAGAAATATATGTTTGTAAGTTTAATATCTATATTACTAGGAATAATATCAGTTCCTATGTATTATTATACTTATACACAGGCTCTTGGAATCAATGTAATGATTATAGATATTATAATTACATACTTATCTTTAATAACTGCTAATATCTTCTTTTTAAACTATTATAACAATTACGAATTTAAAATAAAAAAAAATATTACTATAATTATATATATAGTAATATTCATCTTTTATATTTATGCAAGTTTATATCAAATAAACTTACCAATTTTTATACCTAATTAAAGTTATTATAAAAGACCTTTGAAGAATCAAAATAATCATTTGATTCTTTTTCTTTGTCAGTATACCCTAAAGATATAACAGATAATACTCTTTTATCTTCTGGAATACTCAAAACTTTTCTAACTTCATTCTCGTATTCTTCTATTGGAGCTATTCCCATCCAACATGTACTAATATTTAAAGAAGTAGCCTCTAATAGTATGTTTTGAGTTGTTGCTGACATATCCTGTTGCCAGTATTCAGTTTTTTCATTACCAAAAACTACAATAGCCTTATCACATTTATTAAGCATAAACATATGTGGTGTTATATTTGATAAAGATTTAAGTACTTCTTTATTATCAATTATTATAAATTCACTAGGTCTACTATTCTTTGCACTTGGTGCATTCATACCTGCTTTAACTAATTTTAAAATATCAGCATTATCTATAACACTTTCGTTATAACTTCTAATACTTCTTCTTTTGTATATTTCGTTCATTACTCATCACCTCTAGTAGCCATTATTAAACGTAAAATATTAAGAGCACTTGCAAGCACACCAGCAACGTATGTCATTGCTGCTGCATCAAGCATTTTCTTAACTCCAAGTTCATCAGATTTAGAAACTTGATATATACTATCTAATTCTTTTTTAGCTCTAGTACTAGCGTCGAATTCAACTGGTAATGTAACTACTTGAAAAACAAGTCCAAGAGCAGTTAATGCTATACCTAAATTTACGAAATCCATACTTCCAAGCAACATACCAATAAGTAAGATTATATAAGAAAATTGTGTACCAAAATTTACAACTGGATAAATTGCAGAACGTATTCTCATAAAAGTATAACCATCTTTATCTTGAATAGCATGACCAACTTCATGAGCAGCTACTGCCATTGAAGCAATTGAAGTACCATTATAAATATCCTTAGAAAGTCTTACAACTTTTCTTGAAGAATCATAATGATCTGATAAGTTTCCTTCTGTTTCAACAACATAAACTTTTTCAAGTCCATTTTTTTTTAAAATTTCTGCTGCAACTTCTTGACCAGTTAAACCTTTTTCATTTTCTATATTTTTATATTTTGAATAACTTGTAGTAACTTGTAATTGAGCAATAGCTGGTATAGATAAGATTGCTAATATTAATATTAAATCCATTAAACAACCACCTCATATATTGTTCCTTCTCTTGTATCTTTTAAAACAATATTAATTAAAAGTAATTCATCTCTAATTTGATCGCATAATGCATAATCTTTGTTTGCTTTTGCTACATTTCTTTTTTCTATCATTTGATTTATATATTCCTCATCTACTACTATATCTTTTTTAGTTAAATCTAGTGATAAAACAGTATCCCAAGATTTTATAAGTTCAAACTTAGTTTTATTATTAATATCACTTTTTAATACATCATAAATTAATGTTATAGCACTTGCAGTGTTTAAATTATCACTTATAAATTCTTTAAATTTATCATCATAAAGTTTAAACTCATCTTCCATTACATTTCCGTCTAAATCAAGATTAATTATTTTATTTTTTAATTTTTTATAACTATTAACACTTCCATCTAAAGAATCAAAAGAAAAAGTTAATTGATTTCTATAATGACTCATTAAACATAAAAATCTATATGAAAGAGGATCATATCCTTTATCAATTAAAGTATTAACTGTTAAAGTTTCTCCCTTACTTTTACTCATTTTACCAGTATCATCGTTTAAATGTTCACCATGAACCCAGTAGTTACACCATTTTTGGCCAGTATAAGATTCACTTTGAGCTATTTCATTTGTATGATGAGGGAATATATTATCAACTCCGCCACAGTGAATATCTAATTGATCACCCAAAAATTTAAGAGCTATTCCAGTACATTCTATATGCCAACCTGGATAACCTAAACCAAACGGACTTTCCCATTTTAATTCTTGATCATCAAATTTTGATTTTGTAAACCATAAAACAAAGTCTGCTTTGTTCTTTTTATTTTCATCTAATTCTACAGAATCTCTAACTCCAGACATTATGTCCTCTTCTGTATGATTAGTAAGTGCATAATAATCTTCTAAAGTAGAAGTATCAAAATAAATATTACCTCCACATTCGTAAGCAATATTATTATCAAGTAGTTTTGAAATTATTTTTATATACTCACCTATATTTTCTGTAGCTGGAGAAATAATATCTGGTTTTCTAATATTTAATTTATCACAATCTTCAAAAAATTTATCAGTATAAAAAGCAGCTATATCTAAAACAGTTTTCTTTTCTTTTTTAGCACTGTCTACCATTTTATCACTACCAGTATCACAATCACTTGATAAGTGACCAACATCAGTAATATTCATTGCTCTTTTTACATCGTATCCTACATATTTTAAAGATTTTTCTAATATATCTTCCATAATATATGTACGAAGATTCCCTATATGTGCAAAATGATATACTGTAGGACCACAAGTATACATAGTAACATAATCTTTATTCCAAGGAATAAACTCTTCTACACATTTAGTTTTTGTATTATATAATTTCATTAAACCCTCCTATCTAGGTAATTTACCAATAACTCTTGCTCCATCTGCTGCAGCATTCATCAATTGATAAATGTCTTTTTTAGTTACATCTCCTATAGCAAATATACCTTTAACCTTAGTTTCAAGATTATCATCTACTTCTATATAACCATTTAAATTTGTAATATCTAAATCTTTTGCAAATGTTACATCTGGAGAATAACCAGCATAAACAAATAATCCAGATACTTCTAATATATTATCATTATTTAGTGTTAAATTAGTGAAAACACCATCTTCTTGATTTATAGATTTAATACTAGTTTCAAGCACTACTTCTATTGATGGATGATTCTTAACCTTATCAACAAGTTCTGGACTACCAGCAAATATACTTCTTCTCATAAGTATATATACCTTGTTAACAACATTAGCTAAATAAAGAGCCTCTTGAAGTGCGCTATTTCCTGCACCTACTACAGCAACGTCTTTTCCTTTATATAAGTTACCATCGCATATAGCACAAGTAGATACACCTCTACCAAGAAGTTCCTTCTCATTTTCTAAACCTAAAAGTTTTGGTCTACGACCAGTTGCTATTATAACACTTTTTGACAAATATTCACCGTTTTTAGTAATAACTTTCTTACCTTCTTCAGTTACCTCAATATTTATAACTTCTTCAAGTTTAAATTCAATATCATTACTTACAACTTGATTATATAAATTGAACGCAAAATCTGGACCTTTAATATCTGTAAATCCTGCAAAATTTTTTACAGAATCGATATTATTAAGAAGTCCACCTGGAGCAGATCCTTCAAGTAATAATACGTTTTTATTAGCTTGTTTTGCATATATACCAGCACTTATACCGGCAATACCCATTCCAACAATAATTGTATCATACATTAAAACATCACCACGTCTTCATTAGCATTGTAAAGACCATCAAATTTACTCTTTCTTAAAGTTAAAATTAATAGTATTAATCCAGCAATAAACATTACACCAGAAGCAATTTGTGCAGTTTTAAATGCACCTACCATTAAAGAATCGGTTCTAAGTGATTCTATAGTAAATCTTCCAATAGAATACCATATTAAATAAAATGCTGTTAATTGAGTAGTCTTAATATACTTAAGTCTTCTAACAATAAATAAAATAGCAAAACCAATCAAACACCATAAAAATTCGTAGTAAAACGTAGGATGGTGATAATTACCATTAATAAGCATACCATCTATAACGTAAGTTGGTATATTATAACCTTCTAATACTGATTTTTCTACTACTGAACCATATGCTTCACTATTGAAAAAATTTCCCCATCTACCTATTGCTTGAGCAATTATTAATGATGGAACAGCCATATCTACTACTTTTAAAATGTTAGCATTATATTTTTTACAATATAGTATTACAGTAAGTAAACCAAATAGTATACCTCCATGAATAGCAAGTCCTCCATTCCAAATTTGAAGAATAGAAAATAAATTGTCTTCATACATATGAAAATTAAACGCTACATAGTAAAGTCTAGCTCCGATAAATCCAAAAATAATTGCCCAAAAAGCCATATTAAATATAAAATCTGAATTATATTTAAATCTTTTTGCCTCCCTTGAAAATAAAAACAAACCAACTATAGCAGCTAATAAAATAAAAATTGAATACCATCTGATATCAAACCCATTTATGTTCATAAAAATAGGATCCATATTATTCACAACCTTTCAAATTAATTATATTATTTTTTTATAAAAAAAGCAATTTTAAAATATAAAATAAATATAATTAGACAGGAGATAATTTATGTATATAGCAATAACACTTAGATATGAAGAAATGGATAAAAGAAAATTGTTTATAATCAATAAAAAATTCAAAGAAATATTTGATAAATACAATGTAACATTAATACCTATATTTCAAGAAATAAATCTAGAAAAGATAGTAGATATGTGTCAAGGATTAATATTAACAGGAAGCCCTATTCATATAAATCCTGGATTGTATAATGAACAAGATAATAAATTCTATGATAAAGATTATATAGGAGAAGACTCACTAGATTATAAATTAATTAATCTTTTTTATAGTAAAAATAAGCCTATTTTAGGAATATGTAGAGGATTACAAATACTAAACGTATATTTTGGAGGAACTCTTAATCAATGTATAGCAAATCATGAAGGAAAAATGCATAAAATTAAAATTAATAATGAATCTTTTATTAAGAAAATATATGGTAAAAATGAAATAATAGTAAATTCTACTCATACTCAATCTATAAATAAATTAGCTAAAAATTTCAAAATTTCTGCATCAACTCATGATAATGTAATAGAAGCAATAGAAAATAATAATATATTTGCAGTACAGTGGCATCCTGAAAATATGGATGATTACTCTTTTTTTGAATATTTCATAAAAAAAATAGTTTTAAATATTTAAAACTATTTTTTACAAATAAAATTTTCACTTAATAAATCTTTACGAAAATCTACTAAAGAATCATCAGAAAAATAATAACTATAATCATCTTCTTCAACAGCTTTTTTATTTCCTGCAATATTTATAGTAACAGTAGAACCTTTTACTTTAAATGAAACGTCAAAACCTTTTTCTTTTAAATCTTCAACGTATTCATCGTAATATTCAATATATGAATCGATATCCTCATCTTCAAATACACTAATCATTGTCATATCAAATTTAGACATACCATCTTCATTAAACTTAGCTTTAATTGAATAAAATTCTTCATCTTCTTGAATAGAACAATCTAAATCATATCCAAATACCGAATTGTACATAACAAAAATCATAAGTACAATAACTAATAAAACTATTAAAATAATTCCTAAAACTTTTTTATCTGTTTTAGCTTTTTCAATTATTTCGTTTACTTTAACCTTAATATCTTCCATAACACACCTTCTCCTCATTAGGAAGATAATACCACAAAAAGACTTTACAGTCAATTTTGTCAACTTTTACAATATCAACAATTATTTTATAGCGTTTACTATTTCTATGAATTTCATACCCTGTGAAGCTTTTACAAATATAATATCTTCTGATTTTTTAATAGAATTAATGTAATCACTTGCTTCTTTATTAGTATTAAAATGAACAACATTAAGACCGTTTGATTTAGCAGATTCATAAGTATATTTTATGTTTTCACCTACTAAAATTAATATATCTACCTCTTCACTAGAAATTTGTGTACCTAATTTTTTATGAATGTCATTAGAAAAATCTCCTAGTTCTAGCATGTCACCTAAACAAGCTATTTTGCGACCATAGAAATTATTTAAAATTTTAATACCATATAAAACAGCATCATAATTTGAATTATAAGTATCATTGATAATAGTAATTTCTTCTGATTCTGTAATATCCATTCTATTTTCAGTAGGAATTAAATTTTTCATACCTTGCGAAATAGAATCAATAGTTTGATCAAAATATGATCCTATTAAAATTGCAGGAAGCGAATTTGAAACATACTGAATCCCTGGAATAGGAACTGTAAAAGACACATCATTATACATATAAGTAGAACAAGTAAAATCAAGTTTAATATCTTCTATACTAATATCACTTTCATTGTGTATAGCGTATGTACAAATATTATAATTAGAACTATTATCACTAGCCCACTTATTAAGTAAATCATCATCATTATTGACTATTACTAGCCCATTACTACTTAAACCCTCAAGTATTTCTAATTTAGCTTTACAAATATTTTCTCTACTACCAAGATTTCCAATATGGCAAGTTCCAATATTGTTTATAACTGCTATATCTGGTTGTGCTATTTTAGTTAAATAACTTATTTCATTAAAATGATTCATACCCATTTCTAAAACGGCTATATCTTCATCTTTTATACTAAGTAAACTCATAGGTAAACCAATATGGTTATTTTTATTACCTGGAGTTTTAAAAACTTTAAACTTATCACTAAGAGCGCTATGTATTAAATCTTTAGTACCAGTTTTTCCAGCTGAACCTGTAATAGCTATTATTTTAGTATTAAGAATACTTCTTTTATATATAGCTAGTTGTTCTAAAGCTAGTGAAGAATCTTCAACTAATATAACAAATTTACCATCATAATTAGTAGATGGATCTATATCTTGAACTATGCAGCATACTGCACCATTGTTAAATGCATCTGTATAGAAGTGTCCGCCATTAAACTTATCACCTACTATACCTATATATAAAGAATTGTTAGCTTTAATTCTTGAATCAATGATAAAAGAATCAATAAAACAATCTATTTTATTAAAAATTTCTTTATATTCTATATTTAAAAGTATATCACTTATTTTCATATTTATTTCTCCTAATAACATATACAATATTTTATTCACAACAAAAAAAAAATTATATACATTACAAATCTTTTTATAAATTTAATATATCACTTTTATTTAAAATTTGCAATTATAACATTTTTTTCAAAAATTCACCAGTAAAACTTTCTGGGAATTCTGCTACTTTTTCTGGAGTACCTGTTACTAAAATAGTACCACCATTAGTACCTCCACCGGGACCTAAGTCTATAATATGATCTGCTACTTTGACAACATCTAGATTATGCTCTATAACAAGAACGGTATCACCATTATCAACTATTCTATTTAAAATAATCAAAAGTTTACGAACATCCTCAAAGTGTAAACCAGTTGTTGGTTCATCTAATATAAATATAGATTTACCTGTCGGTTTCTTTTGAAGTTCTTTTGCAAGTTTCACCCTACCGGCTTCTCCTCCTGATAAAGTTGGAGCACTTTGACCAAGTTTTAAATAAGATAAACCTACATCGTCAAGTACTTTAAGTTTATTATAAACTTTAGGTACGTTTTCAAAAAATCTTAAAGCTTCACTAACTCTCATATCTAATACATCGTGAATATTTTTACCTTTATATTTAACTTCGAGTGTTTCTTTATTATAACGTTTTCCACCACATACATCACATGCTACGTATACATCTGGTAAAAAATGCATTTCTATTTTCTTAACACCATCACCTTGGCAAGCTTCACATCTTCCACCTTTAACATTGAAAGAAAATTTACCAGGACCGTACCCTTTAAGTTTTGCTTCCTTCATACTAGCAAAAAGATTTCTTATTTCATCAAATACACCTGTATAAGTAGCTGGATTACTTCTAGGAGTTCTACCTATAGCTTCTTGAGAAATTACTACTACTTTGTCTATTAAGTCTATGTTTTTAATTTCCTTAACACGTCCAGGAAGCTCTTTATTTGAAAATAATTTATTACGTAAATACTTAACAAGTATTTCATTAACTAAAGTACTTTTACCACTTCCACTAACACCCGTTACACATACAAATTTACCAAGTGGTATGTCAACATTTACCTTTTTCAAATTATTTTCTTCTGCTTTTACTATCTTAAGAGCAGTTCCATTACCTTTACGTCTTTTACTTGGGATTTCAATTTTGCATTTACCACTTAAATATTTACCTGTCAATGAATTTTCATTGTTCAGTACTTCCTCTGGAGTACCAAAAGCAATAATTTCTCCACCAAATTCTCCTGCTCCAGGACCTATGTCAACCAAGTAATCAGCTGCAAGCATAGTATCTTCATCATGTTCAACTACTACAAGGGTATTTCCCAAATCTCTCATTTCTTTAAGAGAGTTTATTAATTTTTCATTATCTTTTTGATGAAGACCAATACTTGGTTCATCTAAAACATATAATACACCTGTTAATCTACTACCTATTTGTGTAGCAAGCCTAATTCTTTGTGCTTCCCCACCTGATAAAGTAGCAGCATTTCTGTGAAGTGTTAAATAAGACAATCCTACATTATTAAGAAAAGATAATCTAGATTTTATTTCTTTTAAAACTAAATTACATATATCAAGTTCAGTTTTTGTTAATTTTAATTTATCAAAAAATATACACAACTCATCAATTGGCATTGAGCATAAATCATAAATATTTTTTTCATGGATATATATTGATAAAATACTATCATTTAATCTTTTACCACCACATACAGAACAAGTAGATTCAACCATAAAACCTTCAATCCAATCTCTAATCCAACCACTAGCTGTTTCTATATATCTTCTTTCTAAATGGTTAACAACACCTTCATAGTTTGAAAAAGTTTTTCTCTCTCCTCCATTTTTAGATTTATAATTTACTTCTATAACATCTGCAAAACCATACAAAATTATATCTAAATCAACTTTTTTCATATCTTTTACAGGTATATCTAAATTTATATTTTTAAATTTAGCTGCCGTTCTAAGTAAAGTAAAGAATGTATTATTTTCTTCTGCGTTTTGAGTAACAATTGCTCCTTGATTAATACTTAAATCTTTATTTGGAATAATTAAATCTACGTTAATTTTTTGTTTAGAACCAATACCTTTACACTCTGGACAAGCTCCATAAGGAGAATTAAATGAAAACATACGAGGTTCTAACTCTCCGATAGAATAATCACATAAAGGACAAGCATAGCTTTCACTCATTAAATATTCATTATTATCATGAAGAACTAAGATTTTACCACCAGATAAAGAACATGCCATTTCTATAGCTTCAAATACTCTTGATCTTTCCTCATCTGATATAGAAATTTTATCAACCACTAAATCTATATCTTCTTTTTTATTTTTTTCAAACTTTATCTCATCTGATAATTTTAATATTTCATTATTAAAACGTATTTTAGTAAAACCTTTTTCTCTCATTTTATCCAGTTGATCTTTGTGAGTTCCTTTTTGTGATCTTATGATAGGAGATAAAATAGTAACTACCCCCTCATAACTCATAATTTTATTTGTCATTTCTTCAATAGATTGTGAAAAAATTGGTTCATGATGGTTTACACAATATGGTACACCTATTCTTGCATATAAAAGTCTTAAATAATCATAAATTTCTGTTATTGTTCCAACAGTAGATCTAGGATTTTTATTAGTAGTTTTTTGATCTATTGAAATACTTGGAGATAACCCCTCTATAGAATCAATTTCTGGTTTATTAGCAACACCTACAAACTGTCTTGCGTAAGCAGATAAACTCTCTACGTATCTTCTTTGACCTTCAGCGTATATAGTGTCAAAAGCTAAACTACTTTTTCCGCTTCCACTTACTCCTGTCATTACTATAAATTTATTTTTAGGTAAATTTATAGATATATTTTTTAAGTTATTTTCTCTTGCACCTTTTATTACAATTTCATTTTTCATTTTTCTCACCACGGGTATATTCTACCACAAAAATTCAAAAAAAGTAGTAAAATGATTAAACAATATTTACCAAAAATAAATCACAAAAAATTACTTAATAAATATATTATTAGAAAAGGAGAAAAAATGAAAAAAAATAGATTATTTATAATAACAATTTCAATATTTTTAATATTATTAATTAATTTTTATAATTGTAAACAAAATGAAGTTACAAGTGATGGTTTAATAAATATTAAACTAGCTGAGGTAACACACTCTATATTTTATACACCACTTTACATTGCACTTGAAAATGGATATTTTATAGAAGAAGGACTAAATGTAGAAATAATATTAACCTCTGGTGCTGATGCTGTTAGTTCGGCGATATTATCGGGTGATGTTAACATAGGATTAGCAGGAGCTGAGTCTGCAATATATATTTACGAAGCTGGACAAAAAGACTATCTTCAAATATTCAGTGGACTAACCAAAAGAGATGGACAATTTATAGTATCTAGAGTTGAAAACAATGAATTTGATTTAGTTGATTTGTATGACAAAGAAATACTTATAGGAAGAGAAAATGGTATGCCTGCACTAAACTTTATGTATTCACTATACTCACTAGGTATTGATGATAAGAAAATTGATATTAACACTACAGTAGATTTTGCAGCATTAACTGGTACATTTATTAGTGGGATTGGTGATTATGTAAATTTATTTGAACCTAATGCAAGTATTATTGAAAATGAAGGGTATGGAAAAATTGTAGCTAGTGTTGGTCAAATATCTGGTGAAGTGCCTTATACAACTTTTTACGCTAAAAAAAGTTATTTAGATAATAATAAAGAAACGTTGATAAAATTTACAAATGCCATTGCTAAAGCACTAAGATATGTAAATCTAACTGACTCATTAATAATAGCAAACGATATAATAAATCAGTTTCCTGATCAAAAAGTTGAAGATTTAAGCACAATGATAGAAAATTATAAAATATATGACTGCTGGTTAGATAATCCATTTATTACATATGATTCTTTTAATAATTTAGAAACATTTCTAATTAAGTATGATTTACTTTCAGATTATACTAACTATGAAAATATAGTTAACAATTTATACGTAAATTAAAAAAGAGTTATTTTCTAACTCTTTTTTTTATACTATCTAACCTATCCTTAGCTTGACTTAGTTCACTTTGTAAATAATTTTCTGTAAAAATAGTTTCTGGAATTTGATTTTCTTTTATTAAAAAACTTTTTATCAAATTAATTATATGTTCACCATCTACAGGGTTACGTTCCATTACCTCATTAATAGGTTCCTTACCTTTTAAATTTTTTAAATTTATAATACAACCTGACTCTATTAATAATTTAATTACATCGTACTGATTATGTATTGCTGCTGAGTGTAAAGCAGTATCACCATCTGAACACTGCATATCTAGATTAGCTCCAAGTAATATTAAATCTTCTACAATTTCTATATATCCATATCTAGATGCCCACATTAAAGCGGTAGATAAAAATGAACTTTGAGCGTTTACTTTTGCTCCTGCCATAGCTAATGTTGCAAATGTAATATAATAACCTTTCTTTACACTATATATAAATGCAGTTTCGCCATTTTCTCTTCTTACATCTAAATTTGCTCCAGCTAAAATAAGCTTTTCAATATCACATACTGTATTTGTATTATCTAGCTTTCTGTAAGATTTATTTGTAATTACTTCTAGTATTTTATTTCCTAAAATATCTGCTTCCTCCTCAGAAATATCAGTATTTATTCTTTTTTGATATTCAGAAATAGATTCAAAAGAAAAAACATTTCTTTTTAATATTTCATTTCTAAAATCTTCATATTTTTTTAAATCATTCATATAATGCTACCTTCTTTTTTTAGTTTGTTCTTTACAAACTTCATTATGATCTAATTTTAAAAATGTATAATCATCACATGATTTATTAACAATTAATTTTTCTAATAAAGAATTCAAATCACTTGAAAGTGTATTTGAAGAGATAATAGTTTTATCTAACTTATAAACATTATCTTTAAGCAAAGGTAAATCTAAATTAATATTATTAAACACATTTGCTGTTGTTGCAAAGTCATAATAACCAGGTATTTTTTCATTTAAGAATATAATCATTCTACATATGTCTTCTATTATTTGAAGCGGTACTACAAAACTATTTACGTAAAATGTTAATTTTTCTTTTTGTTCAACTTTTTCTCTTGCGCAAATTAAACTAATATCTCCATACCTACCAATTAAAAAACCATCTTCAAAACATATAGTGTTATTAACAGGTGCATTTGAAATTAATTGATTACAAATTTTTAAAGAAGCACTTTCATCATAAGATAGTGTAGATATTTCAAAAAACTCATCTTTGAATATGTCTGTTATATTTATACCTCTTTTTATGTAAGCAGTTTCTTCAGGAAAAGTTCTTAAAAAAGAACTTTCTGATATAACTTCTTCTACTAAATCATTATTGATTTGGAAACAATCAGGTTTATTGTTTAAATCATTGTGTGCAGTTTCAATTCTTTTGAATTTTTCTTCATATTCTTCTATTAAAGAAGTAGCGTCTTCTATTAATGATGTTGCCTCTTCCATTAGTTCGTTATATTTAATTTCTGATAATTCTAAATTTTTATGTTCATTTTTAAATATAGTTTTTGATATTAACTGCATTAGATCCAATTCATTTTTTTCTTCTTTATTCTTCATCTCTAATATTAAATCTTTTAAACCTTGATCATTATTCTTACTATTTTTTTCAAGCATAGATTCAAAAGTATGTATATCATCTCTATCTTTAAACATATTTTCAATAATAGTTCTGTAAACTATATATTGCGGTGCATTAGCATGCTGAACTAATGAATTTGCATCTTCTATTGCTATAAGCATTTCCGAGCATGATGGCAATCTGTTATATATTTCTTTTGAATCGTATGCATTATTATACATTAACGAAACTAGGTTTAATATACCTTTGTCAACCTTTTGAGTTTGAGTTCTATTGGTAATTAATTTTTCTTCTGCTACCGAATAAAAAATTTCAGGCAACATATAATCTAGTCTTATAATTCTAATTCTTCTACTTAGAGGACCCGATAAAGTTTCTCTAACATCATTTTTACATAGTATAACTTGAAGATTGTTTTTATATTCATTTTTTACTTCAATATCCCCATGCTGAGTACTATTTATTTTACCTGATTGTAAAAATTGAAGTAAAAAAGCATCAGTTTCTTCTCTTGCCTTATCATATTCATCAATAAATAAAATTACCTTCTTACCACTATTAACATAATTAATAGCTTGAATTAATTTTCCAGGTATATTTACATTATCTGCATCTCCTCTTATAGCTGCCGATATATTTATGTCTTCAAATAATTCACTCTTACCGGTAGTAGCATCACACTGGTAATCAACAAATTCTACTTCTTCAGACCATAACTCTTTTACAATTTTAGTGTAAACTTTTGCATATTCAGTTTTACCTGCTCCAGGGGGTCCCTCTAAACAAACAGCGTAAATATCCTGAGCTACACTATTTTTTGTATTATTAAAATTTAGTAATGCTGTAAATGTATTATATTGTAATTCCTCCGTAGCAGTATAACCAAATTTTTTCATATGATTATTTATTTCTTCTATACTTAAACTTTTTTTATCTTTATCCATTATATGAATCTCCTTTATATTTTTTTCTAAATAACGTTTAGTAACACTAAATGTATAATCCCTTTTTATGATAATGTTCCGTTTTTACAGAGGCTATCTTGTTTTTTCTTCTCTATCTGAACTTAAATAACACAGGGTTTCAAATCTGTATTCACTTATTTTGATTAACCCCGGAATTAAATCTTTTATGTTTTGGACAGGATATAAAAAACCATTAAAATTAAAAACTTCGTAACCTCTTATATTTTTTTCAAAACAAAACCAATAAACATTACATGCCTTTGATAAATTTATAACATTATGTAAGGGATCAAAATCTGAAAAAACAACGCATTTTTCAGCTTGTTTTTTAATAAGGTAATTATCTAAATTACGATTAATAGTATTGTATTTCATTTTGTTTGTTTTTACACCAAAACTGTACATACCACCCATTTGTTCTAGCAAACTAGCAAGTTCTGCTACACTTAAATTTTTGTCTATACAATCAATTTGATAATTCACTTTTTCATTAAAACCTATCAAAACTTTAACGTTTTTTTTAATTAATTCAATAACTATAGTAGAAAGTAAGTTTGTATATTCAGACATACTTCCAGATAAATCAAAATAAAAAGATAGAGGAATATTTTCTTGTTGTCCATCATCATATTTATAACCATATTTATCACTTAGCACTTTTGTTATCTCGCTTGTTTGCAAATGTTTAACAACTTCTTTAGTATCCCATTTATAAAAACCTTGTTGTTTTTGAAGTGAATTTGATCTAACATTCAAATCTATATTTTTATTTGTAAAACGTTGATTTAAAAATTTCAAAATTAATGTTTTTATAACTGTATCTGGTATATCATTGTGAGAATCTGTATCTATTGCATACCCCTTGTTTTTACTTCTACTTTCAAAAGAAGGAATTTCCTTCAGCTTATTAAGTAAATCATGATTAATATTATCAAAATCTTTTTCATCTTCTTCACTATCTAAAGGCTTTTCTTTTTCAGAATTTAATTTTTCTTTTATTAATTTTTGTTTTAACTCACCAACCAGATTATCAACTAGATTTTGTTTATCATCTTCAAAATCAAAATTTTCTAACATGTCTTTTATTTTTTCAAGTTTTTCTTTACTGTCAATTAAATCTTGAGTTTCATTTCCTATGGATTCTTCTTTAAGAATATCCCCTTCTCCTTCAAGATTATTTTCTTTTGATTCTATTTTTTCAATGCTATCTGTTTTGTCAACTTCATCTAATTGTTTATCTAAATTATCTTGATTAATATCACTTTTATCTATAAAATTATCTTTTGATTTTTTTTCTGTTAGTTCTGATGAATCATTTAAAGGATTTTTTTCAGTTGTATTTTGCATATTTTCTTGCACGTTAACATTTTCTAAAATATTTTTATTATTTGTTTCTTTATCCAAATTTTCTTCAGTATTTGGTGTACTTGTTTTAGTTAATGATTCATTACTCTCTATCAACTCATTATTTTCTTCTAAATTTTCTAGTTGACATTTTTCTAAATTATCCACCACATTTGAATCTATTTTATCTTGAGAAACGATACTATCCTGTATACTTTCTGTTTCTAAATTCAAGTCATTTTCTTCATTTAACCTTGATTGATCTTCTTGAACACTTTTACTTTCATCCATCGTAGTTAAATTTTCTTTATTATCGCACTCATCCTCATATAAGAAATCTTCTTTTTCATTGCCTGAAGTTTCTTCTTCTGTATTTGGTAAATCTAATATAATTTCTTCTGGATTTGCAGTAATTTCATTTTTATTTTGAATAGAAATATCGTCCGAAACAAAATAATTTCTAATTATTTTCCAAACTTTCATTAGACCTCCTTATTGGTAAAATATGATAACACAATAAATTATCAATAACAAGTTTATTGATTTAAAAATAAAAGGGTGCTATTATATACGACAAAAAGGAAAGGAATCTTAATATAATGACTAATGATAATAATAATGATAAGTTTATTCTACCAGAAAATACTTTAGTTATTGAAGATTACCAATTTCATAAAAATACTAAAATTAAAAAAATTATTCTACCTGAAAAATTAACTAAAATAGGAAACAATGCCTTCGAAGGGTGCGTTAATTTAGAAGAAATTATAATTCCAAGTAATGTAACTGAAATAGGATCTCAAGTATTTAAAGATTGTAAAAGATTAAAAAAAGTTTTAATATATTCTCCTTTTATTACAAAAGAATCTAATGAAGAAAATAATTATGTAAATAATTCTTTACCTATAGAAATGTTTAAAGGTTGTAATTCTCTTGAAGAAGTCACTTTACCAAGTAATATAACTACTTTATTAGAAGGTAGTTTTGAATCTTGTTATAAACTTAAAAATATTCCTAGAAATATTATAACTTTTAATAAAAATGTTTTTAGAAATTGTAAATCATTGACAGAAGTACATCTTAATAAAGATACCACTTACCTACCAGAAAGTACTTTTCAAGGTTGCATAAGATTAAGCAGTGTACATGGAACAAAAGTTAACATTGGAAAAAAATGTTTTAAAAGTTGTATAAGTTTAAAACATATTCCACAGTGTATTAATTCATACGCAGAACAATCTTTTGAAAACTGTCACTCACTACTTGAAGCTAGAAATATTCAAAACATTATACCAAGAGCAACTTTTAGAAGTTGTAAATCTCTAAAAAATTTTATTGGAGATAATGCAGTTAATCAAATAGATAATGGAGCATTTGAAAATTGCGAAAATCTTGAGCAATTTAATATGTCAAGTACAGGGTCTACAATAAATGCTAATATTTTTAAGAATTGTAAAAATTTAAATAAAATTATTTTACCTTTTTATGTAATAGAAATAGATAAATGTGCTTTTTATGGATGTGAAAAATTAATAGATTTCACGTTACCAGATAGTGTAAATAAAGTAGGAAATTTTGCATTTTGTAAGTGCAACTCTATAACAGATATAACGATACCAATGTCTACACAATATATCTTGCCTGGAGCATTTTCTTATATGAATTCTCTATCTAGAATACACGTTGATCCTTTAAATAAAATATATCATAGTATAAATGAAAAATGTCTTATCAACGAAAATACACAAAGTATAATTCAGTATGCTAGCGGTAATGAAGAAAGTATTTTTTCAATAAGAGAATATACATTATCAAATTATAATGGAAGCCCGTTGATTAATCCAATTAAAAACATTGAAGAATATGCTTTTGCTGGTGCTAGTTTTTTAAAGGAATTAATATTAGATACAGGTATTTCATATATAGAGAGTTCTGCTTTTAACGATACTGAAAAATTAAAAACTTTAATTATAGAGCATTTGGATATTTATAGTGCACTTTCTTTTAAGATGTTAAAAAACAAATTTGAAGTACATAATGTTAATTTACCCTTTGAAGAAGTTATATTAAAAGGTGATTTTTCTATCATATCTTCTAATAGTTTTGATTCTTTTAAAAATATTAAATATTTAACTATACCTAATTCTAAAAACTTAGTTATAAACAAGTTTACATTTTCAGAATGTAAATTATTAGAAAAAGTTGCTATACCATATGATATTAAAAATCTATATAATAATACTTTTTTTGAAGATACTACTTTAGAATTTAGTAGTAATATCAAGTGTAAGAGTAAATATTTTAGTGGACTATATACAGTAGAAAATCAAAAAGTATATGTATTACAAGATTACTGTTTAATAGAAGATGATAACATGCTACTTAAAATAAATTTAAATGATATAAAAGATTACTTTAAGAATCATGAAAGAATAATTAATAATCCTGCTTTATATATTAAATACATTAGAATATTAAATGATATGAATAAGAACGTAAACTACTTAAGAAATGGAATATATATAGAGTTATTCAAAGATGAGATTAATTCACTAGTAAAATCAAATATAAACAAAGAAGAACAAAGTTTTGAAATATTAGAATTGTTATTAAAAGATATTAATCAAATGGATGAATACAATTTAAAAATTAACACTGATATACTAGAAAATGATTATGAATTATTGTTGATAAAATTTATTAAATCTTATGATACAAATATGCACAGAATGATTATGCAAAGTGGTATATTTGAAAATAAATATACAACAGTTGAAAATTTAAAAGATTTATTAAAATTAGCCGAAGTATTAGGAGCATTTGACAATGAACCTATTACTAGACAAAGAGCTACTACGTTTATTAGTGATAATATATTAGTAGATAAAAAACAAAACGTAATAAATAAACATAGAATTGTAGGAGATAACATTCATAGAAAGTTTAATGAAATTATACCTACTAGTGAAATTAACAAAGAATTTGTGAATTTCTTTATGTCCAATTATGAAGAATTATATAATGAAGAACAAATTAATACTGGTATAATATCTAGAATTCATAACAATTTTGAAGATATAGCTAAAAGTAATACATCCAATAGAGGCTATCAAAGAAAACTATTAGTTACATTAAAAAAATGTATACATTATTTAACTTTACACAAATTTAACAATGTTACACCTCAAACAGAAAATTTATCATTGATTTTAGGAACATGGTACACAGCAGATGAATCATTTCAACAAGCATTAGTAATATTAGATGAATCTAATAAAGCTCCTAGAAATATTTTTAGCAAATACTATATAGACGATGATAACAATAAAACATATGACGTTAGTGGAAACGATGATTTATGCGAAGAATATAACGGGTCATTTACATACCAGTGGTTACCAAAACAAGATTATTTGAACTTTGTATTAGGAAAATATTGTGACTGCTGCGCTCATATTGAAGGAGCTGGAAATGGAATAATGACAGCTAGTATGATAAGTGAGAATCATCAAAATCTTGTTATAAAGAATAATTTAGGAGAGATTATATCTAAATCCACTATATATGTTAATACAGATAAAAACTATGCAGTTTTTAATAATTTAGAAACTAATGCAAATTACAACAATACTTCTGATTTAGAATTAATATATGAAACTTTCATGAGAGGAGCAATTGATTTTTTAAAACAGTTTAATAAGAATAATAATGATAATAAAATTGACATTATAACAATAGGAACAAAAAGAAATTCTATCGAAAGTATATTGGAAGAAAAAAATGTACTACACCCTATTGATGAATTATTAGAAATTCCTAGTTTTACAAATTGGAATAAAAATAATGCATATTCGTATAATGGTGATGCACTAAACGAACAAAGAAGAGTATTAAGAAGAAAGGATCTTAAATGAAATTAATTAGGGGAGATAAAAAAATAACTATAAAAGAAGGTACTATTGTAATTAAACAAGAAGAATTTTTAAACCACATTGATTTAGAAGAAATAGTAATACCCGATTCTGTTGAGGTTATACAAATATCAGCGTTTATGGGATGTACATCATTAAAGAAAATAACATTACCTAAAAATTTAAAATTAATAGGAGATTTTGCTTTTTCTAATTGTAAAAGTTTAGAAGAAGTAAATTTTGCTGAAGGATGTAAACTAAATACATTATCAAGCGCTATTTTTTCCTATTGCACTAACCTAAAAAAAATTGATATACCTGAATCGTTAAACAATATATGCCGTAGTGCTTTTTATAAGTGTAAAAGTTTACAGGAAATAAATCTAAATGAAAATTTATACTTGATAGAAGAATTTGCTTTTTATGGAACTGGTTTAAAAAAAATATATATACCTAAAAAAGTTGAAAACATTAAATCGGGAGCTTTTTCAAATACACTAAATTTGGAAAGAATAGAAGTTTCAAAAGAAAGTGAAACGTTTTTAACACAAGATAATATATCGTTGGTAAATTACAACTTAGGTACATTTATTCAGTATGCACCTAATTCTAAAAATAAAAGTTATGAAATATTACCTTATGAAAGTCCATATGAATCTAAAGAAGAAATATTTATTATAGATCATTACGCCTTTGAAGGAGCAAGACATTTACAAGAATTAACTATTAGATCAAGCATTGATCATTGGGGTTTAGATTGTTTTAAAAATTGTAATAATCTAAAAAAACTTAAAGTATATTATGCATGGTATTGTACAATAAATAACATTTCTTCATACATAACTTCAAAAAACGAAATAAGAAATACTCCCTTTACAGAATTAATAATAGGAGAAAATATAAAAGAATTGTCAAATAAGACATATTTTAATTTTACTAATTTAGAAAAATTAGAATTACCAAGTTCACTAAAAGTAATTGAAGAGTCAGTATTTGCTAATTCAAAAAAACTTAAAGAAGTTACTATTCCTAGTGATTTTAATAAAATTGAAATAAATGCATTTCACAAAAATACTATAATGAAATTTAGTGATAATCTAAGTTTAACCACAGATAATATTTTGTCAATAAAACAGGTAGATGACTATATAATTTCAAAAACTATAAAAGAAGAATATCATATTTATCATAAGTCATATGGTAAAATTTCTGAACTATCTTATGAAGATATAGCTAATTCAACAATTAATTCAAAAGAATTAATACAAAATCCTGAAAAAATTATTATTTATATAGATAAATTATCTGAAATTTTACAAAATTTAAATATGGAAAATTCTAGTGTTGCGTTAAAAAGATTACGTAATCTTTTTATATCAGAAGAAAAAACTGATTATGAAATTAAAGCTGAAATTTTTCAAATCATAAAAAAAGGATTAAACAATGAATTTCCGCTGCTAAGTATTAATTTTATTTTAGGTTTAGATAAAGAAAATGCTACCACATTATTAGAAAATTATGATGATACATTAGAAAAATTTTTAACGTATTCTAAATTATCAACAGATTCCCCTACTCCTATAATTAAACATTTGTTAAATAATTCTAACTTAATAGTAGAATATACTCAATTGTTAAATAAATATCAAATAAATGATCCATACTTATATAACAACATAACAATAGCAATTCTTGATAAAAGTTCTAAAGAATACATGTTAGAAAATTGGAGTCCTTATCTTAAGAAAATCATAATTTCTAGTAATATATCAGAAGATGATGAGTATGGACTTAAAAATATTAGTGGACTTACAAAACTTTGTAATATACTTGGAATGCACATAGAAAATGATGTATATAGACAAAAAATTTCAAATTTTATTTCTGAAAAAATATTTTCATCTCATATTGGTAAAGACATAATAAATAAATATCAAATAAGCAATCGTAGAATAAATGAAGTATTTGACGATATAAGACCAAGAGAAGAATTTGATATGGAATTTCCAATATTCTTTATAGAAAACTATAAAGAATTATATGATATTGAAAATATTGAACCTAAAACTATTAAAAAAATATACAATAATTTTAGACAAATATCAAATTCGGCATTATCAAACAAAGGTGAACAAAGACAGTTAAAAGTAACACTTAAAAAGTGCTTAGAATTTATAGCTATTAATAAATTTGAGAATGTTACAGAAGAAAATAAAGAAATAGCTGAATTAATAGGATTATGGCATGATAAAAATGAATGTTTTGAATGGGCAGTAGAATTAAATAAAGAATCTAAAAAGGCACCAAGAAACATATTTGAAAAATACAAATCTGATAATCAAGATATCAATAGTAATGCAAATGATTTATTAGAAGAAAGCATTGATGACTATTCATATGAATGGTTACCAAAACAAGATTTAAGAAATTTGGTATTAGGAAAATATTGTAATTGCTGCGCTCATTTAGAAGGAGCTGGAACAGGAATAATAAAAGCTTCAATGACAACAGATGTACATCAAAGTATAGTTGTTAAAAATGAAGATGGTTTGATTATAGCAAAATCTACTGTTTATATTAATCCAGAAATGAATTATGCAGTATTTAATAACATAGAATGTAATAAAGATTATAGAAATATTGAAAATAAAGAAAAAATATATGAAGTTTTTATTAGAGGTGCTAATGCTTTTGTAGAAAGATATAATTTAAATAATCCAGATAACTTGTTAGAAATTATAACTATAGGAACTTCTAGAAATAAAATAGCTGATGTCTTTTTTAAAAATAGTGATATGCACCCTGTTTACGAAATATTAGAAACTCCTGATTTTACTAACTGGACATTAAATGGTACCTTATACGCTGGCAACAGTAAAACAGAACAAGTAGTTTTAATAAATAAAAAAAGAGAAAAAACGTTGTAATTTTCTTTTTTTATTCAACAATTTCTTTAAACTTAATATATTACCTTAGGTGATATATATTAAAAAAATAATCGAACTTAATAATATTAAAAAAAATTATTATACTATTGATGGAGAAATTAAAGCCTTAGAAAATATTTCAATTGATATACTAGAAAATGAATTTTTAAGTATAGTAGGACCTAGTGGATGTGGTAAGTCTACCTTGCTTAATATAATATCAGGTTTAGATTTTGAAACAAGTGGCAATATAAAATACATAGATGACAAACCCATTATAGGATATATGCTTCAAACTGATGCTATGCTACCTTGGCTAACAGTGTTTGAAAATGCATGTTTGGGTCAAAAAATTTTAAATATAGAAGACGAGATTACTAAAAAATATACAAAAACATTACTTGAAAAGTATGGTCTTACAGAATTTTTAAATAAATATCCTAAAGAATTATCTGGTGGGATGAAACAAAGAGTACCTTGAATACTCTTAACCCACATTTTATTTTTTATGTATTGGAATTTGAACTAATCAAAATTCCATGTTATTAATATATCTCTGGTTTTTGTTTCATTATCAACAGCACCAATATATATTTTATCAATAAATTCATCAACAATAGTTCTATTAAGTTCTGTTAAAACTTTATAGTTGCTGAAAATTTCCTTGATGTTTTTTTTATTTTTTTCTTTTAATTCTTCTATATTAATTTCTTCTATAATATTAGAGAATTCATTTTCTAAATTACTTCCTTCTATTTGAAATCCTTCCATAAGTTCTTCAAATTGTTTTTGTGTAATAACTTTTTTTATTTTGTCAGTATATATTTCTTTTAAGTATAATTTATTATCTTTTAATTTTTTTTCTAACTCTTTTTTTCTTTTCATTAATTGATTAATTACACTATTCTTTTTCTTCTTTTTATTATTAACATTATTTTCATTTAATATTTCTTCATCATAATATTTTGTTATTTTTTCATTTATTGCTTTTAAAACTAATTCTGATAAAACATCATATCTCATAGATAATTTATTTATACAATCGTTATAACCATCTCTATTAGATGTACATACTAAATATTCGTGTTTAGATGTACAATTCCTTTTTAAATAGCATTTACATTCATTACAAAATACTTTTCCAGAAAAAATATGCAGTTCCTTTGTTTTACTTGAAACTCTCGTTCTTTCCTTCATTTGTATTTGAGCTTTTTCAAAAAGATCTTTATCAATTATAGGTTCATGAGTATTGAAAACTCTTATCCATTCTGATTCATCTTTTTTAACAATTTTTTTATTTTTATAACTTACTGTACTTCTCTTTCCTTGAATTAAATTCCCAATATACACTTCATTACTTAAAATTGTTTTAATAGCATTAGAACTCCATTTTATATCACTAATATCTCTGTTAGATATTACATTTAATTTTACACCATTTTGATTTTTATATACAGATGGACTTGGAACTCCTTTTTCATTTAATGACTTTGCTATTTTTCCGTAACCATTACCTTCAAGATATACTTTAAATATTTCATTTACTATTTTGCTTGCGTATGGATCTACTTGTAATACATCTGTATTTTCTTTTGAAACAAAGTAACCAAAAGAAGCAAATGGACTAATAAATTCACCATTTTTCATTTTTGCGTGAAAAGCTGTTCTTATGTTATTAGAAACATCTTCTAAAAACCATTCATTCACAAGTCCGTTTATTTGTCTTGACTTTTTATTACCTTTATTAAAAGTATCTGCATTATCTGAAAAACTTAAAAACCTTACATTCCATTCAATAAATTTATTATGCAAATATTTTTCAATAACTTCCATATCCCTTGAAAACCTACTTTGTGACTTACATAAAATTACATCTAATTTACCACTTTCACAATCTTTTATAAGTCTTTCAAATTCAGGTCTATAAGTACCTGCACCAGATAAATCTTCATCACAATATTCATCTGTTAAAACATAATTTGGATTCTTAGCAATTTCTGTTATTAATAATGTTCTTTGATTTTTTATACTTTGACTATCATCATCTTTATTTAATTTATTCTTGTCTTCATCTGACAGTCTTAAATAAATACCAACTCTATAAATTTTACTGTTATTAACACACGTCCCTTCATGCATTATTACCTCCTATTAGATAATAATTACTGATATAGGTTTTATAACCACTTACAATATAACATATTATCATATTTCATAGCAATTATCTTCTAGTAATAATATAATTTTAAATAACTTTTCATTTATAACTTTATAAAGATTAACTTCTTTTTCACTTCCTTTATATTCTTCTATAATATTGTATTTTATAATAATTTCCTCCTTGTTTTTCTTACTACTTTTATATTAAATTTTATGAATTACTATAATTTATCATTACTATACATTTACAATTCCATATCATAGTTTTTTGATTTAGCATTTATAGATCGTGATAATTTATCATATTCTTCTATACTATCTTTCTTTTTTATTTTCAAAACACTTGCTAAAGCCTTACCTAAGTTAAAATACATATTTTTTAAAAATTCCAATTTATATTTTAATTCTTCAAGATTATCATTTAATTTATTAATAATTGAACTTTGCTTTTTAATTGTTTCGTTTTTTTCAGCTATTAAATTATCCTTTTCTTTAATAAGAGTATTACTTTTATATAGTTCTATTTTTTTATTTTGCGAATTTATAATTAACTCTTTTTCATTTAATTCTGCTTTACTTAATATATTTTGTTTTTCTAAATTTTTCGTATAATCTAAAATTTTATCAACATCCTTTTTATGATATTGTTTAAAATATGCTCTTGGCTCTAATAAGTTATCTTTATCAAGCAAGTCTAATTTTTTATTTACCACTTCTTTTGAGTTATCAAAAATTTTTTTCACATTATTTTTTTCAGTTATTAATTCCTCTAATTTTGCTTTTTGTTCTTTAATTTGATATTCTAATTTCGTTTGATGATGAACATTTGCACCTATATTTCCTCTATCTAAATTGTAACCTTTATCCGTTATAAATTTATTAAATTCATCTTGCATTTTAGCAAAAGAATTTTTGCCACCCCTATCTTTCCAAAATTGATCATTATTTAAAAATTTACCTTTAACCTGTTCATATATTATTTTACCTTGTTCATCTCTTAAAACTATTGGTAATAATTTGATATCACCATTTTTATTTTTAGTTTCTTCTTTTATTAAATTGCCTTCATTATCTTTTAAAAATTGTTTGCGACTGACTTCATTTACTATTGGAATAAAATATGCTTGTAAATGTGGTGTATCTTCATCATAGTGAACTTCTGATAATATAATATTATCTTTACCTACATAATTTTCTAGGAACTCCATACAATAATTAAAATAATTACTAACTGCTTCTGGTATATCACTTTCGTTATTAATATCTGGCACTTTAACTACTACACCTTTTTTATCACCAGTTTGATAAAATCTATCAGTTTCTTTAAACTTCATTCCTAGATTTCCAAAAAATTCATTTCCACTTGTAAATGTTATTCCATTTAAAACATTTGTATTCTTTTTGTTTAAATATTCTATATTTTCTTCTTTTAATTTTTGTTTAACACCTTGATATAAATTCCTTTCATTATGAGTTACATAAGTATAATTATATTCTAATCTTTCTTTATCATAATTACCAGTTCCTTTTCTATCAGACATTTCTTTTCCTATATTAAATAAATCACTTTGTTTATATTTAGTTTCTACTCTTACTACTTGTTTTCCATCATACATTTATTCTTCCTTTCTTAAATTGGTTATTTTAATAACCTATATTTTCTCTTTAGGTCTTTTATGACCTATCTCACTAGGGCATAGCCCACTTGTTCGTTAAGGGTTCCCCTTAAAATCCCATTACTTAATTCAAGAAATACAATAATGCATTTTCTTAAATTAGCAATAAAATATTCACTATCACCACTTTCATTTGCTACGCAAACAAAACGTGCCACGTTTATATTTTTATTATAAAATCTCATCATAATGAGCTTTATATAATCTGGCATTACCATTTCTCACATTTTCAATGATAAGCCCCTCTTTTTTTAGTAATTCAATATTAGAATTAATTAATCTTCCAAAACTCCTTGGAGTTATTTGTAAATTCAATTTATATACCATTTGAGAACAAGTAAACTCGTAATCATTATTATTGGATATAAATTTTATTAATTGTATTAAGTTATAATCAATATCATCTTCTTCTATTGTTTCAACTACATTAAATACTTGATTATCAGATTTTTTTAATTGTATATCAAGTTCTTTAAAATTTCGGTTAATTGTTTTTAATCTTACTAAACTTTTATCTTTAGAATTTTCAATTAATGTTATTTTACCATCAACTACTGCATCGAAAGCTGTACTTCCTAATACTTTACCTTTTTTATTTAAATGATGTGTAAAAAGAATAGTAAAATTATATTTATCACACAATTCTCTAAACTTAGGCAATAATATTTGTCCTACATCTTGATAATCATTTATTTGATAATCAATTCCTATATTTAAATCTTTTAACATATCAATTATTACAAGTTTTCCATTATAATTTAGAGAAAATTCTTGTAATTCTAATTCTATATCACTTAAATTTATTTGTCCTTTTTCATTTCGATCAATTACAAAAAAACTATTATTAGAAAACTCTATTCCGAGTAATTTACATCTGTCTTTGATTTGAAATTGATTGGATTCTGTGCTAATATATAGTACAGGTGCTTTAATTGTGTTAAACCCTAAAAATTGTTTACCTAATGCTATTGCATTGGACATCTGAAGTGCAAACATAGATTTACCAACTTTAGCGTTAGATACTAAACAATATAAACCTTTAGAAATCATTATTTCGTCGATAATGATTTCTTTTTTTATATAATTATTTACTTGTGTTATATCTTTCAAGTTATCACATCCTTTCTTTTGATACTTTTTCTAAATAAGATATATCAATTAATAAATGATCCACAACTGATTTCATAGGTATTAAATTATTTGTCATAACATAACCATTTTTTGATAAATCATTTAGAATTTCTTTTTTCATTTTAAATGCTCTATTTCTTCCTATTTGTGCAATCTTCATTAAATCTTCTATATTGCACCATTGTTTTGATAACAATATTAACATTTCATTTGCTGGCATTATCTCACCTCACTTTCTTTTTTGTGCCTTTTTGATACATATTATAAATTTTGTACCACTTCTGCACCACTACATAATATCACCACAATTTTACTATGTCAACCATTTTAGTTACAAAAAAGTTTATTTTGTTGCATTTTAGCACAACTAATGTTATACTTATTTTGTAAGGAGCAAAATCTAATGAAAACAAAAGTTGGAGAAATGATTGAAAAAGGTCGTAAAGACAATAATTTATCAATGAGGCAATTAGCTGAATTAGCTAAGGTTAGTCACTCTGATATATCAAGAATTGAATCGGGAGAACGAGAAGTTCCAAATCCAAAAATTCTTAGAAAGATATCTAAATATATTGGTATAAATTACAACGATCTCATGTATGCTTCGGGTTTAGGCTTTCAAGTTACTAATCTTAATCCATTTCTTAGAAGTTATTATCAAAATTTAAAGGAAAAAGAAATTGAAGATGCATTATACAATACACAAGGCACCAAGGAAACTTGGGAAGATTTAGTAAAGTCTTTTAAAGAAAGATTAGAAGATAATACTATACCAGATGCTGAAAGAGAAATTATAGAACAAACTATTGAAGATACTGAATATCAAATAAATACAGCAACTGAAATAATAAAGGTACTGTTAAGTGCTAAAATTAAAAATAGAAACGAAAGGAATAATAAAAATGAGTAAAAAAAATATTGATAAAATTATACGAATTGATGATAAAAAACTAAAAATAATAACAACTGTAATTAATATAATTATGTTTATTATTGTTTTATTAACATTATTTACAAATATAATAAGCATTAACTGGTACTGGTTATTTATAACAATATATTTATTAATAGATGTAATAAATATCACTCACTGGGATTGTGATGGACTAAACATCAATAAAAAAGATGGTGATAAAATAACTATTAGATATAAAGATATTACTGCAATAACTATGTTTATTAGTTCATTATTTTATTTAATAGTTCTTGGATTTGAATTATATAATGAAAGTATTAGAGAAAATATATATGTTATTTTAACTCTTTATATACTACTATCAACTTCACAAATTTTAAATAACATTGCTAAAAATAATAGTAAAAAAGATATAGAAAAACTAGTTAAAAAAACTTTTAAGAAATAAAATGACGTTTGTGACGTTTTTTTCTGCCACCCCTAGCAAGAAAAAACGTCATAACGTCATTTTTTTAATTTATATAACTTTCATAAAATGACTATATTACATTGTATTTATATTTTTTCTGTTAAATCATAACTAGTAATATATTTCTCTTCTTTTGTGATTTGTCAATTAATTAAAATTTATCAAAAGTATTACTATCAACTTCAACATTTTGAACAACTCCATTAATATCCAATCACCTATTGGTAATTTAGTTATTAAGGCAAAATAAACAAAAACACACAGCTTTAAATATAGTTGTGTGTTTTTATTTATCAAATGAGTTTTTTATAATATATTATGATTTCAAGTATCTACACTATAATTTAACTTACTATCTCACTTTCTTCAAATTGGCTATTGTAAAGTTCCGCATAAAAGCCTTTTTCAGCTAAAAGTTTTGTGTGATTTCCACTTTCAATAATATTACCATCTTTCATAACTAAGATAATATCTGCATTTTTAATTGTAGATAATCTATGAGCAATAATAAATGAAGTTTTTCCTTTAGATAGATTATCCATGGCTTTTGCAATTAAAAGTTCTGTTCTTGTATCTACTGAACTAGTTGCTTCATCTAATATTAGTAATTCAGATTTTTTTACCATTGCTCTTGCTATTGTAAGTAGTTGTTTTTCACCTGTTGATAATGTTGCATTACTCATAATTGTATCATAACCTTTTGGCATCGTCATAATTGTATGATGAATCCCCACTGATTTACAAGCATTTATAATCTCTTCTTCTGAAATTTTTTGATTATATGCTATATTTTCAAAAATTGTACCTTCAAATATCCAAGTATCTTGTAAAACCATCGAAAATAAATCGTGCAAACTTTCTCTTGTCATTTGATTTATTGGAGTACCATCAATTATTATAGCACCACTATTAACTTCATAAAATCGCATAAGTAAATTCACCATTGTTGTTTTACCAGCACCTGTTGGACCTACGATTGCTACTTTTTGACCACCTTTTATTTTAGCACTAAAATCTTTTATTATCATTTTATCTGCTGTATATCCAAAATTTACATTTTTAAAGATAATATTGCCTTTAGTAGTCTTCATCTTTTTCAAATCTTTATCTTCTTGTAAAAGTTCCTTTTCTTCTAAAAGGTTGAATACTCTTTCGCTTGCCGCTGCTGCTGATTGAAGTGTTGTTACAGATTGAGCAAGTGTTGCAAGTGGTTGAGTAAATAATCTTATATAAATCATAAATGCAACAATTACACCAAATGTTATGCTACCATTTAAAACAAGTGTTGATCCAACTATACACACAACAACATAAGCAAAATCTCCTGTAAAGTTCATAATTGGCATCATCATACCAGATAAAAATTGAGCTCTCCAAGCTGACTGATATAAATTTTCATTTTTTTCATCAAAGTTTTTTTCAACAAACCCTTCTTTATTGTATGCTTTGATAATTGAATGCCCTGTATATGTTTCTTCAACATGTCCATTTAAATCACCCAACTTTGACTGTTGTGAAATAAAATGTTTTTGAGACTTTGATATTATCAATCCCATAAGTGAAAATCCAAATAGTGTTGATACAAATCCTGAAAGACCCATTATCCAATTTGTATATATCATCAGTATTAATGCCCCTGAAAAATTTATCATACCACTAATAATTGATGACATACTTTGATTTAAACTTGTACCAATTGTATCTATATCATTTACAAAACAACTTAATGTATCTCCATATGATGTTTTATCAAAATATGATAAAGGTAATCTATTAATTTTACTTGTCATTTCTGTACGAAGCTTCTTACAAATTTTTTGTGATACAACAGCCATAATGCTTCCTTGCAAATATCCAAAAATAAGGCTTAACCCATAAATTATAATTAGGAAATATCCTATACTTTCAATTGCATTTAAATCAATTTCTGTTTGCATACCTTCTAAAATTAAATTTGTTATTTCAGTTAACCTACTCGGACCACTAAGTGATAGTATTGAAGATGATACGGCAAATACAATTGCGATAATTATAATAACTTTATACCCACCACAATATTTAAATAACTTTCTTAAACTACCAACAAAATCTTTTGCTTTATCACCATGATTTCCGCCAGGAGGACCACCAGGAGGCGTAAAACTTGTTGCTTGATTTTGATTTTTACTATCTGTTTTATTCATTTTCCAATTCCTCCTTTGACAATTGTGATTCTGCAATTTCTCGGTAAAGATTATTTTTTGATAATAAATTACGATGAGTTCCAATTCCTGCTATAGTACCTTGATCTATAACTATGATTTTGTCTGCATCTTTAACTGTGCTAATTCTTTGTGCTACAATTAATTTTGTCGAACCTATTGTTTCTGTTTTAAGTTTTTCTCTTAGCATCCTATCTGTTTTATAATCAAGTGCTGAAAAACAATCATCAAACATATATATTTCAGCATTTTTATATAATGCACGAGCAATTGATACCCTTTGTTTTTGCCCACCAGATAAATTAAGTCCACCTTGAGAGACTCTACCATCGACTCCTATTTTATCAATAAAATCTTTTGCTTGTGCTATATCAATTGACTTATTAAGCCTATCTTTTGAAATATTATCTTCTTCTCCATAAGCTATATTTGATGTAATAGTACCATCAAATAATACTGCCGTTTGAGAAACAAATCCTAATTTATCTCGTAAATTCTTTTGTGTATATTCTTTAATGTTAACTCCATCAATTAATATTTCACCTTTATTAACATCATAATAACGCAGTATTAATTTAATAATAGTACTTTTACCACTACCAGTAGCTCCAATAAAAGCAACAGTATCTCCCTTATTTATTTTAAATGATACATTGTTTAAAACATTTTCCTCACTTTCTGTGTATGAAAACGATACATTCTTAAATTCAACAGCTACATCAAATTCTTCTTTACTAATACTGTTATTTCCATCTTTTATATTATTATTAAAATTTATAACTTCATCGATTCTTGAAAGAGATACCAGTGTACGAGGTAACATCATAAAAATCATTGTAAGAATCATAAATGATAAAATTATCATAATAGAATATGATGAAAAAACTACCATTTCAGAAAATATATTTAACGCTTCTGCTGAACTTCCTACCTCACTTATCAAAACAGCACCAAGCCAATATACTGCAAGAGTGATGGCTGACATCAAACTAGACATAAATGGACTTAAAAATGCCATTGTTGTATTTATGAATGTATTTGTATGTGCTATATTATGATTTGTTTTTTCAAATTTATCTTCGTGGTAGCTTTCAGCATTATATGCTCTTACTACCCTTACTCCTACTAAATGTTCTCCAACCACTGTGTTTAAATTGTCTACTAATTTTTGCAATTTTTTTGATTTTGGAACTGTAAGAGCCAAAAGCACTCCAATTACACATAAAAACGCACTAACTGCAACCATTGTAACTGTTGAAAATGCTGGGTTAGTTGTTGAAATTTTGTTAATAGCAAATAGACACATGAATGGTGCTCTAACTAATATTACAAATCCCATACATAATACTGTTTGTACTTGTGTAATATCATTAGTTGTTCTTGTGATTAGACTTGCTATTGAGAATTTTGACATATCTGCCATTGAAAAGGAATTAGTTTTTTTATAAATATCCTCTCTCATTTTCATACAAGATCTTGTTGCTACTCTTGCAGAACAAAATCCTGTTATTACTGTTATCGCTAAACTAAAAATTGAGCAAAGCAACATATAAGCACCAACAGTTAAAATTTCATTCATAGTACTTCCCTCTGTTTGCACTAAGGTAGTTACTTCACTCATGTATTCTGGTATCTTTAAATCTAATAACACTTGGATTATTACAAATACAATAATTATAGCTAAAAATACCCATTCTTTTTTTCTAAAACTTTTAAATACTCTAGACATATTTCCCTCCTACTTTTAATACGTTATTTTTTGTAACAACGTCATTAGTGTTTCTAATTCTTCATCTGATAATTTTCCGAATAATTCTTTTTTTAATTCTTCAATACATTCTCTAGATGAATTTATACAATATTTGCCACTCTGTGTTAGTTCTAATAACTTGATTCTTTTGTCATTAATATCAAGATATGTTCGTACAAAACCTCTTGATTCTAACCTTGAAATCATACTTGCTGCGCTTGATTGAGCCACTTCTAGAATAGATTCTACATCTTTGTATGTTGCTGTATTATCTTTTTTATCTAACAAATATCCTAAAACTTGACCTTGAGCTAAAGTTAATCCTAAATCTTTTAGTTTTGCATTACCACTTTTTTCTATATTATCACTTATTTTTCTAAAATAATGTAAAAAATTATTTTTGTAATCCATAATTTACTCCCTTCTTTATTCAGTATAATATTTAAACAGTGTACTGTCAATAGCATACTGTTGTTTTTTGAATTTTTCGATTTACTTCTTACATAAACTATGAGCTTTACTATTTTCTACTTCTTTTTGTCTTTAATCGAATGAATATTATAAGTTAAATAATACTTCCTTTCTTCAATTCTTCCATGATCCTTTTCTTCATTCATTTAAATCACCTATAAAAGTTCTTTCACATATATAACAAACCTACAAGCACAAAAAGGTGCGTCGTAATATCTTTTTTTATAAATAAATACAATTAAAAAAATTATATTGGTTATAATCTATATCAGCAATTATCATTTTGTGGGTTAACGATGTTCAAGCAGTAGTATGAACATAATATACACACATAAAAAAGATAATAATAACTAAAGTTTATAACCAAAAAAGTATTACCGATTGATAATACTTTTTCTTTTGTTTATTAATAATCTTATTAAGATAAATGACAATATGACATTATAATACTATATACCCTATCAATATATATAATGTCATTATGTCATTTTTTATTTTTTATTAAGATTTTTCAACATCGATATCACTCATACCTACATTCGATTCATCTCCAATATTCTCTAGCAAACTTCCAGTTGCTTCTCCTAAGTCGAACGGAGGTAAAGAATTAATATCATCTATAATACTGTTAATTAGACTAATTATATCATTAAAATATAACTTTATTTTTTCTTCTTCTATATCATCTACATTCGTTTCTAAACTATATTGATTTCCTGCCGAATAAGATAATATATTATATATATCTATAGCATTTATTTTTTTGTCAGAATACATAATTTGTACTTCATTAGAATTTTTATCATTTTTTATTTTTATATTATTATCTTCATCAATATTAATTTTTATCTTTATCATAAGACTTTATTCTCCTTTCAATAGCATCATATCCTCCATCAAGATTATTTTTAATCAAATCTAATATGTTATAATTCTCACATTCATATTCTAATGAACCATATTGAACTTCAATTTTGTTATTTATTTTTGATAAATGAATAACATTATCAACATCTAAATTAACAACCAACAATGGATTATGAGTTACAATTATGACTTGTTTTTTATCTTTTATCAAGTTTAAATATTTATTTAAATAAGCACTTATTCTTTTTGGATTAATGTCGTCTTCTGGTTGATCTATAACTAAAACCGTATAATCATTATCTGATTCTTGAATAGTGAATTTATAATATACTAATGCAATTTCACCAGGTGTATTTCCAATTTCATTGTTAGTAGAAATTTCTGAAATTGAAGTTGTTTCTTGGCTAAAATCTTTAATAAATTTACCGATAACATTTTTTTTGTAATCTTCTAATTGATTTGAGTTATACCCTTTTAAAACTTTAGTAAAATCAGCCTTGTTTTTTATTTCCTTTATAGCATCTTCTTCTGCAAAATCTTTATTAAAGCAATTTTTATAGAATTCTTCTTTAAGATAAATGTTATTATACATAGTAGTCCTTTTAAAAACATAACCTTTATGCTCATTCTCTGACAATCCTTCCATTTTTTTAGGAAAATCAGGAAATTTATTGTTTTGTGAGCTTCCTTTAACATAATCAATTATTATATTTTTAAATTTATCATATTTTGTTATTACATTGTTTCTAAATGTTTCTTCTGAAGTTCTTTGTGAAATGAGTTCAGTATTAAAATCTTCAAGCTTTGTTTTTATTATACCCCTTACTTTATTATCTCTTTCTATTAATGTAAATGATTTATTCATATCATTCAATATTTCTATTAAAATTTTCAAACTTTCATTCATTTTTTCTAATAAACTATTAGCCTGATAAAATTCTTCATAATCTTCACACTCACTATTTATCAAACTAATTATATAATCTAATTTATCAATTCTAGATTTTTTTGATTGTGTATTTGTAAATGTTAAATCAGATTTTATGACTGGATGATAAAAATCTCCTGATATTGGAGTCACAGTTAAGACTTCATTTTTCAATAATTCTAACTTATTGTTTATACTAATATTTTTTGTTACATAACTACATATTGCATTAAAATAATCAGTAATTTTATTCGAAAAAATTTCTTTATTACTCACATCAATAAAGAAGTCGTTTTCTTTATCTTCAAATAAATTTCCAGATTTAACTTGTTCTATTATACTACCTTGCTTTATAAAATTTATATGAGATTTTTGGAAAGGCATAACACTATAGTTGCATTTAATTTTGTTAATTTCGATTAAATCTTTATAGAAACTCTCACCATTATTCCCAAACAAACTTGCTAATAAAGATTTACCAGATCCATTATCACCTATAATTGCATTAATTCCATTAGCTAATGGATATTCAATATCATTAAGAGATATCGATTTTATATAATTAGTATTTTCATTTGTTATTCGATTTACCCTTGTACTAAAAGAAGTTATTGACATTAATAATCCCTTAAATGTTGGCAAACATTTAAGTTTTGTAAAATCTCTATTAACTTTTATCGAAGTTTTATCATGATATGGGTAACTTTTCCACTCATGACAATCGCTCCCAGTAATTATAGGAAAATCTAGTTCAACCTCTCTTAAACTACTTTTAACAATTCCTTCACTACGAGGATAATTATATTCCAAACAATCAATGTAGCCTACATTGATTAACTTTAAAGGATTTGATGATGCACTTGATAAGCTATCAGTATTACCAGTACAATTTTCAAGAGCTTGTCTTTGATGAACTATTAAAATAGTTTTTATTCCAATATTTTTTAAAATTTTTTCAAATTCTTCCAAATTATACACGTCATTTTTTTCTAACTTTCTTATTTCAAGAATTTTTTGTTCTAATATTTTTAGTTTTTCATCATCATCTTCATTAAAAATTGCAATAATATGGCACTTAGGCTTACCAGTTTCTAATAGTACATCAAATTCTACACCTGGCAAATTATTTTTAATACCACCATTTTTTTCTTTTATTTTATTTTTTAAATCAATATATAAATCATAATTAAATCTATTGTGATCTGTAATTGCACACATGCCAATTTCATTTTCCTCTAATTTATCTATAAGTATATCTAAATTTTCATTTGTAGATTCGTTAACACAATTACCATCTTTATATGAACTAAAAACTGAGTGTATATGCAAATCTATCTTTATTATTTCATTAAGCATCATATCACCTCATACCTGAAACATTTTTTATTATGTCTATCATTTGAGTTGTTCTTAATTGAACTTTATACTCCACTTTAAAATTATCTTCTTTCAGTCTATTAAAAAATTCTCTAGCACAATTTATTTCGAATTTTTCATCAGCAGATAACTTATCTTCTGTTTCATAATCTTTTGTTTCTATAACTAAATTAATTTCTTTTATATCATTATCTTTCTTTACAATATACATAAAATCAGGACTATATGTACCTCCACCAATTAAAGGTATTCTAATACTTCTTGCTGGAATTTTTCCAAAAACTATTACTTCGTCATTATCTGTCGTTATATTTTCCTTTTCAAGTCTTGAATCAAACAGACATATATCATATAAATAATTATCACTAGGCTTTTTTTCAGAATATGAAATACCTAAATTACCATTAACTTCCAATTTAGGATTTCCATCAACATCAGTTAATGATGTTTCTTCTTTTGATAATGTGGTAGAAGAATACCTAAATTTTCCAAATAGCATATTATATTTCCAATCATTAATTTTACTAATTAAATTAGTTAATGTGATAGTATTAAAAAATTCATTTGTTAATTCTTCTTTTTTATTATATAAAAATAAAGCTTCATGAATTATTTTAATCGGTATATTAGTACTTTGATATAATTTATTTAAAAATACATTATACTTCATATGTGAATGTTTCACTTCATATTCTTTATTTGTTTCTTCACTTAATATAACAATTCCATTTTCTCTTACTAAAGTACTTTCATGTGAAGTTAAAATTGAAGTACCTTTTACACCTTCATTTAGAATTTGTAAAATTCCCAACTTAATTTCATCTGGATTAATGTCTTGGTATGAAATAAAATATTTTCTATTTAAAACTTTCCAAAGTTCCTTAAGTTCCTTAAATTTATTTATTCTTATTTTAGCTTTTGGCAATTCTTCTTTGTTATTTGCATTTATTATTTTATTACCCTTTAACCCTATAGATAGTTCAGGATAATCATTAAATAGTTTATCTCTATTTTCTACAATTATATTTTTATCTGTATCAATATAATCGCCTGTTAATAGTTGAATAAATAATTGTTTAAACGATATTCCCATTTTAATTGCTAAATTTTCAATAGCATTGTCAGTTAATTTAGAGTTTTCAGGATAATCACCATTTATCTCATTTACTAATTTAGTGGCGAAATCTTTTTCCGTAAAATCAACTATATAATTTAAATAAAACTGTTCATTAGAAATTCTTGACAAAGATTCATTAACAGGTAATCTTAATCCCCGCCCGACTTCCTGTAACTTGCTAATCTCAGAACCGCTACTTCTCAATTTACAAATAGTAAATATATTAGGATTGTCCCACCCCTCTTTTAATGTCCATTTTGAAAAAATAAACCTAAAAGGATTAATTTTACCATTTTTTTTATATATTGATAACGTCGTATCTTTATCGACAAGAATTTGTTTTAATTCATCAGCTATAGACTCATCAGAATCATTATTATCTTTAGAAAAATAACCACCATGACATTCAGAAATATTTATCAATGTTTCTTTTAAATATTTCTCATATAAAACCTCATTAACATCATCATAGTTAATGTTATTTAATTCCTTCCTTATTTTTGATTGCAATAATTCTTCAAAAATATCTTTTAAATATGTAGGAGAAGGATTTTGTTTGTTTTCTCTATAAGAATCTATATCATCTATAAAAAACAATGCTAGTGTTTTAATTTTATCTTTTCTTTTGAAATTTTCTTTTTCGATTTTGAAGTGAGAATCTAATGCATTTTGTATCATAACTCTTTGATATGAGGTTGAATAAATATCAGAGTATATTTCATTACCAATAGATAACTCTTGACCATTTGATAGAAACAGTTTTTTTCCAATACCTTCAATTGTAACATTTTCAAATGATTCATCTATTTGTTTCAAAGAATCGCCTTTTTCCAATTCAAATGTTTTCCTATTTTTTTCTGTAATTAATTCTAATCTTGTTTTTCTTTTATTTTCAAGACTTAGTAGTTTAACTTTTTTATTACACCCAGTTGGAGAATCTACATATCTAACACTTATTCCCTTTACTAAATTATTGTTAAAAGCTTCACAGCTACCTAAATTATATATTAAATTATGGTAATCTTTTACAATGTTTTTCCCTTCTTTTACTTCAGGAAATGTTGCTCCATATCGAATAATACACTGTGGAACTATTTTTTCTTTAACAAATTCAAATGTTTTATTTTCTTTAGAAATCCTATGAGGCTCATCAATAATCATAAATGGTCTTGTGGCCTTAATTGCTTCAGCTGGAATGTCATAATCTTCAACAACGCTTGAATAAGATTTAGTTAACATCGATTTAGTTCCATCTTTAAATAAGTGCATATTAGCAACTAAAACTGTTATTCTATCCTTATACAATTCAGATTGCTCTACAAAATTTCTCACTGCACTTGGAAATATTTCTTTGGATTTACTGCTTTTTTTTGCGTTTAAAACACACAGATCAATTGATTTTCCATATTGATCTTTAAAATGATTAACAGTTTCGTCAGATTCTAAAAATTTAATAGTTCCTAATTTAATTGGAAGTGACGGTACCAAAATAATAAATTTATGAATCCCATAATGTTTATTTAACTCATAAATCATCTTTGTATATACATATGTTTTACCAGTTCCTGTTTCCATTTTAATGTCGATATTTACATAATCTTCTATACTCAGTTTACCACGTAAAGAATAAGGTAATTTATTATTTAAATTCCTAATATTATTTAGAATATTTTCAGAAGATAATTCAACTAATGGATTCGCAAATTTATTTGTATTATTTATTATATTTACGTCTTCAAATACTTTATTAATTTTATTAATTGCTTCAGTCTGATGATTTAATCCCTTTTCAAGTTTTAATCCCATAACAATTCTCCTTCCTAATATCTAGTTATTACATCTACTGATATATTTTTTATATTTTTCACTTGTCTTAAATTGTCCTTTAATGTTTGTATTTCATTTAAAGCAAAAGAATAACCAAATAAAACTATTCTATTACATTTAAAATTTTTCTCTTTTTCATATTTTTCAATTAAGCACTTTATTGATTTATCAGATAATTCAGGTTTTATTAAATAAATAGTATCTTCACAAGAATAAGCCTCATACCCGTCTAAATCAACAATTCTATATACATCAGTTAATCCATAACCATCACTTAAAATCCATGTGGTTAAAATCGATTCAATTCCAAATTCATCTAGTATTGTTTCATCAGAAATCATATAATTAGGTTCAAAGTTTTCTAATTTATCTAATGTATTAGTATCTATATTTTTTATAGTATAATGTTTAAATCCATAATCTATATTAGTACTTATTTCTTCTTTAATTTTTTTAGCAGCACTTCGGATTCTTTCTTGTCCCACTTGATCAATTGTATTGAAACCATTTTTATTCGCCTCCGAATTCACCTTTGTTTTTTCATTAAGTTGAACTAATATATATTTCAAATTTTTATTACATTTTGAAAATGCATTATGTCTTAATATTGCTTCAGCAGTTGTAGAAGAACCACCAAAAAAATCAAGAACAATATCATCTTCTGATGCCCCTATCTGTAACAAATCATAAATTAAATTAACTGGTTTTGGATTATCAAATATTTTATATCCAAATAATTCTTTTATTCTAGCAGTTCCATTTCCACTACTATATTCTGGTTTATAAAGAATTGATTTTGGTTTTACAGTAGGAAGATCTCCTAATGTTGGCCTTTGTTTTTTATAAATAGAATATTGATTATTATTTTCAACAACTATTAAATCTTGTGGTTGATTAAAAAATTTATCTTTTCCCCATCTCCAAGACATTTCTTTGCCATCTGTAATTGGAAATAATTCGATTTCTTCATCAGTAGTTCTTTTCAAACTACATTTTTTAGTTAATCTATTTATATACAAAGGGAAAAATAAATTTGGTCTTTTTTCTCTTGGAGCATTTACTCCAGTAGCTTTTAAATTTGCTCCCTTTTTGTAAAATCCATACTCATCTTCATCCCAATCAGAATCATTATCTGAATCGACTTCAAATTCATAAACTTCACAATTATCCTTATTTTTTGAATATACCAGTGTATATTCATGAGTTCCTGAAAAGGCATATTCATCATTGTTCCCTTTTAAATTCATTATAGTAGGTAAATTACCTAAAAAATTTTCTTCTCCAAAAATATTGTCACAAATCATTTTTAAATTTGTGTGTTCATTATCATCAATTGATATAAAAATAACACCATTTTGCTTTAATAATTGTTTTGCAAGATATAGTCTTGAAAACATGAAAGTGGCCCAAGCAGAATGTGAATTCGACTTATTGTTAGTCATATCAAAAATTCTTTTTGCTTCTTCCTCATTTATATCTAAATCTCTTATCAATTTATCTATTGAAAAATCAAATTTATCATTATAAACAAAACCATCTTTGCCGGTATTATATGGAGGATCAATATATATACACTTAATTTTATTAGTGTATGATTTAGTTAAATGTTTTAGAGCATCTATATTATCTCCTGATATATAAATATTTTCGCTATTAAAATTTTCAGATTTAATATTATTTTCCAAATCAGGAACTAAGATGGTTTCAGTTTCTAAAGAAGCAACTAATTTCGCGTAGTTTTTTCCTAAGAAATTCAGTCCGTACCCTTCCTTTGTAAAATCAACATCTTTTGATATGTTATTTTTAAAGTTTTCAATATCGAAGTTTCCACTTTTATTAAAACAATCTGGAAATAATTCTTTTAGTTTAGTTAGTTTATCGTTAACAATTTCCAATTCTTCATTTTTAATTTTAATTTCCTTTATCATTTTACTTCCTCCTACTTATCTTTTGGTAATTTTGTATAGTCATACTTCTCTTGAACATCTTTAAGTTCATTAAAAGCGTTTTCTATATCTTCAATTGCTTTTTCTATTGTATATAAACTATCTTTATTCTCTTTCATAATTTTTAAATGTTCCATTGTATTAAATAAAGTTTGTCTTGCATTACTTGTTTTTCTTCTTTTTTGATTATCAAATTCAAGTAAATTTAATTCTGATTTTTTATATTCGTCTATTAAATTTTTCAAATCTACGGTAGATTTATTTTTATATTTATTTAAAGATAGACAATTTAAAAATTCATCATAACCAGCTTCCTTCAATAATCTTTCTAAAGATAAATCTAGCGTCTCTGCTAGTTTTTTTAATAACTCAATATCTACTTTTTTATATTTACCATTTACTAAGTCATTAAAAGTGCTTCTACTAATACCAGCTAATTTTGATAATTCCCTTTGAGATACGCCTTTATTTATCCTTGCAGTTTCCAAAGTGTTTTTAAGTTCCTCTGAATACATATCATCCCTTCTTTCTTTCCTTTTTTTTCGTTTATAAACTAATTATAACACTATAATTTAAAAATGACAACAAATACGGACAAAAAGTGTTGACAAAACCTGCGGACGATGATAAGATTTAAATGACAAACGAACCGGTCGACGAAGTTTGTAAAGAAAGGAGACGCTAAAATGAATCAAAAATATTTTACTTTAATTAGAAATGATGTATTAAATAATAAACATTTATCGCTAGGTGCTAAGGGATTATATGCTCTTATAAGTTATGACTTAACTACATCACTAAGAAATCTTTTAATTGATTCCACTACTAAACGAGAAACAATTCAATATGTTAAGGAACAAGAAAAATTTGATTATGTACATTTTTATAATTTAGATAATTGTGAAAATAAAGACTCACCTATTGGAATGCATGTTTTAATTCAGCCCAGTGATGAATTTAAAAAATCAATTAATAACAAATGTAAAGAACAAGCAAGATAAAGGAGGATAATATGAGTATAGACGAAACTTTAAAAATAATTTCTCAACAATGGTGTAACTTAAATGATTTAATGAAATTAGCTAATGTCGGTAGAAATTCAGCATTATCAATTAAAAGTAAAATTAAAGTTAATTTAGAAAAAAATGGATACTACATTCCAAAAAACACAGTACCCCTGAAAGAAGTAATTAAATATTTAAATAAAGATATTGATTACTTAGAATCAAGAAATAAAAGTATGAAAGGAGATGAATAAATGTTAAGACCAATTGAAAAAGTAGATATAAGCATTAAAAAAGACATCATCATAAATCATATAATGAAGTCTAAGAGTGTGTATTTACTAGTATCAAATCCAAAGGTAGGAAAGTCAATGTTGGCACTGCAACTTTCCTGCTCCGTTATAAACGGAACACCATTCTTAGGATATCAAGTTAATCCCTCACCTGTTTTATATATTACCACAGAGTCAGATTTCAGTCAATTACAGGAAAGATTACATTTTATGGAACTTGTTCCTAAAAACGATTCATTATTCCCCATTGATAGGAAAAATAAAATAAATATTTCATTAAGAGATATAGAACTCGAAATTAAATCTTTCTCTGAAGATAATAAAGGAAAACTAATAATTATAGATATGTTAAAAGATATAGATTTTGGTATTGATTATGACATAAATAATTATCAAGATATTGCACAAAAAATATTGCCAAAATTAAGATACTTTTGTGATAAATACAATATAACATTTCTAGTAACACATCATTTAAATAAAAGTGGTAAGACACTAGGAAGTGTTGCATTAGATGCAACAGTTGATGGAAGAATAACTTTAGTAGAAAACAAATCAAATAAAAAATATGTAAAATTACAAATGATAAATAGAGATTTTCCTGAACTGGATATCCAATTAAAAAAACAAGATAATCTTATATTTAAAAAAATAAAATCTATAGAGGAAGAAGAAATATCATATGAATTAACTTCTTTTATAAAATATATTGCTGGGCAAAAAGAAACAAATTTTACTTGCACAGATATAGTATTAAAAGCAAATATTCAAATGTCTCCAAAACGATTTGGCAGACTTTTAAATAATAATATTGAGCTACTTGAAAGCGAAGGTGTATTTATTACTAAATGTAGAACAGCTGATAGTAGATCATATCACGCTTCTTATATTGAGCCTTCGCAAAACGAAGATGAATAATGTGGCACGTTTTGTTACGAAGTAATGAAAGTGGCGATAATTATTTTATCAGGTTTTTAAGGAATATCCTTAACGAACGATTTGGGCTATGCCCTAGTGAGATAGGTCATAATTGACCTCTAATGAAAGGAATGTGTAAATGTATGATGGAAAACAAGTAGTAAGAGTAGAAACTAAATACAAACAAAAAGATTTATATAATATTGGTAATGAAATGAAAATAAGAAAAGGTACTGGTAATTATGATAAAGAAAGATTAGAATTCAACATTAACTATATTGATTATAAAGATAAAAACTTGTATCAAGCTGTTAAGCAAAAACTTAAAAATGAAAATATAGAATATTTAAATAAAAAAAATACTAATGTATTAAATGGAATTACATTTACAAGTGGAAATGAATTTTTTGAAAGTTTAGGCATGGAATTTAAAACTACTGATAGAATTTATCAAACTGGAGATAAAAAAGGACAATATGTTAAAGTTCCTACTATAAATTCCAATGAAGATATACCTACTTCAGTAAAATATTATTTTGATTCTTGTATGGACTTCTTAGAAAGCTATGTTGGCAAGAATAATATAATCTTAGCAGAAGTGCATTTTGATGAAGATACACCCCATTTACAAGCATATTTTATACCAGTAGTAGATGAAGTTAAAAGAAAAAAATATGATAGTAATAGAGTTTTATTAAGAGACGATAATAACAAAATAATATACGAAAGTGTTAAAGGAAATTTCTTAAACAATGATCAATTTTGGAAAAACAAAGGTGGTAAACTGTCCTACTCAAAAATGCAAGACGAATTTAATACATTTATAAAAAATAAAGGTTTTAATCTAGATAGAGGTAAAGTTGGAAATAATAAAGAACATAAACCTAAATTAGAATATCAAGTCGAAGAAACTAAAGCAGAATTAAATAGTTTAATAAAACAAAAAGATAATTTAACTAAGGATATTAATTCTAAAAAAAATACAATAATAGAAATTAATAAAAATGATGAAGAAGATTTATTAACACCTAAAAAAGTATTAAATCACTACTCTTCTAAAGACATTGATAAAATAATTACTCATTCTAAAGAAATTAAAACTATAAATACTATTCAAAAAGATGAACTGGCTGAAAAAGATAATATAATTGAATATTTAACTGTAGAAAACAATAGTTTTAAAAATAATAATGAATTAGTTATTAGAAATAAAAAGATTAAAGAATTATCTTCTACTATTAAAGAACAGAAAGAAAAAATAAATAATTTAAATAGTATAGTAAATATTTTGGAAAGTAATATTAAAGATTTAAAGATAACTGTTAATAAGTTGAAAGATACTATATTTAATATTGGAAAAGCAATTTGTAAAGTTTTAAAAATAAAGAAAAAAGATGGAATAGATAATTATAATGATTTAGCTGATGCTATTAATTATGATTATTATAAGCAAGTAACAAAAAAGAAAGATAATGATATGGAAAGATAAACAATATTTCACATATAATTTAATACAAACACACTATTATCACAAATGAAAAGGATGTGATAATATGACTAACTATAAAAATAAAAAAGAACTAAGGGAGTGATTAATATAGATATCAAATATAATGTAATTGAAGAATACAAAAAAGATGAAAAAACAATAGATTTAGTAAAAGAAATTAACTATAAATTATATAGAATAATAATGAATTTAGAGAGAATATAAGATTATGAATACTACTAATCTATGTTATAATAATATCGGTTATAAAACCACTTTAGTTAATTATTATCGAGAAAATTGGAGGTAATAATTATGTCTGAAATGGAGAGTGTTAGTAATAAGAATATTTTAAAAGTTGGAATTTATTTGAGATTATCTGATGAAGATAAAAATAAAATTAATAAAAGTGATGATAGTGAAAGTATTAAAAATCAAAGAAATTTACTTGTAACGGAGATTAAAAAACATGATAACTTTGTTTATGTAGATGAATACTGTGATGAAGATTTATCTGGTGCAGGAACATTTAGACCTGAATTTGAAAGATTAATTAGTGATTGTAAAGAAGGCAAACTAGATATAGTAATGTGTAAAAGTCAATCAAGATTTTCAAGAGATATGGAAATCATAGAAAAATATCTTCATAATAAATTTATTGAATGGGGAGTTAGATTTATAAGTTTATCTGATAATGCTGATACATTTAATAAAGGAAATAAAAAATCAAGACAAATAAATGGTCTTGTAAATGAATGGTTTTTAGAAGATGTATCTAATAACATTAGAACCGCATTTAATGCTAAAATGAAAAATGGTGAATACATAAGCCCGTTTGCCCCATTTGGTTATATTGTATCAAAAGAAAATAATAATAAATTAATTGTTGATAAGTACGCTAGTTTAATAGTAAAAAGGCTGTTTAATTTATATGTTGATGGATACGGATACGGAAGCATTGCAAAAAAATTAAATGAAGATAATATCCCTTCCCCTTCTCTATATAAAAAAGAGCAAGGACATAAATTAAATGTTATAAGTAAAAGAAATATAGAAGACATAAAATGGAGTTCAAATGCTATTAAAACAATACTTACAAACGAAATTTACTTGGGACATTTAATTCAAGGAAAAAGAAGTACAGTTAGTTATAAAAACAAAAAGATTATAAAGAAAAATAAAGATAGTTGGATTGTTTCAAAAAACACTCATGAACCTATTATAAGTGAAGCACTTTTTAATAAAGTTAAAATCCTTATGAAAGAAAGGACAAGAGTTAGTAATAAAAGTAATAAAACACATATTTTTTCTGGAAAAGTATTTTGTTTAGAATGTGATTCTTATTTAAAAAGAAATTGTACTAGTAAACATGAATATTTAGTTTGTACATCAAATAGAGATGGTTATAATGAATGTGTTAATAAGCTATCAATGAGATATGATGTTTTATATGACATTGTATTAAATGCTATAAATGCTAAAATAAATAATTATTATAATGAAGAAAAACTTACTTGTGCAAGTAAAGATATAAAAGAGTATGATCACGATGATGAAAACTTATCTTTAAGATATCGACTTGAAGAACTTGAAAAGAAATTAAATATCACTAATAATTATCTTAAGACTTTATATCAAGATAAAGTTAATCAAGTTATAAATGATGAGCAATTTAAATTATTAATGGAAGATTATAGTAATAATGAAAAAATAATTAAAAATGAAATTAATTCTATAAATGAAACACTAGAATATAAATCTGCTAAACAAAAATCAAGGTTAGATAAAAAAGAAATATTTTCTAAATATAAAGTACTTTCAAAATTAGAACACGTCATCATAAATGAATTTATTGATAAAATATACATCGGTAAAGTTAAAGATGACAAATCACGAGATATTAAAATTATTTGGAATATCGAATAAATTTATAATTTTACCAATTTTTAAAATTGGTAAGATTATTTGATGCATTTTAACCATTTTGTAGTAAATTTGTATTATTTTGACATAAAAAGTAATGCAGATTTGCAAAATTGGTAATTTGATTTATATTCTTATATATACTAAAATAATTTGAAAAGAAACCGGCTATATATAGTAGTCATTAAAAAGAAAGGAATGAAAAAATGGACGAAATAAAAAACAATGAAAATAATATAGTATTCTATACTAATGATGAAGGCGAAACAAAAGTCGAAGTAATTTTACAAAATGAGGATATATGGATAACTCAAAAAACAATGGCAGATTTATTTGATGTTAATATACCGGCAATTAATAAACATCTTAAAAATATTTATAGTGAAAATGAACTAGCAGAAATTTCAACTATTTCCAAAATGGAAATAGTTCATAATGAAGGTAGCAGACAAGTAAAAAGACTTGTAGATTTTTATAACTTAGATGCTATAATTGCTGTTGGTTATAGAGTTAATTCTAAAAAAGCTACACTATTTAGACAATGGGCTACTAAAATTTTAAAAGACTATATGATTCAAGGTTTTGCTTTAGATGATGAAAGATTTATGAAAGGCAAAAAAACTGATAAAGAATATTTTAAAAGATTACTTGAAAGAATCAAATTAATTCGTACAAGTGAAAGAATGTTTTATCAAAAAATAACAGATGTATTTTCAGAGTGTAGCATTGACTATGATAAGAACAGTGAAACAGCAAGAGACTTTTATGCAACAGTACAAAATAAACTACACTATGCTATTACAAACAATACAGCAGCTGAAATAATATATAATAGAGTTGATTCTACTAAAGATAATATGGGACTTACCACTTGGGAAAAGTCTCCTGATGGAAAGATACTTAAAAATGATATTATAGTTGCAAAAAATTATCTAAATGAAAAAGAGATAAAAGAACTTAACAATGTTGTTAATATGTATTTAGATTTAGTAGAAAATCGAGCTGAAAGATTAATTCCTATGAAAATGCAAGATTGGGTTAAAGATGTCGAATCTATTCTTAATCTTAATTATTATGAAATCTTAAGTGGTAAAGGTAAAATATCTGCTGAGACTGCTAAGAAAAAAGCTCTTGAAGAATATGATAAGTATAAAGTTATACAAGATAATAATTATATATCAGATTTTGATAAATTATTACTTGAAACTACTACCATAGAGGATAAATAAACTGTTGCAATATATGCAACACTTTAATATTGTGTGTTTATAACATTCAAGCATACAAAAAAATAAAAATTAAAAAAGCCCATAAAATAAGGGCAAAAAGACAGTTGTGTGTTTATAGTATTCATACAGTTGCGTTAATTAGAACTTTAGCAATAAAGCCAGACATACTACTTTTAGATGAACCTTTTTCAGCCCTAGATTATCAAACTAGACTTACTGTAGCTGATGATGTACATAAAATAATTAA
>JAWXUH010000004.1:0-122165 GCA_044432745.1 bacterium
TTTATTTTTTTCTGTTAATTGTGTATAATTCATATAAGGGCTCCTCATGCTGGGTGGGCTCTTTTATTATACCAAAAAACCTCACCAAGTGGTGCGGTTGAGATTTCATAAAAAAAAAAATTAGTTATTAACTAATTTTTATACATTAAATCTAAAGTAACAAATGTCTCCATCCTGCATTTCGTATTCTTTACCTTCTATAGAAAGTTTACCAGCTTCTTGTACTTTTTTCTCAGATCCATATTCTTTTAAATCTTCAAATTTAGTTACCTCAGTTCTTATATATCCTCTTTCAATATCAGAATGTATAATTCCTGCACATTTTGGAGCTTTCATTCCTTTAACAAATGTCCAAGCTCTAACTTCATCTTTACCTGATGTAAAGAATGTTGCTAGACCTAATAAACTGTAACTAGCAAATATCAATTTATCTAATCCACTTTCAGTTATACCTACACTCGCTAAAAATTCATTTTTTTCTTCTAATTCTAATGATGCTAATTCTGATTCTAATTTAGCACACATTACAATAACTCCAGAATTTTCTTTTGATGCGTATTCTTCTACTTGTTTTGTATATTCATTTTCACCAACTACTATATCTTCATCACTTACATTAGCAACATATATTATAGGTTTTAATGTTATGAAATTGAAATTTTTTATTACTTCTAATTCTTCTTCTGTTAACTCCAATTTTCTAAGTGGTGTATCTTTTTCTAACGATTCTTGACAATTCTTTAATATTCTTACTTCTTCTAATGATACTTTATCTTTAGTAGATATAGCCTTTTTTTCAATTTTATTGATTCTGTTAGTAACTATTTCTAAATCTGATAAAATCAATTCAATATTGATTATTTCAATGTCTCTTATTGGATCTGGTTCTCCAGAAACATGAATAATATTCTTGTCATCAAAACATCTTATCACTTCTACTATTGCATCTACGCTTCTTATATGTGATAGAAATTTATTACCTAAACCTTCTCCACTAGCAGCTCCTGCAACTAATCCTGCTATATCAGTAAATTCAAAAGATGTAGGTACAAAACTTTTTGGATCATACATCTCTTTTAATAATTCTAGCCTTTTATCCGGTACTAAAACAATTCCTACATTTGGTTCAATTGTTGCAAACGGATAATTAGCTGCTAATATATTTTTTTTTGTTATAGCGTTAAATAGTGTCGACTTACCTACGTTAGGTAAACCAACAATTCCTGCTTTTAAACTCATTTCTAAAACCTCCTATTTTTTATCCTGAAATAAATCCTTCTATTCCAAGTGGTATATTAGTTACGTAAAATACAATCAATATAACTAATATAATTACTAACGTTACTATAGCATATGGCATTTGATATTTAATTGCTTGATATATACCTATACTTTTTTTATTTTGATTATATTTTTCAATTAAAGCTAAATATACTATGAAATATATAAATATTGGTGTTAATCCCATACTTATACTTTCACCTAATCTAAATATCATTTGTGCAAATTCTGGCGTTAAACCTACATTCATAAATGCAGGAATTGCTGTTGATGCTACTATTGTCCATTTAGTTACTGGATCTGGCAATATAATTGTTGCAAATACAGAAACAAATAATAACAATATCACAAGAGGCATACTAGAAAAGTTTAACGTTTCTATTAAATTTGCTAAATATACAGTCATTGTTATACCTATATTTGAAGCTTCATATACACTTATACATATTGATGCCGCAAATATTAACAACAACGTTTTTCCTATGCCATCTAATGAATAACTCATTCCGTCAACTATGTCTTTATCTGTTTTTATATTTTTTGTTCTTAATCCGTATACTAATCCCCATATTATAAATAGAAAAGCAATTATGAACACAAAACCATTTGAAAAGAATGATTCTGTAGAAAATAATTTGTCTATATACAATTTTTGACTATCATCTAATAAATTACCAGACAAATATAAATCGGGTATTATGTTGTATATAATTATTGCTACATATATAGCTCCTGTAAATAAAGCTAAAAACATTGCTTTTAGTTCTTTTTTTGTAACTATATCTTCTTCTAATTCTGTTTCAGTAAAATCATATTTAGGCAATTTTTTTGCTATGTGATTTTCTGTAAGTCTTGTAAGAAAGAAAGATAAAGCTATCACAGCTATCACATTTACAAATAGTAATGCATTAATATTAAAATTATACCCTACTTGCAAAACTCCTGCATTTAGCACAGTTATATTCCTTAACGAAGAATCAACTGCCGTAAATATAAATGATAAACTACTTCCTATAGTTAACGCACCATAACCAGCAATTAATCCTATAAACGGATTTCTTTTACTATGATAAAAGAATAATGCAATAATAGGTAATAATATTACATATGCAATATCACCTACTACACTTGCTAATAAGCAAAGCAATATTAAACTAAAAGTAACAGTTGTTTTTTTAGCTTTTTTTGTTAACATTGTAACACTAGTTTTTATAAACCCACTTTTTTCCATAATACCTATACCAATAAGTATTATTATCAAATTTGTTAATACTGGAAAATTTGCAAAATTACTTACTGAATATGTAAAAATGTATTTTAAACCACTCAAATTTAATAACGGAATAACATGTTCCATAGTTGGGTTATAATCAAGTGTTAATAATGAAAACTCTTGATATGTCGCACCTGCGTTTAACATAAATAATATAAAACTTAATACCATAATTCCTGCTGTCAACGACAGATACGTCATTATTGGATGAAGTTCTAAAAAATTTATTTTATTTTCTTTATTTTTCTTTTTTTTGTTATTTTTCACTAGGTATCACCTTTTTTAATTTTCTAAGAAATTCTATTCTATCTAACATTATTTCTCTCCCACAATTATCACATTTGATTTTTATATCTACACCTACTCTTGTTATTGTCCACAAATTTGTCTGACAGGCATGATCTTTTTTCATCACTACTTTATCATATAATTCAAATGTTTTATCCATTAATCTTCATCTACCTTTACATTCATCAAATTTAAAAGTCTTATCAAATCGTGTTCATCGGCAAATTTTATTTCAATTTTATTTTTATTTATTTTGACTTTTTCTGCAAAATGATCACTCATTAATTTTTCATACATAAAATAATTTTCTTTATATACATAAGTATCATCGTCTTCTTTTTCTTCCGCCTCTGTTGCAGCTATTAGTTTTTCTAACGCATGTACACTGATATTTTCTTTTATTATTTTATTTGCTAAGAATATTATTTTAACATCATCTTCTAATTTACTTAATATTTTTGCATGTGAATACGACAACTTTTTGTCTTCTAACATTTTTTTTACTTCTTCTGGCAATTTTAAAATACCTAAAAGATTAGTAATATAACTTCTGCTCTTTCCGAATTTTTTAGCAAATTCTTCTTGAGTTATATTTTTTTTCTTTATTATCATTTCAACAGAATGAGCTATTTCTAAAGGATTTAAATCCTCTCTTTGAATATTCTCTAGTAAAGCAATTTCCATCATCTCATCATCAGTAAAATCTTTTACTATAGCTGGTATTGTTTCAAGTCCTGCTATTTCAGATGCTTTACATCTTCTTTCACCAGCTACTAATTCATAACCTTTAATGCTTTTTTTAACAACAACTGGTTGTACTATACCGTAAGTTCTAATTGATTCAGATAATTCTTTTAAAGATTCTTCATTAAATGATTTTCTTGGTTGATAAGGATTACTTCTTATATCTTTTATTTGGATTTGTATTATTCCACTATCTTCTGTTAACTTTTCTATTGCCGCTTCTGGGCTATCCACTGCCTCAAAATCTAAAACATTATTTGTAAATAATTGTTCTAAACCTTTCCCTAATGCCTTCTTTTTATTCTCCATTACGATCAATCACTTCCTTCGCTAAATTTGAGTAAGCTTCTGCTGCTCTACTCGTAGGATCATATTCATTAATTGGTTTACCATGACTTGGCGCTTCAACTAATCTTACTAATCTTGGTATTATTGTATCGAACACCTTATCTTTGAAGTACTTTCTTATTTCTTCTACTACCTCATACGCAATTTTTGTTCTACCATCGTACATAGTAAGTAGCACACCTTCTATTCTCAAATCTTGATTCATACTACCTTGTACCATTATTACCGAATTAAGCAACTGTGCTATACCTTCAAGGGCTAAAAACTCACACTGAACTGGTATTATTACTGAATCACTTGCTACAAGTGCATTCATTGTACTTATACCTAATGATGGTTGACAATCCATTATAATATAATCATAATTTTCTTTTACTTCTTCTAATCTCATCTTTAATTGTTCATTTTGCCTAAATTCAGGCGTTTCTATCATTTTTCTTACAAATTCTACATCAACACCTGCTAAATTCATCGTAGATGGTATTATACTTAAATTTTTAAATTTCGTTTTCTTGATACATTTTTTAACTTCTACGTTATCTGTTAATAATTGATATACATCTCCTTGAAATTCTGCCGATGATAATCCTAATCCTGTTGTACAATTACTTTGCGGATCCATATCTATTAATAGAACTTTTTTTCCTTTTTGACCTAAAGCAGCAGCTAGATTTATACTTGTCGTAGTTTTTCCAACTCCTCCTTTTTGATTTACTAATGATATCACCTTAGTCATATTTACACATCCTTAATTTTTCTACATACTATTATTTTACCATAACTATATTATATATCAAACAATTTTTATATTATTATTCAATAAAACGTTAATTTTAAGCAAAAAAAAAGTATAGATAACTATACTAATTCTAATCTAACTTCAAGCGCATCATCACCACGACGTTCTCCAAGTTTAATAATTCTTGTATAACCACCGTTACGATCTGCATATTTTGGAGCAAGTTCATCGAAAATAACTTTAACAACTTGTTTATCATTATGTAAGAAAGCTAATGCATTTCTACGTGATACTAAAGTTTCTCTTTTTCCAAGAGTAATCATTTTTTCAACAAATTTTCTTACTTCTTTAGCTCTTGCTTCTGTTGTTACAACATATCCATTTGTAATTACAGTCTTAGTAAGACCTGCTAAAATACTTCTTCTAATTCTTGCTTCTCTACCTAATTTTCTATAATGTGCCATATTCTACTCCTTAAATGTAAGTCCTAAATCAGCAACTTTATCAATAACTTCTTTTAAAGATTTCTTTCCTAAGTTTCTAATTTTATTAACTTCTACTTCCTTTTTATCTACTAAATCTTGAACTGTATGAATTCCAGCTCTTTTTAAACAATTGTATGCTCTTACTGAAAATTCTACTTCCTCTATTTGAGTTTCTAGTTTTTTAGCAATAACATCAATTTTTTTCTCTTGCATAATATTTGTCATATTACTTATAGAATTTATATCAGTTATGATATTAAAATGTTCTATTAGTATTTTTCCTGCTAAAGCTATTGCTTCTTCAGGAGTCATACTTCCATTAGTACTTACTTCGATAATAAGTTTATCAAAATTTTCTTCTTGACCAACTCTTGTGTCTACAACTTCATATTTTACAAGTTCTACTGGTGAATAAGATGAATCCATTGGAATAATACCAATTTTTGCATCTGCTAATTTCATTTTGTTTTCACTAGCATCTACATATCCACGACCATTATCTACAGTCATTTCCATTTCGATTTTTCCACCTTCTACTAAATTACAAATTACTAGATCAGGATTTACTATTTCAATATCTGCATCTTTTTCAATATCTCCCGCAGTTACTGCTCCTTCTTTATTTACTGATAATTTAATTAACTTAGTTTCTGACGTATGATTAATTATAACAACTTTTTTTAGTGCTAATACTATTGCAGTAACATCTTCTACTACTCCATTAATTTTTTGAAATTCATGTAGAACTCCTTCAATTTTAACACTAGTAATTGCACTACCTGGTAAGCTTGATAGCATTACTCTTCTTAATGCATTTCCTATTGTTGTTCCAAATCCTCTTTCAAGTGGCTCAATTTCGAATTTTCCGAAATGATTATTTTCAATAACTTCAACTACTTTGTAATCTGGTTTTGAAAATGCTCTTACGTAAGTCTTTTTATCTTTATCCATAACGATTCAACCCTCTTTCCTTAATTTCTTGGTCTTTTTGGTGGACGACATCCATTGTGTGGTACTGGTGTTTCATCAGTAATAGATGTTATTTCAAGTCCTGCTGCTTGAAGACTTCTAACAGCATTTTCTCTTCCTGGCCCTAAACCTTTAACAAATACGTCTACTTTTTTAACACCGTTTTCCATTGCTAATCCAGCAGCAGCTTCTGCTGTCATACCTGCAGCGTAAGGTGTTTTTTTCTTACTACTTTTATATCCAATTCTACCTGCTGATGACCATGCTATTACATTTCCATTTACATCAGATATAGTAACTATTGTATTGTTATATGTAGAATGTATATGAGCTTGAGCTTCTGGTATTGATTTTTTTACTTTTCTTTTTCTTCTATTATATGCCATAACTTACTTTCCTACTTTCCTACTTTTTTCTTGTTAGCTACTACTTTACCTCTACCTTTACGAGTTTTAGCATTTCTACTAGTTCTTTGTCCTCTTACTGGTAAACCTTTTTTGTGTCTAACACCTTCATAACAATTGATTTCCATTTTACCTTTGATATTTAATTGAGTATCTCTTCTTAAATCTCCTTCAACTGTATATTTATCTACTTCACTACGTAATGCAGTGATTTCTTCATTTGTTAAATCAACACATTTTTTTGTTGTATCTACTTTTGCATCTTCACATATTGTTAATGCTAAACTTCTTCCAATTCCATAAATTTCTGTAAGTCCGATACAAATATGTTTTTTATTTGGTAATTCAATATTTTTAATTCTTGCCATATTTTTCTCCTATCCTTGTCTTTGTTTATGTTTAGGATTTTCACAAATAACCCTAACTTTACCATTTCTTCTTATAACTTTACATTTTTTACATATTTTTTTTACTGATGGTCTAACTTTCATAATTACCTCCGTTATCTCCTATTCCATGTAATAATCCCACGTTTTAAATCGTATGGGGTAAGTTCTACTGTAACAGTATCGCCCAGTAAAATTCGTATCATATTCATACGCATTTTACCAGAAACGTGGGCTTTTACAGTGTGCTTATTTGGAAGTTCTACAAGGTACTCATGTCCTTTTAGAATTTCTATTACTTTACCTTCTACTTCAATCTTGTCACTTACTTTTTTAGTAACTTCATTGTTTTCATTATTTTTTATAACCTTGTCACGAACTTTTTTTGCTATATCATTCACTCTCCCGTCAAAATTTGATATCCATCTTTTGTAACAAGTACAGTATGTTCAAAGTGTGCACTTGGCAACTCGTCATCTGTCTTTATTGTCCAGTCATCATCTTCTAGATATATTTCTTTTCTACCTAGATTTAGCATTGGTTCGACTGCGATCACCATGCCTTCTTTTAAAACTTCTGACATATCAGTATAATAATTTGGTACATCTGGTTTCTCATGGAGATCTTTCCCCACACCATGACCAACTAATTCTTCTACTACACTCAAATGATTTTGATGTGCAAATTGCTCAATTGCTTTTCCAATTTCACTAACTTTTACACCATCTTTTATTACATCTAAACCTACATATAAACTTTTTTCTGTATTTTCAACAAGTTTTCTAACTTCATTTTTTGTATTACCTACAATATGTGTTCTTGCTGAATCTGAATGAAATCCGTTATAATATACTCCTATATCAATACTGATTATATCACCATTTTTTAATTTATAGTTAGATGGTATCCCATGTACTATTTCATCATTCACAGATGCACAAATACTTGCTGGAAAACCACTATATCCTAAAAATGAAGGTGTACTATCATTTGATAAAATAAAGTCATGCGCTAGATCATTTAATTCTTTTGTTGTAATACCTGGTTTGATATTTTCTTTTATTAACTCATGTGTTAAAAAATTTATCTTTCCAGCTTTTTTCATTATTACTATTTCTTCTTCTGTTTTAATATTAATCATTTATTATTTCCTTAATCAATTCATATATTTTGTTAATGTCATCTCTACCATCAATTTCATACAACATATTTTGTTTTTTATAAAATTCTACAATTGGTTCTAAATTATTAACGTAATCATTAAATCGTTTTTCTATTTTTTCCTCTGTATCATCGTTTCTTTGTAATAATTTGCTTCCACATTTATCACAAATACCCTCAACTTTCGGTTTTAAATTTTCAGTATTAAGGTTATAACTTCTACCACATTTACAAATATATCTACCTGAAATTCTCTCTTTCGATACTTCTAATGTAATATTCAATTTTATTACTACGACATTATTTATATTTTCTTCTTGAAAAATTTTATCTAACATCTTAGTTTGAATTAATGTCCTAGGAACACCATCTAAAATAAATGGTGTATCCTTTAGAGTATTAATTTTTTCTTTTATAATTGAAGTTATAATTTCATCGCTTACAAACTTACCATTATCTATTAAATCTTTGATAAATTTATCTCCAGCTTCAACTCTTTCTCTTAGTATATCTCCAGTTGCTAAATGAACGTATCCATTATTTTCTTCTAGTAATTTACTAATTGATCCTTTTCCAGAGGCTGGTGCTGCAATAAATATTATATTCTTCATTTATTATCTTTTCCTTTTTTTACTATAACTTCTTGAAATTAAACTACTCTCAAGTTGTTTATAAGTTTCAATAGCTACACCAACTACAATTAATATACCTGTTCCACCTATTGTAACTTCACTTGGTAAGTTTGTTACTAAAGCTAGTGCTACTGGTATACCAGCAAGTATTACTAGAAATAAACTTCCAAATAAGTTTAATTTTCCAATAACATCACTTATGTATTTCGATGTATCTGTTCCAGGTCTAATACCTGGTATATATCCACCACGTTCATTTAGATTTTTACTCATATCATCTGGATCCATTACCATAAACGTATACGCATATGAGAATATAAATATCATAGATATATACAGTAAAAATCCTGTCCATGATGTATATACAATGTAATTATCAACAAAATCAATTGCTGTTTGATTACCAATTAACGCTACTATCGTAGCTGGCACAGTTGTTATAATTGAAGCAAAAATTACGGGAATAACACCGGCTGAATTGATTTTAATTGGTAAAAAACTTTTACTAACTGATGTTGAAGATGCTGTTTTATTAGCATATTGTATTGGTATTTTTCTTTCTGCTAATTGTACCCAAATTATACCTATAATAATTATAATATAACTTGCAAGAAAAGCAGCAAATAATGATATTCCCAATACTTGACTTAAATCACCTTTCACAAATTCATTATATGCACTTGTGAAAATTGCTGGCATACTTTGTATTATACCAGCCATAATCAACATGGATTGTCCATTACCTATACCGTATTTTTTAATTTGATCTCCCATCCACAAACAAAATGCTGTTCCGGCAGTCATAACTAATACAGTTTGAAATTGAATAATCGTAGTTGCTTCACTTAGAAATGTAATTGTCAACATATAACTTTGCATAAATGCAAGTGCAATACCGAAGTATCTTGTCATACCATTGATTTTTTGTTTACCTACATAACCTTCATCTTTTAAATTCTTAAAATATGGTATTCCTAACATATCCATTTGCAGAATTTGCATAACGATTGAAGCAGTAATGTATGGTGATACACCTAGAGCAAATATTGAAAATGTTCTAAGTCCTCCACCACTCATTAGATTGAATATTTCTAAAAAACCTAAATCTTGATTCACTACTGATGCCCAAGGTATCGTAATTCCTGTTCCTAAGCAAAATAATCCTAGATAAGCAAGTGTAACATATATCCTTTTTCTTAAATCTTTATTCGATTTTGAAAAAAGAGCGGAGAATCCACTAAACATGTTAAATCACCTCAGTTTTTCCACCAGCTGCTTCTATTTTAGTAATAGCAGTAGATGAAAATCTATTAGCTTTTACAGTTAATTTGATTTTTATATCTCCACTAGCTAAAACTTTAACACCACTTAATTCTTTTTTGATTATTCCTCTTTCTTTTAAGATTTCTGGAGTAACAGTGTCTCCATCTTTAAAGAAAGTTTCTAAATCGCTAACATTAATTGTTGCATATTTAGTTTCAAAACGTTTATTATTAAATCCACGTTTTGGTAGTCTTCTGAAAAGTGGAGTTTGTCCACCTTGAAACCAAACAGGTATAGAAGCACCGCTTCTAGCCTTTTGACCTTTTTCACCACGTGTAGATGTTTTACCCATCCCACTACCTGGTCCACGTCCTACTCTTTTAATAGTTTTAGTTTCATTACTTTTTGGTAAATTTTCTAATTTCATATTATAACTCCTCAACTTTCTTACCACGAAGTGCAGCAATATGTTCTGGAGTTCTTTGAGCTTCTAATGCTTGTAATGTAGCTTTAGCAACATTAATTTTAGTATTAGATCCAAGTGATTTAGCCATAATGTCTTTAGCACCTGCTAACTCAAGTACTGCTCTAGCAGCACCACCTGCAACTATTCCTCGACCTTCTTTTGCTGGTTTAAGTAAAACTACTGCTCTACCTACTTTACCAGAAGCTTGATGAGGAATTGTACGTCCATCAATTAATGATACTTTAACAACATTTTTATTTGCTGCTTGTATCGCTTTTTTAATTGCTTCAGGAACTTCATTTGATTTACCAGTACCAATACCTACTAAACCTTTTCTATTTCCAACACATACAGTTGCTGAGAATCTGAAATGTCTACCACCTTTAGTAACCTTTGTTACTCTTCCGATAGATATTACTTTTTCTTCTAATAAATTTTTCTTTGGTTCATTATTTTGTTTTCTCATAATACCTCCTAAAATTCTAGTCCAGCTTCACGAGCCGCATTAGCTAAAGCTGCTACTCTACCATGGAATAAAAATCCTCCACGATCGAATACAACAACATTGATTTTAGCTTTTTTACATTTTTCAGCAATGTCTTTTCCAACTTTTGTAGCTGCTTCAACATTACCTCCATTTTTAATTTTTAATTCAACAGATGAAGAAGAAACTAAAGTAGTACCAGTTACATCGTCAATTACTTGAGCATACATACCATTATTTGATCTGTAAACTGCTAGTCTTGGACGTTCACTAGTTCCGCTTAATGCTTTTCTTACTCTTTTGTGGCGTCTTATACGCGCTTCATTATTTGAAACTTTTTTTATCATAACTTAATACCTCCTTATGCCGCTTTCTTACCTTCTTTACGACGTACTTTTTCGCCTTTATAACGAAGACCTTTACCTTTATATGGTTCTGGTTTTCTTATTTTACGAATGTTAGCCGCAAACTCAGTTACTTGTTGTTTATCAATACCTTTAATAGTAATTTCAGTGTTATTAACTTGTTCAACACTTAATCCTTCTGGAACTACTACTACTACTGGATGTGAATAACCAGCTGAAACAGTTATGTTTGATCCTTGAACATTAAATCTATATCCAACACCTACTGCTTCTATACCTTTTTCATATCCTTTACTAACACCTTCAATCATATTACTAATTAGTGAATTAGTAGTACCTTGCATTACGTTAGCTTGTTTGATATCTTTTGTTTTTGTAGTTGTTAACATGTTATCAACAACTTCTACTTTAATTAAATCACTATGATTTAATTTTAATTCTCCTTTAGGACCTTTAACAATAACAACATTTTTTTCTATTGTAACTGTAACTCCTTCAGGAAGGGTTAATTTTCTATCTCCGATTCTACTCATAAATTTTCATTCTTACCATATATAAGCAAGAACTTCCCCTCCTAACCCTTTTTCTCTAGCTTCTTTATCAGTCATAAGACCTTTTGAAGTTGAGATTATTGCAATTCCAAGTCCATTAAGAACACGAGGAATTTCATTTGTTTTTGCATAAACTCTTAAACCAGATTTACTGATTCTTTTAAGTCCAACGATAACTCTTTCTTTCTTTTCACCATATTTTAGTGTAAGTGTTAGAACATCGCCAGTTATATTTTCTTCATTCTTGTAATCAGCTATATAACCTTCATTTTTTAATATTTCAGCTATTGCTACTGTCATTTTAGTTCCAATAACATTAACTGTTTTATATTTCATTTGGTTAGCATTTCTGATTCTTGTTAACATATCTGCTATTTTATCTTGTACAAACATCTTTTATTTCCTCCTTCTTACCAACTTGATTTCTTCACTCCAGGAATTTTACCTTCATTGGCTAATTCTCTGAAACAAATACGACAAATTCCATATTTTTTTAACACTGAATGAGGTCTTCCACATCTTTCACAACGTGTATAAGCTCTAGTAGAATATTTTGGTTTTCTTTTATTTTTAACTTTTAAACTAGTTCTTGCCATAGATCCTCCTTATTTCTTGAAGGGCATTCCAAAGCTTGTTAATAAGCTTTTTGCCTCTTCATTTGTTTTCGCAGTAGTTACTATAACAATATCCATTCCACGAATTTTTACAACATTATCATAATCAATTTCTGAGAAAATTAATTGTTCTTTAATACCTAAAGTATAGTTTCCACGTCCGTCAAATGCTGTTGCAGATACTCCACGGAAATCTCTAACTCTTGGTAAACTGATTTTAATTAATTTTTCTAAAAATTCATACATGTTTTCTCCACGTAGTGTTACTTTAGCACCAACGCTTTGACCTTCTCTTAATTTAAATCCAGCGATTGATTTTTTAGCTTTTGTAACAACTGGTTTTTGACCACTTATTAATGCTAAGTCAGCTACAGCAGCAGTGATGTATTTTTCATCTTTTGTACCTTCACCAACACCCATATTAATAATTATTTTTTCAATTTTTGGTATTTCCATAACAGAAGAATAATTGAATTCTTTTTTCATTGAATCCATGATAGTTTCTGTATATAATTTTTTAAAGTTACTCATAATTATTTACTCGCTTTCTTCTTATTTTCTTTTTTTTCGCCTATCACCTTAACGTTAGATACATGAATTGGTGCTTCGAAAGAAATTATTGAACCACTTTCGTTAGTTCTAGTTGGTTTTTGATGTTTTTTTAATACATTAACACCTTCAACAACTACTTTATCAATAGATTTCATTGTTTTAATAACTTTGCCTTCTTTACCTTTGTCTTTTCCAGCAATTACTAAAACGTCATCTCCTACTCTTACTTTCATATATCCTCCTATAATACTTCTGGCGCTAGAGAAACTATTTTATTATATTCTTTTTCTCTAAGCTCTCTAGCAACTGGTCCTAATACACGAGTTCCAACTGGTGTTTTATCTTCTTTGATTAAAACACAAGCGTTGTCAGAAAATTTGATGTATGATCCATCATTTCTTCTAACCCCTTGAACAGTTCTAACGATTACAGCTTTTACAACTTTACCTTTAGAAATTTGTCCATTTGGAAGTGATTTTTTTACAGTACCAACTACTACATCACCGATGTTACCGCTTTTAACTTTAGATCCACCAACAACTCTTATTACTAAAAGTTCTCTAGCTCCACTATTATCAGCAACTTTAAGTCTTGATTCTTGCATTACCATAATTATGCCTCCTAAAGAATAACAGCTTTTGTTAGAACTTCTACTAATTCAAACTTTTTAGTTTTTGAAATAGGTTTAGTCGAACTAATTTTAACTGTATCCCCAACGCTTGCGGTATTTTTTTCATCATGCGCAGCAAATTTTTTAGAAACTACATATCTTTTTCCATATATTGGATGAGTTTTATGAGTTTCAACTAAAACAGTAATAGTTTTATTGTTTTTAGCACTTACTACTTTACCAACTAATTCTTGTTTTGCTACATTCATTATTCGTTACCTCCAGCGATTTCTCTTTCTTTTAATATTGTTTTCATTCTTGCAACATCTTTTTTAAGTTTTTTTAATTCTACTGGTTTATCAAGCATACCAGTTGCATGTTGCATTTTTTTTGTAAATAACTCTTCTTTCGTAGTTATCACTTTTTTATTAAGCTCTTCGCTTGATAATTTTCTTAATTCTTTAATTTCCAAGTGAATCACCACCTTCTTTTTTTACAAATTTTGTTTTAACTGATAATTTGTGCGCAGCTAATCTAAGAGCTTCTCTAGCGATTTCTTCACTAACTCCTGAGATTTCAAACATAATTTTTCCATTTTTAACAACAGCTACGTATTGTTCAACGCCACCTTTACCTTTACCTTGTCTTGTTTCAGCAGGTTTTTTAGTTCTAGGCATATGTGGGAATATATTTATATATACTTTCCCACCACGTTTCATATAACGAGTCATTGCTATACGAGCTGCTTCTATTTCTCTAGCAGATATCCATCCACCTTCAACAGCTCTAAGACCAAATTCTCCAAAGTGTAATTCTAAATTTCCTCTAGCTTTACCATCGTAGCTTATACGATGACTTTTACGGTATTTAGTTCTTTTTGGCATCAACATTTGAATCAGCCTCCTTTACACTTTTCTTTTTAGAGTTTAGTACTTCATCTTTATAAATCCAAACTTTAACTCCAATTTTTCCGTAAGTCGTATCTGCTTCACTTGTAGCATAATCTATATCAGCTCTAATTGTATGAAGTGGAACAGTTCCTTCTGTATACCCTTCACTTCTAGCCATTTCAGCTCCACCTAATCTTCCTGATACTAAAGTTTTAATACCTTTAGCTCCAGCTTTCATAGTGTTTCTGATTGCTCTTTTTTGAGCTGATCTAAATGGTGCACGATTAGCAATTTGACTTGCGATTGAATCGGCAACTAATTGAGCAGATAAATCTGGTTTCTTTTCTTCAACTATGTTGATAAAAATATTTTCCCCAACTAATTTTCCTATTTTTTTTCTTAACTTTTCAATATCTTCTCCGCCACGACCGATTATAACACCAGGTTTAGCAGTAAAAAGAGTGATGTCTACACGATCTTTTTTTCTTTCTATAACAGTTTTTGCAATAGCAGCTTCTTTTAAATTTTTATCGATATAATCTCTAATTTTAAGGTCGCTTACTAATTTTTGAGCATAATCTCTATCTGCATACCATTTAGAATCCCAATCCTTGTTTACACCAAGTCTATATCCTATTGGATTAACTTTTTGTCCCATATTTTACTCTCCTTTCCCATCAGTTACACATACAGTGATGTGACTTGTTCTTTTGTCGTTTCTATCAATATTTCCACGAGACGCGAATTTTATTCTTTTTAAAACTGGTCCTGGGTTGATATAACATTCTTTAATTGTTAATTCTGCTTCAATAGCACCTTCGTTATTAACAGCGTTGGCAACTGCAGAATTTAATACTTTTATGATTAATCTACTAGCTTTTGTATTAGTATTATCTAATATTGCTCTAGCCGAATTAATATCTTTTCCTCTAATTAAATCCATAGTTAGTCTTGCTAATCTTGGTTTAATTAAAGCGTTTTTATGTATTGCGTATGCTTCCATGTTACCTCCTATTTATTTCCGGAATGACCAGTAAATTTACGAGTTGCTGCGAACTCACCTAATTTATGTCCTACCATATCTTCTGTTACGTAAACTGGGATAAAATCTTTTCCATTATGTACTGCAAATGTATGTCCTACAAATTCAGGAAATATTGTTGATCTTCTTGACCAAGTTTTAATAACTGTTTTTTTGCTGCCTTTATTCATTTCTACAACCTTTTTCATTAATGATTCGTCAACGAAAGGCCCTTTTTTTAAACTTCTTGCCATTTTATCCTCCTATTTCTTCCTTTTGCTAATGATTAGTTTTTCAGAAGCTTTTTTAGATTTACGTGTTTTAACTCCAAGTGCAGGTTTACCCCAAGGAGTCATTGGACTCTTACGTCCGATTGGAGCACGTCCTTCTCCCCCACCATGTGGATGGTCATTTGGATTCATTACAGAACCACGGTTTGTTGGTCTTACACCCATGTGACGTTTACGTCCAGCTTTACCTAGATTAACTAGATTGTAATCTTCATTACCTACTGTACCTATTGTTGCTCTACAAGTCCCAAGAACTTTTCTCATTTCTCCAGATTGTAGTCTAACCATAACATATTTACCTTCTCTACCAAGAATTTGAGCTTTAGTCCCTGCACTTCTACAAAGTTCAGCTCCTTTTCCAGGTTTAAGTTCAATATTATGAACAGTTGTACCTACTGGTATATTTTCAAGTGGAAGTGCATTACCAACTTTGATATCTGCATCTTTACCATTTTCAATTATCATATCTACTTTTAATCCACTTGGTGCAATAATATATCTTTTTTCACCATCTCTATAATTGATTAGTGCGATATTTGCATTTCTATTTGGATCATATTCAATAGTAGCTACTCTACCAGTAATTCCATCTTTATTTCTTTTGAAATCAATAACACGGTATTTTTGTTTTGCTCCACCACCAATGTGACGAACAGTCATTTTACCTTGATTATTTCTTCCTCCTGTTTTACTTTTTTTAACAGTAAGAGATTTTGTAGGTGCATTTGTTATTGTTATTTCTTCGTTTTTAAGTGTTGTCATTCCACGACGACCTGGTGTCGTTGGTTTATATTTTTTAATTGCCATATAACTTATCCTCCCTACTATAAATCGATAGATTGACCTTCACATAAAGTTACTATTGCTTTTTTATATGTTTTAGTCATTCCAGCGTATTTTCCTACTCTTTTTCTTTTTGCTTTTGTAATTGAAGTGTTTACACTTTTTACTTTTACACCAAACGCATTTTCTATTGCAGTTTTAATTTGTGGTTTTGTTGCTTTTTTATTTGCTTTGAATATATAAACCCCATTTTCTCTTTCAGCCATAGATTTTTCTGTAATTACGGGTGCAAATATGATATCACTATAATGTTTCATTATTTAAGCGCCTCCTCAATTTGTTTAACTGCTGCTTCATCACAAACTACTACGTCTGCATTGATTAAATCACGACAGTTAATTCCATCAGCAAGTATATATCCAACACTCATTAGATTTCTACTAGCTAAATATAAATTTTCAATATCTTCACTTGTTACAAATAATACTTTTTTGTCAAGTGAAAGAGTATTCATAATTTCTTTAAATTCTTTTGTTTTTTCAGATTCTAAATTAATATTATCTAAAACTACTAATGCTTTTTCTTGTACTTTAACACTTAAAGCACTTTTTAAAGCTAATCTTCTTTCTTTTCTATTTATCTTGAAACTATAATCTCTTGGTTCTACACCAAAAGCAATACCTCCACCTCTCCAAATTATTGAACGGCTTGATCCTGCTCTTGCTCTACCAGTACCTTTTTGTTTCCAAGGTTTTTTACCACCACCAGAAACTTCTGCTCTAGATTTTGTTTTTCTAGTCCCTTGACGCATTGAGTCAAGTTGAAGTCTGATAGATTTTTTCAAACAATCATTATTTACTTCAATATTCCAAATAGAATCATTTAAAGTTAAATCTTTTACTTTTTCGCCTTTAAGATTTTTAACACTTATTTTTGTCATTTAAAATTTTTCCTTTCTAATTCCGCTTTAATTATTCGCGTTGTTAGAAGTCTCTGGTGCTTCAGTAGCAACAGGTGCTTCTTCCACAACAGGTGTTACTTCATACGAAATAATTTCCTTTGGATTACTTTTACGATTGTTTTTTACGGCACTTTTAATTGTTACAAATGATTTTTTAGGTCCTGGAATATTTCCACTTACTAAAATATAATTTTCATCTGTATTTACTTCTATAATTTCTAAATTTTGAACTGTTTTTGTTTGATATCCCATATGTCCAGGTAATTTTTTACCTTTTGGAACTCTCATCAATAACATTGTTCCCATTGAACCTGGTCTTCTATGGAAATGTGATCCATGAGTCATTGGTCCTCTTGATTGATTATGTCTTTTGATTACCCCTTGGAAACCTTTACCTTTACTAGTTCCAGTTGCATCAACAACATCTCCAACTGCAAATACATCAGCTCCTATAGCGTCTCCAGTATTATAAGAACCTTCAAAGTTTCTTATTTCTTTTACGAAGCGCTTAGGATTTGTGTTTGCTTTTTTTGCATTCCCTATTTCAGGATTGCTTGCATTTTTTTCTTTTTTGTCAAATACGCCTAACTTTAATGCGCTATACCCATCTGTTTCTACAGTTTTAACTTGCATAACAACATTTGGTTCAACTTCTACTACTGTTACAGGAATTAATTTTCCATCTTTAGTAAAAACTTGAGTCATTCCAGCTTTGCGACCTAAGATTCCTTTCATTATAATATTTCCTTTCTTATCTTATAATTTGATATTAATGTCAACACCACTTGGTAAATCCAAATGAGTTAATGCGTCAACAGTTTCTTTACTTGGGTTTTTGATATCAATTAATCTCTTATGAGTTCTCTTTTCAAATTGTTCCCTAGCATCTTTGTACTTATGTACAGCTCTTAAAACAGTAACTTTTTCTATTTCTGTTGGAAGAGGTACTGGTCCAGATATTTCTCCACCAGTTCTTTTTACAGTTTCAATAATTTTTCCTGCAGCTAAATCAAGTAATCTATGATCAAATGCTTTTAAAACTATTCTAACTTTTTGATTCGACATTTATGTGTCCTCCCTTCGTCTATATCTAAGTATAGGCTTGCTCCGCACAAAAACCTGTTTTAACACTACGATTTGTTAACAACTCATCCTAGTGTATCAGCAACCTTGTACATCTTCGCCAGTCATACGTCTCTTATACTAACACAATTATATAGTGAAATCAAGCATAAAATGCATTTTTTTTATTTTTTGTCATTTTTTTATTTTTTCAAAACTAACATAAAAAAATATGAATATTCAAATTCATATTTAACTTCTATTTATTTATTAATAAACTTTCTGTTTCTTGCATTTCTTGAGGCAATGCAATATCCATATAATCTAGAATAGTTGGAGCTACATTTATAATTGTTCCTTCTGATTCTAATTCTATATTGTTGTCTCTTATTATAAATGGCACTTTTGACATTGAATGTGTTTTACATACTGTACCGTCATCTTCTAACATCTTATCTGCGTTACCATGATCTGATAACAGAATAACTTTATAGAAATGATCATCTGCTATTTCTAATAATTTACCCAAGCAAATATCTACCGCCATACAACCTTTTATTGTCGCATCTATGTTTCCTGTATGACCAACCATATCAGGATTTGCATAATTTACTAATATAAAATCAACATCATCTTCCATAGCTTTAACAACTTTTTTTGTTACCGATACAGAACTCATTTCTGGAAGCATATCATATGTTGATACATTTGGTGAAGATACCTCATGTTTAGTACACCCTTCAACTTTACCCTCATAACCACCATCAAAGAAATATGTTACGTGTGCGTATTTTTCACTTTCAGCAATTCTAGCTTGTGTTAAATTTAAATCAGCAAAGTATAAACCAAGCGGATTTTTTATTTCCTTTTTCACAAAGAAATATATATTTTTACATTTTTTATCTACCGGCATGAATGAACATACTTGTAAGTTTTCAAAAGTTTTTGTTGGAAATAAATCATATTTATTATTTGAAAGAGCTCCTACTATTTGTTTAGCTCTGTCATTTCTATAATTCATCCAGAATACTATGTCTCCATCTTTTATCGTAGCGTTTATATCTGTTATTATAGGTTTAATAAACTCATCTGTTATACCTTTAGCATAGTTAGTTTTAATTCCGTGTACTAAATTAGTTTCTCCTACTCCTATACCGTTAACTAGTAGATTATAATATGATTTAGTTCTTTCTACATTATCATCTCTGTCCATTGCATAGTATCTACCACAAACCGTAGCAATCTTACCTATATTTTTTTCATTTATTTTTTCTTGAACTAACTCAATAAATCTAATTGCATCGGTTGGTGCTGTATCCCTTCCATCTGTTATCAAATGAAAATTAATTTTGGTTACACCTGTTTCCACTAATATGTCGTATAATTTTAAAAAGTGATTTACATCTGCATGAACTCTTCCATCACTACACAAACCTACTAAGTGAAAAGTTTTTTCTTTATTTTCTATTATTTTGTTAAAACTTTCATTTTCTTTATATTCTTCTTCTAAGAAATCTGTAACTAACTCTGCATTCTGTTTTAGATACCTACCAGCACCTATTAAAGTATGACCTACCTCACTATTTCCAAATTCCCCTTCTTGTAAACCTACTGCTGGCCCAGAAGCTTCTAACAATGCATGCGGATATCCATTAAAAAAATCTTCAAAGTTTTTTAAACTTGCATCTTTAATAGCATTACCATTGTCACTATCACTAATTCCAAATCCATCTAATATTATAGTTAAAATTTTTTTCATTTTTTCCTCTTTCCTTTTCATTTTAACATATTTTCATTTTATTTTCTAGAGTGATCATATTGCATTTATCAACAAAATAAAAAAACTATTAAATAGTTTTTATTCTGTAACTGCTAATTCTTTTTCTATATCTTCAACAGTATTTAAATATTTAGATATCTTACCATTAACAACTTTTATTAAAGTAACTTCTCCTAAAGCTAATTCACTAACTTTAGTAGCATTTAAATTTTCTTCTTTGTCATCGTTAGCTAAATATGCTTCATTTACATATTTATCAATGTCTATATAATATACAGGTAAAGTATCTGATAACATTTGTGATGTATATTTTGATGCTATTATTTGGTATGTATAAAATTCATTACTATCACTTGAATAAGCATATACATAATACTCTTTATCTGCTTTTCCTAGCATACTACCTATTGATGTTATATTATAATTAACAGCACCATCTACTCTATCTAATACCGCAATTCTAACATCTCCATCATTTACGACATATTTTGTAAATAAAAACATTATAATAATTATTACCGATATAATTCCTACTGTTACGAAAAACTGTTTTAATTCATCATGTTCCTCGCTAGCTAATTCATTCTTCACATTTGTAATTTTTTCTTTAAGTCTCATAAAAAACCTCCATTTAATATAATTATAAGCTATTATTTTATATTATTCAAGGAATTTTATTTTTTTTTACATTTTTGTCTGTTACTTTTTATTTTGTTGACATTACAGATTGTATACTACCTACTGAATTTGCTATGCTTACCATTTCCATAGACGTTAAATCATTACTTAATATATAATAATCTACTCCATTTTTGCTAAAATACATTGAGTTTGTACTTATAGCAGCTATCGTATTATTTAATAATACTGGATTTCCTGTTATTGGGATTATTTCAAAATCTGAGGAAATTTTAGATGCTTCTTCTATTAATACAAAATTTGATTCTCCACTAAAAGTAAGTATTACTCGTTCGTTATAATCAGTCATTACTTTTTCTGAACTTGATAAACTTGTGTTACTTGGCACATATAATGGATATAGCACACTATCCATAACACTCGTTTCTACTGTACAATCACTTTCACAATCTTCCTCATTTTCAGAACACTCCATACAAGATGTTTCTTCATCTTGACTTTCTTCTATATCTATATAATTTTCTAAACTAAAATCTTCTTCTTTTAATTTAGCATTCATATCTATACTTGTAAAATTTACAGTTATATATATATTCTCATTTGAATCATAAACTTCAACGCTAATTATGTTCATATCTGAATCAAACGTTACTACCTGATATCTTAATTCACCGTTATTAGGGTAATTAACTGCTGATTTTATTTCATATCCGTCTTCAAGTTCTGTAATTTCATGTTCATCGTCATTTTTTATATCTGTTAATATAGAATCTAATAAGTATGCTTGAGACGAATTATCTGGCCAGACACTATCAAATTTAAAACTTTTATTTAATGAAGGAGTCACTACATATACAGATTCACCATCCCTTAGAATTATTTGCTCATGATTGTTTGTATCGTTGATTAAAATCACTTTGTAATATCCTTCTTTTAGATAGCTTGACTCTAATGTATATGTATACGTATCTTGACCATCGTATATTTCCATTTTCCCTGTTAGTAAATATGAATCACTTTTGTTTATAGATTCACTAAATTTTTCTACTATATCTTCCTTAGATCCTGAACTACAACCTGTCACTATAAACATAACTGCAATTAGGAATAACACTATTTTTTTCATAAAACCTCATTTCCTTTATTTAAATATATTACTATCCACTAAAAATATAACAATATTGGTATATTTACTATTAATATATACATAATAAAACTAGAGGAAGGATCAAATTATGGAACTAATTCAAAAAATCGCTTTATTTATTACTATTATTGGAGCTGTTAACTGGGGTCTTATAGGTATCTTTGATATGAATCTTGTAGAACAAATATTTGGAAGTATATATATATTACCTAGAATTATTTATACTATTGTTGGTATTTCAGGAATCATTAATATTGGTATATATTCTTATCATTTAGACAAATAAAAAATTGATGAAATTTCATCAATTTTTTTTATTTAGATATTTGTATTGTTATTTTACCTGTAACAATGAATGTTACTAATGGATTATTGTCAACAATATTTACATCTACCTCATGTGTTCCTTCTTTTAATCCTGTTAAATCTACATAAGCTTCTAAATCAGCTGATGTTATTTTATCTATTATACTCTTAACACCTTTAACTTGGACTTGGACATCACTTTTAGAAATAATGTTTGATACTAAGCCATCGGCTAAACCTACTCCTTCTGTAGCGTCTCCTAACTCTAATGTATTTTGAGCTTCGTCAGCAAACGTTACCGTAATAGTTATTGTATCTCCATCAATGTATCTTACACCTGTTGGTTTAGATACTGATACATTAAATGTTTTAGAACTTTCATTACCTAATCCATCTACATCAATCGTAACTGGAATACTCGTTAATAACTCTAAATCATCTTTATCTCCATACACTTTTAATGAATGCGTATCACTTCCATTTATTTGTATAGAAGAAATAGCTTTACCTGCAGTTAATGTTCCTGTTGTACTTACTTCAAGTTCTACAGATTTTGAATAACTATCTAATTCTACTTGAGCTGTTATTACTGATGGAACTATTTCTACATTATCCATAATATTACCTGCATTATCATATGCTACTAACTTAACATCGTTAATGTCATATGTTCCTGTTTTTGTTAAATTTTGTCCTTCTAAATTTATTAACGCTTTTACAGCAGAAATTTCATCTAAAACATCTTGACTACTTTTCACTACAACTTCAGTTTTTTCAAGAGTTACGTTAGCAACGTTTAATTCTGGTGATAACGTATCTATATTTAATAAATCGTATGTTAAAGTTCTTACTTCACTTACTTTTTCTTTTATTACAACTGTTGCATATGAAGGTGATAAACTGTAAGTTACATTATCAATATATTTTACATATTTAAAGTTAATTTTGTATGCATTATCACTTGGTTCATAATTAGTTAAATCAAGTACTACTTGATAATCAGCTAATTGCTTAGCTAAATAGATATCACTTCTTCTTCCTGTAATAGTTATATCAACAGTTTCAGGTATTCCTTCAACTACATAAGATACAGAATTATAATTTACTATTACTGGTTCATTTGGTATTACATCATATTGCGTTTCTACTAAATTAAGTACTTTATAATCTATTAATAAGAAAACAACTACTGCAAATGCAAGCGATAAATACATTAAAAATTTACCGTTATTTATTAATTTATCAAACCAACCTCTACTTTTATTTATTTTCTTTTTAAAGAAGTAAATAAATCTACTTATTGGTGTAATAAATATTTTTTCAAATATACTAAACAATTTACGCATTTGTGTTTACCTCCTCACCTTCATCAGCATCGAAGAAAACTTCTGCTTTTGGACTTAGAGATTCTATTAATAACATTCTAAATTCATCCATAGATAAATTATAATGAAGTTGTCCATCTACTGCTATACTAGCTCTACCGTTTTCTTCTGAAATTACTAATGCTATTGCATCACTTTCTTCTGCTATACCTAAAGCTGCTCTATGTCTTGTTCCTAATCTCTTAGAAATATTTTGACTCATACTAGTTTTGAATACTGCTCCTGCACTTGTTACTCTATCTCCTTGTATTATAACTCCACCATCATGAAGTGGTGAGTTTGGAAAAAAGATAGTTTCTATTAAATCGTTTGTCATATCTGCATATATTTTAGTAGAATTTTCAATATAATTTTGTAAAGATATTTCTCTTTCAATAACTATTAATGCACCTATTCTTGTTTTAGAAAACGTTTCTACGGATTTCATTATTTCAAACACTATTTTTTCTCTTTCATCCATAGTTAATACTTTATGTCTTCCCAGAAGTTGTGTTCTTCCCACTGACTCAAGTACCGATCTAATTTCTGGTTGAAATATTATTATTATTGCAATTGGTCCCCATTGAACCAAATATTCTAACAATACACCTACTGTATATAAGTTGAAAATTTCACTTAGAAATTTTACCAACCCTAATATAATTACTCCTTTTAAAATAAGAGCCATTTTAATGTTATTTTTAACATTCTTTAATATATAATAAAATGCTAGCCAAACTAAGCATATATCTAACAATTTTGTACACACAGACCATATAAAATCCATATTACACCATCCCTCTACTATTTATTATATCAAATTTTATATAAAAATAAAAGACTTATTATTAAATAAATCTTATATTTCCAATTCAGATATACTTACAGTTTTTTTATCTGCCCCACCATTCATATTCTGTACTTGTGTTTTATTTGCTATTGTTTTATTATCTCTATGATATCCTAAAAGAGCAATAAAGAAAAAGATTGCTATCCCTAGAACTATATAGTAATTATTTATTATAAATTCTCTCATAATCCTCCTATTTTAAACTTAAATTTTGATCAACTGGTTGTATTCCAATATACGTATTACCGTCATTGACTACTAATTTTTCTCCTGTAGATGCTACTTTATATACTGTCTGAGCTTCCCTTGAAGTTTTTTCCCACGTAATTTCAATTACTTCTCCATTTGAGAAATAATATCCTTCACCTGATCCTATATTATGTATTTCCTGCCTTGTAGTTTCTCCTGCCATAACATTATTTGCTATTTGATATGTAATTATATTTTTGAAATGATACTGTAAATCAGTTATATAATCTACATGAGGAATACTATTAATACTCATTAAATAATATTGATTTTCTTCATCATATTCAAAATTAGATATCAGCGATGTTGAATAACTTATATCTATATTAGATGCTTGTTCAACTTCTCCGTAATCTATAGATTCACTATCATATTCAAATAATAAATCCTTATTCGTTTCTGTTCTGTAATTTAGTTTTTCTACAGCAACATCTAACATAGACATTTTTGTGTATCCAGTATGTTCATATGAAATATTTATATTTTCTCTATAGAAATATGTTCCTTCATAATATAATCCATTAATATTATCTATATTATATGTAGTTATATCTTCTTGAGCTTGAGGACTCCATCCCCAATGAACATAAAAAGCATCGTTTTCCATAACATAATCTAAAAAATAATGTCTTGAACTTCTTACCGACCCTATTACTTCGTTAGTTTGGTCTTTAAATAGCGCCATATATCTTGTTATTCCACCTTCTACAATAATTTCATATACAATATACGCTTCTTGTAAACCTGAATGATATGGCCTTGCTGCACTAATGTTATTTATCATTACAGCATACGGTCTAGATGTTGAATCTTCATCAACTATATTAAGTGAAGGTTTAACATAAGCTTCCTCTTCTGTTTCTTCTTCAACTTTTATTTCTTCCTTTTTATTTTCAACTAGATCTTCGATAGGATCATAACAATAACTATATGTTAGTATTCCACTAAATAATATAATGAACGTTGCAAGAATAATAAGAACTTTCTTCTTTATTTTTCTTCTTTTTTTGATCATATATATTTCCTTACTGTTCTTTCAGCATCTCTTTTCTTTATTACTTCTTTTTTATCGTATAATTTTTTTCCTTTACCTACTGCTACAGATATTTTTGCTTTTCCATTCTTTATATACAAAGAAGTTGGAATTAAACTAATTCCATCTTTTTGAGACTCAGAACTTAATTTTTTTATCTCTCTTTTGTGAAGTAGTAACTTTCTTTCTCTTGTTTCATCATGATTAAATCTATTACCTTCTTCGTATTTAGATATATGCATATTCATTATATATGCCTCTTCTTTTTTTATCCTTACAAAAGATTCACTTATTTGCGCTTTACCTTGTCTTATTGATTTAATTTCTGTTCCAGTTAAAACAATTCCAGCTTCCTTTTCTTCTAATATCTCGTAGTTAAATCTGGCTTTCTTGTTTAGTATTTTCATCTTTTACCTCTACTATTTCAAAATCTATTTTACCAGTATCTTTACTTGCTCCTACCACTTTTATTCTTATACTATCACCAAGTCTATAGTTTTTCTTTTTATCTTTAGATACTAAAGACAACATCTCTGGTACATAATTATAAAATCCTTTTAGCGTGCTTATATGTACTAAACCTTCTACTAAATTTTCTAATTTTATGAACATTCCAAAGTTAGTAACGCTAGTTATCATTCCTGGAAATTCTTCTCCAACTTTACTTTCCATGTATTCTGCCATTTTCATGTCATCTACATCACGCTCAGCTTCAACTGCAACAAGTTCTCTTTCACTAGATTGATCAGCAACTTGAACTAAGTATTCGCTATTAAAATTAATTGTTTCTTTACTTAAGTCGTTTTCAAATAAATATGTTCTAAGCAATCTATGCACTGTTAAATCTGGAAATCTTCTTATTGGAGATGTAAAATGTGTATAATTTTGACTTCCCAATCCAAAGTGACCGATATTACCTGAACTATATATAGCTTTTCTCATACATCTCAATAACATATCACTTAAAATTTCATATTCTTTTTTATCTTTTAGTTCATTTAATATTTCTTGCATACTTCTTGAGGTAAGAGCAATTGTGTTTGTATTTAATGTATATCCTAACGCTTTAACAAAATTTGTAAAATCTACTACTTTTTCTGAATTAGGTACATCATGTATACGGTATATAAACGGTAAATCCATGTTGTATATATGAGAAGCTACAGTTTCATTTGCAATAATCATGAAATCTTCTATCATTTTTTCTGCATCATAACGTTCTCTTCTTATAATATCTACAGCTTTTCCATCAGCATCTTGTATTATTTTAGCTTCATCTAAATCAAACTCGATATATCCACGTTCTACTTTTTCTTTTCTTAAAATTTTTGCAAGTTCATTCATTTTAAGTATTGATTCAGTGTATTCTTCATATCCTTCTGGAGTTATTCCTTCCATAATAATTTTATTTACTGCGCTATAAGTCATTTTCTTTCTACTTTTGATAACAGATTCCATTATGTCATAATTAACAATTTTACCTTTTGAATCTATTTCCATAAAACAACTTAATGTAAGTCTCTCAACCTCAGGATTAAGTGAACATATACCATTTGATAATTGATGAGGAATCATAGGAATAACTGTGTCTGCTAAATATGAACTAGTTCCCCTGTTTAACGCGGTCTCATATAACTGAGTTCCTACTTTAACGTAATTAGTAACATCAGCAATATGTACACCTAATAAATAGTTACCATTAATTGTTTCTAAACTTATTGCATCATCTATATCTTTAGTGTCTGCTCCATCTATTGTAAATATTTTTTTCTTAGTAAGATCTAATCTTTTTAATTTATCTTTTAATTGTACTTCTGCTGGAATGTCTTCTAGTTCTTTTAATACTTCATCTTTGAAATCAATTTCTATTCCATGTTTATATGCTATAGACATTATATCAACTTTAGGGTCATTTTTATGTCCTATAACTTTTATTACTTTACCTAGGTAACGTTTGTTATTTATTTCTTTAACTATTTCTACAAGTACTTTGTGACCTTCTACTAAACCATCTATACCTTCTTTATCAAGTTTTATGATTATATTTAATTTTTCGTTATCTGGAACAAATTTTATTTTATTGTCTGTAAAAGTTATTTCACCTACTATATTATTTAAATTTCTATTTAGTATTTTTATAACTTTACCTTCTTTTTTACCACGGTATGTCACTATATCTACCAATACAAAATCATTTTCTATTGCATTATTTAAGTTTTCCCTAAATATATATACATCATCTTCAAGATCACATTCTAAAAAACCATTTCCAGCTCTATTAACTCTAATTGTACCTGTTATTAGTGATGAACAATATTTCATTAATAAATATTCATTATTTTTTGTTAAATGTAGTTTTCCTTCGTCTACTAATTCATTTACAGCTACTGTTAACTCTTTTACTTCGTCAACTGTTTTTAAATTAAGCAAATCACTTATTTCTATAAGAGATTTACCTTTATCTATATTGTCTAATCTTTCTATTATTTTATCTTTCATTTTTTCTCCTTTTAATATGTACATGTCTTAAGTCCTATTTGATCCCATCTTACTGCAACTTCAATTTTGTCATATGATTCATCATCAATCATTCCTTCTTTTACTAATTTAGATATCTCTACATATTGCACACATGGTGTTGAAGTACAACTTTTTTGCAAACCATATATTTCTGCATATGTACAAGCTGCGTTTTCTATATTAGCTATTACTTTATCTTCTAAACTAGTTTTTTGACTATCTAGCATATCAAACATCGATAATGTCATTGACGTTGTTACTACTGATATCAATGCTATAACTATTAATAACTCTACTAATGTAAAACCTTTTTGATTATTCATTACATATTCTCACTTTCTCAATAATGTTTAAACTATTTTATATTGTTATTTATATATTTTGATTATATCATAATTTCACCATAAGAAAAAGACTATTTTTTCAAGCCTTTTTATTTTAGGTTGTTAATAACTTTTTGAAATCTAGTATTAACTTTTTCTTTTCCTAATAATTTTAATAATTCATATAAATCTGGTGTGTTAGTTTTTGTTGTAATAGCAACTCTTATTATAGTAGTTAAATCTGCTATATTTCCAACAAAATCTTCTGGTCTTTCTTTATATTCTTTCATATTACTTGCAAAATTTAAAGAATCGCACAAATCTTTACACTTCGTAAACCACATATCCTTGTCATCTGTTTCTTCATATACTTCAATATATTTTGCTAAAACTTCTTTTATATTTTCGTTACTTATATTTTCATTAAATTCATATTCTTCTAAGTCTTTATTGAATAATTCTTCAAACATATAAAATAAACTATTTTTTATTTCTGAATAACATGAGAAATCTTTTCTAGGTTTCTTTTGTTCTCTTTCTATATTTAATATAGATATAGCATATTCTTTATTATTTTTTAATATTTCATTAAATTCTTCGTCATATTTACTAGTCCATGTTAATAAGTTTTCATATACGTCTTTTGCAGCTAATTTAGATATATAGTTTTTTGATATATTCTCTAACTTTTCTATAGAGTATAATCCTCCTGATGAACTCATCTTCTTAGGACTAAAACTAAATTCTGTAAAATGCTTATCTGGATTTTTATCTCTCCACTCTTCATAATTTGAATTTATAATAGTCATTAATGATTCTACTACACATATATTTGGAAAACCTAATTCATCATAGTAATTCATAGAACATTCTGGATCTTTTCTTTTACTAAGTTTTCTTACTACTTCTCCTTCTTTTTTCATAACTAACGGGTTATGTATATATTTTGGAGCTTTTGCACCTAGCGCTTTAAATAATTCAACATGTACTGGAACTGAACTTAACCATTCTTCTCCTCTAGTAACATGTGTTGTTCCCATTAAATAATCATCAACTAAATGTGCAAAATGGTACGTAGGTAATTTTACATCAGATTTCATTATAACTATATCATTATCGTTTTCTGGAAATTCTATTTCTCCTTTTACTTCGTCATAAAATTTAATTTTTTCTCTAGGATTTCCCATAGATTTAAATCTTATTACATAAGGAATTCCAGCTTTAATTTTTTCTTCTACTTCTTCATATTTTAATTCTCTACATTTTGCATATTTCCCATAGTAACCTATTCTTTTTTTATTACTAGTTTGATGCTCTCTCATAGATTCTAAATCTTCTGCAGTACAAAAACATGGATAAGCTCTTCCTATTGTTATAAAATGTTTTATAAATGTTTGATATATTTCTTCTCTTTCACTTTGTACGTATGGACCATAATTTCCTACTATTTCTCCATTAATTTCATATTCATTTGGTGTCATTTCATAATTTTTTAATGTACCAAATATTAATTCTACTGCACCTTCTATTTCTCTTTTTTTATCAGTATCTTCATTTCTTAAATAAAATACTCCTTTAGAATTATATGCATTTATATACGATATAATTGCTTGTAGAAAATTTCCTACGTGCATAAAACCAGTTGGGGATGGTGCAAATCTTGTAACTTTTGCTCCTTCAACTAAATTTCTATTTGGATATTTTTCTTTGTAATACTCAACTGTTTTATCAATATCTGGAAATAACAGATCAGCTATATTTTCATTATTCATTATAAACCTCTTTCACTTAATATATATTATAATTTATTGTATATATAAAATCAAATAAACTTTTTATTTTTCAAAATAAAAAGAGTGTTAACTCTTATTTATTGAAACATTTTTTACCTGTTCTAAGCATTTGAGCTGTATAACCATACTCATTATCATACCATGCTAATATTTTTACTATTTGATTTTCAGGAGTAGACATTACAGATGTTGATAAACCATCTACTACTGCTCCATATTTTTTTCCTATTATATCACTTGATACTATAGGATCTAATGTAAACTTCATAGTTTCATTTTGACTTGATTCTAACAATCTATTTATTTCTTCAACTGTTGTTTCTCTATTTAATAATAGTGTTACATCTATAACAGATCCTGTTTGAGTTGGAACTCTTAGACTAGTTCCATCCATTTTACCTAATAAAGACGGTATAACTAATCCTATGGCCTTAGCCGCCCCTGTTGATGCTGGAACTATATTTTGTGCAGCACTTCTTCCTCTTCTTGCTCTTATCCCTTTTTTATGAATACCATCTAAAATCATTTGGTCTGATGTATATGCATGAATTGTTGTCATATATCCCATCTTTATTCCAATTTGTTTTTCTATTACATTTAAAACTGGAGCTAGACAATTTGTTGTACAACTTGCTGCAGATAATACGTTATCATCTGGTGTTATTTCATTATCATTTACATTATATACTATTGTTTTTATATCATCTTTACCAGGTGCACTTAATATTACTTTTTTTGCTCCTGCTTGTATATGCTTATTTAAGTCTTCTTTACTTGTAAAAACACCAGTACACTCTAATACTAAATCAATTCCCATTTCATTCCATGGTAACTTAGTAGGATCTAGTTCATTTAATACTTTTATTTTTTTTGTGTCTTTTATTACAATTGAATCTTCTGTATAACTTATTTCATCCTCGTGAAAAGCTCCTTGAGCTGTATCATATTTTACTAAATAAGCCATATCTTCAGCTGTACCTATAGAATTTATTGCTACTATATTAAATTCTTTATCTGTTATCATTTGTCTGAAAGCTATTCTTCCAATTCTTCCAAAACCATTTATCGCTACTCTTATCATTTTTTTTCTCCTATAAATTCTCTTAATATTGAATCTTCATTTACATATTCTCCAGGTATTGGGAAGAATTGTTTTAAGAAACATAATAACCTTCTTGCTTCCGCATAATAAGGTGATGATACATGCACACTTAATAACAATGGTTCAACAAATACTTTAAGTACTCCTACTTCAAATTCCATTGCTGTGTTTAATATTGTATCTGCATTTTGTATATATGGAAATATGTATTTTTCTTCCCCGTTACGTACTACATGCCAGTTATGAATAGTAGTTGCTACTCCATATCCTCTTGTTCTATTATCTCTTATTATTCTTCTTATTAACCTTAAATCTATTGTTGATACATAATTATGTCTATCCACATTTATTGATGTAAATGGACTTAGATAAATTTTGTATTTTAAGCTATGATCTATATCTGTTGTCAATTCATCATTTAAAGAATGTAGTCCTTCTATTAAAACTATACTATTTTCTTTTAATGTTGTTTTCTTTTCTCCAGCTTCTTTTTTTCCTAATATAAAATTATAAGTTGGTATACAAATACTTTCTCCATTTATCAATTTGTTTAAATCAGAATTAAATAACTTTAAATCTATTGCATCTATTCTTTCAAAATCAAAATCACCTTTTTCATTTACTGGTGTTTGATTTCTATCTAAAAAGTAATCATCTGTTGACATTAATATAGGATCATAACCAAATGCTCTTAAATAACTTGCCATCCTTTTTGTAGTAGTAGTTTTACCACTTGATGAAGGTCCTGCTATCATTACAAATTTAGTATCTTTTCTATTTATTATTTCTTTTGTAATACGTTCTATTTCAAAATTAAATAATAATTCATTAGATTCCATTATTTTTTTTATTTTACCATTTCCTATTAATAAATTTAAATTTTCAAAATATGGTGTTTTTTGAGATACTAACCAGTTTCTATTTGTAGAAAATGCGTTGATTATTTTATCATTGTGTACGTATGATATTTTTTCACCATTCATATTTGGAAGTACTAATACTATTTTATTATTTCCTAAATATACTATATCAAAATTTTTAATACAACTTGTTGAATAAGGCATTTCACTATAAAAATAATTATAATATCCATTTAACTCAAATACAGATACACTATGGTCCATAATGTTTGCAACATTATTTGCTTTTTCATATTCTTTATTTTTATTAAATAACATTAAAGCTTCTTTTTTTCTTATTGTTAACTTATTAAAATTACTATCGCTATTTACAATTTTTAACATTTCTTCTTTTATAAGACTAATATCAATATTTGTTAACACTTTATCAACATCTATACTTGCATATATACCTATTGGAACACTGTGTTCGAAATATATTTCTGATCCCTTATAAAGATTTTTTATAGCATTTAAAAATATGAATTTTAAACCTGATTTATAAAGTACTCTACCCTCTATTGATGACATACTTACAAATTCAAATACTTCATCATAATATACTTTTTCACACAAAGATATTATTTCTCCATTTATTTTCCCAGCTACTGTGTCTGCAGGAGCACTAAATTCATTACATATATCAAGATAACTTGTCCCTTTTGGAAATTCTTTAGTTTCTCCACTTTTTAAAGTTATTTTTATATTACTCATATCATACACTCCTTATTATATTTCAAATTATATCATATATTTTTATTTTTTTGTATTTATATTTTGTAACTTTTTGGAATTGTGAATAAAATTTACACTTTTTTACTATTATATAAATTAGGAGATATTTTTATGAACATAATACCAACAGTTTTAGAAAAAAGTGGTAACAAGGAGTATGCTTTTGATTTATATTCTAGATTATTAAATGATAGAATAATTTTTGTATATGGAGAAATAAATGATATGACTTCTAACTTGATAGTAAGTCAGCTTCTATACTTAGATTCTATTAATAATAATGAAATTTATATGTATATAAATAGTCCAGGAGGTTCTGTTACTGCAGGATTTTCTATTTATGATACCATGGAGTATATTAAAAGCGATGTAGTTACTATCGGACTAGGAATGTGTGCTAGTATGGGCGCCTTTTTATTAACTTGCGGTACTAAAGGTAAACGTTCTTTATTACCTAATACTGATGTTATGATACATCAACCTTTAGGCGGGGCTCAAGGTCAAGCAACTGACATTAATATAGCTGCACAACGTATTTTAAAAATGAGAGATAGACTTAATTTGATTTTAAGTGAAAAAACTAATCAACCAATTGATAAAATACAAATTGATACAGATAGGGATAATTATTTTGATTCTAAAGAAGCTTTAGAATACGGTTTAGTAGATAAAATTATAAAATAAAAAATAGCTTATGCTATTTTTTTATTTCTTTTGAAAAATTTCCATTAGTGAAAATTTTTATTTCTTCATTATCTTTAGTTATTCCTACAACATCTAAATCTTTTGTACCAAACATTACATCTACATGAGTTTTACTTTCATTTAATCCTATATTATCTTTTTCTTCTTTTGTTAATTCTTTATTGGTATTAACGCATTCTGAAAAACCACTTCCAAATGCAAAATGACATTTTGCATTTTCATCTAGTAATGTTGTGTAGTATAAAATGCCAGTATTGTTTATAGGTGAATCGTCTTCTACTAAAGCTATCTCTCCTATATAATCAGCACCTTCGTCCTCTTTTATTAATTTAGTTATCACTTCCTGTGAAGTTTCACTTTTAACATTGACTATTTTACCTTCTTTTATCTCTACTTCGATTCCTTCGACTATAACACCTGATACCAATAACGGTAATGATGATACTATTTTACCATTAACTGTGTACTTATTAGGAGATGTGAATATCTCAACTGATGGATAATTTACTATAACTTCTTTTCCATTTTTTAATTTTGTTAAACCACTACACCACACACCGTCTTCTAATAAATCCATCGTTACGTCGGTTCCTATAGAGTTTTTAAATTTGAGTGATTTTAGATTTAAATTATTTAATTTTTTACATAAAGTAATTTTCTCTTCAATATTTTTATCTATCTTTTCTAAAGGATTACTTTCATTTAAATAATTAATTTCAAATATTTTTTCCCATAACATTTCAAGAGAATTTTCTTTACCAGGAAATATTTTATCTGCCCATATTTTTGTTGGCGCTACAGCAATACACCATGATAATTCATTTTTATCTCTTCTTTGATCAAAGTGTTCACACGTTTTAGAAATATGATTTCTTATTGAAGAAATTATATTAGGATCAATATTATCCATTATACCTGGTGTTTCTGTTGACAACATTAGAAATGCTGCATCCTTTTTTGCATATTCTTCATATTTTTCCCTACTAAAATATTTATTTTCTAATAATTCTTCTTCTGTTAAATTTTCGTATAAAGCCTTTGTTATGTATGAATCATATACATCTAAATATATATCTTTACTTCCTATTTTTAATGCTTCCTCATATACTAATCTAATAATGTCGTAATTTTCGTAAGTTCCTCTAATTACTAACGGTTGATTGCTATCTAACTTTAAGCATTTTTTTAATATTATTTGAGCATATAATCTTTTTTTATTTTCCATCATTTTTCACCTTTTCCTTCTTTTCTACTTTTAAAATTAATTTAAAATTTTTATTCCTTATTTCAATCTCACTTTTTATAACATCGTGAGTTAATATACTATATAAACCCAATCCCCTTTTTCTAGATTTACTTGATTTATTTTTTTCTCCTAAAGAATCAATATCAATAATATCAGCAAAATTATTTGACATTTCTATTATAAATTCTTCTTCATTTTCAAAAATATCTATATTTATATATGAATTTTCTACATTTTCTATTGCATCAATAGCATTATCTAATGCTATTCCCATCGTTTTTAATAATTCGTAAAATTTTACCTTGCGCATTTGTTGTTCTATTTTTTTATCTTTTATATTTGCGTGAAATTGAAAAACTACATCTACATCTTTTAATTTTTCATAAATCAACGGACATAAACTCTTAGGTACATCCGGAAAGATAAAATTCTTTTTGTTAATAATATTTGTTAAAAACAAATCATTTATCATTTCATTTTCTTCTTCGTTTTTTATAGTCTCAAATGCTAACATTTTATTTTTCATGTTATGATCGTGTATTTTTATTTTTTCTAATATTTTTCGATGTTCATCCGCTAAATTAAATAATATTTTTCTTGTGAAATGTAGATTTATACTTAAAAATATTATTATTATAATTAACGATATTATCAAAGCAATAGCAACGTACATTATATTTGTTCCAATTCTTCTTTGTATTTCTTAGACAGCATATAAACTTCTTTCCCATTTATTAATGTGAACTTAGATTCTGCCCAATCATATTTTAAAACTTGTTTTACATTTACTATGCAAGATCTATTTGAATATTTAAATCTCTTATCTAATAATTCATATATTTCATTTAATCCATCTTTAATAGCATATCTTCCATTGTCTGTTACTATAAAGATTTTTCTCTCTACTGTATCTCTGTATACATATAAAATATTTCTATAGTAAATACTCATACTAATTTTTGATGTTTTATAAACAAGACATCTATTATCAAAATTTTTAAGAAATATTTTTTCTATATCATGTTCTAATTTTTGTTCAAAGTCATTATATTTTTCAATAAAATTAAATACACCTAATACATTTCTATAAACATTTTCAAATTGGTTACCATGATTAGTTATAAATATAATTTCACTATCCCAGTCAATTTTTCTTATTTTTTTAGCTATATCTATTCCTGTTACTTTATTCTTAAGATCTATATCCAGTATATATACTTTTCTAGAATCTAAATCATTTATTTCTTTTTCTAATTTGTCATTATAAGACGTGAAAAACATGACATGTACATCAATGTCGTGCTTTAAGTTTATTTTTGCAATAACACTCTTGTTTATTTGTAATATATCCGTATTATCATCAACTAAAACAATTTTAATCATGCTTCCACCTCTTATAACATCCACTTTATAAAAAATTACACCTTTTTCATAAAAAAATCAAGAGTTTTTATACAATTTCTTATCTTCTTTCAAAATATTTATAATTATTTCCTTAAATTCCGAATAAAAATAGAATTTACTTTTGGTAAACAAATCTAAATTTTCTATATTTCCATAGAAATAAACCTCTTTATTTTTTACTTCTTTTAATAATATTCCTTCAATATCACTAGAATTTACTATAGTAGTTGTTATAATACTATTCATTATTTTTTTATGTATTAAGACATAATTATGATTATAATTAACATACACTTTATTTTTAGATAACTTAAATACTTTATTTTCGTTTATAAAATTTATTTTTTGAAAATTATTCTCTATACATATCTCTTTTAAAACTTTTTTATCAGCTTCTGTGTACAAATCGTTTATAACTATTATTATGTTACCATTTGTTAATAAACCATTTATCTTATTTTCTACCAATAACTTTTTGTAATACTTTCTAAAAGATTTTATATTATGTATTCTTCCACATTTTAATATTCCATCTGGCACTGGATACTTAATTATTTCTTCTGTTTTTGCACTCTTATAAATAATTAAATTATCTAAAAAATGCATTATACTATTATGCATTATTCCTCCTTATAACAAAAACCTCTTATGAGGTTTTATTCTAATTTAATTCTATTTTATAAAATTCAATAGGGTCTACAGTTTTTCCTTGATAATATATTTCAAATAATAAATTGTTTTCATCTATATTTTCTAGATTACAAGTTCCAGATTTAGCTATAACATCTCCAGTTTTTACTTGATCGCCCTCTTTTATCTCTATTTTAGATACAGCATAATAATACGATACGTAATCTCCAGAGTGAGTTATCTCAATTACATCACCTAATATTTCGTCTTTCTTAATGCTTTTTACTACACCATCTAGTACAGATACTATTTCAAACTCTTCATTTGAACCATACATAATACCTGTATTTTGTATATAAGTATCATTATAATATATTAAGGAATTTTCTTGATTTTTTACCTCATCATCCTTCGAATAATAATCCGTCATCATACTTACATCTTCATTTGTATAAGGCATACTAACTTTATTTTTCACTTCACTTACTACTGGTATATTATCAGGTTCTATAACATCTATTACGTAATTAGTATCTGTTGTATATATTTCATAATCTTCTTTTTCTTCTATTAAATTTATACCTCTAAATGTTATTGTTCCTATCGTAGCAGTCACTACTACTGCATATACACATGGCAAAACCCATGCTTTTAATCTTCTATTTTTCATTTTCACCATCCTAATTAAAGTATGGCTCTTTTTATTTTTGTTATACTCAATAACTTAGAATTTCTATATTTTTGTAATAATGTTCTAGTATTTCTATATAAGTATATCCTTTTTTAGCCATTTCGTTAGCTCCGTATTGACTCATACCAACACCATGACCATATCCTTTGGTAGTTATTGATATATCTTCCTTGATTATTATACTTATGTCCGTTGATCTTAAAGATAATAACATTCTAAAATCAGTACCTTTAAATATTTTGTTGTTAATTGTTATTTGTTCTATATGATTAGTTTCAGTATATTTTATATCATTTATTATAATTTCTTCACATGTTATTGATAATGCTTCACAAAAGTCATCACGTTTTATTTCAGTTGTTACTTGATAATTATTTACCTCTATATCCCATAGCGAATCAACTGACTCTATGTAATCTAATTCTTGATTAAATACTATTTTTGAATCTGTTGTATAACCATTACTCATAGCAAAGTAATACGCAGATATAATGTCATTTTCATTTTTTATTACTAATGACTTTGTATCATATACACAGTCTTTTATTTTGTTATAATAATACTCATAATCTTCTCCCCACTTATCTTTCATTTCTTCTTTTGTTATGTAAGCTTGCGTAGTAACATCAGTTGTTAACTCTTGATTTTTATTTATTTTGTACAAAGCATAACTTCTTGCTGCTATGCTTTGAGCCTTCAAAGCTTCTACTTCAAAAGATGCTGGCATCTCTGCTGCTACTACACCGATTATATAATCTTCTAACTCTACGTCAAATACCATAAGTTCTTCTACTTTATTTTTTATTTCGTTTTCTTTTGCCTTATTTTCAGGCATAAAAAAATAAGTAATTATAATAATAGCAGCTACAATTATTAATACCTTATTCTTTATTTTCATATTTCCTCTTTTATTAATACTATGCAAGATTAATAAAATCTAATACAAAATTTGTTAATAAATAACCAGTTATAATACTTATTATAGAAAAAAACATTCTTGCTTCAAAAACTTTACCTTTTTTAAAAAAACTATTAAAGTTAATACCTGCATAGGTTAAAGAACTTATTAATATAAAAAATACATATAAATATATTTTATAATTCATTATTTTTACTTTCAAAGTCAATCATTTTATTGATTCTTCTTAAATATCTTTCTTCACTAGCTGTTTTTGTACATATAAAGGTATCTACCATCTCTTTTGTAAGTTCTATATCTACTTCACTACTTAAAGCTATTACGTTTGACCCATTGTGGTTTTTACACTTAAATGCATCATCTTTTGTTAATACTCTTGCTGCTCTTATTCCTCTTACTTTGTTAGCTGCTATACTCATTCCTATACCATTACCACAAATTAAGATACCTAGAGCTTTTTCTTGTATTACTTTTTCACATACATCAAAAGCAAAATCAGTATAATCATCTACAGGATGATTTTCAAATGATGATACTATTACCTCAATATCATTTTCCTTTAAATGATTTATTATTTGTTCTTGCATCACAGTTCCAACGTGATCACAACCTATTATTATTTTCATACTATATCTCCTTATCTAAAATTATACTGTATTTTTTTCAAAAAAAAAAGAAAAATTTTATTTTTCTTCAATACCGTATTTACGATTAAATTTTTCAATAGTTCCAGTTTTTTTAACTTTACCTTGATTACCTGTATAAAATGGATGACATTCATTACAAACTTCTACGCTGATTTCTTCTTTTACTGATCTAGTTTTAAATGTTGCACCACATGCACAAGTAACAGTTGATTCTTTTACTTCTGGATGTATATTTTTTCTCATTGTATTTGCTCCTTCCGCCATGCTTAAAATTAAAGCATAGAAATGTTTTCCATAGTATTATATCATACTTTGATAAAATATCAACTAATTTTTGAATTCTTATTAAAAATAAAAAAATCTTTAAAAAAGATTTTCTACACAGTTATAACTTCTACTTCTGAAACATCAACAGCTTGTAAACCTTTTGATGTTTCTATAAGTTTGAAATCAACAATCGTTCCTTCTTCCAATGTTTTGTAACCATCTTTAGAAATTGCAGAATAATGAACAAAAATATCTTCTAGATTTTGATATTCTATAAATCCATATCCCTTCTCGTTGTTAAACCATTTCACTTTTCCTTTCATAACACACCTCTCTCCTTCTGTAAATAAAATATCATATGCCAATTACTATATCAAGATAATTCATATACCATAATTCGACAACTTTCTGATATCTTTAACATTGTAGCAAAGTTTTTTCTTGGATTGATAACTTTTGTACGAAAGGGCCATTTTTTTGAATGAATAAATATAATTAAAAAAAACAATCAATTAATATTGATTGTTTTATAATTTTTTATTGGAGGAACCGACCGGATTTGAACCGGTGATAATGGTGTTGCAGACCAGGGCCTTACCACTTGGCTACGGTTCCAAAAAAATTTACATATTTATTGTAGTATAAATTTTCAGATATGTCAATCTTATTACATTATATTCATAATATTATTTTTTATGAAAAAAAGACGATATCATAGATCATCTTTTTATCTTATACTTTATTTAACTGTACTAATCTTCAGTTTCTTCGCTAGATTTTTTTTTATTTACATTCGTTAAATCTATTATTTCATCTTCCTTAGTATCTCCATCTAAACCTTTTGATTTGTATGGTAGCAATACACGTTTTGTATACAATGGTAAGAATTTACCATTTTTATCAAGTCTAGCCATATGCATTGGTAAATTCAATAATTCAACTAAATATTTAATTATAATAAATAACGCTGGTATTATTATTGCGCATACCCATCCTATTTTACTAGCTAGGAAGAATTGCACTTTACCAAGTTGTGGTATTTTAAACATTACCACTCCAGATATATCATCAAATACTACTGGATCTGGATCTTTTACAAATGTATTATCACCTTTTGTATAATAATTGTAATTTCCTTCTTTATCAACTACTATTTCTATAACCCTATGTGTTACAGAAATCATTTCACCTTGTTTGAAATTAGATGAATTGTAGGATATAACATCTCCCACTTTTACATCTTCTTGATTATCTGGTCCGACTACAAATATTACATCGTATACCTTTATTGCCGGTTCCATACTTCCTGATATGATTGTATATAAGGCAAATTTTGGATTATGATTTTCTCCACTTTCCTTACTTTGAGTCAAAGTTGTATAATAGTACACTAAAAATAATGCACATAAAAGTAGTATTATGAATATCGTCCAACTTACTACTGTCATAATAAAATGGATTGGCTTTGCCAAATATTTTTCTTGAAATTTATAAATTTTAGAAGATTGAAATTTTCTTCTAAATTCATTTATTTTATCCATAAACTACCCTCTTATTCTATATAAGATTATACCCTAGTTTTATTAAAATAACAATATTTTTTTCTATTTAATTTTTTTTTGACAATTTATTAACACAAAAAAACAGATGATTAACTAAACCATGCTGTTCTTGAAGAAAATGAATTATATAGCCCAGGAAATCCTGGAGGTTCTATTGAATTTGCTACATACGTATAGTAATTTGAATAACTATCTGATCCTCCACCTAAGTAAAATCCAGTAGCTATAGTTAAATGGAGATGAGCTCCTGTAGTACATGTATCCCACCAAGTTCCTGATCCTCCACCTATTGTTCCTACTACAGTGTCTGTAGTTACTTTATCTCCTACTTTCACATTTATATTAAGTAAATGTAAGTATGCTGCAGTGTATGCTTTTCCATCTACATACGAGTGAACGTATACTTTGTTACCACCACAACTTGATCTTTCAGTTATTGCTGCTACAGTTCCTGCTGCTATAGAATATACTTTTGTACCTTCTGCATTACCACCAATGTCTATACCATTATGAAAACTATATGATCCCCAGATATATCTATACCCAAATAAACTAGTTACAATTCCGTAATTAAGAGGTTTCATCCAAGAAACATTATTTGCTATCTCTACACATTCATCTAAATTTTGATCAAGACCACAACCTAAATCTTCATAATATTCTATTAGTTTTTGTTGATTATTTATTTGATCATCAATATCTTCTGTTATTTCAGCAAAATACTTTAAATCTCCTTGTAAAGATACAATTTTTGATTCATACGTTGCTATGTTACCTTTTAACTCTTCTTGAGTTTTTACCAACAATACTTGTTCTTTTTCATTTTCAATTATTAGATTTTCTAAAGTTAATATTGTTTGTTCATTATAATCTGTTAACATAGTAATAGCGTCTAATCTCATTATTAATTCTGTTAAACTTGAAGAAGCTGTTACAAACGACATATATGTATCTTGATTTTGCATTTGTTCATACATAACTAGCAATTCTGCTGCTATGACAGACAAATTTTCTATTTCTTCATTTGTCTCTTCTATTTTTTTCTCCGATATTATTATATTATTTTTTGCTTCTTCTATAGCAGTATATGCTTCTGCTATTTCTTTATTATTAGCATTAATTTGAGCTTCGGTACTATTTACTTGATTTTCACTAGTAGTTTTCTCTTGAACTAATGCTGCTAATTCGTTTTTTAAATCTCTTAAAGTAGTTGCTGCCACTGCAGTAACTGGCATAGAATCAACTATTATAATTGAAATTAATAAAATTACCATAAATATTTTCATACTTGTTTTAATAATTTTTTTCATCATACTTTTAAATACTTTCTTACTGCTCTAATACTTCCTATTACTCCTACTGTTGCTCCTAATATTACTAATAGCATTCCTATATACAATATAAAATCAAACGGTTCTATTAATGGTAATAAATTTGTGAATAAAACACCACCAAAATAATCATATAACATTATATAACCATATACGCTCACGCATACTGGTATTATTGAACCTATTACTCCTACTAAGAAACCTTCAAATATAAATGGTAATCTAATACTCATATTTGAACCACCAACTAATCTCATTATTTCTATTTCATGTCTTCTTGAAGAAATAGTTAATTTAATTGTATTTCCAATTAAGAACACTGTAACTACTATAAGAGCTACTACTATACCTATAGTAGTTTTTTGAATAGTACCAAATGTTGATATTATTGAATCAACCATTCCTTCTCCATATTTTACTGTATTAACATCATTTGTTTGAGATACATATTCAGCTATTGAATTTATTTTTGTAGAATCATTTACTTTTAAAGAAAACGAATCTTGTAGCGGATTTTCTGGTAAATAATTTAATATATTTTCGAAACTTTCATCAGTTTCACTCATCTCTATTTTCCATTCTTCCTTACTTTTATATACAACTTCAATAACGTCTGTTATTGCTAAAAATTCAGCATTTAGTTCTTCTATTCTATCTTCAGTCACATCATTATTTAAATATACTATTATATTTAATTCATTTTCAACACTTTCAATTGTATTGTTAATATTAACTGAAGCAATTGTTGTAAACGATACTAAAAGCAATGTTATAGTTACACACAAAATCGATGCAAGACTTAAACTAAAATTTCTTACAAAACTTTTTAAAGAATCTCTCATACATCTTATTAAAATTCTAAACAGTTTCATTTGATTTATAACTTCCTTCCTTATAGTCTTTTGATAACATACCATTATCTATAACAAGCACTCTTTTTTTCATCTTGTTTACTATTTCTCTATCATGCGTTGCCATTATTATAGTTGTCTCTAGTTCTCTATTTACATCTTCAAGTACTTTCATTATTTCTTTACTTGTTTCTGGATCTAAATTACCAGTTGGTTCGTCACATATTAATATTTTAGGATTGTTTACTATTGCTCTAGCTATACATACTCTTTGTTGTTCTCCACCAGATAATTCTCCTGGATAACTTCTTAATTTGTCTTTAAGCCCTACAATTTCTAATGCTCTTAAAACTTTTGGTCTTATATCATGATTTTTCATACCAGTTATTTCAAGCGCAAAAGCTACATTTTCATATGTAGTTTGTTTTTGTAACAATTTAAAATCTTGAAAAACTATTCCTATTTTTCTTCTTATTTTATAAACATTTGCGTTTCTTAATTTACCAACATTAATTCCACCTACTATTACGGTTCCACTCGTTGGTTTTTCTTCCCTATATAAAAGTTTTATTAATGTTGATTTACCGCTTCCACTTAAACCTATTACAAAGACAAATTCACCTTTTTCTATAGTTAAAGATGTATCCACTACAGCAGCTATTCCATTCTTATAAACCTTATTAACATTTTTTAATTCTATTAACTTCATATGACTATACCTTTCTTGTTAAGTATAGCATAGTTCTTATAATAATTCTATATATATGGTATATTTTCTTTCTTATATCCACCATACGATTCATAACAATCACATATTATAAAAAATGCATCTGGATCTGTTTCTAATATCCTATTTTTAAAATGAAAATATTCTCTATTTGGAAATACTGCCATAATCATTTCACCTTTTTTATGAGAATAACCACCTTTTGTTGGCATTATTGTAAATCCTGTTTGAAATTCATTTTTTATTAAATCTACTACTTCTTCTTCTTTATGAGTAAATATGTAGAAAACAAAACTGTCAGATATCTCAAATAATACCTTATCTAGCACTAAAGAACTAATATATAATATTATTAAATCTAATAACATTAAATATAGACCAAAAGCAAATCCACCAATTATAATTATTAATATATTTGATAGTAACATTGCTTTTCCTTCAGGAAATTTTAAATATTTACTTACTATCGATGTTATTATATCGGTTCCTCCTGTTGAAAAATTATATTTGAACACCATACCATTTCCAAACCCATAAATTATTGCTGCTATTATTGATATTAAGTATAAATCACTGAATTCAAAATAAGGTATTAAAAATTTTGCTATAGGTTCTGTAAAAGTGATCATTAAAGGATACATTATAGATCCTATTATAGTATTTTTTGTTTTGACTTTACCTAATAAGAAATAACTAAGTATAATTAATATTATTGTTGCTCCATATATAAATACAGTTGCACTCATTCCAGTTATTCCCTGAAAAATAATAGCTAATCCTGATACTCCACCTATTACTAAGTTGTTAGGTAGAAAAAATAAATTATAACATAATGCAAGTAAAAAAACTGAAAATACAAACATTAATCCTCTGCATATTACTCTTTTTTCTATTTCTCTTTCTGATTCTATTTTTGTCATTTTACTTTTCACCTTCTATTTTTTCATTATATCATTTTTTTCATATTTTTTTATTTTTTTCATATTATTTTTTGAAAGGAACGTAAAATATGAATGGAAATTATTATCAAAACCCCACTTTTCCAAGTAATCCAGTAAATCATACAAATAATCAAAGTTATTCTTCTAATGAAAATAATGATGTATATGAAAAAAAACCACATAATAGTGGTTTACCTGCAATCGAAGTAAGTTATATTGAAAATATACTAAGAGGCAATAAAGGTAAGACTGTTAGGGCATTCTTCTCGTATCCAGATTCAGATAATTCTAAGGACGTAGAATACTTTGGTACTATAGAAGAAGCTGGTATTGATCATCTAATTATAAAAGATTCTAGTAACGGAAGTTTTTACTTATTAAGAATGATCTATTTAAATTATTTTGAATTTTTAGAACCTATTAATTACCGTAATAATAATTAAGGTAATTATCTATATTAGATTTTTCATAACCTAAATTACTATCTTTTCCATGACCAGGAAATATCCTAACATCATCAGGATATTTTTTTATCATAGCTAAACTTTCATACATGTCTTTTGGGTTGCTTCCTTCTAAATCAATTCTTCCATATGTATCCTTAAACAAAAAATCTCCTGTAAACATTATTTTTTCTGTTTCAAAATAAAATGTAACACTATCATATCTGTGTCCAGGTGTTTTGATTACTTCAAAATTAAAACCGTCTATTTGAAATTTATTGTGAGTTAAGTTATATTTTTCTTCTAATTCTTCAAGCGCTCCTATATGATCGTAATGAGAATGAGTTACCAAAATCCCCACTAAATTTAAATCTTTTAACTTTTCTTCTATTTTTAGAAATTCATCTCCTGGATCTACTACTATACAATTTTTTTTATCATCAATTATAAAGTAACAGTTTGTTCTTAAAGAACCTACATTTATTTTTTCTATTTGCATAAAATCACCTAACAAATATTAACACTTTTACATAAAAATTGTCAATATTTATTATATCTATTGTTATTGTTTGAGATTTTTTATATAATTAAGAGTAAGTTATGAGGTTGAAATTTTGAACAAAACAGGTTTTATTAAAGGTGCATTTATTGCAACACTTTGTATTATTATTACTAAGATTATCGGTATTTTATATGTTATTCCTTTTTACAGCATAATAGGAGAACAAGGTGGAGCACTGTATGGATATGCTTATAATATTTATAACTTTTTTTTAATTATTTCATCTGCAGGCATACCACTAGCTATTAGCAAGATTACAAGTGAGTATGATACATTAAAAATGCATGCAGAAAAAAAATATATGTTTTCTTTTGTAAAAAAAATTATATATTCATTTTCTTTTATTAGTTTCGGTATATGTTTCTTAGGCTCAGATTTAATTGCCAATATTATTATAGGAGATATGACCGGTGGTAATAGCGCTGAGGACATTTCTTATGTAATTAAATGCGTATCTTTTGCATTATTAATTGTTCCACTTTTAAGTATATTACGTGGATATATGCAAGGACATAAATTTATATCCGTACCTTCTATTAGCCAAATTATTGAACAAGTATTTAGAATAGCAGTTATTCTTTTAGGTAGTTATTTTGCTATCAATGTACTTAACTTGAGTCTTACTCAAGCAGTTGGTATTTCAGTATTCGGTGCGTTTGTTGGAGCTTTATTTGGTTATCTATATTTACTTTCTAAATACAAACATATTAAAATAAAAGAAAAAACAAAAAAATTAAACCTTGAAGAGAAAAAAGTTATTAGAAAGAAAGTTATTCAATATTGTATCCCATTCATAGCAGTTAATCTTTCTTATACTTTTTATACTACTATTGATATGATATTGATTATCAGAACATTAAACTATTTAAACTTTAATGCTAATGACATAGAAGCTATTAGTAGTATTTTTACTACTTGGGGAACTAAATTAATTGCTATTGTAACTTCTATTTCAACTGGACTAATTATTAGTTTAATACCTAATATGGTTGCAGCTTATGCAGAAAAAAACCTTAAAGAATTAAATAATTTATATCAAAAAACTATTGAAGCTTTATTAATGATTATATTACCTATTTCTATATTTTTAAGTATACATTCTAGCAGCGTTTGGAATATATTGTATGGGCATAGCGATTTTGGTCCTATTATATTTAGATACCTTGGACTACTTGCTTTCTTTGAAGCATTCTTTATTATTATAGGTTCTATTACACAAAATTTAAATAAGTTTAAATTAGTTTATTTAACTATTGTAATTGGTTTAGGTTTAAATACTTTATTAGACGTGCCTCTTATGCTTTTATTTAATTATTTAAATATATATCCATACTATGGAGCTATTACAGCTACTATAATTGCTTATTTTATTACAATAGCTATTGTTGTTGTTAAATTAAAAAAAGATGACAATATTTCGTTTAAATTTATTAAAATTAAAAATTATTTTTTAAAGACTTTCCTAATACTTATACCTGTAAACTATATTGGTTCTTTATTTATTAATAATTTCACTAATAGAATATATTCTTTTATTGGATTAGCTATTATCTCATTTATATCTTCAATAATTTATGTTATAATAAATTATAAATTAATTAACGATAGATTAGGTAAAAATTTATTTGACATCGTTTTAAGGAAGTAAGGTGTATTATATGAATATTTTGGTTATTTTAGGTTTACTTATAATTGTTAGCTCAACTGCGTTATATTATTGTATTATATTTAACGATTTACAACATTATAAAACTAGAATTGAACTTTCAGAAAATTCTATTGATGAAAATTTAAGAAAGAAATATGATTTAATTTGCGAATTAAATATAGATATTAAAAAATTAGACAATGATAAAGATTATTTAAAGGATTATATAGACGTTAAAGATGTTAGACATACTAACTTTGACTTTGATAGAAAACTAATTGAAACAATTACTTTTATTCATGAATTACAACAAGATCATTCTGAATTAAATAATAAGAATTTTAATAAAATTTTAAAAGAGATAAAACTTATAGATGAAAATCTAATAGCTTCAAAAAATTTTTATAATAAAAATACTTCTTTTTTAAATGAATTAGTTAGATGTTTTCCAAACAACATAGTTGCACGAAATCATAACTTTAAAATAAAACCTTTTTTCGATAATAAAAATATGCAAGATATTGTCATTGACGATTTCAAACTATAAGAAGTTATATACTTCTTTTTTTTATAAAAAAAAATAAATTGTTATTCAATTTATTTCTTTTATTTATGATATCCTTCATTATTTTCTATTTTAAATGATCTATATATTTGTTCTAAAAGAACTCCTCTAAATAAACCATGTGGAAGTGTAAATTTTGAAAATGATATTCTTTCATTAAACAAATGTTTTATATCCTCACTTACTCCATCTGAACCACCAATAACAAACGTTATTGTACTATTTTGTATAAAAGTACTATTTATTTTTTTAGAAAATTCAACACTATTATATAATGAACCATCAATATCTAGTAATATATTATAATGATCTTTATTTAAATATCTTAAAAGACTTTCTTTTTCTTTTTTCATGTCATTTTCGTCTTTTAAATTTAGTATTTCTATCTTATGATATTTATTTATTCTTTTTACATAATCATTAACTAATTCTTCTAAATATTTTTCCTTCAATTTACCAAAGCAAATAATTTTAATCAACTGTCATTACCTCACTTAATTCGTTTTGCTTAGCATATTTAATTCCTGGAAATTCTATCTCATATTCCTCTAATACTTCATAGACAGTTTCCAAAGCTTTTTCTGGATTATTGTTTTCTTCACTTAAATGGATTAATACTATATCTTTTGTTTTTTCTCCTATTATTTTACTCAAGTAAAGTCCTGCTTGTCTATTAGATAAATGGCCGTAATCACCTAATATTCTTTTCTTTATTACATCTGGATATCTACCATTTTGTAATAACTCTATATCGTGATTACTTTCCATTAAAATTATTTCTGAATTATATAAGTATTCAAAATTCTTTTGATGTATATATCCTGTATCAGTTATTAATGATATTTTTTTATCTTGATATGTAATTACATAATTTCTCGCATCTGGGGCATCATGACTAGCCTTTATAGCATTTACATGTATTCCTTCTATTTCAATTTCTTTTTCAAATACCAGGATACTTTTTATTTCTTGTACTTTTGTTAAAGATTCTAACAAACCTTCTGTTATACACAGCGTAGCTTTTGTATTTTTTAAAATACCTCCTAAAGCATATACGTGGTCACCATGATTGTGAGTAATAAAAATATAATTTATATCTTCTATACTCACATTTATATCATTTAAACCTTCTTTTAAATATTTAAAAGATTTACCTGCATCTATTAAAATTTTTGTATTATTTATTTCTATATATGTAGAGTTTCCTTTCGATCCACTACATAATGTTACTACTCTTATCATTATCCAAATATTAAAGCGTATGGGTCGTAATATGTTACTTGCGATGAAGTCATCGGTTCACCTACCGAGAAACCTAAGTGTAAATGCGTACCTGTTGACCATCCAGTACTTCCCATTCCACCTATTTGTTGTCCCATAGACACTTTATCTCCTACTTTTACTTTTAATGAAGATGACACCATATGCATATATATTGAATAATAATTACTTCCGTGACTTATTACAACATATGTTCCTAGTGACCATAATGAACATCCCGAACATGCCGGAGATGCTTGAGTTACTGTTCCAGCTGCAATAGCATATATCGCAGAATTATAACCTGTTCCTGAGAAATCTGTTCCATCATGTCTATATGAAGATCTCCACTCACCAAATGGACTTGTTACTACAAACCCAGGATTTACTGGTGATGTAAAGTTTAATCCCGTTACTATAGATGAACCTGAACTTGATCCTGATCCTGATCCAGACGATGAACCATTAGAATATGATACACCGACAGTGGTAACTTGATTTACCACATCTCTTATTGTTTCTCTATCTATAATTTCTACTTCTTGCGAATCTATACCATTTGTTACTTGATAAGACATTGTTACTTTATCTATACCAACAACACCAGGTGTTGTAACCTTACTATAACTTGATCCATAGTTATTGTCATACTCTGTATTATTAATAAAATCTATTTCTTGTTGAGCTACTTTTTCAACTTCATACACAAAATTAATAACTGGGTTTTGTAATGTTACATTAACAGACTCTCCTACTTGAAGTACGTTATTTTCTGTTCTAAATGTTGGATTACTTATAAGAAATTCTGCAATACTTAATTTATTACTATCAGCTATACTAGAAATAGTATCATTTAATTTAACTGTATATTTTTCAATTTTTGCGTCATCTCCAAATATTAAGTATGATAATAAATCTGTCGATGATGTAAATATATTTTCATTTACACTTATAAAATTTTCTTGTATACGTATATTTTCAGCAAAATACATATTTGTTATTATACTACCCGTATCAACAATTTCTTTTTGTTCTCCATTCATATACTCAGCATATATATTTGCATCTATATAAGTATCAACAAAAAACTCTATAGCATCGTCAAATATTTCTCTTTCAAGAACATATATATACTCTTCTTCATCTTCTTCTTTTATAGTTATTTTATATCCTTTGATCGTAAAATTATCTTTATTTTCTATCATTGAATATATTTCAGGAACTTCAGTTAAATTCGTATCGTACGAATTTATTTTAACTATTTCAAAGTCACTTGGAGGATATACATTATCAACATTATATTCTTCCTTTATTTCCTTTTGTTCTTCATTTATCAGATCATATAATACTTGATCATCATCAATCAATCCAATTTCTTTTCCTTCTAAATATACTTTGTATACTGCGTTTGCTTTATATTCTCCTACGTCCTTTATTGAATAGTAATAAAAGATAGTAATTACACTACATAATAAAATTATGATTGTGTGTTTCATTTTCATTAATTTTCTCCTTGTTGTTCATTTAAAACGTTTTTAAACGAACTTGTATTAAGTTCAAACAGCAGATCAACATCTCCGTTGCTACCTTTTCTGTGTTTTGCAATATTTAATACTGCTGGCACTATTTTTTGCTTAACATCTTTCTTTTCATAATAATCTTTTCTTGTTATAAAGAGTACCATATCTGCATCTTGTTCCAATGAACCTGATTCTCTTAAATCTGACAGCATAGGTACACTATTTTCTCTCTTTTCAGCACTTCTTGATAACTGAGCTAACGCCATTACTGGAACATTTAACTCTAATGCCATAGTCTTTAAACTTCTTGAAATTTCAGATACTTCTACTTGTCTTGATTCAATTCTTCTGTTACCACTTGAAACTAACTGCAAATAATCTATTACAACAAAACCTAAACCTTTTTCTGTACTTGCTAACCTTCTACACTTAGCTCTTATTTCTGATGCCGTTATACCTGCATTATCTTCTATATATATATTAGTTTCGCCTAATTGCATTATAGCCTCATTATATCTTTTCCAATCAGTTTCATTCATATTTCCAGTTGATAATTTATACGAATCTATTTGACCTACTGATGATATCATACGATTTACTAACATATCAGCTGGCATTTCTAAATTAAATATTGCCACACATTTTTCAGTTGAGGCTGCTGCATATGTTGCCATATTTAAAGAAAGTGCTGTTTTACCCATACCTGGTCTAGCTGCTAATATTATCAATTCTCCGCCTTGAAAACCAGTTGTTATCTTATCGAAGTTAAAAAAACCTGTTTCTAAACCTGTTATAACTTTTTTATTTTTAGATAATTCTTCCAATTTTTCTTGAGCTCTTTTTAATACTGCATTAATTGGTAAGAATTCTCCTGTTGATCTTGATCTTAAAACATTAAGCATCTTTCTTTCAGAACTATCTAATAAATAATTTATATCCTCTTCTTCATATACCGAAGTTATAATATCAGTTGAAGTTTCTATTAAATTTCTTCTTACAGAATTTTCTTTTACAATAGCCATATAATGTTCTAAATTAGCACTTGTTACAACAGAGTCTATTAACTCAGTTATGTAGTTTAAACCTACTTCATTTAATTTTTTTGTTTTATCCAATTCATTTTTTATAGTTGTTATATCTATTGGTATTTTAGCTTTATACAAATCAGAAATAGTTGTAAATAATATTTTATTTCTTTCATCAAAAAACATATCAACATACATTTCTTCGCATATTTTGTCTACATCTTTATTATTTAAAAATACTACACCTAAAACACTCATTTCTGCTTCTAAATTACTTGGTATTGCTCTAGCCATTAGACCTCCTATTGTATAATTCAACCTTTATTTTAAATATTACTTTTTTATGTAAATTAATTTCAACTTCGTGAACACCTAGAGTTGTTAATGGATTTATTATTTTTACATTTTTCTTATCTATTTCTTCTCCTTGTTTTTTAAATTCTTCTACTATTTGCTTTGTAGATATACTTCCAAAAACTTTATCCATTTTTCCTGTTGTTACTTCAAATCTCAAAGTTTTATTTTGCATTTTGTTTTTAATTTTTGTCATTTTTTCTATCAATGCATCTTCTTTTTCTTTTGCTTTATCTTGAGATATATTTAATATTTCTCCACTTCTTTTTGTGTAGGCAACTGCTAAATTATTCTTAATTAAAAAATTTTTACCATAGCCATCTGACACTTCAATAATGTCGTCTTTTTTTCCTTGTTTTTTTACATCACATAATAATATTACTTTCATTTTTTTGCCTTCCTTTTTTTATTTATTATATCATAAAAAGACGTAAATTAATAGAAAAGAAAAAAGGATTTATATCCTTTTAACTACATGTATAAAAACTATTTATATCTATATTACTGTCATACTGTTGTATGAAAAATGGATATATAGTAGTCCCTAATTTATATTTATAATTACTCACAGTATAACCTCTATAGCTACTACCTATCATTAAGTTATATTCGTACTGAGTTAGACTTCTATCTACATTTATACTTCCAAAATAACTATAATGTATATCTTCTACATAACCAAAATATATAAGTTCATCTACTCTATAGCAATCTAAATATATACCTTTTGATTCGTCTTCTTTTATTTTTTCCTCTAAACTAATTATTATTTTTTCAATGTCCTCAACAAAAAATTTCTGATGATCAAGAAATTTTTCTTCAACATCTTCTTCTGTTAATAAACCTTCAAAAACAGTTCCTTCTATATTACCTACAATTCTTAAATATATTTCTTTAAATACATTGTCAGATATTTCCTCTAATTGAATTGCTTCATTTTTAGGCATTTCTGTATAATCAGTTAATAAACTTGTATTATTATTTAATACAACTTCTAAATCTATTTTTTCTCCATCTTCTTCTGCTACTACAGCAAGTGTTATTCTTTGTTTTAAAGATTCTTTTTTAGTTTCTAGATTTTCTAATAACAAACTTATTGTAAAATTCTCATTTTCGTTAATTATACTACAATAATTGTCTGATATTTCTCCATGTATTCTTGTAGTATCTGTATCCAAATCTGTATTATATCTTAAAACATTTTTTTCTTTTTCTAAATCAATAACTAAGTCTTTGTTGTAAAAAAAATCTTTTATTGTTATTTGATACTCTTTACCATTTTTTAAAAATACTATTAAACCATCAAAGAGTTCCATTCCAACAAAAGTATCTAATATACCTTTATTATATACACTTAAATTTAATATACCTTCTGCATATTTAAATACTTCCCCTGTAGTAAAAGCTTCTATTATACTTTCTTCACTTTCACCTGTAATATCTTCTAATAACTCAATTAAATTATCTTGAGATACTATATATTCTATTAATCTATTGTATGCTGCTTCGTCGTATACAAAAGTTGTTTTTCTTACATCTATTGTATCTCCGAAATAATCAATTTCTACTTCTTCTATTATATAATTATTCTGATCTATCGTTTTTATATATCCATCTAATATAATACGAGTTAATTCCTTTAACTCAAGTTCCTTGACAGTTCCTAAATCTAAATCTTCTACCGCATTTATTATCATAGTAGATTCAAATAAATTTCCTAAATTCATATAAATCATATTTTCTAAATATTCTAAATCAATATTGAAAATTTCTTTGTCTTCTTCTACAACAGATGTTTCTAGCAACATTCTATCATTTTGGTAATCGATAGTCATATTTAAATTTAAAGCCAAATTGTTAAATTTTTCTATACTTTTTGTACTATCTTCTTTTACATTTACTGTTAACACATTTTCTAAATACAATATACTTTTGTCTTCTTCAAAATCTATTACATACGATTCGTATAAATTTTCATAACTTTTAGATATTGTGTTGAATGAATTCACTACTAAATTATATGGTTTATTATAATAAAATTTATATAAACCTATTAAACTAATGATAACTACTACTACAAAAATAAACATAATACCTATTTTTTTATTGTTTTTAGGTTTTTTTTCTTTCGTTTTTTCAGTTGTTTTTTTGGATTTTTTTTCCTTTTTTTCCTTTTTTGCTTTTTTTGTTTTTTTATCAACTTCTTCTGGAATTTCTTTAAACGTTGGTATTATCATAGTAACATCAAAACCATCATTTAGATTTTGAGAACTTTGCGACAAGGGTTCAATTTCATCTTCTTCATAATCAAATTCATTGATTGTTCCTAAATTTTTTACATTGTTTTGATTCAATACAGATCCTATATTAGTTTTGCTTAATTCTTCATTACAAAACTTATCTTTATTTTCAGGATTTAATACTGTACCTTGATTAATCTGCATTTTTTTATCATCACTTTGCATCTTGACACTCCTTTATTGTATTAATTTTATCATAATTAATTTTTATTAACAAGTCATTTTTATATAATTCTTTTTCTTGATTCGAAATCTTTACATAAAAAAAATAGATTATATAATCTATTATTTTACGTATGGTATTAACGCCATAAATCTTGCATACTTAATTTGTGTCGCAATATGTCTTTGATGTTTTGCACAAGCACCTGTCATTTTTCTTGGTAATATTTTACCTTTTTCATTAATATATTTATTAATAATCATGACATCTTTATAATCAACGCTTTTTCCTGCACACATTTGACATATTTTTTTCTTTTTACGATAAAACTCAGCCATTTTGCACTTCCTTTCTTTTTTTAGAATGGTAAATCGTCACTGGATAAAGTCGTTTCATTAGCTAGATCTTTATATGGATCATCATAACTTACTGTATCATTTGAATTAAATCCATTATCAATAGGTTCAGGATTCATATTGAAATTATTGTTATAATTATTATAACCATTTGATTCTGAACTTTGATTTCTATTATTAGAACCTGCAAATTCAAAACTTTCAACTGTTACTTCAGTACTATATCTTTTTGTTCCATCTTGAGCAGTATAACTACTATTATGGATTCTTCCTATTACAGATATTGAACTACCTTTTACACAATATTTATTTATAATTCCAGCTACATTACCAAATGCAACACAATTAATAAATTCTGTGCTATTATCACTATTTCTTGATACATTCTCAGAATTACACGCTAATGAAAATCTAGTTATTTCTAAATTATTAGATGACATTCTACTTTCTGGATCTCTTGTTAATCTTCCTAATAAAATTACTTTATTCATTTCTTACTCACCTTCTACTTTTAATACTAAATGTCTTAATAAATTTTCATTAATTAAACATTTACGATCGAATTCTTTAATTACGTCATTAGTTGCTTCAACTATCATTAAATAATAAGCACCACTAACTTCTTTTTTGATTGGATAAGCTAATTTTTTCTTACCTAACTCTTTGAACTCGATAACTTTTGAATTGTCACCACTAATTAAATTTTTTGTATCTTCAGCTACTTTTTTAAGCGCATCATCTTCCATAGTTGTTTTAGTAATAAACATTATTTCATATTTTGTCATCTTTACACCTCCTTCTGGTCTTTTCGGCTTTATTAAAAATAAAGCAAGGAGTAATTTAATACTCGGTGTTATTATAACAAATTTATTTGCAAAATGCAATCTAATTATTATTTTTTTCGTAAATGCTTATTATCTGATTTTTTATGTATTTTTGACCGTTTTCATTTAAAATATTAGTATCTTGTATATGATACTTTTCTTCATTAATTACTGATATGTCCACATAGCTAATTTTATACTTGATTGCTATTTTTTCTAAAGAATTATTTATATTTAATATAGCTTCTTTAGAGGAATACAATCCAATTAAATATATTTGATTATTTTTTATTTGTTTTATCTCTTCTATCACCTTATCCATATAATACAAATAAACTTTCATGTTAGCTTCATTGTTTAATTCATCTATTCCTAAGGATATGAATATTATTTCACTATTGTTAATTCTTTGCTTTATAGTTATATCACCATAATAACTATCGTTTCCTATAATAAAGTCATATACATTTTTTATCGTTAAATTGTTTAAAGTGTATGTTTTGTCTACATTACTTATTTCATATTGATATTCATTTTCAAAATAGTCTATGTAGCTGTTTATTAATATTTCAGAATTTGTTTTACCTATACTAATACTATCTCCTATTATCATTATATCTTTTTTTTCAGACACTAGACTTAGAAACATAATTAAAGTTACACAAAATCCAATTAAGAAAATTAATATGATTTTTTTTCCCATTTTTCCTCCATAAAAAAAGTAGAGTTTACTCTCTACATTATATTTCTTCAATACGTATATTAGCACCTATTTCTGTTAATTTATTTATTATATTTTCATATCCTCTTAATATATAATCAACATCATTTATTACAGTTGTACCTTCTGCGATCAATCCTGCTAATACAAGTGCAGCACCGCCTCTTAAATCATCAGCAGTTATTTGAGCACCCACTAAATTTGTTTTACCCGTAATAATTGCTTTATTACCTTCTACTTTAATATTAGCTCCCATTTTAGTTAAATATTTTATATGCAACATTCTATTTTCATATATTGTTTCTGTAAATGTTGATACACCTTGTGCTTGAGTTAATAATACATGCATTGGTTGACCTAAATCAGTTGGAAATCCTGGATGAACTTTACTTATTATGTCTACTGACTTAGCAAAGTTTGCTTTGTTTATTTTGATTTGATTATCACCAATTTCATATTTTATTTCCATCATATCTAATTGATCTAATAAATTTTTTGAATACTCTGGTACAAATCCTTCTACCGTAAAATCTTTTCCAAGTAATGCTCCTAATATAATATATGTACCACCCTCTATTCTGTCAGGTATTACAGATATTTCCGCGTCACTTAAATAATTTACTCCTTCTATTATTATTTCACTTGTTCCAAGACCTTCTATTTTAGCTCCCATATTTTGTAGTAAATTTCCTATATTAATTATTTCTACTTCTTTTGCAGCATTTGTTATTATAGTTTTACCTTCTGCCTTAACTGCAGCAAACATTATATTTATAGTCGCACCCACAGATGGAAAATCTAGCGGAATTTCTGCTCCTACTAATTTATCTGCTTTAATAATATATTTATCTTCATTTATTATTACATCTGCTCCCAATTTTTTAAAACCTTCTAGATGTATATCTATAGGTCTTGCACCTATCTTACAACCTCCAGGCATATAAACTTCTGCATAATTATATTTAGCTAATAATGCACCCATAAAATAATACGATGCTCTTAATTTTTCACATAAATCCTTAGTTATTGCTTTGTTTTGTACATTCTCTGAATTTATTGTTATGCTTGTATTTTCTATTTTTATTTCTGCACCTAGATATTCAAATATTTCTAATAATGCATTTTTATCTGATATTTGTGGAACATTATTTATTGTTACATTACCATTTGATAATACTGCAGCTGGTAATAATGCTACCAAACTATTTTTTGCTCCACCTATTTTTATCTTACCACTTAACTCTTTATTTCCTTCAATAATTATTTTTTTCATAAGATAACTACCTCCTAAAACTTCTACCTTAATATAAGCAATATTAACTCAAATGTCAATATAATTATAAGAGAATTATTAGTGCTAATGTAAACAACATTATTGCACCTATTATCTTAGAATATATACCTATTTTTTTGTTAAAATACTTTCCAATTAATATTCCTACATACGTAAAAAACATACTACATATAGAAAAAATTACCGAAGAAGTTATCATAAATGAATCTCTTATTGACAATCCAAAACCAATTGTTAAACTATCTATCGAAACTCCGAATGCTATCATTATCAATTGATAAAATGATAGATTTACTTCTACTTCTTCGTCTTTTTTTAGAGATAATAAAATTTGCATTGATAACATTAATAATATCGTTGCAAATATTATTTCCCCATTTAATTTTAATATATTATTTAATTTATAACCAATTACTGCACCTAATATAGGCATTATAAAATGAAATATACCTACAATTAATATAAAAAATTTATTTTTATTTTTTGTATTAATTGTACCTAAAAAAATAGCTAACGAAAAAGCATCCATTGATAAGCTTATACCTAACAATAAGGTTGTTAAAAATATTTCCATACATAATTATATTAAAAATATTTATTAATTATGTTCTTTATATACATGGAATACTCTACTTCTTCTACTTCATTTTTATTAACTTCCATCAAACATAATGGTGGAAACAAAACACACCACCAATTTTCACCAATACCACTACCAATTGTTATTACTAATGATTCATACTCTCCTGCTCCGTAAACTATGTTGTTATAGTTTTTCTCAGGAAAATAATTCATTCCGTAATTAACGTTAGCATTAATACTTAATTCACTTAATTTATTTTCAATTAAGGGTATTGCTGTTGATATCAATTCTCTACTTTCGTAAATCGTATTTGAATTTTTTTCAATATTACTTATTATATGAGTTATTTCACTTAATAAATCATACTTAATAATCTGATCTCCTGCTTCATTACTATTTGCTACAATTCTCATTCTTATAGATTCTACTGGCAACATATACTCCTCAGAATAAATGTTATTACCTTCTTGATACATACCAACTATAGTTATACAAAATAAAAAAATTACAATTTGTTTCATTATTAAACTCCTTAATTTAATAATGATTGTTTTTTTCTTTTTTTATTCACTTTTTATAAAAACATATCTATCATTTTCGCATAAATCTTTTTCTATAGTTATTTTCTCTTTTGGAAAATAATCTTTTGCTATCGATTCTATTTCTTTACCTTGATTTTTACCTATTTCAAAAGCTATTAAGAATTTATCATCTAAAACTTCCTTTGCATAACTTATTATTTTTTTATAAAATTCTAAACCATTTTCATCTGCAAACAAAGCCATATGAGGTTCGTTTTCACGAACTATTTTTTCTATTTCTTCGTCTTTTGCTATGTATGGTGGATTAGATACAATAACATTGTATCTTCCTTCTATTTTATTTAGGATATTATGCTCAATAAAATTAATCTCTACACCGTTTGATATAGCATTTTTTTTAGCTACTGACAAAGCTTCTTTTGAAATATCAAAACAACTAACTTCACTATCTATCTCTTTTTTTAAAGTTATTCCTATACATCCACTACCTGTTCCCAAATCAGCTATTTTAACATTTTTTATGTTCAGTTCTTGAACATATTTTATTGTTTTTTCAACTAAAGTTTCCGTTTCAAATCTAGGTATTAAAACATTTTCATTTACTTCAAATATTCTTCCATAAAAATCAACATTTCCTATTATATATTGAACTGGATAACCTTCTTTATACTTTTCTAGTGATTCTTCTATTTTATCTGTTTGAACAAATTTTTTTATCATTTCTTCATTTGTCATTATATATTGTTTTTCTCACCAGCTAATTTTAATTTCATGTCTTCTGTTATTAATGCTTCTATTATTGCATCTACTGATCCATTCATCACTCTATCTAACTCCATTACAGAAAAATTAATTCTATGATCTGTTACTCTATTTTGAGGATAATTATAAGTTCTTATTTTTTCAGATCTATCTCCTGATCCGATTTTATTTTTTCTCATTTCACCTAACTCATTAGCTTGTTTTTGTTGCATTTCATCAAATATTTTTATTTTAAGCATTTTCATAGCTCTATCTTTATTTTTTAATTGACTTCTTTCATTTTGACAAGTTACAACTATATTAGTTGGTAAATGTGTTATTCTTACCGCTGAATCAGTTGTATTTACTGATTGCCCTCCTGCTCCAGATGATCTGTATACATCAATTTTTAAATCTGATTCTTTTATTTCTATATTAACATCATCAACTTCTGGTATTACTAAAACAGTAGCTGTGGATGTATGTACTCTACCTTGAGTTTCTGTACTAGGAACTCTTTGAACTCTGTGTGCTCCGTTTTCATATTTTAATTTTGAATACACACCTTCACCTTTTATTAAACATTCTATTTGTGAAAATCCACCACTTGTTCCCTCAACTTCATTTAATATTTCAACTTTCCAGTTGTTTTTTTCTGCATAGTACGTATACATTTTTATTAAGTCTCCTGCAAATATATTTGCTTCGTCTCCACCTGCTGCTCCACGTATTTCCATTACTACATTTTTTCCATCATTTTCGTCTTTTGGTATTAGTAAAAATTCTAATTTTTTATCTAATTCTTCTATTAAATTTTCATTTTCTTCTAATTCTAATTTTGCAAATTCTCCAAGTTCTGGATCACTTAACATTTCCTTAGCATCTTTTATATTATTTTGTACTTTTTTATACTCTTCATAAACTTCAACCGATTCTTCCAAATCACTTAATTCTTTTGATAATTTTTTTACTAAATTAAAATCAGATAACACTTCTGGTTTACTTAATTCTTCTTTTAATTCGTTATATCTTTTTAATCTACTATCTAATCTTTCAAACATATTTATTCTCCGTTTCTATATCTAAAACATATATTTATTATACATTATTATTTTTATTAATCAACTTTATTTTTTTTCAAAAAAAGAGACTATTAATTTGTCTCTTCTTCTTCATCTGAAATAACAACTAAATTCGCTAAATCATTATCAGCTGTATCGTCAGTTTCTTCCCTTTCATAGAAAAGATTTTCTTCTTCTATTTCATCTTTTTCTTGCTCTTTTTCTTGTTCTTCAAGTTCTTCTATTTCTTCTTCATCTAATATTTCTTCTAAAGTTTCATCTAATTCAATATTTAACTTGTGATTTACTTGAAGATCCCAATAACCATTTTTTAACATTACAAATTTTTTATTTGTTGTTAATATTTCAAAAAATTCTGGTAATTGATCTTGTTCATCTTCGAATTTTTTATTCACTAATTTACAAATTTTTTTATATAAATTAATTAATTTTTCTTTCTTTCCAGTTTCTATTAATATTAAGTATGCTATTTCATCATATGGCATACATTCTAATTCTTCTCTTGTTAATTCTTTTAATTTCATTTTTTTATCCTTTCAATATTATAATCATTATATGACAAATTTTCGTTTTATGATTAGTCATTTTTATTAGATTACAAGTTTTTTAAATATTATTTTTACATTTTTTTCCGAATCGTCTAAGTTATATGTAAGTGTAATTTCATCAATTTGTTCTTCCCAACCACATTCGATGTCAAATTTACAACTACCTTCGTTTTCAAAATCAAACTTACAGGTTTTCTCTATAAAATTAAGTTCCATATACAATTCATCGGTTTTTCTGATAAACAATTTTTTTTCTAAATCAATTTTATTATATTCTTTATCAGTTTCATATATCAAATCTTTATTGATTTCATATTTTGCTTGTTCATTCTTTTTGCATAACAATAATTTTTTATCACTAAAAAGCATCCAATCAATATACTGTACCACATCACACCTCGCTTTTTTTCTTAAACATTATAACATAACATATTTTAAAATCAATCTTTTTTATGTATTATTTTATGTTTCTTTACATTTTATTCATAATATAAAAAAAATTTTTAATAATAATGTTAGGTGATATTATGAAATGTATTTTTTTCTGTTGTAAATGCTCTATATTTTTATTTATTAGCTTCTTGTTAATTATTTGTTGTTTTTACATTAATGCTTTTTTTACTCCTACTATAGATTTAAAAACATCAGGTCAACTTTATATCTATGACAATATAAATGAACTTGTTTATCAAGGATCAACTACAAATGAATGGGTTAATATAGAGGATATTAGTGAAGATTTGATTAATGCTATAATTTCTGTAGAAGATAAAAATTTTTATACACATAATGGGTTTGATTATATACGTATAGCAAGCGCTGCTATCAATAATATTAAAGCTAGTGGCATCACACAAGGAGCTTCCACTATTACACAGCAATATGCAAAAAATATGTACTTAACTTTTGATCAAACGTGGGAAAGAAAAATTGAAGAAGCATTTTTAACTATGGAACTTGAAGTTCATTATGAAAAAAATGATATACTTGAAGGTTATTTAAATACTATTTATTTTGGTAACGGTTGTTACGGTATCCAAAATGCTTCTAAATTTTATTTTAATAAAACTGTTGATCTAATTAATTTTGAAGAAGCATTAATATTAGCAGGTATTTCTAAAAGTCCCAATGCTTATAATCCTTTAAGTGATTATGACGCTTCTATAAAAAGAGCTAAAAATGTTGCATATACTATGCTTAACAATCAACTTATTACTAATGAAGAGTTTGATAATTTGTTTTTAGATGAAATTATTATTTATGGAAAGCATACTGAAAATGATTTACAAATGATTATGTATTATCAAGATGCTGTTTTAAATGAATTATACTCTATTGAACAAATTCCTACTTCATTAATTGATTCAGGTGGACTAAAAATTTATACTACTCTTGATTTAGAAGCACAAGAAAATCTAGAAAATAATATTTTAGAATACAAAACAGATGATGAAATTCAAGTTGCTAGTGTTCTAATTGAACCTAGCACTGGAGCAGTTCTTGCTCTTACAGGCGGCATGGATTATTCATCTTCAACTTACAATAGAGCTTTACATTCACAAAGGCAAGTTGGTTCTACTATGAAATCATTTCTTTATTATGCAGCACTTGAAAATAATCTAACTATGTCATCGGTTTTTACTAGTGAAGAAACTATATTTCATTTATCTAATGAACAACTTTATTCTCCTAGTAATTACACTAATACATATGCTAATAAGGCAATTACAATGGCCGCTGCTATTGCTTTATCTGATAATGTATATGCTGTAAAAACTAATTTGTTCCTCGGAGTTGATGCTATGATTGATGTGGCAAGACGCACTGGTATTACTGGGCACTTAGATCAAGTTGCCTCTCTTGCACTAGGTACAAGTGAACTAAATATTTTAGACTTAGCTTCTGGATATAACACTTTTGCCTCTGGTGGTTATTATAATGATACATATTTTATTGAACGAATCGAAGATTTAAATGGTAATATTCTTTATGAAAAAGAACATAAAAACAACTTAGTTCTTAACGAAAATTATGTTTATATTCTTAACGAAATGTTAAATGGTACTTTTGACTCTTCTTTTCAAGATTATACTAGTGCCACAGGAGTATCTATAGCACATAAACTTACAAACAACTACGCATATAAAAGTGGTTCTACTAATACTGATAGTTGGAGCATTGGTTACAACGAAGATTTACTCATGGCTATATGGATGGGATACGATAATAATGATGTAACTAATTCTGATATATCTTACGCTTCTAAAAACGTTTGGGTTGATACTATGGAAGATTTTTTTATAGATAAAGATACCTCTTGGTACACAAAACCAGAAAATGTTATTGGACTGATTCTTGATTCTGTTACTGGTGATATTACTACAGATCAAAATAAAGCTTCCGTATTTTATTACGTTAAGGGAAGTGAAAACATTACTGAAATTTTTGTAAATGAAAACACACCGTAGTGTGTTTTTTTAATCAAGCATTTCAATTTCTTCTACAGAAGTTTGTTCAGTTTCTGGCGCTGCCATAACTTCTACCTCTGCTACTGGTGTAGATTCTTGTATTGGCGTTACCTCTGTAACTTCTGAAGTTTGTTCTACTGGTAGAATTCTTTTTTCTAAAATAACTTCAGTTGCAGGTTCTACTGTTTCTTCTCCAAAATTCATATTAACATTTTCTTTTTCTAAAAAATTAAAAAACTCATTTGGATATTCTTCTTTTTTCTCAAATATTTTAGTTGCTGATAATTCACCTCTTGCGTTTAAAACTTCCTTCAATGCATCTTCTAATTGTTTAACAGTTAATCTTTCTTCTATTACTTGTGCAAGATATTTTTTTTGCATTTCGTTATTAGATAACTTTAATAAACTTCTAGCGTGTCTTTCTGAAATTTTATTATTTAATAAAGCTAATTGAACTTCAGGATCTAAATTTAATAATTTTAATTTACTTTCCAATACAATAGATGCTACTCCCATTTTTTGAGATAAATCCTTTATTGTCATTAACCCTTCATCTAAAAGCGCTTTATAAGATTTCGCTTCTTCTATTGCATTTAGACTCTTTCTATGAACATTATCTACTATTTGTAACTCTGCTATTTGTTTTTCGTTTAATTCTGTTAATATAGCTGGAACTTTCATAAAATTTGCTATCTTAGCTGCTCTATATCTTCTTTCACCTGCTATAATTTCGTACTTAGTATCTACTTTTCTTACTACTATGGGTTGAATTATACCATGTGCTTTTATAGATTCAGCCAACTCAGCTAATGATGAATCATCATAAACTAATCTAGGTTGAAATTTATTTGAAACTAATTCTTCTATTGGTAATTCTAGTATACTATTATTTGTATTCATTTAATTTCCCTACCTTATCCTTTCTTTTATTTTATACTACTTTTAGTTTTTTTTCAATCCGTTTTTTAGAATTTTATCATAATCCCTTAATTTAGAATATCTTGATTTTTCCTCTTTTTGTATTAAAATTAACTTTCTTTCTCCTACTCCATAAGGTAATGAAAAAGTTTCTTCTTTTATTATTTTTGATTTCAAACATTCTATAGTTTCGTGAGATTCTTTTATTTCTTCTTCATTATCAGATTTCATAGCTAAGAATAGACCTTCCTCTTTAACTAAAGGTAAACTTAGCTCAGTCAAAACTCTCATATTAGCTACTGCTCTAGCTACTACTAAATCATAACTATTTATGTATTTTTTAGTATGTTGCTCAGCTCTTTCGTTATATATTTTTGCCTCAATTTTTAGTTCTTCACATAACAATCCAAGGAACTTAGTTTTCTTGTTATTAGAATCTAGTAAAGACAACTCGATTTCTGGAAAAAATATTTTTAATACTACTCCTGGAAAACCTGCTCCCGATCCAATGTCTAATAAATTGTTTATTTCTTTTAAATTTACTATTTGAGCTATTGTTAAACTATCATAAAAATGCTTTAAATATACATCTTCTTCCTCTATTATTCTAGTCAAATTTGTATGCTCATTATATTCTTTTAATATTTTGAAATATTTATCTAGTAACTCCATTTTTTCTTCGGTTACTTCTATATTTAATACCTCAATTGATTCTATAAATTCTTTCTTATTCATGCTTATTATATTCCTTTTTTAAGTATACCGCTAATACTGATATATCACTAGGGTTTACTCCACTTATTCTTGATGCTTGCGCTATCGTTTTTGGTTTTACATTATTTAATTTTTGTTTTGCTTCGCTAGCTAAATTTAATATCAAATTATAATCTATATCAACAGGGATTTTTTTATCTTCTAATTTCTTTAATTTTTCTGCCTGCTCTATTGCTTTTTTTATGTAACCTTCATATTTAACTAAAACTTCTACCTCTTTCATAATATCTTTATTTTTTAAATCTATTAAATCTTCTATTTTTATTTCTGGTCTTTTTAAATAATCGTATTTTGATATAGTTTTGTTTTCTAATTTAATTTTTTCTATTTTTAAATTTTCTATTAAATTTTCTATATCACTTTCTTTTTTAATAACTCTTTGATATTTTTCTTCTTCTATTGCTCCCTTTTCATATGCAATCTTTGTTAATCTACTATCAGCATTATCATGTCTAAGTATTAATCTAAATTCTGCTCTAGAAGTTAACATTCTGTAAGGTTCTATTGTTCCTTTTGTTACTAAATCATCTATTAATACACCTATATATGCCTCATTTCTTTTTAATACAATCGGATCTTTATCATCTAATTTCATTACTGCATTTATACCTGCTATAATACCTTGACCTGCTGCCTCTTCATAACCACTTGTTCCATTTATTTGACCTGCTGTAAATAAGTTTTCTATTATTTTATTTTCTAAATTAGCATTTATTTGAAGCGGATCAATCGCATCATATTCTATAGCATATGCATACTTCATTATTTCTGCATTTTCTAGTCCATCTAATGATTTTACCATTAATTCTTGTATGTCTTTTGGCATACTTGTAGAAAACCCTTGTAAGTACCATTCATCATAAAAATTACTTTCTGGTTCTAGAAATAATTGATGTCTTTTTTTATCTTGAAATCTAACTAACTTATCTTCTATCGAAGGACAATATCTAGGTCCTGTTCCAGTAACATTACCTCCATACATAGCACTTTTATCTAAATTATCTACTATCACTTGGTGTGTTTTTTCATTTGTATAAATTAGATAACAACTTCTTTGATTATCAACATCATACGTTGATTCAGTATCAAAACTAAATGAATATTTTTCTTTATCACCAGGTTCTTCACTCATTTTATCAAAGTTAACACTTGAACCTTTTATTCTAACAGGAGTACCTGTTTTTAATCTTATTATCTTTAAACCATTTTCTTTTAAATTATCCGATAATCTGTTACTTCTTTTTTCTCCGTGTGGCCCACTTTCAATACTTTCGTTTCCTATTAATATATTTGATTTTGTATACGTACCTGTTGTTAATATTACTATTTTACTTTTTATTTCGGTTCCATCTTCTAGTATTACACCTTTTACTACGTTATTTTCAATAATCAGATCTTCTACTATACTTTCTTGGATTTCTAAATTTTCTAATCCATCTAAATATTTTACCATCTCTTTTTGGTATATTACTTTATCTGCTTGCCCTCTTAAACATTGAACTGCAGGTCCTTTTGAAGCATTTAACATCTTTAATTGCAGTAAACTTTTATCTGCTATTTTACCCATTAAACCACCTAATGCATCAACTTCTCTTACTATTACACCTTTGCTAGTACCACCAATTGAAGGATTGCAAGGCATATCTGCAATATTGTTTATATTTATAGTTAACAGTAAAGTTTTTTTACCCATTTTACTACTAATATGCGCTGCTTCGCATCCAGCATGTCCTGCACCTACTACAATTACATCTATCATATTACCTACTTTCCTAGACAAAAATTACTAAAGATTTTATCAACTAATTCATCTTCGTAAAATTCTCCTGTTATTTCTCCTAAAAATTGCCATGCATTTTTTAAATCTATTTCTATTATATCAATTGGCATCATATTATTTTTTGAATCCATTGCAGAATTTATAGAAACATACGTTTTTTTCATTAATTCTACTTGTCTCATATTTCCTAAATAAGTCATATCTTCGTTTAATATTTCTTTTATTCTTAATTTATCTACCAATTTTTCTTTTAATTCGTCAATACCTTCTGCACTTATAGTATTACCCTTCACATGATCAAATCCTACTTTTACTTTTCCTTCTAAATCACTTTTATTTATAAAAATCAAAGATTTATCTGATTCTAAACTTTCTATCATTTCTTCTTCTTCTTTTGTAAGAATATCATTATTATTTACTACCATCAAAACAAAATCTGCTTTCTTTATTTGATTCTTACTCTTCTCTACTCCGATTTTTTCCACTACATCTTCGGTTTCCCTTATACCTGCTGTGTCTATGAAATTAATTTTTATATCATTTAAAGATATTGAACCCTCTACTATATCTCTAGTCGTACCTGGTATATTTGTAACAATTGCTTTTTCCTCATCTAAAAATGCATTAAGCAAACTACTTTTACCCACGTTAGGTTTCCCTATTATTGCAATATTAATACCATCTTTTATTATTCTTGCATTTTCAGAATCTTTTATTATTTTTTCTAATTCTATGTTTATGTCTTCTAAATAGTTATCTATCATTTCGTCTGTTACTATTACTTCATCTTGATATTCTGGATAATCTATATTAACTTCTATATTTGCTAGAATACCTGCTATATTTTCTCTTAAATTATTTATTTTTGTATATAGCTTTCCACTTACTGAATTCATATACATTTTTCTTGCACTTTCACTCGTTGCATTAATTAAATCATTTACTGCTTCTGCTTTTGTTAAATCTATTCTTCCATTTAAAAAAGCCCTTTTAGTAAATTCTCCCGGTTCTGCAAGTGAACAACCTTTTTCTAACAATAACTCTAATATTTTGCTAGTAGTTCTATAACCACCATGACAATTTATTTCAATCAAATCTTCACAAGTATACGTTTTTGGAGCTCTCATTAAAGATATTAATACTTCATCTATTTTTTCTGCTTCGTCTTGTATATATCCATAATTTATAGTATGAGACTCTACATTATTCAAGTCTTTTGAAAAAATTTTATTTACCATTAAAATAGCATCTTTCCCAGATACTCTTACTATTGATATTGCCCCACCTAAGGATGTAGAAATTGATGCTATTGTATTATCCATAATTTTTCCTCTTTTTTTTCATATAGTATAGCATATATAATACATTTTTTAAATAATTATTTTATTAAATAAAAAAACATATACATTTATATATGTTTATTTACATTCTATAACTATTGCTCTATTAGGTTCTTCACCTTTACTAATTGTTTTTATTCCATCTATTTGTGATAATTCGTCATGAACTATTTTTCTTTCAAAAGATGTCATAGAATCTAAAATTACAGATATATTCGTTTTTTGCACTTCATATGCTGTTTTTTTAGCTAATGAAATAATATTTTTTAATTTTTTATTTCTATAATCTTCTACATCTATACTAATATTATAATAAACATTATAGTTATTGAATATTTTTTGTCTTACTAGTTTTTCTAATGCATCTATTACATTACCGTTTTTCCCTATTAAACACGATCCATTATCCGTTTTTATATTTAGCGTTTTTCTACTAAAATTTTCTTTTATTTCAAAATCTATTTTAGTATTTAATCCACCTGCTACTTCAGTCAAATAACTTTTTATAACTTCGTCTAATTCCTTTTTAAAATAGGCAATTAACTCTACTTCGTCATCTTGCATATTTTGTTTAATGACTAATTCATCTACTTCTACTTTACTTTCAAGTAGAAGTTTTTTTAAAGCTAATTCATATGTTTTGTCTTTATTTACTAGTTTTTCCATTCTTTTTACCTTCTTTTTTGTCTAATTTTTCTTTTATGTTTACTTTTGTATTTTTGTTAGGTAAATCTTTTTTAGTTTTTTCTTTTTTTGTGTTTTTAGGTTCTTTTTCCCCTAAAATTTTATTAATAATTGTTGTTTGAATTGCAATAAATACATATGTTACTATCCAATAAAAATGTAATGCTGTTGGAAAGAATAATGAAGAAATTAATATGAAAATTGTCATAAAATTTAACATTGTCTTCATTTGTTTTTCAGATTCATCATTTGTTTGAGGATTTTGACTCATTGTATGTTTAAATGATAAATATGTTGATCCAGCTATCATTAACATTAATAATATATATTGATATTCACCATTTGTAATACCTGTATACGGAGTCATTCCTAAATTGTATCCTAATAATTTTCCCTCATATATTGATGGTATTCTATATATTGCATCTAAGAATGCAAAGAATATTGGTAATTGAATCAATGCTGGAAGACATCCTGCCAATGGATTAATGTTGTATTTTTTATAAACCGCCATCATTTCTTGACTTTTTAATAATTGAGATTCATTATCTTTTTTATTTTCATATTTTTTATCTAATTTTTTTAACTCTGGTCCAGCTTTTCTCATATTTATAGATTGTTTGCTAGTTTTTATTTGTAATGGTAATAATATTAATCTTATTAATATTCCAACTAAAATTACTGCTATACCTAAATTTATAACTATATTTCCTATAGAAGTTATAGCAAATGCTGTTGGTTTTACAAAGATCAATTCCCACATTGAATCCGTTTTGTTTGAATTTACTTTAAAATTCTCACAAGTTGGTAATTTATCTAACGAAAAAGATAACTGATTTTCATGTTCTTTATATAAATCATAAATTTCTGTACCTTCACTTGGTTTACATAAAATATCATTTCTTAATTGTTGTCCTGTTTCAGTATATACAATTACATTCTTATCTTCATCTAAAAGGTAATCATTGTTACCACATCCTGCAGTTAACATTATCGTACATACAGCAACTATTGCTAGTAATTTATTTTTCATTATTCTCCTTAGTAATTAATTTTATTAATTTTTTTTCTTTTTCTTCGAATGTCATTTCTATACCATTCTTCTTTATCATTATAATATATTTATTATTATTTGAAAAGTTTTTTTTATTTTTATCTATTATATTTCTTATTTGTCTTTTTTGTTTATTACGTTCAACTGCATTTCCTAATTTTTTAGAAACCGCTATTCCAAATAAAGGTATTTCCGATTTTGTTTTAGTTATAAATACATTAAACGCATCGTTTTTAATTCTTTTTCCTTTGTTAATAATATAATCAAATTCTCTAGCTTTTTTTACTACTTCTCTTTTTTTCATTAATATATTTCCCTATAAAAAAACACACATTAAATTTTAATGTGTAAGTCTTTTACGGCCTTTAGCTCTTCTTCTATTAACTATTCCAGTTCCTGCTTGTTTTCTAGCGAAAAAACCATGAACTTTTTTAGTTTTTCTTTTATTTGGTTGCCAAGTTCTTTTCATAAAATAATCACTCCTTTTTTCATTTGCTTCATTATTATAATATCAAAGTAGCTAAAAAGTCAAGAAATATATACAATATTAAGAGTTATATACTAAATATCTTATTATATATATTATTCTTTTATCATAAATTTAGTTTTTTTTTGTGTTGATAACATATTTAACATATATTATAAATATCAATTTTATAATTAAATTTGATATTTTTTGTTAATAAGTGATTTATAATCGTTTTTTTTTACTAGTTTTCCACATATTAACATTAATTAACAATTACTTTTCCACTTTTCCACAACTTTTATGAAAATTGCGTCAAAAAAAATGTTGATAGATGTTGATAACTTGTTTTTCCTCTGTTTGTTTCTTGGTTATTTTTGTGAAAAAAAATGTTAATAACATGTTATTTAAAATTTACTCTTCCATTTTTTCTATTTTTGTTTTACAATTAAAGGGATTAATTTGTTAGTTTGGGGGTGAGTTATGAAAGCTAATGATCTTTTTAAGCAATTTTTGTCTGAAATATCAAACGAAATTTCGCCGTCTTTATATAATTTATGGTTTAGTGATGTTCATTTAATAAGTTTAGAAAATAACGTTGTTAGAATAAAAGTTCCAATGTTAATGCATAAAAAAATGATAAACCATTTATTTCAAGACTTAATAGATTCTACTATATTTAATATAACTGGTGAAAAACATGAATTTGAGTTTTTAACTGAGGAAGATATAGAAGATAGTAATGATGTTGCTGATACATTGAATAAAAGTGATGTGAAAGAAAATGTTGATAACATTAACTCTTGGAACACACATTTAGATAATGATTTAAATTTTGATAATTTTGTAGTAGGTGAAACTAACAGGTTAGCTTTTATAGCTTCTAGATCTGTAGCACAAGCACCTGGTACCATTCATAATCCACTGTTTTTATACGGTAGAAGTGGTTTAGGTAAAACTCATTTAATTCATTCTATAGGTAATTATATTACTGAAAACTCTGATAAAGTAGTTTTATATACTACAAGTAGTGAGTTTAGAAATGATTATAGTGAAATTTCTAATAAAGGAAATAACAGTTTAAATTATGCTAACGAATTTAAAAACAAATATAGAAATGTTGATGTATTAATTATAGACGACATACAATTTTTAGTAGGTGCAGAGAAAACTCAACAAGAGTTTTTTCATACCTTTAATTCCTTGCATCAATTAAATAAACAAATAATAATTACAAGTGATAAATCACCTGATGATTTGCAGAAAATAGAAGATAGATTAACCAGTAGATTTAAATGGGGTTTACCTGTTAACATCAATCCTCCTGATTTTAATTTAAGATGCGATATTATTAGAGAAATATTCAAAAAGACTAGCATCGATAAGAAGATAAATGAAGATGTTATTGAATATATAGCCAATAGCTGCCTTAATGATGTAAGACATATAACTGGTACTATCAATAGATTAATGGTATATACTGCTATGATGGTTCCAAAAACAATAGATCTTGATTTTGCTATAGAAGCGCTAAAAGATTATGTTAATAACAACGTATATTCAACTAATTCTATAGATAATATACAAACAGTTGTTGCAGAACACTTTAAAGTAAGTGTTGAAGACATGAAAAGTAAGAAGAGAAATAGCAAAATTATTAGACCGAGACATGTTGCTATGTACCTTTGTAGAACTGAAACAGACGAGAATTTAGCCAAGATTGGACTAGAATTTGGTGGTAGAGATCACTCAACAGTTATCTCTGCATGTGAAAAAGTTAAAAAAGATTTACTAAAAGAACCAGATTTTGAAAAAATGTTAAAATACATCAAAGAAAAGTTATAATAATGTTGATAACTTTTTCCCATAACTACTTGAAAAAAAATAGTTTTTTAAAGTTATCAACATTATCAACATTGTAATAAATATAATTATATAAAAGAAAGAAGGAATAACAATGAAATTTACAATAGAAAAAAATATTATTTTAGATGCTCTAACAAATGTTACTAGAGCATTATCTCAAAAAATAACTATACCTGTGTTAAGTGGTATAAAATTTGAATTAAAAAGTACTGGATTAACTTTACTTGCTAGTGATTCAGAATTAACTATAAGAGTAGAAATACCAGAAATTGATATTGCTAACATAGAAAACGAAGGGGATTGTATTATATATAGTAAATCTATATTAGATATTATTAGAAAAATGCCTAGTAATACTATTCAATTTGAAGCTAATGAATTTAAGGTTAAAATATTTTCTAATACAAATGAATATAATTTAAATTGTTTCGAACTTAAGGATTATCCAAATTTTAATATTCAAGAATCAAAAGAATCTCTTAAAATAACTAGTAAAGATTTAAAAGTAGCAATAGATCAAACTTCATATGCAATGTCTTTACAAGAAATAAGACCATTATTAACCGGGACAAACATACTTACTACAGAAAATGATCTTTGTTTTGTTACTACAGATTCTTACAGACTATCAAAAAAGATAATAACTGCAGAAAGAAATCTAACTGATGATATAAACATAGTTTTACCTGGTAGAACAATGCATGAACTTAGTAAAATAATAACAGACGATGATAGTGATGTTTATATGCATTTCTTTAATAATAAAGTAGTTATAATGTATAATAAAATAACAATTCAAAGTAATTTATTAAGTGGTAGTTTTCCTGAAACATCACATTTTATTCCTGAAGAATTTGCGTATATTATAAATTTAAATTTGAAACTTTTTTATGATGCTATTGATAGAGCTTCTTTACTTGCAAGTAATAAAGATAAAAATATTATTAAGTTTAATATCGAAGACAAAGAAATGTTGATAACTTCTGCAAGCGAAGAAGTAGGTAGAACAGAAGAAAAAATTAACATTGATTCTAATAAGAAAGAAAAGATTAATATTTCGATGAATTCTAAATACTTATTAGATGCTCTTAAGGTAATAAAAGAAGAAGATATATTATTTTTAATAAATAGTGAAGATAAACCGATTATTATTAAGGGTGTAAGCGACGAAAAATTAACAGGATTGATTCTTCCTATACAAAATTTCTAGAATTCGACAATTTTTTAAAAATTTTTATGTTAAATTAATGTAAAAATTTTTTTTATGGGGGAATTTTATGAAAAATTATATATTAAATAATAATACATGTGCAGTGATTGCAACATATTCTGGTTGTACTATAATAGACAATAAGGGTAATACCTTACTAGAGGAAAGAGCTTACAATTTGCTTAAATATAATTGTGAACATTATGGTTGTTCTTATAACGACCGAGTTACAGACAGTAAATCATTACTAAATGCATCTTACAAATTACCGATAGTAATTAATGATAAGGATAATTTCATAATGTTTCCAACATCTTCTTTTAGATGCGATTCTTGTTCTTGGATCAATATTGGTATGGTTGATAAATATTATCAACAAAGAAAGAATAAAACTGTCGTAATTTTTAAAAATAAACAAAAAATTATATTAGATATAAGCTATTTTATATTAGAAAAACAAATAATGAGAGCTTCTAGGATGATTAGTTTGTTACCAATAGAATAAATAACATAAAATTGTTATTTTTTTCTTTTGTTAGCACGTATTTTATGTTATAATAACAATTGTGTATAGGAGTATTGAAAAGTGTTTAAACTTTCTTAATAATGATTTATGGGGTAATTTATGAAATTAAAAAAATTAAAAATTACTAATTTTAGAACTTATAGTGATTTGGATATTAATTTCTCCGATTGTTATAACATTATTTACGGAAATAATGGTGAAGGAAAGACTAATTTAGTTGAATCAATTTACTTTTTAGCTATTACTAAATCATTTAGAGCAAATAAAGATGATTTGATGATAAAAAAAAATACTGATAATTTAATTGTAGAAGGTACCGTAAAAACAAGGTTTTCTACTAAGTATAAAATACTTTTAAATGCCAGTAAAAAAGAGGTTTTTATAGATAATTCTAAATGCAGTTCTTTAAGCGATTATATTTCAAATGTAAATGTCATTTTATTTCATCCAGATGATGTTTTTTTAATAAAAGATTCACCTAATGAAAGAAGAAAACTTATTAACATTGAAATTAGTAAAATCTATAATGAATATTTAGTTATTTTAAATAAATATAACAAGGTTTTAAAGATGAGAAATTCATATATTAAATCATATAAGAATGGTAACAATTTTTCAAAAGAATATCTGGATATACTTACAAATAATTTAATAGAAAATGGAATAAAAATTTGTAATTATAGAAGCGAATTTATTGACGAAATCAATAAATATCTTTCTGATTGTTACAAAAAAATATTTGGTTATGGTAATTTGGAAGTAAAATATATTTCAGTATTTAAAAATAAAAATTCAGCTGATCTTATAGAATTTTATAATCAAAATTATGAAAAAGAAATTCTAAATGGAAAAACTAACTATGGAATACATCATGATGATATTATTTTTTATTTAGATGGCAATAAATTAAAGGACTGGGGAAGTGTTGGTCAACACAAAAACAGTATATTGTCATTCAAATTAGCTGAAATTGAAATGTTAAAAAAACAAAAAAAAGAGAGTCCTATATTGATACTAGATGATTTATTTAGTGAACTTGATAACGAAAAAATTGATAATATATTAAAACTTATTAACAAGGATTTACAAATTTTTATTACTACAACAGATATTAATAAATTTAAGTTTGAAAAAATAGATGATTTTAAAGTATTTAAGATTGAAAAAGAGAAAATAATGGAGGAGAATTATGGAAAATAAAACTAATTATGGAGATAATGATATCCAAGTATTAGAAGGTTTAGAAGCTGTTCGTAAGCGTCCAGGTATGTACATTGGTTCAACCGGAGAAAAAGGTTTACATCACCTTGTTTGGGAAATAGTAGATAACGCAGTAGATGAAGCTTTAGCAGGATATTGTGATGATATAGAAGTTATAATAGAAAAAGAAAACGTTATTTGTATAAAAGATGATGGTAGAGGAATACCTACAGGTATTAACAGTAAAACTGGACTTTCTACTGTAGAAACAATATTTACCGTACTACATGCTGGTGGTAAATTCGGTGGTGAAGGTTACAAAGTTTCAGGTGGACTTCACGGTGTAGGTGCTAGTGTTGTTAATGCACTATCAACTTGGTTAGATGTTACAATTTATAGAGATAATAACATCTATTACCAAAGATTTGAAAATGGCGGAGAACCAACAGAACCATTAAAAATTATAGGAACATACGATGATGACAGATCTGGTTCAACTATTAGATTTAAAGCAGATCCTGAAATATTTAAAGAAACAACTATTTATGACTTTAATATTTTATATAAAAGATTACAAGAAATAGCATTTCTTAACAAAGGTTTGAGAATAATACTTAGTGACGAACGACAAGAAGATAAAAAAGTAACTTTTTTGTATAGTGGTGGAATCAAAGAATATGTAGAAATGATCAATAAAAGCAAAAAAGCTTTACACGAAGAAATTATTTATGTTGAAGGTGAAATTGATGGTATCTCGCTAGAAGTTGCACTTCAATATAATGATAGTTATAATCAATGTATATATTCGTTCACAAATAACATAAATACTCACGAAGGTGGAACCCATGAAGATGGTGTTAAAAACGCTTTAACAAGAATTATAAACAATTATTTCAAAAATAATAAAAGTGTAAAAGACAAAGATGATTCTTTGCTTGGTGAAGATTGCCGTGAAGGTTTAACAATGATTATATCTTGTAAACATCCAGATCCTCAATTTGAGGGACAAACAAAAACTAAACTTGGTAATTCAGAAGTTAGAAAAATAGCAAGTGATATTTTTGGTGAAGGATTCGAACGTTTTATAATGGAAAATCCTGAAGTTGCTAAACTTGTTTTAGAGAAAGCTATGACAGCTTCTAGAGCTAGAATGGCTGCTAAAAAAGCAAGAGAACTTACAAGAAGAAAAGGTGGATTAGAAATAACTAATCAATGGGGTAAACTTACTGATTGTTCAAGTAAAGATCCATCAATTTCAGAAATATTTATAGTCGAAGGGGATTCTGCCGGTGGTTCTGCCAAAGGTGGACGTGATCCTAAGACTCAAGCTATTTTACCTCTAAGAGGAAAAATTCTTAACGTTGAAAAAGCTAGATTAGATAAGGCGCTTAATAATGAAGAAATACGTAGTTTGATAACTGCTTTTGGTACAGGTATAGGTGATGAATTTGATATTGAAAAACTTAGATATCATAAAATTGTTATCATGACAGATGCCGATGTAGATGGTTCACACATTAGAACACTTCTTTTAACGCTGTTTTACCGCATGTTTAGACAAATTATAGAAGATGGGTATGTTTATGTAGCTCAGCCACCTCTATATAACGTTAAATACGGTAAAAATATCAAATATGTATTAGATGATGCAGAGCTTGCTGAATATTTGGCTTCTCTTCCTGCTAATGTTAAACCTGAAATAGGACGAAACAAAGGATTAGGTGAGATGGATGCTCACGAACTATGTGATACTACAATGAATATTGAAAACAGAACATTAGTACAAGTTACTATTGAAGATGCTATACTTGCAGATAAAGTATTTGAGACACTTATGGGTGAAGAAGTTGAGCCTAGAAGAGAGTTCATAGAAACAAATGCAAGATATGCAGAAAATTTGGACATATAGGTAGGTGAGAAATTAATGGATAAATTAGAAAATAGAAATATAGTAGATGAAATGGAAAAATCATTTCTTGAATATTCGATGAGTGTTATTATATCAAGAGCATTACCGGATTTAAGAGATGGTTTAAAACCAGTTCATAGAAGAATACTTTATGCAATGAATGAGGATGGATTAACACCTGATAAAATGTATAAAAAGAGTGCAACAACAGTAGGTAATGTGCTGGGTAGATATCATCCGCATGGTGATTCATCAGTATACGAGTCTATGGTAAGAATGGCTCAAGATTTTAGTTATAGATATCCACTTGTAGATGGACATGGTAACTTTGGATCAATCGATGGTGATAGTGCTGCGGCGTATCGTTATACTGAAGCAAGATTACAAAAACTTTCTTTAGAGTTATTAAAAGATATCAACAAAGATACTGTTGATTATGTAATGAATTTTGATAATTCTAGAAAAGAACCAGTAGTTTTACCAAGTAGATATCCTAATATACTAGTTAATGGTACAATGGGTATTGCTGTTGGTATGGCAACAAATATTCCTCCACAAAATTTAGGTGAAGTAATAGATGGTTGTGTTAAATATATTGATAATAATGATGTAATAATTCCTGAATTAATGGAATGTATAAAAGGACCTGATTTTCCTACAGGTGCATCAATTTTAGGAAATAGTGGAATTAAAAAAGCTTATGAAACAGGTAGAGGATCTATAACTATAAGAGGTATAGCTGAAGTAGTAGAAGAATCAACTAAAACTAAAATAGTTATAACTGAGTTACCTTACCAAGTTAATAAGAAAAGTTTCCAAGAAAGAATAGGTCAGTTAGTTAGAGATAAAATAATAGATGGTATAGCTGATTTACATGATGAATCAACATTAAAAAATGGTATTAAAGTAGTTGTAACTTTAAAAAGAGATGCTAATGCTAACGTAGTATTAAATAATCTTTATAAACATACACAGTTACAAACATCTTTTGGTATTAATTTACTTATGCTTGATGAAGGTGAACCAAAAACTTTAAATTTAAAAGAAATAATATCAAAATATGTAGATTATCAAAGACTTGTTATTATTAGAAGAACTAAGTTTGAACTTGGTAAAGCTGAAGATAGAGTACACATCTTGGAAGGTTTAAGAATTGCTCTTGACAATATAGATGAAGTAATTAGAATTATTAGAGCTGCTAGTAATGATGAAGAAGCTAAAAATAATTTAATGAGTTCGTTTAAATTAAGTGAAATTCAAGCAAATGCAATTTTAGAAATGAGACTTCGTAGACTTACTGGTTTAGAAAGAGCTAAGATTGAAGATGAAATTGCTGAATTAATGAAGAAAATTGAATACCTAAGATCACTTTTAGCAGATGATGCTAAGATTTTAGGAGTAATAAAAGAAGAATTGTTAGAAATCAAATCTAAATTTAATGATGAACGTCGTACTAAGATAGATATGACTGCAATTGAATATATTGAAGACGAATCATTAATACCGGAAGAAAACGTTATTATAATGCTTACTAAAGCAGGATACGTTAAACGAACTAACCCTGAAGCATTTAAAACTCAAAATAGAGGTGGCGTTGGAATAAAAGGTATGAGTACTAATGATGAAGATATAGTTGAACATTTAATTAACTTATCAACACACGATTACTTATTATTCTTTACTAACAAAGGTAAGGTATATAGATTAAAAGGTTATGAAATACCTGAATTCAGTAGAACTTCTAAAGGAATACCAATAATTAATCTATTACAAGTAGAAAAAGATGAAAAAGTAAGTTCGGTAATACAAGTTACTAGAGAAGAAGAAAATAAATATTTATTATTCGCTACTAAGTTTGGTATTATTAAGAAAACTAAAATAGAAGAATTTGAGAACATAAGATCAACTGGTAAAATATCAATTAATCTTAGACCAGATGACGAATTAATAGCCGTTAGGAAGTCCTCAGACAACGATTTAATACTACTTGGTTCTAATGCCGGTAGAATGGTTAAATTCATTGAGACAGACCTTCGTGCTATGGGAAGAACAGCTTCTGGTGTTCGTGGAATTAATTTAGAATCAGCTCATTGTGTATGTGCTGAAGTTGTATCTGAAGATGATAATATATTATTATTAACAGAAAAAGGTTATGGTAAGAAAACACTTGTTTCCGAGTTTAGACAAACTAAACGTGGCTCAAAAGGTGTTAAAGCACTTAATATAACTGAGAAAAATGGATCTATATCGACTGTTAAAGTTGTAAGAGATGAAACAGAACTAGTATTAATGACAAGCACAGGTATTACTATTAAAATGCCTCTTGATCAAGTATCTCAATTAGGTAGAGTTACACAAGGTCTTAGATTGATAAATCTAAAAGATAATCAATGTGTGTCTAGTGCAGTTTTAATCAAATCTGAACCTATTACAGAAGAAGACATGGATGGTTCAATGGAAACAAATAATGAAGAAGTACAATAGTACTTTTTTATTTGATTAAAATGCGAACAAATGTTCGCGCTACGGTATTTAAGTATATTAACTATTTAGATATATTAAATAAAATCAATAATTAATAATTAATACAGTTAAAATAGTAAAGATCATTATCTATAAATTAAATAATAACTTGCAATAGAATATACATATATCTAACATATAGTTACTAACACAAAAAACACCAAATTCAAATTTTGCAAAGTAGTCAAAAAAATAGCACTAAAGCCAGTATATATCTAGGTTAAAATAATATTACAAAAATATATATAATAACAAAAACAATAAATAATATTATGCATTATATATTATTAACAATTCAGATATAAGCGAACATAACGTATATATAGATTCTTAAATTATATTTTTAATATAAATATGTATTATATATATATATTAGGAAATATTTCAAGTTCCACGTGGAACATTTTAAATATATAACGTAAAAAAGAAATATCACTTAAATAAATACAAATAATAATAAAAAATACTATATATTTTAGTGATATATTGTATAGTTTAATATATTTAATAAGATCTAGTTGAAAAAGATATCGATTAATGTGTAATTAATTGTATTGTATTGTGCAGGATTAGTATTAGGTATAGTAATACAAATGTAATACAATGTTCCACGTGAAACATGATTAATTATATCTATAAAATCATAGTAGCTTAGAAAAAAATATTATACATAGAGAAATATTATTATTTTTAATAATATTTTTTTATTTATTTAATGATTGTATATCTCAAGTATTAGATTCAGTATATTAAAATTTATTCTAAATATTGAATGTTTTATAATTTTCAATTGAAATTATTCAAAATATAAATTGAAATAAAGTAATATATAGATGCATTAGATATGTTTTCGCTGCAAATTAGATATACATATAATTTTACTTAAAATATTGTTATATTACTTGTTATACATATAAGAAAATATATGTTCCACGTGAAACATACGTGCAAATATATATTACATATAATGATCTTATATATTTAAGATTGTAATATAAGAAACTATATAATAAAAATTAATATAATTGAAAACTTTTATAAATCACTTATACAAAAATAAAAATTAATAGATAAAGATCTGGTAATACTATATTTATAAAATAAAATATTAGTAAATATATGTGTTAATTCCTGTATTTTTACGATACATATCTAATGTATTGTTAAAGAAATAATGCTTTTAATTCAACTATGTTCCACGTGAAACATATTAATAATTTAATATTTAAAATATATAAATAAAGTAATATCTGCAATATGTATGTATTATTTAAATTAAAATAAGGTAATAATATATACTATTAAATATTTTTTGATGCAAATTAAGATATTAAAAAAAATATTTATATGCAAAAATAAAAAAATGTTGAAAACTTTTTTTAAATCAAAATTATTTTTGTTTATTCCAGATACTAAAAAGAAAAAACTTTATCATGTATTTTTTTAATTGTTTCTCGTTTTATAAGAAACCATTATAAATACAGGTAGTATTGTTAATATAAATATTTAAATTAATATTATCTAAAATATTTTTTTTAATTTTGTTGTATAGAAAAAATGTTAGTAATTAAATATTCATGTTTTTAAAAAAAATGAACTGCTCTATTTTGCAATAAAGTAATATAATAAGATATCTATATTAATATTGTTGCAAAATAGATCAATAAATCAAAATTGAGATACAACATTTGTAGATATATAGAAATTTGTCGTGTTCCACGTGGAACTATGTTGATAAGTGTTAGTTATTAAGTATAAGAATATATCATATTAATACATTATATTTATAATAGTTATTCTTATGAGAATAAGATATTTAAATAATATTACTTATATGTTCCACGTGAAACATTGTTAATAAGGAAAATAAATGAAGTTTATTCGAAATATTATAATATTTATTAATAATTTTATTGCTCTGAACCAGATCTGTTTATGTTCCACGTGGAACTATAATGTGGATATCTATAGTTTAAATATATAATTGTATATTTACCTAATACACAGGTATATCCAAGGCATTTCCAATATAATATAATATAAATCTTTGTTTATATAAAGTTCCACGTGGAACATAAGTTATTAACACAAAATTAATACAAACTAAATTTTCATAATCGAACAAATGTTCGTATTGTGAAAAAGATTTGTTTTTTTTTATTTAATTTGATATAATGTATTCGTGCAACAGATATATTGTAAAATGGTCAGGATCGGAAGATAGCAGCCACGTCAGTCTCTATTTGTGTGCACTTTTTTTATGAGGTAAATATGGATTTAATGAATATTGCTATAGAAGAGGCTTTAATTAGTTATAATAACGATGAAATACCAGTTGGAGCAGTTTTAGTTAAAGATGGTAAAATCGTATCTAAATCGCACAATAAAAGAGAATTGGAGAATAATATAATTTCTCACGCAGAAATAAATTGTATATTAGAAGCAGCCTCTAAATTAAAAACTTGGAAGTTAAATGAATGTGACTTGTATGTCACACTTAAGCCTTGTTCTATGTGTGAAGCGGTAATAAAACAATCTAGAATAAGAAACGTCTATTATTTATTAGACAAGAAATCGGAAAAAAAGGAATATTATAAGACTAAATTTATTAAATTTGAGAACGAAAGTCATGAGAAATATTATTGTGACAATCTGAGTAAATTTTTTAAAAATAAAAGAAAATAGTCTTTTTTTATGCTATAATATTTTAAAAACAGGAGGTTTTTAAATGAATTATAAAGTATTATATAGAAAATACAGACCGGATGATTTTGATAATTTAGTAGGTCAAGATAATATAATAAAAATATTAACAAATAGTATTATAAACAATAAGTTATCTCATGCATATATTTTTTCAGGTCCTAGAGGTACAGGTAAGACTAGTAGCGCAAAAATATTTGCTAAAAATATCAATTGTTTAGAGTCTAAAAATGGTATGGCTTGTGGTGAATGTATTAATTGTAAGAGTATAGAAAATACAAGTGATATTATAGAAATTGATGCAGCATCTAATAATGGTGTTAACGAAATAAGAGAAATAACTAATAATATAAAATTAGTACCAAGCAATTTAAAATACAAAGTTTACATAATAGATGAAGTTCATATGTTAAGTAATAGTGCTTTTAATGCTCTTCTTCTTACGTTAGAGGAACCTCCAGCACATGTTAAATTTATTTTGGCAACAACTAATATAGAAAATGTTCCTATTACGATATTATCTAGATGTCAAAGGTTTGATTTTAAGAAAATTGATACTAAAGTTATTGTAGATCGTCTTGAATCAATATGTAATTTAGAAAATATAAATATTACTAAAGAAGCTCTAGTAGAAATAGCAAAAATATCTGATGGAGGATTACGTGATTCCCTTAGTTTATTAGATCAATTGTCAAAAGAAAATGAAATGATAACTGAAGATGTAGTAGCTAATTATACAGGAAGCGTTTCATTTAAAGTTATAGAAAACCTTTTTGAATCACTTGATAATTCAGATTTTATAAACTTTGAAAAGATAATGAGAGAATTAGATGATTGTTCAATAGATTATAAATTATTAATTAAGAATTTTATTAGTTATTTATCAGAGGTGATAAGAAATGTACTTATCAACAACAAAACAACGAGATTAGAAATTAATGAAATTAAAGCTCTTGCAATAGAATTAACCGATTTTCAAAGTAAAATCAATGTAAATGTTGATGTTTACTCAATGATGAGAATAATTTTGTTTAGTTATTTTAGTAAAGAAACGAATGTTACTAACAATAAAATTGATGAAATTAAAGTTAACCATGAAGAAGAAATAGAAGTAATTGTTAAGGAAGAAGTTAAACAAAAAGAAATTAATGTAGAATCAGAAAAAATAATAGTTAAAGAAAATTATAAATTTGAAAATGATGATATTAATGTAAATTCTTATAATTTTGCTCTTGCTGATATTAGAATTAACAATTGTTTTGCAGAAGCTAAACTTGATATAAAACAAAAAAATATTATTATTTGGAATGATTATCTTAATAATATAGATATATCTCTTAAAGGTTTATTGACAGACTCCGAAGTAGCAATGAGTTCTGATAGTATACTTACTATAAGTGTAGAAAGAGAAAATGATTACGATGATATATTAAAACTTTCAGATAAGATTGTACTTAATTATAATAGATTTACATTTGGAGAAACTAAAATAGTATTTATAACTAAAAAAAGATGGTTAGAACTTGTAAATATATATAAAAAAGATAAAGAAAGTGGTATAATATATACTGTAAAAGATGAAAATGAATTTTTAGATGATGTAGATATAGATGATATATTCGATCATTCTAAAATAGAAGAAAGGTAAAATAAAAAATGAATATGCAAAAAATGATGCAAGAAGCACAAAAATTACAAAGAGATATGGAAAAAAAACAAGCAGAAATAGAATCTACTGAATTTACTGGTACAAGTGAATTTTGTGATTTAGTTATAATGGGTGACCATAAAATTAAATCAATAAATTTTAAAATTGAATCGCTTGATAGTGATGATATGGAAGCTTTAGAAGATATGATTAAAATAGCTTACAATGAAGCTTCAAAAAAATTAGAATCAACTTCTGAACAAAAATTGGGAGCTCTTAGTAAAATGGGTGGCTTATTTTAATGATTTATCCTGAAGTATTACAGAAACTGATAAATTATTTAAAAAAATTACCTGGTATAGGGGAAAAAAGTGCGGAGAGATTAGCTCTTAGTATTTTGGATTTTGAAAGTGATGATATAGAAGGTTTTTCTGAAATACTATTAATGGTAGATACTGATATGAAAAAATGCAGTATTTGTGGACATATTACAGATAATGAAATTTGTAGTATATGCGATAATTCTAGAAGAGATAAAAATTTGATATGTATTATTGAAGATTATAAAAGCGTGTTTGCTTTCGAAAAGGCTGGTAACTATAATGGAGTTTATCATGTATTAGGTGGATTAATTAGTCCTGTAAATAATATTTCTCCTGATAAGTTATCTTTTGAAAAACTTAAACAAAGAATAAATAGTTTAGAAAATCCAGAAATTATTATTGCATTGAAATCTTCTATAGAAGGAGAAACAACTACATTATATATAAAGAAAATTTTTGAAAATAGCCCTGTTGTAATTTCTAGATTATCTTATGGTATTCCTATAGGATCAGATTTAGATTATTTAGATGTCGCAACATTGGATAGAGCGCTTGAAGACAGAAAAAAAATATCGGAATAATTACCAAAAAATATAATATATTTTTATGAGGGAATATTATGAATAGAATAGCAATCGCAGTAATGAGGAAGTTCGTTCTTGCGTTTATTTTGTTGTATACATTGAATGTCTTACTTATTAATATAAATATATTTGTTCCAATTAATATATATACGTTGTTTGTATCAACTATTTTGGGACCATTTGGAGCTTTTTCCTTAGTAATTATTTCGTATATGATTATATAGGAGTATTATGAATAAAAAAATACAAATGTTAAGTAATTTATTTGATAATAATAAATTATCTCATGCTGTTTTGATTGAAACTAACAATCAAAATTTTTGTATTGAGGAAATGTTTCCTTTAATTAAAAAAATGTCTTGTATTTCTAATTGTGAAAATAGCGAAGAGATTTGTTCTATATGCAGATCAATAGAAAATAAAGAAGGTATAAATTTTCATATAATAGAACCAGATGGAAAAAATATCAAGAAGGAACAATTAATTCATTTAATGGATCAATGTATAACAATACCGGTTTTATCTAAAAATCATGTATATATAATCAAGGGAGCAGAGTGCTTAAATTCTTCATCAGCAAATACAATGTTAAAGTTTGTAGAAGAACCTAATGATTCTTGTTATGGTTTTTTTATTACTAACAATAAAGAAAATATAATAAACACAATAAGAAGTAGATGTGAAATATATACTGTTAATTATGAAGAAGCTTCTCTGGAAGAAAAATTCAATATAACTAAAGAAGAATTTGAAGTGTATATTAAAGATATTAATTTATACTTAAAAGAGATATTGGATACTAAAGATATTATTGTAAACAAGGAGTTGTTAAATGAAAAATATAAAGATAGATATAATTTATCAACATTTTTTTCAATAATTCTAGATATTTTAGATAACTATATTAATGTTAGTTTTGAATCTGTTAATGGATTATATACTGATTTTAGTTATTTATCAGAGTTTTCAGTACATAGTTTAATGTGCAGAAAAAAAATAATTATAAACATTTTAAACAATATAGGTTATAATTTAAACATAGATTTATTATTAGATAAATTTATTATTGAAATGAGTGAAATTGATGAATAATATATATACCATTAAGTACAATGGCGATTTACAAACTGTATTAGTTTGTGAAGAAAAATTTAGTATAGGTGAAGAAATAGTTGTAAAGATTGAAAAAGCAAAACAACTTTGTACAGTTGAAAGAATTTGTCCTAAAGTAAAAGAGATTGAAAGTAATACACTTTTTATAAGAAAAGTTGAAAAAGAAGATAGAAGAAAAAATGAAAAAAACATTATAGATTGCAAAAGAGTTACGATAAATGCTAAGAAAATAGCCGAAGAACTTAAATTAAATATTGTTTTAATATCTTCTTGTTATTCTTTGGATAGAAAACAATTATATATTGTATTTTCAGCTGATGCTCGTATAGATTTTAGAGAGTATGCAAAAAGGTTGGGACAAGTTAATAAAACAAGAGTAGAACTAAAACAAATAGGAGCAAGAGATAGATCTAAAATGTCATCTGGAATTGGTGCTTGCGGTCAAAAATTATGTTGTAGCAGACATTTAAAGAATATGGATACTGTAACTATATTTATGGCAAAGAATCAAAATTTAGCTTTAAATCCTTCAAAAATAAATGGTTGTTGTGGAAGATTGAAATGTTGTTTAGGATACGAAAATGATAATTATAAAGAAAATAGAGATACATTACCATCTGTAGGTGATAAGATAATTTATAATGAAAAGGAAGAAACAATTAGATCAATAGATATTTTAAGAAGAAAAATATATATATTTGTTGATAGAGTAAAGGTAGAGCTTGATGCAGATGAATATAATAAAGAATGATTTATACGACTATGAAAATAGATATATATATCAACATGAAAATTATTTTAAATTTTCATTAGATTCTATTTTATTAGCAGAATATATAGAACTTAAAAAAAATGCGGTGTTAATGGATTTATGTACTGGATTTGCACCAGTACCATTAATAGTTAGTACTGTTTATGAAAATAAAATTTATGGTGTAGAGATACAAGAAGATGTATCTAATAGTGCAAAAATGTCTGTAGAATTAAATGGGTTGTCAGATCAAATCACGATCATTAATGATGATATATTAAATTTAGAAAAACATTTTGCTAAAAACTCTATTGACGTTATAAGTTGTAATCCTCCTTTTTTTAAATTCTCAGAATGTTCTATAGTAAATGAAAGTGAATTTACAAAAATATCTAGACACGAAGTTCTTATAAAGCTTGAAGAAATATTTAGAGAATCTTCAATGTTTTTAAAACATAATGGTAGCCTTTATATGGTACATAGACCTGAGAGAATTGATGAGATAATAATACTTGCTAATAAATACAATATGAATGTAAAAGAGTTAGTAACGATTGTTACTGATGCGAAAGGTACTACAAAAACCATCTTAGTTAAATGTATGAAGAATTCAAAACAAGGTGTAAGAGTTAGAACTTTAAATGTAAATAATCGTAATACATATAAAGGTATATTTAAGGAGTAAATATGAAATTAATAATTGGTCTTGGTAATCCAGGAAAGAAATATGAAAATACTAGACATAACATTGGCTTTAAAATAATAGATAATTATTTAGATAATCCTTTATATAAAAATAAATTTAATGCAGATTATGTAAAAATGAATTTGTATGGTAAAGATGTTATTTTTGTTAAGCCAAATACGTTTATGAACTTGTCTGGTGATAGTATTATAAAATTTGTAAAATATTTTGATATAGATATAAATGATATATTAGTAATACAAGATGACCTTGATATGACTGTAGGAAAGTATAAATTAAAAAAATCAACATCTTCAGGTGGACACAATGGTATAAAATCTATTGAATCTGTACTTAATAGTAAAGACTTTGCAAGATTAAAAATTGGAATTTTGAATGAATATAAAAACAATACAATAGATTTTGTGCTAAATAATTTTTCTTCAGAAGATATGGACACTATAAATGCTATTGATACTAGAAAAATTATAGATTTGTTTATCAAAGAAGATTTTGATAAGATTGTAAATGTTTATAAGGCGTAATATGAAAAATATATGTGATAAATTTGAATATATTAATGGAAATGTAATAGGTGGTCTAACTAATGAGTTAGCCGTTTTTTACATGTTAAATTATTTTAAAAATAATGAAGATGATTTATTAATAGTATGTAATTCATTATATACGGCAACTAATTTATATAATAAATTTCAAACATATACAAATGATATTTTATTATTTCCTATGGATGATTTTTTAACTTCGGTTTTAGCTGTTAAATCTCCGGAACTTAAATTTACTAGATTAGAGACTTTAAAAAAATTAGATTCTAAAAAGAAGAATATAGTAATAACAAACTTGATAGGATATTTAAAGTTTTTACCAAACAAAAAAGATAATAAAGATTTAGTTTTAAAAAAAGGTGATTTGATTAAAAGAGCATCATTTCTAGAAAAATTAGAGTTACTTGGTTATAATAGGGAATCAATGGTTACCTCTACATCTGAATATTCCGTAAGAGGTTTAATTATAGATGTATTTCCTATATATGATAACAATCCTGTTAGAATAGAATTTGACGGAGATGAAATAGAAAGTATAAGAAACTTTGATGAAGATACACAAATTAGTAACACGGAAATAAATGAAATAACTTTATCTCCGGCTAATGAATTAGAGTCAATCGAAAACTCATCTATTTTTGATTATATAAAAGGTTCTAACGTATTTTTTTTAGAAAAAGAACAAATAGATGCAAGTTATAAAAAATTATGTTTAGATGTACTTGAATACAAAGCTAAAAAAGACATCAAAGAAGATTTAATGCATACATTTGAAGATCTATTACCAGAAAATTATTTTTACATTAACAATTTTGGTGCTCAATGTGATATGAACTATGATTCTAAAGAACTTAATAATTATTTACAAAATTTTGAAAAATTAAAAAGTGATTATGACAATTGGACACGTTTAGGTTATGAAATTGTATTTTGTTTATCAACAGATAATCAGATTAAGAAAATAAAGGAACTTATACCTAATTGCAATATTGTTAGGAAGAAAATAAATCAAGGGTTTATATTTGATAAATTTATATTAATATCAGAATTTGATATAGATAAAAAAGTAAGTGAAGCTAAATCTTATAAAGGTAATTTTAAATTTGGAAAAAAAATAAAAAGTTACGATTCTCTTGAAATAGGAGATTATGTAGTACATATAGATAATGGAATAGGTATTTATAGTGGTATAAAAAAACTTAAGAAAAATGGAGTAGAAAAGGATTATCTTCAAATTGATTATTCTGGTCAAGATAAAGTATACATACCAGCTCATAAAATCACATCTATTTATAAGTATAGTGATAAAGATGGATCTGTTCCAAAGATCACTAATTTAAATGGTACGAACTGGAATAAAACTAGAAGTTATATACAAAGTAAAATTAAAGATATTTCAGCTGAGCTTATAACTTTATATAAGAAAAGGATGGAGATAAAAAGTCCTATTTATAAAGAGTACAAAGAAGAGGAAAATTTATTTGATGCATCTTTTGATTATACATTAACTAGAAATCAAAAAAACAGCGTAGATGACATGATAACAGATTTAACTTCTAATCATCCAATGGATAGGTTATTGTGTGGTGACGTTGGTTTTGGAAAAACAGAGGTTGCCTTTAGAGGTATATTCAATGCAGTTTTAAATAATTATCAAGTAATGTATTTATGTCCAACTACAATATTATCAACTCAACAATATAATGTTGCTTTAAATAGATTTAAAGACTGGCCTATTGAGATAGGTTTATTAAACAGATTTGTATCTACTAAAGAAGCTAAAAGAGTATTAGAAGCATTTAAACAAGGTAAAATAGATATATTATTTGGAACACATCGAATTCTTAGTGATGATGTTATTGCAAAGAATTTAGGTTTATTAGTAGTTGATGAAGAACAAAGGTTTGGAGTAACTCACAAAGAGAAAATAAAGAAACTTAAAAATGATGTGAATGTACTTACTTTAAGTGCAACACCTATACCTAGAACGCTTAAAATGGCATTATCTGGTATACGGGATATGTCAGTAATAGATACTCCACCAGTAAATAGATATCCTATTCAGACTTACGTTCTTAATGAGGATGATTTAGTAATAAAAGATGCAGTATATAAAGAACTTTCAAGAGGTGGACAAATATTTATTTTATACAATAAAGTAGATTCTATATCTTCTATGACAGATAGAATCAGGAAACTTATTCCTGAGGCAAGAGTTAATTTTGCGCACGGTCAAATGAATAAAATAGAACTTGAAAAAATAATGAATGAATTTATTAATTTCGAGTACGACATTTTGGTATGTACTACTATTATAGAAAGTGGAATAGATATCCCTAATGTAAATACATTACTTGTATTTGATGCTGATAGATTTGGTTTATCACAGTTATATCAAATAAGAGGAAGAGTTGGAAGAAGTGATAAAATAGGATATGCATATTTATTTTACGAAGAAGGTAAGATATTAAATGACACAGCATCTAAAAGATTAAAAGCTATTAAAGACTTTACAGAGTTAGGTAGTGGATATAAAATTGCTATGAGAGATCTAGCTATAAGAGGTGCAGGTGATATATTCGGTGCTTCTCAAGCTGGTTTTATAGATTCTCTTGGAATAAATTTATATTTAAAAATGGTTGATACTGAGTTAAAAAGACAAAGAGGAGAAGAAGTAGAGGAAGAAGATACTTCAGTAACGCTGATAGACGTTGATACACATATCAATGATGAATATGTAAGCGATGAAGATATTAAAATAGAAATACATCAACTTATCAACACGGTAGATAGCGAAAATAAATTTAATGAAGTAGCGGAACATATTACAAATAGATTTGGTAAGATACCTGAAAACATGGTTATTTATATGTATGAACAGTGGTTTGAAAAGCTTGCTAAGAAACTTGAAGTAACAAATGTTATTAAAACAGATAGATTCATAGAAATAACTATTCCACAAAATATTAGTAGATTTATTGAAGGTGATAAGTTATTAATTTCTGCATTTTCTATAAATTCGAAATTTAATATCAAATACATAAGTAAACAAATAAAAATATCTTTATTTTATAACGCAAGTAAAAATCATTTTTTAATAGATTATGTTAAATTATTTGATGAAATAATAATGAATAATTTAGATGTAAAAGAGCCAAACTAATTACTGAAAGGCAGTGGTTAGTTGTTGAAAAATATTGGAGTTACACGAAGGATTGATGAATTAGGTAGAATTGTTATTCCAAAAGAAATAAGAAGAATGTTATCTATTAGAGATGGTGAAACTTTAGAAATTATGGCTCAAGATGATTTGATTATATTAAAAAAATATAATTATATAAAAAATATAGCTGAACTTGGAGAACAAATATCAGATATATATAAATCTTTTGGTAGTAATGATATTTTAATTACCGATAGAGAGAAAGTTGTCATTTGTACTAACGATATAGATTTAATTAATAAACCCATTGATCCATTTTTAATGAATCTTATAGATAATAGAGAATGTTCAAATGATAATGTTAAATTATCATTTGGAGATATAGTTGTTGATATGTGTTATGTAGCTGTTCCTATAATAAATGATACAGATTGTATAGGTTTAGTTATTATTTTCAATAGTAGCAATGTTTTATTAGAAGAAGAAATTAAATTAGCAAAAATGATTGCAAAAATTCTAGCAGATAAAATAAATATTAGTTGAATTATTATTTGATTTATATTATAATATATTTGTTTAACAGGGAAGAAAATAAGTAAAAATTAAAAATTTTAGTAGAGAGTTAATGGTTGGTGAAAATTAATAAATTTGAATTTTGAATATGGTTTTTGGAGTTGAAAACGTGTTGCTACGTTATGGCAAATAAAGAGCATGTCAATCATGAATTAAGGTGGTACCGCGGAATTTGTTTCGTCCTTAGTTTATGATTTTTTTTATGAAGGTAAATGTAAGTGGTATTAAAAAACTAGTGTAAGGAAACAAATGTTATTAAAAAATATGTATCTTACAGTTTTTATATATATACGAAATATTTAGTAGAAAAAGACATAGTATTAGAAAAAAGAGTGGGTAGCATTGTGAATGCTAGTAGAAGGGAAAATAATAAATAATGGAAAAGAATTTTTATATAACAACACCTATATATTATCCAAGTGAGAAATTTCATATAGGTCATTGTTATACAACAATAATAGCTGATGCAATTTCTAGATATAAGAGATTAGATGGATATGATGTTTTCTTTCAAACAGGAACAGATGAACATGGACAAAAAATAGCAAATAAAGCAGAGGCAAACGAAGTTACTCCAAAAGAGTACGTAGATAAAATAATAGCTGATGCAAAAGATTTGTGGAGTGAACTTGGTATAACGTATGATTACTTTATTAGAACAACTGATGAAGATCATAAAGAAAAGGTAGGTAAAATATTTACTAAATTATATGAACAAGGAGACATTTACAAAGGTAGTTATGAAGGTTTATATTGTGTACCTTGTGAGTCTTTTTGGACAGAAAGTCAACTTGTAGATGGTAAATGCCCTGATTGTGGTAGAGAAGTTAAATTAGTAGAGGAAGAATCTTATTTCTTTAAATTGAGTAAGTATCAAGATAAGTTATTAGAACTATATGAAAAAAATCCTAATTTTATTTTACCTATATCAAGAAAAAATGAATTAGTAAATAATTTCATTAAGCCAGGTTTAGAGGATTTATGTGTAACAAGAACTTCTGTAGAATGGGGAATTAAAGTACCTTTTGATACTGATCATACAATATACGTATGGATTGATGCGTTAAGTAACTATATAACTTCTTTAGGATATCCAGATGTAGATAGTGAAAAGTTTAAAAAATTTTGGCCGGCTAATTTACATTTAGTAGGAAAAGAAATAACAAGATTTCATGCAATAATATGGCCTGCTTTATTAATGGCTTTAGATGTTGAGTTACCAGAAAAAGTATTTGGTCACGGATGGCTGATTATTAATGGTGGTAAAATATCAAAATCACTTGGTAATTATGAAGATCCTAGAGAGTACGTGAAAAAATTCGGTGTTGATGCAGTAAGATACTACGCACTGAAAGAAGTTCCTGTTGGGTCAGATGGAAGTTTCTCGATTGATTCTCTTATAAGTAGAGCAAATAGTGATCTTGCAAATACACTAGGTAATTTAGTTACTAGAACAGTTTCTATGAGTCATAAATATTTTGATGGATACGTTAATAATTTAAATGTAATAGAAGATTGTGATAAAGAACTTATAGATTCAGCTAACAATTTAAAAACGTTGGTTGATGAAAAAATAGAGGCTTTAAAAATAAATGAAGCTATTGAAATTATTATGGAACATTTGAGATTAACAAATAAATATATTGATTTAACTACACCATGGGTACTTGCTAAGGAAGAAAGTTCTAAAGATAGATTGCAAACTGTTTTATATAATTTAATTGAGTCTATTAGAATTAGTTCTATTTTGCTTGAAGCTTTTATACCTGAAACATCAAATAAAATTTTAGAAGTTATTAACACTAAAAAGACTACATTTGAATTTTTAAATTTTGGTGAACTTGAAGAAAATTTACTTTTAAATGAACCCGTAATTATCTATTCTAGGATAGAAGGCATAGATGAATAATTACTTTTGGGATACTCATGCACATGTTTTTGATGAGTATTTTGATAACAAAGAAGAAATCATCAACAATGCTTTTAATAACAATACAAAAAAAATTATTAACAGTGCAGTAGATAAAAAAACTATGATTGAAGTTATAGAAACAAGTAAAGCATTTGATAATGTGTACTGCACTTTGGGTATTCATCCTGAATATGCAGATAAAGCTTTAGAAGAAGATTTATTATTTTTAGAAGAAAACATATCTAATAATAAAGTAGTAGCAGTAGGAGAGATAGGTCTAGATTATTATCACACTACTGAATTTAAAGAAGAACAAAAAGTTTTGTTTGAAAAACAATTAGCTATTGCTGAGAAGCATTTTCTTCCAGTTGTTATTCATAGTAGAGATGCTACTAAAGATACAATAGATATATTAAAAAAATATAAAGTAAGAGGTGTTATTCATTCTTTTACTGGGTCTTACGAAACGGCTAATGAATATATAAATTTAGGTTTTTTATTAGGAATTAATGGAGTAGTAACTTTTAAAAATTGTAATATGAAAGATTATTTGAGAAAAATAGATTTGAAAAATATTGTACTTGAGACTGATTGTCCATATCTTGCACCAGTTCCTTATAGAGGTAAAGAAAATAATCCAGGAAACATAGATGTTATAGCAAATTTTTTAACTTCTATATACGGTTGTAGTAAAGATAAAATAGCAGAAATTACCAGTGAAAACGCATCTTCTATTTTTGACAAGTAGTATGTTGTATGTTAAAATAAATACATACATTTGAGGAGAAATGTTAATGAAAATTATAATTAGATGTTTTAATTTTGTTCTTATGGTTGCGGTTATTTTTGCATTTACATCAAGTTCTACAATCTATGTTCAAAGCATAGAGAATACTACTATGAATAAAACTGTAAATTTATCAACAATGGCAACTATGATAGCAGAAAGTGAGTATGTTCAATTACATACACCACTTGAATCTTTTAGTGGAGATTTAACAAGTTATGTATATAATTGTGAACTTTGTACAGGTAGACTTGCTTGTATGAGTAATTTAGATCTATCTGATGGAACTACAACGTATGTAGATGCGGATTATGGAGAAGTATATATAGTAGCTTCTTCAAGAGATCTTCCTTGTGGTTCTATAGTTAGTTTTGAATCTAGATTAGATGAAGATACTATGTATGCAATCGTTCTAGATAGAGGCGTTTTAGGTAATGATTTAGACTTATTAGTTTGGGGGCTGGAATATGCTTATCAAGTTGGTAGAATAGGTATTACTTATAATGTGTTAAGGAGTGGATGGTAACATCCTTTTTTTGAATATGAAAGCAAAGAAAAAATTTGGTCAAAACTTTTTAATTGATAATATAGTATTAGATAAAATATCTAATGCTGTTTTAGCTTCCGAAAAAGATTTAATTATCGAAATAGGACCTGGTAGAGGAGCTCTTACTCATAGATTGGTAGAGAAAAAATGTAATGTACTAGCTTATGAAATTGACAATGATTTAATACCTGTTTTAAATACGTTTAAAAAAGAAAATTTAAAAATAAAAAATATAGATTTTTTAGAAAGTGATATTAATAACGATATATCTACATATAATTATGATAAATTATTTATTGTAGGTAATTTACCTTATTATATAACTACACCTATAATAGATCATATATTAAAAAGTGATATTAAACATGAATCTCTTACTATTATGGTTCAACTAGAAGTTGCTAACAGATTTTTATCAAAACCAAAATCTAAAGACTATGGATATTTTACTGTATTTTTACAACATTTTTATGACGTAGAGCTAGTAACTAAAGTAAAAAATACTAGTTTTGAACCTGCACCGAAAGTTGAAAGTGCAGTTATTAATCTTACTTGTAAAAAGGACGTTATTAACATAGAAAAAGAATATTTTGATTTCTTGAAAATATGTTTTAAAGAGAAAAGAAAGACTCTTAAGAATAATCTAAGAGACTACGATTTTAATATTATAGAAGAAATACTTATTAAACACGATTTAACAGCTCAAGCTAGAGCAGAAGAGTGTTCTGGAGAAGTATTTATCGATATTTATAAAAAACTTAGTTTAAATAGTAAAATACAATAAAAAATATAAAATTAAATATAGTTTAAAAGCTATATTTTTTTATTATATTTTTTTAAATGGAAGCCTTTACATTCTTTTGGAAATAAAACATTTCAAACAATCTAAAAATAGGGTATAATGTTACTAGGTGATTTATTATGAATATGTACATTAATGGTCATAGCGTTATAATGATTGTGGTAGTTACTTTTTTATCAAGTGCGCTTATTATGCCTTTTATAAAGAAGATGGCCATACACGTTAATGCTTTAGATATACCAAACGAAAGAAAAGTCCATTCTAAACCTATGCCTAGGTTAGGTGGATTAGGAATATTTTTCTCCTTTTTACTCGGATATATCTTATTTGCAGAAACATCATTACAGATGTTATCAATATTGATAGGTGGATTTATAATAATTATAACAGGATTTGTAGATGATATAAACCCAGTTAAAGCAAGGTATAAATTAGCTTCTCAAATAATAGCAGCTTGTATTGTCGTTTTTTACGGGGGGATAGTATTAAATAAAGTAACTGCGTTAGGGTTACTTATATTGTTTCCAGAACCACTTAACTATATAGTTACTATTTTATTTATATTGGCTATTACTAATGCAATTAATTTAATAGATGGGTTAGATGGACTTGCTGCTGGAGTTTCTTCTATATATTTTGCAACTATTGCAATCATAGCGTTTATATTAGCAAAAACTTCAGGTTTAGACGTTATATTATCTTTAATAATGCTTGGAGCTACATTAGGTTTCTTGGTACATAACTTTAATCCAGCGTCCATATTTATGGGAGATTCAGGAAGTTTATTTTTAGGATTTATTATTTCTATTATTTCTTTATTAGGATTTAAAGCTACTACATTAACAAGTTTAATTATTCCTATTATTATATTAGCTATTCCTATTTTTGATACAGCACTAGCTATACTTAGAAGACTTCTTAATCATGAAAATCTCGGTAAGCCAGATAAAGAGCATTTTCATCATCAAATGTTAAAAATGAAGTTTTCTACTAAAGTTACAGTTTTAATTATATATGCAATTAACATATTATTTGCTTTAGTTACAATCTTCTTTGTTTTAGGTGATGAAGAACTTGCAATGTTTATTTATGTTATATTAATGATAATATTATTATTTATTGTATTGAAAACAGATATACTTTATAAACATGAAAAAAACTAAGTTTAAAAACTTAGTTTTTTCTTTTTCTTTTTTCTTTAAGTTATTTCTTGTGTAGTTAATTCATATGGACTACTTTTAAGTATAAAGTTATCTAATGTTATTATTTTTTTTGTAATGTTTATATTTTTAGTTATATTTAAAACGATCTCATGATTATTATCTTTTAGATTATAATTACATTTTAATGAAGCATTATTTTTAGCACTATATGTAATTGTAAAAAAATATTTAACTGAGTTTAATTCTTTTTTGCAATTATAGTAATTAACATTTTTTTCTTTAATAATCTTATAATTTATTTTTTTATTATTATGTAGAAAATTTATTTTTTTAATATTAAAATCAGCAGGAGCAGTAAAATGACCTTTTAAAAATATCTTATTTTTTTGTTGCTCTGCGCTATATATACGTAAAACTTTTTTATATAAATAATCATTGAACTGTGCAATATCATTTTCAGTTTTATTGTTTTTAACATTATATAAAAATGTTTTTTGTTTTAAATTCAGGGTTTTGTGTTTTAAAATAATATTTATTTCAAAATTACTTATTAAAGTATCTAAATGACTTGAAAGAATCGTATTATCTTCTTCTATAGATTCTGACTCTGTTGATAATATTATTCTTTCTTTTAAGCTATGTAACATTATATGTTGAATATAATTTGGTATTTCTTCATATTTTTCAATACACTGGTTAGTTATATTCGTGTAACAATGCTCAAATACATTTAAAGTTTCTTTTAAAAAATCTAAATCAGTTATTGACACTTTGTTAATTTTTTTTCTACAGTTATATACTGCATCTCTTATTACACCATATTTAGGATTATCCATTAATAGTGAGCATATATATTCTGTGTCTTCATCACATGATAAATTGACATTAAATTGATGTTTCATAGCAATATCATTTTTTATAAATATACTGTTTGCAAAAGATTGTATATAATCTGGATTTTCTTTTAAGTTTATTACTTCAGTTTCGTTGTATTTATAATCAAATACATGAAATTTGTCTAATGCTTCAAACATTTTAACTCTAATTGATACAAAATCAACTTCGTTACTAACACTTTCAAAGTATTTATAAACTTCTTCAAATGCATTTAAATCAAAGTAATCATCTGGATCACAAAAGTTTATGTATTTACCAGTAGCTACTTTCAAACCATTGTTTCTAGTTGTGCTAACTCCTACATTTTTTTGTTTTTTATATACGATATTATCTGTATATTTTCTTTTATATTTTTTACAAATTCTCTCTGAGTTATCAGTACTTCCATCATTAATAAGTATAAGTTGTATATTATCTTCAAATCCTATACTTTGATTAATGATACTTTGTATACTTTCTTCTAAATAAGGTTCAACGTTATATATTGGAACTATTATAGAAAATTTAAATTCTTTTTTATCTATATTATTAATTTCTTTCTGAGTTTTCAAGATTATTTCCTTTCAATGTTTTTATTACAAAATCACTAATTTTATCTGCACTTAAATCAACCTGTTGTTTTAATAATGTTTCTTGTTTTTTAAAATTAAATTTATTATTATCTAAACTCTTATATAATTTTTTAAAATCTAAGTAGTAATTATCCTTTAAATCCTTTTTATAATCTATAAAAAAATCTCTGTCATGTGTATACTGTTCTAAATCAAATGCATAAAAATACACTGGTATGTTTAGAATCATAGCTTCATAACAAATAGTAGAGTAATCTGTTATAACGTAATCTGCTATAAACAGTGTATCTACAGTTTTAATATCATCTAACATAGTAACGTTAGGGTTTGTGATATCTATATTTGATAGAGGATGTAATTTGATTATTAAATTATATTTTTTAAAATCTATTGTATCTATTATTACATTGATTTCTTTATCAAATTCATCATTACCTTTTCTATGAGTTGGTATATATAATATGTTTTTTTTGTCATTTAAATTTGTATATTTGTTTTTAATTTCTTTACCAATACGGTCTTTATTATTAATTAAATAATCAACTCTTGGTAATTTGTATACTAATATTTTATCTTCATTTATATTGTAAACTTTACTCATTGATTTTATACAATGTTCACTTGAAGTAATAGCGTACGTATAATTGTGGTGCATTTTAGCAGTTAACGCTATATCTTTGCTTCTTCCTTCTTTTTTATCAAGTATTGAATATCCAGCTTTTTTCATTAAACCTAAAGCATGCCATATTTGAATAATTTGTATATTTGTTTTATGTTTTAACATACTTGCAGTTATGCAATAACTATCTAATATCAACAACTTAGATTGAGAAATATAATACATTTGTTTTAAAATATGAAAAAAATATAAACTTTTTTTAATTATATTACCTTCTAATTTTTTACATAATACTATAACTTTGTAATCTGGCAAGTTATTGTTTAAATCTTCTTTTATCATTTCAATATCAATACTAGATTGATCTGACTGTCTACTTAAAATTGTTATTATTTTTTTTTGTGGAATAAATTTAAAAAAGAAATAAAGAAAATTAAAAAAAATTATGCTAAATTTTATAAGCGACTTTTTCATTATTTACTTTCTTTATCAGTGTAATATTGAATAGTAGATTTAATTCCATCTTCAAGGCTTACTTTAGGATACCATCCTAAAGATTCTAATTTTTTTGTACTCATTTGAGTAAATTTACCTTTAGTATATCCACCTTTGAATTGTCCATCTTCATTTAATATTAATTTTAAATTCTCATTGTCTTTAATTTTTAATATTAATTTAGCTGTTTCTTTAATTTCTTTATATTCTGTTTCGTTTGACAAGTTGTATGCTTCTGTTATAGTACCTGAAAGTAGTATTTTAAACATACCTGCAGCAGTATCTGTTATATAACAAAAACCTCTCATTGTAGTACCATCACTTGCTAATTTAATATCCTCATCATTAACAGCTGCTGATATTAAATCTGCCATAATTCTACCATCGTTTTTAATTTCCATTCCAGGTCCGTAAGTATGAGCTATTCTAGCTATAGTAAAAGGTACTTTATATTGATTATAAAATGCTTTTAATAAAGTTTCAGCTGCTCTTTTACTTTCTGGATAACATGATCTAGAATCAAGTGTATCAATACTTCCTACAACATCTTCAGTTATATAATCTACATTATTTGGTATTTGTCCATATATCTCTCTTGTTGATGTAAATAATAATTGTTTAATATTTTTATCTTTTGCAAGATTCAATACATTTAAAGTACCAACAGTATTTGCGTTTATCACTCCAACTGGATCATTTAAAATAAACCATGGTGATGCAGATCCTGCTGTATGTATTATATAATCTATTTTTCCATCAAATGTAATTGGTGTACATATATCTTGTACTATAAAATTTATTTGATCAATATATTCTTTATATATATCATGAGCTTTTTCTTCATTACGCACTAAAACATTAATTTTTATATTATAGTTTTCGTCTTCGTTTAAATGTAATAAATAAAAAACCATATACTGTGCTAATGAACTATTTGCTCCAGTAATGAAAAAATGACTATTTTTTAATTTTTCTTTCTCAATATCTGATATATTCATTTCTAACATATCTTTTTTTATAACTGCGTTCATAATTCTCCTTTTTCTATGTATTTAATAATACTATCACTAATAGGGATACTTTGTCCTATTGATTGCATTTTATCATATTCTAGAAGAGATTTAAACTGGTAATAATCAGCTTGTGTCGTTATTTTGATATTTCCTGAGTGTCCTTTTATTAAATATATGTCTTTATTAAGCGTGTTGTACAGTGTACATGAATCAACAATATTATCATATGTAGGGTTAACAGCTCTTATCTCATCATGCGCTTCAATTATCTCTTTTAATCGAAAACATTGCGGAGCTTGACCAGCAAAAGTATTTTTTCTGTATGGTACAGATGATATATTTTGTCCATTTTCACTAACAATAATTGTTTCATTACATTGTGTGTATGCTACTGCGTTTCCAAGTTCATTAACTTGCTTAATACAACCTGTAATTAATTCTTCTTTTACGTATGGTCTAACACCATCATGTAGAAGTACATTACTGTTATCAGTAAAAAGTCTTTTTGCTTCTATTAGACCTTTATATATAGAATCTTGTCCCGTCGTTCCACCTGGTATTATAGATTTTACCTTTGTTATGTTAAATTCTTTTATTTTAACATCTAAATAATCAATCCATTCTTTTAAACAAGATATGATAATTCCATCTATATCGTTATGTTTTTCGAAGTTTAAAAGTGTATGTATTATAATAGGTTTATCTTCAACTTCTAAAAATTGTTTAGGTATATCGTTTGTATCCATTCTAGATCCAACACCGCCTGCAAATATTATTGCTATATTTTTTTTATCTTTCATTTTCTGTCTCCTATTTTTATATTTCGTTATCTAAGAATTTTTCGTATTTTTCAATGATTTCTTTTGAAGGTCCAATTTCTTTTATATTACCTTTTTCTAACCAAATAATTGAATTACATAATTTTTCTAAAGTTTTATGTGAGTGAGATACTATAATAACTGTTCTATTCTCATTTTCAATTAACTCTTTCATTTTAGCGTAACTTTTCTTTTTGAATCTCGCATCTCCTACACTAAATACTTCATCTATTAGCATTATATCTGTTTCAAGTATAGCTGTAATTGAAAATGCTAATTTTGAGTACATTCCAGAAGAATATGTACTAACTGGATTATGTATATGTTCTTTTAAAGTTGAAAATTCAATTATTTCTTCCATTTTATTTGTAATTTCTTCTTTTGTAAATCCTAGTAGTAATCCTGATATATATATATTTTCATATCCTGATAATTTTTTTTGAAACCCAACACCAATAGATAATAATGATATAGAATTCCCATATAAATCTATACTTCCTTTATCTGGAGAAAATATACCAGCTATAGCTTTTAGAAGAGTTGATTTACCACTACCATTTGTTCCGCATATACCAATTATTTCTCCTTTATTTATTTCAAAAGAAACACCTTTTAATGCATTTACAACTTTAGTTTTGGTTTTTTTAAGACCTTCTTTTTTAAAACTAAAACTTTGTATAAATTTGTAATTTATTTCTAAATTTTCTACTTTTATTGTTATATCTTTATCTTTCATCGCATCACCTTTATATAATTATTTTCATGTTTAATAATTGTTTTTAATCCTACTATACTAAGAGTTGATCCTATTGCTAACCAAATCATAAATAATGGTAAATTAATTGTAGTTGAATAAATAAAACAATTTCTAAATTCAGTTATAAAAAACGCAATAGGGTTTAGTGAATATATTATTGTATTATATGGTGCTGGAACAGAGTCCTTAATACTATAAAATATACCTGTTAAATAGAACATGAATTTTAAACAAATATTTGTTATGTTTACTAAGTCTGTTATTATTACACCATAATGCATAAAAAATAGTGATATACCAAAGGTTAGAATAGACATGTTAATGATTATCGGTATAGTCCATAAAACGTTAAGTGATATTGGTACTCCGTAAAATAACATAAAGATTATTAATAGACCAAAAGTAATAATTAATTTATATAGATTGATAAATACGCATATTATTAGAAAAATATACTTCGGTATATATATTTTACTTATTATCTCTTTATTAGACTTTACTAATTTAGTACTTTTCTTTAATACCATATTAAAGAAATTCCAAAATATTAATCCACTAAATATAAAAATAGGAAAATACTCTGTAGTTTTATTAAATACAATTTCTCCAATAAAGGCATAAATTAACATAAAGGATATAGGTTCGAGAAACAACCACAATATTCCTAAATGTGATTCTGTTACTTCTGATTTAATCTCAGCTTTTGTTTGGTATATAATATAAGACCAAAATTTCTTTATATCTTTTATAATTTTTTTCATAAATATCCTCTTTTTAAATATATCATAATTGCTATATATTTTCCACCATATTTAAAACAAATATACAGTTTTTTTATTATTTTGCATAATTATTAATTAGGTGATTTTTATGAATATAAAAAAAGGAGATATTGTAACTAGAAGAAGTTATAATCATGATACTGCATTTAAGGTTATAAATGTTAAAGATGGTATATATTTTTTAAAAGGTATAGAAGCTAGATTACTTGCAAATAGCAATGAAGATGATCTTGTTATTGTTGAAGATTATATAGAAGATTTTATTGATGTAGATAATAATCGTAATATAAAAGAAGATGATTTTTTTTACCTTCCTGCAAAGATACTACATATTGATGGAGACAATGAATATCTTGAAAAGTGTTTAAAGTATTATAAAAAAAATGGTGTTTATGCTATTGGTAAAAAAATAAAAGAAGATTCTATACACTTACAGTTAAATGCGTTATTAACTGATTTTAAACCTGATATACTTATTATTACTGGTCATGATGCTTTTTATTCTAAAAAAGGTCCTATCGATGATATTAGGAGTTATAAGAATACTGCAGATTTTATAAAGGCTATAAAAGTAGCTAGAAATTACGAAAGAAGTCACGAAAAGTTAGTTGTAATAGCTGGAGCATGTCAATCTTACTATGAAGAATTAATTAAGTCTGGAGCAAACTTTGCTAGTAGTCCTAAGAGAGTTAATATTCATGCTCTTGATCCAGCTATTATTGCAACTACTATTGCTCTAACAGAAAAAAATAAGGAAATAGATTTGCTTGATTTACTTGATAAAACTAAATATGGAAAAGATGGAGTAGGTGGACTTTATACTAGGGGATTTATGTATGTTGGATATCCTAGGTAAATTTTAGGTATATAATTTAAATTAAATTCATACTTTTAATTATGGGAGAGACATATGAATATTAATGGTATTAAAAAAATTATAGAACAAAATTTAGGTAAATCAGTTCAAGTTGTTGTTTATGGTATGCGTAATAAAATTGAAACTTATAATGGTACTTTAAAGCAGGTATATCCCAATATATTTTCGTTACAAACTAATAATATGGAAAAGACTTTTCAATATGCTGATGTTTGTACAGGAGATATAAAAATAAAATATTTTAACTAAATTACTTGTATTTATTTAAAAAATGATTTAAAATGTATTTAGGATTAAAATAGAAAAGGAGAATATTAAGATGGAAATTACATCAGTAAAGATTTTTAAAACAGAAAGAGAAGGGTCTAAAGTAAAAGCATATGCTACAGTAACATTAGACGATTGTTTTATGGTACACAATATAAAAGTTATAGAAGGTGCTGAAAAACTAGTTGTTGCAATGCCAAGTAGAAAACTTGCAGATGATAGATATGAAGATGTAGCTCATCCGCTTAACAGCGAAACTAGAACTATGTTCGAAGACAAAATATTAGCAGAATATAATACTGCTGAATAAGAACTTTTAGTTCTTTTTTTTTGCCCTTTTTCATATTGTTTTATGAAAGGACTTTAGCATGATTGAAAACAATTCACAAATTTCTCATGAAGTAAAAATAGTAGATAGAAATTTTATATCTTTAACTGGTATTATAAAAATAACTAGTTTTAACGATGAGGAATTTTTATTAGAATCTAATATGGGAAATATTCATATTAAAGGTAGTGGACTTGAAGTTCTTAAAATGGATACTATGGATGGTCTTGTTAAAATTAAGGGACATATACTTAGTTTAATCTATTTAGATAGAACTATTAAAGGTAAAGTTAAAGAAGAAAGTCTTGTTGCTAAATTATTTAAATAATGGATGTTAAGTTACAAATACTTTCTTTTTTAATTTCTTTTATATATGGATGTTTTTATTATTTATCTTCTAAGTATAATTTAAAACTTATATATGGTAAAAATATTCTATTTAGAATTTTAATAACTATAATATTTGTTTTAAACAATGTTCTTATATATTTAATCTTACTTTATAAAATTAATACAGGTAGGTTTCATATATATTTTTTAATTTCTCTTATACTTGGTTATATTTTCTGTTCATTTGTCTGTAAAAATGTTATAAAACGTATGTTAAGTATTGATTTTTATAAAATATTTAGGTAATCTTAATATAGGATGTGATAGTTATAAAAAAAAATATAATGAGATTATTTTTAATTATTATTACTATAGTTGGTTTAACTATATCTTTATATAATAATATAAATGACAATATAAATAGAATTATCGCTAACAAAAAATCTTTAGTAGAACTTGAAGTTTACTATGGTGATTTAATTAGTAAGGAAGAATCTTTAAAAAGTGAAGTTACTAAATTAAGTGATCCTGATTATGTTGCAAGATATGCAAAAGAAAAATACTTATATTCAACAGATGGGGAAATTATAATTAGATTTGAATAAAAATCTATGAATTTTTTTTTATTTATGTTAAACTTGACTGGTGATGTTTATGAAAAAAATCGTTATTTTTGGTGGAGGCAGCGGACTTTCACAATTATTAAAAGGATTGAAATTATTTCCGCTAGATATAACAGCAGTTGTTTCTGTTGCAGATAATGGAAGTAGTACTGGAAAACTACGTGAGGAATTAAACATTCCTGCAGTAGGAGATATTACTAAGGTCATGTTATCTATGTCTAGTACGAACAGTGATGTAATAGATCTACTTAATTATAGATTTACTAAATCAAAAACGTTAGGATCTCATTCTGTTAAGAATTTACTTTTAACAGCATTGCTTGATTTAAAAGGTAATTTTGACGATGCAATAGACATATTATCAGATGTTTTTAAAATATCAGGTACTATTTTGCCTTTAACTGAAGACTCTGTACATTTAGTTGCAGACACAGATGATGGATTAAAAGTTATAGGAGAAGAACAAATAACAAATTGTTCTTCTAAAATCTTAAAACTATCTTATGATAGAGAATTTACTATTAATCCTAGAATTTATGATGCAATAGACTCTGCAGATTTAATTATATTTTCATCAGGTAGTTTATGTACTAGTATAATTCCACATATAATAAGTAAAGAATTGTCTAGTTATATATCATCTTCTAAATGTGAAAAGTTATATGTTTGTAACTTATTTACACAACCAGGAGAAACTGATGATTTTGATGTTGCAGACCATATAGATTATTTAGAAAATTATTTTCCTAAAAAATCAATTGATATTGTTATTGCAAATAATAATATTATTGATGATGATTTAGCTCGTAAATATTTAACTTGTGAACAAAAGGAATTTGTTTTACTTGATAGAACCAAAATAAAAGATCAAAAGTTAAAAATTATTGAATCGGATTTAGTTATTGTAGAAGAAGATGTATTTAGACATGATTCTCTAAAAACGGCATATTTAATTTTTAGATATTTAATGGAAGGTGAGTAATATGACTTTTACAACTACATTTAAAGAAGAATTATCAAAAATTAAGGATAATGAAGTAGATAAGCTGATATGTTTATCGTCTTTTTTAAGTACCGGAGCAAAAATAGAAGACATAATGATTATTAATTCAGAAACAGCTTCTATTATAAGAAAGATATATACAGATTTAAAAGAAATATATTCTATAAATCCTTCTATAAAGGTACGTACTCAAAAAAGATTTAGAGAAAAAAGAATATACATGCTTGAAATATCTGAAAAGTTAGAACTTATTAAAAAAGATATGGTATATGATGATATATTAGAATTTTGTGATACACCATACAAAAAAGTTGCTTTTTTAAAAGGTACCTTTCTTAGTGGTGGTTCTATTACAGATCCTAAAAACAGTGGTTACCATTTAGAATTTAGTTCATCTAATGAAAAATTAATTCAAGACATTAATATAATATTATTATCTTTTAGATTTTCAAGTAAAATACTAAAAAGAGGAAGTAAGTTTATAGTGTATGTTAAAGCAGCAGAAGAAATAAGTGATTTGTTAAAAATGTTTAAAACAATTAATTCTTTATTTTATTTTGAAGATATACGTATTTATAGAGATCATAAAAATATGGTTAATAGACTTACTAATTGTGAAATTGCTAATCAAGAAAAAATTATAAAAACTGGTTTAAAACAAGTAGATTCAATAGAATTTTTAAAAGATAATAATTTACTTGATTTACTTGATGATAAACTTAAATGCGTTGTAAAATATCGTGAGTTATATCCAGATGCCTCATATTCAGAATTAGCTGAATTAATAAGTGAAGAAACTGATTATAAAATAGGTAAATCAGGTATTAATCATAATTTTATAAAAATAAATAAATTAGTAGAAAAATATAAAGAAGGTAATAAAAATGAATGAAGTATATTTAAGTAGTGAAATAATTACTGATAGCATTGTAGATGGCGTTGGTTTAAGAGCGGTAATATGGTTTCAAGGTTGTTCACATAATTGTAAGAATTGTCATAACCCAGAAACTCATCCATTTAATATAGGTATAAAATATAGTTTAGAAGAATTATATGAAAAAATAGATGACTTTATAAATCAAGATGGTGTAACGTTTTCTGGTGGTGATCCTATGTTTCAACCAGAGTCTTTTTTAGAAGTGTTAAAATATACTAAATCAAAAGGGTATAATATTTGGTGTTACACTGGATATACATATGAAGAACTTTCTAAAATGAAACCAATTTATTTAGAAATACTTAAGTATATAGATGTTTTAGTAGATGGTAGATATGATGAATCTTTACAAACTTTAAATGCTAAATATAGAGGAAGTTCTAACCAAAGAGTTATAGATATTAAAAAAACACTTGAATCTGAAAGTGTAGTTACGTTATATGAATAAAATTTTATTAATATTTAGTTATGATGGTTCAAAATTCCATGGATTTCAAAGGCAAAAAAATGTAAGATCAGTTCAAAGGGATATAGAGGAAGCTTTAACAGGTTTATTTGGTAGTGAAATTTTAATAAAAGGAGCAGGTAGAACAGATTCAAAAGTTCATGCTTATGCGCAGTGTGCTCACTTCGAAGTAGAAGGAGAAACTTGGTTTTTAAAATATAAATTAAATAAAGTTTTAAAAGATATAAAAATAAAAAAAGTAAAAAAAGTAAAAGAGTCCTTTCATGCAAGATATAGTGTTAAAGAAAAAACTTATATATATAAAATGACTTTAAATAAAAACGATGATAATAGATACTATGGATATTATTATGGTAATGTAGATTTTGACAAAATAACTAAATGTAGTCAATTATTTGTAGGTGAACACAATTTTAAAAATTTCGTAGCAGGTTATAGAGATAATTATGTTTCTTATATAAATAGTATTAATGTTACTAAAAAAGGAGATAGAATTTATTTTGTATTTAAAGGTCATGGTTTTTATAGGTATATGGTTCGTAATATAGTAGGTGCACTTATTGATGCTAGTAAAGATAAATGTACTTACAAAGAATTAGAATCTATGCTTACATTATATGAAGTTGAAAAGAGACTTAGTACTGCAAAGGCAGAAGGTTTATATTTAAAAAAAATAAAATATGATAAAAAATTATAACTTTTAATGCTTTGCAACCTTTTTTGGTTACAAAGTGAAAAAAATATATTGACAAAGCACATTTTGTAGCATATAATCAGTATTAACGCATTTATTAATCTGATTTAGTTGTTGAAATATTATTTGATAAATGATGAATTGAAAGGAATATAAAATATGAAAACATTTATGCAAAGCAAAGAAACTGTTCAAAGAAAATGGTATGTTATCGATGCTGAAGGTAAAAATTTAGGTAGACTTGCTTCTCAAGCAGCTACTGTATTAAGAGGTAAACATAAACCTACGTTTACTCCTCATACTGATTGTGGTGATTATGTTATTATTATTAATGCTGAGAAAGTTAATTTAACTGGAAACAAACTTAAAGATAAAAAATATTACAACCATAGTGGATTCCCAGGAGGTCTTAGAGAAAGAACTGCTGAGGTAATGATTAATCAATATCCAGAAGAAATGTTAGAAAGAGCTATCAAAGGAATGCTTCCACACGGAAGACTTGGTAGAGCTACAGGTAAAAAATTATTTGTTTACAAAGGTAGCGAACATAAACATTCTGCACAACAACCAGAAGTTATGGAAGTTAAATAGGAGGGAATATAATGGCAAAAAAACAAAGTTGGAACGCAACTGGTAGAAGAAAAGCTTCTATCGCTCAAGTAACAATTACTGGTGGTACTGGTAATATTACTGTTAATGGACAAGATGTTAATGATTATATGCCTTACGCTACTCTTGTTATGGACTTAAAACAACCTTTAGTATTAACTGATAATGAAAATAGATTTGATATCAATATTAAAGTTATAGGTGGAGGTTTTTCAGGACAAACTGGAGCTATCCGTTTAGGTATTACAAGAGCTTTACTTGCTTTTGATGCTAATACTGATCAAACAAGAGAAGATTCTTATCGTAAAATTCTTAAATCAGCTGGTTTTGTAACTAGAGATGCAAGAATTAAAGAACGTAAAAAATATGGTCTTAAAAAAGCTCGTAGAGCACCACAATTTTCAAAAAGATAGAAAATTATTTAACTTGGAAGTTTACTTTCAAGTTTTTTTGTGCAAAAATTTAAATTTTTGCTTGTTTTATAGACTTTGTTTATTGTTTTTGGTAAAATGATTTTTAAGGGGAATATAAAATAGAGGAGACAAAAAATGGGAATGCTAAAAAAACTCTTTGATATGGAGTATAAAGAATTAAAAAAATTTGAAAAAATTGTAGATGAAGTTGAATTATTAGATGAAGAAATGCAAGGTTTAAAAGAAAAAGACTTTGCTAAAAAAACTTTAGAATTACAAAATGAATTAAGTGAGGGAGCTGAGCTTGAAGATGTAATGGTAAGAGCATTTGCTTTAGCTCGTGAAGCCGCTCATAGAGCAATAGGAGAAAAACCTTATAGAGTTCAAATGATAGGTGGACTTGCTATACATTATGGAAATATTGCAGAGATGAAAACTGGTGAAGGAAAAACTCTTACAACTGTTTTACCAGCTTATTTAAACTCACTTAGTAAAAAAGGTGTTCACGTAATAACTACAAATGAATATTTATCTCAAAGAAATGCCGAATGGATGGAACCAGTTTATAATTTACTTGGTATTACTGTTGGTGTTAATTTAAGATCTATGTCAAGTGCAGAAAAAAAAGAAGTTTATGAGAAAGACATTACATATTCTACTAATAACGAAATTGGATTTGATTATCTTAGAGATAATATGGTTGTTAAAAAAGAAAACAGAACTATTAGAGAATTAAATTTCTGTATTATAGATGAGGTTGACTCTATTTTAATTGATGAAGCAAGAACTCCATTGATTATAAGTGGAGGAAGAATTAATGTTAGTCATTTATATCAAGAAGCTAATAAAGTAGCTAGAGCTCTTAAGGAAGATGATGATTTTACTTTAGATATAAAAACAAAAAATGTATCTTTAACAGAAGAAGGAAGTCATAAAGTAGAAAAGATAACAAAAATAAAAAATTTATATGAAATAGATAATACTGCATTTGTTCAAAGATTAAATCAATCTTTAAAAGCTAATTATGGTTTTAAAAAAGACGTTGATTACGTTGTAGAAAATGATGAAGTAGTAATTGTTGATCAATTTACAGGTAGATTAATGCAAGGTAGACAATTTAGTGAAGGTCTTCATCAAGCAATAGAAGCAAAAGAAAATGTTTCTATAAATACTGAATCAAGAACAATGGCTACTATTACATTTCAAAATTTATTTAGAATGTATAATAAATTATCAGGTATGACAGGTACTGCAAAAACAGAAGAAGAAGAATTTAGAAATATTTACAATATGTATGTTATTACTATTCCGACAAACAAACCTGTTATAAGAGAAGATCATGCTGATTTAGTGTATTCTAATATTAAAGGAAAAAATTCTGCGTTAATTAAGTTTGCTCAAGAAATTCATAAAAAAGGGCAACCAATATTAATAGGTACTGTTAGTGTTGAGGCTAATGAAGAACTTAGTAAAGCTTTAACAAAAGCAGGATTAAAACATGAAATATTAAATGCTAAAAATCATGAAAGAGAAGCTGAGATTATAGCAAATGCTGGAGAAAAAGGTGCAATAACACTTGCAACTAACATGGCTGGTCGTGGTACGGATATAAAAGTTTCAGACAGTATAAAAGAAATTGGTGGTTTATGTGTTCTTGGAACAGAAAGACATGAATCAAGAAGAATAGATAATCAGTTACGTGGTAGAGCTGGTCGTCAAGGTGACCCAGGTTTAACTCAATTCTTTGTATCATTTGAAGATGATTTAATGAGAAGGTTTGGTGCTAATAACATAAAATCTATGTTAGAAAGTATTGGAGTATCTGGAGAACAATGTATAAAAAGTAAAGCTTTAACAAAAAGTATTGAAAGTGCTCAAAGAAAAGTCGAAGGTAATAATTACGATATACGTAAAAATTTACTAGATTTTGATAATGTATTAAATGAACAAAGAGAAATATTGTACGAAAGAAGAAATGAAATTTTAGATCAAGATTCAATTCATGAAAATGTCATTGAACTTTTTGAAAATGTTGTTTCTACGTTAGTAGACTCTCATATAGATCCTGAAGGATATTTAACTGATACTGATTACGAAGAAATAGTAGAATATGTAAATACTAATTTTGCTAAAGGAAATAGTATTCAATTAGAAGATGTTCTTGAAAAGGGAACAGATGAAGTTATTTCTATAATTACCGATTTCGTAATTGAAAATTATAATCAAAAATTAAATGATATTCCAGTAAGTGATGAATTTGAAAAAGCAATTTCATTAAAGGTAATAGACACAAATTGGGTTACTCATATGAGTGCGATGGAACAACTTAAAGAAGGTATTGGTCTTAGAGGGTATGCACAAGTTAACCCAGTTCAAGCTTATACTATGGAAGGTTTTGAATTATTTGATAATTTTCTTAATAAAATTGATAATGATATAGCTATATTGTTATTGAAATCGGAAATAAGAATGAACATTCAAAGAAAACAAACTTTAGAAGGAAATGATAATTCATCTTCAGAAAAAGTCGTTAACAAACCAAAGAAAGCAGATAAAAAAGTAGGAAGAAATTCTGAATGTGAATGCGGAAGTGGTAAAAAATATAAAAATTGTTGCGGAAAAAATTCTTAAAAAGTAATGTTATTTAGAATTATATACATTAGTGTATAATTCTGAATTTCACATTACTTTTTTTGTTATATAATATGTGACTGCAAAAAGTATGATTTTTAATTTATAAAAGTTATTGTGTCATAATGATAAATTTTTGTAGATTAATGTATTAATACTAGATTTATTTTTAAATTGATAGTAAAATACATTTGGAGAAGTGAAAATGAATTTAGAAAACTTGGAAGAAAAAATTAAACATATTGGGAGGTTACTTTGAAGTAGATTCGAAGATAACAAAATTAACTGAACTAAAAAAAGAATCTTTAAAAGAAGGATTTTGGGATAATGTAGAAGAAGCTAATAATTGTTTTAAAAAAATAAGTGATTTAGAGAAAGTTATTAACTCTTATTTAGAAGTTGAACTTTCTTGTGAGATATTAAAAGAAGATTATTCTGAAGAAGATTTTAATTTTTTATTAAAAAGTGTAAGTGAATTAGAACTTGAAACTTTATTAAATCATGAATACGATGAATTTAATTGTTATTTAGAAATTCATCCAGGAGCTGGAGGGACAGAATCATGTGATTGGTCTTCTATGTTGCTAGATATGTATAAGTTTTTTTGTGATAAATACAATTATTCTTACGAAATTATTAATGTATCTAAAGGCGATGAGGCTGGAATAAAAAATGCATTATTGTTAATTAAAGGTTCTTATCCATATGGTTTTCTAAAACTTGAATCTGGAGTTCATAGATTGGTAAGAATTTCACCGTTTGATTCTAATAAAAGAAGACATACTTCATTTGCATCGGTTAGTGTTACTCCTGAACTTGATAATTCAGTTGAAATAATTATAAAAGAAGAAGAACTTAAAATAGATGTATACAGATCATCAGGAGCAGGAGGACAATCAGTAAATACGACTGATTCAGCTGTGAGAATAACACATATTCCTACAAAAACAGTCGTTACCTGTCAAAATGAAAGAAGTCAATTAAAAAATAAAGATACAGCGATGAAAATTTTAAAAAGTAAATTATATGAACTAGAAATTAAAAAAAATCTAGAATTAGAAAACAGTTTAAAAGATTCATCTAATATTAATTTTGGTAGTCAAATTAGAAGTTATGTACTAGAACCTTACAAAATGGTGAAAGATCATAGATCTAATTATGAATCTTTTGATCCTGAAAAAATATTAAATGGTCATATTAAAGAATTATTAGATTTTAATTTAGGGAGTATTAGATAAATTATGAAAGATGTTAATAAATATTTACAAAATGAATTAGAACAAAATTCAACTATAATAGTATCGTGTAGTGGTGGACCAGATTCAATGTGTTTGCTTTATTTGTTGTTAAGTTTTAAAAACACGTTTAATTTGAATATAATTTGTGCACATGTTAATCATAATGTAAGAGAGGAATCAGTCGAAGAGGAAGAATTTGTTAAAAAATACTGTGAATCAAATGATATTAAGTTTGAATGTTTACAAATAGATTCGTATAGAGGAAATTTTCATAATGATGCTAGAGTATTAAGATATAATTTTTTAAATGATCTTTTGACTAAATATAATTCTAAATTTTTATTTACTGCACATCATGGAGACGATTTAGTGGAAACTATTTTGATGCGTATTTCTAGAGGAAGTAATTTAATAGGGTATAGCGGATTTAAAATAAATAATAAAATAATAAATCATAAAGTAATAAGACCGCTTATATTTGTAACTAAATCAGAAATAGAAAATTATAATAGCGAAAATAATATAGAATATAGAATAGATATTACAAATAAATCTTTAGAGTATACAAGAAATAAATATAGACACATAGCATTACCTGCTTTAAAAAAAATAGACAACGATATTCATTTAAAATTTTTAAAATTTAGCGAGAAACTTATCGAATATGATGATTTTGTTAAGTCTTATATAATTTCTAAGGGTTTGTTAGTTGATAATTATATAGATGTACCTTTATATTTAAAAGAAGATGAATTTATAAGGAAATCTACGATTGAATTATATATATCAAATTTGCAAAAAGTGGAACAATTTTATACTACAGATAACATAGTTTTTGAAATTGATAAACTTTTAAAAAGTGAAAAAGGAAAAGCAAATATAAATTTGCCAAATGGTTTTTTTGGAATCAAAAAAAATAAAAAATTTACTATAGAAAAATAATGTTTTTATGTTATAATATAGATTATGAGAGGAAAAAATATGAATAAAAATAAAAATAATAAAAGAAAAGGTAATTTACCATTTTTTATAATTATAATAGTTATTATTTCTTTACTTATATATTCAAGTTTAGAAGAATATGTTATAAACAAAATAACAACAGGCGAACTTATGAGTGCTGTTGAAAATATCGAAGTAACTGAAGTTACTGTAACACCAAATAGTGATAACGGTGTATATGTGGTTACAGGAAAGCTTGAAGGATATGCAGAAAATGAAAGTTTTACTGCTAATGTGTTAGGTGATGATTTATCTGAAATAGTTGCATACGCAAAAGAAAACAGTATTGATGAATATCAAACTAATGTTGATCCAGGAAGTTCAGCATTACTATATATATTTGTTAATTTTTTACCGTTAATTTTGATTGTAGTTATTACGTATGTAGTATTTAACAAAATTTCAAACTCTAATAAGAAAAATGTAGATTTTGGAAAAAGTAAAGCTAGATTAACAGATGACAAAGATAAGAAAACTTTTAGCGAAGTTGCAGGTCTTAAAGAAGAAAAAGAAGAAGTAGCAGAACTTATTGATTTCTTAAAAAATCCAAAGAAATTTAAAAAATTGGGTGCAAGAATTCCAAAAGGTGTTTTATTAGTTGGTCCTCCAGGTACAGGTAAAACTTTACTTGCAAAAGCTATAGCAGGAGAAGCTGATGTTCCATTTTATTATATAAGTGGTAGTGACTTCGTTGAATTATTTGTAGGTATAGGTGCATCAAGAGTTAGAGATATGTTTAAGGAAGCTAAAAGAAATGCTCCTTGTTTAATATTTATCGATGAGATAGATGCTGTTGGTAGACAAAGAGGAAGCGGTATTGGCGGTGGTCATGACGAAAGAGAACAAACTTTAAACCAACTTTTAACAGAAATGGATGGATTTGGTGCTAATGAAGGTATTATAATAATAGCAGCTACAAATAGACCAGATGTTTTAGATCCAGCATTACTTAGACCAGGACGTTTTGATAGACAAGTTACTGTAAGTTTACCTGATGCAAAAGAAAGAGAAGCTATTTTAGAAGTTCATGCTAAAAACAAAGTTTTAGAAGAAGGTATAAAATTAGAGTTCTTAAGTTTACGTACTCCAGGATTTAGTGGAGCTGATTTAGAAAATTTATTAAATGAAGCAGCACTTCTTGCAGTAAGAAGAAACAAAAAAGCAATTAGCATGGAAGAAATAGATGAAGCTACTGATAGAGTTTTATTAGGTCCTGCTAAAACAACAAGAATGATAACAGAAAAAGAAAAGAAACTTGTAAGTTTACACGAAGCAGGACACGCTGTTATCGGTATTAAATTAGAAGACGCAAATGATGTTCATAAAATAACAATCATACCTCGTGGTATGGCTGGTGGTTACACTATGATGCTTCCTAAAGAAGAAAAGATGGCTGTAACAACAAAAGCAGAATTGGTTGCTCAAATTACAGGATTACTTGGTGGACGTGTTAGTGAAGAAGTTTTCTTAAATGAAGTTTCAACAGGAGCTTCAGATGATTTCAAACGTGCTACACGAATTGCTAGAAGCATGGTTACTGAATATGGAATGAGTAGTTTAGGTCCAGTTCAATATGAACACAAAAGCGAAAATGTATTTTTAGGTAGAGATTATGCAAAATCTAGTAATACTTCTGATGCTGTGGCTTTAGAAATAGATACAGAGATTAGAAAAATTATAGAAGGTTGTTATGCTGATGCAACTAAAATAATTAAAGAAAACGAAAAACTTATTATGCTTTTAAGTGATGCGTTAATGAAATATGAAACGTTAACTAAAGAGCAAATAGATGAAATTGTTTCTACAGGTAAAATTCCTAATTTTAGAGAAGTTGAACCTAAAAAAATAAAAAAAGAAAAGGATGAGAAATAATGTTAGAGAATATTTTATTAGTAGTATCTGTTTTACTTATTGCTATTGTTTTAATTCAAGGTAATAAAGCAACTGATGCAAGTCAAATGATTACTGGTGGTAATGACACTTTGTTTCAAAATATGAAAGAAAGAGGAGTTGAACTTTTTATATCTAGATTTACTCTATTTTTAGGAATGGCATTTTGTACTCTTTCTTTTATCTTATATTTAAAATAAAGACTTTATAAGTCTTTTTTTATTTGCTTTTTTTTATATATAATAATATACTTATTTTAAGGATGGTAATATATATGAAATTAATTGATAAAGAAGTAGTGAAGAATAAGAGAGTGTTACTTAGGTTGGATTTAAATGTACCTACAGATAATAATTTAAATATAATGGATAATACTAGGATAATTAAATCGATTCCTACGATCAAATTTTTATTAGAGTCTAATTGTAATATTATAATTATGAGTCATATGGGACGTGTAAAAACCGAAGAAGATATTGCGCGTTATAGTCTTTCGAATGTTGCAAATGAACTTTCGAAAGTATTAAATGAAGATGTTGAATTATTATCTTATATTAAAAAAGATGATTTGAAATATTTAAATGTAAAATTTGAGGATAAAAAAATTATAATGTTAGAAAATACTAGATTTTACGATCTTGAGGACGGAGCAGAGAAGAATTGTGATTTTGAGTTATCAGAAAGTTTAGCTAAGTTAGCAGACGTATTTATAAATGATGCATTTGGTGCAAGTCATAGAAGACATGCTTCTACATATGGTGTTAGAAAATATATAGATTCTTATTATGGATTTTTAATCAATGAAGAGCTATCTAATTTAGAAATTCTAAATAAACCAACAGATAGACCATTTTCTGTTTTTATGGGTGGCGCTAAGGTTGAAGATAAATTGCCAATTATTAAAAAAATGTTATTAACATGTGATTATTTATGTTTAGGTGGAGGAATATTAAATTCATTTTTAAAGGCTAGTGGTTATGATGTTAAAGAATCTTTGTGTACTACTGATGAAGATACAATAAGAGAGTTAAAAGAATTATTAAATATATATAGTTCTAAAATAACATTGTCAAATGATCTAGTTTGGAAAGATGACAGAATTTTAGATATCGGAGTATCAGATTATAGAGATGTTTTAAGTAATAGTAAATTGATATTTATTAATGGAACTCCTGGTTTATTTGAAGTTGAAGAATTTAAAAAAGGTACTATTGATTTATTTGAAATACTTAAAGAAGTTGATGGTAAGGTAATAGTAGGTGGTGGTGACACTGTGTCTGCTGTTAATAATTTAAATGTAGAAAATGTTGTTGACTTCATTTCTAGTGGAGGAGGAGCTTCTCTAGAATTTATTACAGATGGTTATCTTGGAGCTTTAGAATAATGAAAAAAATAATTGTAAATTTTAAAGATAAATTTAACAATTTAGAAATTGCAACTTACATCGAAAATAATAGTCATTTAGACTATAGTATTTGTGTTCCAAATGACTATGTTAATACAGGAAATATAAAAGCTTATTCACAAGATTTATTTTCTATAGAGAATTTGAAGGAAAATAATTACTGTGGTTCTATTTTAGGACATAGAGATTATAAAGATGACATCGATACTGTAATAAAAAAGATAAATCAACTTCATAAATCAGATTTAGAAATTATTATATGTTTAGGAGAAAAAGAAAAAAAAGATAATGCATATTTAGATTTAATAAATACAATTGATTTAATTTATAATAGTATTTCTTCTTATAATAACATTATCATTGTATACGAACCACACTGGGCTATAGGAGGTAATAATAACATTGATACCTCATACATAATAAATAATATAACGTATATAAAGAATCATATTTGTGATAAATTCAATATTACTTCAAATCTTTATTATGGTGGAAGTGTTAATTTAGAACTTATTTCTAAGATAGATTCTTTAGATATAGTTTCTGGTTATTTAGTATCTTCATTTGTTTTAGAAGGTTCAAATTTAGAAAAGTTGATAAATTTAATAAACTAATTCGACATTTTGTGACAATAGTTTACATAAGTTTACAGAGGTTGACAAAAAAATCTCTTTTTTTTTGTCGGAATATCCGTTATAATTATCATGTGCTGTAAGAAAGGAATTTAAAAAATGGAAAATATTAATCTGATTGTTGTAGATAATAATGAGGAAGTAACAAGCAGTATATCAAAGTATTTCGAATTTCGTAGTAATATTAATCTTGTTGGAACATACAAAGATGGAGAGGAAGCACTATCATATATAATAAATAACGTAGATAGTTTCGATGTTATAGTTATGGATCTTTTATTACCGGTTATGGATGGCATAAGTTTGCTTCATAATTTAAAAAGAAGAAACATAAATAAGAAAATAATCGTATTATCAAGTTATATGAATGAGGATGTTACTAAACAAGTTAGTAATATCGGAGTTGATTATTATATGTTGAAACCTTTTAGTTTAGAGTCATTAGAAGAAAGAGTAGTAAATTTATTTAAAGCTAATTATTTTGAGTCTAACAAAAAAGCAAATTTAGAAATTGAAGTAAGTGAGGTACTTCATAATTTAGGAATACCATCTCACATTAGGGGATATCAATACATAAGAGAGGGTATCATGTATGTTTATACTAGAAATTCTTATGTCACATATATAACTAAAGAGGTATATCCTGACATAGCGGATAAATATAAAACAACTCCTTCAAGGGTTGAAAGAGCTATTAGGCATGCGATTGAAATTAGTTGGGATAGAGGAGATTTAGATCTTATGGAAGATTTATTTGGTCACAGTATAGATTATGATAGATCAAAACCAACAAATTCAGAGTACATCAACACTATAGCTGATAGAATGAAATTAAATAACAAGGTAGCATTATAATTTTAATTACTAATACTATCTTTTTTTTTTGCTATATGCTAAAATTATTTTGGATGGTGAAATATGATTAAAAAAGGATTTTCTTTATTTTCTGTATTAATAATTGTTGTTATTACAGCATTATTATCTTTTATAACAACAGGTGTTATTTTAAGTAGTAATTACAAGAGTGTAAGCGGTCTTACTTATGCCGAAATAATGACAGATGATTATTTAATTGAATTTTTGGGAATATATTCTAAAATTAAAGAAAATTTTTACGGAGATTATGACCAAACAGGAATGATGGATGCTGCTATAAATTCATTATTGAGTTATGAAGGAAAAGACAGTAAAGATCTTATTGAATCAGCGATATCAGGTATGCTTAATTACTTGGGTGATGATTATACTTTATATTTGAATGACGATGCTTATAATTATTTAAGTGATGAACTTTCTGGTACATATCAAGGAATTGGTGTATCAATTACACTTAATGAAATTATATCAGTTACAAAAGATTCTCCAGCTGAGAAGGTTGGTATTAAAAAAGGTGACGTTATAACTATGGTAAATAGTACTAAAATAGATGAAACTAATAGTTTTTTAATTAGTGTAATAATAGGCGCTTCGACAGATGATATAAATATTACAGTTTTGCGTGAAGAAGAGGAACTAGTTTTTACCGTTTCTAAAACTTCTTTAGATTCATCTACTACATACAGTGTCGTTGAAGATACTAATACGGGATACATACATTTGTCTGTATTTTCAGAACAGTCTTTTGAAAGTTTTAATTCTGCGTTAACTTCACTTGAATCAGAAGGAATAGATAATTTAATAATAGACTTAAGAGATAATGCGGGGGGGTATTTAGATAAATCTTTAGAAATTGCATCGTTATTTTTAGAAAAAGGTAATGTTATTAATAGTATAGTATCAAATGAAGGAAAAGAAATAAATTACGATGAAACAGAAGAAAGCAGAGATTATGGTATAGTTGTACTTATAAATGAAGGTACTGCGTCGGCTTCAGAAATTCTTGCATCTGCACTCGTAGATAATAACAAGGCTTTGAGTGTAGGATTGTCGTCTTATGGTAAAGGTACTGTGCAACAACTTGTTGAGTCCTCATCTGGATTTTCTGCTAAGTACACAGTGGCTTATTGGTATACTCCAAATAATATATGTATTAACGAAACTGGTATTAAACCTAATTATTATGTTGAGACAGAAATTGTGTATGATGAAAACGAGAATATAATTGGTTTAAAAGATGCTCAATTAGAAAAAGCGTTAGAAATATTAAACGAAACGTAAAGTTTCTTTTATTTTGTCTATATTTAATATATAATATAACTGAGGAGAGTAAATAATGAGTAATAGAGTAAAAATTCATGCTTACAAACATAATGGAAAGTTACATTTAGTTAGTTTGGATACATACATTATAGAGGAAACAGATGATTTTATCGTTTGCGGAAATAGTAAAGCTAGAATACTTGAGAACGATTCTGTTAATTATAGAACAAAGGAAACAGCACTATTATTTTTTTTTAAAAATTCGTGGTTCAATGTAATATGTCAATTTAAGAAGCACGGTATTTTTTATTATTGCAATATAGCTTCGCCATATATATATGAAAATAATATAATAAAATATATTGATTATGATTTGGATTTAAGAATCTTTCCAGATGGAAATTATAAAGTTTTAGATAAAAACGAGTATATTTATCATAAAAAGTTATATAATTATTCAGATGACATAGATAAAATCGTAAAAGGTGAGTTATCTAAATTAATTGAGAATGTTGAAAATTCAAAATTTCCTTTTTCCACTGAAGAAGTGTTAAGATATTTGGAAAAATTTGAAAAAGTAAATAGATCGTAATTTGTAAAAAAAATAGCAAAATAACATCAAATTTAGACAATAAGCAAGTTTTTTTAAAAAAAAGTAAAAAAAATGTGTTTTTTTGTTGACAAGGGTTAATATATTTGATATATTACTTGTGCATTGAAGAAACGAAAGCAATTTGTTTGAAATTCATAAATGCAGATGATCTTTGAAAACTAAGTAAAAAAAGTCAATTTTTTGAGTAGCTTGGACAAACTTATAAATTAATATAATTTATATAATCAATTTATTGAGAGTTTGATCCTGGCTCAGGATGAACG
>JAWXUH010000005.1:0-96806 GCA_044432745.1 bacterium
TTTATTTTTTTCTGTTAATTGTGTATAATTCATATAAGGGCTCCTCATGCTGGGTGGGCTCTTTTATTATACCAAAAAACCTCACCAAGTGGTGCGGTTGAGATTTCATAAAAAAAAAAAACTGATTAACATCAGTTTTTTTTATGTTTACATTTATCATTAAATAAACAATTAACACAATCTGGTTTTTTTGCTTTACATATATATCTACCAAATAATACTAATTGACTTCCAACTCTATTTAATTTATTTTCTGGAATCTTTTCTATTAATATATTTTCTACTTCAACAGGATTATCTGAGCTTGTTATCCCTAATATCGTTGTAGTTCTTAAAACATGTGTATCAACTGCAATAGCTGGTTCATTAAATATGTGACTTAACATAACATTAGCAGTTTTTCTACCTACTCCTGGCAAGGATTCTATATATTCTCTATTATTTGGAACCTCACCTTGATAATTTTCCAAAACACTTCTTGCTATTTCTTTTGTATACACTGCTTTTTTAGTATAAGTTCCTACTGGTTTAATTATTGACTCTATTTGTTCTAATTCTAATGACGCTAACTCTTCTAAAGAATATTTAAACAGAGTTTCTGTTACTTGATTTACCCTTTTATCAAGAGATTGCGCTGATAACATTGTTGCTATTAATAATTCATACGAATTACTATAATTCAATTCACATTTTGGATCTGGAAACATTTCATCTAATTTATCATAAAATTCTTTATTCATTATCTAACCAATTATAATCCAATATTGATGGATTAACCTCTACACTTTTTTGTGATTTCTTTTGTTTTTTTACGATATCAGATGATACTTTATAACCTTTTTTATTCCATTCGTACAATATTTTATCTATATACCTTATATTTGCAACTCCGTTATATTCTGATTCCTTTAATGCTGTTAATATTAAATCCTCTGTATATAAATTATTTAACCATACCTTAATTACTTCTATTTCATTTGCTGACAAAACCCTTTTGAAGGATTTTTCAAACTTCTTAAATGTGTCATTTTTCAAATCATTTTTTTTAGTTACAACTGCATTTTCTCTCATTTTTAGATAAAAACCATCTAATGATATTACTTCTGTTATTTTACCACTGTTGTTTTTTTCTATTATTATTTCAACTAATTTCTTTTCAATTAATGAAGACAATGCTAGCATTATATCACTCTCTTTTAATTTAGTATTAGAACTAATATTTTTTATATTAACCACAGTTTCTATACCATTATCAAAATACATTAATAAAATAAATTCATTTAATGTTAACTTATATTCTGCTGCATTTTTTATAAATAATGCATCCACTACAAATCTTTTATTACTTTTATACATCGATTCACTTCCTACGTCTTAAATATTGCTCTATACTTTCTTTTTCATTTTTTAGTTTTTTATTCAATATTTCTTGTTTTAACTCTTCAAGAATATTTCCTACTATTTCACCACTATCAATATTCATTATTTCTTTAACATCTTCCCCTGATATGCATAATGGCTTATTTTCATTAATCCACATTTCGTCAAACATTACATATATATCTTTTGTTTTGTAACCTAATATTTCTCCTACACTCACAGAAAAATACAAGCCATTTTCAAAAAGAATTGCATTATCTATTTTACCATAATTTATTATGTTTTTGATTGTTTTAATTCTTCTTGTTTCATATTTAGTAAAATATTCTTCATTTAACTCTATTTGAGCAAACATTACTAATAAATCATTAGATTTTTTTATATTTGTAGTTTTTACAGATAAAAATTTTGCAATATTCAATTCTTCTATTAATTTCAAACCATATACATAATTGTCACTTAATAATATCTTAGTAAATTCACTTTTTATTTTTTCTTTAGACAAATTATTTAATAAATCTACATTATTTTGTATTAACAATTTTAGATTTTCATCCATAGAAAAATTTAATAACGTACAAAATCTTATAGCTCTTAAAATTCGTAGTGGATCATCTGACAAACTACTTATATCATTATTTACCAATTTAATTTTTCTATTTTTTAAATCTTTTTTTGCATCAAAATAATATTGGATTTTACCATTTTTGTTCATACATATTGTATTAACAGTAAAATCTCTTCTTTCTAAGTCAATACTTAGAGAATTTGTAAAACTTACATCCTGAAGCTTACCTAATTCATATTTACCATCTATTCTATAAGTTGTAATATCAAAATCATATTTTCCTATTTTAAAAGATAAACCTCCATATTTATTAATAGTTTGTTTACCAAATATTTTTACTAAATCTAGTGGTGTTGCACTAGTACATATATCTATATCATAAGAATTTTTTCTAAGTAACTTGTCTCTAACATAACCACCTACTATATATGCTTCAAAACCTTGTTCTGTTATTGAATTCATAACTTTTCTTATAGCATACTTCACTTAATTATTCTCCTAATTTATATGTAACTACAAAACCTACAAAAAATAGTAATATTGATGCACTTATAGATATTAAACTTAGATTAACTCCAGAAGAAAAATTAGTTATCATTATTGAAATTACTGAAGATGTTACAAAACCTAATATCATATAATAAGTTAATGTATTGTATTTTTCTAATAACACTTCTAATACTCTAATAATTAAAAATATTCCTATCAAAACACCTACTCCAAAAACAGACAATAAAATTCCTGTTTCTACTATATTGTTAAATGCAGTGAAATCTTTTATTAAATTCATAATTGGTTCATAATAACCAAATAAAATTAACATAAACGAACCACTTAATCCTGGAACTATCATCGAAGATGCTGCTAACATTCCCATAAACAATAATGAAACGTATGAAAATATATTCATATTGATAAAAGTAACTGCAAAACCATTTGGATCAAATAAACTCATTGTTATAATTAACGTAAATGGAATTATAAAAGACAATAAATAAGATATTCTTATTTTGTCTCCTTTTACGTTTTTAAACAGCATAGGAAATCCTCCCACGATTAATCCTATAAAAAGCATAACAGTTTGAAAATTAAAGTTATCTAAACCATAAGATATCACTCTACTCATTATAATTAACGAAAATACAGCTCCTATTACTATATATAACAAATACATAAAATTACCTTTTACGTCTTCAAAGAAATGGTTTACTGATTTCAATATATTTTCAAATACACCTAAGCTCATCATTATTGTTCCACCACTGACTCCCGGTATAATGTTTGCTGCCCCTATTATAAATCCTTTTATTATTAATATTAATTTTTCCATATAATCACCTTTTATTCATTATATCATTAATATCATTTTTTTAATACCTCAATTTTCAGATATTAAAAAAACAATTTAGTAAATTGTTTTTAATTTAATGTTATTATAATAATTCATATAATATTCAAAATCTTCCTTATGATGCTTTAAACACCTAGACACTCTGCAGAAAAAAACTATTTTAAACATGTTTAAAACTTTATTATAATCTTCTTCTATTATATTGGCTATTTCTTCTATATCTAAATTCGATAATATAGAAGGATTACTAACTATTGCAAACATTATATCGTACAAATTATCTCCTATTACAGATTGAGGATCTATTACCCCAATTAACTTATCATTTTCAAATATAAAATTATGTAATCCAAAATCACCATGTATCATTCTTTTCGTAAATGAATATTTCTCTAGTTCTTTAACTGCATCTAATGCAATATTTTTATCTAAAAATTCACCAACATTTAGACTAGAGTGTTCAACTTCTTCTCTCAAAAAATTAAACCAACTTTTATTAGGATTTATTACATAACCATAATATTCTGTTTCCACTGCGTTAAATGATTCTGCTATTTTTTTGATTTCTTTTATTACAATTTCAGAATTCGTTACAACAGACTTAATATCACCAGGAATAAATTTATATACTATATATGAACTATCTTTTGACATATAAACCATTTTTTGAAAATATTCAGAATCATTTACTTCTACAAATAATTTTTCCGCTTTAATTTGATTTGGTTCATTTATTTTAATTAAATATGTATCATTTAATAGTAGAACTTTGCTATTAGTTCCGCCAGTAAATTCTTTTACTTTATCTATTTTTATATTAAGATAACTTGCAACTTCTATAATCATTTTTTACCTCTTACTTTTTTATTATAGCATTTTTTTTCATAAAAAAAAAGAATGTTGAACATTCTTTATTTTTACTTTATTATTCAGTTTCTATTTCAGTTGTATTTGAAATTTCTGTTTCTGAAACAGTTTCTATTTCAACATTTTCATTTGATATAGTTTCTGATTCATTATTTGATACTGATTCATCTGTATTATCCGATGCTAATTCTTCTTGTACTTCATTATTAACTGTTTCTTCAGTTTCTGGTATAACTAAATCTTCAGTTTTTTCTAACTCGTCAGCTTCTGGTATAACCAACTCATCTTCTTTTTCTAATTCTGCACTATCATTAACTTCTTCTTCAGACGATTCGTCAGTAGATACTGCTTTATCAGCATCTACTTCCTCATCTACTTCAGTTTCTGTTTTTTCAGTATTATCTGTTTCTTCTTCAGATTCTGTTTTTTCTAATTCATCAGTTTCTGGTACAACTGAATCTTCAGATCCTACAGTTTCGTCATTTGAATCTAGGTTTTCGTCATTTGAATCTGGTTGACTTTGATCATTTTCTAATTCATTTTCTTCTTCATCAGAGTTATTCTCTAAATCTAAATCTTCTTCATTAGAATTATCTTCTAAGTCTTCTTCTTCAGAGTTATCCTCTAAATCTAAATCTTCTTCATCTTCTACAACTTCTACTTTGATTTGTCCATTTCCATTAACTTCATAATTTCCTTCAAAAGTTCCAACTATTGTTAAAGTAGAATCTTCTTCTATGTATAGTTCGATATTATCCGAAAGAACAACATTTCCTATTACTTTAACTTGATTTACAATATCTACTGTAAATGCAATGTCTTCATTACTTGATACTATGAAATTATTAGACGTATAAGTACCTGCATATATTTCATTTTTGCTACTTAAAGTGTCAATATAAAGTATGATATTTCCACTATATGATCCACCTTGAATAGTTATTGCACCGTTATTTCTAACTACTGCTGGTATTAACAATTCTACGTTTTCTTCAGTAAAGTATTCTTTATTGATTACTTCTCCTGTTTGATCTTTGCTAGAATCAATTATATTCAATATTCCATTATTTTCAATTGTTGAACCATTTTCAGCATTCGTAATACTAAATCCATTTAAGTCTATACTCACGTTTTTACCTTCTGGTATAACAATATTTTCAACTATATGATCTTTTATTACAATTTCATAATTTTCTACGTTAGCTTCTAATGCTTCTTTCATTGTTCTATAGTAAACATCATTTAAGAATACTGGTGCTGCAAAGTATTGTGCCTTAATTGTTATATCTGATGTAATTATTGAATCGAAATCGAACAATTGTCCATCTACATACCAACCATCAACTAAATATCCTGCCATTTCTGGTATTTCAATTCTATCTACTGTTGAGTTTTCTTTAACTTCATATACAGATATTAATCCAAAGTCACTAACAAATGTTACTGTGTAGAAAATTTCTTCTTCTTTAAGATCTTCTTCTGTTCCATCTTCTAATGATTCGTCTTTATCACCCGCGTTATCTTCAGTATTACCTCCACTGTAATCTGTTTCTGGATATACAATTGAGTAATCTAAATCTAATTCTGTCCAAGTTGGATATAAATCAATATCTTTAGTAATCAATGTACTAAAATCAAATATTTCATCATTAAGTGTCCATCCTGCAAATGTATAACCATAATTTGTTGGGTTATAAGGTGCAGTTACTTGATCATATTTAGATACAGTTTTAACTTCATGTACTGATCCATCTTCTTTATAGAATGTAATGTCATAACTTACATCGTTAAATTTACTATCTACGTATTTGAATTCTCCTACGATTATATCATCACCATAAGTTACTACTTCATTTTTAACTGATAGTATTCTTTTTATAGTACCACTTCCTGTAATATCAAGCTTAGTAACACTACCATTAACTAATAATTCATCAATTGCGGCAGTTGTTGAAAGTTCAAGTTCAACCTTTCCACTTGTCATTAATATAGAATTAACAATCCCAGCTATTTCTAACTTTTTAATTTCTTTCGTTTCTATATTTTCGATTTCAGTACTTGCATCCATAACTACTCTTACATTATCGTAGTTAATATATACGTTGTTAACTAATGAACTGTTAACATATACTGAATTCTCTCCTCCCCCTAATATACTTAATGTACCATCTACTGTTACGTTTGTAAGAGTAATCGTACCATCAGCAATGTCTTCTGCTACTGTAATATTGTTACTAGTAAGATTTTTCAATTCAACTCCATCGCTTATAATTATTACATCTTCATAAAATATATTTTCATCATACACACCTGGTGCATCATAAACCATGTCATAATTACTATATTCATCTGTGTTGAAGAATAGTTGAAATCCAAAAAATACTAATAACACTAAAACTGCAGATCCTATCGCTGTTTTGTGCTTCTCTATCATTTCCATATAAAACACTTCTCCTCTCGATTTTAAGATTATCAAAACAAAAATCAATTGTCAAATTTTTTTTTTATTTGTATCTTGGTAGTTACAAATATTAATTTTCCTGTGTAAAGTGTTTACATTTTTACTTTTTTTGGCCAAAAAAAAAGCTAAAATATTGACTTATTTCAACATTAAAACTATTTTTTCTCTTATATCTATGTTTTAGATATACATATTATTTTTTTGGTGCGTTTCTAAATCGAACCCCACATAAGATTACCTCTCTGGTAATTTTATTATAGCACACTCAATTTTATTAATATACTGCTTTCGTTTTTTTTCAATTCTTTTTCAACGCATTTCTAATTAGTTTTTAAATGAAATTTTAACAAAATATATTTAATAGCCATTGAACACTGGGTTTTCTATACAACGTTTTATATATTTTTTTTATTTTAAAAATTAACCATAAAAAAAGAAAAGATTGCTTTTCTAATTCTTTTTTATCTTTTTTCTAATTCTTTTCTAATAGTATTTTTTTACTTATTACCTTTAGATTTATTATGTGTAGAACAAAGTATTTCGCAATTTTCTAGTGACGTTGCTCCACCTCTGCTCCATGCAGTAACATGATCGGCATCCATTTCTTCATACTTCCAAATTCTACTTTTATTATTATTTTCTGATGCTGCACAAATCGGACAATTTGATTTCCCCGTTTTTTCTGCTTGCATAGTTTGTTGCGTATACTTAGTTCTTCTTGTCTTTTCATCAAATAATCTTATTGATAGCAATTCTTTCTTTTCTTCATTTGATAATAAATATTCAAAAATATTTTTTTTAGATTGAACATAAGGGTCACCCATTAGTTCTATAACTCTACTATTCAATAAATTTCTATCATAAGCGTTATTATGATATTTTCTATAATAATCGCCCCATGGAAGACCTTTTACTTCTTTATCAGTATAATCGAATAACGAATTTATCCAATCAATAACTGACTCGAAATGATATTTTAATTCGTTTATATTAGTATCATGTCTATGAGCACTCATATATTCAGAAATTTTATTATCTGATACCCACTCTAATGCTTTTGACAGAATTTCTTGTCTTTTGGGGTCACCTTTGATATAAGTTCTCCATTTTTCCATATTAATATTATTTGTGTTTGAAAACTCTTTTCTAGCCAATGACGTAAACGTACCAAAAAATGAAGCGTTTAAGCGTTCCTGTTCAGTTAATTCAACACCTGCAATATTGATAATTTTAAACCATTCATCAATTTCCTGTGCTGTTCCTTCACAGATATAAATTGTCAATTTTGTATTTTTTATTTTTTCTTGTTCTTCTTCATGCAAACTATCAAAATATCTAGGGTCACCATTTTTATCAGGAACTGAAAAAGGATATGATGTTTTTAGAAATCTACCAATACTTGTAATTCTTTGTTGTCCATCTAAAACCTCGTACTTATCTTTACCAGTTCTAACAAAATATATTAAACCCAATGGATAACCTTTGAGTAATGATTCTATAACAGCTACATCTCTGTTTCCAGTATCATAAATATAATTCCTTTGATATTCTGGTTGGATAGTTAATTGTCCATTTAAACCATACACACCTTTATCTTGAGACCTATCATATGTAAATCCTTCACAAATTTGTTCTATAGTCCAATCTGTTTTAAGAAATGTTTTCATATTATTCATCCTCCCTTAATTTAATAAATATTCTTGGAAAAGTTGCTTGAACTCTTATTCCATCAAGTTCATAATAAGGGTGTTTACCATCATCCATCCTTATAACTGGACATTTTCCAAATGTAGAACCAGTTCTACCATACAAAGTTCCATCCTGCTTATAGCCTATATATTTTTTATAACTTTTACCTAAATTTAATGACCCAGGGTTTTTACTAGCACTTACTGTACCAATTATTTTAAATTGATCAGGATTATAACTACCGAGAAAACTTGTAGGAACACCAACAACTCCTGAATAATCTGATGGTATTGCTGTTATTACCGGCACTTCTAACGCATCATAATTATCAAACATTCTATATTCCACTACACCATATTTCTCATTGCATTTCTTTATAAATTTTTTATTATGCTTAATATTATCTGCCATAGTCATTAGAATTAAATCTTCATGCCTACTTCGTAATTCTACATTAGTATACCAACTGATTGCTGGAACTTTGCCCAATTTTCTACCTTTAATATCACGCTCTTTAATCACAGTACTGTATGACTCATCCATTGCAAAAGTCATAGTAACATTCACAGCTTCACCCATCCACATTTCATTATTCATAATATATGGAAATATGCTCAGGTCAGTAACTGAATTCATATTTCCTATGATTATAAATTTCTTATCCGCTTCCATAATCCAATTAATGAAATCAATGAATAGACTAAAAGGTGGATTTGTTATTATAAAATCAGCTTCATCACGAAGTTTTTTAACTTCATCAGAACGAAAGTCACCGTCACCTTCTAGATAATTCCACTCTAAATCCTCAATATCAATTCTACCAGAGTTATTTATATCTTTATCTAAAATAAATATTTTACCATTTGTTTTTGTTTTTTTCTTATCAAATTTTGGCGATTCACTTTCAAATAGCGATAGTTGATATATCTTCTTTTCTAGGTTGCTATCAAACGCATAACTTGTACTAATTAATTTTTTTAATCCAAATCTTTTAAAATTCGCAGCAAAGTACTTCGTAAAATTTGACCACTCTGGATCATCACACGGCATTAAAATTGTTTTGCCTTTGAATACATCTTTATTAAATTCAACGTATGCATTTATTTCTTTTTCAATATCTTCGTAACTAGTATAAAACTCATTTTTTTGAGCTTTTTTTGCTTCTACCATTTTATCATTTCTTGCCATAATTTCACTCCCCTTAATTAAAATATAAATTTCTTATCATTATAGCATAAAATTAAAATATTTCATAATTTATAAAATACTTGCATTTGTTCTGATAATTAGTTAAAATCACAACGCTAGGAGATTTCTAGCATTATTTAGAAGGAGGTGTTAAAATTGGAAAAATATATCAATGGTGATATTAATCCAGAATATTACGATTTACGCGTTGCACCGTAAATGAAAAACACTAAGGATTTCTTAGTGCATTTTATCGTTCCAGAATTTACTGCTTTTTATATGTATACCAATCATCAACTTGATTGGTGTGAAAAATTTATGATTCATTAATTCTCTTTCATGAGACGACAATCTATTAAATAATTCTACTATGCTTTTCATAGCCATATCTAATTCTTCAGCCAATCTATCTTTTTTCTCAATTGTTGACTCAGTTTTACTTTTAGGTCTCCCTGTTGGTCTTGAATATACTAATGAATATGAGTTGTCATTTTAGGAAGCAATGTTTCCTCGTATCTGAATTTCATATATTCATAATCCTCGAATAATTTCTCCACTGCTAAGTTTGTTTTTTTGTAGTCAATTCTAATTCCTACTATTTTCTTTCCCTCTTCATTCTTATTGCAAAAAAAAGAAATTTACTTCAAAAAATTCTTTTACTACTTGAACATTTTAACATAATTTTTCCCTTTACCATATTCTATCATTTTATCTTTGTTTGAGGAAGACAAAATCATTTCCACTTTTTTTCTAATTATTTTTTAATCACATTTCGCTGGTTTTTTGTTTATTAAAAAGTAGCGGTTTCTATCACTGGTATAATTTTTCTAGTATTTTGAGACTTTTTGCTACTTTCTTTATTTAATTTATTAGTTTTTTCAATTTATTTAATGTGCATTTATTATTAATTGTGTATAAAAACAATGCATCAGCTTCTTCATAAAATTAACCGTAATTTAAAATTACAAGATGTTTATCATTCTTTTTTATAAAAATTTTTGCAGGATTTATATAATCAAGGTTAAATTTTGGCACCTCTACTATACCTCCTGTACAATAAGTAATCTCAGCGTTTTTCTTACCTACTGTTGTTTCTATTTTAGTTTTTAAACTTTCACTTATCAGAATTTCTTTGTTATATTTCAATTTCTTTTCATCATATTAATACAGCAAAAAACCTCACTAGTATGAACCAGTGAGGTTTTATATTTTCTCGACCATCCCTTTAATTCCGGGTGGTTCGAATTTTTTACTAATGGTGCCTATAGCCGGAGTCGAACCGGCACGGTTATTCACCGCTGGATTTTGAATCCAGTGCGTCTACCAATTCCGCCATACAGGCAAGCACATTTTTATTTTATCAAATAACATTTAAAAAGTCTATAAAAAATTTTTTATTATCATTTATCATACATTTAACTATGAACAATAATAACTTTGTTACTAATATAAAAATTGAAAAAATTTTATCTATTATTTTTATTATTATAGGTTTATCGAATATTTATGCTGACAATATACTTATTAAAGCAGAAAAATTTAATGATCTTAAACTTAGAAAAAAAGCAGATGAAATATTTTTATTTGGTTTAATTGTTTCATACATACTTTATATAGTTATTGTGGCTAGAGCATATTCGTTTTATATAGATAAAAAAAATTCTGGCAAAGATGCTACACCAGAATTACAACGTCTATATGGTAGTATTATTATTTTGGTGGGATTTTCTATTATATTTTACTATTTTATAAATAATAATTTTGGCGAAAATAATCCTCCTGTACTTTAATCTTCTTCCATGTTTTCTTTATATATTGATGTGAATAATTCTTTTTCATTTTCATCTTCTTTTTCTTCTTTGATTTCTGGTAAATCTTTTAGAGAAGATAAACCAAAATAATCTAAAAAGTCACTAGTTGTTTTATATAAATTTGGTTGTCCTGGTAGTGAACTTTTTCCACTTACTTTTATTAAATCTTTAGCAAGTAATCTTTTTATTATGTGCGCACTTTCTATACCACGAATTTCATTAATTTCAAATTTTGTTATTGGTTCGTTATATGCAATTATAGCCAATGTTTCTAATGCGGCTGCGCTTAATGTATCAGTTTTGCTATTTTCTATTAATTTTTGATAATATTGGGAATATTCTTTTTTTGTAGTTAATTTAAACGTATCTCCTAAAAAAGAAACTCTTATTCCTCTGCTTTCTTTATCACATTCTTCTTTTAATTTTTTCAAAAGATCTTTAGCTTCTTCTATATCTACAGACAAAATTTCACTTACCTTACTAAGTGTTATACCTTCATCTCCTACTACAAATAATATACCTTCTAAAATAGCTATCTTATCCATTATTAATCACCTCTATCATTATTTTATCAAAATTTTTACTTTGTTTTATATTTACTACCTGTTCTTTTGAAAGGGTCAAAATTGCTAAAAATGTTACAACTAATTCGCCTTTTGTATTATCTACAAATAATTCTGAAAATTCTACTTCTTTTCTTACATTTAAAAGATTATTTATATATTTTTTCTTATCATCTACACTAAGTTCTTTTCGTGTTATCCTTGTTGATACAGGTTTATTGAAATTAACTCTCTTTTTTAATTCTAAGAATGCAGATACTAAATCATCTATCGATGTATCTGGAGATAATTCTCTTTTTACCATGTATTCACTTAAATTTTGTGGACTACTTGTATAAAACTCTTTTCTATTTTCTTCAAAAATTTTAAATTCCGTAGATATATTTTTATATTTTTCATATTCTATTAATTTGTTTTTTAAGTCCTCTTCACTATTAATTTCATAGTCACTACTTTCTTGAATATTTGAATTTATTAATAGTTTACTTTTTAAATGTATCAACTCTGCTGCCATTACTAAATATTCACTAGCGTCATCTAAATTTTTTTTATCTAAAGTATTTATAAATGACAAATAACTATCTATTATTATCTTTATGTCTATGTTATATATATCCATTTTAGCAGTTTTTACAAGGTGCAATAATAAATCCAGAGGTCCTTCAAAATCATTTATACTCAAATTCATAGCTTTCCTCCATATCTTTATTTCCTATAACTATTATAGTTTAACTTTGTTTAATAAGTCAATATAAATTAGTAATAGTTTTTATAAATAAAAAAAGAAAATTTCTTTTCTTATTTTTTATCTTCTGTCATTACTTCTTTTAATGCTGTTCCAAATGTTGCTATTCCACTTAAATCAGAAGGTATTATTATTTTAGTACTTTGTCCATCTGCCATTTGTGCTAGTGTTTCTAAACTTCTTAATCTTATTACTGTTTCATCTGCTGCAGAATTTTTGATCAATTCTAAACTTGCTGCTTCAGCTTCTGCTATTTTAACTTTAGCTTCTGCTTCACCTTCTGCTATTTTTATTTGACTTTCTCTTTGCGCTTCTGCTCTTAATATAGCACTTGCTTTTTCTCCTTCAGCTATTAGGATACTACTATTTTTTTCTCCTTCTGCTTGAAGTATTTTTTCTCTTCTTTCACGTTCAGCACGCATTTGTTTTTCCATTGCTTCTTGAATATCACGTGGAGGTAGTATATTTTTAACTTCTACTCTATTAATTTTTATTCCCCATGAATCAGTTGCCTCATCAAGTATAGCTCTCATTTTTGTATTGATTATATCTCTACTTGTTAACGTTTGATCAAGCTCTAAATCACCAATTAAATTTCTTAATGTCGTTGCTGTTAAATTTTCTATTGCGTTTATTGGATATTCTACTCCATATGTATATAATTTTGCATCTGTTATTTGATAATATACAACTGTATCAATTTGCATAGTTACATTATCCTTTGTAATAACCGGTTGTGGCGCAAAATCTTTTACCATTTCTTTTAAAGAAACTTTATTTGATATCATATCAAGAAATGGTAATTTAAAATGTATACCATTTTCCCATGTACAACTATAACTACCTAATCTTTCTATAACATAACTTTTTGCTTGTGGTACAATTTTGACATTAGGCCAAATTATACATATTGCAAGTATAAATAATATAATTAAAAAATTCATTTTTTACTCTCTCTTTCTACTTCTAATTTAACACCTTTTATTTCTTTTATTATTACAGTGTCGCCTTTTTTTAGTTCAACTTGACTTGTTGCACTCCATTTCTTTCCGTCTACTTTTACTTCGCCTACTTCATTTATTAAAATATCTTCTGTTACAACACCTGTCATCCCAATAACTTTATCACTATTTGTTGCTTCTTTTTTAATGTTAAGATATTTTATTAAAAAAGGTCTTGTTGTAATAAGTAAAAAAATTCCGCCAAGTACAAATACTCCAAATAATATAAGTTGACTTTCTATAAAGAAACTTAAAATTAATGATAATGTTGCACTTATTACAAACCATATAGTAAACAGACTAACTGTTACAAATTCTAGTATACTTAATACTAAAATCACTATTAACCAAATATAACTTCCCATAACTTCTCCTTAAAATAATTATACTATATTTTTTACAAAATATATACTATTTTAAATCATTTAAATAATAACCAACACTATATCCTGTTGATAGTGCTATTGTTATGTTAAAACCACCTATTGGACCATGTAAATCTAAACACTCTCCTGCAAAATATAAACCACTTATAATCTTAGATTCAAATGTTTTAGTATTTACGTTTTTTAAATCAATTCCACCTCCTGTTACATACGCTATTTTTACATCATTTACTTCTTTAATATCAAATTCATATTCTTTTATTATCATTATCATTTTTGATATTTCTTTATCGCTATACTTAGATATCTTTTTATGAAAAAATTCTTCTTTTATAAATAAAAAATCTATCATATTTTTACTTAAATAACCTTTAAATAGTCCACTTACTTCTTTGTCTTGATTAGAAGATACTAAATTACGTATTTCTTCTACCGATAATGAACTTAAATAATCAACATATATTTTTTTGATATTTTTTTGATATATTTCTCCACTAATATTCATTATAACTTCTCCACTTAATCCACTTGATGTAAACATCAAAGGACCTTCGCAAGTTTTTTTGCCGTATTTTACTTTGGCATTAGTTATACTTAAACCTTTTTTAATATTTTTATTTTCTATTTTTATACCAGTTTCACAAGGAAAAAAATCTACTATATCGTGATGTAATTTAGTGATGATTGTTTTAATATCACCTGTACTTCCTGTTTGAGGAAAACTAGCTCCTCCACATGTTATTACTACTTTTTTAGAATAATACGTATTATTTATTGTTTCTATTTTGAAATAATCTTCTATCTTTTCTACGTTAACTACACTTTGATTATATAATATATTATTTTGTATTTTTTTTAATAACTCATTTAGTACATCGTTAGAGTTATTGCTTTTTGGAAATATTTTTCTATTTTCTTCTTCTTTTAATCCTATTTTTGAAAAAAAACCCATTATTTCCCTAGGTCCAAATAAATTAATAGTTGAATATAAGTATTTTTTATTATGCGTTATTTTTTCTAAAAATTCTCCTGGAGCTAGATTACTTGTTAAATTGCATCTAGATCCACCTGTTAACAAAAGTTTTTTTCCTGCAGTACTATTTTTTTCTAATATCAAATAGTTATTTTCTAGTACATTTGCACACATCATTCCAGCTGGTCCAGCTCCTATAATTATTACGTCTTTTATATAAATCACCATGTTTATTATAACATAAAAAAAATACTTTATAGTATTTTTTATGATGGTAAATTTGTTGTATATACAGTACTTTCCCAATAATAATTTTTTCCATCTTTTAAAAATTTATGTTCATAAACTTTTGCATATTTGTAAAATAAATCCATTACAGCATCATTTATATTATCTATAGATGTATGCGTTCTTACATCAGTTTCTATTGTTGTATACGTAGAAGGTCTTAATGCTACATAATCAAATGAAATGTATTCTCCTTTTATTACTGCTTCATCTACAAACAATGCTGTTTCATATACATATAGATATTCTTCATCTTCTTTTACAGCTTCTATTGTAGATACTTTACCTGAATAATTTTGACTATTTAATATACATTGATATTCTTCTTCTACTATCGTACATGATCCATTTGATAACGTTACATTTGTAGGTATTTCAGTTATTATTTTTCCATAGTATTCATAATATCTTGTTACTATTAAACTTGTTGGTACACTAAAACATATTTTACCTCCACAAGTGTTATTAACTGAATAATCTCCTGGATCTACTTCTGTTAATAAAAATGCTAAAATAAAGTCTAATTTTAAGTTAGTATATTTTGTTGCACTACCATTACTATAAACTTTTTCCTCACCCATAAAATACGGTACGTAGTTTACTAATTTTTCTGCTTCATCTATTAATGATGTAACTTCTGTCTTTTTAACAACTTCTTCAAATGGAACAACAAATACATAATATAATGTATATATTCCGCTATACATTACTATTAATCCTATAATACATGTATATAAAAATTGTTTTGGATCAATTTCTATTTTCTTCTTCTTTTTTCTTTGGTTTACTTTTTTTGCAATATGCGTTGTATCTTCTTTTAAAAGTTTATCTTTATCTAACACTAGTAGCCACCTATCCTTTTTTAAATTTTATCACATTTTTTAATAAATTGCCATATCTAAAATTATAATTATTAATGTTTTGTCTTTAAAGTTTACATTTTTATTTTAAATAAAAAAAAAGATATACATATCTTTCTTAAAACATTAACATTGTTTCTAATACATTTGCAACTATAATAAACATTATCATAAGTACTGCTGCTATACATGCTAAATTAACATATATATATTTAGCATCTTTTAATTTAAATTCATCACTTATAAATTTTGAAACTAACATAAATGGGAATATCCAAGATAACATTAATCCTGCTGTTCCTAATTCAACATACCCTTCAAATAATATTGGAACTAATATTAACATTGATAAAAATGCTGGAAAAAATGATGCGCTCACTACTCCTAACATTTTTGAAAAACTTAATTCTTTTTTTAGTATTAAACCAGCTATATAATATACTACTGTTACTATTAGTATTATAGCTCCATAAAATTTAACGTACTCAATAAACATTTCTACTAAATCATAATATTCTAATCTGTCCCATACCCATTTTGACATTGATCCATCTTTTAACATTACCTTTTCATCTGTATGTACTATATTGTAAATATTACCTACAAATGCTAAAACAGACATTATTAATATAATTAAAGTTGCCATAATTCCTGAATATTTAATATCATCTAATTTTTTACTATTTTTTTCATTAAAACTACTAACTGGTTTCTTAACTACTAATAATAAAAATTTTGGCATAGATTTGATATTTTCTATTAGGTCAGTTGATTCTACTTTTTCTACTTCCTTTTCTTTAACTTTTATTTCTTCACCTTTTTCTGCTGGAATTTTTTTCTCTTTTTCCATAATAACACTTCCTTTTCATTGTTATTATAACATATTTTAAATTAAAAAAATATACTTTGTTTTTTTTATTTTTTAATGTATAATTCATCTATATAAGGAGATATTATGGGTAAATATAGAACACCTCAAAAGAAAAAGAAAGGTTTAACAGCGAAAAATAAAAAACATAAAAATAAAAGTGATAAATCAAGAAAATACTACTCTAATGAAGATGTTAGTAATAATAACTATTCACGCAGTGATCTCTCTACTATAAAATATCAAACTTCAAGAAATAAATTATCAAAAGATTTAGATTTTACTAACAGTATATTTTTTAAAGGTGACTATAACCAAGCTAGAAATACACTAACATCAAATGTTAAAAAAAATTCTGATTTTGAAAGTAAATATTACCAAACTTTAGCAGATTTTGATTTTTATGAATATAACTTCTCAGATGCGGCTAAATTATATGAGGATATTATTACTTTATACAATGGTGATATTAAATCTTTTTTTAATCTTTCAAGTATTAATAGAACGCTAAGTGAACTTGATTTCGCATTTGAAGTACTTGAGAAAGTTTTCATCAAATTCCTGCAACATTCTGAGATAACAAAACTTTATTTTACTCAAATTTTTATAGATAAAAAAGAATACGAAAGAGCATTTGAAATTTTAAATACCATAAATTATAGAACTCTTGCAATAAAAGAACTTAATACATTTAAATTCTTTTTAGAATTTCTTTTAGATAAATTAAATACTACCTCTACTACATTATCTGACTTGGAATTAGTTAATGATTATAAATTTAAAATATTTCAAGGAAACGAAGGAATGTTTTACTCTCATTTAAAAAAACATATGAGTAAATATTCTAATTTAGACAATACTTTTTTAGAAGAAATAAATGCTAATTATTTAGTAGATACTTTTAATAAACAAAGAAATTCCATTTTACCAATCAAAATATTAGCAACAGATTTATATATTTGTAAATCTAGTACACCTATTGCAGTTTTTAATAATGAAACTTCAAATTACTATGTTACATTAACTAATTGCGATAATAATAATCCGCTTACTATGTATCCTATTAATGTTTCTGATCAATTTGATAAAGAAAAAATTAGAATTAAAAAATAATACTCACTCTAATTGTAGTATTTTTAAGGTATTTATTGACAAATTGAGAATAAATATATATAATAATGATGCAATTGATTGGCAGAGTTTAGAAATTACGTCATAATGTGTTTATTAATTAATAAAGTAACTTGGGCTGCCTAAGTGAAATAAGTTTAAACTCCCTATGATAGAAATCTAAACAATACAAGCTTTGTAATATTATGAAAGGAGACAAACCTATGTCAAGATACACAGGACCAGCTTATAAGAAATCTCGTAGACTTGGATTTTCTACACTTGAAAACGGTAAAGAACTTGCTAAAAAACCATATGCACCAGGTGCACATGGACAAGATCGTCGTAGAAAATTAAGTGATTATGGTGTTCAGTTACAAGAAAAACAAAAAGTTAGAATTATGTATGGTTTAACTGAAAAACAATTCAGAAGAACATTTGATAAAGCAGCTAAACAAAAAGGTATTACTGGTGAAAACTTATTAATCCTTTTAGAATCTAGATTAGATAATTTAGTATTCCGTTTAGGAATGGCTAGAACTAGAAGAAGTGCTAGACAAATTGTTAACCATGGTCATATTTTAGTAAATGGAAATAAAGTTGATATTCCTTCTTATTCATGTAAGGTTGGAGATGTAATTTCTGTTAAAGAAAAAGCACTTAACCACCCTGCAATTAAAGATGCTATTGAATATAACTTAAATACACTTCCTTTTGTTGAATTTAATAAAGCTAAACTTACTGGTAAATTCGTAAGATTCCCAGAAAGAAGTGAATTAAATCAAGAAATTACTGAACAATTAATAGTTGAATTCTATAATAGATAAAAAAGCATAAAAAAAACCATTTAGGTTTTTTTTTTATGCTTTTTTTACTCTAACAGATACTTCACTAGGTGTATTGACTTTTTCTATAAAGTTATACAACAAAGCTTGTTCCATTGCCATAGCTGCTAAATGATTTATCTCTTCTTGGAAATTTTTAGATATTATCATTCCTTCATAACTTGATCCTATCTTATTTTTTTCCATATATGATTTTGGTATTTCTACAATTCTATTGTGATATCTATTACTTGCTATAAACACATAACTTTTATTTAAAGGATCTATTACAAGTTCTATTCCTGTTTTTCCTGATAATTTAAATGTTTTTCCACTAGCTAAATATGATATTGAATTTCTATTATATGGATCTTTTAAATGACATAATGTTCCTAATATTTTCTTTTCTATAGGTCTATTCCATTCATCAAAATTTAAAACAGGTTCAACATTATCTGATATGTCTAATACAGACTCACTTTTTATTAAGTCACCATTTATTAACGCTAAAGATAATAATCTCATATCCTCTGCTGTTGAAAAATATCCATCATGTCCTGGTGCATTGTTTTGTTTTTCTTTAAAAGATCTTGCTATTATATCTACAGATGTTCCTGGAGATATACTTCTATCTTCATATATATCACCTTTTTGAGTAACAAAATTATAAAAATTATTAGAAGCCACTTTTGATTCCAAATCTTTTGGTACATCTAAGTATGTATTATTCATTTTTGTAGGTTTTAAAATAATCTCTTCAACTAAATCATTAAATTTTTCATTCGAAGATGCTTCTATAATATCTTTTAACACTACTGCTACTAAACTATTATATGGATCACTTTCTTTATAATTAGTTCTATCTAATACTTTTCTCATTATTTTTTCTGCATTTTCAGCACTTACTTTTGTTAATATATGTTCATGAAAATATAAATGTTTTTGAAACTTCATTAATTGCCTTGTCGTAGTTTCTTCTAAATGTTTGTAGTGACTACAATACTTTCTTACAGGCTCATCTATATCTAACATTCCTTTTTCATTTAAATGGTATAACAATATTATAGTAAATATCATAGATACTTCTGATATATCAAATATAGTATCTTCTTCTATAGTACTTTCTTTTTCTATTTTTTTATCTTTTAATAATGCATACTCTGATGAGTTACCGCTAATATACACATTATTGAAATGTTGTGTTCCCATAGAAACTATCATACCTGGACTTATTTTTCTACCACTAATTAATCTATGTATCTCCTTTGGTATTTCTAAATTTTTAAATAATTCATCTCTAAACACCAATCTGTTTTTTTCATTAATAGCATTTAAATTAACTGTTGAAGTTCTGTAAAGCGCTGGATTTACTAGTCCATTTAACTCTTTAAAACTTGATTGGTTATTATTTTTTATTAATTCTTGTACATATCTATTTACATCTATCATTGGATTTAATCTTTGCATATTTCTCCCCCTATGTTTTTTACTAAATCTTTATATCTTTTTTTTAATTTTATTCATCTTCTTTAGGTTTCATTATAAATATTGTTCTATTTTCAAAACTTAAGAGACTCATTATAGTTTTAAATTTTCTTAATGTAAATTTTTCATATTTTTCTTTTGCGTCTTCTACTACGTATCCATAATTAATATAATCATCTTGTATTATAGAATTTACTTTCTCTATACTATCATAATTTAATATAAAGGTCGCTATTAAACTTTTTATTTTTCTATTAAACGTTGCTTCATCATATTCCATATTTTGTATCTTTTCTTCTAATTTTTTTATTACATCATCAGGAAATCTTGTTTCAGATGCTATTACTATTATTACATGATCATCATATATATCGCATGAAGCAGCTACATTACTTGCTATATTATTTTCTACTAAATATTCTTTTATATCACTAGTTGGACCAAAATTCATATTTAAAGCTAAATTAATAGCAAATCTTATGTCAAAATCTGTATATTTACCAAATATTTCTTTTGGCATTTTAATACCTATTTTTACTCTTGGTTGCATTACGTTACCATTTATAGAGGTATATTCTTTACATACTACATCTTTTTCCTTTGGAGCTATTATTTTAGGATTAACATTCTTCTTGAATTTTTTTGAATTTTGATTTTTATTTACTATCATTTTTATTTCATGTGGATTTACATTTCCCGTTATAAATAATGCCATATTTTCTGGATGATAAAAAGTATTAAATACTAATTCTATATCTTCTTTTGTAGTTTTATTTATTTCCTCTAAAGAACCTGTTACTAAATCTTTATATTTAGAATTTTCAAATAAATTCTTAAATATCCCAAAATAATTTACTGTATCAGCACAATCTTCTCCCATTTTTTCTTCTTCACATATTATTCCTTTTTCTTTTTCTATTAATTCATCTGTGAAGTATGGTGTTTGAACAAAATCTAACAAATGTATTAAATTTTCTTCTACTCTATCCATTGTTACTACATAATAACTAGTATAATCAAACGTTGTAAAAGCATTTACTTCAGATCCCATTTTATAAAAGAAATCATGTGCTGTTTTATCTGGACCTTCATTGAATTTAACATGTTCTAAATAATGAGCTATACCATCTGGCACCTTATATTTTTTCTTACCTATTTCAAAATCTGTATGAATAGATCCATATTTTACAGCTAATGATAAGAAAGAAGATTCTACTTTTTCATTTACCCATACATATATATTTAAACCATTATCACATACGTCGTGATAAATTATTTCATCTATTCCTTTTATTTCTATTTCTTTCATTTATTTCCTCCACTTTTTAGAGAATATATCGTATTTATTTTTATTTTCTTAGATAGATTTTTTATATCATCCATTGTAACATTTTTTACATCTTCAATTCTCTTATCTATCGTTGGAAGAGCATCATATATTCCAAAAATATAATTACTTAGCAGCGCCACATTATTGTCTTTTGACATCTTTAATGAAGATAATAAATTTATTTTTGCATCTTCGAATTCTTCAATATCTATTTTTCCTTTTTCCATTTCTTTTAAACAATCTTTTATTAATGTAATTGCTTTATTTTTATTTTTTTCATCAAGTGAAACTTGAATTATTAATAAATTGTCATATTTTAAATATAAACTATATACTCCGTAACACAATGAATTTTCTTCTCTTAACTTACAATATAGTTTAGAACTTAAACCCCCACTTCCAAATATATAATTATATACTTGAATCGTTGAATTTTTTTCTACTTTTGTTAACTTGTCTAAATTACATATTACATTTAAATTTGTTTGTATAAATGGTCCATTTTCTACTTCTTTTTTAACTTTACTTACTACTTTATTTTCTATATTTAATTCTAATTTACCTGTTTTAATTGAACTCAAATTAAATTTCTTTGTTATTATTTTATGTATTTCATCAAAATCAACATTTCCTATTATAAATACATCACAATAACTATTGTTAATCATATTTTTATATTCTGTATATAATTCTTCTGGTGTTGTTTCTTCTAATTTTTTTAAACTACCTAATACTGATATACTCGTTAAACTATCTTTATCCATGCAGTTTAAAGCATTATTTATTGATAATTTTACAGGATTTTCATTAATACTATTTACATCTCTTATAGCTCTTGTTTTTATAACTTCAAATATCTTATTATCAAAACATTTGTTTTTGACCTTTGGTCTTAATACCATATCAAACGGTAATGATAGTACTTCTTCTAAATATTTTTTATCTTTTATATATTCAGGATTTATAAAATCATATACAAAAATATTATCAACAATACCACCTAGTTTACTTGTTGTTCCATAAAATTTTGCTTTATATAATTCTTCTAATCTTATTACAACATCTTTTCTATTTTTATAATCTTCCGAACAATCAGTTAATATGTCCGTTAACATACTCTTGTAATGTATATTATCTTTATTTACCTTATCCCTAAAATGTATTTCTAAATGTACTGATTTTACTTTATCTGATTTTAATATATGTAGTTTATATGAATTTAAATTGTACTCTCTTGTTTCCATTTGGTTCACCTCTTCTTTATTATTTACAAAAAACTATCTATTATTTATTTTTTTACTCTCTTTTACAAAATAACTATCTGTCATACCTGCTATATAGTCTATAGCTATTCTTTCTTTAGAATTTTTTCTATACTCCTCTGACATATTATTTAAATATGAAGAAATTATATCAGATTCTATATTGTTTGTAATTTGATCTTCAATGTATTTATTAAATAAATTTCTAAAATCATCTTCTAGAGACTCTTTATTTAATGAACTATATGATAATTCATAAATATTTTTATAGTTAAATTTTTTTAAAGCTATCAGGGCATCAAATACTTCATCACTTAATTTGATATAGTTTTTTTCCCTACTATTATTTATGATATCATTTATAATTGTGTTAATGATTTCTCTATTTGTATCACCTAATATAGCTGTTATTGATACCGGAATATCTTCTTTTTTTATTACTTCTAATCTTATAGCATCTTCTATATCTTTTCCTATATACGATATAATATCACTTATTCTTACAATACATCCTTCTAACGTACATGGTATTAATTTAACATCCTCATTATAAGATTTATTATATTCTTCTAATAATACTTCCATACTTTTTTCTACTGGTCTATATTCTTTTGAATATATTTCACCATTGTGACATAAAACAGCATCTAGTACTTGATATGTTAAATTTAAACCTTTTCCGTAATTTTCTATATCTCTTACGATTCTTATACTATGTACATTGTGTTTAAAATAACCACATCCATTTTCTAAAGATATTTTATTTAATATATTTTCACCTTCATGCCCAAATGGAGTATGACCTAAATCATGAGCAAGAGCTCCTGCTTCTATTAAATCTTCATTTAAACCTAGTTCTCTTCCTATTGTTCTTGCTATTTTACTTACATACTGCACGTGCACTGCTCTTTTTATAACGTGTGCATGTTCTTCAAAAGTAAATACTTGCGTCTTATCAGAATATCTAAGATAAGATGGTGCATATAGTATTCTGTCTATATCTCTGAAAAAAGGATTCCTAAAATCTTCTTGTTCTTTTACATATCTCTTAGCATCACTATACTTACATGCAATTTTACTATGTTGACTTTCCATAAATTATCTCTCCTAAAAATATTATACTACATAATATTTTAAATACATATAAAAAGAGTATAAAAATACTCTTTATTTAACTACTTATTCTATTATTTGACCATCTAAATTGAAACTTTTTGCACCTGTTATCTTAACATTAATTATTTGACCTATTTTGTCTGTAGCTCCTGCAACATTTACTAGTTTCATTTCTTCTGAATATCCATAAACTTTATTCTCATGTTTTAGACTTGTTCCTAGTACTAAAACTTTACATTCCTGTTCAAGATATTTTTTATTGTTCATTAATGAATATGAATTGATTAAATCATTCAATTCGTATAATCTTTCCTCTTTTTCTTTAATAGGTGTTAAGTCCTCCATTTTTGCTGCTGGAGTACCTGCCCTCTTAGAATATATAAAAGTAAAAGCTCCGTCAAATTTACATTTATTAACTAGATCAATAGTATCTTCGAAATCTTCTTTTGTTTCTCCAGGAAAGCCTACTATTATATCTGTAGTTATAGAAACATTTTTCACATTTTCTTTAATCTTATTAAATAACTCAATGTAACTTTCTTTTGTATATCCCCTATTCATACTTTTTAATACCTTGTTACTTCCAGATTGAACTGGCAAATGAACGTATGACATTATATTATCATATTTCTTTATTACATCTATAGTTTCATCTGTAAAATTCCATGGATTACTTGTTACATACCTTATTCTTTCTATTCCAGTTTTTGCAACATCTTCTAGTAAGTCAGAAAATTTATAATCATAATCAAAATCTCTTCCATATGAATTAACGTTTTGTCCTAATAAGGTAACTTCTTTGTAACCTTTTTCTTTTAATTCAACTATTTCTTTAACTATGTCTTCTTTCTTTCTACTTCTTTCTCTTCCCCTTGCATAAGGTACTATACAATATGTACAGAAATTATTACATCCAAATGTTATATTTACCCATGCTGTATATTCAGAGTCTCTTTTATATGCAATATCGTTTATGATTTCCTCACTGTTTGATAAAACTTCTATATCTTGAATAGATTTTTCATCATTTTTTATATTTTTATATTTGCTCACAATATATTTTGGTAAATCTTCAATGTTATGAGTACCTATAACAATATCAACATATTTGTGTTTCTCTGAAACAAATACAACTTCGTCTGTAACTTGCATTAAACATCCACAAAGTACTATTATTAAATTAGATTTTTTTGTTTCTTTTAAATGTTTTGCTCTTGATAAAAAGCCAAATAATTTATCTTTTGCATTTTCTCTTATTGCACATGTATTTAATATAACTACATCAGCTTCTTCTAATGTATCAGTTTCTTCAAAACCTAATACTTCTAAAAAAAACTTCATTGATTCTGAATCATGTACGTTCATTTGGCAACCATATGTTCTAATAAAATATTTTTTATTTTTTACAATTGCACTATATTCATTATCAGAATTTTTATATTTAGTGATAACCTTACTTCTATCACTTGCTTCTTTAAAATCTGGTATTTTCATTTAATCACTTCCAACCAAATTATTTTATCATATCTATTAAAAATATGAAAGCGAAAAATTAACTAAGTTTGGATTTTGAATGTTTTGGGTAAGATATTAAAATGATTATAATTTGTAGGATAAAAAAGTTAATCCCTCGCTTTCAAGAATGTATTTTATACTATTTATTTTCTTTTGCAACACTATCGACAAACTTAGACAAAAAAACAAGCAAATTTTTTATTTACTTGTTTTATTTTTATTTATTTTATCTTCGTTAATTGAATTAAATCTTTCTCTAGTCATTTCAAAAACGTCTAAATCACATAATACTTCTCTTTTTTTATGAGCATCATATAGAGTCTTTTTATATTCATAACCAGAATTTAATGCAACTTTTTTAGAAGGATCATTATCTACTTCTGCTTTTATTAAAATTTCATCTCTAGAATAATTTTCAAATATAAATTTAGTTACCGATAAAACACAATCTTTCATTATACCTTTACCAGTAAATTCTTTTCCTAGCCAGTATCCTATTTCAATTGGTCTATCTTCGTTATCTATTTTTTGAATGTCAATTCCACCTGCAAATTTATTATCGTAGTATATCATAAATGTATGCTTTTTATTTAACTTTACTTCTTCTAAACAGAATCTAGTAAATATTGTTACAGCACTCTCATCTTTATAAAAATCTACCCATTCTAACCATGGTTCTAAATGTGGTATATTTTCAACTACTAAATTAAAACGATTTGTTACATCTTCAAAATCTACACTTCTTATTTCTATATTTTTATTATTAGTTTCTATTTTCATATTATTATCCTTAAGGTTTTATTCTATTTGGTCCTCTATATACAAATGTTGCTTCTCTAATATTATCTATTTCTAGTATTTGCATCATTAATCTAGATAATCCAAATCCAAATCCTCCGTGAGGTGGACAACCATATTTAAAGAAATCTAAATAAAATTCTAATTCTTTTGGATCTATTTCTTTTTCGATTATTTGATTTTTTAATATTTCATATCTATTTTCTCTTTGTGCACCTGTTGTAATTTCCAATCCTTTATACAATAAGTCATAACTACAACTATAACCATCTTCATCTTTCATATGATAAAAAGGTCTAGCAGAAAAAGGCCATTTTGTTATATAAACAAAATCACTGTTATATTCTTTTTTACAATATTTACAAATATATTCTTCTTCTTTTCTGTCTAAATCATCTGTTTTTTCTGATTTGTATTTATATTTTTCAAAAACTATTTTTTTAACTTCTTCTAGTGTTATTCTTGGAAAATCAGTTTTAACTTCTTCTAATTTAATTTTAAAGACATTTTCAATTTCTTCTCCATGTTTTAAAATTAATTCATTCATGAAATATTTAATCCATTTTTCTTCCATTTGCATTACATCTTCTACTGAGTCTATAAAACCTATTTCAGCATCAATCATTTGAATTTCTGCTGCGTGATACGATGTATGCGAATTTTCAGCTCTAAATGCTGGTGCTATTTCAAATACTTTATTAAATCCACCTGCTATTGCCATTTGTTTATAAAATTGTGGTGATTGTGACAAACATGCTTTTTGTCCAAAGTAATCTAATTTAAATACTTCTGCTCCACTTTCAGCTGCTTGTTCACATATTTTTGGTGTATTTATTTCAACAAAATCATTTTCATACCAATAATTTCTCATTGCATTTAATATTGTTGTTTGCGCTTTAAAAAACAAATTATTTCTTTCACTTCTTAAATCTAAAAATCTATAGTCTAATCTAGTTTCTCTTAATGAATTATCGCTAACTTTAAAATCTATTGGTAATTCACTTAATGAATTACTCGTAATTTCTATTTCTGTTGGAATTAATTCCATACCATTTAATTTAACTTTTGGACTATCCATTAACATACCTGTTATTTTAATAGTACTTTCTAATGTTAAGTTACTAACTAAATCAACTAGTTTATCGTTGCCCTCTTTTTCTATTGTCATTTGCAATTTAATTCCATTATTACGTAGAATTACAAATTGCACATATTGTAAATCTCTTATGTTTTCAACATAAGCTTGAAGTGTTACTTCTTTATTTAAATTATTTTTTAAATCTTTAAATTCCATTTTATTTTCCTTTCTCTTTGATTGCTATCTTACTTTATTTTCACAATTAATACTATAACCTTCTAAATATTCTTTATTTAAATATTTATAGTCTTCTTTGCTTAATATTTCTATATCAAATTCAACTTTGTATCTCATAATGTAATCTATGTATTTTTCTAACGTTTTTAGATACGGTGTTTCTCCTGAGATCATTGATTTAAATTCAAAACTTATTTTACTTATTTCTACATTAGATATAAGTATACGGTTATTTTTTCTAATAACTGGCATTACTGCTATTTCTGCTTTTTTTACATATTTATCTATATCTTTTTTTGTTAATTTTTCAGAATTTTCAAGTAATTTTTTCAATTTCTTTTCTGTTCCAAAAATAAAAAATTCTGAAGATCCACCTATTTTTTTTGAATTATATCTAATTTTCATTACATTAATATTTTCGTAATCTATTGAAGATAATATATATTTTATACTAGTTAAAAAATTTTCTTCATCCTCTATTTGAGCTATTTCTAATTTTTTTTCATATTCAAACAAATTCATATATGCTGTATCTATATCTCTATTATATTCAGTTAATTCCTCTATATATTTAGTTTCTTTTTCTTTAATCATTTGCTCGTACACAGAATTTAATCTATTTTTAAGACTATTTATTTCCTCACTATATTTACAAGATATTGTCCCGTCAATAACAGCTTTTTCTAATTCTATTAGTCTTTCATTTTTTTCAATTATTGATAATTGATTTTGTACTTCCTCTATATTCATATTTATCCCCCTAATGAATAATTACTTTATTATTTCTTTTCCGCCCATATAAGGTCTTAATGCTACTGGTATATTAATGCTTCCATCTTCGTTTACATTATTTTCTACAAATGCTATTAAACCTCTTGGTGTTGCAAGTACCGTATTATTTAAAGTATGCACGTAATTAGTTCCTTTTTCAGATTTACATCTTATTCCTAATCTTCTTGCTTGAGCATCACCAAGTGTTGAACAAGATCCTACTTCGAAGAATTTTTCTTGTCTAGGACTCCAAGCTTCTACATCACATGATTTTACTTTTAAGTCAGCTAAATCTCCACTACAACATTCAAGTGTTCTAACTGGCACGTCTAAACTTCTGAAAAAATCTACTGTTAATTTCCACATTTTATTATAGTAATCCATTGATTCCTCTTCAGTACATAATACTACCATTTCTTGTTTTTCAAATTGATGAACTCTATATATTCCTCTTTCTTCTATTCCGTGAGCACCTACTTCTTTTCTAAAGCATGGTGAATAACTTGTTAAATTTATTGGTAAATCCGTTGGTTTAATAATTTGATCTTTAAATTTTCCTATCATAGAATGTTCACTTGTTCCTATTAAATATAAATCTTCACCTTCTATTTTGTACATCATTGCATCCATTTCTGCAAATGACATTACTCCTGTTACTACATCACTTCTGATCATAAATGGTGGAATACAATATGTAAATCCAGCATCAATCATGAAATCCCTTGCGTATGATAACATCGCTGAATGTAATCTTGCTCCTTCACCCATTAGATAATAAAAACCATTTCCACTAGTTCTACCAGCTGAATCTTTATCAAGTCCATTTATTTTTTCTAAAATGTCTCCATGATATGGTATTTCGAAATCTTTTTTAGTTATATCCCCAAAAAGTTCTATTTCTACATTTTCTGAGTCATCTTTTCCTACAGGTACAGAATCATCTATTATGTTAGGTATTACTAACATAATATCTTTTATTTCCTTACTTAATTCTTCTTCAAGTTGTTCTTCTTTTAAAATTTTATCCGCATATAATGATACTTTTTCTTTTATATTTTCAGCCTCTTCTTTTTTTCCTTCGCGCATTAATGCACCTATTTCTGAGCTTAATTTATTTTTTTCTGCTTTCATATCATCAGCTTTTGTTTTAGCTTCTCTATATTGTATATCTAAATCGTAAACTTTATCTACTAAATCAAGTTTTTCATCTTGAAATTTTTTTTTAATATTTTCTTTTACTAATTCTTTATTATTTCTTATTAAATTAATATCTATCATTTTCTTCACCTGCAATTAGTATAGCAAATATAACAAATAAAGTAAATTGTATTATATATAATTTTTTTAATTGTTTTTTTATTTTTAATAAAAAAAAAGAAAGATATTTTTATCTTACTTTTTTATATTCTTCTACAGTTTTTATACATACATATTCACTTGTATCTTCTTGATATGTATAGTTTTCTATTTCTCCTGTTTCATATATATAATGACTTGCTACTATTTCTCCAGCTTCATTTATATTTTTGTATACACCCTCTGAACCTAGATAATAACTCATAACTTTAGCCATATATGTTCCTGTTCCATATGTATTAAATTTACTTATATAATTTACTGTTGCTGAATTATTAACTAATGTTTCCTCTGGTAAGGTTAACATATATTGTTTAGGATTTTTCGACATAGCACTAAATTCTTCAGCAAATTCATTTATTGGTACTTCTGATAATACTTCATCTCTTGTCATATTTTTTTCAACCATAAATTTTGAAATAACTAGGTTTGGCATACCACTTCCTCCATTATATCCTTGAAGTGCAACTAATACGTTACCATTATATTCATTTATAGTTTCTTGAAGTCTCATTACACCCATTTGGATATTAGTTTCTACGTTACGCGCTGTTGTTTGTGTAACATACATAGTATCATAAGAGTTTGTTTGAAAATTATATGCATTCAATTCTCTTCCACTTGGTGATTCATGTTGCATTATCCCCCAAGCATATCCATTATGATATTTCCCACCAGGAAGAGTGTCTGAATGAAGTAATGATGATTCACCCATCGCTACTCCTAAAACTATATACGGATCAATTCCGTACATTTCTGAATATTTTATAATTAAATTACCTTGTTCAGTATTTAAAAATTTTCTTATGTATGACTCAGTATATTCATTCAATCTACTACCTATTTGAATATCACCTTCCATCATTGCATTTGATACTTCTCTGTCATCTTTATTATTAATTGTATCCATTTTTTCAAAGACAACTTTTTCTTCCGTACTTTCAATACTTACTCCATATAAATTAAATTGAGTTTCAGCTTCTGGATTAAAAAGTCTTCTTTCATGTCTTATAGTTTCTGCTACTTCTTGTTTTGTTATTTCTTCTTGAACCTTTTCTATTGTTTCTTCTGGATTATAATTTTCTTTTGTTTCTTCATAATTTACTAAATTACTTTTTATTACATCTTCTGAATATGACATTGCTGGCATAATATCTTCAACTTCGTATTTATCTACATCTTTTTTGAATCCTGATAATAATACTACTGACGCTAGAACTACTGATGCTCCTCTTTTTACTATGGGTTTATTCATTTTATTAAAAACTTCTTTAAAATTCAATTTTTTTGTTTTTTTCTTCTTAGCTGTTAAACTTCTATTAAAATTGTTTATAATACCTTGAACTGTTCCGTTATGAGACCACTTATTATAATTTTCATCTATTTTAACAATTATATTTTTGAATTCATAATTAATCATTCCATTTTCTTTTGTCATCCAAATTAATTTTTCTTTTTCAAATATTTGTTTTAAATCTTCTCCAATCATCTCTTGATCAAAGGTTTTTATTTCACTTATGTTTGGAACTTTTCTTCTTTTATCAATATAAAATAATTTATTGTTTCTTTCTAAAATTTCTATTTGTTTTTTCAGTTTATAACCCCCCAGTCATATTTAAATTATAACACATTAGTTACAAAAAAGCAACTTTTTTGTTACTTTTTCATTAATTTGTTGCAGAATAATAATCTGTATAATATTTAGATATTACATCCCTGTCTTGATATTTCTTATTAATTTTTATTCTAACTAGAGGTATATCTAACTCTTTTGCTTCTAAATCTGATTCATTATCTATTTCATCTCGAACTAATATATAAGATGGATTTAATTTGTTACCATTTTTATCATTACCTAATATTACTATTTCATTATAATGATTATTAAGTTTTGTCCTATAACTTAATTCATCTACAGTTATTAACATATTATTACCAACACTCATACTATATATTTTTTCTTCAGATTTTAACTCATTTGTGTAAGCATCATACGGATAAATGAACAAGATTTTGTAATCCTGTATATTGCTGTAACCGTAGATACATCTCTTAATTTCTCCTGGGAAACAATGAGCATTATCAGGATTTATCAAACTACAATTCATTGCAAATCTATTTTTTGTCTTATCGTACATCCCATTATGACAATCATATACATCTAATCTACGAATTAAAAAGTTTTTTTCTGATGTATTAACTTGTCTGTAATTACCACTGATATTAAATATATTTTTACAAAAATTTTCATTCATATATTGTATACACAATTCATGTATTTCTAATAATGTTTTTTCATCTAATAAAATTAATTGTTCATACGTGTATTTTTTTCTTTTTCCTAATGAAGAGCTCAATATCTCTTCTATTATTATATTGTCATTTTTGTTACCATATTTTTTTCCTTTTAATATCATTAATCCATCTATTGGTAATTCATTTTCTTTTTCTTTTAATTCATACATTGATATATCAAATAAACTTTTTTTAAATAAATAAAATATACTACTCAATATTTCTTTTTCTTCTATACTCAATTTATTTAAATATTTACTACTAAAGTTATTATATAATTCGTACTCTTCTGCATTTATAAAAAAATTAATTTTTTTAATTTTTTCTAATTTTTCATTTTCATTTATTTCGTACATATTTATAACAAGATCAATTATATTTTTAAAATTTCTTTCATCAATTATGGGTATTTTAATATAAATTTTAAATTCTTCTGTTAAAACTTTGTATATGTTTTTTTCTGTTACTTCACTATTTAAAAATATTTCTAAGTTTTTTTTCAATTTTTTATATTCGTTTTTTAGTAAATCTGACGCCAAATAATTCATGTTATTTTCTACCCCTCTTTTTTGTAAAATATGATATCACAGTTAGTATTTTTTATCAATTGTTATTAGTTATTTTTAAAAAAAAAAAAAACTATAATTAATATAATTTTTTATCTATTTTTTTCTTTATTTTCTTCGTAATAATCTTTAAAAAAATTTACAGCATCTGAAAAATCATCCTTTGCACTTAATAAATCGTCTTTAAATACATTATAAACTTGTGATTGTTCTTCTTCCGTCAATTTATGTTCGTCATAAAATTCTTTTAATACTTCTGTTGCTTCATTAAAATCATCTTTTGCATATAACAAGTCATCTCTGAACATATTATAAACTTGAATTTGCTGCTCTTCTGTCAATTTGTGTTCTTCATAAAATTCTTTCAACACTTTTGATGCTTCAGTAAAATCAGCTTTTGCATATATTACATCATCTCTCAACTCTTCATATATATATTTTAAATAATCTTCTGCTTCGGTTTCAGATTCTGTTTTTTCTATTTCTTCTTCTGGAACTTCAATTTCTAAAACTTCTTTTGGACTTTCTTTTTTTTCTATTACTATATTTTCTTCATTATTGGTATCTTTCATTTCTGGATTTTTATCAATATATATTGTTTCTGGATTTTCTACTACATAAATTATTTGAGGCTCTTTATCCGATAATTTATTAATTGTTAATATTAGCGTAGCGCCTGATAATACAATTAGTGCTCCATTTTTTAATTTATCTTTATTCATATATACTCCTTTATTGTAAGAAAAAAGAGTAGTTAATACTACCCAACTTGTTTCATTACTTCTTCAGCAAAATTTTCTTCTTTTTTCTCAATACCTTCGCCTACTTCTAAACGAACCATATCTATTAGTTCACAGTTATTATTTGATAAAAATTTAGTTATTGTTAACTTATCATCTTTAACAAATACTTGTTCTGATAAACAATTTTCTGTATAGAATTTTTTAATTCTACCATCAACCATTTTCTCTGCTATTTCAGGAGATTTTCCTTCTTCTATAGCTTGAGCTTTGATAATTTCTTTTTCATTATCTAAAACATCTGCAGAAACATCTTTTGGAAATACAAATGTAGGTTTCATTGCAGCACTTTGCATTGAAACGTCTTTTGCAGCTTCTTCGTTTTCACCTTTAATTTTAGTTAAAACAGCTATTCTTCCACCCATATGAATATATGAACCGAATGTTTCTCCTTCAGTTTTTTCCATTATTACAAATCTTCTGAAAGATAATTTTTCTCCAATAATTGCAGTTTTATTAATTATTAAATCTTTGATTGTTCCTTCATCACATTTAATTTCTAATGCTGATTCAACATCACTTGGTTTATTTTCAAGTAATAATTTTCCAATTGTATCAATTAAAATTTTAAATTCTTCATTTTTACTTACGAAATCAGTTTCACTATTTATTTCAAGTATAACAGCGTTATTACCTTCAATATAAACGTTAGCTAATCCTTCAGCAGCAATTCTAGATTCTTTTTTTAATGATTTAGAAATACCTTTTTCTCTTAAATAATTCATTGCTTCATCCATGTTACCATTAGTTTCAGTAAGTGCAGATTTACAATCCATCATTCCAGCTCCTGAAATTTCACGAAGCTCTTTTACCATACTTGCAGTTATTTGCATTGTTATTCTCCTTATTTTTCTTCTTTTTTATAATTTTTTTTAGCTGGTCTTTCTTTATATTCTCTATATTCTTTATCCCTAGCTGGTTTTTTATTTTCGTTTTTTTCTAATTCTATACTTTTTCCATCAAATTTAACTTCTTTATTTTCACTAGTATAATCTACTAATTCTAAATTTGTTGCTTCACATATAGCATTACTTAATACTCCTAAAATTACTTTAATTGATTTTGGAGCTCCATCATTACCTGGTATTACATAATCAAGTAAGTCTGGATCAGCATTTGTATCTATCATACCGAATACTGGTATTTTAAGATTTCTTGCTTCCATTACTGCATTATATTCTTTTTTAGGATCTACAACTACAATTGCAGATGGTAATTTATACATTTCTCTAATTCCACCTAAAATGCTGTTAAGTTTATCATATTCTTTTTTGATTCCTATAACTTCTTTTTTAGGTAATTTTTCAAATGTACCATTTTTTTCCATATTTTCTATTTCTTCAAGTCTTTTAACTCTTTTTCTTATTGTTCTAAAGTTAGTTAAAGTACCTCCAAGCCATCTTTGTGTTACATAGTAACTATTACTTCTAATAGCTTCTTCTACACAAACTTCGCTAGCTTGTTTTTTTGTTCCTACAAATAATATTTTACCACCATTTGCAGCGATTGTTTTAAGCTCATTATAAGCTTCTTCTAATAGAGTATTTGTTTTCTCAAGATCGATTATATAAATATCCTCTCTTGTCCCAAAAATGTACTCTTTCATTTTTGGATTCCATCTTTTAGTTTGATGTCCAAAGTGAACACCAGCCTCAAGTAAGTAGTTCATTGATACTACAGCCATAAATTTCATCCTCCTTCGTTTATCACCTTAATGCTTCTCCTTATTCTTTCACACCTTTTTCGTGCACTCGAAAGTAATAATCCACATTAATGTTCATTTGCATTTACTGCCGCATGTATTATAACATAATGATATTATAGAATCAAGAAAATATTATATAATTAATATATTTATTTTAAAACAAATAATATTTATATCATTGATTTTAATATCAAATACATGTAAAATAATGTCGATTATATTTAATTTAAAAATATTTTTTTATTTTTTATAGTATAATGTCTTAGAAAGAGGTGCAAAATGTTAATACTTGCTAAAGCCGCAATGGCTATGATGCTTGGTTTTATATTATCAATTATTTCTGGTTTGATATTAATTCCACTACTAAAAAAGAAAAAAATTGGACAATTTGTTAGTAGCTTAATAAATGTAAGACATCAAAAAAAATCTGGAACTCCTACAATGGGAGGAATCATATTTATAATACCAGTGTATATTACTATTTTATTACTTTTAATTAGAGGTAGTATACATTTTAGTTATAATCTTGGAATAGTTTTATTCGTTTTTACTGCATATGCAGCTTTAGGATTCGTAGATGATTATTTAAAAGTTTATAAAAAAAATAATAAAGGAATTTCAACAGTTACTAAATTTTTAGTACAAATGTTTATTGCACTAGTCTTCTTTTATTTATATTTAAAAGGCGGTGGCGAAGCTACCATAACAATGTCATTATTTAATATATCTTTAGAATTTAGTTATTTATTTGGAATGTTTATACTAGTCGTTCTTTTAGGAACTACAAACGCAGTAAATATTACTGATGGATTAGATGGTCTTGCTGGATCACTAAGTTTAATTGCCTTTTTATCTTATGGTATTATTGCTTGGAATTGCGGTTGGCTTGTTGGATATGAAGAAATTGCTATTTTCTGTTTTACTTTAGTTGGGTCATTAATGGGATTCTTAGTTTTCAATACACATCCTGCTAAAGTATTTATGGGTGATCTTGGATCACTTGCACTTGGTGGTGCTCTTGCATCTATCGCTATAATTACTAAACACGAATTTTCACTTGTTTTAATTGGTGGTGTATTTGTTATTGAAACTTTATCAAGCTTAATTCAAATAATTGCAATTAGACAATTTAAAACAAAAATATTTAAAAAAGCACCTATTCATCATCATTTCGAAGAAATTGGTTGGGAAGAAGGAGATATTTTAAGATTATTCCTTGTTATAGGATTAATGCTTTCTATGTTAGCTATTACTTATGGTGTTTGGCTTTAAGAGAAATTATATTCTCTTTTTTTATGTAAAAAAAAAAAGACATAATGTCTTTTTTATATCCAACAAGAAATGTATATAACTCTCGTTGTATAAACATGATAATTCATAAAAAAATCTATCACTTTATCTATAAATATTTTCAAAGCATCTTTTACTTCTTCTGTTTTTATTTTTAAATTTTTAATACAATTTTGTAAATCTTTTCTGAACAAATAATCTGCAATATATCTTTTCATAGCCTTATCTAAATTTACTATATTATTTATATTTTCAGCTGTCGCTTCTCTAGGAGTAAAAATATATTCACGATATAAATTAATCATTTTAGGCGTAATAGCATCTTCAATTAAAGGTTCAAAATTAATTATTTCATAAAAGTTTTCACACAATTTTATTATTTCTCTATTATTCATAAAATTTCCTACCCTACTTATATTTATAATAATATAAAGTTAAGGATTTGTCAAAACTTTTTTTAGATTTTTCATAATATTTTTTATTTCTTATATACTTTATTAATATGAATAAAAATAAAATAAAAACAAACTATTATTATGCTTCATTATTACTTGATGATTATGCTGGCGTTATTTCTGAGGATAGTGCTTCTCACTTATATATTTTTCAACATATAATTTTAAAAAATACAAATAAAAAATTGTCGGATTGTCTACTACGAATTTCAATTAAAGAAATGCAACACCTTAGTATACTTGGTGATCTTATTATTCAGTTAGGAGGGATTCCATTTTTTAAAACATACTCACATATTAATAAAAAAATTATTCCTTGGAATGCAGATTTTATAAATTATGAACTAGATGAAATAAAAATTTTAGAACTTAATATAGAAAGTGAAAAAAATGCTATATTACAATACAAAAAACACATAAGTCTTATACATGATGTACATATAAAAGAAACATTAGAAAAAATTATTTTAGATGAAGAAGAACATATTAAAATATTTGAAAGTTTTTTATTAAAATAAGCAATTAAAAAAAGAAAATATTTATTGTATTTTCTTTTTATTTCTTTGACAATTTAAGCAATAATATGTACTTCTTCCATCTATTTTTTCTTTAATTATTTCACTTCCACAATCTTTACAATTGCTTTGAAGATGTACTTTTAAAAAAGTTTGATAATTACCTGTTACTCCTAACGAAGAAGTATAACTTTTTATAGTACACCCTCCTTCTTTTATTGATTTTTCTATTATATTTTGAGAACTAGTAATTATATTATTTATTTCTTCTCTTGTTATTTCACTACCTTTTTTTAAAGGATCGATTTTAGATTCAAATAATACCTCGTTTGCATATATATTTCCAAGACCAGCTATTATACTTTGATCAAGTAATACAGTCTTTATACTCTTATTACTTTTTTTAAATTTTTCTATTAAATATTCTTCTGTCAAATCTTTAGGTTCTAAACCTATTTTTTTAAAATAATCATCATATTCTTCTTTGTCTATAATTCTCATTTTTCCAAATTTTCTTGTATCATTATATACTAAATTATTATCATTTTCAAAATTTATTATTACGTGATCATGTTTAGTTTTTTCAACTTTATCTTCGTTATAATAAAATTTCCCTTCCATTCTTAAATGTGATATTAAATATTTATCTTCAAGTTCAAATATTAAATATTTTCCATTTCTTTTTATATCAATTATACTTTTATTTTTTATCGTCTCTTCAAAATATTTTATATCATTTTCTATTATATTATTGTGGTATATTTCACTTGATACTATTTTCTTATTTTTTATTTTTTTTAACAATACATTTCTTACTGTTTCTACTTCTGGTAACTCTGGCATATTTATACCTCATACCAGTTAGTACCTTCATTACCTTGGACTAATAAAGGAACTCTTAGTTTAATTACATTTTCCATATTTCTCATTACTATTTCTGATACTATTTCTTTTTCTTCTTTTATTACATCAAATATTAATTCATCGTGAACTTGTAATATCATTTTACTTTTTATATTTTTTTCTATAAATTCATTATGTATTTTTATCATTGCTACTTTTATAATATCTGCACTAGTTCCTTGAATTGGCGTATTTAATGCTTGTCTTTCTCCAAGTTGTTTAACCATGAATACACTACTATTTATTTCTTCTATTTTTCTTTTTCTATTATAAAGTGTAGTTACATAACCAAGCTCTTTTGTTTTTATTATAATATCATCCATGTATTTTTTTACATTTGGATATAATTCATAATATTTTTGTATAAACTCTTCTGCTTCTTTTCTTGTTACTTTTAAATTTTCTCCAAGTCCAAAACCACTTATACCATATACTATTCCAAATATTACTGCTTTAGCAGTTTTTCTCTCTTCTTTTGTTATTTCTTCTTCTTTTTTATTATACATATCTGCTGCTACACTTCTATGTATATCTTTATCCTCATTAAATGCCGCAATTAATTTTTCATCTTCTGATATATGTGCCATTATTCTTAACTCTATTTGAGAGTAATCGAATGACAAAAATAAGTCATTTACAGGTATAAATGCTTTTCTTATTTGTTTTCCTAATTCTTCTCTTACTGGTATATTTTGTAAATTAGGTTCACTACATGATAATCTACCAGTTCTTGCAAATGTTTGCTTAAATATAGGTTTTATTTTTTTATTTTCATTTATATATTTTTTTGTACCTTTTATATATGTATTGTTTATTTTTTCTAAATTTCTAAACTGTAATATATAATTAATTATTTCATGTTTGTTTTTTAATTTTTCTAAAGTGGATGCATCTGTTACATATCCAGTTTTATTCTTTTTACCTTTTGCTATTTCTAACTTTTCAAATAATATTTCTCCAAGTTTTTTTGGAGAACCTACATTAAATTCTTCCCCTGCTAATGTATAAATTTTTTCAGTAACCTTCTTTGTTTCTTCTACAATTAATTCACCAAGATCATTTAATATATTTTCATCACAATATATACCTTGATTTTCCATACTATATAAAACTTTTGTAAGTGGTAATTCAATTTTTGTATATAAATTATATAAATTTTCTTTTTGTAATTTTTCTATACTTTCTTTTAATTCTTCTTTTATAAATTCTGCTTTTATAGCTCCCGCCATTTTTAGATTTTCTACATTTTCAAAATCTTTCTTTAATTGCATATAAGTATACTCATCTTCAATACCTACCAATATACTTGATATATCATCTAAAGTATTATTATTTAATAGAAATTCACTTATCATCAAATCATCTGTAAATACGTCTCCAAATATTTTTAAATGTTTTTTAATATTATATGTAGATATTTTTTTATTTTTTAGTAGTGGTATTAAATCTGATATTAATTCTTTTTTGATAAAATAATTTTTATTGTTATCACAAATACTTACACTAACTACTTTTCCAGTGTGATAATTATTATCATCAAATTCTGCATATAAACTAAATTCTTCACTCAATATTAAATCAGTTATGTTAGTTACTTCTATTATTTTTAATTCTTTTTTTTGAGTACTTTTATTTCTTAAAAAAGTTTTAAATTCTAATTTTTCATAAAGTTCATATAAACCTTCTTGCTCACCTATATACTTAAAATCTTCTAATGTTTCTTTAAGTGGTACATCACAAAAAATTGTTGCTAGCTTATAACTTATATAAGCATTTTCTTTATCATTTAATATTTTTTCTTTTTGTGTACCTTTTAAATTTTCTATATTTTCATATAAGTTATCTAACGTTTTATATTCTTGGAGTAACTTTAATGCTGTTTTTTCACCTATTCCTTTTACACCAGGAATATTATCAGATGTATCTCCCATTAATGCTTTTAGATCAACTATTCTTTTTGGTTCTAATAAATATTCTTCTTCAAAAATTTCTCTTGTGTATCTAATATTACCTTTTGATTTTAGTAATTTCATTTCACTTTTTTTATCTATTAATTGCATTAGATCGACATCACTTGATATTATTAATGATGTGAAATCTTCAGAACTATTAACTTCTTTTGCAAGTGTTCCAATTATATCATCTGCTTCATATGGCTCAAGTTCTATGTACTTAATTCCCATCAAAGTTAGCATCTCTTTCACAACAGGAAATTGTTCTTTTAATTCTTCAGGAGTTTCTTTTCTTCCTGCTTTGTAAAAATCAAATTCTTCTTTTCTAAAGTTTTTACCTTTATCAAAAGCTACTGCTATATATTCTGGTTTTTCTTCTGATATTATTTTATTTATCATATTGGTAAAACCATAAAGTGCATTCGTACTCATCCCTGAAGAAGTCCTTAAATTTCCTCCATGATCTCTTATTGCGTAGAATGCTCTAAACATAAAATTATTTCCATCTATTAATACTATTTTTTTCATAAATACCTCTTTTTTTAGTATAACATATTTTAATTTTTTTTATTAGAAAATTTTATAAAATATGTAAATGTGAATTAATAATATTAATGGCATTAATACTTTAAATTTTGTTTTTCTTATCTTATGATGAAATACAAACATTCCTAATATACTTCCAATTGAACCAAATATTATTGCAACTAAAAATAAATTAAATTCACTTATTCTTCCCTTCTTTTTTATAGCACAAAATTTATCTATACCCATCATCAAAAATGAGACTATATTTATACCTATTAAATAATAATCCATATTTACCACCTTTATAATAATTATAACATAAAAAAAAAGACTTTTTTTAAGTCTTAATTAGCGTATACTGATGTAATATTTAAATATTCTTCTAAACATAGTCCAGAGTTGTATACTTTTGTTGCTACATCTACTCCTAAATATCTTAAGTGCCATGGTTCATACATATATCCTGTTATATGTTCTTTTCCTTCGGGATATCTTACAATAAAACCATACTTATGTGCATTTTTTGCAAGCCAATCCCATTCATTAGTGTAATTTGCAACATCAATTCCAAGTCCTGATTGATGTTCTGAGTGACCAGGTCTTGCTGAATATGTATCAGCTTCTTCTTGTCCATCTCTTTTTACGTAATTATTATATATACTATCTTGAAGTGTATAAGATCTATAACCTGATGTAATTACTAACGATAAATTTTCTTTACTTGCAGCTGTTTTCATAGTAGAAAATGCACTACTTAACGCTGATGATAAACCTGGTGCATATGTACTTGGTAAAGCATAGGTTTTGTTTACTATTAATATTCCATCTATATATTTTATTCCTGATACAGTTGGTGTTTGCACCACTTCTTTTACAGTTACATTAATTACTTTACTAATCTCTGTGCCACTTGTTGTACTTATTGTTACTTTAGCAGTTCCTATACCTACTGCTTTTATTTTATCATCTTCATATACAACAACTTTCTCATCGGATGATACTATTTTTATATCATTTTTATTTTCTGCATTACTCGGTACTAATTCATACGTCAATGATGATGTGTTACCTACGTATAGAGTAATATTACTACTTGATACATTTATTTCTTTTACGTAATTATTTATTATTATTTCTACATCTGTTTTTATATCATTTTTTTCATTTAAAATACTTAATGTTATATTACCTTCTTTAATTGGATTTAACATTTCTTCTTCTATTATAAAATATTCTTCGTCGTATTCTAATTTATATGTTTTATCTGTTGCATTTTCTGGTATAACAGATATATTTAATTTAACCTCTTCTCCTACTTCGAAATTTGTAGTTTCTATTTCATATGACTCAGGAGCTATATATATTATTATGTATGATTTTGCTTCTTCGTTATAATTTATATCTATTGTGTTTTTATTTATATTTACTGTTTCGTAATATTCTAGGTCATTATCTTTATTTATTAGATAAATATCTACTATATCTTTATTTTCTAAAAAATCGTATTTACTTATATCAATACTTAAAGCATCAAAATCAAATTCATTTATATAAATATGTTTTATTTCATCTATCTGTTCATATTTAATTTCATTTTGTATTTTTAAAGAAACACTAAGATCTATTACTTTATTTATATTTTTGTTATTTAAAGTAACTGTGTAATTTTCATATATTATGTTTGCTTCTAGTTCATTTTCTTTTATATAATTAATTGTTTTACTTTTTAAGTATATTTTACTATATTTAGTTTCATATTCAAAAATATTATCTTTGCTGTTAACTGCTAATTTATATATTTTATAATCTGTATAACTGTATATACCATAAATACTTAATATACATAACAAAGTTACTAATAGAATTATTACTGATATTTTTTTTAGATTCTTTTTTTTATTTTGATTATTTTTATCTTCTTTTTTTATAGAACTAACATTACTTTTTTTAACTTTTTTTTCTTCATTCTTTACTTTTTTTATAGACTTAGATTCTTTTTTACTACTCATCACACTTACTCCTATATTTTTTATTATAACATAAATAATAATTTTCTTGTTTTAATTTTTTTATTTTCACATATTGTTTATTAGGTGGTAATAATGATTTTTTTATTAAATTTAATTAAGGGTTTTTTCTTTTTTTCTGGTAGTTATTCTAATGAAATATTTCCAGAACCGCTTAGTGAAGATGAAGAAAAAAAATGTATCTTAGAGATGAAAAATGGTAGTAAAGATGCGCGTAACAAATTAATTGAACACAATTTGAGACTAGTGGCCCACATTGTAAAAAAATTTGATTCTAAAAACGCAGACGTTGATGATTTAATTTCAATTGGTACAATCGGATTAATTAAAGGTATTGATACGTATAAATTTGATCAAGATGTAAAAATAACTACATATGCTGCTAGATGTATTCAAAATGAAATTTTAATGAATTTTAGATCTAATAAGAAAACGAATCTTAATATCTCTCTTGATGATTATGTTGGATTTGATAAAGATGGCAATGAAATTAGATTAATTGACGTTTTAAAAGATGAATCTACAGATTTTATTGAACAGATAAACACAAAGGATAATATAAAAAGAATAGAAGATTATCTTTGTCTTCTTAATACTAGAGAAAAAGATATTATTATTAAAAGATATGGACTTTATAATACTAAAGCTCAAACTCAAAAGGATATTGCTAAAAACATGAAAATTTCTAGAAGTTATGTTTCTAGAATTGAAAAAAGAGCTCTTACTAAAATGCTCCGTTTATTTTATAAAAGTAAAAATGATATATAATTTTCAAATAAAAAAAATGTTAAATTGAATCAACATTTATTTTTATTTTTGGAGTATGTTCTATATAACTTTTAACTCTTAGTAATGTTTTAATTGCTGATATAGTGTTTCCACTTCTACCTATTACTGCACTTTTATCATCTTTATCTACAATAATTTCAATCATTAAACAATCTTCAAGTTCAATAGTTGATACTTTTACTGACTCCGGATTTTTGCATATACTCTTAATAAGAAATTCAGCGTAATCTGCTAAATCCATTTTTTATTTTACCTCTTTTAAAGATGCTTTAGTAATTCCTTCTTTTTTTAGAATAGAATTAACTGTATCTGTTGGTTGAGCACCATTTTTTAACCATTTAATAGCTAATTCTTTATCAAGTGTTACTACTGCTGGTTGTTTGATTGGATCATAAGTTCCTACTGTTTCAATGAATCTACCGTCTCTTGGACTTTTTGCATCAGCAACTACGATTCTATAAAAAGGTCTTTTTTTAGATCCCATTTTTTTCAGTCTTAATTTTACTGCCATAATATATTCCTTCCTTTCTTAAGTAAATATACTATATCATATAAATTATACAGGTGTCAACTAAAATATGTTGACACCTATTATTTAAATGAAATTTAGTTTCGTTATTTTTATAAACATATTACATTTGAACTACTTTTTTTTCATTTACATTTATAACAACATCGTAATTTGTTTTATCTTTTATATCTTCTTCATTACTATTATTAAATCCTACTTTGTTTTTATTATTATTTTCTTTACTAAATACAATAAGAGCATTATTTAAATATATTTTTTCTTGTTTAGAATCTATAATATATCCATCTTTTATTATTTCATTAAAGAAATTTTTTACTACAATAGAACATTTATCTATATTTTCTATATATATTAAAGCATATGAATTATATTTAAGTTTTGAAAAAACATGTTCTTCATTATACCCTACATATCCAGGATTTGAACCTTTTAATTTAGTAATACTTTCATCATGTTTGTATTCTTCTCCTCTTATCTTAATATAGTTTATCGTAGGCAATATTTTTTTAATATTTATTACTATTTTATCTGCTTCTCCTAGTATTAAACATGATCTAATTTTTGTTATATCTTCTAACTTTGTTAAAATTAATTTTTCAATTTTACTTGATATATTTAAATCTAAAAAAGTTTCTTTTATTTTTTTTTCAATATTTTTTCTATTAATATTTATTGGAATGTTTACTTTTGTTTCTAATACTTTTACTATATCCTTATACGAAATTTTATTGTTAGTCTTTTTGTTATTATTTGAGGTTTTTAATTTTAGAATTTCTTCTATATTAGAATATTTTAATGCCTTCTCATACTCCTTATTTACTACTGCTATATTTTTTTTATCTTTTATTATTTTAAGTTCATTTTCGTAATCACTCACCTGATTTAAATTGTCATTTTTTATCTGTATATAGGATGAGACAGAGTCTAAAAAGTCTATCGATTTATCAGGATTTCTTTTATTTTTTATAAATTTATCTGACAAATTTACTATATCAATTACATTTTTATTTGTTATTTTAACTGAATGAAATTTTTCATATTCTTCTTTTATTTTTGTCAATATTTCTATTGTTTCTTCAACAGACGGTTCCTTTATCATTATTGTTTCAAATCTTCTTTGCAATGCTTTATCTTTTGCTATATATTTATTATACTCTATTGTTGTTGTTGCTCCTATTACTTTTATATTTCCTCTTGCTAAACATGGTTTAAATATATCAGATGCTCCTATTGCACCTTCTGCTCCTCCCGCATTTATTATTGTATGAATCTCATCTATAAATAGTATTATATCTTGATTTTCCTCACATGATGTTATTATGTTTGTTAATTTTTCTTCAAATTCGCCTCTGTATTTAGTTCCAGATACTACTGAAGACATATCTATACTTATTATTTTAGAATTTCTTAATTTGGTAGGAACTTTTCCTTTTTTTATCATTCTAGCTAGTTCTTCAACTACTGCACTTTTTCCTACACCTGCTTCTCCTATTAATAGCGGATTACTTTTCTTCTTCCTTAATAAAGTTTCTATTATAAATTGGATTTCTTTTTCTCTTCCTATTACATTTTCATTTATATCTACTTCTTCTGTTAAATTTTTTCCAAATATTATTTTTTCTTCACCTGTTGTTCCCTTTTGATTTATTGATTTATATAACAAATCTAGATCAACTTCCAGAGACAATAATATCCTTATTGCAACACCTTCATTTTCTTCTAATAAGGATTCTAATAAATATTTTGCATTTAGTGTATCATCAGATATTTTTGCTTCTTCTATTGCAAAATTTATTACTCTTTTTAAAAGTGGTGTATATAAATTAAATTCTGTATTGTTTTTAGGAATACCCACTGTACTTATTAGTTTATTTTGAAAAATTTCATACGTTATATTCTGATTTTCAAACATTTTTTTTATTTCATTATCATTTTTTATCAATGATAATAATAAATGTTCACTTCCAACAAAAGGATGAGCTAATTTTTCTCTCTCTTCTTCCATATCATTTAATATTTTAGTTACATATATATCATATTCTTTATTCATTTTATCCACCTATCTATATTCTATGATTGTTATGTATGTTTTTTTATTTTTTATACAAAAAAATACAAAAAAAAACTAAAATATTTTTTAGTTTCTTTTTATATTAAGCTACGTAAGTTATTATAGTTAATAATAATAATGTAACAATTAATATTCCAGCAAAATATACTGCTATGTACTTAACCCATTTTGTATATGGTACTTTTGTATAATACAAACCAAATAATAGTGGACTTGTTGGTACAATTAATTGTATTAATGCTGCAATTGAAGTAAAACATAATCCAAATAAATTCAATACATCATTATAAGCTGTACTAATGTATGAAGATAATAAATATCCTGTAAATGCTACATCAGCATGGAATAATCCTGTAAACATTGCAGCTAATGCAGATGTAAATGGATTGAAATCTTCTGTTAATTCAAATAAATAATATGCAACTGATGCCGTAAAATTAATTGAATATGCAACTGTAAATACTACTGTTATTAAAACTAATAATAATATTGGTTTTGCAAAGAAATTAAATGTATCACTCAAAGCGTCAACTATCTTATCCAGTTTAATTCTATATGCTAACATAGTTAATAATGTAAACATTGTTACAATAACAACCCCGTCAAATACAGTAAACGTTCCAAATACACTCGCTGACATTGATGATCCAAGTAACAATTCAAATACTGCATATTCACCTAATGTTATTTCAAATAATTTTTCATGTAAATTTTGAAATAATTCTATTTCGAAATTATCGAACCAATTAATATATCCTAAAGAAAGGAATATTGAAGCAAGAGTCATTATTACCATCAAAGGAACATAATTTACTTTTTCATTTTCTTCTTCTGTTAAGAAATTTTCTTCTACTAACTCTTCTTTGTTATCTTTTAATTTTAATCCAACATACATTATAAATAATACTGCTACACAAATTTGAAGAACTATTCTATACATTAATACGTCACTTGCTACAATTCCAGTATAATAACTAAATCCTGAAATACCTTCTGTTCCATATGGTGAAGATATTGTTCCTGCTATTAAAGCACCAAACGTTACTGTAAATGCTGTAACTTTATCAATTTTTAATTTAACTAATATTGAAATAAATAACGGTAAGAAGAACAATACTGCATATGTTTCATTAACTAAAGAAGTTAATAATATAACTATTAAAGCTATTGCAAATGCTAATTCTTTACCTTTTCCTTTTAAATTTTCAGTCATTTTTGATACCATAGTATGATAAGCACCAGTTAATTCCATAGTTTTATAGAACATACCAATTGCAAATATCATAATTATTTTATCAATTGTCATATAAACACCGTTATATAATAAATTTATTATATCATTTATAGTGATACCATTTCCTGGTGTTTCAACAAACTGTGTTGAACTTAATTGTCCAGCTGGAAATATCCAACTACCTAATATTGCTCCTGCTATTATTACTATTACTGATTTAATTAATGCATTTTTTTCACTTCTCATTGCATCAGCTATACCTGTAACTACTAAAGTCATAAAACCAATCAATTTTACTGGCATTACTAATTCACCTAATTTTATGTCAAGCATTTTAAAATCAGATAAATTGTTATTAAACAAAACACCTAACGCAATCATTATAATCGCTAATCCATATAAATAAAATTTTATTTTTTCAAAATCATATTTACTATTTGTTGTTGATTTTTCAACTTTGATCAAATCTACTTTAGGTTTTTGTTCCTCTCTTATTTTTTCTAAATCTTTTACTGATTTTTCTTGATTTTGATTCTTTTTAGTTTTTACTGCATCGTTAGTTTTCTTACTAGAACTATTCGTTGTTTTATTAACAGTTGTAGTTGAAGTCTTTTTTACAGTTGCTGTTGTTTTTCCAGCAGTCTTATTATTACTTTTTTTAGAACCATTATTTTTTTTATTTTCCATTTTTTACTTCCTCCTAATTGTGATTATAACAAAAATTCATAATAAAAAAAAGTGCTATTACACTTTTTTTACACTTTTTACAAACTAATAATATTCATTAAATATTATAAATTTTGTTTTTTCTACCTATTACTAAGTATAAACCTACTGTTACAACACCAGCTGTTCCAATTGCTATTACCGGAATATTAATTCCTGTATCAGGATTAGTTGTTGTTGTTTGAGTAATGATAATATCTTTAGAACCTAATGATGTATCAAATTTAATTGTACAATCATCTTCTATTTCAGCTGAATCATACACAAACGTAAATGTACCTAACTCTAAATTATTGTCTGCATCAATAACATAATCTTCCATTCCATCATAAGTTAAAGTAAATTTATCTCCTGATTGTGATACTGAAAACACTGACGAAATATCTGAATCAGTAAATTCAATTCCAGTTGGATATACAACACCCACTGTAATTGGTGTACTTTCATTTATTGTAATGTCATCTCCAGATCCAACTTTGATTGTTAATGTAATATCTTTTGTTACTACTGTTCCATCATTTGATACTTTTTGTGTATAAACCAAATCTGGACTTGCTGCTGCTTGAACAAACATTGGAACCATCATAAATACTGCCATTAATCCTATTAATAATTTCTTTTTCATAATAATCTCTCTCCTCCTTTTATTATACCCATATTGTAACATAAAAATCCAAAAATTGTAACATTTTTTTTCTTTTTTTTACAATTTTCAACCTTTTATGTATTTTTCTGTTGTTTTTTACTTATATTATGATAAAATAAATATATAAGTGTAATATAGAAATGGGTAAAAGATATGGATAAAGTACTAGTTCAAGTTAAGAAAAATGTAATACATTTAAGAAGAAGAGTGAAATTAAATGAAGAACAAAAAAATTTATTAAATACTAATATTATTTCTGAAAATGAACTAGTTTTTAGTTATGATTATATAAGAAAAAATCAAAAAATAATTATTTCTTTTTTAAAGGGTTTATGCAGAAATCAAAATATAGATACTGTTTATATTTATAACACAACTATTACTCTTGAACTTTTAACAATTATAAAAGAAATTGAAGACATTGAACATATTGTTATTAAAGATGATTTTCTTATTACGCATCAAATGTGCGAAATTATGAAACAGTCTAAAAACATTAAAACTATTAGTGCCTACTCTTTACATGATTTCTTAACTGAATATTTAGATCAACACGGAAAATACGTTGAAGTTAGAAAAGAAATTTTTTTACTTAGTAATTTTGCAAAAGGAAATGAACTTAATAAATATAGTTCATTGATTTATAAAAAGAATTTAAATTTAACTTTCCCTTTTAACGAAGATGATAAAGCCGATTTTAAATCCTTTATTCAAACAAATAAATATTTAAATACTATACATATAAACAAGTGTGATAAAAGCAATTTAGAAGATGTTATACAATTAATATTGCTTCATAAAAAGAAAAATATTCGTATTATTCTTCATGAGAATGTATTTGAAGAATCTCTAGTAAAATATATACAAAGTATCAATTCTGCACATAAAAAACGTGATAACGTTTACATCACTGTTTCTTATTCAGATTCTTATCTTAGAAATAACATGTTAGCTCAAACTAATTTAAATATTTTAAAATCTTCTATGCTTTTGATTCTACTTTTAGTATTTAGTACTTTTAGTTATTATATTTATTCTAATTACAATGATTATAGTACTGATGTTGTTTTGAAAGAAGTTATTGAAGAAGTATTATTAAACGTTGATAGTACTGTTGTTCTTGAGAAAATTAAAGTTATTGAAAAAGAAGCTGAAAAAGTTGTAATAAATGATTACATAGTTAATTTACAAACGATTAATGAAGATATCTTAGGTTGGATAAATGTACCTGGTACTTACATAGATTATCCTATCGTTCAAGGTACGGATAATGTTTATTATTTAGATTATACTATTGAAAATAATTATACTAGAGTTGGTTCTATTTTTATGAATTATAATAACAATATAGATTTTACTGATGATAATACTATTATTTTCGGTCATAACTTTAGTGGTAGTAGCGTTATGTTTAGTACTTTAAATAACTTAACTACATCGGCGTGGCAAAGCGATCCAAGTAATAGAATTATAAGTGTTGATACTCTTTTTGAAAATTTAGAATATGAAATTTTTTCTTATTATACAATTCCAGTTACTACTGATTATCTAGTACCAAATTATAGTCATCCTTTTATTAGATATGATTTTTATGATATGATCACACAACGTAGCGATTACGATTTTGGAATAACTTTAACTAATGATGATAAAATTATTACATTATCAACGTGTACTGACTCTGGTCCAAAAAGATTTGTTGTTCATGCAGTATTAAGAGACTAATTTTTAGTCTTTTTTTTAGGGAATAATATTCTGTAAAATATTATTATTAATACAACACATACTACTATCAAATATTCTACTGCGTAATTCTCAAATTCTACTGTATTACCCTCTATATTAACTAGGTTTTCTATGTTCTCTTCATGGAATGCAGATGATGTTTTTTCTCTTGTTACAACAAGTATATAACTACTAAATTCATTTTCTCCATATACATTTATTTCTACTTCATTTCTTCCTTCTAATAAAAAATCATTTTGTAGTATCTCTACTCTACAATTTGGATTTTCACACTCATAATTTATTAACAACTTTGTTACATCATTTTCGACATTTACTGTATATGTATTTACTAATGAGTCAAATTCTAACGTCATTTCTCCATTTATAATTTCTAATTTTTTTAACATTTTATATCCCTCGTATGATAATATTAATACATTTTGTTTGCAAAAAATGAAAAAAATTGACACTTAGATCAATTTTATTAATATTTCATTCATTAAATATATTTTTTTAGGATTAATAAAAACATTAGATCCTTCTTTTATTATATTTTTCTTTTTTATTTGTTCTTCTATTGGATACATTTTTAATAGATCTTCGTCAAATTTATTTTGGAATTCTTCTAAATTAATTCCCATCATTTTTCTAAACCCTAACATTAACTCGTAATCCATTGTTTCTTTTTTTGATAATAAATTTTCTTCTTTTCTATATTTGCCATTTATGTATTCTGTTAAACTTTTAGTATTTTCATACCTTACTCCTTCATAGTAGCCTGCTGCTCCTAATCCAAAGCCATAATACTCACTATTGTTCCAATAAACTGTATTATGTTGACTCTCATAACCTTTCTTAGCAAAATTACTTACTTCATAATGATTATAACTGTTATTTTTTAACTTTTTCTTTATTTTTTTATACATATTACTATCAACTACATCTGATATATACTGTGTATTATTAAGTTTTAATATAGTATTGTCTTCTATAATCAAACTATACGTACTTATATGTTCAACACCTAATTTTAACATCTGTTTTATGTCTTTTTTTAATATTTTCATACTCTCAGATGGAAGTGCATACATTAAGTCTACATTTATATTTTCAAATCCATATTTCCTACATAAATCTATTTTGAATTTAGCTTCGCTATAATCTGAATCTCTTCCTAATAATTCTAAATTCTTTTTATTAAAACTTTGTATCCCTATTGATAATCTGTTTATTTTATTAGCTTTTAAAAATTGTAATAATTCATCTCTTATATCAGTTAAATTACATTCAAATGTTATTTCTGCTTCAGAACTTATATTAAAAAGTTCTAAACACGTAAATAACTTTTTTAATTCTCCTATTTTAAGAGAACTTGGAGTTCCCCCTCCAATATATAATGTGTTTATTTGTTCATGATTATAATATTCTTTAATTTCTTTTTCTAAGGATATTAAATACCTTAATACAAAATCTTCCTTATACAACATTTTTGGAAAATCGCAATATGTACATATTTTTGTACAAAAAGGTATATGAACATAAACACTTTTATTCATTCTTTAGTACCTCTAAGAATACTTCACTAGGTACCTCTACACTACCAACCATTTTCATTTTCTTTTTACCCTCTTTTTGTTTTTCTAATAATTTTCTTTTTCTTGATATGTCCCCACCATAACATTTTGCAAGTACATTTTTTCTCATAGCACTTATATTTTCTCTTGCTATTACTTTTGATCCTATGCTTGCTTGTATAGGTATTTGAAACATTTGTCTTGGTATTAATTTTTGTAATTTAGTTGTTATTACTCTACCTTTTTGATATGCTTGATCTTTATGTATTATTACAGAAAGTGCATCAACTACTTCCCCATTTAATAATATATCCATTTTTACAAGTGTACTTTCTTTATATCCACATAAATTGTAATCAAAAGAAGCATAACCTTTTGTGTAAGATTTTAACTTATCATAAAAATCGTATACTATTTCAGACAGTGGTATTTCATAGTGAATATTTACCCTTGATTCATCTATATACTCTGTTGATTTGTAGTTACCTCTTTTTTCTTGACATAACTCCATAATAGAGCCTATATAGCTCGTTGGTGCTATTATATTAGTATATATGTATGGTTCTAGTATTTTTTCTATATTTACTTTATCTGGCATCTTATTTGGAGAATCTACATACGTTAATTTTCCATCAGTTGTGTATACTTCATATATAACACTTGGTGATGTTGCTATTACATTTAGGTCAAATTCTCTTTCTAGCCTAGATACTATTATATCCATATGAAGCAGTCCTAAAAATCCCATTCTAAAACCAAAACCTAGTGCATCTGATGTCTCTGGTTCAAAGGTAAGTGATGCATCTGATAATTTTAATTTTTCTAATGCTTCCTTAAGTTCATCATATCTATTTAACTCTGTTGGAAATATTCCCGAGAAAACCATTGGTTTCATTTCTTTATATCCGTCAAGAGCTTCTTTACTTTCGTTTTGTTTAGTTGTAATTGTATCCCCTACAGATACTTCACTTATGTCTTTTATAGCCGCACATACGTATCCAACTGATCCACTTTCAAGTGTTTTAACCGATACATTACTTGGCGTTTTATATCCTAATTCTACTACTATAAATTGACTTTTTTTGTTAATAAGTTTTATAGTATCTCCTACATTAATAGAACCTTCTTTTACATTTACTAATAGTACTACACCTTTATATGGATCAAAGTAACTATCAAATATTAATGCCTTAGTAGGTACTTCATTTTTTATTACTGGTGGCTTAGCTCTTTTTATTACATTTTCTAAAAGTTTTTCTACTCCTTCACCAGTTTTTCCACTTACTAATAATATATCTTCTTCTTTAAAACCAAGTACTCTCGTTAATTCTTCCTTTACCTTTGGTATATTTGCATTTGGTAAATCTATCTTATTTATAACAGGTATTAATTCTAAATCATTTTCCATTGCTAAATATAAATTAGCTAATGTTTGTGCCTCTATTCCTTGTGCAGCATCAACTACTAAAAGCGCACTATCGCATGCTGCAAGCGATCTAGATACCTCGTACGTAAAATCAACGTGACCTGGAGTATCTATTAAATTAAGTACGTAATCTTCATTATCATATTTATAATTAAGCCTTACCGCATTTAACTTGATTGTAATTCCTCTTTCACGTTCTAAATCCATACTATCTAGTAATTGATTTTTCATTTCTCTACTTTCAACTGCATTAGTAATTTCTAATATTCTATCTGCAAGCGTACTTTTACCGTGGTCTATGTGCGCTATAATTGAAAAATTCCTATAATTGTTCTGTTTCATAATTAACTCCGTTTCATATTATACTACATATATTGTTTTTTTCATATAAAGTTTTATAGTTTGTTTTTTACTTGTTTTAATAAATCTATTTCTTGTTTTTGATTAATTCTATAGTCATAGTCATCATCGTTTATTTCAGTAACAAAATTTTTATTTATTAATCCATTTTTTATTAATATATTTATGTCTTCCATAAAATTTTCATCTAGTTCATGCGCATTACTGTGCGTTTCTTTATTTATATAACCGTCATTATTTCCATTATTGGAAAAATGAAACTGCTTGATATATTTTTGCATATTTCCTACTGCTATATACTCCTCAAAATATTCTGGATAATTTCTCTTATATATTGCAGCCCTGATTTTTACATGACATGTATCTATACATATTTTTAATTGATCATTATCTATATGCTCACATAATAATATTTCAGTGCATGCATCCTCATTTATAAAGAATGTGTTTTCAAGCAATATAGTTACATTACTTCCTTTTATTAAATCTAGCATTCTTTGAAAATAATCAAGTGTCATTATTACATGTTTTTTGTAATCCCAACTTGTATGAAATAATACATTAATATGTACATTAAATTCTCTTGATATTTTCATAAAATATTTTAACAAATTATGAAATTTTTCTTCACTTGAAAACATATAAAATTCAATGTCACAAAAAGGTATAGGTGTATGCACCGTTATTTCTTCAAACGTATGTATTTCTAGTATTTTTTTTATAGGATCATATGCATTCATCTCTAATGTATTATAATCCATCTCTAGCATTTGAATTTCTATTCCTTTTGCTTCTTTTATATACTCATGTAGGTATTCTATACCTTTTAATTTTTCATCTATCTTTGGAAATATTTCCATATATTTTCTCCCTTATATTCTATATTTTTTTTAATTATCTAAAATTATTGTAATTGGCCCATCATTTTCAATATTAACAAGCATATCTGCTCCGAATTTTCCTGTTTCTACTTTTAAATTACTTCCTAATTTTTCATTAAAAATATTATATAATTTTTCAGCTTCATTTCCATTCATTGCATCAATATATGATGGTCTATTTCCCTTTTTAGCATTACCGTATAACGTAAACTGACTTATAGATAATATCTCTTGATTAGTATCTAATATACTTTTATTCATTACTCCGTTTTCATCATCAAAAATTCTTAAATTAATTATTTTTTTTATCATTTTATCTATATTTTCTTCATTATCAGTATGAGTGAATCCTACTAATATTACCATACCAGATTTTATTTTTCCTATTATTTTATTATCTACTGATACAGATGATTCTTTACTTCTTTGTACTACTACTTTCATAAATCATTAATATCCTCTGTTGTATTTTTTACTCCGTTTATTCTATTTATTCCATTAATTAAATTTTCTAAACTTTCTTTATCTTTTATAGATACAGAAATTTCTATTACGTTTTCGTTTATTTTAAATGACTCTAATCTAACTGTTTTTTTAGAACATACTTCAATTAAAGAAGATAAAAATAAATTTGGTAATTCTGTGAATATATATAAATTTTTACTAAACTGACTACTGTTATCGTAATTCCACTCTACTGGTACTAATTTTTCTTTTTCATCTACTACGTTTTTACAATTCTTTTTATGTATTGCCACTCCATTAGTTTTTGTGATGTGACCTACTATGTCATCTCCCTTTACAGGCATACAACATTTTGCTATATTTACTAATATATCGTTTTGACCATCTACAATGATATCACTTTTGTAATTAATTCTTTCTTTTTTTCTTTTACTTTTATTTATCAATACATCTTCTATTTCAGTTTTATCTTGATTAGATAAATTTATTATATATCCTGCTGTATATCGCAGTGATCCTATTGATAAATACAATTCATCCATATCACTTAATTTTAAATCTCTTAATATTTTATTTAAATTTTCTAATTTATTAAACTCATCAAAAGTTATCTTTCTTTTTCTAAGTTCTTTTTCTAATATATTTTTTCCTCTATTTATATAATCTAATCTTAATTCTTTTGAAAAATACGATTTAATCTTATTTTTTGCCTGAGTAGTTTTTACAATATTTAACCAATCTTTATTTGGTTTACTTGTTTGACTAGTTTTAATACTTACTATATCTCCATCTTGAAGATTGTAATCAAATGATACCATAGTATCATTTACTATTGCTCCTACAGTCGTATCACCTACATTAGAATGTATTCTATATGCAAAATCTATAGGAGTTGATCCACTTGGTAATTCTACAACATCTCCTTTTGGTGTATATACATATATAATTTTTTTGAATATGTCATTACGTAAATTTTCTTCAAATTCATTGTCTGAATCACTATAACTAGATTCAATTATATTTCTAAACATTTCTAGTTTTTGTTCCATTAAATTTTGCATTTTACTTGAACTTTTTTCTTTATAAGACCAGTGAGAAGCTATACCTTTTTCAGCTATAGAATCCATTTCATATGTTCTTATTTGTACTTCGTATACTTTGTTATTGTCACCTATTACCGATGTATGAAGTGACTGATACATATTTTCTTTTGGGTTAGCTACATAATCTTTAAATCTCTTTTCTACTGGTTCATATTTTGAATGTATTAATCCTACTGCTGTGTAACAATCATGTTCTGTTGTTACAAATATTCTTAATGCTAAAATATCATATATATCGTCCCAAGTTCTACCTGTAGATAGTTTATTATATATACTATATACACTTTTTACCCTTCCTTTTATTTCGAATGTTAAACCACTGTTTTTAAATATTTCTGATAACTCTTTTTTCATTATCTCTATATCTTCATTTAATTCTTCTATCGATGCGTTTAACTTCTCAGTTATATCTTCACATACATCTGGTTTTAAATATTGTAAACATAAATTTTCTAATTCACTTTTTATTTTATTCATACCTAGTCTATGTGCTATTGGTACCATTATATTTAAAGTTTCGTCTGCTTTTCCTTTTTGTTTATATTCTTTTACTGCGTAGTTTGTTCTCATATTATGTAGTCTATCAGCTAATTTTATATATAGCACTCTTACATCTTCTGCCATTCCTACTAATATTTTTCTTAAATATGCTTTTGACGATTCACTTGTTCCTAGTAATTCTAGTTTATTTATTTTAGATAATGAATCTATTACTTTTGCTATATCTTCTCCAAAATTTTCTTTTAGATCTTGATATGTTGATTCTCCATTATTTATTACTTCATGTAGTAATGCTGCTATTATTACGTCTTCACTTACTCCCATATCCATTAATATGTTAGCAACTTCAATTGGATGAGTTATATAATCATCTCCACTTAGTCTCTTTTTTCCTAAATGTTCTTTCTTAGCATACAAATATGCTTTTTCTACATTTTCATAATTATATTTTTCTTTTATTTTTTCTTCGATATCTTTAAAAACCATGTTGTCACCTCTCCTATTTTCTGTTTTTACTTATATGTTTTTTAATTACTACATATATTTATTATATAACAATTTTTGGTTTTTTTAAAGGAGGTTAAATTATTAAGAAAAATATTTTTTTTAAATCTACAATAATTTTATTAATAGGCGGTTTTATTACTAGAGCACTTGGTTTTATTATTCGCATATACTATACTAGAGTAATCGGTGAAGTTGGAATAAATTTACTTTCTATTGTTATGCCTACATATTCTATGCTTATGACACTTGCTACCTTCATGCTTCCACTTACTATATCTAAACTTGTTGCAGAGCAAAAAAAACGAAGTATTAGCATTATGCAAAATGCAGGTTTTGTTATTTTTTTTATTAATCTAGTTGTTATCTTTTTTATGATACTTAGTAGCGATTATATAGCCTCTACTCTTCTTAATGAACCTAACTGTAAATACATTTTAATTGCTATGAGTTTAACTCTACCATTTATTTCTCTATCATCTATTATAAAAGGATATTTCTTAGGTAAACAACGAACTATGCCTTATATGATATCTAATGTATTAGAACAACTTCTAAGATTAATTGTAATACTTTTTATGCTTCCTATTTTAATTAAATTTAGTCCCCTTCACGCTGTTGTTGGTCTTATGCTTTTAACTATAATTTCAGAGTCATTTAGCGTCTTTATTTTTATGTTTTTTCTTCCTAAGAACGTAATTATTAAGAAAGAAGATTTGAAATACGACAAGGGAATTTATTCTGATATTTTAGATTTATCTATACCATCAGTTTCCGGTAGAATTGTTGGCAATATAGGTTATTTCTTAGAACCTGTTATTTTGACAAATTTTTTGATTTTTTCGGGTTATACTTCTACTTATGTAATTACTGAGTATGCAGCATTTAATGCATATGCTATACCAATTCTTACTATGCCTGCATTTTTTATTCAAGCTCTTAGTCAAACTCTTATACCAGAGATTAGTAAATACAACGGCATTAATAATAAAATTATGATAAAAAAAAGAATATATCAAGTTCTTAGTATTACTTTTATTCTTGGATGTTTGTTTTCTATTTTTATTTTGATATTTAACGAAAAAATTCTTTTAATATTATATAATACTTCTAAAGGATCTAATTATATTAAATGTCTTGCACCTGTATTTTCTATATTTTATTTAGAAGGTATTTTCTATGCCATTTTTCAAGCTATTGATAAAGCTAAGTTAGCTTTCAAGATTTCTTTAAAAGGAGTTATTATGAAAATTGTTATTTTATCTTTTTTATCATTAATAAAAATTGGTATGTATTCTTTGGTGATTGCTCAAATTATTAATATACTATATATAATAACAATTTGCTTTGTTACTCTAAAAAAAGAAAGTGTTATTTAATAGTTGACTTTTTGTAGCATATTTGATATACTATTTGAGTTGCAAAAAAAAAGGGGGTTTTTTTATGAAAGGAAACGAGGACATTATTTTGAATAATGACAATAACTATAAACCTATAAGTTTTATAAGTAAATATATAAAAGAAAATTTAGATGGAGGAAATGATCAACTTAAATTAATTTTATTTGATAAATTTTTAATTAAATTTTCAGAAGATTTTAATATAAATCTTGATGATTTATTAAATAATGAAAAAAGTATTATAGATAATATGGAATCTAGAGAGGATGCAAATCACAATTTAGTATTTGAAGGTGTTAGACACGGTTATTATAAACAAATTTGTTATAACTTCTTAGTTGAAGATTATAAAAATGCTTTATCTTATTACCAATGCTTAATGCATCACTTAGTTAGTACATACAAGGCTTGTAATGTAGACATTAAATTTATAGAACATTATGCTTATTTATCTGCTGAAGAAGATTTAGAATATGAACAAACTATTACTTCTCCAGTATCAAATATAGTTTTAAATTCAGTAAACATAAATGATAATGAAGATACTAATACTATGAATAACTTTTTAGAAGATTTTAATAAAGATATTCCTGATACTGTTTCTAATTTAATGCGTATAGAACATTGTTTTTTAACATTAATTATGAAAGGAAAAGTTGAATTTCAAGACGTAATTAATAACGTATATTATAAATTTATTAAGCCTATTTGTAATTTCTACAATAATGGAGAAATTAAAAAAGCTAGAGACTTATATGTTGGTATGATTAAACATTTTTCTGAAAATTATATTAACGAAAATAATTTAGACGACGAACTTGGAAAAGTTTTAAGTTAAAAAAACAGTGATTTTAAAATCACTGTTTTTCTTTTTCATCTTTTTCTAATAATTCCTTTAAAATAAATATTTGATTAATTGCCTCCATTGGAGTAATATTTAGTACATCTATTTTTTTTAGGATATCATTTATTTTATTGGTTTCTTCTTTTTTTTCGTCAAAAGACATAGCTAATTGTATATTGGTTGTTGTCTTTTTTGGTTTAACTGATTGATTTTCATAACAAAATAATATTTCACTTGCTCTTTTTATCAATTCAGATGGCATGTTTGCAAGTACTGCAACATGTATACCATAACTTTTATCTACTGGTCCACTTTTTATCTTATGTAAAAATGTTATAGAGTCTCCATCTTCAACAGCAGATACGTGTATATTTTTTACATTTTTTAAATCTTTATCTATATTAGTAAGTTCGTGATAATGCGTAGAAAACAATGTAAAACATTTAATGTTTTTACTAACATATTCTAATATCGCTTTTGCAAGAGACATACCATCATATGTAGCTGTTCCTCTTCCAAGTTCATCAAATAATATTAAACTATTTTCAGTCGCGTTGATTATAGCATTTTTAGCTTCTTTCATTTCTACCATAAATGTAGATTCTCCACTTACTAAATCATCCGATGCACCTATTCTAGTAAATATTTTATCTATTACAGATAATTCTGCTGCTTTTGCAGGTACAAAAGATCCTATTTGAGCCATTATCACTATTATCGCAAGTTGTCTCATATAAGTAGACTTACCTGACATATTTGGTCCTGTTAATAAGAGAGTACTTGAGTTTGGATCCATAAAACAATCATTTGGTACATATTCATTTTTACTTACTACCTCTACTACTGGATGTCTTCCATCTATAATATTGATTACTTTTTGATCATTTAACTTTGGTCTTACTAATTTATATACATCAGCGCACTCTGCAAGTGCTGCTAATACATCTATTTCACTTAGTACGCTAGCAGTTTCTCTTAATTTAACACATTCTTCCTTTACTTTTTCTTTTATTTCACAAAATAATTCATATTCTAAACTTACTATTTTTTCTTCTGCTCCTAATATGATACTTTCTTTTTCTTTTAATAAAGGAGATGTATATCTCTCACAGTTTGCTAGTGTTTGTTTTCTTTCAAAGTTATATTCATCTTTTACTTCTTTTACTGAACCTTTTGATACTTCTATATAATATCCGAAGATTTTATTATAACCTACTTTTAAATTTTTAATACCTGTTTCTTCTTTTATTTCTTTTTCAAAGTTTATTATAAAGTCTTTACCACCTGATCTTATTTGTTTTATTTCATCAAGTTTGAAACTATATCCTTCTTTTATTATAGAACCTTCCTTTATACTTATTGGTGGTTCTTCACTTATTGAAGATTCTAACAATTTATATAATTCTTCATGTACTTCAAAATTATATTTAAATTTTAAATCTTTTATTATCTTTTCTATATCAGGTAATACTTTTAAACTTTTTTTAATTTGTAGTAAATCTCTTGCATTTAAAGAACCATTTATTACTTTACCTACTAATCTTTCTAAATCATATACCTCGTATAAATTGTTCCTCAATTCAGTTTTTAATATAAACTCTGTATTCAACTTTTCTATTTTATCGTATCTACTATTTAGTTCCTTCATATTTTTTATTGGATTTAGTATCCAAGTTTTTAATTTTCTTGAACCTGGTGCAGTTTTTGTTTTATCTAATAACCATAATAATGAGTATTCTCTTTCTTTTAATCTTAAAGTTTCTACTATTTCTAGATTACGAACTGAATGTATATCTAACTCTAAATAATCTAGTTTATTTTTTTCTTCTACTTTATTAACATGATCTAAGTTTTTTAGTAATTTATTTTCTAAATAATAAAATAAATGTTTTACCCCTAATGCTATTCTAGCATCTATGTTTTCTAAAAATTCTGGTGATTTACCTGATACTTCTTTTGAATATATTACATCTATCTTATATTTATTTTTTAATGTATCTATTAATTCTGCATCCAAATTATCTATAAAAATTATTTCTTTTATATTTAAATTAAGTATTTCATTTTTTAATTTTTCTTCATCTAAATTAATTTTAATTGCTGAAAGATTTCCAGTTGATATGTCTAAATATGTTAATAAATGCATATCTGCAAACGTTAATATACTTGCTATATACACTTCACTACCTGAATCTAACATCTCAAAATCAGCTATAGTTGCCTTACTTACTACACTTAATACTTTACGTTCTACAACTTTATTTTCTCCTATCGTATCAAGTTGTTCTCCTATAGCTACTTTGTATCCCTTATTTACTAACTTTTCTATGTAACCTTTTGCACTGTGATGTGGTACACCACACATTGGAACTTTTTCTTCTAAACCTGCGTTTTTACCTGTTAATGTTAACTCTACTTCTCTTGATGTTGTAATTGCATCTTCAAAGAACAGTTCATAAAAATCTCCAAGTCTAAAAAATAAAAGTTCATCTTTATAATTCTCTTTTATCTCTACATATTGTCTCATCATTGGACTTAATTTCGTTTTATCTACTTCACATAACTTCATAAAATTTATTTTATCAAATTTTGTAGATAAAAGCTATATAATTTATCATTTTATATATTATTTCAAAAAAAAAACTTTTTTAAAAAGTTTTATCTATCAATTCTTGTAAATCCTAATGATATTAACAATGATGCTATATTATCATCTTTTTCAATTTTGTCATCTAAATATGGAACATTTGAAAATATATCTCTTCCACATTCTTTTTCAAAATCTTTAATATCACCTTTTGTTAAAGCACACATATTTAAAATAATTTTTTCATCTTTTAAGTTACTAAACACTTTAGGTTGATGTTTAATTAATTTATTTAATTTAATTATTCCTGGTTCTATCAAATATATTACTTCATCGCAATATGTTGTTGCATCCCCATTTAAATCTATCAAAACTACTTCTTCATCCATGCTATCTGCAAGTTTTCCTTGAATACCTTGAGAATTTGTAGATTGCATTTTTTTATCTAAGAAGAAACCAAAATCATTTTTATTTACTTCGTAGTAAACTACTTTGTAATCTCTTTCTAGATGTTTTTTTAATAAATATCCTAAAGTTGTTGCTCCAGCATGTTCTGTTACGTTTTGTATTCCAAGTACTCTTCTTGAAATTTCTCCTCTTGATGAATCTCTATTTACATCATCATTAAATTTTAATATTTTTACATTTTTATTTTCTAAATTTTGATATCCTGCTACATCCTTGTATGCATTTGGTTGATCTATTAAAAATTTAACTGTATCAACTTTTCTTGTGAAATTATATATTCCAAAAGTTACTAATTTAGACAAATATTCTGGAGAATTAACTTTTTCAGAATCATCTAATAATAATATAACTTTTGACATATCTAAATTTAAAGAAAGTGCCTGTATTACGTCTATATTCTCATAACCTTGTAATGCAGTTACATCAATAATCAATTTATTATAAAAGAAATTTTTATATAAATTGATTATTTCTGATGCTTCAAAAACACCAAATGATGTTTTTATAACATCTATTTCTGAGCTTCCTAGAAGCGTTTGATATTTATTTGCTATAATTACGTTCATTTTTTTCTCCTATATATATTTAACTAATATTTATATAATCTCCACTTGATGAAGATATTATTATATTATTTGTTTGTCCTATTATTCTAAAATCAAGTATATTCCCTATAACTGGTAAATTAAATTTATAGAACAATATTATATTATATTTTTTTCCAGTTTGTTGAATACAATATAATGATTTTGATGCTCCCAAAGATCCAGTTCCATCAGAACTAGTTACTCCGTAGTAATCATCTGGACATTGACCTCTATTTAGATATCCACTAGCTCCTAAATATGTCAATATTAACTTTTCGGACTTTGTAGTATATCCTTCGTATTTTTGTAATATTGATATCACATCATTCTTGTTAGCATACACTCCCGAATAATTTAATGACAATACTAAAAAAGTTGAAAACATCATTATAAATGTTAGTACAAGACCGAATATCCAAGTAGTACCCATTGATTCTCTCATTTTTTATACCTCACATAAGTCACTAAAGATCATTTTTGTTTCACCCATTATTTTAAAACTAAATATTTGGTTTATAACTGGTATATCTAATTTATAAAATACAATTGTTGAATAATAACAACCTTTATCTTTTTCTCCTGCCGCATATGTATAATTATCGACCAAATTTTCTGTAAAATCTACATTAACTCTTTTTAAACATATCGATGAGGCATTTGAACTTATTGATCCTCCCCTATCCAATGATGTATAACCATCTGGACAAGTACCAACAGTCCTATAAGCGGCAGAAGTTACTGCAGCTACTATTTCATCTAAAGCTTCATTTGTTGCTGTACTTTCTGCTGTGTTATTTAGGTCTATTCCATTATAATCTTCTATAATTGTTATTATCATATCTTTTACTTGATATGCATTTGTTCTATTTATAGTCAAACACATTATCCCAGTAAATAATAATATAAACAATATTACTATATTAAATAATAACATTCCTCCGTACGATTCTTTCATTTTCTACCCCTTATATATACAATCAAATTCTTTTTCATTTAAAGTACATTTCACTGTTGTACAATTATTTCCTGTACAATTTTCACATATTGCATCGGCACATTTAGTATCTACATCAATACTTTGATTTATTCTAGGCCATAAAATTGTGAAAAAAAAGGCAGCAAATGCTGCAACTGCTATTACAGTAATAACTGTTGAATTTAATTCTGCTGTTGCTTCTTTCATTTTTTATTACCTTTCTTGTTTTGATATATTAACTTCCGCTTCCGCTTCCTGCCACATCATTAGATTGATCATTTATTTGACATTCTATACTAGCTTCGTCTCCAGATTCATTTCTATATGTACATTTATTTACGCCACCTTCTTGTGAACAATTATAAGCTGTTGCACAATATGTACTTTGCTTAATACTTGTTTGAATTGTTGGCCAAACTATAGCGTAGAAAAACGCACCTACTGCTGCTATTGCTACTACTGTAACAACTGTCATATTTAATTCTCCTGTTGCTTCTTTCATTTTTATCTTCCTCCTTTATTGTATTTATTATACCATATATTTTTTAAAAATCAAATAGTTTTTTATTAAATACATACTACCCACTCATCATTTGAAGAACTGCTAGTATTAATAAAACCATAAGTCCAAGTCCTGTTCCAATCAACATCGACATTGTTTTACCTTCCATTTTTTCAAGTCTATTTTTATATAACGTTTCTCTTGCTTTTTGTTGTAAATTTGAAATAGTTTTTGAAAACGTTAATAATTGCTCTTGTTTTCTTTCTTGTTTACCTAATGATAAACGATAAAGTAAACGCATCATACGCATCGAATCTCTTACCGGATATTTTTTTGCAAAATTCATATAAGGATCAATACTCGAATTACCCGAATTAATTTCTTTTATAAGATCATTTAACCCGTCCCTAAATATTTCTGGTGCTCCATCTATTGACTTACCTATTGCTACTGGAACCGTATAATGTTGTATTAATATTTCTAAGTTTTTTAAATAATGTGGTAACATCTCATCAATATTATGTAAATTTCTTTTGTAGTGACCCTTAACATTACTATAACCATTTTTGTACGTAAAATAACCTACTATTAGCGATAATATTACTGTTATTGATGAAAAATTTCCAATTAATATAAATTGTATCGCAAAAGTTGTTATCAAACCATCTCTAACTCTTTGATTAAAAAGAGCATTTGGACTAATTTTATCTCCATATTTAGCATATACATAGAAATCAAAATCATCTTCTTTTAATTTTCTAAATATTGCTTCATTATCACTTACTAATTGACCTATACTTAATTGTCCTGTTATAGTCATACCTGTAAATACAAGTACCACAATAATAAATATTTCTATTTGCATTATTCGGCACCTACATTCTCATTGTAATATTTTTCTCCTGATAATAGGAAATACGCATTTACAAAACATATTGTATGTAAAATTAATTCTACATACCATGATTGAATCAATTCTAAGTAACTATCCATTCCAAGCATGTATTGCATTACTATAACTAGTACATATAGTACTAAACCAAATTTTATAAATCTTCCATGGAATTGCTTCCTATCAAGCTGATCTCTATATACACCTTCTACAAGCGCATCTATATCCATCGCCATGTTTTCTAAAGCTTGTCCTGAATCTCTAGCACCTTCTTTTGTTATCTGTAAGAATAATTGATTCATATTTTTTACCATATAGTATGGGTATTTCTCATTAAAATATGCTACTGATTCATCTATAGTACCATTTTTATATGATAAATCTATCATTTCACTTACATCTGAAGCTACCGGATCTTCTAAAATACCTGAATCTCTAACACCCTCTAAAGATTTAACAAAACTTTGCGTTGTATTAAATTCCATAATTACATTTGTTGTATATATCTGTACTTGTTCGAATAAAAACTCACTATATATTCGTTTAGTTCTTAAATATGCCAAATACGGTATGAACGAAACTGCCATAATTGCATAAAGTGATGCTATTATCAAACTATGAAAATATGCAAATCCTATACCACCAGCTACACCTGCAAACATTGTTATTTGAGATACATAATCTTTAAGAGTATATTCTCTTCCTAAACTTTTAGTTTTTTCTTGTACTGATGTATAAGAATACGGTGCATATTTATTATATACTTTCGAAACATTATTACTAAAAAATTTATATGGATCTTCACCGTTATTTAATCTCGTTACAATAATAAAAATTCCTATTACTATTAAAATTAGTAATTCCATAAATATCACACCCTTCTTATAATTCTTCTAGTGGTCTTGGTTGCATTGGAACTTGTCCTAAACCTTGAACCGTAGGTTGCACAGTTGATTGAGCAACTTGTTGTACTACAGGTTGCGCAGCAACTGGCATTGTTGGTTGAGCAACTTGCTGTTGCGCTACTGATTGCACTATTGGTTGAGTAACTGTTGGCACAGAAGGTGCCACAGATTGTTCAACTACAGGTGCTACTGCTTGCTGAACTTCTTCTTTTACTTCAATTTTTTCAACAGGTGATGTTTCTTTTGTAGAACTACCACCATTTTCTGTCATTTCTCTTTCAACAAATAAATTAGTTTCTAAGTTAACACCTTGACTTGCAAGATAATCAAACAAATAACTTGTTGGATTTTTTAAACTGTAGTTACCATCTAAATTCTTTTTATAAATTACATTATCACATGCAAAATTATCATCTGATACATAAAATTCACAAATTTCTACTATTTCACGTTGAAATCTTTCTTTTTCTTTACTATAATAACCTTTAACATGTACTGCTACTTGTACGTATCTATGTATCGATTTTAAGAATTGATCTATATCTATATTGTTTTCCATCAAACTGTATAAACGCATTGGAACATTTTTTGCTCTATCCGAGTGGATAGTAGATATAATATTATGCCCTGATGAAATCGAGTTTCTTACTGCTGTAACAGACTCAGCTGTTCTAACCTCTGATAATAAAATCCATCTTGGATTCTGTCTCATACATGCAACAAGTACATCAGAATACGATGCAACATTATTTGTTTTCATAGCTACAATATCTCTTGTTGGAAATATTTTATCCAAGTGAAGCTCTAATGTATCTTCAATTGTTATTATTTTTTCATTTTCTTTTGTTGCTGCTGTTAAGTATTTAACTAACTCTGTTTTACCAGAACCAGTTTCTCCACTTACAATAATATTACAGTGACCTTCTACACATTTAAGTAGAAAGTCATGTAGTTCTTCCATAACATATTCTTCGCTCAACAATTTATCTTTATTAAGTCTAATTTTTGCTGGAGTTTTACGAATCGTACACGATACACCGTTTGTCGATATTGAATCATGTACAAAGTTCATACGTAATTCTGCACTTTCTGCATCGAGTAGTGGATGAGCCATATTAAAGCTTGTTCCCATTGTATTTGAACATTGGAATGCAAGTTTTTCCATTAAAGCATCATTTATTTCTGGTCTCTCGACTCTATAAACACCTTTATCTAATGTTTTTACCCATACTTGTCCATGACCAGTATAACTAATATCTGTTACATTTTCTGCTTCTAAAAACTCTTTTAGAGCTCCAAAATCTAACTGCGAGAAAGTATCATTCATATTTAAACCTCGTTTTCTTTTTTTATTGTGTATCTAATGTTGCTGTATCTATAATTTTTTCTATAATAACATTTTCAACTTTTGTTGCTCCACTTTGAGTTGTATAAGCTTCATTTCTCGGAACTGGAAATATACTAAGCCCACTTACTTTTAATGCTCTTGTTAAAGTAGAAAAGGTTTCATCTGGTACTGCAAATAACAATAATGCAGATTTACCTGTATCTGTCGAAGCAAAAACATCGTTATTACCTGAATCTCTTACTGCTAATACTTCAATACTTTCTACTAATTTCCCAAAACAAATTACTCCTAATTCGTTCGGAACAGTAACATATAAGTCAATATATGTTCCTGGAAGAATTGAATTCCCATATGTAGAGTTTTCATTTACAGTTAAAGAAAACAATGTATAACCATCACTTATATCATCAAAAACTGCATTTGGCAAACTTTCTTTTTCTACTACTTGAGAGTTATGAAATAAAGATCCTGCTACAATACTCGTTCCTGCTGCTACATATTTCCCAGATATCAGACCTGCACTTGTTATTATATCATTTTCTTTTAAGAAATCTGAATTTATTTCTACGAATTTCATATCACTTTCTTTTATAAGTTCAGTTGACGCTATTTGTCTTGTTGCAACTGGAACCGTTATTGGACTAACTGCAGATTGAAGCCTTACATTATATGCTATATACAAAACTGCTATACCAGCAATAACTAATAAAATAGTCATTGTATTTTTGTTTGCAACAAATCTCCTTATTCCTCCTGTTAAATTCCCCATTTATATCATTCCTTTCATATTTTATTTTTTATTTTACGGAGTTACCGCAATTCCTTCTTTATATCCGCCTTCTAAAATTCCATCTATCGTATCTACTAAATCAAACGTAGTAGAATCACTTGCTAAATTAAAAGTTTCACTACTTGATGACACTTTTACACTAACTTTAGGAGGAGCTTCATATATCTCATAAAATTCAATAGTATATGTTGTTGCTCCACTAAATGTTTCAGACATCCTACTTACAAACACTTCCATAAATTTTTCTTTATTCATTTTTATTTCACCATATTGTCTATAGTAACCATAATCTATTGCATCTATCATAGCTGCCTCTGCAAGTTCTTGCAACAGTGAATAACTTTGAGTATTTGCAGTTGTTACATTTTGAATCAACATCATAATAACCATTACAAATATTCCTAATAAAACTAACCAATATCCCCAATACGCACTTTTCATTTATACACCTACTTCCATGCTGGAGCACCTATAGAATACTCTGTTGTAATATCTACTACATATGCTTGCCAATAACTACCTTCATTTGCAGATACATCTACATTAATATTACCTTGTCTATTTGAAAATTTAAATACGTCTTCTCCATGTGTGTCTAACCATTTATCTATTAAGTTGCTATAGCAAAATACATTTTCGAATAATATACTATCGTGTGTAAAGTCATAACATGTCAACGTATCTTCTGAGTAACTAGAATAATTTTCATTCTCTTCCCTAATTTTAACAGCTACTGTTGGTGATAATTCTACAACTAATATTGGTTCACCGGCATATGTTTTATTACCATTAGTATATATTTGTTCTAATGTAGCCTCAGCTTTTCCGTCGATTATTCCATAACCTGTATTAGTATTCCAGTTATATCCTAAATTTCTATCATTTGGATTAAACTCTGTTTCTCCCATACCTTCATATGAACCTGATGACGAACTATTATTTAAACTAATTGGCCTAAAGAACATGGTAAAGTTTCCATCCACAATACATGTATCACAACAAACATCTTCTGGACAACAAACTCCATTACAACAGTCATCTACCTCTGGGTCACACACAGTTAATTCCGTCGTTGGTGGACAATCTAGACAATTTACTACATAGTAACATACATATTCATTATCATAACCATTAACTGCAACTGTAGCACTGGATACATCATTAAGCCTTCCGCCTTCACAACTATTATAATATTCTCCAAAGTTTTCTATTTTTAAACTAAATTTATATCTTCCTTTTACTGTTGATATTTTAACAGGTAATCCATCAATTAATGAAAATTGTGTTTCTTCGTCACCTTCTGTTAACAAATCATCTAATGAGTATACCACTTCACCTGTAGGAAACGCTACATAAAAAATATCAGGTGTATTATAAGTTATTTCCTTACTAAGTTCTGCCTTAGCATACTTAACACTAGTTTTTGGTATAGTTGGAGTTTTTGTTGTACAACCTAAAGTACTACAATATGCAAATGACCCATCTTGAGTAGGAGCAGTAATTGAATCACATCCTCCATCTGCATTAATCGATGAACAATATGTTAATTCTGCTGAATCTGTAAATTCTAAAGTAGAATTAGCTACCATTATGTTTGATCCATCTTCTGTTATACCCTCTAAAGTCATATAATCATCTACACGATTAAAACTTACATCCATTCCATAATCATAATATATTACAGGATCTATTGGGAAATACATATTCCAATCTATACAACCTTGAATATTTGCTATTGCTGTATTATATTTAGCTTGAGCTGTTGTCATTTTTGTAAGAGCAGCACTTATAGCTTCATCTCTTTCTTTCTTTAAATCTTCTACATCACCATTATTTGGAACACCCGTCACATTACAAGCACCTTCAACTTCATTTCCTTCAGAGTCAACTAAACACTGAGTAGAATCTGGCCATTCTGGAAGTTCAAGTTCATCATCTGCTTCTATAGCATCTAATTCTTCTTGAGTTAAAGAATTACAACACGCAGTATCACAACCATCACTTATATTTTCACGAACTTGTACGTCTTGAGTGGTTTGACTTCCTAGAGTAACATCGCCACTTCCATTTACTTGATAATTATATTTAATTCCTTGATCAATAGTTGTTTCTGTTCTTCCTAAATAAACATTAAAATATTCGCAATCTTTTGTAACATTATTACATGTTACTTGATCTGTCATTTCTTCTTCATAAACTTCTATTGCATTTACTTGTCTTTGCCATTCATTGTATCCTTCAACCATAGCTAGCGTAGCTTCTCTTACTTCTTTCCAAAATAATTCATGATCTATTTCAGATGTGTAACAACTTTTAGTTCCTGATATAAATGCATCTATTCTAAAATATCTTCCACTATCTGCATCTTTTACTCCTGACAAATCAATTCTGTCATAGTTTTCTACACATGATACTGTACAATATTTATTGTTTGATACAGTCTCCATACCATTGCTGATACTTACTGTATCATTAGCATAATTACATGTATTTACATTATAAGTATTTCCTGCATCATCTGTTTTATCTATTACACACGCATCTATACTACCATTTACTTCTACTTTTCCTGTATAATATTCATCTCTATTTTCGGCTTTATCCAAATCCTCATCAACACAATCTGCTGGAATAGTAATTACTGTATCACAATCATCTAGACATGTTTGTATATCACCACTAACATTATAAATTCTTGTTATTTCTGTATTTAAACTAATATTTCCTGTAAATATACTACTAGAAATACCTCCACCATTTATATCACCTGTTGGGCCATTGTCATCATCATAACCAAAATCATCAAAAAATAAAAATCTTTGTGGTTCGAATTCTTCTCCAGCGGCATCAACTTGGATACCTAACGCATTCATTATATAACCTCTTTTTCCAGAGAAACCATATAAATCAGAATAAGAACCATTTATTTTATAACCAAATTCTACATCAAAACCTATTGCAAATTCAACATTTCGTATTGATTCATCTGTCAAACCAAAAGACACATCATATGCTGCTGGGTCACAATTATCTGGATCACCATCTACTGTTAAGTCAACAATAAATATATCATCTTCTTCTAATTGAAATTGATCAGCTACTAACTCACTACATGACGCATATGTATTAGTTTCGCCTTCACTTTTGTCAAAAATACTACATTCTGCATTTACTCTGCTATCAGTCGTCGAACCATGTAATTCGAAATACGATATATAACTATGTTCTGTTTCTGTTATATTACCTGCTGTAAAAGTAAATCTTTTTATTATAGTTCCTGAAACCGAACTTTGATACGTTTCGTCTTTAGAAAAATACGCAATTTGTTCTTCTGTTGCCAACGTAGATACTAATGCAGCTTCGTACATAGCAAGAGCATGATCATATGCTCCTCCTGAACCTTTGACAATATAATTTGTTCCAATATAATCTTCATACGAAGTTTTAACCAATTCTTCTGTATTACTATATTCGCTATTAAAATGTGCTTGCGCTTGGTTACTCAAACTACTTAACGTATTTGTATTCCAGTACACAGCTAAATTTGTATATGCACTAACTAATTTTTTTTCTGAACTGTAATCTATCATTATAGAAGAATCTTCTTCTAAAGGTTCGTAATAACCGAAATTAAATACCCAAGCTCTTAGTGCAAGTAGACGAGCTGTATATAACTCATCAGCACTTAAACCAGCATTAGTATATGAATAATCAAGCATTGCATTTATACCAGTATCAAACATCATTACTCTTGGACTACTAAGTGCACTTCCTCTTTCAGTTAGAACACCCATTATTTTGTGTGTTGTTCCATCTCCATATCCCCATTTATGTGGATCTATACAATAAGCTTCAAATTCTCCATTATCTCTATTCATTACTACATTATATTCATACGTATCATAATCTCTATTTCTTGAACTATCTGACACTGAAGTTGTAAAACTATGAATTGATATTGATGATGAAGTTATTTTATTATCACCAACTTTATCTACTTTTCCATATTCTCCTTCGTTATATAAAGCAGCTTCTACATTAATTACTGAAATCAATAATAATACATTAATTATATTAAATACACATTTTTTCATTTTAGATTTTCACTCCTTTTTTTTGTTATTACTAATTTTGCTACTACACAAATTATCACTAGCAATATAAATCCAATTATATAATACATATTATCTTTTAAAAATGTTAAAAATAAATTATTATTTTCACTAGATTCTTCCTCTTCTTCTAACGCTTTTAATTCTTCTATTTTTTTATATACATCATATTCAGTTAAATTATCAATTGTAGTGTATTTTTGACACAACACTTGATCTTCATAACCATTACATATATCACTATTTGTCAACTCGTTATATTTTGGAACTGTTAGATATTTTATTGCAAAAGTTTCTCCTACACAATCAGTATCAATAAACGCCATTACTTCGAACGTATATGTTGAAATATAATATTGTTCTTCTTGTATATGAGTGTATATTCCATCTTCTAAATCATAATGATATATATAAAATTCTTCTTTTGTAAAACTGTTTGTAGCTTTTATATATAAATTTTCTGTTAAGTTATATACATTAATTTCCATTACAGATTTAAATATATCACCTCTGTCTTCATCATCTTCATCAGCACTATCCGATGTCGGATATTGTGATGGATCTAATTTAACAAAACCTTCCACATAATTAACTTCTACCATAGTAGCAGCATTTAATAACATTGCTTTATCTTCAGCTGTACATGTATTAGCTTTAACTATTACAGGTGCTAATAATAGCATTAAAATTAACACATTAATATTTCTTTTCATATTTATATTACCTTTCTTTTAGTATCCTTACTTTTAAAGTATATCATAGTTATTTTGATATATCAATAAAATTTATATTTTTTTTCCTCATTTTTTAGAAAAGAAATCAAAAAAAACATTAACTGTTTATTAATGTTTTTGATAATTGATAAATCGTGAATTTACTTATCTAGAAGAAAAATATATTTATAATTAGTTCTAATTAAAAATAAATTTTAATTGGTGTTTGTACTACTATATAAATGTAATATATTACATACTCAATTCATTATTCATAAACGTATAAATCCAAATAAAATATATAAGATCATATACATCTATATTATGATAGTCTTTCTAAAAAAAAAGACAAATAAATTTTAATTAAATCTATTTATCTTTAATATGAAATATTAACTATTTGTCAATATTTTCTTATTGTTTACCTTCAATAATTGCATCAATAGTACTTACCATATCAAAAGTAGTTGAATCTCCAGATACATTAAATGTTTCTGTGCTACTTGATACCTTAACACTTACTTTTGGTGGAGTTTCATAAATTGCATAAAAATCTATTTGATATGTTGTTGAACCACTAAATGATTCTGACATTCTTCTTATAAAAGCTTCCATAAATTTTTCTTTATTTATTTTAATTTCCCCAAATTGTCTGTAGTAACCATAATCTACTGCATCTACCATTGAAGATTCAGCAACTTCTTGTAGTAATGAATAATTTTGAGTATTTGCCGTTGTCACATTTTGTAATAATAACATTATAACAAGTACAAATATACCTAATAAAATTAACCAAAATCCCCAATATCCACTTTTCATATTTTATATTCTCCTATTTCCAAGCTGGTCCACCGAAATAGTAATCAGTATTTACACTAACTGTAAATGCTGTCCAATACGTATTTCCAGTTGTTCCAACATCGGCATTTATATTACCCGTTCTATTACTAAATTCAAAATTATTTGAATATTTTTCAGACCATACATCTAATAAATCACTGTAACAGAAAATATTTTCTAATTTATTATCTCCGTCACCGTAATCATAACAAGTTAATGTATCATCTGCATAACTTGATCTATTACCGTTATCTTCTTTAATTTCTCCTGCTATTGCTGGCGTCAATGTAACAGATAAAACAGGATCTTCGCTATATATTCCATTTCCTAATGAATAAATTTCTTCTAATGTTGCTTTAGCTTTGTCAGTTACAATTCCATAATCTGTGTCTGTATCCCAGTTATAACCTAAATCTCTATCATTTGGATTAAATGATTCATATTTACCAGTAGAGTATTCTGTATCTGAACTAACATTTGTACTAATTGTTCTAAAATACATTTGAAATGTTCCATCTACTAAACATGTTTTACAATCATTTTCTTCTACTTCAATATCTGTTTCAATTTCACAATCTGGACAATTTGGTGTGTAATAACAAATATATTCATTTTCAAATCCAGATAAATTATTTTCCTCATCTACTGTATCCTTAGCTATTTCAGATATTCTTCCTGCTTCACAAGTATCATAATACTCACCTAAATTTTCTATTTTAAATGTAAATGAATATACTCCTTTTTCAGTAGACAATGCTACTGGTAAACCAGGTATTAAAGAAACTTGAATGTCATCTTCTTTTTCTGTTACAGATGGATCATTTGAGTAAATAACTTCTCCTGATGGGAATGCTACATAAAATACATCTGGTGTTTTATATTCTACTTCTTTATCAATTGAACCTTTTACACTAGAAATATTTTCAGTTGGTAAATTTTCTATTGTTATTATTTCACATCTATCTGCTGCACAATATACAAAATCTTTATTTGAAAATTTATCATTTTCACTAATTTCTACACATTCTCCATCTTCGTTAAATTCTGAACAATATTCGAAATCTACTGTATAATCATTATAGTCATAATCACTGTTTGGAACCATAAAATTATTTCCGTCTGTTTTAAGACCAGCCATATTCATATAATCATCAACATAATCTCCATCTAGATTCATTCCATAATCATATTCAATAGTTGCATCTAATGCAAATAACATATTCCATCCTGTCATTGTTGTAGAGTTTGTTGGATTACTTACACTTACTCCTGCAGTACATCCTACTAAATTAGCTAATATTTCGTTAAAACTATCTTGAGCTTTATTTACTTTAACAGCAGATGCTTCAATAGTTTCTAATCTTAATCCTTCTAATTCTTCTACTGTATTTCCACTACATGATGTAGTTGAACCACTATTTACAGTTTCTTGTGATGTTGTTAATGTAGATTCTCCTTTTGAGTTAACACTAACTTCTTGGTGTGTATATGTATTTTCAAGTCCTAAATAAGCGTTACCAGTTGTACAAGTAGAATTTTCTACTGTTGTAACTTCAGCTTTAACACTTGATTGATATTCATTATATGCATCAACCATTGCTTTTTGAGCTGCTGTTATATCTTGTACAAACTTATCATAATCAATTGTTGATGTATAACAACTCTTATTTCCACTAACTGTAGCAGAAACTTGAAAATATCTTCCACTATCTACATTTTGTATTCCTGGGAACACTATTTTATCGTAATTTTCTACGCATGATACTGTACAATATGGATTACTATCCACTAGTTCCATACCATTTGATACTTCTTCTCCATCTATATCGTAATTACAAGAAGATGCTGTATATGAATTTCCATTATCATCTACGTTATCAATAATACATTGTCCAACGTTTTTATCTGTTGATACTGAACCTACATAATAATCCATTAAACCATCTTCAAAGTCTAAACAATCAGTTGGTATTGATACAAACGTATCACAAGATTTAGCACAAGCTGTAATATCTCCTGTCATTACATATGTTTTTGTATTATCATCTGGATCTTCATCGTTGTAATTGTCATCATATTTTCCTTTATCAGAAAATATAAATCTTTGTGGTACATATATATTACCATTACTATCTGTGTATGTTGTACTTGTATATAATATATATACATTTCTGTCTATATCGTATGCATTTTCACCTTCTTCAGATGTTAATGAATCATCACTAATTTTAAACGTTAATTTGTAAGATTCCATATCACAAAAATCATCTTCTAATAATTCTGATATTACTTCTACAGTTAATACATCTCCGTTATCAATACTGATTCCTTCAATATCACTACAGCTTGCAAATTCATTTGTTGTTCCATCAGCATATTTTATAGAACATTTAGTAGTTATATTACTACCAGTAAATTCTGCGTTAAATTCTTCTATTTTACCATTACCTTCAAAATCTTTTGCAGTTAATGTAATATATTTTGTAACTGTGTTACCTTCTCTTTTTTCTTCAGATTCATAAATTTCTAAATCTGCAGTACCTTGAGAATCTTCTTCTACTTCTACAAGTGTTGCTTCTAAACCTGCTTTATACATGTTTTGAGCTAATGTATATACTTGAGCAGCAGTTCCTACTGAAGATCCTACATTAATTATGTAATAATTTCCGTTTATTGGTAAATAACTTGTTTTAATAATTGAATTTGTTGAATTTGTTGAATTTTGATAATTAGCATTTACTTGAGCTGAAAGTTCTGAATATACTTCTGTATTCCAGTAAACAGCTAAATTTGTATATGTACCAATTAAATATTGTTCACTACTTATTATTGAACTATCGATACTATAATATCCAAAGTTAAAGTTCATTGTTCTAAGTGCCATTAATTGAGCATGATAGAATTCATTTGCACTTAAACTTCCTTTATTAGCATCAGCGTAATCAAACATAGCTTTAATAGCTTTATCGTATAATAATACGTCTTTACTATTTACTGCTATTTCTCTTTCTTCATATACACCTACTATAGTATGTGTAGCATTATGATATCCATATTTATGTGGATCTAAACAAAATGCTGAATACGTACTACCATTAATTGTAGTTGTATACTTGTAAGCTGAATATTTTCTATTATACGTTTGCGTATAAACATCTGAAGTTTTAAAAGTATAAACATCTAATCCACTTACACTAAATGAACTACTTGCTCTTGATATACTCGCTGTATCTCCTAGATTATAAATTGATGCGTTAACATCTAATACTGTGAAAACTATCACAAATATCATAAAAAGATTTCTTATTATATTTTTCATTTAAACCACTCCTTTACGAAAAAAAATTACTAATTATTATAGCTTCAACACAACTATAACTAAATCCCCTTTTAATTAATTCTTTTCTTGCATTTTTATACAAAATATCTCCAAACAAAAATTAATTGTGATTATATTATCACACTTTATTATCGAATGCAAGCTTTTTTTGCGTTTTTTTTCAAAAAAAAAGAAAAAAGTTGAATTTCTTTCTTTTTTTAAAAATATGCCACTCCACCTATAATTATTGCAAGTAAGATAAACAATATTAATATAGTCAAATATCCATTACTATTTCTATTTATAACTAGCGGTTCTGACTGACATACAGTTTCGTTTTGAACACATTTTTTCATTTTAATTTAAACTCCTTTTATTTATTAGATGAATGCTCCACAGATGATTATTAATAATATGAAAAGAACTAATATTGCAGCAGCTCCATTTCCACATCCAGTATTACAACATGACATTTTACATCCCTCCTTTTTCTCTATTCAATATATCTTACGCTTTTTTTTCATAATGGTGAGAGAAATATGCCCAAATTGTTGTATTTGAACATTTTAACTGTTATAATAATTTTTAGGAGGAAATATTGATGAAAAGAAATTTTAAAATGATGGGAGTTGCTTGTGCAAGTTTATTCTTATTAACTGGATGTGGTGAAATTCCACAACTTCAGAATGGACAGGATGCTGTAGTATCATTTGAAGGCATTGATGGAATTAGTGTTGAAACATTATATAATGATTTAAAATTAAATTATGGATTAAATACTTTATTAACTTTAATTGATAAACAAGTTTATGAAGCCGAATTTCCAGATCATATGGAAGATGCCAAAGAATACGCTACTTCTTATTTAGAAAGTATGATTAGTTACTATGGAAGTGAAGAAGATTTATTAGCACAATTAACTGGTTCTTTTGCTTCACTTGATTCATATGAAAATTATTTGTATGTTGCTTATTTACAAAATATCGCAATTGAAGATTACAGTAAATCATTAATAACAGATAAACAAGTTCAAAAATATTATGATGAAGAGTATTATGCAGACGTAACTTTATCTCATATATTAATAACATCTGATGCATCTAGTACTGCTACTGACGAAGAAGTTGAAGAAGCTTCATTAGAAGCTAAAGCTACTGCTAAAGAAGTTATTGATTTATTAAAAGAAGCTAAAGCTAATGGAGATGACATTGAAGAAGTTTTTGCAGAGTTAGCACTTGAATATTCTGATGATGCTGGTTCAAAATCTGACGGTGGTTTATTTGGAACTTTAAATTATGAAGATTTAGATAGTACATACGATGAATTAATTGCATCAGCAATTACTTTAAAAGATGGAGAATTCTCTACTGTTGTTATTGAAACTGAATTAGGTTTTCATGTAATACTTAAAAATGAAACTTTAGAAAAGAAATCACTAGAAGATGCTACTGATTTAATAACTGAAGTATTATCTACTAATGCTCTTTCTACTGATTCAACTATTATCTTAGAGGGTCTTGCACATTTTAGAGAAAAATATGGTTTCTCTATTCATGATGAAGATTTAGAAGATGAATACAGTCAGTATATGAAAGATTTAGAAAAACAAGTTTTAGGATATTAAAAAAAATTAGAATTAACTTTCTAATTTTTTTATTTTAAATATTATTTTTATATCATTTAAACATTTATCTAATTTACATTATTCGATAGAGATATTAACTATATACACTTTCATTGCATCTCAGAGATAGATTTTAATATATCAATTAAACATTTTGACAATAAATAATTATATATAATAATAAGAATAGAAGAAATAAAAAACTACACTGCACGTGTAGTTTATAATTTAAATTTATTTATATTTTCTAATTCAAATCCTTTTTTTAACAATTCATTTTTTATATCTTTATTGTTCTTTTCATATTTTATTTTTAATTTATTATACAAATCTTTTAATATATCAAATTCATTTTCTATATCTCTTATATTATAATGAAAATTATATCCCATATTATATATATATGATTTAGTTTTTTGTTTAAACATTTTATTTGATTCTTTACGATTTGATTTTATTTTCTTTTCTATTATTTTATTTATTTTTTTTAACCAAAAATCCTCAGTGTAAATTTCTAACAATTCTTCTATTTCATTTACTTGAAAACCTTTATACACTAACTCAGCTTTAATTTTATCTGGGCCGTGCAGTGTTAAATTCACTTGATCATTAATGTAAGATTTCATATATTCTTTATCATTAATTAAATTCAATTTTTCTAGTTTCCATATAATTTCTTCTATATCTGATTGATCATCTATATCTTGTTTTAATTTTTTTACTATTTCTTTTTTAGTTTGTTTCTTTTTTAATAATAAATTTCTTGTTTTAAAATATAAATTCATATTATTATCATATTTTTTAATATCAATTAGAAATTTTTCATTAATTTCTTTACCCTTTGTAAGAGAAAACTTTATTATTGTTTCGTCATACAAACTTACTGCAGTATTATTATTAAATGCTATTTTATATACATTTGTTTTTTTTTGCGTTAAAGAAATTATTTGTATCATGCTTCCTCGCTGGTATTATATTCCTCACATGCTTGATCTAAAGCTTCAAAAAGCAATTGAATATCTTCCTCATTTTTGATTCTACAACCACTCGCAAATTTATGGCCACCACCATTGAATTGATTTGCCACTTTATTTATTACAGGTCCTCTACTTCTTATATTAACTTTGTATACATTGTTTCTTTCGTCATATGTTACAAAACACCAACATATTAATTCTTTTATGAAGTAAAAATCATTAACCATGTTTGCAGGTGTTGTAGTTTCAACACCAAATTTTTTAATATCTTCAGTACTTATTTCTACTGAACCAAATTTATTTTCTGTAATTTTAACTGTTGAAATTAAGTGAGAATAAAATTTCAAATCTGAAATTTTTCTCTCATATAAATTTTCATATAATCCTGATAGATTAATTTCGTAATTTTTTAATAACTTAGTTACAACTTCAAATGTTCCTGCACTAGTATTAGCTAATAAAAATCTATCACTATCAAATACCATACCTACATATAATATTTCAGCAATATTTTTATCAATCTTCATCTTACTTTCTATTAAAAAGTCTGCAAGCATTTCACAAGCCGATGATTTAGAATCATCTGTCCAATCAACTGTACCTACTATATCTTCTGCTGGATGATGATCTATTTTTAATATTGCATCATAACTAAGATCATCAGGTAAATCTAATCTTGCAAAGTTTGGTAAATCTAATACTACTAATAAACATCCTGCTAGAGATTTAAAATCCGTTGGCTTATCTAAAATTCCTAAATATTTAAATTTAGACACTCCTGCTCCTACCGCATATACTTCTTTATTTGGAAACGTCATTCTTATAGAATCACGTAAAGCAATTTGTGAACTTAAAGCATCTGGATCAGGACTAACGTGTCTACCTATAACTATTTTGTCATATTTCTTTATAATATTATATATATCTTTGTAGTTTTTATTTTTTTTATTAAACATATTATTTATTTTTTAACTCCATTGTATCTAGCGCAATCATTAATTCTTCATTAGTTGGTACTACATACACTTCTATTTTTGATTCTGGAGTACTAACTTTTACTAATTCTCCTCTTAATTTTAATTTTTCATCATCAATTACAACACCAAGTGATTTAACTCTTTTTAGAATTTCTCTCTTCATAACATAAGAATTTTCACCTAAACCTGCTGTAAATAATATTACATCTGCACCTTCTAGTGAGTTATTATACATTGCTATATAATTTGCTATTCTTCTTGAATACATTTCTTCAGCCAATTTAGCTTGCTCGTTACCTTCTTGTTTTGCAGCTTCAACATCTCTTGCATCTGAACTTATTTCTGATATACCTAGCAATCCACTTTCTTTATTTAAAATTTTTATTATATCTTCTAAACTTTGTCCAGTCTTATTTGCCATGTACTCAATTATTCCTGCATCAATATCTCCTGCTCTTGTTCCCATCATTAACCCTGCAAGAGGTGTCATTCCCATAGATGTATCTATAACTTTACCTGCATCTATTGCTGCTAATGAACCTCCGTTACCAATATGACAAGATATTACTTTTAAATTATCTCTTCCTAATAATTCACTTATTGTTTTATTTACATATTTATGACTTGTTCCATGAAAACCATATTTTCTTACAGATAAATCTCTATACCAAGAATATGGTACTGGATACATATAAAACTCTGGATCCATTGTTTGATGAAAAGCAGTATCAAATACAGCTACATTTAAAACTCCTGGTAAAGCTTCCATAAAAGCTCTTACACCCATTATATTAGCTGGATTATGAAGAGGTGCTAAATCATTATATTTTTCAATATTTTTGATTATTTCTTCTGTTAATACTATTGATTCAGAATACTCACTTCCTCCGTGAACTAATCTATGACCAACACCATCTATTTCTTCTAAAGATTCAACAATCCCTAATTCTTTTAATTGATTTATTAATATTGAAACTGAAACACTATGGTTTTCTTGTTCTATTTCCTTTTCTATTTTTTTACCATTATATTTTATAGTATAAAAACTTCCTTCGATACCAATCTTTTCAAATAGCCCACTTGCTATTTCCTCGTTACTTGGTAATTCTATAAGCGTGAATTTCAAAGATGAACTTCCTGCATTTACTGATAATATTTTCATTTTTATTTTCTCCTTTTTTTAATTATACATAATATATTTAAATAATGCTATATAATTATACAAAATTTTATAATTTTACTCATATAAAGTTCTTCTTTTTTAGAAATTATTTATTTTTGATTTTTTTTATTTTTTTTGTATTTTTTTGTCAATTTCGAATATATATATCTTAATTGGTGATATAATATTTAATATTCTTAACTGAATATTTAATTATTAAAAGGAGGATATTAATTTAATGACTGAATATGAGATTTTAGATAAAAAAAATCTGTACGATAAAAAAACTTTATTAGTAATAAAAAAGGCCTTAGACCTTAAAGAAGAATCTTTACTGATTCACTTAAAAAGTATCAAGGATAAATTAGATAGTAAGAAGGAGTTAGAAGATTCAAGATTTTATAATTCTTTTATAGAGTCAATAAATCCTACTATATATATTGAACAAGACAAAGAACTTCATGATTTTCATGATGAAGATCAACTACTTCCTAGAAAAGATATTGTAAATAAATATTATAATAACATTGTCAAACAATTACAGGATATTGATGCTGAGAAACAATGTCCTTTAGAAATATTTATGAAGGTTAATTTTGATAATTTTGACTTTAAAAACATTGTAAAAGAAACTAGTAATATGAATCCATACTATTATAATATGCATGATGAATTTTTCTTTAAATGTTATAGAGAATTAGATGAACTTCCTATTACATCAATTAACCCTAATAATAAAGATGATTTTCAAAACTTAATTTCTTTATTTACTGAGGTTCAACTACAAATTATTAATGCAATATCACTAAGAAGTATTATCTCTAAAAGCGATAGACAATTAGCGATGATTAGCATTTCAAAAAAAGTATCAAGTGAAGAGATATATTTAGAGGAATACATGATAAAATTACAACGTAATATTGAAAAATTAATTATTAATTGTATGACACAAAATTATTATATTCTTTTAAAAAAATCTGGTAGTATTGATGAACTTGAAATTGATAAACGTTTATTTGAACTAGATATTCTTAATAAGGAATTAAATGAAACAATAACTCTTCATTTAGCTAATTTTGAAGGTGTTTCATTTTTACCTAAGAATTATACTAATGAATTTATTGATCAAATAAATAATATAAATACTTTTGTTATAACAAAACAATATAACAATGTTAAAGCATAAAAAAAGATAAAAATAATTTTATCTTTTTTAATTGTTGTAATCTATATCAAATTCAAGGATATCCCCTGTTATTGCATTAATTGTATATTCATATTCTGTATTACCTACTAAAAATTCAACTTCATACTCAACAATTCCATTATCGTAATCTAGTTCACACTTAGTATATCTTACACTAGAGGAACTTACTCCTGCATGTTCTACTGCTATAGCTTTAGCTTTTGTTTCTCCAATATAAGTTGTATTTGTATTATCACTTAAGTTTGAGTCTACTTTTATAGTCTTAATATTATATTCTAAAATTGATCCTGTACTACTTTCTATTTCATATTCATATTCTTTTGTTTCAGTTACAAAATCTATTTCATAATAAATTATACCATCATCTGAATCTAACTGAGTTTTTATATATAATACTTCATCTGATGTTACTCCTGCATGATTTAACGCTATTTCTTTTATACTTTCTTCTGTTATTTCACCGTTTACTTGATTAGACAATATTGAATCTTTATAAACTTCATTTGAATTTAATATACTTTGTTTTTTATAGTCTTCTTTATCTTCATATAATTCATATATTCCATGTATTGATGCTACTAGTAATATACCAATTATAGTATATTTGATTATTTGTTTCTTTTCCATTTTATTTCCTCTTTCTTATTACACACTTCTTGTAATTGATATTAGTATATTACTGAATTATTAAAGTAAGATTAAAATTTTAGTTTTTTTTAAAATTTATTATAAAAGTTGTACCTTTATTAACTTTACTTTCAACTATTATATTAGATTCGTGTAAATTTATTATCTCTTTTACCATAGATAGTCCTAATCCCATACTATTTTGTTCGTTATTTCTTGAAGGTTCAACTTGATAAAAACGTTGCCATATTTTATTTAAATTCTCTTGCTTGATACCTATTCCATTATCTTTTATTTTGAACTTGATATCATCTTTATTTTCTTCTAAAGTAATCTCTATAACACCATTTTCTTTTCCATATTTATACGCATTACTTATTAAATTAGATATTGCTCTTATTATTAAATCACTATCACAATTTAAATATATATCTTTCTTAATATCATATTTTAATTCTATTTTTTTTTCTCTTATAAGTTTTTGTTCTTCACATATTACTTCTATTAATGTACTAAGATTTTCTTCTTGATAATCTAATTTATAATTCTTGTTGTCTATTCTTGCTATTTCTAATAAATTGTTTATTATTCTTATCATTTTACTAGCTTGCCTTCTTATTACTTCTAAGGAATGATCCTTCTCTTCTTGAGTTATATTTTTATCTAGAGCATACTCTGTTTGAGCGAGTATTACAGATGTTGGTGTTCTTAATTCATGAGATACGTCAGATGAAAATTGTTTTTCATTACTATATGCCTCTTCTAAGTGATCAAGCATTTCATTAAACATACTACCTAACATATATATTTCATCTTTATTTTTTGTTAAATTATTTCTTATTGAAAAATCTTTTTCTTTTTTTATTTTATCTGCTGTACTTATCATATTCATTATAGGATTAAAAGCTTTTTTAGATATGTTATAGCAACCTATTGCAGAAATCAATACTATTAATGGAAGCAATATACATGCTATGTAATACGTTTCTGTTACCACTATATCATCGTTATATAATGCTATTCCTCTTACCCATATACCTTCTCCTAATTCTATGTATTTATCATACATATAATATAACTCATCATCTATCATCTTACTTGTTATTTTGTTATCTGATAACATACTATCTATATATGGGATATCTGATTGATGTGATTGAATTAATAAACCTTCATTACTATATACATACAAATATATTTCCTTTTCATAAAATGTCATTTTATTTAAATTAAATAGTCCATCTATGTAATTAATTTCTTCACTGTTTTTTTCTACTATTTCTTCCAGTTGTAGAGCTATATTTTCTTTTATTATTTTTTTACTTGTATACAACATAAATACTATTACTATCGTAACTATTATCAACATAAATCCTGCATTTAATAATGCAACTTTTAATTTTATAGATAAACCTTTATTCTTCTTTTGCAACATAACCTGCTCCTCTTATAGTATGTATTATTTTGTTATCATATTGATCATCTATCTTCTTTCTTAAATACCTTATATATACATCTATCATATTAGAAGCTCCTTCGTATTCAAAATTCCATAGAGCATTTTCTATCTTTTCTCTTGATAAAACAATGTTTTTATTTATCAACATATACTTTAATATTGAAAACTCTTTAGATGATAATTTTATTATTTCATTATTTCTTATTACCTCATGTGTTTTTATATTTAATGTTAAATCATATATTTTTAATACATTATCATTTGTTAATGCATTTTTTCTTGTTACTACCCTTATCCTTGCTAATAGTTCTTCAAACATAAAAGGTTTTACTATATAGTCACTTGCTCCTAAATCTAAACCATTTATCTTATCTTGTATATCATCTCTTGCTGTTAAAAATATAACTGGCGTTTCTATATTCATATCTCTAAGCATTCTTATAAACGTAAATCCATCTAAAACTGGCATAGATATATCTGATATGATTAAATCGTATGTTGTTGTTCTTACCATATCTAGTGCATCTTTACCATTGCAAGAAGTATCTACTATGTATTTGTTTTTTTCTAACTGTTTACATATTATGTTATTCAAGTCTTTTTCGTCTTCTACTACTAATATTTTCATTATATATCTCCTTTTTTTAGTAATTAAATGTATTATAATATCATTTTATTAAAATTAGATTAAAAAAGAAACGTAGTTATACTACATTTCTTTTTTACTTGCTTTTTCTAAAGCTTCCTTTGGATCCATTTTTAAATGAGTATTTATTTTTCTCTCAGGAGTTGGCATAACCATAGATATCCCTATAAGAATAAATACTGTAGGTATTAATAAATTTAATCCTATAACACCATTACTCCATAATAATAAAAATAATCCTATTATTAAATATATAACTCCTGTTTTATATTTTTTATCGTATAATTCTCCTAATGCAGGGATTATTATTAACATAGTCCACCATCCATTTAAAAGTATTTCTACATTCCAAATATCTAGCGCATTACCTGATAATATTAAACCTACAATAATAATACATATACCTAAAAATTTAGTTTTATTCACAACAAATCACTCCTTCTTATATATGATTATATCATATATAATTAACATCTTTTATATTTTACTATTGTAATCTTTTATTAATTGTACTGTGTTTTTTATTCCTAGTTTTGAAATATCAATTACTAAATCATAATTTTCTAAATTATCTATATCTTTTCCTGTAAAATATTTATAATATTTTTTTCTATTACTATTTATTTTATTTAATTGTTTTTTCATTTCCTTTTTACTCTTATTTTTATCTTTTTCATTCTTTTCATATAACCTATTTAACATGTCTTCTTCATCAGAATTATGTATATATATTTTTAATATATTTTGATCTTTTAATATATAATCAGAACAACATCCTATGAATATTGAATTACCTTTTTTACTTAATTTAGTTATTACCTCAGAATGTTTTTCATATACATCAACTGATAAATTTTCATTATATTTTTTAAAAGAAGTTGCAAATTTAAAATCGTAATTTTGAGAAAAATTTACTGAACTATATTTTTCTAAATAATCATCCGATATACCTTTTTGATTTATTACATCGTTTATAATGTCTTCATCGTAATAATTATACCCAAGTACTTCAGACAACCTCTTACCAATTTCTTTTCCACCTGAACTAAAACTTCTATTAATTGTAATGATGTTATATTTTTTATTTACTTTTCTTACTTTATTTACCTTTTTACTTCCATACATATATATTTCTTTATATTTGTTAATAAAATATATTGATATAAACATAGTTATAAATTCTGCTATTGGTACTGCTATCCATACTCCATTTATTCCGTATATATTAGGTAATACCAATAATAGTACACTTATTAAACCTAGCGTTCTTATTATAGATATACCTGCTGATATCTTACCATTAGAAAATGCTGTAAACATACCTGTTGTAAATATGTTGAATCCTGAACATATAAATGCAAATACAAAGATCCTTAAACCACTTGATGATAGTTCATAAGCTTCCGTACCTTTTGCTGAAAATAAAGATGCTAAATTATTTGAAAATATTAAACCTACTGAAAAACTTATTAAAGATATAAATGCTATTATTTTTATACTGCAATTAAATATTTCTTTTAATTTGACTACATCTTTCTTACCATAATTATATCCTATTATAGGCGCTATTCCTATTGAATATCCAAGGAAGATTGAACTTAAAAAGAATTGAATATATAAAATAATTGTTATAGCAGAAACTCCAATGTCTCCTACTAATTTAATCATAGCTGCATTAAACAAAAATGTTGTTACAGCAGATGCTAAGTTTGTAACCATCTCTGATGATCCATTTATACATGCACTTAATATAATTTTAGAATCTAGCACAGGTTTAACTATATATAAAGTTCCTTTTTCTTTTTTAAACATAACCGTTAATGACACTAACGTTGGTATCAAATATCCTATAGCTGTTGTAATAGCTAAACCTTTTATACCCACGTTATAATAACCTAATAAAATACAACCTAAAGTTATTTTTACAATACCACTTATTATCATCGATTTAAAATATACAAACGCTTTTCCTTTTACTACCATTATGTTTTGAAATATTGTTTGTAATATTAATATTGATGAAAAGCAAGACAATATTTTTAAGTAATCATATGCATATTGATATGTTTCATTGCTTGTTCCAAGAAAAGTTAATATACTTTCTATATTTAATTGTATTAATAACGTAAATATTACACCTACAGTAGTTGCAACTAATATTATAGATGTCATAGTCTCTCTTGCTACCTGACTTTTACCCTCTCCTATCAATTTACTACATATTGCACTTGATCCAGTACCAAACATTAATCCTACTGCTAAAAACAACGATGTTGTTGGAAATACTAAATTTATTGCAGCTAATGCTTTTTCGTTTACAAAGTTTGATGCTATTATTCCATCTGACATTGCAAATATTGATGTAAATACCATTGTCATAATACATGGTAATACAAACTTGAAAATATTTCTTTTATTTATCTCAAAATTCATTTTTAAATTTTCCTTTCATATAATCTTTTCAATAAAAAAATTCTTTTTTTAAAGAATTATTTTATCTTCTTTTATCACTTTCACACTCTTCAGCTACTCTTTTAATTTGACTTTCTATTTCACCTTTTTGTTGTATTAAAGACCAAAATTTTCTTACTTTTTCGTCTTTTAATAATTCACTTATTTGTTCACTCATTCCTTCTTTTTGTTTTTCTAAATCTTCTAATAATTCTTTGTAAAAATCCATATACTTTATTCATATTATTTACTATAATATGCTCCTTGCGATATATAATACTACAACTCTTTCTTTTTTGCAATTTTATTTAATAAAAAAAATATATTAATTTCTTAATATATTTTAGTTTTTAATAATTGTTACTTGATACTTCAAAATAACTGTGTGAATGATTACAAACCATACAAATTTTAGGAGCTTTTTTACCTGTTATTTTGTGACCACAATTTCTACATTCCCATGTTACTATTTCTTCTTTTTCAAATACTTTTTCTTCTTGAATATTTGACAATAATTTTCTGTAACGTTCTTCATGTTCTTTTTCTATTTTTCCTACTGCTCTAAATTTCACAGCAAGTTCTCTAAAACCTTCTTCTTCAGCCTCTTTTGCAAAAGTTTCATACATATCAGTCCACTCAAAGTTTTCTCCGTTTGCTGCTGCTTCTAAATTATCAGTTGTACTTCCTATACCAGCTAATTCTTTAAACCACATTTTAGCATGTTCTTTTTCGTTATCTGCTGTTTTCAAAAAAATTTCAGATATTTGTTCATATCCTTCTTTTTTTGCTACTGATGCAAAGTACGTATATTTGTTTCTAGCTTGACTTTCTCCTGCAAAAGCAGACATTAAATTTTGTTCTGTTTTTGTTCCTTCATATTTAATATTAGTACTCATTTTTTCTCCTTCTATCAAGATAATTTCTTGACTTGAATTTGATTGTAACATAATTAATTATTTAAAGTCAATTGTAAATATTATTTTATTTTCTTATCTTTTGTACTGGTATTATATATCCATAAAAATTATTACCAATTTGTTGTTGTCTATATAAATGTGCATCTCCTAAAGTTAATTTTAAATCATATAATATTCTTAATTTATTTTTATAGTCTTCGTCACTTGTTTTTCCGTACATAACAACAAGTTTATCAAATTCTCTATCTAATGTTTCAACTATTTCTGTTTTTTGCTCAATATTTATATATCCTAATACTTGCGATTCTTTTACAACAATAGGTTTATTATCCTTAATGTTTAATATTTCTAAATTAGTAATTCCTGATTTATCACTTATTAAATTAGTTATAACTTCAAAGTTGTTATCTTCTTCTATTTCTTCTGGAGCTTCAACTTCGTATTCTTCTTCGATTTCATCTTCTAATAATTCTAAAACCACTTCTTCAAATAATGATTTTTCTTCATTATCTGCAGTTAACTCTTCTTTAACAAAAATTGGCTTTTCTTCTTTAACAGCAATTGGTTCTGCTATATATGGTGCAATATCTATAATAGAAGCTTGAGTTTTAATAATTTCTTCCTTTTGAACTGGAATTTCTACTTTTTCTTCCTTAATTTCTTCTACTTTAGATTGTTTTTCTTTCTTAGATGTATCTACTCGTAATGTTCCACCTTGTAAAACCTCATTTACTGATACTTCCATAACAGATGTAGGTAATGCTGATATCATTGTTTGAAATTCCTCATCTGTAAATGTCATATTACAATCTTTTAACATAACATATCTAAACATTTTAGCTACGTTCCTTCTTTTTTCTTCTTCTAAACAATTTATTTGATTACTTTGATCTTCTATTTTTTTATTTTTATCTCTAATAATTTTCTCCATTTGATCAATTTTATCCATGAATATTTTCTTCATTTGTTTGTCCCCCTTAACAATGCAAATATTGTATCACATATGTTATTTTATGTCAAACTTATTTTTTCTTTTTTATTTTTTTTATAGTTATATTTTTTTCCACAAAAAAAGTACCTTAGCACTCTTTTTGTTATTGTAATCCACTTTGTGTTTTTGTCGTTAACTTACCACCTTGAAATACTAGAACAACATTAGCTCCAATTGTTCCTTCTGCGTTACAACCATATGATTCTGTAATGTATTCATCTCCTAGAGCTGTATTTGTAACTCCAGTTTCAGTACATTCTCCACCTAAAATTTCCCACACTTGCGATTGAGTCATTCCTGCCTCTATTTTTTCATATAAGTCTATTGTAACAAACACATCTTTACTATCTGGATATACATATGAAGCTGATTCTAATTTTGTTAGTAATTCATCCTCACATCCAAATGTTAATAAACTAATAGATAATAACATTGATAATTTTACTATATTTTTTTTCATAACATACCTCTTCTATTTAATTTTACATTATATATTTTTTATTGTAAATATTCTTTTTTTAAACTTTACATCTATATAAGTATACTAATATTAGATTTTTTTATTCTTTAAAACATAATTTCCTACTACTTCACTTAATTTAATACTTATATAGCACACTAACTATTTTAATGTTATTATTGTGTGATATAATCATTTTTAAAGGAGATACTCTTATGATTACTAATGATGTTAATATTGCCTCACAATACGTTAAAAATGGTGAAGTAATAGTTTTTCCTACTGATACTTTATATGCAATAGGTGGCGATGTTTTTAATGAAGATACTTTTAATAAAATATATCGTATAAAAGAAAGACCTTCTGATAAATCTTTAATTATTTTAATAGAAAACCTAAATCAACTTTTTAAGTTAGTAGATAATATTTCAATAACTGAAGAAAAATTGTGCAACACTTTTTGGCCAGGAGCGCTAACTATTGTTTTTAAGGCTAATAAAAACATTCCTAAGTATCTAGTTAATGACGATAATACTGTTGCTATTCGCATGCCTAATAATAAAAGAACTTTAGAATTAATAAAACTTGCTAATACACCTTTACTTGCACCTAGCGCTAATAAAAGTGGTATTAAACCAGAGAACTCCATTTATGAAATAGAAAATAACTTTAAAAATGATATATCTTTATTTTTGAAGTCTGATCAAAACATTTTAGAGAATGAACCTTCCACTATAATTAGATTAATAAATGATCAAGTTAATATTATCAGAGAAGGTAAAATAAAAAAAGAAGATTTATTAAAAGTATTATAAATCTTCTTTTTATTTTGTTTTTTTGTGTTCTTCTTCCCATAAATCTTCGTACATATTTCTGTAGTCATATTTTATTTCTTCATCATCTTTAAATAGTAAATCTATATCAAGTACTACTAATTCAGATTCTCCAAGAACTTCTGTATTATTAACATCAAAACCGTTTATAGTTTGATTAATTGTTATTTCTTCTCCATTTAAATAATTAGTATTCTTCTTTAAAAGTCTACCTATATTTTCATCTTTTGCATCAGCCCATTTAATTCCATCTTCACGTAATTTAGAATATAATTCATATACATCATCATTAGTTAAATCTACTTTTCCCACACATTCTGCTACTTCTACATGTAGAAACTCTTTACCATTTTTATTTGGTAAATTGTATCTTATTAAAGGTTGAATTAAATATTTACTATTGGGAATTTCTTGAGTTATTTTAGGAATACCTATTTTTAACATCTTATTTCCTATTTTATATACATCACAAAAATAGCCTTTTTCTACTACTTTAATATCAACATACTTAACGCCTTCATTTTTCATTAATTCTGTTAACAATTTTTCAAAGAATGTTACATAAACTTCATCTATATCTTCTATATTAATTTTCATTGTACAATCTCTTCTAGATACTAATGATCCTAATACCATATTATATACAAATTCTCTTTTATTTTTATTAAAATTCATTTCTATAAAGTCTTTAAATTTTTCCTTTTCTTCTTCTGTATAATAATCTAAATTTAAATCTACTATATTAATTTGCATTATCTTAGATATTTTAGATGCATATGGTTCTAAAATTTCTAAGATTTTTTCTATGCTGTAACCACTTTCTTTTAGCGCTTTTAAAAATATATCTAAGTTTCTAACTGTATAATCGCTATTTAATACTCCTAATACTACTATCTCTACTAATAATTCATTTGCGTTTTTGTATAATAAATATCTCAAATCTTCATTGCTATATATTATTTTTATGAAATCGTAAAACGCTTTATTATCTAATATTTCTAATATTTCACTAAACAATATTTCTAAAATTTGTTTCTTTATTTCAATACTATCTTCATTTGAAGATATATATTTTTCTATTTTTTTAATCGGACTAAATTCTCCATCTTCTCTACTAAAAAAACTAATGTACAAATCATTTATTTTATTTTTCATATATAACTCCTTCTTTTTAATGGTGTATTATAACATATATTATAATTTTTATTACTTAAAAAAAGTAGACATTTTATAATATACTACTTTCTTCTTTATCTTCTATATCTTTTTTCTTCTGCTTTATTATTTACTTTAGTTAAAATATCTAGTGTATTGTCTAAATTAACTTCGTTTGGTAATAATTCAAATAATCTTACTACTGCTATAGATTTTTTATACTCAACATTTGGTAATCTTCTATATTTAGTTTGATCTACATTTAATGATTGTGATAAATCAAAATTATATTCTAATAATATATCTCCTAATCTTACATCAAGTATCCTTATATCTAATATTCTTGCTAATTTTGCAGGACTCATTAAGTCACTTGCAGCTTTAACTATTGCTTTTTCTCCAGAACACATTAATTGTATTAATACTAACGCACTTTCTTTATCACTTAAATTTTCAAGTGTAATTTGTGTTATATAATTTATTTTTAAAGAAATAGATAATGATACTTCTTTTCTTATATTCCCCATCAAGTATGCAACCATGTCCTCTATTGTTACATTAACTACATTTTCTTCTTCCATATTTGTATATAAAATATTTGTATTTTCTTTCATAATTATCCCCCTCGATTTGCAAAATACTATAACATATAGTTTTTTTATTGTCAATATAGTACTTTATATATCACAAAAAAATACCTATAAAGGCATTTTATCTTTTTTTAATATCTTCTTCAATATTCATTTTTTGAATAATTCTGTCTAGTATTTCTTTTTCTTCTTCTATTTCCTCTGGTGTAACTTTATCTTTTAGTATTCTGTCTTTTAATTCTTCATAACTATCATTTACACTTTGTACTCTTAATTTTAATTGATTTAGTAACAATTTATCGTTGGTACTTTTTTTCATCGATAACATTATTACTTGTACATTGTTATTTCCTAACAATAAATAATATAATCTAACTTTATATATTTTTAATTCCCACAAACTACTTAATTTATTATTATTTGTTATTTTTTTAACTTCTAAACCTTTTGTGTCATTTGTAATTAAACCATTTAATAATTTATATGCACTTTCCATATATCCATCTGGTATATTTTTTAATTCATCTTCTACATATACTCTATTTTGTTTTGTCTTAGCAAAAAATAATCTATTTTCTTCATTTTGATTATTAGATTCTATTTCTTCACTAATATCTTGATTTTTTAATAGTTTCTCTATAATTTCTAACTTTATTTCTATTTCGGATAAACATTTATTATATTCTTTTTCTTCTATGTACTCTCTTCCAGAAATATTAGAATACTCTTTGTAATCATTCAATAATAATTTCTTTAATTCATATATTATTTTGTATTCATCATTTTCTACTAATTTATTAAGTTCTGTAAAAGCTAAAAAATAATTTTCGATATTTTCTAATAATTGATAATAATATTTTACTATATCAGATATATTTGAACTTGATTCATCTATTGATTCTATTTTATCTTCTATTTCTTCTTGATAATCTTCTTCTATTGATTCTTCTAATTCATCTTCTATTTTTAAAATTATTTCTTCTACTACTACTTCTTCTTTTTCAACACTTTCTTCTTGAATTTGTTCTTCTTTTTTAGCTTTTTCTGCTCTTTTTAACATTTCAATTTCTCTATTATGAATATTAAATATACTTTGAAATATCATACCTAATGCCATACCTTCGTCTTTAGGTAAATTCGATAACAATTTATAATGTTTTTCTTTTATTTCTTTATCATTAATTACTAAATATTTAATTCCTTCTAATGACTTAACTGATGGCAAATCATTTAACAACATTTTAAGATTTTCTCTTATATCAAGTAAATATTCTAATTCTTGAAGTTCTGCAATACTATAACCACTGCATGTATACGCACCATCTACGTACGTAACATTATGTTTTAAATCTTTATTTAATTCATTTAATTGTTCTTTGTACATGTTAACTTGATATATAATACTGTCTAAAGCTTCAATTAACACTAACTTATTTTCTTTTTTCATAAAATCCCCTTTTTTCAAAAAAATAATATATCATAACTATTTATTTTAGTCAATAAATTTAAATTCTATAGCTAATACACCATCTTTTTTTTGCATTTCACTTGTATAAAAATGTTCCAATTCTTCTTTTAAATCTTCTTTAGTCATAGTATTATCCGATAACTGATCTATAGTATAAGAATTAAATAAATTATCAAAACTATCATATCTTTTTAGATTTGTTATTTCAACATAAAAACTTTCTATGTGTTCAGGCTCTTTTAAAAATTTGATTTTATCTCCTATTTTTAATTCTTTTCTTTTTTCATCATTTAATCTTAATTCTACTCTTTTTGTTCCGTGTAAAATATATTCAAAATATCTTGGCTGTAATTTCATTTCTTGCATTTTTTCACCACTTTCTTATTTATATATTATTCCATTTTTTTTCTTATTCTTTGTTTTACCTCTTCTGGCAATTTACATATATTTTTAATAGTATCATCATCAATATTGCACGCTAAGTATGAATTAAAAACTTCTAATAATAAAAAGATATCTTCCCCTTCTATTATAGACTCTAATAATTCATCAAAACTTTGTTCATAAAATTGATTACATACTTCCTCTTCATCTACATTACATTTATCAACACTTCTATTATATTCTAGTACATACATTGCATCCATAAATATCATCTTAAAATTTTCTAAGTAAAGTTCATAATCAAAATATTTTATACATATTAAATTTTCTATTACTCTTTCTAAATATTCTAATTTTCCATTTTCTATCTCCGAGAAAAATTCTAAATCACCATTCTTACTCTTTTTATAATCTAGTAAGCATTGTTCTAGTTGTATCTCATATCTTTTAAATATACCTATTATTTCTGAAAAATTTATATTAGATTTATATATTAATCTTTCTTGATTTTCAAACTTATAAAAATTTTCTTTTAATTCTATTGATAAAATTTTTCCTTTTTCTAATGTAGACATTGGTACAATTCTTTTATTTATTTTTAGAATTTTATATATAAAAAACTTGTTTTCTTCCATATATTGTATTAAATCTTCATAACTTTTTATTTTACCTATTACTTCATATTCAGAATCTTCTTCGTAAAATATATTCCATTTTACATAATCTGAATATAACGTTAATAATATTTTTTCAAAGTTACTTTTCTTACATTTTTGATTTAATTTTTCTAAGTCCATATTTATATCTATATATTTTCCTACTAAAGTTCTATTTAATTCATTAATATTTATAAAACTCATCTCATCTTCATTATAATAATTTTTGTCCATATTTGCCCCCTATGTAAATTAATAACGATAGTATAACATAAATCTTTTTACTCTTTCAACTACAAATTCACATTAGTACAATCATGTAAAAAAAGCATATTAATTATGCTTTTTTTTTTTATGAAATCTCAATCGCACCACTTGGTGAGGTTTTTTGGTATAATAAAAGAGCCCACCCAGCATGAGGAGCCCTTATATGAATTATACACAATTAACAGAAAAAAATAAAGTAGAAATTGACATTTTGA
>JAWXUH010000006.1:0-79100 GCA_044432745.1 bacterium
TCTGCTCCAGTAGAGTAAACAAACTCATTGTCTACAATTCTATAATATATACTATAAAAATCTGTATACTCTTCTCCTGGATAACTCCTAGAAGAGAATTTATGCTTATTTTTATTGAAAATTTAGTTTAAAAAAAAGACTATTTATTATAAAATAATCTTTAATTTTAAAACTTAATTAACCAATTACATAAGGGTCAGTACCAGTACCAGTACCACCAGTTATAGTAATGTCTGAATTAAGTGATATAGTCGGACGTAAACCAAGATTAGCAGTAGCTATATTAGCGTGAGAAGTAGTTGCATAATTTCCATAACCCATCCAACCAGTATAACTACCTCCGTTTTTACTATGTCTATATGGAGTTAATGACCAATAATTTTGTCCTGTATATAAGTACGTTGCATTATTAGTTGTTACTGAAGAAATAGCGTTACCATTAATTTCGAAACCAGATGCAGCATAAGCGGTTCCTGCAGTAAACGATTCTTGAGTAGAAATTAAACCAATTCTTAAAGATACAGAATCATTAGCAGAACAAGTTAATGAGGTTAAATTACTATCGTCATTAGGGTAATATGTTGGTGTTGAAACCTTTGCGTAAGTAGCTGTTTTAGCATATATGCCGCTATCGCTGTATATTTGTATATTAGTATATGAATTAATATTATTGTCAGTTATTTCTATTGTATAATTAGAACCATTATACATTCTTCTACTCAAGCAATATATAGAAGTTGATATATATGATTCATAAGGTTTTAAATTAGTATCGTACCATGTATCAACAACATTTTTAGCTAAGCTATCTTTATCTGTTCCTCTTATTTTTCCATCGCTATATACGTAACCTATACTTTCTATCGAATGATATAAATAATTACCATCTTCTAATATTGTAGTTTTATCTTGGAAATTAGATGTTCCTATTTGAGTTCCTATTCCGGTCATTATTGCTGTATCAGAAGTAGGTTTAGTAGTTCCTGAATATATTAATTTAATATTTCCCACACCATCTATCCTTAATATTCTCCAATAAAAACCGGCAAAGTATACCCAGTTATCTGTTACAGCCCCCCTAAAATAATAACTCGTTCCACTATCATCTTCTGTTGCATAAAAACCTTCATCAGTTATTGCAGCAGTGATAAATGATACATTTTTATTTTTTATATAAGAAATAGCAGAATCAAGTGTATTATAACTTGTACTTTCATTTAGTAGTAAAACATCACCCAATTGATTAAATATTTCTACTTCTTTTGTTGCAGTAGTTTTATAACCATTATTATCTATTGCTGTGCAAGATACAGTATGAGTTCCATCTTCTAATTCAGAAGTATGTTCAGGTTCACAAACTGTAGTTCCGTTATTTTCGCTAAAAGATACTTCAAAAAGTGAAGATGTTTCTACATCTGTTCCAAAAAATTGAGTAGTAGTATTAGATATAGCACTAATAGAAGGTCTACCTTCTAAATCTCTAGTTTCATGTTGGATAGTAATATCACTTTCAAAAAGTTTACCAGCATTAATATTTTGATTAGTCTCAAGGTTCATAAAGAATAATACAAAAGTCCATTCTTGAACTGTTGGTGCAGTACCATCAGTAACTATTTCATATTCTACTGATACTGGATAAATTTCCTGCGCAGTAGTAATATCAAAACCTTTAACACCATCTGATGTAGTAACGTATTCTAAACCTTCGATAGAAGTTACTTCATTACCAAGTGGATCAAAAACTTGTAGTACTAATTCAGGAGTTTCATCATCTCCAGTAGAGTAAACAAACTCATTGTCTACAATTCTATAATATATACTATAAAAATCTGTATACTCTTCTCCTGGAAGTGGAGTAGTGGTATAAAAAAATGTAAAATTATAGAAAAAGTAATAAAAATAAGCATAATCTAACATATAAAAATAGGGTAGAGATATGCTTATTTTTATGCTAAATGTTCTCCTTTACATATCTTTGTTTTTTTTATATAATTAGTAGTAAGGTATAGAAATGAGGTTAAAATATGGAAGTAATAGATTTAAATGAGGAAGTAACCGAAGAAGTTGTTCCTAATGAAGAAGTTGAAGAAGTAGTAGAAAAGAAGGTTAAAAAGAAAAAGAAAAACCCTTTAATAAAAATTAAAGAGTGGTTTGAAGAACTAAGTAAAAAGAATAAAATTATATTCTGCGTTTGTTTATCTCTTCTTTTAATAGCTATAATTGTACTTATTGTAGCTTTAACAGGTGATAAGGAAGATGAAAAAGCAGTAGAGGAAGAAGAAATAGTAATTCTTTCTATGGGGAATTATAAATACATAGATGGAACATTATTTTTCTATGATGAAGAAGATACAGAACTAGGTTCTTATGTATGCGAAGTTAAAGATGAATCTAAATGTTCTCTTGCTATAAGTTCTATAGATACAACACTAGATTTAGTTGTATCTATATATGAAGATGAAACATCAGTTGATTATTATATGCCAATATATGAAAATCATGTTTTCATTAGAGATAATGATGCTATATATCTATATAACATAGATACAAATGAAGTAGATGAAGAATATCTTAATGTTTATAAAGCATACTCAACGTATGCTATAACTGAAGATGAAAGTGGTAACTTCTATCTTCTAGATTTAGCTAAAGGATACGATATAATCAGTGATGGTAATTACGATTATATCGGAAGTAATCAATTAAATGATTACTTCTCATATTCAGATAACGGATCATACGGTATTATGGATAATACTGGTGAAGTTATAGTTAGTAAAGTAGATGGTACTATTACTAACTATAACGATGATGTTATAGTTGTTAAAGGATCAACTAATTCTTTAATTAATTATAAAAATGAAACTAAAGTTTCATCATTTGATGAAGTTAAACTATATGATGATTATGTATTTGTTATTATAGATGGATTTATTTATACTTATGATCTTGTATTTAATAAAATAAACGAAGTAGGTGTACCAATAGATGTTGATTCATATACTGATTATGATATATATAACGAAGGCGGAAAAATTACTGATAGTATAAGAGCTATCTCTTATACTAACTCTAATGAAAAAACATTAGTTATAAATAAAGTATCTTTTAATACTTATGAAGCAGTAGTAAATAGTAACTATGATTATATAAGTTATCTTGATGGAACTATATATACATATAGTGATAAAAATAAAAATAATATAACAGGTACTTATGATTGTAATGTTAAAAATAACATTACAACTACATCAGATACTTATACATCTTGTTATATAGCTTCTCACAGTAGTTTAATGGATAGTTCCATTAAAACTACTGGAGTACTACCTATTGTTCATTCTAAGTATATTTTTGTATATGATACACAAACATTATCACTTCATGATAATATTGTGTTATATGATATACAAAAAGAAGAAGAACTTGCATCTTATACAAACATAGAAGTATTATCATCTTCTACATATGAAAAGAATGTTACTAACTATTCAAGTGGTGACTTTGTTATATATGCATCTAATTCAGATGGATTATATGGTATAACTTCTTTATCTAAAACATCAGCTAGTATTATAATAGATTTTAAATATGAATCTATTAGTACTTTAGATGGTTACTATGTAGCAGTAGATGAAAATGGTTATAGATTCTTATTTACTTCAAGTGGAAGTATGATTAGTAGTTCATCTTCTAAACTTGAACATGATATAATTGGATATTCAAATGGTTATATTATTGCAAGTGTATCAGGTGCATACCAACTTTATAACGCTAGTGGAACATCTGTAAGTGATGTTTATGATCAAATATTTATGAGTACTACTAGATATGCTGTAATAGGTAATAAATCAGTAGATGTTTATTCATATACTGATCAATCTTCAGTTTTATATACTACTGAAGTAGATTATAATTTTGATTATCTTACAATAGATGAAGATAACAATACTATTACAACATATGATACAAGTGGTAATGTTATTGAAACACATGAATTAGGATAGGAGAGAAGTAAATATGAAAAAAAATAGACCAACTTATTATTTTATGGTTGCATGTTTTGCTATATTTTCAATATTATCTATATATGGACACTTTGCTATAAAAGGTGAAAAGGATTCTTTAATTAATCATAATAATGAATTCTATTACTTAGGTGAATTATATTTCTATGATGGTTCTAATAACTTACTTGGTACTTATACTTGTAAAACTGAAAATTGTGGATATGCTCCTAGTACTAAAGAAACTAATATATCTAATTATTATGAAAAAGGAGAAGTATACAATCTAGGTATGCTTGAAGGTTATACTTTCATTGAAGATGGAGATACAGTATATCTATATAATTATTTAAATTCTACTGAAATGATAGATTATGATGCAATTAAATTTTATAACGCTTATATAAATGAAGGTTATATATTTGTAAAATATCAAGGTAAGTGGGGTACATTTAACATACAGAATATGTCAAATGTAATAACAGCTATATACGATGATCTATCTCTTGCACCTAATCTAAATGGTCTTTTATTATCTGGTACTCATATACTTGCTAGTCAAAGTGGAGTTAACTTTATAATAGATCAAGAAGGTAATACTTTAACTAAGAAATATTATGACTCTATTATAGATTATAATAGCAGATATATATTTTTAGAATCAGATGTTATATACGTTAATGATTATGAAGGTGCTGAACTTCTTAGTTACCTTGATATAACTTCAATGTACAGATCTGCTAATTATTATGGATTTGTATCTGATGGAATGTTACATATGTATAATAATTTATATAATGATGAAGCTTTAGAAGTTATAGATATTGAAGGATATTCAAATATATCAATTGTTGAAACAGGTGGAGGATACGAAGTTCATTCAAACGGCGAAGTAATAGAATAAAAAGGAAAAAAATTATGATAAGAAAAATATTGTTATGTATTATATTTGTACTTATATGCACTGCTACATACTTACTTGTATCTGTTAATAATTTTAAAGTAGATGATTTAAAATTACACTATAGTGTTTACTTAGATGGAGAATTATCTTTATATGATGGAGAAGATAACTTATTAGGTAATTATACATGCACAGGAAGTAAGGAAACTTGCTTCCTGGCATATTCATACCAAGAGAGTAAACTTGATATAGAAAGATATGTTTATGAGGATATGAAGTCTATTGAAATGACTTTACCTATAAATGGTGGTGCATTTATACATGATGGGGATTTAGTTTATTATGTAGATTTAAGTAATGGTTCTGTATTAAAAGAATATAGAGACGTTAAATATCTAAATAATGATTATATAGCTTTGAAAGATACTGATGGTAATGTAAGTTTAGCAGAACTAAGTTCTTCAAAACTTACATATATTACAGAATCTATTTATACATATGTAGGTTCTACTAGTTATTCTAATAATTTCTTAGTAGAAGAGGGGGAAACTCAATATCTTATCAATTCTTCAGGTAATGAAGTAAGTACTAAGTTTAGTGGTAGTATTATAAATTATAATGATGATTTTATAATTGTTAAAGAAAATAACTTACATTATATTTATAATTATAGTGGAGATAAAACTCTTCTTAATGGTTATACTTTTGCAAGACTTGATAAAAAATATATTTATGTAGTATCTAATAATTTATTAGTTATTTACGATGTTAGTTTTAATAGAATAAATGATGAACCTATTAATTTAGGTACTGTTAATAACTGGGATACTTATAATATCTATAGTGATAGTCGTGAATATATAGATACTTCCGCAGTATTTACTAGTAGTAATAACTACTATGAAATAGTTATTACTACTAATACTGAAGAAAATACTGTTAAAATTGATAGTGATTTTACAGATTATTATAGCTTTTCAAATAACTCTATATACTTTTACGAAGATCTTTATAAAGAAAATTTAAGAAGTAAATATGATTGTAGTGATAGTAAATGTAAATTCTTAGAATCAAGTAAACTTATAACACAAATAACAGAGGAATACTCTGATACATTTATAGATAATAGATATGTTGTTATAAATGATGAAGTAGGTTTTGTTTATGACATAAATTCAAAAGAGAAATCCTTTGAAATAATATCATTTCAAAGAATTTCTGAAAATGATATGTTATATACAAATAAAGATGGATTATATGGTTTGATATCTTTTGAAGATGGTGTTACGTCTTTAGCAGATGCTATATATGAGTCTGTTGTAGTTAACGATAATAAAATGATACTTAAGAGTAATAATAATTCTTATGAATATATTATAGAATAAGAAACATTTATATAAACTATTAATAAAGTAATTTATTAATAGTTTTTTTATGAAAATAAAATATAAAAAATACCAAATTTCATATTTAGTATTAATTAATGAATTATAAAATATATTATGTTATAGTTATTTTGCGAACGCTCAAAGAAGGAGTATTTAAATGAAATTAACACTACCATTACTAAGGTATGATTGTGTATTTAAACATATATTTAAATCAAATAAAAAAGGATTAATTTATATGATAAACGGAGTAACAGGAAGTAATTATAGAGAAGAGGATATAGAATTAATAGATAATGAAATAATTGGAAATACAATAGATAATAAGTATTCAACTATAGATTTATATGTTAAAGATAGATTAACAGGAGAAAAGGTATTAATAGAAATGCAAAATATAATACATGCTAATTTTGCAGAAAGAAGACATTACTTAAATAACAAAAGTTTTAATTCACAATTTATCAAAGGTGGGAATTTTAAAGTAAACAAAAGCATATCTATATTTATATTAGGATCTACAAGTGATAGTTATCCGAAGTCTTTGATAAATTATCATAAATATGATAAGATAGCTTTAGAAATTGAAAAGAGTAATGAGTTAATAAAAGATGAAGTATTAATAGATGAATTTATTGTTAATTTGAAACTTTTAGGAACAGATAATAGATTAGATGATAAACTAGTTGAATTTTTCTCTCTTTTTAATCTAAAAGGACATGAGGAGCTAAAAAGTATGAGTGATAAAGATGAACTATATAAAGATATTTATGAAAGTGTAAAAGAAATAACAGAAGAATCAATAATAACAGAAGATTTAGCAATAAGAGAATATAATCAGCATATGTATGATGCAAGAGAACAAGGAATTGAACAAGGAATTGAACAAGGAATTGAGCAAGGAATTGAACAAACTAAAGTAATATTAGCTCAAAAATTATTAGATATATTAGACGATGAAACTATAAGTTTAAAAATCGGACTACCTATAGAAGAAGTAAAAGAAATGAGAAAAAACAATTAAACTACAAAATTTAAAATACTAGTAGTTTAGATTTAAGATGTAGACAAATTTGCATATATAATATATATTTGTTGTTTTAATCTAAAAGGACATGAGGAGCTAAAAAGTATGAGTGATAAAGATGAACTATATAAAGATATTTATGAAAGTGTAAAAGAAATAACAGAAGAATCAATAATAACAGAAGATTTAGCAATAAGAGAATATAATCAGCATATGTATGATGCAAGAGAACAAGGAATTGAACAAGGAATTGAACAAGGAATTGAGCAAGGAATTGAACAAACTAAAGTAATATTAGCTCAAAAATTATTAGATATATTAGACGATGAAACTATAAGTTTAAAAATCGGACTACCTATAGAAGAAGTAAAAGAAATGAGAAAAAATAATTAAATTATAAAACAAAAAAGAATGTTAGCAATATAACTTGTTAACATTCTTTTTTTTAAAAAATAGAAACTAAAATTTTATTTTCTATTTGACTTATATAGTATGTATAACTTATAATAATTAGGAGAGGATAAATATTATGGGATTAGAAGGATTTAGTGATAAAAAAAAAATTGTGAAAGAATTAGGTGATGATATTGAAGGTATCAATGAAGTTAAAATTCGTCCTAAATCTTTATATGCTAGCGCTATTAGAGAGCTTGTAGCAACATATTTAACATATGAATATTTACCTTTAACAAACCTTCAAAAAATACAAGATGATCTATCTTTATCGGGAATATATCCTACTATGACTGAGATAGAAAAAGACGTAATGAGTTTACTTTCTAAAAAAAGGCATGGTGAATCCGATTCAAGTTTTTTATCAAAAATTATATATATGGATTTTAATCCATCATTTGATGCATCAATTTCTCAAAGTAATAGAAGAAAAACATCATCTAATCTTAGTATAGAAGAAATTACAAAAAAAAATATAGACCTTTTAGAAGGAATTAAGACGCAAGAACATAAAAATGAGGATGATGTAACGATAAAAGCTCATGAAATGAAAGAAATGTTAGAAAAAGAAAAAAATGATAGATTTCTAGAGGCTTTAGAAAAACTTAAAGGAGTTTTATCTACAAAAGTTAGAATGTATTATGAGGATATCGTACTTGAAAAATATAATGAAGATAATAGAAGAGATTTAGAAGAACTTGAAATATCTCGTAAAAACGTTTATTCTGTTACAGTAGATAATACAGAAGCATACGTTGATGAACATACTAAATTGTATATTAAATATTTAAATAGTAATAAAATACGTGAAGATTTCAAAAAACGATGTGTTATAAATACTGTAGAAAATAAACAAGAAGACAAAGAAATTAGTTACGATAAAATTATTAAGAAGAATACTAATGAAGAGGAAACATTATTTAATGTATATTTAGAATATTGCAGTAATTTTCCTGGTGCTATTGATCTAATTCCTGTTGAATATAGATCTAGAGTTCAAACAAGAATAGAATATGAAAATGAAATAAAAAAAGGGTTAGGTTTAGAAGTAATAACAACTGAAAATAACATAAAAGAGGAAATTGTTTCTGATAGTTTAGAATTAGATAATACATTAGATTTTTCTGATTTTGATTCTTTGCTTGTATATGATAGTTCTGAAATAGAACATTTTGATTTTGATTTATCTCATGTTGAAGAACAACCTACATTCAATGTATCAGAAGGAGTAAACGGTTATTTAAATAAATTCCATAATGAGTTTCATGAAAGTAATAAAGATAACATTAACGTAGTAAAAGACGAAGTTGTAGAACAACCTACATTCAATGTATCAGAAGGAGTAAACGGTTATTTAAATAAATTCCATAACGAGTTTCATGAAAGTAATAAAGATAACATTAACGTAGTTAAAGATGAAGTTGTAGAGCAACCTACGTTCAATGTATCAGAAGGAGTAAATGGTTATTTAAATAAATTCCATAATGAGTTTCACGAAAGTAATAAAGATAACATTAATGTAGTAAAAGAGGAAGTTGTAGAACAACCTACATTCAATGTATCAGAAGGAGTAAATGATTATTTAAATAAATTCCATAAAGATAGTGTTGATAATGTTAATGTAGTTACATCTGAAAAACAAAATACAGTTGTTAAAGATAACGAAGTATCTAATATTGTTGAATCTACAACAGATGAACAAACCGAAAAGAAAACTATATTGATAAATGGTATTATAAAAGCTAAAGCTTATATAGGAGAATTTTCTTCTGTAAAAGTAGGAGAGTATGATGCTATGGTAAAAATGATGGCAGAAGAAAAACATAAATTAACTAAATGTTCTTTAGAAGAGTTACAAGAACTTTATAATTCAAAATATAAAAATGTTACTGCGAAAGATATTCCAGTAGATAGTTACAATAAATAAAAAAATGATAACAAATATTTGTTATCATTTCTTTTTTTATTGGTCGAAATTTTTTCTGAAGTTAGGTCTGTTATTATTTTGATCAGCTTTTTTCTTGTCTCTACATTCCTTACATCTTACAGGTTCATTAGTGAACCCTCTTTCTTTATAAAATTCTTGTTCTCCAGCAGTAAATGTAAATTCTTTTTTACACTCCTTACAAACGATAGTTTTATCTTCCATGAGTACCTCCTATATCTGGTTTATTATTATCAATAATCTTTAAAGGAAATAGTAATAAAAAATAAACTTGAATTTAATATATCACGAAATAATAGTAAATGCAATATGCAAAAAAAAATCTTGCTATAATTTATATTATTTTGTCTTAAAATGTGATAAAAAGGTATCTTTTTTTAAATTTTTTTGTTATACTATATAATAGATGAGGTGTATTATGGATAACTATTTTGTTAATCAAGCTGTAGAAAAAGCTTTTAGCGATTATGTAATTTCAAGAAATCATAAAAATGGTATTATACATAATTCTTTTTTAGTTATTACTATAAGAGGATTAATATCCATATATGGCGAAACTGAAATAATGAATGCATATAATAGTAGAGATGAAGAACAGTTTAGAAGTATATTACTTAAATATAAATTTAGTATTATGAAATTAAATAAATTCTTTTCTGACTTAGATACTTTTTATTATAATGATCAACAAGGTATTATTCCTAATACAATCTTTGTAGTTATACAAAGATTTATGATAGATATGCTTATGATGAAGAAAATAAATTATGAAGTATCTGAAATGGAAATGGAGTATTTTAAAAACTTTTTATATTTTCCTAGTAGTAGTAATCCACTTTTAATTAGTTATAATTTTCTTCATTCAAGAAACAATTTTGAAATTGTTAATTATTATGCAGATCAAGATAAATTATATGTAAAAATATCTTATAATGAACCTAAAATTTTACTAGCTCCAGAGGCTTATAAAATAATTGATAAAAATTATACAGATGTGTGTTTGCTTACTGCAGAGGATGTTAAGTTAATAAATGAAGAAGTTTATAAGACTCTAGCAGTAGATAAAAAATCTACAAATTTTGAATATTTATATGATTTGGCTTTATATAATTATTATAATCAAAAAATGAAACTTACTTCAGGAAATGGTTATATAGATATTTTACTTATTATGGGAATGTTATCAACAGTTGTAATGACTTTTATGATAGTAACATTCTTAATTTTGTAGGTTATATATGAATTTGTTGGGTGTTAAATATAGTGTTATAAAAGATGAATTTGATTGTTTAAAAAATGCAGAACTTGATGAATATGTAACAGATTTCTTTACTGAATTTGATTACATAGTAGGGGATTATGCTTACGATAAACTTCGTTTAAAAGGCTTTTATGATGATTCTAATAAAAAGAAAAAGAAATATAATAATATTAAGCATGTAGATGATTATATCAAAAATAAATGTGCTTATGGTTGCAAGTATTTCGTAATAAAAAAAATTGATTAAAATTTTTTTTTATGATATACTTTATTAATAAGAATAAATAAGAGGAGATGAAAATCGTGGGAAAAATAAAAATAAAATTAGCTTCTGGTACAGAAGAAGAAAAAAATGTACTTAATGCTTTTGTAGTAGGTGCAGATACGTTCGTTGTTTTAGATAACGAAACGGCAGGTTCAATGGGATTGCCTATTATATTGATATCAAAACTTGTTGATAATAAACTTACAAAAGTAGTTGATCAAACTGAATGGCAAAAAACAAAAGAATATTTAAAACTTATAATATCAAATGCGCAAATGGAATATGTAACAATTCCAGAAGAGGTAACTGCAGATGATGTTTATTATACTCAGTTAACACTTCCTCAAGGTTCTTTTGACGCAATAAAAGCTAATTATGTTCCAGCAGTACCAGTTGCTGTTGCGACTCCAGCTGCAGCGCCAGTAGCTCCTGTTCAACCAGTGGTTGAAGCACCAGTTGCACCAGTTGCGCCGGTTGCTCCAGTAGCGGAAGTTCCAGTTGTGCCAGTAGCAGAACCTGTAGCTCCTGCAGTAGTAGAAGCACCAGTAGCTGAGCCGGTTGTACAAATAGTTACTGAAGAACCATTTGTTCCAACTGTAGAAATTACACCAGTAGCAGATGTTGTTGCTCCTGCAGAGGTAGCAGCTCCAGCTGTAGAAACTCCAGTAGTTCCAGAATTACCTGTTACTCCTGAAGTTCCAGTTCCGGTAGTAGAAGCACCAGCTCCTGCTGAGCCAGTAGTAGAAGCACCAGTTCCTGAACTTCCTGAAATATCAGCAGTTCCAGAAGTACCTGTTGTTCCAACTCCTGAAGTAGCAGCTCCAGTAGCTCCAGTTGCGCCAGTAGCAGAAATTCCTGTTGTTCCAGCAGCAGAACCTGTAGCAGAAATACCAGTAGCACCTGTAGTAGAAGCTCCAGTTGAGCCAGTAGCGCCTGCTCCGGTAATAGACGCTCCAGTTATGCCTGAAGTTCCAGTAGTAGAACCAGTGGTAGCAACTCCAGCAACAGCAAATGTTGACTATGCTGATTTAAAAGAAACGTTCATGAAATCATGTGAAAATATGTTTGATGCTTTAGTTAAACAATTACAAGAAAAAGAATAGGACTTATATTCTTTTTTTTTTCATATAATTTACTGTGATTTAAGTGAAAGAAACTATTGAATATAATTATAATATCGAGATTGATAAATTAGATGAATCTTTAGAAACTTATTCATTTAGGTATATAAATGAAATTTTTTTATTTTGTCCTTTTAAGAGAAATAAAAACGATATTAATGAATTAGTATCGTGTTCAAATGAACTTAAAAATTTAAATATACCTTGTTTTGAAATGATGCAAGATAAAAATGGAAAAGAACTTGTAGTTGTAGATGGAGAAGAGTATGTATTATTAAAGATACTTAACACTTATTCAAACGAAGTAGATCTTATTGATATGATAGAAATATCTAAGAAGACTCGCGTAAGTGGTGAAAAGTTAGAAAAATATAAAAATAATTGGGGTGATCTTTGGAGTCAAAAAGTAGATTACTTTGAATATCAAGTTGCACAGTTAGGTCATGGTAAAGATATTATAATAGATTCTTTTAGTTATTTTATTGGATTAGCTGAAAATGCAATTACTATGGTTAATAAATGTAATAAGAAATATGAATATGGTAAGGATGATAATGTATGTTTATCTCATAGAAGAATTTTTTCTCCTAATTACGTTCTTAATTATCATAATCCTATTAGTTTTTTATTAGATTTAGAAGTTCGAGATTTTGCTGAATATATAAAGTCATCTTTTTATAATAATGAAAATGCAATTTTAGAGGTAGAAACTTATTTGAAAAGTAGAAGACTTTCTATATATAGTTATCAAATGTTCTATGCTAGACTTATTTTTCCTTCTACATATTTTGATTTGTATGAAAATGCAATAAATGATAAATCTAAGGAAGAGGATATTATTCATATAATAAAATCTTGCAGTGAATATGAAAAGTTCTTAGCGGATGTTTTGGTAATAATTCGTAAATATGTAAATATAGAAGGTCTAACTTGGATTAATTAATAATATTATGATATAATTTTTTTAAAGGAAAAAAAGATGAAATATAAAAATAAAGATATTATTAAGTGCCTTGTTGTTTCTTTAGAACATTACGGTTTCTATGTTAAAACTGAATATGGTGATAAAGGTCTTGTTCATATTTCTGAGATTTCTAACAAATATATATCAGATATTAATCAGTACGTAAAAAAAGGAGATGCTATATATTGTAAAATCTTAGAAAATAATGAAGATGTTCTTTTACTTTCTATAAAGAATATAAATTATAAATGCTATACTAAATTTAATTTTAAATCAAATGTACTAGATTTTGAACCCCTAAAAAAAATGTTGCCTATATGGATAGAAGATAAAATAGGGGAATATAAATAAATTCATAAAACAAAAAAACAGTTTTTCAACTGTTTTTATTTTTGCTTCATTGGTGGCTCCAGCAAGAATCGAACTTGCGACACAAGGATTTTCAGTCCTTTGCTCTACCGACTGAGCTATGAAGCCAAATGGCGGTTCCGACCGGGATCGAACCGGCGATCTTCTGCGTGACAGGCAGACGTGATAACCGCTACACTACGGAACCATCAAAATTTAAATTGGTTGCGGGAGTAGGATTTGAACCTACGACCTTCGGGTTATGAGCCCGACGAGCTACCTAACTGCTACCATCCCGCGATATAATTATCAAAATGGCGGAGGAAAAGGGATTCGAACCCCTGCGCCAGTTTCCCGACCTGCTGGTTTTCAAGACCAGTCCCTTCAACCGGACTTGGGTATTCCTCCGTTTTTGGTACAAATAAATTATAGCAAACTATAAAAGTTATGTCAACATAATTATTAAAAAATGACTTTTTTTTAATAAATTCGCTATTTATAGCCATATTTTATTGAATTTTTTTGTTTTTTTTAGCAAAAAAATTGAAAATATGATAAAATTTTAAAAGGTGATTTAAATGAATGAGAAAGAAATTTTTATTTTTGGTCATAGAAACCCAGATAGTGATAGTGTTTGTTCTGCAATTGCATTATCTTATTTAAAAAAACAACAAGGGCTTAATACTATACCAAAAATTTTAAGTGATATAAATAAGGAATCTAAATTCATATTGGATTATTTCAATATTAAGAAACCAGACTTTATAAACGACGTTAAAGTTAGAGTAAAGGATATAGCATATGAAACTAATGCATTGATCCACGAAGAAGAGTCTATTGATAGAGCTTTTGAGATAATGGCTAAATTTAATGTAACTGCTGTACCTTTAGTGGATAACAAATGTAAACTTACAGGTTATTTAACTTTAAAGGACATAGCTAAATATTTAGCAGTAGCTGATAGTGATTATATGGATACATCTCTTATTAATATAATGAATTCACTTGATGCTAAAGTTGTAACTCATAGTGAAGAATATATTTCTGGTAATATTATTGTTGCTGGACTTGATACTGAAACTTTTTTAAGTGAAGTGGTTTTAAATGAATCTACTATATTAATATCAGGTTTTAGACGTAGAATTATAAAAAAAGCTATAGAATCAAATGTTAAACTTATTATAATTAGTTGTAATCAAAGAATTGATGATGATTTAAGGGAACTTGCAAAAGTTAATAATGTTTCTATTATTAAAACTAAGCTACTTACTTTTAATATAGCAAATAAAATTCATTTATCTAATTTTGCAAAAACAATTAATGTTAATTTAAACCCAGTTGTTATGCATGAAGATGATTATTATTCAGATTTTATAGATAAATCTAATAAAGATAAACATTCTAATTATCCAGTACTAAATAAAAAGAATATATGTAAAGGTTTAATTAAAGCAAATGGTGAAAATGAATATGAAAAACAAGAAGTAATGCTAGTTGATCATAATACATTCTCACAATCAGCTGTAGGTCTTGAAGAAGCAGAAATACTTGAAATAGTTGATCATCATAATTTAGGTGCTCTTAATACGATGTTACCAATTAGTTTTAGAAGTATGCCAGTAGGTTGTACATCTACAATTATATATATTATGTTTAAGGAAAGTAAAATAGAGATACCAAAAGAAATAGCTGGAATTATGTTATCTGCTATAATATCAGATACTTTATTATTTACTTCTCCAACTACAACTAATAAGGATAGAGAAGTAGCTGAAAAACTTGCTGTTATAGCTGAACTTGATATCCAATCTTATGGACAAGAATTACTTAAAGCTGCAAGTTCTATTGAAGGTATGAGTGTTAAAGATTTAGTGTATACTGATTATAAATCATATACTTATAATGAAAAACAAGTTGGTATTAGTGTTATTACTACTATGGACTTTGATGCTGTAGTGCCTATGATGCCTGAAATTCAAACTTTACTTGATACTAAAATAGAAGTAGGGTATGATTTATCAGTTATGTTTGCTACTGATGTAGTTAAGAATGGTTCATATTTAATATATAATGAATCATCAGAAGAATTATTAAAAGATGCTTTCAATCTTGAAGAAATATATCAAGGTATATTTATTTCAGGACTTGTATCTAGAAAGAAACAAATGCTTCCTAGAATATTTGAAAATTTAAAATAATATTTTAAATTTTTTTTATGAAAAAAACCACTACATATAAAGTAGTGGTTTTATTTTAAAAAATTTATTTTTTTAAACGTTGTTTTGATCTATTAATAGAATCTAAAGTTGGTTTAACAATATCACTATTACTCATATCTAGATTATAAGTAGTTAGAAAACTTTGTACTGAATTTTCTCCTGTTATAACAGTTTTAAAATCTTTTAATATTTCTTTTTGCACATATGGCGTAGAATTTCTATATATATAATATAAAAATAGAGCATACGTATTTCCAGTATAATAAATATCTGCTTTAATACCTTTATTAGTGTTTGCTACATTTAACCACCTGTTGGTTTCACAATTTAGAAACTCTTCTGAATCCTCATGTAAGTATAAATACTCTAAAAAAATACTTATAAATTCGTCATTCGTTGTATCTGCAACATTGTATATGTTCTTTGATGCTAACATATGGCCTAATTCATGTACATATGTTGATTGTAAATTGGATATACTTACTTTTGATAGTGTTACATCGTCAAAAAAATATTGCCCCTCATGAGTAGAAATAGAACGTACTCTTGATTCGTATAATACATCGGTAAAAAAAATATCTACATCAAATAAATTTACGACTTTATGAGAATTTGCTAAAAAATTAGTAACTTGATCTTCATTAAAAATATTTGAATTAATAAAGTTATCTTCTATTACTTCAAATTGTGATGGATAAAGATATTTTATATCGAAATTTAATTCTCCAAAATATTGTTTAAAAAATTCTTGTACTTCTTTTTTTAAATTTTCTTGATCTTCCTTAGTAGAGTAGGATGGTATTATGCATTCATTAGAATTATATTTATGTACTTTGTATAAATGCTTAAGTATTTTTCTACTATTTCTTTTATAATAGTTGTATTTAAAAAACATATATTTTACCCCCTAAAGATAATTTAATTGTAACACAAATGTAACAAAAAATCAATTGTTACATTGATTTTATAAACTATTTATCTTTTTCTTATATATTGTTTTGATCTATCTATAGATGATAATATTGGATTAAGTATATCATCGTTATAAAAATGTAGATTATATAATTGTCTAAAGTCTCTGATACTTCTTTTACCATTTAGAACTTGTTCTATGTTGTTTAACAAAATTCTTTTTTGAGATAAATTCATATTTCTATATAAATAATATAAATATACTGAATATATATTAGCTGTATAGTAGTAGTTATATTCCTTTGTATTTTTATTGAATTTACCGTATGTAATGTCACTCCATCTATTAGCTTCAGACTTATAAAAAAATTCTGAATCTTCTTCCATAGATAAATATTCTAAAAAAACACTTAATAATTCTTCGTTTGGCTCATCAAATATATTAGCTTTCATATTATTTACAAGAATATGTGTTAACTCATGAATATACCCTTGTTTTAAACCTGATAAATCTCTTAGTGATAATGTTATATCACCTAAGTAGTATGCAGCATCTATTGTCATATATCCATTAATGCTTGACGCTGAATGATGTTCATCCAATTTAACTTCTATATCATACATATTCATAGGTTTATAATTTCCTTTTAAGAATTCTCTTATAGTTTGATCATCTAAATCATCTTTGTTTTCAAATAACTCTTTCATTCTTTCAAAATCTTCTCTTACTATATATTTAGTGTTATGCTCTAAATTATTAAAATTCATAGAAAAGAATTCTTTTGTTTCTTCTTTGAAGTTCTCAATCTCACTTTGAGTAGCATCTATCAATCTTTTTTTAATAGTTAAATTATATTTTTGTAATGGTTTTAAATGTTTATATATTATATCACTGTTGTTTACAATTAATTTTTTTTTAAAAAACATATAGTCCTCCTCAAATCGGTTTTTGTATAGTAACACAAAAGTAACAAAAAATCAATTAATATTAACTAATATGTTCCAATTAATAGGAGATTATCTATATTTTTATTTTAATTTGAATATTTTTTAGTTATATAACTATAATTATTTTTTTTTGTTTGAATATGTGTAATAGATATAGAAAGTATATATTTTTATTTAAGTGTAGCAATTGATGTAGTAGAGAATATGAGTACATAATTAAATGCATTATATGTACAGATTCACTAAATTTTTTGCAAAAAAAAAATTTGACAAGTCAAATTTTTATTTTATAAAATTGGTAGCGACGGAGGGATTTGAACCCCCGACCTATCGGGTATGAACCGAGTGCTCTAGCCAGCTGAGCTACATCGCCATAAATCAACAACAAAAATATTATAGCAAACTATTTTTTAAAAATCAAGCTTGTACGATTAATTTCTATATGATATACTATATTTATGGTGAATTTAATGAAAGAATATAAAAAAATATTAATAACTTTAGCGGTTGTTGTAGTATTTATTGTATTAATAATATTAGGATATTTGACTCTTACAAGAGATAATAGTGTTGATATATATAATGATGTTACAATATTCTCAAAAGAATATGAAAGTTTAAATGGAGAAGAGTTGTCTGGTAAATTACTTTTAGAAGTAGATATTAACGATGAGGCAGTGATATATGAAAAAACTATTTTAGAAATATTAGATATCATGAACAATGAATCTGCTCTTATTTATTTTGGTTTTGGAACGTGTCCTTGGTGTAGAAATATGATTGAAGCTTTAGTTGATTCTTCGGTAAGTAAAAATGAACCGATATATTATGTTAATATATCAAGTGTTAGAAATACTTATACATATGAAGCTGGGAATGTAGTAGAAACAAAAGAGGGGGATGAATCTTATTATGAAGTAGTAGAATTTTTATCTGATTCTTTGTCTGAATATTATGTTTATGATGAAGACGGAGAAAAATACGATACTAATACTAAGAGACTTTATGCTCCTACAGTAATTACTGTTAAAAATGGTAGTTTAGTTGATATTTCATTTGGTACTGTAGATGAAGTAGAAGATCCTTATATTAAGTTAACAGATGAAGAGTATAGTGATTTGTTACTAGAATATAATAATATGATAAATGATTTACAAACTGAAATGTGTAGTTTAGAGAGTTGTTAAGAAATGGGGAATGAATAGTGGCTAGAAAAGAAAAAATTGTAATAAAAGAAGATCCTTTAATACCTACAGTAATAGGTGTTATAGATAATAAAACTGTTAGTATGATATATTTGGTTGTCCTTTTTGTGATACTTATTGGTTTTGTTTATTATCTACCAGAAATTGAAACTTATATGAAAAGTTTAACTGCAGGAGATGATTCTCAATACTTTGAAACAGCAGAAGATGAAGATGAAATAGTTGATCCTAATTCTTACGTTGAAGGTATGAGTTTAACAAGTCCTCACGTTACCCTTAATAACATTCAACTTTCTACAAGGACATTATCTTTTAATATATTAAATAATACAACAGAAGATGTAAGTTTATATAATTTAAACTATTATTTGGAAATATATGATGAAGAATCAAATTTAATTAATAGAATAAATTTTGCTGATATGATGTTTGAAGCATCTAGCTCAACAGAGTTTGTTTATGAGTTAAAAGCATCTGATGTAAGCTATTTTAATTTTTCAGTTATAAATACTAGTATGTATCCATCAGTTGTTTTAAATAAAGATAGTGAAGGTAATCAAAATTTAGTTTGTGTTAAAGATAATATAGTTTTAACTTATTATTTTAATAGCAATTTATTAAATAAAGTTATTCAAATAGTTAATATGGATGATGAAGAATACGAATATTATACTGAAAATTTAGATAATTATACATATTACGCTGGTGTAAGTGCTTATATAGAAGAAGATGATGTTTCGTCAGAATTTTATTTAGGTATTGATTATACTAAATACGATAAAGATTCTTTAACTGAGTTTTATTTAGATTTTGAAAATAATACTTCAGCTAAAATAATAAATTTTGATCTTGTTAGTAATGGATTTGACTGTAATTAGTCAAATTTTTTTGTTCTTTTGTCGATTTTGTATATTTTTTAAATATTATACTCTATACTGATATGGATGGTGAATATAATGCTTGATTTTTCAAGGTATGATAGGTGCGTGGTAATAGATTTTAGAAAAAAAATATGTTTAAAGGATTCGAAGTCTGCTGATGCATTCTTATTTCCTTACTTGCTTAAATCTAAGGAGATGACAGTGATTGGTAATTTTGAAGAACTGGATAACATTGATCATATCGGTTTTAATTTTTTATATAAATTAAGGTGGGTTGTTAAGATTACAGGAGGTAATCTGAGTTTGATTAATGTTCCTACTAATTTAAAGAAAGATATTAGCAAACTTCGTATTAAAATAAACAAGGATTTTGATATGAAAGAAAAGGTTATATGATAATTGATGAAGATATTGTTAATGAAAATATGAAATTAATTTTTAAAATTGCTACTTATTTTTATGGAGTCGAGAGAGAGGATTTATTACAAGCAGGTAAACTAGGGCTTGTAAAAGCATTTAATAAATACGATAGTAATTCAGGTGCTAAATTTAGTACATATGCTTATGAGTATATATACGGTGAAATGTACCAGGTTGCATGTCGTAAAACTTTAAAAATTAATAAAGATACTTTAAGGTTATATAAACTTATTGAAAAAATAAGATATGAAGATACACAAATATTAGGATACATACCAAATAACGAGTATATAGCTAGTAAACTAGAGATGGATATACAAACTATAGATTATGCATGTATGAGTGCTAATACACTTATTTCTATGGATGATGAGACATCATCATATAGAGATATGCATGAAGTTATTTGTGATAACAATACTATTAATGTAGATGATAAAATATTACTGGAGGATTCTTTAGAGAAATTAACAAATGAAGAAAAAGATGTTATAAGAAAAAGATACTACTTTGATAAAACTCAAAGTGAACTTGCAAGAGAGTTTAATATGTCTCAAGTTAAAATTTCTAGAATAGAGAAAAAAGGTCTAGAAAAAATGAGAGTTCTTATTTCAAAATAAAAAAATCTCAAGTAAACTTTTCCCTATAAAATAGGGTAACTAAGTTTATTGTTGAGATTTTTTTTAACGTCTTTTTTTATATATATCATCTTCTAATTTAATATTTATTTGTTCAGATAATTTTCTTTCATTTTCTATTTTTTGATTTTCTATTTCTTGCACTACAATACCGCTAATACGATTTTGATTTTCAAGTTCTAATTGTTCTATTCTTATAGAATCATACATTGCTAATATTTGCATTTTTTTAGCATGTTCTATTCTTGTTAATACAGGTAAATCAAATTCTTTTAATTTTTCTTTAAATATAAATAAGTAAAAATTTCTAGATTCAGCTGATAAATTAAATTCTGTTAGTCTATGTTCTACATATGATACAACAAATTTTTTAGAAAGTTCATCGTTAGCATGTCTTTTTATTACAACATCCATTTCAGTTAAATTTGCTTCTTCTTCAGTAAATAAATTACTTAATGTTTTATAGTATTCTTCAATTGTTTCTGTTGTTCCATTTACATAACCTGTATAACTATTAACTTGAAGTGTTTTGTTAATACCATATATATTAATATCAACATTAAAGTTTTCTGGTACATCAAAAGCAACATTAACTGGAACTTTAGCTGTTCTATATCTTGCATTTAAAACACTAAATAAGAAATTTTCTTCAGCAGCAGTTAATATAAAGTTTGTATTGTCTAATACTTTTTTAAATAGTATATCTGCTAAATATGGTAAATAATCTGTTGGAACAGATAATAAATTATTATTTTTAGCAATTTCTTTTGCAAAAGGCAAATTGTCTAAAACAACACTTTTGGCATTCTTATCTGCTGCTTCTTGAGCTAATTTCATTCTTTTTTCTGCCATCGTTCTAGTAGCAGAATTAACAGTTGTTCTTTGTTTTAAATTTTCACTATTATTTTTAATATTAATAGATGTTGAATCAACTTCATTTGAAGTTACTCTTTCACTTACAATACTACTTGGTTCTTGATTTACTTCATTTAAAACAACTTTTTCAGTTTTAATTTTACTTGTTTCTTCTAAAACAGTAGCTTCTTTTTGTGTACCATTCATATTTTGAACAACTTCATTTTCAACTATTTTTTCTATTTTAAATGTTGTTTGCACAGGTTCTTCAGTACCTAAACTTATAATACTGATATTTTCAGTAAGTTCAATTCCATTAGTACTATTTATACCCATTTCTTTATTTCTTTTTTCAATTTCAATAGCAACTTCTTTATATAAAGTTTCTATTAATTTTTTATCTGTTGAATAGATTTTTCTTTCAGTTTCTAAAGTTATACTTATTTTATTTTCACTATTAATTTCTTGTTCAGTCGTTGTCATTTTATTTAACACTTCAGCAGTTTTACCAGATCCAGTCATTCTAGATAATATTGAACTTGGTATTTTATTATTTTGAAATTCTTTTTTTTCGTCTTTCATTTTATAACCCCCTAGAACGTAATATTTACACATTTCGCTCACTTGTAACATATAATACACTTTTTGTGTGAAAAAGTCAAGTTTTTCTTATAAATACTTAGTTTTATACTAAAGTTTGTATAATATTTTGATTTCTTTTTCATAATATAATTGGTGATTGTATGAATAACAAGGATTATAATATATTTTTAAAGAAATTTGCTCCTAAGGAAAATAGACTAAAAAATTGTATAGTATCCTTTGTAGTAGGTGGTCTTATCGGTTTATCTTCTGAAGTTCTTGTTGTATTTTTGATGATTAATTTTGGTTTTTCTAGAATTTTATCTGGATCCATTATAAGTATATTAGTTGTATTTATTGCCTCTTTATTAACTGCTATGGGAGTATTTGATGATTATGTATCTAAACTTAAATGCGGCCTTATTATTCCTACTACAGGATTTGCTCATAGTGTTACTTCTAGTGCACTTGATTATAAAAAAGATGGACTAATTACTGGACTTGGTTCAAATGTATTTAAATTAGCAGGTTCAGTACTTCTTTATGGAATTATTAGTTCTTTCTTACTTGTGATTGTGAGGGTGATTATTGGTGTCTAGTTATATTTTTAAAAATGTATATATAAAAGATTATTATACTATTGCAGGTCCTATGGAAAAGGATGGTAAAATAAAAAACTTTAATGAATATTTAGATGATTTTTATTTCGGTGAAAAAACTTTTGAACAAGCTGAAGTTAAAATGCAAAAAAATGTTGTTAAAAATTTAATAGTTAGAAATGATATAACTGAAAATGACGTAGATTTTTTAATAGGAGGGGATCTTATTAATCAAATATCTATATCAAGTTATTCTCATAGAGCATTTGATTTTCCTTTTTTAGGAATATATTCTGCATGTTCTACTTTCATAGAAGCTCTTCTTATAGGAAGTATTTTTACCGAAAATTATAAACATAAAAATGTTATTTGTTTAACAAGTTCTCATAATTTAACTGCAGAAAGACAATTTAGATATCCCGTTGAATATGGTTCTCCTAAAGTACATACTTCTACGTTTACAGCTACTGCAGCTGCAGGGACTATTCTTACACATGAAAAAACAAATATAAAAATAGATAGTGCTACTATAGGAAGTGTTATTGACAAAGGTGTTAATGATGTTAATCACATGGGAGCTGTAATGGCCCCAGCAGCAGCTGATACACTTAATAAACATTTAAACAATTTATCTAGAGATATTAGTTATTACGATGTTATTCTAACAGGAGATCTTGGTATTGTAGGTGCTAAAATATTTAAAGAATATACAAAAAAAGTATACAATATTAATATTAAAAAAACTATGGATGCTGGTTCTGAAATTTTTTTAGATAGTCAAGATACTTACGCTGGTGGAAGTGGACCTGCTTGCATTCCTATAGTTTTTTTTAATAAAATACTTCAAAATAAAAAATATAAAAAAATTCTATTAGTAGGAACAGGATCTCTTCATTCTCCTTGTCTTATTAATCAACATAATACTATACCAGCTATTAGTCACGTAGTAAGTTTGGAGGTTGCTTAAATGAACTATTTATATGCCTTTTTATTCACAGGATTCTTTTGTGCTCTTGGTCAAATAATACTTGATAATACTAAATTTACTCCGGGTCATATAACTAGTTCATTTACAGTACTAGGTTCATTTATGTCTTTCTTTGGTATATATGACTTTTTTTCTATAAACTGTGGTGCTGGAGCCAACGTAGTTATTACAAATTTTGGAAATGCACTTTATCAAGGTGGTATAACAGGTTATAAACAGATGGGTTTTATAGGTATCTTTTCCGGTTTACTTCAAAATAGTAGTGCCATTATAGTTTCTACTATAGTTTTTGCCTTTATTCTTAGTATTTTCTTTAAACCTAGAGGATAAAAAAAGAAAAAAATTTCTTATTTTTCTTTTTTTTTGATATAATAAATAAAATATTATTAAAAAGGAGAGATTAATATATGGATATTGTACAAATTGATAAAAGTTATATAGATAAAAAAGTAACTATTTGTGGATGGATTAAAAATCATCGTAAACAAGCAAATTTCGGTTTTATCGCACTAGGAGATGGAACTTGTTTAAATAATTTACAAGTTGTATATGATAATAATTTAGATAATTTTGATGAAATTACAAAATTAAAAATAGGTTCTTCTATAGAAGTAGAAGGTATTATTAAAGAATCACTTGGAGCAGGTCAAGATATTGAATTATCACTTACTTCATATAAACTTTTAGGGGATTGTCCAGATGATTATCCACTTCAACCTAAGAGACATACTAATGAATTTTTAAGAAGTATTGCTTATCTTAGACCAAGAGGTAATTTATATAATGCAGTTTTTAGAATAAGATCAGTATCTGCTATGGCTATACATACTTATTTTAATAATAATAACTATGTTTATGTTCATTCACCAATTATTACAACAGCTGATTGTGAGGGTAGTGATCAAATGTTTAAAATTTCTACATTTGATTTTGATAACTTACCACTTGATGATAATAAAAATGTAGATACTACTAAAGATTTATTTGGTAAACAAGCATATATTACTGGTACTGGACAACTTCATGGTGAAACATTTGCTCATGCTTATAAAAAGATTTATACGTTTGGACCTACATTTAGAACTGAACATTCTAATACTAAAACTCATGCAAATGAATTTTGGATGATAGAGCCAGAAATTTGTTTCTGTGATTTAAATGAACTTATGAATATTGAGGAAGATATGCTTAAATTTATAGTTAAATATACTATGGATCATGCAATGGATGAATTAATATTCTTAGATAAATTTGTATCTAAAGGTTTACTTGATAAATTAAATAAATTATTAACTTCTGAATTTATTAAAATATCTCATAAAGAAGTAGTAGATCTTTTATTAAACACAAATCAAAAATGGGAATTTACTCCTGGTTATGAAGAAGATATAGCTAAAGAACATGAAAAATTCTTAACTGAACACTTTAATAATCCAGTGTTTATTACTAACTGGCCAAAAGATATTAAATCTTTCTATATGAAAGTTAATGATGATAATAAAACAGTAGCTGCAGTAGATTTAATTGTACCTGGAGCAGGTGAATTAATGGGTGGTTCTCAAAGAGAAGAAAGATACGATGTTTTACTTTCTAGAATGAAAGATTGTGATATTTCTAGAGAAGAAGTAGAGTGGTATTTAAATCTTAGAAAATACGGAACAACTGTACATGCTGGATTTGGTATGGGATTTGAAAGACTTGTTATGTACTTAACTGGTGTAGAAAATATAAGAGATGTTATTCCTTATCCAAGAACTCCTGGTAGTTGTGAATTTTAAAATATATCTATAAGATATATTTTTTTTAACAACTAAAAGTGACTTGAATTTCATTTTGTTCTATGATAAACTATATTAAAGGATATGATAGATATGAAAATAAAAAGTGTAAAATTTAAACTTTGTTTTTTAATGGTGTTTTTATTAGGTATATTTAGTGCTTTGGGACTAAATTTAGTAGGTAATGCGTTTTTATTTAACGATGAAAGTATTGAAACTAGTTCTTCAAAATTAATTTCAATATTAGTACAAAATGAAAAAGGTGAATACGAAACTTACGATTCTAATTCATTTCCAAGTGAAGGATATTCATTTAATTCACAATTAAGTTATTGTGTTAACGAATCTGAATTATCTTTTGATAGTTCATCTTCACTTGTAACTGTTAAAGCTAAAGGTTCTGATAATTGTTTTGCTTATTTTAGTTTAGGTGAATCTTGTGAATCAGGCGATTGTTTATATGGAGCTATCTTACTTAATGAAAAAGATGGTTTTGAAACAATATCAGATGCTACAAGTTATATAGAAAATAAAACTACTCCTAACTTTAATAATGTAGCTACTACTGACGAAGGATTATTTGCAGTAGCAGATGATAATGGAACAAGTTATTATTACAGAGGAGCTGTAAATGATAACTGGGTAGAATTTGCAGGAATGTACTGGAGAATAGTACGTGTTGCAGGTGATGGTACAGTAAAATTAATATATGCAGGTAAAACAATAGGAGCAACAGAAGACAATACTCAAATATCTACTTCAGCATTTAATAGTTCTTATGATTCTTATGAATATACAGGGTATGTTTATGCTGAAGATGAATTACATGGAACAACAACTGATAGTTTAATTAAAACTAATTTAGATTCATGGTATAAAGATAATTTATCTAGCTATAGTAGTCATATTGCAGATACTAATTTCTGTGTTGATAGAACTGGTTACGTAGATGCAGAAAATTCAACTGTTTTAAATACACAAGACTTTACTGGTGAGGAAGATTATATATCATATGGTTCTAGATATAGATTATATTCTAATAATACTCCTGAACTTAAATGTACAAACCAAAGTGATTTAGTTAGTTCTAAAGTTGGATTAATTTCACTAGACGAAGCAGCACTTGCTGGAGCAGTATGGAATACTACTAACACTGATTACTATTTACATTCAGGTTCTTGGTACTGGACACTTTCTCCATATAACTTCTCAAGTGAGAATGCTTTTGTAGGAGTTATTAATGCATCTGGTTATTTAGATCAAAATGATGTTAGTTTAACTACTGGTGGAGTACGTGCAGTAATCTCTTTAAAATCTAATACACCTATAAGTGGTGAAGGTACTGTTGATAATCCTTACAAGGTTTTATCTTAATAAAAACTAATATTTAGTATGTTTTTACTAAATATTTTTTTTATCTAAAAACGTATTTTGATATGTAATAAACATATTGTTTTGTCTATTTTTGAAGAAGTATATACAATTTTTTCAAAAAATAGAATTTTTTTAGGTTAAAAAGTATTTTTTTGATTTAAAAAAAAAGCAAAATATGTTACAATTAATTATAGGTGGAATAATGAGTAAAGAAACGTTTATATTATTAGCTGTTATATATTATGTTGTGTCAATTATTTTTATAGTTGTTCTTTTGATGTTATTTAATAAAAGAATAGAAAAAAGATATAAGAATCAAATTGACACTCTTGAACGTGGTAAAAATCTAATTATTTCTACATCTATATTATCAGAATTAAATAAGGTGGAAACACTTGCTAATAATGATGATCTTAAAAATAAGTATGAAAGCTGGAAAGAAAGATTTAATGTTATTAAAGATAGCGATGTATCAAGATTATCAGATGAGATAAATGATATTGAAGCTTTATTTTATGAGAAGAACTTTAAAGAATTAAAACTTATTTTACTTAATGCTGAAATAAACTTAAATTCTCTTAAAACTAAATCTGAATTATTACTTGAAGAAATAAAAGAAATTACTACTTCTGAGGAAAGAAATAGAACTAATATTACTAAACTTAAATCTGAGTTTAGAGATATAATGTCTACTTATAAAAACGATGAATTTTCATACGAAATAATCAAAAAACCAATTGAAGCACAATTTGAAAGTACTGATAAGTTATTTAAAGTATTTGAAAATTTAATGGAAAAAAATGAATATACTGAAGTAAATAAAGTAGTTAAAGTAATAGAAGACATAATAAAAAATTTAACTGTTATTATGGAGGAATCTAAAACTATTATATCTTTAGGTACTACATTAATACCTAGAAAAATAGAAGAAGTTATGTACAATGAAAGTAAACTTGAAAAAGATGGATTTAATCTTGATTACTTAAATATTGAATATAATAAACAAGAAGCAGAGAAGAAAATAGTAGATGTATTTGAAAGATTACAATCTTTAAATATAAAAGATTCATTATTTGAATTTAAAACTATTCATGATTATTTTGATTCGTTATTAAGCGATTTTGAAAAAGAAAAAATTGCTAAGAAACATTTTGAAGATTATACTAGATCAATTATACTTAAATGTTCTAAACTTGAAAAAATAAATAACGAACTTCTTAAAAAAATAGATGATATTAAATATAGTTATGATTTAACTGATGATGAAGTCAGTATTGTGTATGTTATTAGAGAAAGTTTATTAGACGTTAGAAGCGATTATGATAAAGTAATTGAATCTCACAGAGCTAAGAGAGAGCCGTTTACTAAACTTACTAAAAAAATGGAAAATTTAAAAATTATTCTGGTTAAAACTGAAGAGAAACTTAATTTAGCTCTTAGAACTTTAGGATCTTTAAAAGAGGATGAAAAAAGAGCAAGAGAACAACTTGAAGAAATTAAAGTTATATTACAAAAAACAAAAGAGAAAGTACGTTCATATAAACTTCCTTTTATACCTAAAAATTATCATATTGAGTTAGCAGATGCTATGCAAGCTATAGAATATATGAATGAAGAACTTGATAGAAGACCAATTTCTATTAAGACTCTTAATACAAGAGTTGATACTGCAAGGGATTTAGTTTTAAAAGTATATTCTACAGTTAACGAAACTATTAAAACCGCTAAGATGGCAGAATCTACTATTGTTTATGGTAATAGATATAGAGTTACTAATAAAGAAGTAGATTTGAATTTAACAAAAGCTGAGAATGCTTTTAATAAAGGAAATTTTAAATTAAGTTTAGAAAATGCAATTAATGCAATTAATATAGTAGAACCAGGAATACATAAAAAATTATTGGAGGAATATAAATGATTTATTTAGATTATAGTGCTACAACGCCTTTGTCATATGAAGTTTCAGATGCAATGAATAAAACTTCAAAAGAATTTATTGGTAATCCAAATTCATTAAATGAACTTGGAAGAAGATCTAGTAATCTTCTTAATAAAGCTACCAAGCAAATTGCAATGACACTTGCATGTAGTAATGATGAAATTACATTTACATCAAGTGCTACTGAAGCTAATAATATGGCTTTAATAGGTGTTGCTATGCAACACTATAAAAGAGGTAAACATATTATAGTTTCAAAACTTGAACATCCTAGTATATATAAAATATGTGATTATTTAGTAAGTTGTGGTTTTTCAATTAGTTATGTAAAAAATACTGAAGATGGTTTAATTGATTTTGATGATTTAAAATCTTTAATTAGTGAAGATACTATACTTGTAAGTATATGTGCAGTTAATTCAGAATTAGGTATTAGACAACCTCTTAAAATTATTAGACAAATAATTAAGAAACAAAATCCTAATACTTATTTTCATTCAGATGTTACTCAGGCGATAGGTAAAGTTACATTTAATACTATAGATGTAGATTTAGCCTCAATGTCTAGTCATAAAATATATGGTCCTATAGGAATAGGGATGCTTTATAAAAGCAAAGATATAACTATTAAACCTTTAATATATGGAAGTGGTAAAAACAATGAACTTAAACCAGGTACTCCAGCACTTCCTTTAATTGTAGGTTTTTCAAAAGCAGTTAGATTAAGTCAAAATGATTTAGATCAAAGAAATTCATATATTGAAAAATTAAATGAAAAAATATTGCTACAAATTAAAGATATGAGAGGTATTCTTGTTAATCAAACTAGATATTCAATTCCTCAAGTTATTAATATTAGTTTATTAAACGTTAGACCAGAAACTTTTATTAGAGCAATGGATGAAGATGAAATATATATATCTACAAATACTGCATGTTCTTCGGGTGATATTTCATCTTCAGTTATGGCAGTTTACAATGATAAACTTAGAGCTTCTAGAACAATACGTATATCTTTATCTCATTTAACAACATTAGATGAAGTAAATACTTTTTTAGAAAAATTTAAAAAGAATTATATTCTTCTTAATAATTTATAGGGAAACCTATATTTTTTTATTGACTTAATATATTATTTTTAATACTATAATATTTGTAGTAAAGGAAGAATTTCAATGAATAGGTGTTTATCAGAAGATTTTAAAGAAAAATATTTTAAATATACTAGTTTTTTAGATATGTATTTTCAAGAAGAAAATTTGTCTAAAAAAAATTTATATGATGTACTTGTTAATAAATATAATGTATTAAAGAAATTTCCTGATTTAAGTAATGAAACGCTAGTTAAAATAACTGATTTTATTTATACAGTAACTAATACTTATATACATAGAAATGAGCTTACAGAGTATTATAAAAAATATAATATAATTTTTAGTTCTAATAAGGAATATGAACTTTTGAATAATACTAATAATAAACATTATAATAAATTAACAAAAGAGGATGTATATATATTTGAAATGTTTAAATATTTATTTATAAAATCTTTATATGACAGTGTATCTTTAATTATAGATAATACTCCAACTGATTTAACTATAGATGCTTTAATGGTTATAAAAGGTAACTTATATCAAAGTAATAGAGATTTTATGTATGTAGAAGAAGTATTAAATTCTAGTTATGGGAGATTAAAGAAATTATCAAGAGAATACTTAATATCTCTAAATAGAGATAAGTTACTAAGATTACACCAATTATGTTTATCTTATGCAAATAAAGATATTTCAAAAAACATATATGATGCAACAAACGGATTTAAAATTTTAAAGAAAGATTCTGGTAATTTTTTAATTAGAAGAAAAGACGAATATGATTGTATTTCAGGATCTTTTATAGAAAATAAAAATAGGTTTGCCCTTAACTGTAGTGTAATTACACCTAATAGTCCCTCTGTATATCCTTCGATGTTTTCAGATATCATTTATGGATATTCTAAGATAGGTAAGAACAATATAGTTTTTATGCATCCTTATGATGCTTTTACAAAAGAGCTTAATAACCTTAAAGGTTTACCGTACATTAGTGAATCTAATAATTTTTTACTTAATATGAAAGATTTAAATGAAAGAACTATACATAACGATGCTTATAATGAACTTGTTATTTTAACCAATGGTAAACTAGATCCTTCATATATACTTGTTAGAGATGAGGTAGATGATGAATCTTTAGAAGAAGCTAAAACTATGGACATACCTCTTGTTAGAATGAAAACAAAAAAGAGATACGAAGATAGTGATCATATAACAAATTTTTATACTGGAAATTACATAAAATAATGTAATTTTTTTATTGACATATTTTCATTTTTTGGGTATCATACAAGCTACTTGAAATTTGAGGGAGGATATATTTATATGCAAATAATTTTATCTAGATTATATAATAAAAAATATAAAGAGTATGAAAAAATATTAGAGTATTTTACTAATGGTGAAAGTCTAGAAGGTAAGAATTTTTTTGATGTACTTTATTATACTGTTAATCTATGTGAACTTGTTCCTGCACTTAACGCTAAGACCCTTAAAAATGTAACTAATTTTATATATAATGTAAACTTGCTTCAAAATTCTCCAACTGAGCTTGAAGATTATTTATATTATTATAATGATGTTATAACATCACTAGATGAGTATAAACTTTTTAATACTAATCTTAGTATGAATTGTGATAATAAGTATAAATATGCAGCTATGAAGGGATTAATGTTTTTATATAAAAAAGCTTTATTTGATGTTTCTTTTATTAAAGAAAAAGAACATTACTTAGATATATCTATAGATGCACTTATGGTTGCAAAAGGTAAAAAATTTAATCTTGCTAAAGATAACATCATAATAAATGAAATTCTACATTCTTCATATGCTCGCATTAATAATATAAATTATTTATCTTTAATAAATGTTAGAGAAGAAAAATTATTAAAACTTCATGAAAAATGTAAGGAGTATGCAAATAAAAGTATTGCTAGTGGTTTATATACACCAAATAAAGGTTTTCAAATTAATGATGTTTATGAAGGTTCTTTTTTAGTAAGAAGAATAGATTACCATGATTATAACGAAGTAGCAGAATTAGATTTATCTAAAGATAGATTAGCTTTAAATTGTAGTGTTATAACTCCATATGCAGCATCTGTATATCCAGATTTATATGAAAAAGTTATTTTTGGATATTCAGATATACATAATCATCAAATCCTTTTTATATCTCCATATGATGCATATACTTCTGAGCTACTTTCTGTTGATGAACTTTCTAGTATGTCAGATACAAATAATATGTTTTTATCTCTTGAGGATTTAAATACTAGAACAGCTATAAATAATCATTATAATGAACTTGTTATTTTACGTAAGGATGATGCTGGTAATACTTTAGATCCATCTTATATTTTAATTAGAAGTAACGAGAAAGATAATTCGTCAATAAGTGCTGCAGAAGAACTTGATGTTCCTCTTGTTAGAATGAAAACTAAGAATGTTTATAATGATGAAGATCAATTACTACATTTATTTTAGAAAGGATTAATAATGGAAGTTTGTTTATCAGATAAATATTGTTTTAAATATAATAAATTTTTAAAACAATTAAATAATTTTAATAATAATTCGAGTTTTGAAGAAGAGAATCTATTTTCTTTTTTATATAGTAATGTTTCTCTTACTAAGAAAATAGAATATTTATCTACTAACACATTATATGAGCTTACAAATTTTTTATATAATGTTACATATGTATATAATGATAATGCAATAGAAGACTATATGAGATCTTATAATTTTGTTATTAGAGATAATAATGAATATAGACTTTTAAATGATACAACTAAAGAAGGTTTAAATAACTTAACTAATGAAGAGTATAATATTTTTAACACACTTAGATACCTTTATAAAAGGGCTTTATGCGATTTATCTATAAATGGTAGTATTTCTACTAAATCACTTCCTATAGACGCTATAATGGTAGCTAAAGGTTTAGTATATGGTAAAGATGTTGATAATATAATAAAAGAAGAAATTATTAATTCTAGTTATGGGAAAGATAATGGTATAAACTTTATATATCTTAATGAGTTATCTGAAGAACAATTACTAAGACTTCATGATAAGGTAAAAGTTTATTCTCAAAAATCTATTAGTAATTCTTTATATTCTATTGGTGGTAATTATAGAGTGGTTAATGATTCTGATTCATCATATCTTGTTAGAAGAATTGATCATCATGACTTAAATTCAGATAGAATTAATCTTAAAAAAAATAGATATGTTATTAACTGTAGTATTATTAATTCTAACACTCCGTCAGTATATCCGGATTTATATCACGATATTATTTTAGGGTATAGCAACATATCACCTGATAAAATAATTTATATGTCTGCCTTTGATGCTTATACTGCTGAATTTAATGAAGGAAATAGCATTTCTCAGATAACAGATACTAATAACATGTTATTAACTATAGAAGATTTAGAAGAAAGAACTTTTATTAATTCACCTGGATATAATGAAATTATCGTTATTAATACAGATGAAGATGGAAAACATTTAGATTTTTCTTATATACTTGCTCGTAATAAAATATCTTCAAATACAATAAAATATGCAAAATCTTTAGATAAGCCAATTGTTAGAATGAAAACAAAAAAGAAATTAAAAGATAGAGATATACTATATCCATACGTTGAAAAATATATGGATTAATGTTAATATAAAATAATGAAATGAGGTACAATGAAAAAAATAATTATTATTAAATATGGAGAACTTAGCACTAAAAAAGATAACATGTCTTATTTTTTAAAAATTTTAAAAAATAATATTTCTAAATCACTTTCTAGTATAGAAAATAATATAACTTACGATTATGGAAGAATGTTTATAGAAACTACTGAATTTGATATTGCTCTTGATAAACTTAGAAAAGTATTTGGTATACACGAGATAAATGTTGGTTATATGTTAGATACTAATGATCTTACAACTATTAAAGAAGAAGTTGTAAATAATTTAAAAGAGAAATCTTTTACAACTTTTAAAGTAGAAACAAAAAGAAATTATAAAAATTACCCAATGCTTTCTATGGATGTTTCACGTGAAGTAGGGGGACATATTTTAAGAAATATTGATAATATTAAAGTTGATGTTAGAACTCCTGAACTTCTTGTAAATGTTGAAATACGTAATAATGCCTCAGTGTTTTATTTTGAAAAAATAAAAGGTCTAGGTGGATATCCAGTAGGAACTCAAGGTAAAAGTCTTTTAATGCTTAGTGGTGGAATAGATTCTCCAGTAGCGGGATATCTTGCTATCAAAAGAGGTATATCTATAGAGTGTATTTATTTTGATTCACCGCCGCATACTAGTCAAAAAGCTAAAGATAAAGTATTTGCTCTTGCTAATACTTTAAAAGATTATGATCCTAATATAGGTGTATATACTATAAACTTTACTAAGATTCAAGAAGAAATACTTAAGAATATTCCTCATGAATATTTAGTTACTATTATGAGAAGAATGATGTATAGAATTACTGAAAGACTTGCTAATAGAAAAAGAATGCATACTATTATTAATGGTGAATCAATAGGGCAAGTTGCTAGTCAAACTCTTACAAGTATGAAAGCTATTAATTGCGTTGTTAAAATGCCTGTTATCAGACCAGTTGCTTGTTTTGATAAACTTGAAATAATTGATATTAGTAAAAAGATTAATACTTATGATATAAGTATTCAACCTTTTGAAGATTGTTGTACTGTCTTTGTACCAAAACATCCTGTTATAAATCCTGTTATATCTTTATGTGAAGAATATGAAGCTTTAATTGATGTTGATAATTTAATCAAAGAAGCAGTAGATAATGTAGAGTATACTAAAGTATTTGAAGAAAATTATGATGACTTATTATAATTTTCTTTTTTTTGTTCATAATATTATTAGGTGATGATAATGGATAATAATGAATATTCTTACAAATCTTTTGATTGCACGAATACTAAAAAGAAAGATAAACTAAGAAATGAATATTTTAATCCATATGGATATAATATATATTCTAGTTTAAGAGAAAATCAATCAAGTGAACGTGACTTTACACATACTAATCAAGATTATAGATGCAAATAAAAAAATCAATTTTAAAATTGATTTTTATTTTTGTTTACTATTATCAAGTTCATCTTTATTTGGATAATTATAATAATCAATCCATGAAGTTAATAATTTTTTGAAAAATTTATCATCTTTACTTTCAAGACAAGTATTTATTATTTCTTCAAAAGAATGATGATTAATTATGTGTATAAAATCGTGTTCGAAAGAACCTTTTTTTTCTTCCATATATTTTAAGTTATATATAGCTAATTTATTTACTCCGTTTATAATTTCTGAAAATAAATTATAAAACAAATCAATATTGTTTGTATATATATTTTTTAACATACTTATATACATAGTTAAAGATTCATCAATTGAATATTGATAAGACATTAATTCTTCGTAATTAAAATTATAATACTCTAATACTTCATGCATACTTAAATCTTCTTCTTCTTGAATAGTATTTAATAATTTTGTATAGTTACTAAACTCTATTAATCTTTCATCATTACTATCAGCTAGGTTTTCTAATAATTGTTCTGATACTTCGTTCATTGTTATATCAAAGTTTTCTTCCATTATATTTCTTGTTGTATCATCTATTGTTTCCATAAAGTTACTATAATTTGTATATAATTGATCAAAATTAATATCATATTTTTTAATTATCTCAAATAAATTTTTATCAAATTTATTTACTACAAAAGTATTAGTATTTTTTAGAGGTTGATATAAATAACTAATATTGAATTTTTTTCCATTTATTAATATATTTGATAAATACTGATATATATAATAACAATAATTTATATCAATTAAACTTGAATCATGTAAATTCTTTTCTTCTTTAAAATTATCCTTATAAGTCCATAGTTCTTCTTCAAAAAAAGTTGTTAAATCTATATCGTTTAATTCTTCAAAATTTTCTGATAATTCACTATATTCATTACAATAATCTTTAACATTATATGATAGTAGGGTATTTAAAGTTTTTATATAATATTCATATAAACCTTTATTGTCATTTATGCTATCTAAATCATTTTTTTCAATATAATTAAATTTAGAAATCTTATTAATGTACTCAGGTACTTTAATATTTACTATATTTATTTTATCTAATCTATAACTAATTACTACCATAGAATGTATTAAATAATTTATATCAGTATCACTTAAATTATCTATATCAGTATCACTTTTAATATCTTTTATTCTTTCCATTACTAATTTGTCTTGATCATGTATGGCAGCTTTATACACATCAGAGAAGGCCAATCTTATTATATATTTAAAATTATCTTCTTTTTTTAATTCTTTAATTGCATCATCAATATTATCTTCTAATATTATATTAACTTTCTCAGCTGCAAAACTTCTTAACTTATCATTTATGTTGTAAAACGTTATTTCACTCATATATACCTCCAAATTTCAAACTATTATATCTTATTAAATATAAAAATGCAAAAAAAAAGATTAACTTATATCTTCTAAGTTAACTCTTTCCATTATTATTATGTCATTAAATACTTGTTTGAATCTTTCAATCTCTTTTACTTTAGAGTCAGGATATATATTTTTTGCATTACATACCGCTTTATAGAAATGTTTACAAGTTACTTCAGGACTATTATCAAAAGCAGCGTATGTAAAAGCATTTGATACTAAGTTTAAACAGATATCTGGATATCTACTTGCAACTTCATATACTCTTTTATATTCATCTGTCATTTCTACTATGAAAGCCATAAATTTCTCTGTTATATATTCAGGGTAATTAATCTTAATTCCCATTTTTTTCTCAGTTTTAGGTATAGTTCCTAGTAGTATTTTAACTACTGTTGGTTTATCTGCTTCTGCAACATCAATTTTTTGGAATCTTCTTAAGAATGCTCTATCTCTTAAAATATATCTTTCATATTCCTCAGTAGTAGTAGCACCAATCATTTTTATAGTACCACGGTCTAGTCCAGCTTTTAACATATTTGCAAAGTCCATACCACCATCTTGATTTATAAGTAGGTGAGTTTCATCTATAAAAACTATCGTTTTATCAAGTTCGCTTAACTCTTTAATTAACATATCCATTCTATTTTCAGTCTGTCCATCACTTACTGTTGATCCTATTAAACTTGTTATATTTATTTTTACTAAATTTAATCCTTTTAATGCATCAGGTACCATATTATTTTTAATTCTATATGCAACACCTTCTACTATAGCAGTTTTACCTATACCAGGTTTACCTACAAGTAGGGCACTTTTTTCTGGAGTTAATAAACTTAACATACATTCTTTAATTTCTTGATCTCTTGCTATTGCTGGATCAGTTACATATTCTTTGTTTATTAAATCTTCTCCGTATCTTTCTATTATACTTACTTTTGTATCCATCTTTATCACCAAGCTTATTTTATCAAAAATAGAATTGAATGTCTATAAGAACAGTTTTTAAATTCTTAATTGTTGTTTAAATATTTTTTTTATGATAAAATTCTTTAAAAGGAGAATGTATTATGGAATTGTTAGATTATTATGATGAAAAAGGAAATCACTTAGGTACTGAGGATAGAAAAATAGTTCATGAAAAAGCTTTATGGCATAAAACAGTTCATTGTTGGCTTTTTGATAAAGAAGGTAATGTTTTTTTTCAAAGAAGAGCAGATAGAGGAACTTTATATACTACTGCATCAGGACACGTTGCTGCAGGTGAATCTATTAAAGAGGCTTTTGGTAGAGAAATTTTTGAAGAACTAGGAACAAATATTGACTATGAAAAAGCTGAATTTTGCTCTGTTGTAAATTTTACAATGGATAAAGAAATGAAAGATGGATCTATTTTTAAAGATAGAGCTTTTGCAAACATTTATGTTTATAATTTTGATAAAGAATATGATTTTAATTATGACTTTGATGAAGTAAGTGAAATTGTTAAAGTTAATGCACTTGATACTAAGAAACTATTTGAAAAAGAAGAAGGTAGTGTTAATTGCCAAACTATTAAATTATTAGATGGTATAATAGAAGTAATAGATGGAGAAGTAGAGTTTAATGAATTCTTAGTTAATGAACATGAAACTGCATTATCTAAATACGGAGATATTCTTAATAAAGTAATAGAACTTACTTCTAAATAAAATTCATTAATATACTTCTAAAAATATCCATGCTATAATAATTAGAAGAGGTAAATATGAAAATATTAAAAGTATTAATACCATTGATTGTTGTATTCTCATTATTTTATGTATCAAATAACTATGTATCAATAATAAGAATAACAGGTACAAGTATGAATCCTACTATAGCTGAAAATAGTATTATGCTCGTTAATAAAAAATATGAAGAACTTAGTAGATTTGATATTATTGTAATTGAGTATGAAGGTCAAAAAATGGCAAAAAGAATACTTGGTATGCCTGGAGAAGTAGTAGAGATAAAAGAAGCTCATGTACATATTAATGGAGTTAGAATAGAAGATCCTTATAATAATTATATTATTGCTAGTATGGGACCTGTTACTTTGTATGATGAAGAATATTTTCTATTAGGTGATAATAGAGCTTTATCTTTAGATTCTAGAACATTTGGTAAAATTAATGACGATATGATAATAGGTGAAGTATTTTACAGTATACTTCCTTATGGAGAAGTAAATTAAAAAAGAAAATTATATTTTCTTTTTTTTATGACATTTATAAAAGGGCATAAAAAAAGCAAGTTAATTAAAACTTGCTTTATAAGTTAAATCATTGATTTAACGATTATTTCTAAATGGCGCTCATTGTAGGACTCGAACCTACGACCTAACGGTTAACAGCCGTTTGCTCTACCAACTGAGCTAAATGAGCACTGCAAGTTAATTATAATATAATTATAATGAATGTGTCAATAAAATATATAAAAAAAGTTTAAAAAATGATTAAATTTATTAAAAAGCTATTAAATTTAATCTATTTTTTATATTATTAGGGTATGAAGTTGTTATATATATATCTTTATTCTTAACATATTTACCATATTTATTATGAAATTCATTTAATTGCGTAGTGTTATTTATTAAAAATATATTTATGTTTTTATAATTTTTATTACTTGAATATATAATTTTATTTGATACAGATCCTTTTGTAATGTAATTTACCATATAACTTATCATATTTTCATTATCTAATTTATCTTTAAAAGACATTCTTAAAGATACATAATCATTTTTAAATAAGAAATTATATATATAATATATACTTTTAAAATAACATAATATATCTGTTTCTATGCATGTATTATAATTTTTACTTATTATTAAATTTATAGGATGACTTGAAAGATGTATTATATTTTTATTTAAAGAACTATATTTATTTAATAAATTAATAAATACTTTTATATTTTTTCTACTTCTCCATAAACAACTCTTTGTTTCTATTTTAATTTTTTTATCTCCAAGTTTAACTTTGTTATTTAATAAAAATACTAATATAGACTCTAGGGTATCTATATCATGTAACTCTTTATAATATAATTTTTTTATCTTCATTTTATTTTTAAGTTTTTTATCGTGCATTACAACTGGTATGTTATCTTTAGTAAAGTTAATATCCAGTTCAAAGCCATTACATATATTTAAAAACTCTTCGTTTTTAAATATTTCTTTTAAACTATCAAGTGAATTTTCTTTACTTTGTGTCATTTTATATCCAAGTCTATGTGCTATAAGTTTATATTCATTTTCTTTCATATATCAATTTTATGTTTTTTTAAAAAATTTATTTATGTTATAATTTTTTTTAGGTGGTAATATTATGGTTTCTAGAGAAGAATTAGTTAAAAAGATTGATTTATATTACGATAAATACAATATTCTAAAAACACTTGAATATAGGAAAAATATGTATGAAATATTTTTTAATATATCTGGTTTTATGTATTTTTCAGTTTTATATACTATTTTTGATTATGTAAATAAAAATTCAGAAAATAAAGATGAAGTATTTAATTTATTAAACATTTATGGGTTATCTCCAAACTTTATATCTCTTATATCTATGGGTTTTATTTATTATTATTCAGCAGAGAAAATAGATATTAGTGATAAGGGTATTAAGGAGATTATTGATCAAAGAATAGATATGTTTAATGAAGCTGAATTACTTAATTATTATGTATCTAAAATATTGACTATTAATGAAATATCAGAAGTTCAATCTATTATGAATAAATTGTATGAACTAGGTTATCTTGATGAACTTTCTTTTACATCTTTATATAGTTTGATAGAAGAACTAGATAATAACAAAGGTTTTATTAGAAAAAAATATTGATATCTTGCTTTTTTTATATATTTTTGTTAACATATGTTTTATTAGAAAAGGGGGAATATATAATGGATTTTCTATTAATATTTACATTACAAGTTGCTACTGTTCCAGCAGCACTTGGTATAAAAAAAGCTACAATTAATAATATTGTAAAATATTTTTATAAAAAGGGTTTTAAAGTAAAAAAGGAAACAGAAAATATGTTTGATGACTACGTTAAGTCAAAAAATAAAAAAGAAGAAATAATATGTGATGTTTTACAATATTTAACTTTACTTACACCTTGTATTAATATAGTTTTTTATACTAATAAATTTATAAAAAAACCTAAAGAAGTTTATAATACTATGATAGCTACTGGTGTAATAGAACCTTTATCAGTTGAGGAACAAAGTGAATATAAAAATATTAAAACTATTCAAGATAAAATGAATTATATTCAAAAGGTTTCTTTTAGACCTATAAAGGATGTTAAAGATGTAAAAATACTTATGGTAGATAATGCACCTATGACTACTGATTTATATACGTTAGAGGACTTAAAAGAACTTAAAGCTATAATAGAACAAGATTTTGTTATAGGTAATATGGATGAATCTAAAGTTGCTGTTTTTGTTAAAAATAGTGATGAAGATTATAGTCATATAAATTTATACTCAAGTGAAAAAAGTGAACTTCATAAATTTAATAAGATTACTGATGAAAATGATGAAACAACTGAATATGTTGTTTATGCTCAAAAAGAAAATGTTATAGAAGAAAATGAAGAATTAGAAAAAGAAATTGTTAGAACTAGAAAATAATTTCTTTTTATTTGCAATTATTAATACTACTATGATATTATGTTTTTAGGAGAGGTTTATATGGATAATTTTAAAAGAGAAGAATATTTAAGTTGGGATGATTATTTTATGAGTGTTAGTTTACTTGCATCACTTAGAAGTAAGGATCCATCAACTCAAGTTGGTGCTTGTATTGTAAGTAGTGATAATAGAATATTATCAACTGGTTATAACGGTGCTCCAACTGGTTATAGTGATGATGAATTTCCTTGGGGTAGAGAAAGTGAAAGTGCACTTGATAATAAGTACTTATTTGTAGTTCATGCAGAGAGAAATGCTGTATTAAATTATAGAGGTAGCATGAAGGATTTTGTTGGCGCTAAGATATATGTTAATTTATTTCCATGTAACGAATGTGCAAAAGAATTAGTTCAAACTGGAATTAAAGAAGTTGTATACGTATCTGATAAATATTCAGATACTGATGAAGTAAAAGCTTCGAAGATGATTTTTGATAAATGTGGTGTTATTTATAGAAAACATGAAAGTATTAATGTTGATTTAATAACAGAAAAAATTGAAGAAATCTATGGAAATGAGAAATCTAGATGATTTCTTTTTTTCATGAATAATAATAGTAATTATTAATAAAATTTATAATATACTTAATTAAGGAGTAAATATATGAAAACTTTATTATCTAGAAAATTTGAATATGAATATAAGAATTATGTAAATATATTAAAAGAATATAAAATAGATACAGATTTAGAAAATAAAAATTTATTTGAAATATTATATTACGACGTTTCGTTATGTGAAAAAATAGATTTTTTAGAAAAAAATACTTTAAAACAAATATGTGATTTTATTTATAATGTATCAAATGAATTTAGTGATTGGAAAAGTCTTGTTGAGTATTTTTCTAGTTATAATTTTGTTATAAATAATAATAGGGAATATAATCTAATTAATGGTAATTATGATTTAAATGAACTTTCCTTATCAGAAGAAGATATTTTTATAATAAAGGAACTTAGTAATTTATATAAACTTGCTTTATATGAACTTTGTTATCTTAAAAAAAATAAGGATTATTTATCTATACCATTAGATCATCTTATGAATGTTAAGAATAGTGCTTCCCTTAGTTTAAATCAAATTGTAAAAAGTGAAATTATTAATTCATCGTATGGTAGAATTAATAATTTAACTTATACATTATTAAATGATTTAAAGGAAGAGAAGCTTCTTGAACTTCATACTAAATGTAGAGAATATTCATTTTTAAGTATTAAAAATGGTATTTATAAAGCTCCAGAATCATATTGTCAAGTTTCTTCAAGTGCTAATCTATTTTTAGTAAGAAGTACTTTTAAACTTAGTAATGAAGTAGGTAGTTTAGATATCGAAGAATCTAATATTTATAATTGTAATCTAATTTCTACATTATCACCAAATGTACCTGTATTTTCAGATAATCATATAATAGTAGGGTATAGTGATATAGAAAGTGATCAAATATTATTTGTATCAAACACTGATATATCTTTAGGTACTGAAGATGAAATACCACTTTGTTGTTTATACGATATAAAAGAGTTAAATGAAAGAACATGTATTAATAATACATATAATGAAATTTTAATATCTTCAGTTGATAAATATGGTAATGAAATTAAACCTTCATATATAGTTCAAAGAGATGAGCTTGATGTTGATTCTCTTTCATATGCTAAAAGTATAGATAAACCAATTGTTAGAATGAGAACAAATAAAAAAACAAATGATTATAATATCTTATCAAATTTAAAAAACTAAAAAAAACTATTAAATTAATAGTTTTTTTTATGTTTTATTTTCTTGTTCTAGAAGTATTTTCTAAATAGTCCTCAAAGGTATTAATTTTAGTTTCATTTATTTTTTCTAAGTATTCTAAATAATACTCTATGAATTCTGATAACTTCATTTGATTTGATAAAAAAACTTTATAATAATCCTTAAAGTTTTTACCTTCTATATTACATGATTTTAGACATCCTTCTAAATCTTTATTATGTACAAAAAATAATCTATTTCCAAAATACATTTGTACTTTTTTAAAATCTTTATTCTTTTGTATATTAAATGAATCAGTATCTATAAATTTAAAAGTTTTATCATCTATGCAAAATAAAAAATTATTGGCATGTAAATCACTAGCTTGAATATCTGCCTTAGTTAATCTTTTTAAATCTGCTTCAGCTTTAAGTATTGCTTGTTTATATTCTTCAATAGTTAAACCTTCACTAAGTGTATGTATACTACTATTATTTATGTATTCTGTTATATATCCTCTTAGTACTATTCTAGATGTAGCATTTAAATGATATATTAACTCTCTTGGAAAAACTATATTAGGCAAATTTAAAGATGCAAAATATTCCATTTTTTGCATATCAAAGTCATCTCTAAAAGTTTCTTTATATATTTTTGTTTTGTCATTATTAATATATATTGAACCATTGTCACCTGAGCTTAGATATGTTGAATATTCTTCTTTAATTGTACTATCTAGTGGTTTACTATATTCAAAAAAATCTGCTTCAAATAATTTGATAACCTCTGGATCATTAATGCTTTTTTTATATAATATATTAAAATCATTAATAAAATTTATTCTATCTTGTCCTATTAATTTTTTTTCTTGTAATTCAATTAACTTATCTTTCATAACAAACTCCTTTTTTAATTCGTATATAGTAACACTATAAAATGAAAAAAACAACATAATTGTTACTTTTTTCATTTTTTTATAATAACTTATTTCATGTGTGTTATTATATATATATGAAAAGTATTTAGAAGGAGAAAATCTACAAATGTTTAGTAAAATTAAAAAAATAAGTATTCCTCAAGGGGAAAATAATGAAGATATAGTAGGTAGTGGTGATAATTATATCTACTGTATTGATGGAGCAACTGGTCTTAGTAAGATAAATATTATGGATAAAGACAGTGATGCTATGTGGTTTGTAAAAAAAACTGCTTCATTGTTAGATACATTACTAATAGATAATAACAAATCTTTAAGTGATATATTAAAACAATGTATGAAAGATATCGAATCAGAAATATTATTAAGAAAAGAAGAACTTTTTTTAGATGATTATGATTATCCAAGTGCAGGTATAGCTATTGCTAGAATTGTTAATAAAGATAATCTAGAAATTTTAAGATTAGGTGATGTTCTTGTAAATATATTTGATAAAAATAATAATATAGTTAATATGCATGATGATAAATTGCCTGAACTTGATGATTATGCTATTAATATGCAAGTTCAGTTAGCAAAAGAAAATAACATATCAGTAAGGGAAGCTCGTAATCTTATTAATGATATTTTACTTGTTAATAGAAAAAAAATGAATACAGAAGATGGTTATTTTATATTAGATCCATCAGGAAATGGAATTGATAAAGCTGATATTGAAGAATTTAATATATCTAATTTAGACAGTATTTCTTTAATGAGTGATGGATATTACTGTATATCTGATACTTATAATATAGTAGATAGTTTTAAATCCCTTCATATGGAAATGAGACTAAATAAATTACAATCTTTATATGATAAAATGCACTCTATTCAAGAAGAAGATTTAGATTACAACAAGTATCCTAGATTTAAAATGAGAGATGATTCAAGTGTAATATTTGCATCATTACGTGAACGCAGTATAGTATTTGCTAGTAATAATAAAGGTAAGATAAAAGAAATAACAGATATAATCAAGGGTGTTTATATTCTTTCTCTTGATGATCTTGGAGTTGATATAGATGTTTTAGAAGATCAAAATACTTTTGAAAAGAATGCGTTAAAAAAAGCTAAAGAAATATATGATTTAGTAGGTATACCTGTTATTGCAGATGATTCTGGATTATGTATTAAAGAACTTGATAATTGGCCAGGAGTTATTACAGATAGATTCTTAGGTGAAGGTGCTACTACAGAAGAAAAGAATGATTATATAATAAATAAGGTTTCAAAATTAAAATCAAGAGAAGCTTATGTAAATTGTTCTCTTTGTTATTATGATGGTGAGCAAACTATAATTGTTTCTGAAAAAATAGAAGGTAATATTTCTTTAGAAAAAAGAGGTATAAATGGTTTTGGTTTTGATGAAATATTTGAACTACCAAATAAAAAAACTTTAGCAGAACTTACAATTGATGAAAAAAATGAATTAAGTTCTAGAAAAAAAGCAGCTATGTCATTATTACAAAAAATCTAACAAAAACTTAATTTCTTTAATATAAGAAATTAAGTTTTTATTTTAGAATTTGACTTTGTTTTTTAGGAGTGTTAAACTAAAAGAGAAGATAAGATAATTATTTTATAAGAAATATTCATAGTTAATTACTATATTTCTATAAATTTATAATTGATAAGGAGTATCACAATGAAGAAGAAAATAAATTTTAAAGATGAATATAAATATAGTATAGTTAGTCTTATTATACTTCTAATGTATGGTCTTGGTTTAGTATACGAAATTACTATCTTTAGCAATTGTACAGGAATTCTTGTTATAGTATATTTTGCTTGGGTTTTTATAAGTTCTATATTAGAGAAGGTTAGTAAACAAGAAAAATTTAATTTGTTACTTAAAAATTTATTGATTTTTTATAATTTATTTACTATTGTTACTATGTTAATTTTATCTAAAATTGGTTACGTTTTAGACTTGGTTTACCTAACAAAAGTAGAACATGGTTTTCAGGCTATGTATTCAATATTTTGTATGTATCAAATATTCATACCAGGTTTACTTGTAAATGGTATCTATTTTTTTCTAAAAAAGAAAAAAATACTTGGATCTATAATTATATTAATTTCAATAATATTAAGTATTTTTGAACATAGTTCTATACTATTAATAGTAGGAATTCTTTTTCTACTAGTAGCTGTAAGGTTTTTTATACATTTACTTCATATCAATTTACCTGATGAAGTTGAATTTTTAGAATAATAAGTTAATAATTAACTTATTATTTTTTTTAAACTATATTAACTTGTACATTTTCTTAATTTCAATTGACTTTACTATGAAAAAAATGTTATATTTTATATGATAATGGTAAGAAAGTAAGGTGTATATATGAAAAATAAAAATAAAGATTATCTAGTATGTATTGATTCTGATGGTTGTGTAATAAATACAATGAATATAAAACATGAGAAATGTTTTGGGCCTTGTATTATAGAAGTATGGAATTTATATGAATATGAAGAATTGATATTATCAAGATGGAATGACATTAATTTATATAGCAATACTAGAGGTATTAATCGTTTTAAAGGCATTGGTATGATTTTAAAAGAAATAGATACTTCGTATAAAAAAATAGAAGATTTAGATAGTTATTTAAATTGGCTTAATGGCAATGAACAATTATCTAACGAAGATTTAATGAATTATATTGAAAATAATAGCGATGAATGTTCTAAAAATGTACTTAAATGGTCTGATATGGTTAATAATAAAGTAGCTAGTTTAGATCCTTCTATGAAAGTTTCATTTGAAAAATGTGCAGAGGTTATTAAAAAAATAAAAACTTATGCAGATGTAGTAGTATTATCTGCTGCTAATAAAGCTGCTATTGAAAAAGAGTGGGAACACAACAATTTACTTCATTTAGTAGATGATATATACTCACAAGATATTGGTACAAAAGATTTTTGTATAAATGAACTTTTGAAGTTAGGGTATGATAAAAATAAAGTATTAAAAATGGGTGATGCTCCTGGTGATTTAGCAGCAGCTAAGAAAAATGGTGTTTATTTTTATCCAATTTTGTTTGATACACCAAATGAATCTTGGATTGAATTTGATGAAATAGGTTTAAATAAGTTTATTAGTGATGATTACCAGTTATATGGAATTAAAAAAGAAGAAGAATTTAACAATCAATTTATTGGTAAGAATTAATGAGTTTAATAAAAACAATAAATGAACTTAAAAACGTATTTCCATCTATTGTAACTAATGAATTTATAAATACTATGCCTAGAAGAGAATTAACTGATTACGAAAAATCTTTACCGTATTCTAAGTATTATTTTAAGGATATGGCAAAAATACCACAAGAAGATTTAGATATTGTTAACAAAGGTCCAGTAAATTCAAAAAGTGTAATAGATATGCACAATATATCTAAATTATTTGATAAAGGATATTTAGAAATTGAAAATGGATATTGTTATATGAATGATGGAACAGGTTTTGCAGCTAGTAAAGTTTTTATGAAAGATGTAGAACTTGAGATGTTAGATTGGTGGTTTAATTGGCATCCTTTAGAAGATTTAAGATATGCTATTTGGTGTCCTGTTGCTCATAATGGAACTAGTGTAAAAACCCCTAATGAGCATCTTGATTCAAGTGGAGTTGACTTAAAGGTAAGAAATTATAATAAGACTCACTATCCAGATGAAGGTTTTAATTTAAATGGACATGAAGTTTTAACTATTAATTTTAAAGATCCAAGTCAACTAGGTTTTGATATAAAAGATAATCATGTTTATCTTGCAAGTGTAACTCGTAGAGTATTATTTTTCAATTTACCAGTAGCAACATTTGTACACTGCGCAAGAAAAGTAGAAGGTGGAACTGAATTTAGAAGTAGGTATTACCAAAGTGTTTATATAAATAAAAAAGGTAAATTTAAAAAATCAATTATTAAGTTTCCAAAAAGTGTAGTAGAATCACTTGCTAGAAATAATTGTTTACATAGTTTAACTGAATATAACAACTTAGCATCTATTTTACCAAGTTTGTATAAAGAAGAAAGAGGAGAAATAAAGTGAAAGAAAAAGATAATAAAAACGATGTTGAAAAAGACATAGAAAAAGAAATAACTGAAGTTAGTGTAAAAAAGGCTAAATTATGGCAATTAGGATTATTTGCACTTAACAATTCGGCAACAAATGCATTTCATTTTTTCATGACATATATAGCATACTTTGCAAGTGGAGTTGGTGGAGTTGCTTTTGTTACTGCATCATACGTAATGACTGGTATGAGAGTCTTTGATGCATTTACAGATCCTGTAATAGGATTTTTAATAGATAAGTTAAATTTAGGTAAGGCAGGTAAATTTAGACCTTGGATGTTATTAGGTAATGTTTTAATGACTATTGCTTTAATAATCCTAATATTTGGAATGACATCTGTTCCATCAAGTTTAAGTTTATTATTTTTTATAGTATGTTACTTCATATATATTTTAGGTTATACTTGCCAAACAGCTTGTACTAAAGCAGCACAAAGTTGCTTAACAAAAGATCCTAAACAAAGACCACTTATTTCAATGTTTGATTCACTATTTTCAATAATGTTAATGGGTGGATATGGTATATATGTAACAAAGTTTTTAATACCTAAACATGGAGATTATAATGAAGCGTTATTTAATGAATTTGTAGTAGTAGCAATAGTAATAGCATTTATATGTACTATACTTGCAATTATAAGTTTATGGAACGAAGATGTTGTTGCTCCAAGTAAGAAAGTTAAAAAAGAAAAAATTAAAATGTCTGAGTATGTAACTATTGTTAAGCATAATGATGCATTAAGAAAATTAATGCCAGCTGCTGCACTAGACAAATTAGCTGCTTTAGTAGCTAATAATCCGACAACAACTTTAATATTGTTTGCTCTTATTATAGGGAATTATGAATTATCTGGAATGATGACATTCTTTATGTTACCTCCAATGATTGTTATTATATCTATAGGTACAAAAATGTGTCAAAAACATGGTATGAGAAATGTTATATTATTCTCAAAATCAATATCTGTAATTATGTGTTCTATAATGTTCTTTATAATGATGTTTGCAGATATATCTTATATAAAAGAAGGAGGCGCTAACATTATGTTATATGTATTCTTATTCTTTTATATATGTGAAATGGCACTTAGATCATTTTGTACATCAACATTTACTCCAATGATTGCAGATTGTATAGATTATGAACAATCAATTACTGGAAATGAGAATCCTGCAATGATTGGAACTATGTATTCTTTAGTAGATAAGTTTGTTTCAAGTTTATCTGCAACTGTAGCTGCACTTGCAGTAGCTGCAGTAGGTTTTAAAGAAGTTGCACCATCAGTTAATACTGAGCTTACAACTCCTTTATATATAGTAGGTATATTACTAGTATTATTACTTCCTATAATATCAAATGCATTTACAATTGTTCAAATGCTAATGTATCCATTAAGTAAAGAAAAAATGGAAGAAATTCAATGTAAAATAAAGAAAGAGGTTTAAATATATGTTAGATTACAAAAAAGCTCCTTTTAATTTAGGAGACGAGGAAATAAAATGGGTAGAAGATACTTTTAAAGAACTGAATGATTTTCAAAAAGTAAACCAAGTTATCATTGATATGGCTTGGAGCCCAGAAGAAAAAGATTTGAAAAATGATGTTGCTAAACATAACTTTGGTGGTTATAGATATCATAATACAAGTGCAGAAAGTTTATTTAACCAAAATAGTATTATTCAAAAAGGTAAAATACCTGCATTAATAGCAGCTAACGTTGAAGGTGGCGGAGACGGTGGTGTAAAAGGTGGAACTAAGATTGGTGATCCTGTTGCACTAGCTGCTACTGGAAATCCAGAAAATGCTTATTACATGGCATACTATGGTTGTAAAGAAGCTGCTGCGGTAGGATGCAACTGGACATTTTCTCCTATAGTTGATATTGATATTAACTGGAGAAATTGTATTATTTCAAATAGATCTTTTGGTCAAGATACAGATACTGTACTAGAATTTTCTAAGGAATATTTAAGAGGTGCAAAAGACGCTGGAGTTGAATGTTGTATGAAACATTTCCCAGGTGATGGTTGTGATGATAGAGATCAACATTTATGTGTTACTATAAACGATTTATCTACGAAAGATTGGGATAAAACATTTGGTAAAGTGTATAAAGGTATGATTGATGCAGGAGTATCTTCTATAATGGTAGGACATATGGTATTGCCATCTTATCAAAAGAAATTTAGACCTGAACTTAAAGATGAAGATTTAATGCCAGCAACACTTGCTCCAGAATTATTACAAGATTTACTTAGAGATCAATTAGGCTTTAATGGACTTGTTATTACAGATGCAACACATATGCTAGGATTAACAGCAACTATTCCAAGAAGAGAATTTATGCCTGGTGTAATAATGGCTGGATGTGATATGGTACTGTTTATGAGAGATACTGATGAAGATATTAAATATATGATGGATGCTCTTGAAGATGGAAGATTAACTAGAGAAAGATTAGATGAAGCAGTAAAAAATGTTCTTGCTTATAAAGCAATGATGAAGTTGCCTAAAAAACAAAAAGATAATACTATTATGCCATCGGCTGATGCTAGATCTATAATAGGATGTATTGAACATAAAGAAAAAGCTAAACAAATATTAGATGAATCTATTACTCTTGTAAAAAATACGAGAAAACAATTACCACTTGATCCTATAAAACATAAAAATGTAATTGTTTATTCTGCAACTACAGCAAGTGCCGTAGCTAAATTAGCAGGTAATGCACCTGTTGAAAAGAAATTGGTAGACGCACTTAATGCTAGAGGTTTTAATGCTGAATTATATAAATTAAATCCTTTAAAACTTGTAACTAGAAAAGGTCTTAATGGTAAGAAGTTATTAAGTGGTACACCGATAGAAGAATTTAATAAGAAATATGATGCATGTTTCTTAATATGTGATGTTACAGGTTATTCAGAATCAAATGGAAGAAGTATTAAATGGAAAATTCCTATGGGACCAGAAATACCTTGGTATGTAACTGAGTTACCTACAGTGGTAATTAGTACAGCGTGGCCATTTCATTTACATGATTTGCCTATGGTGCCTACATATATTAATACTTATAATTCATCAGAACTTGCAATAGAGATGACTGTTGATAAAATTATAGGTAAATCAGAATTTAAAGGAGTTAGTCCAGTAGATGCATTCTGTGGTTCTTGGGATACAAAAAAATAATTAGACAGTAAGGAGAGATAAAAATGAAAATGACATTTAGATGGTATGGCGATGATGATAAAGTTACTTTAGATAATATCAGACAAATACCTAATATGAGTGGAGTGGTTACAGCAGTATATTCAACTCCTGTTGGAGAAGTATGGAGTAATGAAGAAATACTTTCTCTTAAAGAAACAATAGAAGCTAAAAATTTAGAAATGGAAGTTATTGAAAGTGTTCCTGTACATGAAGATATTAAACTTGGTAGAGGAGATTACTTAAGATATATAGAAAATTATAAAGAAAATATTAGAAGACTTTCAAAAGCAGGAGTAAAAGTTATATGTTATAACTTTATGCCTGTCTTTGACTGGACTCGTAGTCAACTTGATAAAGAATTACCAGATGGTTCTAATGCACTTGTTTTTTATAAAGAACAAGTAGATAAAATGGATCCAGTAAGTGGTGATTTATCTTTACCTGGTTGGGATTCAAGTTATACAAAAGAAGAAATGAACGAACTTATTTCTTCTTATAAAGAACTTGGAGAAGAGGGTCTTTGGAAAAATCTAGAATATTTCTTAAAAGAGATTATTCCAGTAGCAGTTTCTGAAGACGTAAAAATGGCTATACATCAGGATGATCCGCCTTGGAGTATATTTGGTATTCCTAGAATTATCGTTGATGAACCTAGTATAGATAGATTTTTAAATATAGTGAATGTAGAACATAATGGTTTAACTTTGTGTTCAGGTTCTCTTGGTTGTTCACCAAAAAATGATTATGCACATATGGTACGTAAATACGGTGCAATGGGTAGAATTCATTTTGCTCATTTAAGAAATATATTAATACTTGAAAACGGATTTGAAGAAGCAGCTCACTTTTCAAGTTGTGGTTCCCTTGATATGGTAGATATATTAAAAGCTTATCATGAAGTAGGTTACAAAGGATATATTAGACCAGATCATGGAAGAATGATTTGGGGAGAAACTGGTAGACCAGGATATGGTTTATATGATAGAGCACTAGGTGCATCATACATAAACGGTATTTGGGAAACTTTAGACAAATTAAATAAATAAACTTAAATAAAAGGAGGATTAAATATGAAAAAATTTTTAGATAATGATTTTTTACTTGAAAATGATGTTGCAAAAACTTTATTTCATGAATATGCAAAGGATATGCCTATTTATGATTATCATAATCATTTAAGCCCTAAAGAAATATATGATGATGTTAAATTTGATAATATTTCTAAATTATGGCTTGGTGGTGATCATTATAAATGGAGAGTAATGCGTGCTAATGGTATAAGTGAAGATTTTATTACTGGAGATAAAAGTGATTATGAGAAGTTTTTAGCTTATGCTAAAACTGTTCCTTATACCTTGGGTAATCCTTTATACCACTGGACACATTTAGAGCTTCAAAGATATTTTAATATCTTTGAAACTTTAGATGAAAAAAGTGCACAAAGTATTTATGATAGATGTAATGAATTGTTACAAACTGATGAATTTTCTGTTAGAAATTTAATTAGAAAATCAAATGTTAAAGTACTTTGTACAACTGATGATCCTAAAGATAATTTAATGCATCATAAACTTTTAAAAGAAGTAGGATTTGAATGTAAAGTATTACCTTCCTTTAGACCAGATAACTTAATACATATAGAGAAACAAAGTTTTATACCATATTTAAATTCTTTAAATGAAATTGGTTATAATGTTCATGAGTTTAACGATGTACTTGCTTTTTTGAAAAAGAGAATAGAGTACTTTAATGACGTTGGATGTAGAGTATCAGATCATGGACTTGATATGATAATGTATCATGAATCTAATATAGAAGAAGTATCTGAGATATTTTTAAAAGCTAAAAATGGTATTGAACTTAGTGTGCTTGAGTTGAAAAAATACAAAGGATTCTTACTTAATTATTTAGGTAAAGAATATAATAAAGTAAACTGGGTTATGCAATATCATATTGGTCCACTTAGAAATAATAATACTAGATTATTTAATCAAGTAGGACCAGATACTGGATTTGACTCTATTAATGATGGTAGTGTAGCAGTTGATTTATCTAAATTATTAGATAGTATGGATGTAACAGATGAACTTCCTAAAACAGTTTTATATTGTTTAAATCCATCTGATAATGCCGTACTTGCTGCTATGGCTGGTAATTTTCAAGATGGTAAAACAATTGGTAAAATTCAATTTGGTTCTGCATGGTGGTTCCTTGATACTAAACAAGGTATTATCAAACAACTAGAAGATTTATCTTCAGTAGGATTATTATCTAGATTTATAGGTATGCTTACAGATTCTAGAAGTTTTGTATCTTTTCCAAGACATGAATACTTTAGAAGAATACTTTGTAATGAAATAGGTAAACTTGTAGAAAATGGAGAATATCCTCTTGATTATGAAATATTAAAAGAAATAGTAGAAGGTATTTGTTTTAATAATATAAATAATTATATAAATAATTAGAAAGGTAAAACATATATGGATATGAATATAAAATCACTAAGTGATAAAGAAAAATGGAATAAAATTGGGGTTGAAGTTCCTAAGTTTGATATAAATCAAACAGCTCTTAATACAGATGCTAGAGCAGAGTGGGTACACTTTGGAGCTGGTAATATATTTAGAGGTTTTATCGCTAATATAAATCAAAGACTACTTAATAAAAATTTAGTAGATACAGGAATTGTTGCTGTAGATACATTTGATTTTGATATTATTGATAAAATATATAAACCTTTTGATAATTTAACAATGCTTGTTAGTTTGAATTCAGATGGTACTAATAAAAAAGAAATTATGGCAGGTGTATCTAGAGCTTATAAAGGAAGTTCTCAGTATGATGATTATAATAAACTTATTGAAATATTTGAAAATGATAGTTTGAAAATGGTAAGTTTTACTATAACTGAAAAGGGTTATTCTTTAAAAAACATTACTGGAGAATATTTAGATGTTGTATCATCTGATATATCTAATGGACCTGATAGTCCTAAACATGTTATATCTATAATAACTTCTCTTGTATATAAAAGATATTTATCTGCTAAAAAGAAACTTGCACTTTGTTCAATGGATAATTGTTCACATAATGGAGAAGTACTTAAGAAGTCAGTTATTAATATGGCAACTGAGTGGTTAAATAATAATTATGTAGAAGAAGATTTTATTACTTATTTAAATGATGAGAATTATATTAGTTTCCCTTGGAGTATGATTGATAAAATAACTCCTAGACCTGATGATTCTATATGTAGTGATTTAGAACAAAGTGGTCTTAATAATATGAAACCAATTGTTACAAGTGTTAATACATATATAGCTCCTTTTGTTAATGCAGAAGTAGCCGAATATCTAGTTATTGAAAATAATTTTCCAAACGGATCTATTCCTCTTAATGAAGGTGGAGTTTATTTAACTGATAGAGATACTGTTAACAAAACAGAAACTATGAAAGTTACTACTTGTTTAAATCCACTTCATACAGCACTTGCTGTATATGGTTGTCTTCTTGGTTATGATAGGATTTATAAAGAAATGAATGATCCTTTATTAAGTAATTTAGTTAAAAAAATAGGTTACGAAGAAGGTTTAAAAGTAGTAGTTGATCCTAAGATTATTTCTCCTAAAGAATTTATAGATGAAGTAATAAATGAAAGATTAACTAATCCTTTTATACCAGATGATCCTGCTAGAATAGCAACAGATACAAGTCAAAAAGTTGGTATTAGATTTGGTGAAACAATTAAATCTTATATAAAAAGTGAAGAACTTGATGTTCAAAACTTAGTATATATACCACTAGCAATAGCAGGGTGGATGAGATATTTACTAGGTGTAGATGATAATGGAAATACATTATCACTTAGTCCAGATCCAATGCTTGATCAATTAACTTTAGTTTTATCTTCTATTAAACTTGGAGGAGAATACAATAATGAATTAACTAGCATTCTTACAAATGAAACAATTTTTGGAGTAAATTTAGTAGAGTGTGGTCTTTCTAATAAGATAGAAGAAATGTTTATTAAGATGATTGTAGGTAATAATGCAGTACATAATACACTTAATGAATACTTAGGTAAGGAGATATAAATATGAATATAAAATTACCACCAATAGTACCTGTTGTATCTATTGAAAAGATAGATGATGCTCTTCATATTACAAAAGCACTTCTTGATGGAGGAATTTCTTGTATTGAAGTTACTCTTAGAACGGATGATGCAATTGATGCTATTAAAATGATTAAAAATCATTATCCAGCTATGACTGTTGGTGCAGGAACTATTATTAATATAGAACAAATAGATCTTGCTATAGATGCAGGAGCAGACTTCTTAGTTAGTCCGGGTTTAAATGTCAATGTAGTTAAATATGCACAAGAAAAAAATATAATCATTTATCCAGGATGTACTAATTCATCTGATATAGAACTTGCTATAAGTCTTGGTGTTACAGATTTAAAATTCTTTCCTGCTGAATCATCAGGTGGAATAAATATGATTAAATCTTTATGTGCACCATATGATATGATTAGATTTATGCCAACAGGTGGAATTACAAATGATAATATTAATGAATATTTAAAATTTGATAAAGTTATTGCTTGCGGAGGATCATTTTTAATAAATGAAGAAATATTAAGAAATAGAGATTATAAACAAATAACTATAAATTGTAAAAATACTCTTAAAAATATTTTAGATTTAGATGTTAAACATGTAGGTATAAATGTAAACAATAATGAAGATTGTTTTAGTATAGCTAATAATCTTGAAAATTTACTTTGTACTGAAAAGATTGAAACTGGTAATTCATATTTTATAGGAGATATAGAAATTTTAAAAGATTGTCCTTATAAAAAAGGATATATATCTTTAGAAACAAATAATCTTTATAGAGCTATATCTTACTATGAATCAATGAATGTACATTTTAATTATTCTACTGCAACGTATAGTGATAGTAATAAATTATCTAGTATCTTTTTTGAAGATGAAGTAGCTGGTTATGCTTACAAACTAATTCAAAAATAGGAATTTTTTCCTATTTTTTTTGTTATAATGTAATAAAGGTGAATAGATATGGAAAAAAATATAGAATTAACAGAAAGAAAAAAACAAGAAGTTATTAAAGTTTTAACTACAGAGATAAAATATAAAAAAAGAATAAAAAAAACAGAAGATGTCCATATATATTTAGAAAATAATATTATATATTCAACTCAGTTATATAGAAATTCTTTTGATTGCGATATGACTGATTTTGCGTGTGGTTTTTATGAAATTTTATATAAGAAGATACTTAATGATAAAGGTATAAATAATATAATAAACAAAGAAAAATATTTTAGTAATAAGTCATTTGCAGGAGATACCATGAATAGTTTTAATACAGTAGCTATGTTAGTTTCAGAATATGGTAATTCAAAGGATACTTGTACATGTGAAAGTATATGGCCACAATATTTAAGAAAATATAAACATTCTTATCATTGTTTAGCAAATTTTTGGTTAGTACCAATGGTAGTTGGTAGAACTATATATTCTTTATCAAAGATTACTCCATCTAAAGATTATATGGATAGATTTTTATTATATGTAAAAGAAAATATGTCTAAATACCAGGAAAGTTTTCCTTGTTATTTTTCTAATCTTGATTTTAATCAATTTGTAAGACTTAACTATTTAGAAGGAAGTTATGTTATAAATAATGATGTAAAAAAATTTAGTATCAACAATAAAAATGCAGAAGAAATAATTACTTCTATGAATGAACTTATTTTAAAGAGAGCTATATGTATAGCAAATTCAGATATAGCAAATGAACTTTGGAATTATTTTGACAAAATAGGTGTAATTAATGATTAGACTCTAATTACTTTTACTAAATCTTATGTTATAATTTTATATAGAATAGTAGGGTGATTACTTTGTATAGAAATACTGAGACTTTAGCAACTAAAGATGATATAAAAAGAAATTTAAAACGTTTACTTTTTGAAAGAAAAGAGATAAATAAATTGTTAAAAAATAGTCAAGAAGATATTTTCTTATTAAAAGAAAAATTAAAACTTGATAAAAGTATAATAGAGTGTGCTGAGTTTTTAGAATTAAATGTAAAAGTTAAAGAGAATGATGAATTACATTCTTTAGATGTTGATTTAGTTAATAATATCCCTTCTAATACAGATTTAAAAGAAGAATTAAGTGAGTCTTCTATGTTTGATGATTCACTTAATAAGAAAGTAAAGACAACTCAAATTGATGCGATTATATCTGATCAATTTGATAAACTACCTAAAAATATAGATGAACTAAAAAAGAGAATACCATCTTATTCATTGATTGCATTATTAAGTGGAGCAGCTATGGCAAACCCTGCTTTTACATCTGTAGTTGCACTAACTGTAGCAGCCGAATTTAAGGTATATAATACAACGTTTAAAAATAAAAAATCTACGTTATTTGGTATAAATAAAAAGAACTATGTAACTCAAAATGCTTTAACAACGTCTCATTTAATAAAAAATATGTTTAATGATAAAAAAAGTGAAACCTTTAGTGTTGAGCTTGTAAACCTTTTGTTAGATTTAGAAGAAAATCAAGAATATAATACAATATCACAATCTATTGTAAGAGCATCTCTTAGAAAATTACAAAAAGAAGGTTATATTACAAACTACATTGAAGAGTTACATGAATTAAATGGTCTTGAAAGCAAACTAGTTCATGCTTCAATTAATCTTGGAATGGGTAATTATGATAATTTACTTAAAGAAAGTAAGAAATATAAAATGAAGTTTACTAGAACGGAAAAAGAAATAGATCTAGATTTGATAAATCAATTTTTAAACAAACCAGGTAACGAAATTCCTCATGAAATTGAATATGATGGAGATAAAATAGATAAAGTTGTTTATGAACCTAAAACTAGATAATAAAAAATACAAAATAATTTTGTATTTTTTTCTTTTTATAATATTACCAAATTTGAAAAAAATACATTTATGTTACTTTTTTCTTGATTTAAACAGATAAATTTAGTATAATATTCTAACTTGTAAAGGGGTTACAAAGAAATGAAATTATATAGACACAATCAAATTGCGTATCAAAATGCAAAAGAGATGTTAGAAAAAGAAGAAAGGTGTTGTATTGTTCAAGCAACAGGAACTGGTAAATCATATGTTACTCTAAGTTTAATAATAGATTTAGTTAGAGAAAATCCATCTGCTGTAGTTGAATATATAGTACCATCAAGAAACATAATAAATGAAGTTCATGAAATATTAAGAGTGGAGAAAATGGAACATTTGCTTGATAATATAACATTTAGAACTTATCATGCTATAACTGAGGAGAAACTTGCTGATAAAGAAGATGTAAAATATGATCTTTTAATTCTTGATGAATTTCATCATATTGGTCAAACTGCACCTATATGGAAAGCTGGAATAAAAAAAATAATAAATAACAATCCTCATAAAAAAGTATTTGGAATGAGTGCTACTCCTATTAGAAAAAATGGGCGTACTAGTGAAGAAGATGTTTCGTTAACATTGTTTAATGGAAATATTGCAAATACATTTACATTAGTAGATGCTTTATATGAAAATGTATTACCATTTCCTAAGTATATATCTTCAATTTTATGTTTACTTGATGAAGTTAAAAGTACTGAAAAAACTTTACTTTTAATGTATTTAGATACTCAAAGGAAAGAAGCTTTATTAAATAAAATACAACTAATAAAAGAAAAATTATTAAGAGAAGAAAACCTTGATATAAAGGATATACTTAATAAAAATATGTCTGCTAATGGTAAATATATATATTTTTGTCCACCAGGAAGTAATTTAGATGAAGTAGAAAATGAACTTAAAAATATTTTTAAAGATAGAGAAAATTTTGAGTTAAAAATAACTAAAATACATAGTGATTTTAGTGAAACTGAGAATAATAAATCTCTAGAAGAATTTAGAAATGGTAAAAAAGATAGATGTAGAATAATTTTAACAGTTAATAAACTAAATGAAGGTACTCATATAAAAGGTATAGATGGTGTACTTTTAGGAAGATTTACTAAGTCAGAACAAATTTTCTTTCAACAAATAGGTAGAGCTTTATCTGTGTTTGCAGATAAAAATGATACACCTTTAATAATAGATCTAGTAGGTAATATTAGAAATATGAAAGAGCTGATGAATTCTTATAAAGAAATGTGTTTAAGAAAAAGCAACACAAAAAACGCAGAACAAGATCAAAACGTAGAATTAGAAGAAATGCAAAAAATATTTAGTTTAAAACTTGAAATAGAAGATATAATGTTAGAAATAGATGAAATTACGACTAGTACTCAAAATATAGAATTTGAATCTAGAGTTAAGGAAGTATATGATTTTATAATATCTAAAAATTCTTTACCTTCAAATACTGATGAGTTTCATGATTCTAAAGGGATGTATGATTGGATTAGAAGAAATAGGTTAAATATTTCAAATCAAGCCGATATAAATTCAGAAGTTAATGATTTAAAAAATATAATATTAAAACATAACGCTTATTTCTTTAATACACCAACAGAAATTTATAATTTTAAAATGGAAGCTGCTTATAATATTTTATTAGAAAGTAACAGAGTAAGAAAATATAATGTAGATAATTTATTATTTTTAGATGGTAGTGATGTTTTATATTTTATAACAAAATATAAAACAGTTATACAAGAACAAAAATGTATACACACAAAAAGGTTGTATGAACTTATAACTAAAGTTAATTGTAATTTCTTTAAAACAGAAGAGGAATTATATAAATACAGAGTAGATAAAACAATAGAAATAATAAAAAGAGATAAAAAGGTACCATCAAGTACCGATGATCATATAGTATTTGAAGATGGTGTTGGTGTTAATTATTTTATATATAGATTTATGAAATTTAAAAATATATATAATTATGATAGAGTAGATGAACTTGAATCATTAATAAAAGAATATCATTCTAAATTTTTAAGAACTGATGAGGAAGTTATATTAGAAAGATTAAACGAAATATACGTATTTTTATCTGATAATCCTAAACTTGAAATTAAATATACATCAAACTATAAATTATCAACTGGTGTATCTATGACTATTTATTTAACGAGAAATAAAGAGTTTGTAGAAAATAGTACCAATCCAGATGTTGTTAAATTAGTGGAAATGTTAAATAGTAGAGCGCCATACTTCTTATGTGGTACTGATGCTGCATATGAAAAAAAATTACTTGAAGCAGCTAACTTGATAAATGAGTGTGGTTATATACCACAAGCAAGTGATGAAAAAATAGTGTTTTTAAATAATACAAGAGTAGGGAACTTATTAAAATCTTATAAAAATGATATATATAAATCTGATAGTGTTAATGCTAAGAAATTAGTTGAAGCAGTAGAAAATATTGATAAGAATTATTTCTTATCTTTGGATGAAATATTTATGAATAAAGTAGAAGTATTTATAGACTTTATAGAAAAAAATAATCATGTACCATATATTAGTGATAAAGAATATGTATTTGATGATGGCAATAAACTTGGATCATTTTATTTAAATAATAAATCTAGATTCAAAAACTTTGCAGAAAATGAAAGAGTATCAAAATTAGTAAATCTTGTACTTGAAATTAGTCCATATTATTTTTATAGTACAAAAGAAATAGTAGAAAAAAGACTTGAATATTTACTTGAAGTATTAAAAGGACTTAGTGAACTACCAATATCTGCTAGTGAAGACTTAAGATTTCCAGATGGTAATTTAGTTGCTAGATTTTTATATAAAAGGAGAAAATATATATATGACAATAAAGACAAAGATGATATTTGTTTTGAGTTATATAATGTTATAACAAATATAAATAATAGTTTTTTTAGTAAATTAGAAGAATTAGAAGATTGTAAAAATCAAATAGATGGTATCTTTAAGGAAGAATTTGATAAATTAGAAGATAACAACGATAACAATAAAGGGGGAAGAAAATAATGAATCAAAGTCATTTTAAATATATAGAAAAATTTAATGAATTAGAAACATACGATAAAGAAAGTGTTTTATTTGAACATATAAAAGAATTAACTGACTATTTAACTAAGGTAAATAGTTTAGATGAGTTCTCAATAGATTGTGAGGACTTTCATGATAAAGCACTAATTCATTTATTATATATAAAAGAATTAAATGCTAATTTAATAAGAAATATTGACGCTAATTAAAAAAAATATATACCTTTTAGGTATATATTTTTATTTTCTTATTCTTCCGTATCCTTCGTAGTCAAATTCATCTGATACTTGTACAGGGTGTACTGTTAATATTCTATCGTTAAGTGATGTATATATTTTTGCATAATTATTATCTGAAATATCACTATTTATTTTTGTATCTGGAAGATCTACTATGTAGTAATCAAATACTTTATCAATAGAAGGGTAATATAATTTTTTTTGTTCTTCTACTTCTTGTATGAAATCTATTCTATTTTTTTCATCTTTAAATTGTAAATTATCATCTGTTACTTGGTTATCAAAGTGTTTATTAATGTGATACATTAATAATCCATAACTATCAGCTTCATCAATACTTATATTATAGTTTTCTCTATTACTTATAAATTCTTTATTTAAAACTGTAGATAGAAAATATTTTATGTAATTTAAATTTCTTTTTGTAGTCTCCAATGTTGGTACAAAAGAATTTGCCATTGTTAATGCTTTATTATAATTACCTAAGATAATTTCTATTTTTATTAAAAATAAGTTACTATTTTCATTATAATATAAACCTTTACTTAATTTTTTAAATATTTGCTTAGCTTGATCATATTTATACAAATTTAAAAGAGCTATTGCTTTATAAAACATAATATCTGGATTATCTTTAGCATAAGTTTTTAAAATTTCATCTGATAATATCAAACTTCTTGTAAAGTTATATTCACTTAATTCTAATTTTGTTAGTATTATCTTTTCATATATAATGTCATCTTGATCCTTAAAATCATAACAATATAATAAATTTCTACATTTATCAAATCTAGTTGTTTTAGCGTATAAACTTGCAAGTCTTAAAACTGCGTTTGTATTATTGCTATTTCTTATTATTTCTAAATATATTTTTTCTGCTTCTAAAAACTTTGAATTTTGTACACATTTATGTGCATAATCTAATCTTTCATACTCTGTTGGGTTTTTTAGGAAATCACTTTTTCTTATCATTGTAAACCTTTCACGAACTAATATAATACAACAAAAGTTAATAAAAGACAATATGGTGGGTGTTTATATATGTTAATAACATCAAAGTATTGTATTTTATTAATATTTAGTATATAATATGTTACTAAATGAGGGGTAAAAATGATATTAAATAAAAAGGAAATGGAGAAGTTAAATGACATTAGTTTTGCAGAACCATTTACAGTTAATAATGAAAACTATTATGTAAAGAAAACTAATAGATATAATTACGAGATGCTTGGTTTTATTCTTGCAAGATTGTTTGAAATAAAATCACCAGAGTGTAGTTTAGTTAAACTTGATAATGTATATGTATTTAGTAAAGATTTAAATGATATAGGTAGGTTTGAAATAATGCAAGAAATTACTGATATGGATAGTAATGCTATAAAAGATATTATTTCTACATTACAAGATATAGAAGAAGAACAAATAATTAGAATGTATTTGTATGATATGTTCTTTCAAAATTGTGACCGAAGTAAAGGTAATTACGGAGTAATAAAAGATGACTTGTATATTATAGACAATGAATCTATATTTGATTTGTATGATATACCTATTGTAACGTCATCTGATTATGAAATTATGTCATATGAATTAACAGATGATACTTATATGAATGTTGTTAAGTATGAAATAAGTACTTTCTTACTTAAGTATAACGATTATAAATATATTATAAAAGATATACTAAATAAAATTAATCCATACAAATTAAAATATATTTGTAATGGTCTTGGTATTGAAAATACTGATTTTGTAATTTTTTATACTAAAGTATATAATGAAATAAAAAATATGATTAATTTAAATGAAAATGAATTAATAAACATTAATGAATCTGTATTAATAGATGATATTAATTTAGACAATTTAGCTAAGAAAAAATATTCTTAAGTAACAATAAAAAGATAGTTATACTATCTTTTTTATTTGTAATACTACTATAAATAAAGAAAATATATTTATTATGAATTGTTATTTGTTTTTTATTATGTTAATATATTAAACAAGAAATGGTGGGTATAATAATGAATGAAAAAGAAAAAATAAAATGGCGTTTAAGATATAGTGATTGTTCTAGTATGGAACTTGATTCTTTTTATAACTCTTTGTTAAAAGAAAGTAATATTAAAGATAAAGATTTTCTCTTAACTAATGAAGAGTTTTTAAATAAACATGTATATAAAAGTAATGATATAGAAATTTTAGTATTTGCATCTATGTATTTTATAGATGTTGATGTTGATTTAATTTTTAAAAAAATAATAAGTAATCAATTTTATCAAAAAACAAAAATAGATATTGCATCGTTAATAAAATTTGTTAATAATGTTGATTCAAAATACTCTCAACAAATTTTTGAAGAGTTAATTATTAGAAAATCAATTAGTGATTGTTTAGTTTTTTACAATGCAACTAGTGGCGTTTCTGCTGATTATTTTGAATATGAAATTATATTTAGTGGAAGTGCTCTTGATATAATTAATTATTTAAAAACTAATAAAGATGTAGATTTAAAAGAATTTTATGAAAAAATAAATAATATTAATATTAGAGAAGAAGTAGTTTTAAATTTTTTATATAGAAAAGGTGATATTGATCTTGAAGTATCTGCCTTTGCAGAGTACGCATGTGCTCATAATTCTTTAAGTATTATGAAGGAAATAATCCCTTATATAAATGATAAAAAAATAATAAAAAATATGACTGATATAATAATAGAAAAAAATCAAAGTACAAGTTTTGATTATGAAAAATGTAAACTGATAGAGGATATAATTAAAAAAGATTATAAATATAGAACTGATGAGTTGTGTAATATTTTTATTAAGCATAGTTGTTTTTTAACTATTGATGAATTCTTTTTGAATAATCATGAAAAAGTAAATTTAAAAATTTATGAGGATTACTTGTTAAAAGAAAATGATACTGTGACATTTGAAAATTTTAAGAAAAAAATCTCAAATAATGATTCTTTAAATAAAAATGAATCTAATTGTAATTTGATTTTTGAAAAAATAACTAAATTTATAGAACTAATGAAAGAAACTAAGGATAGTGAAGAGTTATTAAAAAACTTTGATTTTGAAAATGATTATTATTTACTAGTTCCTAATTTTATTAATTTATTAACATTAAAAATGAAAGAAGAAAAATTAGATAGTGAAATAATTTATAATCTTATTAAATTAAAATTGAATAATTTAATTAATGAAGATAAATGTAATGATGAAATATTTTTCAAATATTGCAATTTATTTATTTATTCTAACGATACAAATGAAATGATTAAGTTTTTAAAAGAATTTAATATCTATGCACCAGATTTCTTTGCATTTGAAGATGCAATAATAAATAATTTTGATATAGAATCTAGTTTTGAATTTTTAAGACTATTTCCTTTTGCAGATAAAAACAAGTTTAGATATGCATTTGTAATAAACACAAATGAATTTATTGTTAGCGAATTTGATAAGTTATATTCAGTTAATTATAATAATGAACTACCAAAAATAAAATAACTTTTAATAGGGTAGTGTATATAATTAAAAATAAGCAAATAAAAAAAGTTTGGTATATCCAAACTTTTTTTTATTTTTACTTATTACCAGTAGAACCAAATGCTCCAGAACCTCTAGATGTTTCGTCTAGTTCATCAACTTCATTGAAGCTAACTCTTAAAAAAGGTGCAATAACTAATTGAGCAACTCTTTCGCTAGGCTCAATTATTCTATCTTCGTTAGAATGATTATGAAGTGCAACCATTATTTCACCTCTATAATCTGAATCAACAACACCAACTTTGTTAGCAGGTGCTAATCCTTTTTTACTTGCTAAACCACTTCTAGCATATATAAATCCTCCGTAACCATTTGGAATCTCCATTGATATACCAGTTGGTATTAATTTAGTCTCATGGGCTTTAATGACAGTGTCTTCTTCAACACATGCATACAAATCAGCACCAGCTGCAAATTCATTTGCATAACTTGGTACAATAGCCTTATCATTTACTTTTTTTAATTTAATATTTTCCATATAATATACTCCTTTATTTTATATTTCATCTACATACAACACTATATCTTTGTTTTTAATAGAGTTTTTAACATCTATTACTCTTTGATTGGATGAACCTCTCCATTTTAACCTAAAATCATGTAATTCGTCAACATAAACGCCATCTACTAAAACATCAATATAATTAAGTATTTCTTTATCTTTTAAATCTTTATCAAATAAAAAACCAGTCCATACCCAAATGTTTTTATTAGGAAATTTTTCTCTCATTTCTTTAGCTAATTTTGTAGATCCCTCTATATTATTAGGGTGGAGTGGTTCTCCACCTAATATAGATAATCCAACAATATGTTTTTGTTCACAAAGTGTTAATATTTGATTAATAACATCATCATTAAATTCTTCTCCTAAAGAAAAATCATGAGTATCTTTATTAAAACAATTTTTACAATTAAAATGGCAACCTTGCATAAAAATTGAAACTCTTATGCCAGGTCCATTAGATATATCCATTTTTCTTACTACTGAATATCTCATAATATTTACGCGTTTTTGTTATCTACGTGTATTACCCTTTCTTTTATTTCTTGAGTTCTACCTTTATTCCAAAAGTTAGTACCAATATAACCACAAGTTCTTCTTGCGACATTTAATTTATCATGATCTTTGTTTCCACAATTAGGGCAATACCATTCTAAATCTTTATCAAGTAATATTTCTTTATCATAACCACATTCTTGGCAATAATCACTCTTAGTGTTAAGTTCTGCATAAATAATATTATCATATATAAATTGTATTATTTCCATAACAGCATCAAGATTACCAGTTAGGTTAGGAGTTTCAACGTAGCTTATAGCTCCACCAGGTGATAATTTTTGAAATATACTTTCAAGTGATAATTTAGTAAATGCATCAATTTCTTCAAATACAGGAACGTGATACGAATTAGTAATATAATCTCTATCTGTTATACCTTTGATTTTACCAAATCTATCTCTTAAACTTTTTGCAAATTTAAATGTAGTTGATTCAATAGGTGTACCGTAAACACTGTAATCAATGTTTTCAATAGATTTCCATTCGTTACAAGCATCATTAAGTTTTTGCATAACTTGTATACCAAATTCTGTACCAATTTCATTATCAGTATGACTCTTACCAGTCATGTATTTAACACATTCATATAAACCAGCATATCCAAGTGATAAAGTAGCATAACCATTATGTAATAATTTTTTAATACTTTCACCTTTTTCAAGTCTAGCTAAAGCACCATGTTGCCATAAAATAGGAGCACGATCACTTGTAGCACTTGATAATCTTTTATATCTCATTTGTAGAGCTCTGTGACAAAGTTCTAATCTATCTTCAAATACTTTCCAAAATAAATCCATATCTTTATCTGCAGTAAGTGCTAAATCTACTAAGTTTAGTGTAACAACACCAATGTTAAATCTACCGTAATATTTAGGTTTACCATTTTCATCAATATAAGGTGTTAAAAATGATCTACAACCCATACATGGGAAACATTGTCCATTACCATCTTTATCAATTTTGTTTTCTTTCATAACTTTCTCAGAGATGAAATCAGGAACTAATCTTTTTGCACTACATTCAGCAGCAAGTTTAGTTAAGTAATAATATTTACTATTTTTATGAATATTGTCTTCTTCTAATATATATAGAAGTTTAGGGAATGCAGGAGTAACATATACACCTTTATCATTTTTCATACCTAATATTCTTTGTTTTAATACTTCTTCAACGATCATTGCAAGTTCTTCTTTATATTCATCAGTTTCACCTAGATATAAACATACACTTAAGAATGGAGCTTGACCATTAGTTGTTGTCATAGAATTAATTTGATATTGAAAAGTTTGTACTCCGTCAATAACTTCTTTTCTTAAGTCTTCTTTTGCAAATTTTTCACATTGTGCAGCTGTTAATTTTCTCTTTTTATATTTCTTTAAATAATATTCATAACTATCTCTAACAAATGGCGCTAAATGTGTCATTGTTATAGTACAACCACCAAATTGACTTGATGATACCGCAGTTATAAGTTGAGTTGCTATAGTGATAGCTGTTAAAAATTTATGTGGTTTTTCTATCATTACATCATTTAAGTTAGTACCATTTTGAAGCATGTCTTCTAAGTTAATTAAATCGCAATTATGTAGAGCGTTTTGTGCAAAATAATCCATATCATGGAAATGTATTATACCATCATCATGAGCTTGAACTATATCTTCAGTTAATAAAAAACGTCTAGCGATATCTGTTGAAGTAATACCTGCTAAATAATCTCTTTGAGTTGTTACAACTCCAGCTTTTTTATTGGAATTTTCAGTATTCCAGTATTCATTTTCTCCATCAATTAATTCTTTGATAGATTTATCAGTAGTATTACTTCTTCTGATTAATTCTCTATTATATCTATAAGTTATATAAGTTTTAGCTAATTCAAATTTTTCAATATGCATTAGTCTAATTTCAATAGTATCTTGAATGTCTTCTACTAACATTCTTTTTTTCTTTAAGTTTTCAATATACTTAACAATATTTTTAATTTGTATATCGTTTACTCTGTTTTCTTCAGCTACTTCTAAATTAGCTTTATTAATAGCTTCATATATTTTTTCTGGACAATAATCAACCATATGTCCGTCTCTTTTTATTATTTTCATAATCGTTTAATCCTTCTTTCTACTTTCTAACTATATCACAATAATAAAAAAAATATATGTTGCATTTGCAACAAATAAGAAAATTTGTTAAAATTGGAAAAAGAGGTGTATATATGTCAAAATTCTTTTGTGATATAAGTGTATCAGAACAAAAAAAACTCCTGAAAATACTGCGTACTAACGTGGTTTTGTATGAAAAAAACTACCAAATACCGTCACTTGTAAGTGATGATATAATGGGGCTTGTTATTAGTGGAGAAATTGAAATAACTAAAGAAGATTACAATGGAAATAGAATAATAATTGAAGAACTTACAGAAGATAAAATAATAGGAAATCTAACTTCTACAACATACTCTGATGAATATAAAATATTTACAAAGACTGAATGTTCAATTATTTATATAGATCATAATAATATAATAAATGAAGATAATACAATGTATAAATGTTATAATCAGTTTATAAAAAATTTATTCGTAGTGACAAATGAAATAATTAAAGAAAAAAATGAAAGAATAGATATATTATCAAATAAATCTATAAGAGATAAACTTCTTGAATATTTTAAAATTACTGCAAATAAAAGTAAATCTAAAATAATATATTTACCATTTTCATATACAGAACTTGCAAATTACTTATCAGTAGATAGGGCTGCTTTATCAAGAGAAATTGGTCATCTTAGAGATGAGGGATTTGTTAAAACAGATGGAAGAAAAATAACGTTAATAGAATATTAATTTAAAATATATTATCTTTAATTCTTTATTTCCTACCAAATTGGTGGTATAATGTTTTTGGCGGTGATATAAATGAGAATTTCAACAAAAGGAAGATATGCTTTATCCTTGTTAGTAGATTTATCTAAAGAGGAGAAAGGCAAATATACATCATTAAAAGTTGTTTCAGAAAGATTAGATATTTCTTATAAATATTTAGAAAAAATAGCTAATATGTTAGTTAAAAATAATTTATTAGAAGTACTTAGAGGTAAACAAGGTGGATATAGACTTCTTAAAGATCCATCTAATTATAATATTGCAGAGATTTTAAAGTTAACTGAAAAAAGTATGGAATCAGTTGAATGTGTAGAAAATCCTAGTGTTTGTAAAAATAAAGAGAGATGTAAAAAGAATACTTTTTATAAAAAATTAGATGAAGTTGTTGAAAATTACTTAGAGAGTGTATCACTAGAAGATATTATTTAAAATAAAAGGAGAAAAATGATGAAAACATTACTTGATATAAATGACTTAAAAGTTAAAGTCGAAGAAAAAGAAATTTTAAAAGGGTTAAATTTAAAAATAAATGAAGGTGAAGTTCATATTATTATGGGACCTAATGGAGCAGGTAAGTCAACACTTGCAAATGTTATTTTAAATAACGTTATGTATACTAAAACTAGTGGTAAAATAACATTTGATGATACAGATATTACTAATCTTGATACTGATAAAATAGCAAAAAAAGGTGTTTTTATGTCTTTTCAAACACCTATAGAAATACCAGGTATTACAACTATAAATTTTTTAAAATATATAGATGGTAAAATTAATGAAACAAATGAAAATAGAATTGCTTTAAATAAAAAGGTAAATTCGATAGTAGAAGAATTATCTATGAAAAAAGAATTATTAAATAGAAATTTAAATGTTGGTTTTTCTGGTGGTGAAAAAAAGAAAAATGAAATGCTACAATTACTTAAAATAAATCCTAAGTTAGCTATACTAGATGAAACTGATTCAGGTTTAGATATCGATTCATTGAAAGTTGTTTCTAAAGCTATAAAAATGTTTAAAAATGATAATAATTCTTTAGTAATAATTTCTCATAACGTAAATATTTTTAAAGATTTAAATATAGATTATGTACATATTTTAGTAGATGGTCAAATAGTAGAAACATCAGATGCATCACTTATATCTTATATAGAAGAAAATGGTTATAGTAAGTATGTTACTAATAAGGAGATTAAAGGTGAGTAAGACTAAAATAGGTGAAGTTAATAGAACTGTTTATGATATCTCATCTGATGATACTTATGAAGTAAAACTTGAAAAAGGTATTAATGAGAAAATAGTTAGAAAAATTTCGTCAATAAAAAATGAACCACAGTGGATGCTTGAGTTAAGAATAAATGCATTAAAAGTATATGAAGAGCTAGAACTTCCTTCTTGGGGTCCTTCTTTAGAAGAACTTAATTTAGATGAAATCTCTACATATGTAAAACCAAAAGGTGGTTTAACAGAAAATTGGGATGATGTAGAAAGTGATATACACGATACATTTGATAGACTTGGTATAAAAGAAGCAGAAAAGACTTCTTTAGCTGGTGTAGGTGCACAGTATGATTCAGAAGTTATATATCATAACTTATCAAAAGATTTAGAAAAACAAGGTGTAATATATACAGATATGGATACAGCTGTTAAAGATTATCCAGAACTTGTTAAAAAATATTTTATGAAGTGTGTTGATGTAGATTATCATAAATTTATAGCACTTCATGCTGCTTTATGGTCAGGTGGTTCATTTGTTTATATACCTAAAGGTGTTAAATTAGATATGCCACTTCAGTCATATTTTAGACTAAATTCACCTGAGTCAGGTCAATTTGAACATACATTAATTATAGTAGAGGAAGATGCTTCTCTTCATTTTATTGAAGGATGCTCAGCTCCTTCTTATAACAAAGTTAATTTACATGCAGGTTGTGTTGAGTTATTTGTTAAAGACAGAGCTTACTTGAAATATTCAACTATTGAAAATTGGTCTAAAAATATGATGAATTTAAATACTAAAAAAGCTATAATAGGAAGCAATGCTAAAATGGACTGGGTAACAGGATCATTTGGTTCTAAAATATCTATGTTATACCCACTTAGTTTATTAAATGGTGATGGAGCTAAAACTGAATATACAGGTATTACTTTCGCAGGTGCTGGACAAACTCTAGATACTGGATTTAAAGTTGTACATAATGCATCAAATACATCATCTGTTGTAAATTCAAGATCAATATCAAAAAGTGGAGGACACTGTACTTATAGATCTTTAGTATATATTGATAAAAAAGCTACAAATTCAAAATGTTCTGTATCTTGTGAATCTCTAATGTTAGATAATATTTCTAAATCAGATACAATTCCATTTTCAGATGTTAGAGCTAGTGATGCTCAAATGTCACATGAAGCATCTATTGGTAAAATAAGTGAAAAAGAAATATTTTATTTAATGTGCAGAGGTTTAAGCGAAGAAGAAGCTAAGGCTATGATTGTTAGAGGATTTGCTTCACCAATTGCTAATAACTTTCCAATAGAATATGCAGTAGAAATGAATAATTTAATAAACTTAGAGTTGGAAGGAGCAATAGGATAATATGATAAATAAAACTCCAATTATGACTAATGAAGGTTATAAAATAAATGATATCAAATTAAATTTTGATTTAATAAATGAAAAGAAAGAATTTAACAATATTTCTATTTCTTCAAATTTTTTAGAGGATATTACTAATAAAAATATTAGTTCTTTAGAATATGGTTTAGGAAATAATGTTATAAAAAATAACGAAGAATACAATAATAGTAATTTGTTTTTTACAACAGTTGATAAAGCAGATCTTAATATTAATTATAATTTTGATGATAATAATACTAATTTGTGTTCTAGTAATGAAATTGTGTGCAAGCATGATTTAAATATGAATTTAGTTTTTGAATCTTTAACTGATAGTTACAACATGCTAAATAATATTACTAAAATAACAGTTCAAGATGGTGCTAATGTAAATTTAAATATAGTTAACTTTTTGAATAAAGAGTCTAATTCTCTTTTTAGTATTGAAGTTATATGTAATGATAATTCAAGTATTAATTTAAATGTTATTGATTTAGGAAGTTTAAATAGTATTCAAAATATTTATTTAAAAACAAAAGGTACAAATTCTAAAATAAATCTTAATAGTCTTTATATGGCAAATAATAATGAAATAAAAGATTTAAATTATATATCACATTTATGTGGTGAAAAAAGTATTGTAGATATGAAGATAGAAGGATCACTAAATGATACTGCTTCTAAAAGTTTTAAAGGAACAATTGATTTTAAAAATGGATGTTTTAAATCTAGTGGAGAAGAGTCTGAAAATTGTATTCTGTTATCACCAAATGTAATATCTAAATCATTACCTATATTACTTTGTAGTGAAGAAGATGTAAGTGGTGCTCATAGTAGTTCTTCAGGTAGCATCGATGAGGAAAAAATATATTATTTACAAACTAGAGGAATAGATAAAATGACAGCTACTAAATTAGTGCTTAAAAGTAATTTTTCTAAAATATTAGATAGAATAGAAGAATCGGAAGATTTAAAAAATAAAATAAATGAAGAAATAGATAGGAGATTATAATGAAAAAAGAAGATTTTCCATTATTAAGCAGTGATATTATATATTTAGATAGTGCTGCAACAACTCAAAAACCACATATTGTAATAGATGCAGTTAATGATTTTTATAATAAATTAAACGTTAATACAAATAGAGGTTCATACAAGTTAGCTCTTGAGACAACTAAAATTGTTTCAGATACTAGGAAAAAAGTTGCGAATTTTATTAATGCTAAAAGTGAAAATGAAATTATCTTTACTAAAAATGCAACTGAAGCTTCTAATTTACTTGCATATTCTTATGGACTTAATAATTTATCAGATAATGATGGTGTGGTTTTATCTATAATGGAACATCATGCTAATATAGTTCCTTGGCAATTTGTAACTAAAATGAGAAATAGTAAAATTAGTTATATGTATTTAAATGACTATCAAATAAGTAAAGAAGAGATACTTCGTAAAATAACTGATAATACAAAAGTTGTATGTATTACTCATATTTCTAATGCTTTAGGAGTTGTTAATGACATCGAATTTATAATAAAAACTGCTCACGATAATGGTGCTATTGTTATAGTAGATGCATCACAGAGTATTGCTCATAAAAAAATAGATGTAACTAAACTTGATGCAGATTTTTTATTCTTTTCAGGTCATAAAATGTTAGCTCCACTTGGAATAGGTGTATTATATGGTAAAGAAGAATTACTAAATAAAATGCCACCATTTATAATGGGTGGTGATATGATTGAATATGTTTATGAAGATTATTCAACATTTAAAAATTTACCAAATAAATTTGAAGCAGGAACTCAAAATGTAGAGGGTATTTATGGTCTTGGTAAAGCTATAGATTATATAAATGAAATTGGTTTTGATTTTATACATGAAAACGAAACTTTATTAATGAATTATGCTTTATCTGAACTTGAAAAACTTTCTTTTATAGATGTATATTTACCTAGCAATAATTATTCTTCAATAATTTCATTTAATGTTAAAAATGTACATTCTCACGATGTATCAAGTATTTTAGATGCTAAGGGTATTTGTATTAGAGTAGGTAATCACTGCGCGCAGCCGTTACTTAGATCTTTAGATATAAATGCTACTTGTAGAGTTAGTTTTTATATTTATAATACAAAAGAAGATGTTGATAAATTAATTGATGCATTAAAATGTGTTGAGAAAATTTTTAAAAGAAATATAGAGGAAATTTAAATGAACGAAATAGAAATTTTATATAATGATATTATTATGGATCACTCTGTGATGTCAGTTAATAAAAAAGAATTAAATGACTCAACAGATTCTTCTTGTGGTGTCAATCCAAGTTGTGGTGATGAAATAACTTTAAAATTAAAAATTGAAGAAAATATAATAGTAGATGCTGCATTTTCTGGAAAAGGTTGTGCAATATCTATAAGTTCTACTTCAATAATGATTGATTTAATAAAAGGTAAAACATTAGAAGAAGCAAAAGAAGTTATAAGAAAATTTGATTTAATGATTGATAATAAGAGTGATGATGCACTGTTAGAGGAATTAGAAGAAGCAATAGCTTTTGAAAATATTTCTAAAATGCCTGCAAGAATTAAATGTGCAACACTTCCGTATAGAACTTTAGAAAAAATGATTGCAAGTCATGAAATTAAATAATAATATTCATAATTTATTAATATTATAAAAACGTTTTTAGTATAAACGTTTTTTTTAATGAAAATAATCTAAAAGTGATGAAAAAGTTACTAAGTTGTGTTATAATACATCATTATATTTTCTTATAAAGATTAATTATTATAAGAAATTAAATAAAAAGGGGAAAGTTATGATAGATAATAGTGAATATATTGATGAAAATGAAGAATATTTAGAAGGTCAAGAATGGAAAGAAAAAAAAGATAAAGATATTCTTAATTCTAAAAAACAATTTATAGAAGACGTTCAGTCAAAAAGAGTATTAACAAAAGAAGAAGTAGATGAGTTATTAGAAAAATATATGGATTCTGAGGAACCATTAAAATCTAAATACAAAAACATAATAATGGAACATCATATACGTTTAATTGTCTTTTATGTTAATAAAATACATAAAAGTGTACGTAATGTAGATTACTTAGATTTAGTTCAAGAAGGTATGTTTGGTTTAATTGGAGCAGTAGAAACATTTGAATTTGAACATGATGTTAAGTTTACAACATATGCAATCATATGTATTAAAAATAAAATAGCTAACTTTATAATAAAATATGGTAATGGTATACATATTCCATCAAACATAATTTACCTTCAAAAGAAAATAAACTCTGCACGTCAACATTATAAGTTAATGTATGCTGTTGAACCAACAATAGATGAGTTATCAAGTATTATTGATGAAAGTTCTGAAGCTATAGAAAAAGTATTAAATAATGAAATAGTATCTACATTTGGAAAAGTAATTAATTTGGGTTCTGGTTCAGAAAAGGTAGGTTCTACGGAATTTCACGAACAAATAGCATCTACAGATATGTTAGTTGAGGATACACTTCTAAAAAGTGAATTTGAAAACAATATAATGTTCTTAATTGATGATGCAATTGAAAAAGAAGAAGATAGAGAAATGCTTAAACATTACTATGGTTTTTACGATAATAAAACATATTCTTATCAGCAAATAGCAGACATATTTAATACGACACGTTCTGTCGTGGTAAAAACAATAAATTCCTCAATGTATGAACTTAGAACATATACTAATATCCACAATTTTAAAACATACTTAGATAAACCAGATACTGATTTGATTTTAGAAATACCTGAAAATAAAGTAAGAAAAAATAATGTAATGAATGCTACTATATATGAAATATTTAATGAATTTACTAAGGAACAAATAGATTCTGTTTTATCTTCATTAAATAATAATGAATATGAACAAATGACTGCTAGATTTGGTGTTGATTTTAACGTTAGATATGATTGTAGTGAGGATTTAGATAAGGAAAAAATATATACGAACAATGCTTTCTTTAGAAGGAAAATGAAAAAATATACAAAAGATGTACTTTCTAAAACGGGAGTAATAATAGGTAATAAAGCAAATAGAACTGTATATGAAGAATTTTCTGATTTTGATAAAGAAGCAATTGATTTTTGTTTGTTAGTAGCAGAAAAAAAATATAAAAATGAATTATATATGAGGTTTGGATCTAATTATGATGTGGTTAATAATCAAGAAGCTACTAGAGAGTATAAAGATAATGCTACTATAGTTATAAGAATGTTAAAAACATTATTAACTAAATATAAATATAAAAATGATAAATTCTTTACATTATCAAAATTTAAGGAAATAAAAAAAGAATATAAAACTCTTATTTATGATGATTACAAACAGTATTCTAAGAATATAATAGATTCTTTTTTAGAAGAAGTAGATAATGAATTAAAAGATAAGCTATTAAAAAGATATGGAGCTGATTATTCTGTTTTATTTGAAGTTGATAATAAATTATTTTTAGAATATAAGAAAAACGCAGATGAATTAAAAGTATTACTTGATCAATTATTACTTGAATATAGTAGTAAACATGTAGTTTCTTTTAAAGTAGATGAAAGTATAGACTTTAATAATAATTTTTTAGATAATTTTAGTGATAAAGAAAAAGAAATAATAAGTTTATTGTATAATGTATCTAATAATTACTCCTTAGAAGAAATATCAAAACTAATGAATGTTGATATTGAATATGTTGTGTTAGTTGCAAAAAAAGTATCACTTTTACATGAAAAAAACAACAATATTAATATAGAAGAAAACTTAAATCCTAAAAAAACAATTTAATATTTTTCTTATAAAAATGTATTAATTTAAAATATATTAAATAATAATTGTTATTTTTTAATATATTTTATGATATAATACTGAACAAAATTAAGGAGAAAAATATGGATTATAAAAAAGTAAATGTATTAGAGTACGTAAAAGAAGGATTAGAGAAAGAAGAACTAATGCCTGTTCAAGCAACAAAGTATGCAAGAATTAAAGCTAGAAGAGGTATTTTAGGAGAGAAAGTAATTACTTGGAGCGCTGATCAAAGTGGTAATGCTATAATAGAAAAAGAAGCAAGTGTTCAAATGAATCTTAAGACTAAACAAAGAGACTGGATTGTAAAAAAGACTGATGAAGAAGGTAATGTATTAGTTGATAAAAATGGAAAAGAAAATATTTGGATAATAGATGATGAAACATTTATGAAAAAATATGAACTTGATAATAATAATTTATCTATGTATAAACCAAAAGGTGGAATTCAAACATTTGTACAAATATATGAAGGAATTAATTTAGAACAATGGGGATCTGAAATGTCAATATCAGAAGGCGGTTATATAAATATAACAGATTTAAATGATGTGTATGGGATATCAGAAAGAGATTTTAATGACACATATAAATTGTTAGAAAATGAAGAAAAATTAAGTAGAAAATATTAACAAAATAATTTTGTTAATATTTTTTTATTGATTGGTATTTACTATAAATAATAGTTTAAGTAAAAAAAATAAAATAGAAAATTATTGTTAATAATAATAAATATATGGTAAAATCACTATAAGGAGAATATTATGTTTGAAGTTGGTTGCTCATGTTTAAAATTAAAATCTAAGGAAGGTAATAATTATTGGTTTCGTACATGTGATATGAATGATCTTAATGATGTATGGAAAGCTGGTTCGAAAGTTATTTCTTATAAGGAAAATACAGAAATACATTTTTCTAACGATCTAATTTTAAAAAGTAAATTTGATATTATTGGAGTTTCATATGGTTCAATATATACAAGAATGTTAGATGGAATAAATTCATTAGGTTTAGTAGGTGGTCTACTTGCACTTGGCGAGGGTAGTTCAGTAAATATTACTAAAGTAACAAAAGAAAAAAATATTGAAGGTATTGAATTTTTAACATATGCTTTAGCATCATGTTCATCATGTGATGAAGTTATTAATCTATCAAAAGAAATACAATTAACTAATGTTATTCATAGTAATATCGAAGTACCTGCAACAATGCATTTTACATTTTCAGATAATCTTAAAAGTATAGTATTAGAAGCTACAACGGATGGAATATTTACTATATACGATAATACAATAGGAGTTATGACTAACTCTCCAGTTTATAGTAATCATATGAAAAATTTATCATGGTTTATAAAAAATTCTAAAGAATTAAACACAGGTATTATTAATATTCACGATAATTCTATATCTAAAAAATATGATTCAATTATAATAGATGGAATAACTGTAGAAGGATCTGAAGAACAACATAATTTAGATTCATCATGTTTACCAGGGTCATATGTTTCTAAAGATAGATTTATAAAGTTAGCAATTCTTAAATTTTTAAATAATTCAGGAAACGATATATCAGATGAAGATATGTTTATGGAAGGAAGTAAAATTATTAATACAGTAGTTGTACCAAGAACAAAGGGATACTACTATTATTCACGTATTGAAGATGATAAAATATATGGAACTGGAGATAATTTTACTCAATATACTATTTTTTATAATCTAAAAGATAAAAATTTAATTATAAAACATGGAGATTCTATTGCATATAATAAATTTTCAATAAATTCTATTCCTAATGGTTTAAATATATATGAAATTGATATTGTTAAAAACATATAAAATACTCGGACAATTGGTTGGAATAAATCAAAATAAAATAAAGTAATTTAATATTTACATATAAAAATTATTTATATAATCACAATATCTATAAACATAGATATTGTAGTATTCATTTTACAAGAGATGTAAAAATTAACAATGGTGTAAACTATTGTTTTCTTGTGCAATAAGATAATAAGATAATATGTTTTTTTAATAATTATTTAGTTATGAGTAAGTGAAAAAAATTAAATTATATGTTGAACATTTTATGACTAATTTCTTGATTAGAATTTTTATAATAAATGTCACTTAAATGTAAGATTGAAGTGTTATACTTAAAAAAAAGGAGGAAGAAAGATGGAAATTTTAAAAGTAGAAAATTTAGTAAAAACTTATAATTGTGGAGAAAATGAAATAAAAGCAGTAAATAATACTAGCTTTAGTGTTGATAAAGGGGAATTTGTTGCAATAGTGGGAGCAAGTGGTTCAGGTAAGTCGACACTTCTTCATTTGCTTGGGGGAGTTGATAAACCAACAAGTGGGAAAGTATATATTGGAGGTACAGACATCTATTCATTAAATAGAGATAGTTTAGCAATATTTAGAAGAAGACAAGTAGGACTTATTTATCAATTCTATAATTTAATACCAATAC
>JAWXUH010000007.1:0-54360 GCA_044432745.1 bacterium
AAAAACAACAATAATGTTGTTTTTTTTAAGTTTCATAGTTTTTCTTAACACATCCAGCTGAGTCACCAGCAATACATGCTGTACATACTGAATAGTCTGTACCTGTATCTATATCACTGTTAAATGATTCAATTAGACCAAATGCTAAATTAACTATTGTTGGAATAAAGAATATTACTGCACCAGCTATTAATCTTCTAATTAAAGTTGAAAATGCTTTTTTCATTTCGTCTTCTTTACTAGAAACTGCTGCTTTACCTAAATCAACAATTGCTAATACAACTATAACTGCAGGAATAATAATTTTTAACATAGTTACTATACTACCTACTAATTTCCAGATATCAATTGTATCAGAACAAAAATAATTCATACTTATCTCTCCTTCTTTATAACAATTGTATAATACTTTTTATGTTTAGTCAACTAATATACATTTATTATTTTTTTTATACTTTTTATTTACACTTTTTAATTTTTTTAAAAATCTTCTTCCGATTCTATTTCTTTTTTATTCTTATTTTTTTGTTGTTTTTTTACTTTCTTTTTTGGCGTTTTTTTATCCAAAGTTTCATATTCTTTTTTATTTATTTTTTTATTTTTTATTTTTTTCTTTTTTGTAAGCACGATCATTAGAATTATAATAAGTAGACCACTTAAACCTGCAAATATTAATGAACATAATTTATATACATCATTATTATCTACATATATTTCTACTTCTTCTTGATTATATATCTGAATAGTTCCTTCTACTGAATCATGCATATATAAATTTTTATTACCAGTTTCAATATTAACACCATAAATTAAACTATAATTTGAATCTTCTGTTAATTTATATGCTTGAACTTCTTCTTCTCCTACTGTAATTGTATAAAGAGAATAACCAACTGGTATATCAATATCTAAAGGAAAATCTAATTGATAAAATAATATTTGAGTAAATGTTTTTTCGTTATACAACAAATATAAATCATTTTCTTCTTCATATATGTATAACTTTACATTTCCTTCTACATCTTTTAACCCTACTAATGTAAATCCTAAATTTTCATTTATAAATGCAGGAATTTCAATTTCGTCTATTATTATAGTTGTTGAATCAAATGCACTTGGTGATGTTAAATTTTCTACTAATTTAACAACATACATTTCTTCTCCATTTATATCTACTATAATAGGATTTTGATCAATAACCTCTACGTTTACTTTATATACTTGCTCTGATCCATTTTGAGCTCTAACAGTTATTTCAAATGTGTTCATTCCTGATGAAACTTCTTTTTCTCCATCTCCTGTAACACTTGCGTTTGCATCATTTTTTGTTGCTGTTAATTTTATCTTCTCTGTTCCTTCTGGAACTATAACATTATATGTATATACAGAACTTGAAAAATCTTCTTCAAAACTATAATCACTTATTGTAAGAGATTTTAAAGTATTATCTTTTGAATAAGAAGCCTCAATTTCAGCTTGAGTTTTTATCGTTACTGTTTTTCCAGTTGACGATAAATTCATTTCAGACATATCACTAAATGCGTAAGCTAGATAACTACTTACCTTAACTGTTGTTGAACCACTTTTCAATGTTTTAAACGTATATGTATATGTTTTAGTCTTTATACCACTAGATGTATAACTTGCAGACATCAATGTCCCGCCACCATCTGATGTTGTTGATTGAAGTGATAAATATGACTTATCATAGTCAAGTTCCATTTGCCATGAACCTAAACCTTCACTACCAGTAAGTGTTACTGTATACGTTACAGAATTACCTACTGTAACTGTTGATGCTGATGTAACAGCAACAGTTCCTGTTGCTGCGCTTATTGTAGTTGGTAACATCATTAATATTGATAATACTAATGTTATAATTAAATTTTTTATATTCCCCATATCTTCTCCTTTATTTTTGCTCTATTGTATATAACTCAAGTATGTCTTTTTGTATTTGTAATAAATCTAAAGCATTAATTTCGCCATCTTTTGATGTGTCTCCAGCTTCTTTATAAACACCACTTAAAGTATATGTTCCTAAAATATTTTTTTGTACTTGTAGTAAGTCAAGTGCATTTACTACTCCATCTCCTGAAGTGTCACCATAAATTATTACACTTAATGTTTTACTATCAGTTGAATTTGTTATTTTAACTTGATATCCTGTTTTCATTACTCCAGTTGTTACAACTTTAGAATCACTATCCATTATTACCACATTACCTTCACCAGCTATAGCTGTTATTTGTGATAATGCTTTTGTTACTAATAAACCTTCTTTAAATCCACTTATATATTTACTAGTATATGAGTATCCACTACTTGTTACTATTGTACTTATCGATAAATCCGATGTATCACTATTTCCTAATTCACCAGATGCACCACTAAATTCATTTTCTATTAATTCATCCATATCTTTATATATTGGTATCATGAACGAAAAACTTTGTTTTAAACTTCCTGCAGTTTCGTATGAATTATATGTTGTTTTAGATTCACTATATGGTGCTCCAACGTTTGTCATATACTGATGTATATATAATTTAGATGGATCTGTTGGTACAACGTTAAATTTTTGTAAATATGTTGTATACTGACCTACTGATATATAATTTTCACTTATTACGTGAGCTGCTCCTTCAATCGAAGGTTGCAGACCATACCAGTTATAAGACTTAGCCGATGTAAGCCCACAGTAATCTGCTCCATTTGCAGTAGCACAAGAATCTGATACTCCCCAGTTAACGAAGTTATAATAACCTACAAAATTTGTAGTTACTCCACTATACAAACCATATCTTGTAGTTGTTGATCCTAATTCTTGATATATTCTTGATGCTAAAAACGTTGGATTAACATTTTTTGAATAACCCGCATCGTTTATGATAGCACTTAAATTATTTCCTATATTTTTATGATACTTATAAAAAGCAGCATCTTCTATTATGTTATCAACTAAAGATTCATATTGATTTTTTAATGATGAATCATATAGTAAATTTTCAAACATAAATATTAAATTTTCTGATAAAAAATTTCTTGGATCTAGAAAGTATGCTACTGCTGTATTACTTGCTGCACTAGTTCCACTATCACATACATTAGTACATGATTTATCTACGTAAGTAGAATTATTTGTACTAATACAACTTTTACCACATGAACTTTCTTTGCTTACTGCAGTTGTCCAATCTAAACCAGTTTGTACTGCGTTAAATACCCAATCTGGATATTTAGATTGTAAAAAACATAAATATGGTAAATAAGAATCAGGAAATCCTTCTTTACTTAGATTAGTCATGCAAGTTTTTGTTGTTGTTGAAATATCACTTGTTAAATCAATGAAAGGCATTGTTAAACTTGCTGTTACATAACCTTTTGTACCATCTTCTAACTGTATATAATAATAACCAGAGCTTATATTTGTACTTAGTAGTGTAGCTATTGTTCCTTGCTCTGCTACTGCTAATTTAGTAGATGAAGAAGAAGCTGATTTTCTAATATTTATATCTCCATTATAATATGATATTTTTACGTAATAATCTTCTGCAGCATTAACAATTGACGGCATTAATAATATTATCAATACAGCAAAAATATATACTATTTTTTTCATTTATTCTCCCTTTTATTCTCAATATTACATATATTATATCATTAATTGACATATTTTTTAAGATATTTTAAAGAAATTATAGTCTTTTTTACACTTTTATACTATAATATTTTTTAGGTGAAAAGCAATGGAATTAAAAAATTACGATCAAATTGATTTTATATTTATTTATTTAATATGTACTTATCTTTTTTTATTAACACTTTTATTGATAGCATTATTTTTTAAAGGTGGTAGAAGAAAAAGAGAAAGAGTAGCATTTATTAGAGATGTTAAATATGAACTTAAAGCAAAAAAATCTAAACAAAGAAGACTTGCTAAAAAAGGTATTGCTTTCGAAGAAGAATATACTGTTGAAGATTTTGAACCTTCTAAAGTTAAAAGCGTTAGACCTAAACAAGAACGTATTATTTTGGAAACACAAACTATTACTCCTCAACAACTTCGTATCGTAGAGATTAAACTTTCTAAAAATAAATCTCGTACTACTAAAAAAGTTAAAGGTAAATCAAAAACTAAGAAAAGAAAAAGTTAAGAATTAATAATTCTTAACTTTTTTATGGAGTATAAATTATATCTTCTGCTATAATCGATAACTCTCCACTGAATGTTTTTTCAGCATTATCATTTTGATTATATGGCAAATTATAATATGCTACTGTTACAATGAAATTTTCTTTTATTAATTCATTTGCACCACTACCAGATATATTTCCTGTACTTAGAAGTACACTTTCTTCCATATTATTTAAATTATATTCATCCACTATTAAACCATGAATATCTGATTCAATTGATATCACATATTCTTTCTCGTTGTTAATGTTATCCATACTCTTATAATAAGGTACTGTAGGTTCATAATATATATTATAATTTAATTCTGCAGTTCCTCCACTATTAGATAATACAAATCCCACACTAACTGGATAATTATTTGTTGCTAAAACAGAAGGAGTTGTACTACTTGAATGTGCTTCAAGCATATCTTCTGGTCTTATACTTAATGCAAATTCTCCACCATTTTCTATTATAACTGTTGGGTATGTTGCACTTTCTACATTAAGTTTCTCAGATACATTTTTGTTATATATTGTTGAAAAGTATGCATAAGACATTGCTGATGTAAATAATATCATTAATATCAATACTAGTACACTTAGTTTAGCTGCTTTATTCATTACCGTATACCTCCATTGATGTTATCTCATTTTTATTTACCTTTATATTTAATAAATTTATATTTTTATCATATGATCCTTTTAATGTGTATTCATTATTTTTATAATCAATAGTAACTTTATCACTCTCTTCAACTACTAAAGTTTTTAAGTACATTGTATTACCATTTACTATTTTTAATTGATATGTACCTGGTCTTACATCGTATAATACATAATATCCACTTTCATTAGTTGTTGTTTTATAACTACCGTTATTTAAACTTATTGTAGCATTTGAAATAAAATCAGAATCACTATCTAACAAATAACCATTAATATTATAATTCATTACAGCTTCTTGTACCTCTGATAAAACATTTATTGTTAAATCAATGTCTTCTCCAATTATTGTTTCTGGTACATCTTCGTCTAACCACATCTTAATACTAAATGTTTTTGCATTTTCACCAGATGATGAAGCTCCTATTGTAGAATTATATAATATATAATCTCCATCTTCTGTTACTAAAACGTCTGATAAGGGTATTATATCACTTATTAACGATGATTTTCTCGTAGTTGCATCATATTCAAATATAGCTATTTTAATATATTTTTCTGATAAAACATGCGATTCATTTTTTGTTAATGTAAATAAAAATGATGCATCTATTGTTCCATTATTTTGTATATAATAAATACTTTGTGCCCCACTTGATATTCCATCTATATCACTCATAGGATATACATATGCATCTGTTAATGTTGATGACGTATTATCAAATTTAACTATAAGATCTCCTGTTTGAATAACTTGTTCATTTTCATTTGCATTTATATCAAAAAAAACACTGTATGACGTTCCAATAACAGTTATTGTTAAACATATAACTATTATCGAGATAATATTAGCATGACCTAAATATTTAGTTTTAAATCTCTTCATATTTTATACTCTCCACTATATTAAAATAATAACATAATTTTTAAATATTAACAATTTTATTTTTATATTTTTCTTTTATTAGACAAAAAAGAACAAATTAAATTGTTCTCTTTTTTACGGTTATTGTTTAAAACTTATTAAAATTGATCTGAAATTAAGAATTAGTTGTCTTATACATATTATCATTATAATCGTATTTACAAAGTACATAATTATAATTGCTAAAACATTAAAAATGCATACTATAGCCCCTACTCCATGTAGCGTCCAATATAGAGTATTTGCTAGTTCTTCACTTGGTAAAGTTATCAATCCACGTTCTATTAAGAAATATGGTATAAAATGACAACAAGTATTAAAAAATTCTAACGCTCTATCAATATATCCATATATTCCATATCTAGATATATCAGATAAAATTGGTGTATATAGAAAAAAATTAAATACAGCTATTAATATTAAAACTTGATTCGGGATTCTTCTTATTATTCTTTCTAGTACTTTTTTAACTTTCTTTTCATTAGAAATACTTTCATTATTTACTACTAAATTTTCTACCTCAGATGGATTCTTATTTTCTTGTACATTTACATCATTTGATTTCAAATCTAGTTCCGTAAATATATTAATATCAAATAATAACATTGATGGTAAATCTTTTTTTGTAGACCATATTAATATATCAGTTATTATAATAAATATACCCGACCAAAAAAATAAATAACCCATTCCATGACTTTTCATTCCCATTGCTAAACTAATACGATTAGTACATGATAACATCAAAACCAGCATTATAAATACCGGCATTAATAGCGTTTTTGGTTTTTCTTCATCTATTAAATCTTTGATTGTTTTGTTGTTATGTATTTTTTTTATAAACGTTACTTTGTCAAAACAATTTCTACAGAAATATGTCATAAGAAACACTGATATAATTAATATTAACCATCCTTCGACATGATTGATTAATCTCAAATTAGTTGGTAACTTTGTTGCATAATTAAACAATATCCTTACTGTAGTAAAATTTAATATCGTTCCTAAAATTACGAAACAAACTCCTAAAATACCTGCTATTCTTAATGATTTTTTATTATTATTTTCCATTTTATCAACACTCCTTTAGTACCCCACACTTTTTATTTCTTAAAAAAAAGAAAAATTATATTTATAACTTTAAGTATTAAATATCATTTTTTCTTTTTTAGTATATAATAATTTTTTATTATACTTCTTGCACTACCGCAATAATCATTGGCTTACATTCTGTTTCTTTATATAAATATTTACTTAACTCTTCTCTTACTTGAGATCTAATATTATTGTAATCTACGTATTTAGGAGTAACATTTCTTAATATTATCTCTTCACTTTTTTCTTTAATTACTTCTATTAAATCTTGAGAATCTTTTATATATACAAATCCTCTTGTTGTAATTTCGGGCCCTACCAATAAAGTTTTGTCTTTTCTTGATAATGTTGCACTTATAAGTACTATTCCATTTTCACTTAACATTTCTCTATCTTTAATTACTAACTCACCTACATCATCACTAGTATTTCCATCTATTTGAATATCTCCAGTTTTGATTTTTTCAAATTTTGTTAATAATTCTTTATTTTCTATTGTTACAGATTCACCATTTTGTTTTAATATTATATTTTCAGGTTTTATTCCCATTTCGTTTGCAATATTCGCATGGTTAACCATATATCTATACTCACCTTTTACTGGCATAAAATATTTAGGATTCATAAGTTTAATCATAAACATTAAATCCTCTGTTGATGCATGATGAGATATTTCTTTATCTTTAGGTACATTTATAATTTTGCAACCTTTTTTAGCTAATTCATTTTCTAACTTAACTAATGTTTTTTCTGTAGAATCATATCTTCTCTCAGCTATTACTATAGTATCATTTTCTGTTAATGAAATAAATTTATCATAACCACTTAATATTTTATTTAAATGTGCAAATGGATTTGTTCTATCATTTGCTATAATTATAATACTGTTTTGATCCTTAATATTTGATACATCTCCTAATAAATCATCTTGAAATGTCATGTATCCTTCTGTTTTAGCAAAGTTTACTATATTTAGTAATTTTTTACCCATAAGAACTATTTTTCTATGTTTATTTTCTGCTGCTTCAAATATTTCATTAATTGTATACAATTGATCAGGATGCACAGAAATAACTATTCTTCCTGTATTATGATTTACTGCATCTTTGAAAAAATCTACTAAATGATGTTTTGGTGATGTGTGTCCTTTTTTTTCAGAAAAAGTTGATTCCGATAATAAAGCCAGTACACCTAATTTACCTATATATGCTATTTTTCCTAAATCCATATCATAACTATTAATCATAGTTGGATCTAATATAAAATCTCCTGTATAGCAAATTGCTCCATCTTTTGTATTAAGTACATACATTACTGAATCTGGAATACTGTGCGATACTGAAATAGGAAATACTGATTGCATTCCAAAATTTAATTTTTTATGCGCACTTATTTCTACTATTTTAGATTCTTCTACTCCTGATTCTATTAACATATATTTTGTAAACTTAGTAGCATAAACTTTTAATTCTGGTATTTCAGATACTAAATCTTTTACACTTCCCATGTTTTCTTTATGTCCATGTGTTATAAATAATCCTTTTATTTTTTTCTTATTTTTTACTAAATATGAAAAGTCTGGAATAATATAATCTATACCTAACATATTTCCACTTGCATATTTTAATCCGCAATCAAAAACAAATATAGAATTGTCTACTTCAACTACGTAAGCGTTCTTCCCTTCTTCGTCTAATCCGCCTAAGCCGAATATTTTAATTTTACTCATTTTTTTCTCCTCTTTTTTAATTTTGTCCGTTTTTTTTCTATTATATCAAAGAAATATCTAAAAATCAAATTATAGTTTAACACTCCAAGTGTAAATAAACTATATATTTTTATGTAAATAAAGAGTTTTCTAACATTAAATTATTATCTTTTATTTTAGTTGAAAGTTCTATATCTAGATACCTTAAATACTACGGTTCATAAATATATCTACTCTCTTTTTCTTTGTCAATTGGAGACCTTAATATAAATCTACTTTGCATTGCACTGTTAATTGTTAATTCATATTACTCAGATATCATTTCACTTAATTTTACTAATTTGTATCCTTTGAATAATATTTCATTATAAAGTATAAGAAAATTATCTATAGACAAATCATCTTCTATATATATAATTTGACCACTACTTATATTTTGTTTTATTTCTAATAAATTAAAGTTATTTATATAAGTATTAGGTTTTACTAAATAATAATCATTTTCCCTACATATTTTTTCTATTTTAGCATTTATTACACATATTTTATTATCTAATTTTTTACTTAAATCTACAAAGTTATTAAAATCATTGTTTATATATTGTATATTTGCATTTGTAATATTATTTGTTATATCTATTAATTTTGTTATAACTATTTCTTTATTTAATATATATTCTTCTATTATTTTATTATCTTTTATAATAAGACTTATTACCCTATTACTATCGATTCCCTTTTCTATATAATATTCTTTATTATCTTTTATACTTATATTAGGTTTTATATCTTCATATATTAAGAAATTACTATTAAATACATCGTAAGGTCTTAAGTTATAATAACTTTCTAATATATTTACTTTTTTTCCTTTTTTACCAGGAACTATATACTCTCCATATACATATGCATCTACTGGCACTTTATTATAATTCTCCTCTTGAGTTTTTATAATTTCTAGTAATTTGCTATTATAAATTAAAAATTCGTTTGTTTTATTAATATAAAAAAAAGAAAAAGCAAATAGTACCGATATCCCTATATATTTAAATGTATTTTTCAATTACATCACCATATTATAAGAATATGTTATTATCTCTTTTTCTTTCTTTTTATTTAATTCTTTTTTTAATCAATTCTGAACCTTTTTTAGGATCTTGAAGAAGTATATTATATAAAACTTTGTCTTTTTTTATTTCATCTAAGAATAATTCTTCTTCTACAGTTAAAGTTCTATATTTAATTTTATCTTCACTAACTGTTTTTAATATTTTGTCTGTTCCTAATAAATAATCAGAACTTACTCCAAAAATATTAACAAGTTCTATTATATTTTCTACTGATGGATTTCTAGTCTCTTTTTCATATAAACATATTATAGACTTACCTACTCCAATTAATGATCCTAGTTCCTCTTGAGTTAAACCAAGTTCTAATCTTTTAGCTTTTAACCTATCACCTTTAATCATAGTTATTTTCCTCTTTTTTTAGTATAACTATAATTAAAGGTAAATTATTCAAAGTTTACCGTATGTAAACTACTCCTTTTTATCTTTTACAGAAGATAAAAATGTTATTTTTTCTACTACTATCTCAGTCATATATTTTGTTTCATTATTTTCATCTTCATAATTACTTGTTTCTATTCTACCTTTAATCCCTACTACGTCTCCTTTACTACAATATTCGCATGCATTTGTAGCTATCGTATTCCATAGTACACATCTTATAAAATCAGTTTCATATACACCACTTGAATTTTTATAATTTCTTGTCACTGCTACTACTACTGTTGTTCTTTTTCCTTTTTCTCCAACTTTTGTTATTTCTGGTTTTTTTGTTAGTCTTCCAACTAATACAACATTATTCATATATATTCCTCCTTTCAGAAACTAAATTACTATTTTGATAAAGAAGTGTCAAAGTACTAAAAATTATTTTTCGCATAATATATATACATTTATTTTAAAAATTATATATATATGTATACTTTTATAATACTTTTTTATTTACTTTTTTAAATTTGGTTCTATGTATATATATAATTTGTTTTTTTTATATTTTTTTGTTACACTTAATAATAGAGAGAGGTTTGTAATATGAATAATGAATTGTATTTTAAAAACGTAAAAGAACTTAATATATCTGGCATGGTTGTTTATCCTAATTTAGAGAATTTTTCTATAGTTGATAATATCTTTACACATACTTCTGGTAAGAAATGTAATCTTGGAAACACAAATCTTCAGTACATAGATGATTCGTTATACACACTTGATGAGGGTGATATTTTCTTAATTATGTATTATATATCATTAATGAATAATGATCCTTTATATTTAGATAGAAAAATCTCACAACTTAATACACTATTATCATTAGATACATTAAATAATGAGTGTTATAATTTTATTTCTTCTTATTTAGATGATTTACATACAAGAAAAAGACTTGATTCTAAATTTTCATATGCAGGAGCTTCTGATGAAATAGATAAATTATCTGAACCCGTCTTTTCTTCTTACGATGAAACAAATAAAATTTTATTTAATAAACCTGCTGCTACTTATGTTAGAACTTTAGAAAGCAAATATTGCGAGGGATTATTTAATAAATCTAAATCTTTTGTGAGAGTTCACAAAAGTAATAACTCAGTACTGAACGAAGATGAATATAATAATATTGCTGGTTTTACAAGTGCAACATTGATAATAACTATTACTTGTACTATTGGTATAGTTATTGCTATTATACTTTATGCTATAAATCATTTATAATAGTTTTTTACTTTTATTATCATTTATATTTCTATATACATTATTGAATATCTATTACTTTTTAAGATTTTTTTAAGTTTTATGTATTATAATATTGTTATTGGAGGACTTATATGAGAGTTTTAATTGTAGAAGACGAGAAATATTTAGCTGAGGCACTGCTTCATATTTTAAAGAAACATAAATATACTGTTGATGTTTCTTTAGATGGCGCTGAGGGACTTGATAACGCATTAAGCGGTATATACGATGCTATAATTTTAGATGTTATGCTTCCTAGTATTAATGGCTACGATATTTTAAAGGAGCTCAGAGTTAATAACATTACTACACCTGTTTTGATGCTTACTGCTATGAATGAAACTGATGATCTTGTAAAAGGTCTTGATTTAGGTGCTGATGATTATTTAGGTAAACCTTTTGAAATGAATGAACTTCTTGCTAGACTTAGAGCTATTACTAGAAGAAAAGATTTAGAAATTATTTCAAATTCACTTGAACTAAATAGTATAAAATTAGATTTAGATAATCTTGTTTTAAGTAATGGTAGCCACTCTTTAACACTTACTTTAAAGGAAGCTCAGCTTGTAGAACTTCTTATATTTAACAAAGACCGCATTACATCTAAATCTAGTATTATTGAAAAATTATGGGGTTTTACCTCTGATGCTGATGATAATAACGTAGAAGTTTATATTTCTTTTATAAGAAAAAAATTACTTAATATTAATGCTAATGTTAAAATAATTACTATACGTAATTTGGGTTATAAGATGGAGATTATCAAATGATGTTCAAAGATTTAAAAAGAAAATTTGTAATACTTAATATGATTATTATTTCTTTTATATTATTAATTTCTTTTTCTTTTATATATATTATTAATTATGCAACTACACATAGAGAAATTAATTCTAAGGTAGACATTAATCCTAATTTTAATATTTTAAGTAATAATAGACCTGCTATAAATAACGTTCATTCTAATCAAGATATATCATCTTTTAGTATAATATTAAACTCTAGCAGTGATATTATAGAAATTTTTTCTTATTTTGATTATGAAGATGAGTTTTATGACAATTTAGTAGAAAACATTGATATTGATAAGAAAAAAAAAGAATTTGTAAAATTTGAATCTTCTACTTGGTTTTACTCAATTACAAATTTTAATAAGTTTCCTGAAAATCTAGATGGCGGAGAACTTATAATATCTTTTGTTAATGTTGATGATGAAATGAACAGTTTAAAATACCTACTTATTGCTTTGATTATAACATTCTTTATTATGGTATTTATTGTTTACTATATATCTTTATACTTTTCTAATAAATATATAGAACCCATTGAAAAAAACTATAATAAACAAAAACGCTTTATAGCTGATGCATCTCATGAACTTAAAACCCCTATAGCTATAATAAGCGCTAATGCAGATGCACTTCTTATTAGTGAAAATGATTCTAAAAAAGAACGTGATAAATGGATTAAATATATTAAAGAAGAAACTAAAAGTATGAATAAACTTGTAGCAGATTTACTAATGCTTGCAAAAAGTGAAGAAATAAATCTAAATATATCAGAAGTTAATTTAAGTGAACTTCTTGAGAATACTATTATTTCTTTAGATGCTGTTGCATACGAAAATAACCTTGTTATTAAGAGAAATATTCAAAAAGATATTGTTGTAAAAAGTGATGCTTATAGACTAAAACAGATATTTAAGATATTCTTAGATAATGCTATTAAGTATTCTAAAGATAAAACATCAATTAAAGTAAATTTAGAAAAAAATAAAAAAGACATTATTTTAACATTTTCAAATAAAGCGGATTTAAAAGATGAAGATATTGATAAAATATTTGATAGATTTTACAAGTGTGACGAAGCTAGAACCAATAATAAAAGCTTTGGATTAGGTTTATCGATAGCTAATAATATTTTAAGTGATTTGAACTACACAGTTAAAGTACATAAAGACAAAGGATATATTAATTTTGTTATAAAAATTAAATAATTATCCTTTTTTATTTGTTTTTAAGATTCATTAAAGGTTAATTATTGATAATGGATAATGAAAGGAATATATATTATGTTTAAAAATATGTTTAAAAGAACTTGGCTTAGTTTGAAAAGAAAGCCTAATAAATCTATAGTAATGGTTTTGTTAATGTTTGTAATGGCTAACTTAGTACTTGCGTCACTTTTAATAAAAAGCGCAGTTAGTGAAAACATAACAGCTATTAAAGAAAGTCTAGGTAGTGAAATCTATTTATCAACAGATACTGAAGCTATCATGTCATTAATGCAATCAGAATCTTCTAACATGGATATGAGTGCTGATAGAGAATCTGGTGGAAAACCTAGCATGAATATGATCCGCCCAGAAATTACACTTGATATGGTATTAGAAATTGGAACATCAGATTATGTTAGAGATTTAACTTACTCTACTACTACTTATGCTAATGCTAGTGATTTTTCTATCGTTGAAGAAGACGAGGAAGAACAAAGTGGAATGATGCAACCAGACAGAGATTTTGGACAAAATCAAATTTCAGGTGATATTTTAATCCAAAGTATAAATGCATATTCATTTATATCAGAAGTTACTAATGGTACTATGAGTATTGTAGATGGTACTTATTTTGATGAAAGTACTGATAATATGGTTATGATATCATACGAACTTTCTGTTGAAAATGATCTTGAAGTTGGTGATTCTATTACTCTTATAAACGTTGAAGATGAGAGTGAATATACTCTTGAAATTATAGGTATTTTTCTTACTACTGACAGTGGTTATGAAAATACAGTTTATATGAACATTCAAACTGCGACCGATTTCTTTGTTAGTAGTCAAATAACTGATAATTATGAATACATTGTTAGTAATGTAATTTATTATTTATCTAATCCTGAATATGTTGATTTGTTTCTAGAGGAAGCAAATGAAAAATATCCTAACTTAGAAGAACTATATTTAACACTTGATATTAACAACCAAGCTTATGAACAAATGGCTGGTTCTATTGAGCAAGTTGCTGACTTTGCTAATACTATTTTAATTGTAGTTATTTCAGCTTCTGTCTTAATAATCTCTCTACTTATAAATAACAATGTTAAAGATAGAAAATATGAAATTGGTGTACTTAGAGCTTTAGGTGCAACTAAATCAAACGTGGCTGGTCAAATATTTGCTGAATTACTAGCTACTGCAACTTTAGGATTTGTACTGTCTTTTTCTACAAGTTATTTCCTTGCACAAAGTTTATCAGATAGTTTACTTCAAAATGAAATTGAATCTACTGAAGTAAATCAAGAACAATCTTTTGGAAGACCTAGTTCAGGTTCTACTGGAGGAGCTGGTAATATGGCTGGAAATTTCTCTGGAGGAATGAACGACAATACTAATAATAATCAACTTTTAGATGTAGATGTTGTAGACGAAATTGATATATCAGTAAGCATAGGATCATATGTACTTCTATTTGTTATTGGATATACTATATCATTTATTGCAATGATAATACCTACTAGAAATATTGTTAAGTATGAACCAAAAAGCATACTTACAGGGAGGGAATAATGGATAAATTAAAACTTAAAAATATTAATTATAGTTATGAAGATGGCGGAAAAGTTAATAAAGTTATTAATGATGTTAATGCAGAATTTAAATCAGGTAAACTTTATGCTATAGTTGGGGAATCTGGAAGTGGTAAAACTTCTTTGATTTCATTAATAAGTGCTCTTGAATCACTTCAAGAAGGAGATATTTTATTTAATGATACTAGTATCAATGATATATCTTTAGAAAAATTTAGATTAAGTTATGTTAACATTGTGTTTCAATCTTATAACTTAATTAACTATATGACCGCTAAGGAAAACGTTGAAGTTGCTCTAGATTTTTCTAACAACACAACTACTAACGCAATAGATATACTTGATAGCGTTGGCATTGATGAGGATAAAGCTAATAGACTTGTTTTAAAACTATCTGGTGGTGAACAACAAAGAGTTGCAATTGCTAGAAGTTTTGCTAGCGATGTTCCTATAATAGTTGCCGATGAACCTACAGGAAATCTTGATGAAGAAACTGAAGATAAAATCATGGAACTATTTAAAAATTTTGCTAAAAAAGGTAAAATTGTTATATTAGTTACTCACTCTAAAAAAGTTGCATCTAAAGCAGATGTAGTTTATAAAATGAAAAAAGGTAAGTTAGAAACTACTACTAAATAGTTTTATTACCTTTTTTTCTTGCATTTTTTTAAGTTTTTTTATATCATAATACCAATTTGGGAGGTTTTATGACAAATATTATATCTATTAAGTTAGAAATTATCGTAAATCAATTATTAAAAAAGGAGATGACTGATGAAAAATTAGAAGAATTATTATCAAGTTTTGATTTAAATAGTTTAAATCTTATAATTGAATATATTTCAAATAACTTTTCATTAACAAAAAATGATTCAAAAGAAATAAATGTTATTGCAAATAAAATAATAGATGTAATTACTAGAAAAATTTCTATAATATATTCAGATGCATACGAATTTTTTAATGAATTTAATAATTTAAATATTAATCTTTGTGAATCTATTTTAGATATTATAAATAATCATAATCTTAACATTGATGAATGTATGGACTTAATTTTGCAATACGATTTAGATAAATCTGAAATAATGTATATAATTGATATATTATTAATGAATGGTAATATCGAAAAATGTATCACCTTCTCTACTGCAGACAATTATACTAACTATAGCATTGTTCTTGATTTTATTTATTGTATCGATGAAAATCTTGATTTTGATTTCGATTATATTCAATTACATATAATAAAACATTACCTTCCTGAAGTAATGAGTAACACTAATGCAAATAGTGAATATTTTGAAACTCTTTATGAACTACTAGAAGATTTTGAAGATCTAGATTATAGATATAACTTAGATTTACATTATTTTCAAAAACACGATATAATTGATAATTATAACAAAATTAGAATTTTGAAATAATCGTTGTATTTTTAAATTAACTATGCTAGTATATTTTTACCGGAGATGTAATCTCGACAGGTGTACAATTAATTAACGAATTTACGTTTTAGCATTTAATGCCGATTTAATTGGGAACTATTTATAGTTCTTTTTTTTATAATATTATTTGTACATCTATTTTCTTTTTTAAATTATCATGCATTAAAGATGCATTTACATACCCAACTAGGAAATCAGATACCTGAACTAATTTATTATTTTCAGAATTAACGAAATTTATTTCTACTAATAAATTACCTTTTATTAGTGGTGGAAAAGATGTTCCGTAATTAAAATTTACTATTCCATATTTTAACTCTTCTAATATACTCTCTTTTAAATTATATATTCCATTACTTGCTCTTTTACTATCATCTATATTTATTATAATCTCTAAATCATCTTTTACGTTGATTCTTTTTTTTGCTATTTCTTCTTTTATTATAGCCTTTATTAATATCTTTTTAAAGTAATCTTCTCTTCTTCCTTTAGTATGTCTATTTTTAAATACGTATTTATCTATTTTTTCATTATATATTGTTATTGAGTGTGATTTAACTAGATCATTATTTTTTATCATATTTATTATTCTTCTTTTAAAGTTTGCTTTAGTGTTATTTGATTTAATTTCTTCACAAATATTATCACATTTGATTTTTTTACATAAACGACATTTATTTTCATTTATAAATGAGGTATATAATCTTTTAAAATTATCTCTATTATCCCTATTTGTAAAATACACTCCTCCATAAGAAAAACATACTTCTTTTTCACTTAATTTACCTGAGTCATCCATGTATATATATATGCTTTGTTTCTTCATAATTCATATAGTATATCAAGTTTTTTTTACTTTTTTTACCTTTTTACTAAATATAAATTTTGGTTTAATATGATATATTAGGTTTATTGTAACATTTTTATCAAAATTAGTTGCTTTAATACAAGAGTTATGTTATAGTTAGACGTCGGAAAGAAAAGAGATTATAAATGGAAAATAAATTTAAAACATTAGGTTTATCTGAAAATGTATTATATGCTATAGAAAAACTTAATTATCAAACACCAAGTCAAATCCAAGAACAACTTATACCTTTTGTACTACAAGGTCATGATTGTTTTGGTCAAGCACAAACAGGTACAGGTAAAACACTTGCATTTGCTTCTGCTATTTTATCAAACTTAAATATGGAAAAAACAGGTATTAAAGCTATCGTTTTAACACCAACTAGAGAACTTGCACTTCAAATTTCTAAAGAATTTACTGTACTAGATTACAATAACGAATTTAAAACTGTTGCTGTTTTCGGTGGTGATAGTTTAGAACGTCAAATCAAACAATTAAGAGGACCAGTAGATGTTGTTGTTGGTACTCCAGGAAGAGTTAAAGATTTAATTAAACGTAGAAAATTAAACTTAACTGCTATTGATTATTTTGTTTTAGATGAAGCTGATGAAATGCTTAATATGGGATTTTTAGAAGAAATCGAAGAAATTTTTAGCAAAACTGCTAGAGATAAACAAGTAATTATGATGTCTGCTACTTTATCAAGAGAAATTAAGGAACTTACTAAAAATTATATGAAGCCTGATGCTAAACATATAATTATAGAATCTTTAACAAGAACTAGTGATAATATTGATCAATGTTATTATTTAGTAAATGAGAAACAAAGAGATGAAGCTTTATTTAGAATTCTTGATGATAGAGATGTTAAAAAAGGTATAATTTTCACTAAAACAAAAAATGAATGTGATAATTTAACTATTGAACTTCAAAACAAAGGTTTCGAAGCTGATGCAATACATGGTGATATTGCTCAAAGACAAAGAATTGCAGTATTAGATAAATTTAAGAAAGACAAATTTACTTTCTTAATTGCTACTGATGTTGCAGCAAGAGGAATTCATGTTAATAATGTTGAATTAATTGTTAACTACAAATTACCTCAAGATAATGAGTCTTATATTCATAGAATTGGTAGAACTGGTAGAGCTAACAATAAAGGTGAAGCTATTAGTTTAATTAATAATAAAGAAATAAGAGTAATTCATGGTATTGCTAAGCATGCAAAATGCGAAATAAAAGAAAAAGTATTACCAGATAGTAAGGATATAATAAAAATGAAATATGAAAAAATAATTAATACTGCAAATGAAATGGTAAAAAATGCTGATTTAAGTGAATCTACTGAATATGTTAGAGATTTAAATAAAGCTGATTTATTACAATTTACTGCTGCCCTACTTAAATATAGTGCAGAAAAAGAAATTAGACATAATACTACTCAAGATTTAAGTGTTCAAGCTAGAAAAGTTAATGAAACTGCTACTGGTCAAACAAGAATTTTCTTAAATATTGGTAAAATGGATGGTCTTAAAATGGGTTCTTTATTAGATTTAATTAAAGATACAACAGATATTGATAAAGATCATTTCAATAATATAGAAGTTTTACAAACATTTACATTTATTGATGTTACTGATGAACATGTTAATGACTTTATTGACAAATTTACAGGTACTGATATTAAAGGTAGAAGTGTTAGAATAGAAATCTCTAATAATAAAAGTAAATCTGGTTCTGGAAGAGGAAGATCTAATTCTAGAGGAAGAAGTTATGGAAGCAATTCACGTGGTGGAAGCAGAGATAACAACAGAGACAATAATAGAGGTAATAGAAGAGATAGTTATAAAGGTAAAAGAAATTAATTTTCTTTGCCTTTTTCTTTTGTTTCATATATAATATATTTAGGGTGATTTAATATGAATATTCTTGATATGTCTATAATATTTTTTGTTTTAATGGAAAGTGCTAATGTAATTATTTTATATTTCTTTCCTGAATCTAAATACGGTAACGGTGTTGCTGTATTTAACAATTATGATTTATCTAAGGAAGATGAAAACATGCATTTGTTTGTAAGATACTTAACGAACTGGGTAGCTGGCGTTAAACTTATATTTATAGTTTTACTTATTGTCATTTTATTATTTGGTGATAATACTTTAAAATCATATTCAATAATGGTGATGATTTTATCTATTGCGTCTTATTTTTGGAGACTTGCTCCACTTATAAAAAAATTAGATACCAATGGATTTATTACTCCAAAAGGCTATTCTAAAATTTTAAATTATATGATTCTAGGTTTTATGATCATATTCTCTCTTTCGTTAGTATTTTACTACTTATAAAAAACTGTCAATAAATTTATTGACAGTTTTTTAATGTATCGCTCTACACATTCCTGGATCTGGATTATAATAACAATGAGATTTGTATCTACCTGCTAAGTTTTGTTCGTACCACTTCGTTAAACACTGCTCACCTTCTAGTGGAGCATAAAACCATAGCGCATTAGTAGATGGATAGTAGTATTTTCCTTTTAATATCTTTTCTGCTAAATCTAATTCATGTCTCGTGGGAGTTGCATGAAATAAAGAATTATTTATACCACTAAACTGATTTTCCTGATATATAGCAGATGTTATACTATTTATTAATCCAAATGTATAACAATCTGCTATTACCCTATTTACAACAACATTACCAACCATTAACATTCCATAATTTCCGTCACCTATTGCCTCTGCTCTCATTATCCTTGCTAATAGATTTTTTTCTTCATTTGTTGCAGTTACTATCATTTTTTTCACCCTTTATAAAAATATATGGAAATTTCATAAAATTTATGTTATAATTTATTTGTGCCTAGGGGCGTGGTATAATGGTAGCATAGGAGTCTCCAAAACTTTTGATGGGAGTTCGATTCTCTCCGCCCCTGCCAATTTGAAGTTGAACGAATTTAATTTGTTTCATTATATAATATAAGTTTGTACTTATATTTTTTTATTAAATAAATTTAGTATTTTTTGTCTTTTTACATTAATGTTACAATTTAGTATTATAAATAATACTATTTAAAATTACTTTTATAAATTACCCAAATTTGCTTGACAAAAGGTAGCTAAAGCTTTAATATATAAGCACCAATTCACACAAGTGAGTTGGTACTAGTATCACACTAGTCAACCCCTTTTTATTCTTTGGAGTTACCAACTATGGTAGCTTCGTTTTTTTTTACAAAAAAAATAAAGACTTTTTAGTCTTTATTTACTATATTTTTATAATCTGCATATCTCTTGATTGCAGATTTTTTTTGTTTTTCAAATAATTCACTTGCTAACTCTTTGTCTTTAATGTATAAAGCATTGAATCTTGTTTCATTATTTAATAAATCAAAGTATTTTTCGAAATTTGGTTCTTTCGAATCTACATATAATTTTTCTTCTTTAGGATTATATCTCATTAAAAGCGTATAACCACTCTCTACAGCTAATTTCTGTTCTTCTAGACTATTTATAAGACCACGTTTAATTCCGTGCTCTATACAAGGAGAATACGCAATTATAATAGCTGGACCATCATGTTCTATAGCTTCTTTAAAAGATTTTAACGTTTGCATATCATTTGCTCCCATAGCAATGCTTGCTACGTATACATTTGGTATGCACGTTGCTATTTTAAATAAATCTTTCTTCTGAGTCTGTTTACCCATATTTGCAAATTCTGCTACTGCTCCTACTTTCGTAGATTTACTTGCTTGTCCACCAGTATTAGAATATACCTCTGTATCTAAAACAAGTATTTTTATATTCTCACCACTATGTAGTACATGATCAAGACCACCATATCCAATATCGTATGCCCATCCATCTCCACCTAATGCCCAGACTACTCTAGCAGGCATGTAGTTAATTAGATTTCTTAATTCTTCAGGTATATCCTCTTTTATTAATTTTTCTTTTATTTCAGTAGTAATTTCTACGTTCTCGAAATTTTCTAGAAATGAATCATATAAATCCTTTAAGTTACTTGAATCTTTAATTCTTGTTACTATATCTTTTATTTGTTTTCTTTTTTGTTTATACGATAAATGCATTCCTAATGCAAATTCTGCATTATCTTCAAATAATGAATTTGCCCATGGAATAGTATATGGTGTTGATGGTGCACTACCACCATATATACTTGTACATCCAGTTGCATTAGCAATTACTAATCCATCTCCCATTAACTGAGTTAACAATTTAATATATGCTGCTTCTCCACAACCAGCGCATGCTCCACTAAACTGGAATTTTGGTTTTAAAAATTGACTACCTTTTACTGTATATTTATTTAACGAACAATTATTTTCATATTCTTCGAAATAGTAAGATTCATTTTTATATTCTTTTATTTCTTCCATTACTAATGCTTTTTCGTTATTTTTACCAGGACATACACTTACACATAATCCGCATCCTGTACAATCCTCTTTACTAACCTTTATCTCGTAATTTAACTCTTTATCCATCATATAAGGCTTTCCTGTTTCAAATTTACCTATATACGGTCTTATTACTGCATGAGGACATACAAAACTACATTTACCACATTCAATACAATTTTCTGACTTCCAAGATGGTGCAATTGTTGTAATTTTTCTTTTTTCTTTACAAGATAAACCACATGGAAATGATCCACATTTAATTTCTTGCATATCACTTACTTTTAAATCTGATCCTTTTCTATTATTTATCATGTCATATATGTTGTTATTTTCCATTAAACTAATAGTTTCTTCATTTTTAAGATTTAACTGTCTTATGTTATCTTTTACATCATTTAATGCATTTACATTACTATTTATAATTTCTTGACCTTTAGTTTTAAATACCTTTTCTATCGATTCAATCATATCTTGTTTATAATCTTTTTCTAGTATTAAGAAAATTGCATACTCTACTATTTTAGATATTTTACCATTTAGTCCATTTACATTAGCTATGTTGTTTGCATTTATTACAAATACTTTAATGTTGTTTTTAAGAATCTTTTCTTTTAAACTACTTGGTAATGTACTATTTATTTCTTCTTCTGTTTTATTAGTACTTAACAACAATATTGAATTTTTTTCTAAATCTTTTTCAATCTCAAATTTTTGTAAATATTCATATTTAGTTACTACTACTAATTCTACTGAAGTTGGATAATACGGTTTATTTATTTCTTCTTCAGAAATTCTTAGATGAGATACTGTTACACCACCACTTTTTTTAGAATCATATTCAAAATAACCCTGAACGTTATACTCTTCTTTTTTATTTAATAATTTTAATATATCTTTTGATGCACTTACCATTCCATCTGATCCATATCCATATATTTTAATATTTTTAGTATCTTCTCTATATTGAAAATTTTGTTTATCTAAACTTAAATTAGTTACATCATCTACAATTCCTATAGTGAAATTAGATTTACATTCTGTTTGCATATTATGGTATACATCATATATATCACTTGGTGTAGTATTTTTACTACTCAATCCATATCTTCCACCTAGTATTTTTATTCCACTATTTATAAGTGATGCAGCTATATCTAAAAATAAAGGTTCTCCTATTGATCCTGCTTCTTTTGTTCTATCTAAAACAGATATTACTTTTACAGTTTTAGGTAATACTTTTTTAAGATAATCCTTACTAAATGGTCTATATAAATGAACTTCAATTAAACCTATTCTTTCTTCTTTTACGTTAGATAACAATTCCTTTACAGTGTCACATACACTTCCCATTGCTACAATTACATACTCTGCTTGACTATGACCATAATAATTAAATGGCTTATAATCCGTTTTCATTATATTATTTATTTTTTCCATATAATTATTAACTATATCTGGAATGTTATCGTAGTCTTGATTTCTTACTTCCATATTTTGAAAATATATATCTTCATTTTCTGCCATCCCATATTGAATGTCAGATTTTACATTTAAAGTTCTATTTTTAAATTCATTTATTTTTTCAAAATCAACTAGTTTTTTTAATTCTTCTTTATCTATTTCTTTAATTGTATTTAATTCATGACTAGTTCTAAATCCATCAAAAAAATGCATAAATGGTAACATACCTTTTATTGCAGACAAATGTGCAACTGCTGCTAAATTTTGAGCATCATATACATTGGTACTGGCAAGCATACAAAAACCTGTTTGTCTTGCTGCATAAATATCTTGATGATCTCCAAATATAGACAAACTTTGCGTTGCCAAACTTCTTGCTGCTACATGAATTACTCCTGGTAGCATTTCACCCGCCATTTTATACATATTTGGTAACATTAATAACAATCCTTGACTAGCTGTAAAAGACGTTGTTAATGATCCTGTTAGTAAAGAGCCATGCATAGTACCTGCTGCTCCTGCTTCAGATTGCATTTCATATACCATTGGTTTAGAACCAAATATGTTATAATTCTCTCCATTTACTTGATTGTCTATCTCCGATGCCATTGGAGAAGATGGAGTAATTGGATATATACTACAAACTTCCGAAAACAAATATGCAACATTACTGCACGCTGTATTTCCATCTAATATTTTTTTCATTTCATCACCTTAAAATATTATATCATATTAAAAAAAAAAGACAATCAGTTAAGATTATCTTCAATTTCCATTAATCTGTTATATTTACAAATTCTTTCTCCTCTTGACATTGAACCTGTTTTAATAAATTCTGTTGAGAATCCTATTGCAAAATCAGCTAATACAGTATCTGTAGTTTCACCACTTCTGTGAGACATTACACATTTGTAATTATTTTTCTTAGCAGCAAGAATTGTTTTTGTAAATTCTGTTACTGTTCCAATTTGATTTGGTTTTAATAAGATTGCATTTCCTGCTTTACTTTCAATTCCTTTTTGTAGGTATTTTTCATTTGATACAAAGAAATCATCTCCTACTAGCATTATTTTTTCTCCTATTATAGAAGTTAATTTTGTTAAACTTTCAAAATCATCTTCGAAGAAAGGATCTTCAATACTTATAATTGGGTATTCTTGTGTTAATTCGTAATAGTATTTAACTAAATTTTCACTAGATAAAGATTGTCCATCTATACCATACATTTGAGTTTTTTCATCAAAAAATTCACTTGCAGCACAATCTAATGCTATAAATACATCTGTTCCTGGTTCATATCCGCTTTCTTTAATAGCTTGCATTATTAAATCTAATGCTTCTTTTGTATTTTTTAAATTTGGCGCATATCCACCTTCGTCTCCTACAGCAGTTGATTCACCTTTTTCAGTTAATATTTGTTTTAAAGTTATAAATATCTCAGATGCTACTCTAACTCTTTCTTTAATAGTTTTTACAACTGGAACTATCATAAATTCTTGAATTTCTAAAGAATTTGGAGCATGTACTCCACCATTGATGATATTAACCATTGGTATTGGCATTGCAATTTTTCCAGCAGTTAAATATTCATATACTTCTTTACCTTCTAATTCAGCTAAAGCTTTTATTGATGCAATAGATACACCTAATATAGCATTTGCTCCTAATTTAGATTTATTTTCTGTTCCATCAAGAGCAATTAGTTTTTTATCTAATTCTACTTGATTAATTTCCATTCCTATTAAAGCTGGTGCTATGATTGTATTTACATTATCTACAGCTTTTAATACACCTTTTTTGTTGTATCTTTTTGGATCACCATCACGAAGTTCTATTGCTTCTCTTGATCCTGTTGATGCACCACTTGCTACTGATGCAACAGTTTTAATTCCATTTTCTAACACTAATTTTACTTCTACAGTAGGATTTCCTCTACTATCTAAAATTTCACGTGCTTTTATATCTTTTATTTTCATAATTTATCCACCTTCACTTATATATTATATATAATTTTCTTTCAAAAGAAAAGATTTTTTGGCAAATTACCAAAAAATCTTTACTATTTCTTTACTTCTCTTTTTAAGAAGTACTGTTTCCATAATATTTAATGCCGTACTCATTATTATAAACATACCAATTACTTGCGGTATTGCTAATACTAAAAAGTTATCAAAGAAAAATATAATTAATAAACTTAAGAAAATTAATAGTCCACCTGTTGTTATTGTTATTAACCAAGTTTCCTCTTTACCTTTTCTTAACCATAAACCATAATTTATTTTTGATGCTCCATTAATTAACAAATATAATCCTATACAGTTTGAAACAAATTCTATTAACGAATAAGGAAATACTATCAACACTAAACCAAGTAATCCTATTAAAGAACCAAATATTAAATTCAGTGAATATAATTTTGCTCCATCTCTAGTTATATACGAATATATCATAGAACCCGCCCAAACAAGTAAAAATAATCCTGTTATAGCACCCATTATTTTATACGATACATCCGGTTTAGTTAATAAAAATATACCGAACAATAATAATAAAACATCAGTACATATATTTATCATTAACATCTTATCAAATATCTTATTTACATCATTAGATTTTCTTGCCATTTTTTCAACTCCTATTATAATTATACACTATTTATATTTTTTATCAATAAAAAAATTGAAATAATTTACATTATTACAATTTTATTTTTTGTTAACAATATTTACATATTTATACGGTATTTCTATACCCTCTTCATCAAATCTTTTCTTTAAAACTCTATTTAATTCGAATTGATTCTCGTATGCAGATGATAAATCTTCTCCCCAAATATATGCTCTAATATTTATAGAGGATTCATCCCACTTTGTAACTCTAACTTTTGGAAATTCTATTTCTTTATGTTTCTTTAAATAACTATTTTCACAAATATTTTTTAATTCTTCTTTCATTATTTCCATTGCTTTATCAATATTTGCCGAATACGCTATAAAATACTCTTGGTGTAAACAAATATCATTTTCTACGTAATCTGCATTTTCTATTATTAATCCATTTAATGAACTATTTGGAATTATTTCTCTTTGGTTATAAATAGTTCTTATAACTGTATGTCTTAAAGAAAAATCTTCCACAGTACCAGATAGATTTTTTTCAGGTAACTTTATAAAATCTCCTACTTCAAATGGTCTACTTATAAATAACTCAAAACTACTAAATAGATTACTTAAACTATTTTGTAGTGCTAGACCAACTACAGCAGCTAATACACCTAATGCAGATAATATTGTTATTGAAAAAGCCGCAAATGTAGTAAATTGCACTAAAGATATCAATATACCTACAACGTACATTAAATATGTTATTATTTTCCTAAGGAAAATTAACATTGTTTTTTTATGTTTATTTGAATCCTTTTCTATACATATTTTTAATTGCTTTCTTATTATTTTATTCGATATAAATACTATAAATAGTATAATAACTGAATTTATAAATTCAGAATAAAAATCACTCATTTTTTTTCTCTCTTTCTATATTTTTTTCTATAAACTTACATATAAAGTATACCATAATTAATGTAATAATCAAGATTAAAATTATACTAGGATCATTCAAACTTTCAAATAAACTAGTTCCTACATAACCCCAAAATAATATTACAAAAAACTTAGATATTATAAGACACAACAAATACTCTTTGTTTTCCATTTTACCCAAACCTAATGCAAAATTAACCATTGATCCTGGTGTATAGGGCATAGATAATATTAATGTTGTTTTTATAAAATTTAATTTATTTATCTGCTCATGTGTCTTTTTTAATTTATCTTTAAATATAATTGATACTTTTCTCCTAAAAAAAAGAAAAGCTAGATATGAGCTAATAATTGACATAATGTATGATAAAAGAAAACCTCCTACATTTCCAAGTACTACTATATTTATTGATACAAATAAAAAAAGAGGCAGAATTGGTATAAATGATTCTAGCAATATTAATATTGAAGATATAATTGGTGACAATATTCCCCAATTATTTAAGAACTCTTCGATACCATCTTTTACTAAAACCATTTCTTCCATCTTTACCTCTTATCTTACTAATGTAACATCATATCCTAATATTTCTAATGTTTTTATACATTTCTTGCTTAGGAATCCTCTAGTACACGTTAGATAATATTTACTTGCTTTATTTAAATATTTCTCCGGATTATACATTAATTTTTCATAGTATATATTTCTACTATCTGGATGATGCTTTTCCTTTTCATAGTCTAGTGGATGCCTTACATCTATTAGTATACCATTTTTTTTATCATAATCTTTTCTATTTATTACTTTCATCATATATCACATTATATTATATGAGAAAAGTTTAAATTGTTTAATTATACTTCAAAAAAATCATCATAGTATTCATCATCAGATATTTCTGGTGTTTCAACTATTTTACTAGCCGTATCAACTATTATTTTTGTGTTTTTTTCTCTTTCTTCTTCAATTTCAGGTTTAAATTCTTTAGAAAATAAAGGTCTTCTTTCGACTTTAGGTTCTTCCACTATTTTTTCTTCCGCCATTAAAGGAACTGATTGTTCTAATGAATTAGTTTCATTTTCAGATACTGGAACTACTGGTGCTGCTACTTTTGATATACCTTCTACTTTAACTTGTTCTATTTCTTTTGTTTCTTCTGTAACTTTTGGAGTTTCTATTTTTGATTCTTCTATAGAAGTAGGCCCTGTTACAACTTCAATTATATTTTCTTTTTTAGGTTCAGTTGTAGATACTAATTCTTTTTTAGCTGCTTCTTGTTCTTCTTTTTCTTTATCTTCAAATTCTTTTATTTTAGCATCGATATCTTTAAGCATAGCATCGATATCCATATTACCAAATGGTTTCATTGGCATCGGTTGTGGTGCCATTGGAGAATTCATAGGTTCTCCTCCAAATGGAGAAAATGTTCTTTCTGGCTTTTCAAAACCTGGACCATTCATTTGCTTTTTACGTTTTTCTTCCATAACGTATTTTTTTACATCAAACAATTGAACTTCTTCAAATTTTCTATGCGGAAAATCACCTAATGGATACTCTTCTCCCCAATCAATTTTAAAGTTTGGTGTCAAGTCTGTTTTAAATGGATTAGTTCTTAACCTTATTATAATAGCTTGAAACATCTTTAATTTTTGTAAATCTGAAACTGTTATTAATGGTGTAGATGTAGTTTTTTCTTTTTCTCCAGATTTTACCTCTCCACACATTTTCGATATTTCTTCTAGCGCTTTCATCTCTGTTGATATAAGATATATCATATTACCACAGTTACCTTTTATAACTTCAGCTATATGTTCTCCATATACTTGAGTTAACTGCGCAAAGTTTTGGATTATAAATGTAAATCTAATTAATCTACTTCTTGCTGCTGATACCATTGAATCTACATCTTTTAATGCTGGCATGTTTGCAAATTCATCTAATATAAAATTAGTTCTATATTCAAGTTGTCCACCATTTTCTTGCGCTACATCTATCAAAATTTCATAACATTGTTTTATAAATATAGTCATTAAACTGTGATACGTTTTCTTTTCATCATGTATTACTAAAAATACTGCTGTTTTTTGTTTACCAATATCTCTCATATCAAAGTTACTTGTTGATAACATTTCACTTAAATTTTCTGTTGCAGAAAATATTCTTATTTTTTGTCTAAATGTTGATAAAATACTTCCTTTTGTTTCATTAGGTGCACTTATCGTTGATGATGCAAATATATATGGTCTAGAACTTTCTCCTTTTAGTGTAAAATATTCTTTTATAAAAGTACCATTTGCTGCATATCTTTCTTCACCTATTGTTGACATGTAGTTTATACTATTTAGATTTATCTCTTCTTTTTTAGCATCTTCAAATAACGCTAATGTTAAACCTGCAAAATAATCCGCAGACGTTTTTTCCCAGAATGGATCGTCACTTTTATCAGATACAAACATATTAACTGCTATATCATTGATCAATTCAGTTGATTTATCTCTATTTCCTGCTAAATGATATTCGTATGGAAGCGATAATGGATTCCATGTATTACCTCTTTGAGGTTCCCTAAAATTAAGTAATACAACATTATACCCTTTTGATTTTAAATTTTCTACAGTATACTTATATATTTCACCCTTAGGATCAGTTATAACCATACTTTCTCCCTTACGAGCTAATAGATTTACCATCGGTTTTACCAAAGTTTCAGTTTTACCAGATCCAGTTGATCCTAAAACTAAATTATGATATTCTCCATTATCAACATAAATTGCTTTATTATTGTTTATAACAGGAATTCCTGCAGCTTGTACGTTTTTATCTTTCGAGGTAACCTTTTCTATATCTTTTGCATTTTTTATTTCTTTTTCTGTTGCCCATTTAGAATACCCATCTGATGAGCCTTTTCCTATTTTTAGACCTACTCCCATACCTTTTTCTTTATTAAAAATGTATGATGATACATTCGTAAATATAACTATTAATATCACTACAAATAATACTAATGTTAATATAAAATATCTTGAAGTGAAAGCTCTAAGAGGGAGTAATCCATCAAACTCTCCGAATTCTAGTATTGAGGTTAAATTTGAAACTACCAGTGCGCATACATAAAGTAAACCTAAACAATACGCTACAAAAATAAGTAAATCTTTTTTTTCTATCCTAAATTTCATAATTTCCTCCACTTTTTAATTATACTATAATTTTTTATTTTTAACTATACAATATTTTTAATTCTTTTAAAAAAAACAATTCTTTACAAATTGTTTTATAAACTATTTTTTATTTTTATTGCAATAAATATAACTATACCTGAAATAAAAGACAAAAATACTCCAAGCACAAGATATATCATACTACTATCTTCATCATCTTCACTTACTTCAGTTTGATCTTGCAGATAATTATTTACATAATTGTCATACGCAGAATTATCTTCTTTTTCATAATATTCTTCTTCTATATCTCCATTATTTTCTTCAGAGTTTTCTTCATCTGAGTCATATACATAATATAGTGCAACACTGTCGTAATCATTTGCATTAATAATCCACGTATGCACATTATCTGTTTTGTAATCTGCACTACTATAAACTACTACTTCATCTGTTTCTATGTTAATTACTATTTCTTCTAGCAATTCAAATTGATTAAAACATTTGTATACATTGTCTGAATTTATTTTTACCGTGTCACCTGATCTTGTTACCATGACAGTTGCGCAATTGTTCAATAAATATGAATTAGAAAATTTAGTGATAGAAAATTCCGCTTCTCCACTTAATACTTTATTATTATAACTCACATCATAATATTCTACTTCTCCTAGTGGTTCAAATGTATGATAATTAAAATTCTCATCATTATTATAAAGTGGAATATTTTTGTTGTAATATGACTGATATATACTTGTTAAAGTTGCTGTTTCAATATACTCTTCTTCGTTAGTAGAGTGTTTGGTAGAAGACATTTCTTTTATAATATCCCCTTCTATAACCAAATTATATTCAACTTCACAACCACTTAATAATAATACACACACTAATAAAATTACTTTTTTCATCTTTTTCTCCCTTATCTTTTACATCCATCAATATTTGTTACATTTCCATCAAGTGGTAAGTAATCAGCTGGATCTACTCTAGTTCCGCTTATAGCTACTTCTATGTGTAAATGATCACCCGTACTGTTTCCTGTAGTTCCCATTATACCTAAAACTTGACCTTGTGTAACTACATCTCCAACTTCTACATTTTTGCTCTTCATATGTGCATATAACGTTGTTGTATCATCATCATGTTGTATCTTAACATAATTACCGTAACTACTGTGATATGTAGCAATTATTACTTTTCCACTTTTAGCAGCTAATATGCTAGGTGATGAACTTATTGCTAAGTCTAATCCTATATGCATCTGATATTCGCCATATAACCATCTATATCCATACGCAGATGAACACTTCGTAGTAGCTGATACTGGGTATATAAATCCATTTGTAGTTGAAGTTGGTGAATATATAAATTCTCTTGCCATTACACCTTCTGAATCATAATAGTCATAATTTGATATCGTACGACTATAAAATAAACCTTGGTCAGTATAATCTCCTGTTACAAATAATGCAAATTCTGCTTTTCTTCTCTTTTGTAAACCTGTATACACTTTTCCACTAGCATACTGGAATTGTTTCATGAATGCCCATAAACCTTCATAACCTCCATCCCTATATGCGAGAACTAACTTTTCAGAGTATGCTGATCCTACGTTATAGTTAAAAGAAGTTAAGGCATCAATTTGATGTTCATACAATTTGATATCATATTTTGCCATTGCATTTAATATTGGTTGTTTATAACTAACCTCAAGTATATAAATTTTTATTCCGTATAGTACATCAGTTGGAACACAATCGCCCACAGATATAGAAAATGTTCCATCAGATTTTGATCTAAAATATGAAGACCAATTATTCTCCTTTATATAGGCTGATGTTGTAGCTCCACCTAATGCATAATTAGTAATACCTGGGCCTACAGTAATTGTACCGTCTCCTAGATCTGCACCCACATATCCAGCCACACCACTTGAAGTTGTGCAAGCTTTTGTATTTCCCTCAAACACTGCAATATACTCTACTATGTTACCATTATATTCGTAACCATTACCAGTTGTTGCGTAATAATCTCCTGATGTTCCTGTATAATTATCTGACAACGAAGTAGACGCAAGTAAAATTATAAATATAGCTAATGCTATTCCTATAAATACTGGAATTAACAATACCGCTATAACATATGGATGAGAAGCTAGTGCACGTACAAAAGTAGCGGCCAATTGATTTTTTAACCTCATTTTGGCTGCTTCAATTGGATGTGCAATACTAAACATTTTAGATTTCATTTTTTCTTGATTATTTGCTTTTAATTTTTTATTAGTATCACTTATGGATTTATTAACTCTATCCATCTTTTCGCTTGGTTTAGAATTATTGTTGTTTTTATTTGGAGTTCCTAATTTTTCTTTTTTATTTCCAGATTCAGCTTTGTTTATTTTTTCTTTATTATCGTTGCCAGTAGTATTTTTGCCAGAATTTTTTTTTTCATTACTAGAGTTTGTACCTTTACGTTCATTTTCTTCTTCTTTACGTATACGCTCTCTGGCATCTTTTGCTGCTGCTTGTTTCTTTTCTAATTTAGCAGCTTCATCTTGATAATAATTTTTATTGTCTAAAGTTTTAGTGTATGCTTCACGACCATAGTGATTCTTTTCTTCTTTATATGGTGTATTATCAACTTCTCGAGAAGGTGTTTCTTCTACAGAAGTATCTTCAATAGAATCATCTTCAACCTCATGATCTAAATATTCAATATCATCTTCAAATTCGCCGTTAGAAAGTAATTCTTCTTTTTCTTTGACCTTTTCCTTTTCTTCCATTTTGCATACCTCTTTATATATAAATTTTACCAAAAATATAGTACATTGTCTACCTGACTAGAAAAAAAAAAACTATAAAAAATATTTATAGTCCTCCTCCTGATCCAAATGAATCTAATTCTTGTGGTGTTACTATAACATTTATTTGCATTCTTCTGCTACCACATACAAATAAACCTTGTCCTTGATTATAGTATTTTATACTTTCTTTTTCTGAATCATTTAAATCTATTAATTTTGCTAAATCATCTACTGCTTGTTTTCTTAAATTCATTGCTAAGTAGTATGATGCATTATCAAATATTGCTTTACCATGCATTATAACATTAGGCGCAGCAAAATCTGTTGGTTGTTGTGTAATGATTATAGTTCCCGTATTATATTTTCTACTTCGTCTTTGAATTTGTGCTAAAAATTCTGCACCTAATTCATTTTGACCAGATAATAAAATATGAGCTTCATCTACCATCATTACTGTATTAGTGTTTTTATCTAAACATAATCCCCATGCATATTTCAATATATTGAAGAATAATGCATTTTTGATATTTTCATCACTATTCATAAGTTCTCTAATATTAAATACTATTAAATCACTTTCAAATTTCAATGTTGTTTTTCCATTAAAATAAAATCTTAACTCCTGTGTTAATGGCCTTAGTTTTAATTCTAATCTTTCCATTACATCACGTTCTCTTGTTGCATCAGTCATAGATATTAATTTACCTTTTACAGTATTATAAACATCATCGAACGTCGGAAAATCTTCACTTCTCAATTTTGTAAAATCTGTTGTAAATTCAATTCTAAATCTTCTATATGTTTCCTGAACAACTTCACTAAATATAGCTAATACATCTTCTTCTATAGAAGGACTGTAATATTTCATGAATGCTTTTAATTGTTGTATAGTTCTTGTTAAAACAGTATATCCAAGACCTTGAGCAATTTCTTCCTCATCTGAATCAACTACTATTTCAAGTGGATTTATCATACCGAAATCTCCACCTTTTCCTAAATCGATGAAGTCTCCTCCCATTGCATGAGTCATATCTTGTAATTCACCTTCGGGATCTATAGCTATAATTTTAAATCCATTTCTTATATGTGTTCTTAATAATAATTTTGCAGCTGTTGATTTACCTGATCCTGATGTACCTAATAAAATTACATTAGCATTATTTCTATTACTTTCTTTTCTCTCTTGATATAAAAATTGATTAAATAAAACTACTCCACCTGAGTAATCAACACCTAATAAAGTTGAAGCTCCTGGGTCTTTTATACTATCAAAAACAAATGGATACATTGCTGCAACTGTCGTTGAAGGAATCGGTGTTCCTATTCTTTTTTCTATATCTTGCTCAGGAAATATAGGAAGTATTGATTTAAGTACTTTTTCTTGTTCAAACATTAAAGCTACTGCTCTTATTCCCATACCTTCTAAATAACTTCTTACTTCCATTTTTCTTAATTCTAATTCTTCTTTATTTGATGCTGTAATCATAATATGAAGTTGAAAATCAAATATTCTAGATTGCGTTGCAGCCAACATAGATACAAATTGTTCTAAAGATTCATAATCTTGTCTTATTCTTTCTTGAATTGTGTGATCTTTTTCTCCGTGAAATCTTGTTTTTAAATCAGCTATTTCTTTATTTAACATTTTTCTCATTAATTCAAATTGAATTGGAATATGTTTTGCTGCTATTTTTACCCCTGGCAAATTAATTAAATCACTTAAATACCCCGGATATATGTTTTTTGGATAAGAAATCACAGTTAGCAAAGTTGAATATTTACTACCTAAATTAAAATCAGTTGGTCTAAATTGCATACCTTTTGGTGCTACTTCACTTTTTAATTTTCCCATTTACATCACCGTCCCAAAAATCGTTTGTTGTCCATCATTTAAGAAATTATCTAATATCATTCTTAAATCTTCATTACTAGTTTGTTTCGATTGAAGCCCACTATTAGCAAGATTACTTATTATATTATGCATTTTCTTTTGAACGATTTCCATTCTCTTTTCTTTAAATAAAATATAATATTCGGTATCTACTACATTGTACTCTGCACTCATAAATAAATTACCTTTTGTTATATCGTCTAAAATTAATTTTCTTTGTACCTGACTTGTTGTATTATTATACATTAATTGTAATTTAGACAAATACAAACTAATATCTACAGGTCTATCAGCAATAATCAACCAAAATTCATATTCGAATGCATTATAAAAATTTTCTAATTTATTTATTATATTTCTTTGCATTGCTTGTTCTAATATAAATATATTTTTTGGAGATATTTTTACACCTGTAACATATTCTCCAGTGTTAAGTTGAATCATACCATTCATTATTTGATTTATGGTTAACCAATCTTCAGTATATATTGAACCACTGTTACCACTATTCTTACTATTCAATTTCTGACTCATGTCTTATACACCATCCCTTCCAATGATAGCTTCTTTTATTACTATAGAAACTTACTACATTTGTTATAAATTGCAACACATTATGATAATGCATAACTGGCATCACTAAGAATGAAGTTATCAAAACTGGTAATAACATAATAATAATTTCTGACATTCCAGGATTTGGAACTGCCATTAACATTATCATAGTTGTTGTAACTCCAGCTCCAAATAATATCAAGTCTGTCATCGTAAAGTAACCTAATATTAATTGAGATTTTTTACTGTTTGCAGGTATTATATATCTATTCATACTTCTTTTTCTCCTTTTTATTACTTAATTTCTGGTGGTTTTCTATTTTCTATTTCTCTTTCTTTTTCTTTAATTTTATTAGCTGTTAATAGACTTGCTTTTTCAACACTATATACTTCTACGTCATTACCATTACTATCTTGATATTTAAATCCATCTAAATATTTTTTCATATCATTATAGTTTAAATTTGAATTGTTCATGTCTGCCTGAGTTGTACCAATAGTTTCTGTATTTCTTTTCATATGACTTGACAAATCTTTTACTTGTTCTACTAAATCTGTTTGCAATTTTGTTGTTTTTTTGTATTTTTCTTCATTATCTTTTATTTCATTAATCATTTTTTCACCTGTCACGTGTCCTGTTATAGCTTTTTCCATTTGGTCTGTAAGTTCTTTCAGATCTTCTTTATATTGTTTTTGATGTTCTATAAAGCTTTCTTTATTTGTTATCTTACGTGTAGTACCGTCTGCATTTGCTACTATAATATGTTGTTCTTGTCCTGGAATTACTCTCCCACTACTATCCTTTTGGGCAGGATGCAATTCGAAATTGTCAAACCCTTTTTCAAGAATTTTTTCATAATCTATTGATTCTTGAAAATTTTTATGAAATCCTGATTTAAAAGAATCACCAAAAATTGCACCAGCCAAATCATGACTAGACATAATTTCATCTTCTAATACACAAGATTTACCTGCATCTTTTATACCTTTCATTGTACTAATAAAATGTGCCATTATTTGTTGTTCAGCTTTTAATTTTTCAACACTTTCATATGTATCGGTCCATTTAGAAGCGCCGATAACTAAATCCTTACCGATTCCTGCCACATGATTTACAAATGGTGATTTTGAAGTACCTTCTATTTGTCTTGCTTGATTTTTAGCATCTTTTGTAACTTTTTTATATTTTGCTACACTCATTCCTTTATTAGCTGCTGCTCCAGCTTCTGAAACGTTTCTTGCTTTCATACCACCATTTTTTGCTGTATGCATAACACCTGCATTTATACCTGCTATTGTTGTACCTGCTCTTTTAACACTGTTTAAAACATTTGTTCTTTTACTGGCGTTCTCATCAAATTTTGGTCCTTTTTGGTAGTTTCTTATACCTTGTGTTATACCAGCATATCCTAATGATCCTGCTGCAAATACACCACCTTCAGCTAGTTTATCTCTTAATCCTAGTTTAATTCCATCTGATTTAATTCCAGTTACTTCACTTACATATTTTGGTGCTTGTTTACAAAACGTAATTGCTCCAATTGTCATTATACTTTTTAGGAATACATTGCCTCCTACTGCGTCAATTGACGATAATGCGTATACAAAGAATGGCATAAAACTTATAATCAGCACTCTTATAAAGACTTCGAAATATACTGTTAAAATAATTTTTATCCAATTTTGCAATAACTTTTCATTACTTGGCAATATGCTCAAAAATATAGGAATTGGTGCAATTATTTGATAAAACGCTAATTTAAATACCCTTACTGCAACATCAATTACAAAATTTAACATTAAGTACACACTAAAAGCTATAGCTAACGTCGATAAAACTGGATAATAAATTATTTCATCGCCTATATTAGTTGAAAATGGAATAATATATTGAAACTCTCCATCAACTATTATATTTGTAATAACCTGTGACCATGTGTAATTTTTATCTGTTAATATTTCGTATACACCATTGTTTAAACTTGATACAAAGGACGCTACTAGAGTTCCTCCTCCAGCTACTGCACCTGTTACTGCACAAGCTCCCGCTGTCCACATCAAAGCTGGCCATATCGTAGTCCAAGTGGTTCCTCCTGTAAAGAAACCACTTAATGCTGCTCCACCAACTACTATTGCACCTCCAGCACAACCTATTACAGAAGCACCTCCGGCTCCACCTAAATAATAATCTGCTAATTCTGGATTTACGGAATCTGGATCAATTCCCGGTTGAACACTCATAAATCCCTCTAATATAGATACTGCCATATAATTACCTACTTGACTTTGCACACCTATTTCAATATCTATTTCGTCAAGATCCATTACCATTACATTATCTCCAGCACAAGCGCCGGTTGCTTTGTAATCACTTACACTTGAAGCTAATATTTTTTTACAGGAACTAGTATTTGTTTCATCAATACATGAATCACATACATAATATAATTGACCATCTTCTTCATCTACAAATTTTACAGGAACTGTAGTTTCTACCGATGCACTTCTTCCGTTAACTATGTTACTTATAACATTTCCTGATAGCACTGCATTTTGTAAACCATACAAAAATTGAAATGATATCGGAACTAAAAATACTGCTGTAAATGCTGTTACCACTCTTTTTAATATAGATATTCCATTCGCACCTTTTTTACTGTCTGGATCTATTATAGTTTGTAGTATTGAGTACGCTATCATAAATAACGCTAATACACCTACTACAACATATATTCTATTCGTTACATCTTTATATAAATCATCTGTCAATATTATCATATTTGCTATTGTAAGATATATCGTATACAATTTCGAAAATCCCGAATACAAAAAAGCATCTATTGTTAATAAGATGTTAAAAAATACTGTATCTAATAAAGTTCCAAAAGGATTCATATATAATCACACTCCTAATTTACGGTTATTACTCTATCTGGTAAATTATTTATAGCTGTTGTACATGAACTACCATTTGGTTCTAATACACAATTATTACATACTATAAAACTGTTTTTCGTATCTTCTGCGTCGCTTACTGCAGTTAATACTAAATTTATTATTGTAGGAACAAAAAATATAATTGCTCCTGCTGCAAATCTTTTTGCAAAATTAATTGTAGCTGCACCCATATCTTTAGTTTCACCACTAATAGTTATTTTAAATATTTCTATTCCTGATGTAATTATTATTATAAGTGGTACTATAATTTTTATAACGAATATTGAATATCCTATTAATCTAAATGTTATAAGTACTTCCGATTGACATATATGTATTTCTTCAGCTGTAGTTGCATTTACATTAAGCGTTGTCACTGTTAATAACATTATTAAAATTATTATAATATTTTTCATTTTTTTTATTTTTTTCATAATTTTCACATTTAAATTATATCATATATATAATATAAAAACTATTCTTTTTTTATTTTTTATTTTTTTCTTTAATTTTTTTTTAAAATATGGTATTATTTTATCTAGGGAAGAGGTGTTTATTTTTATGGCAAAAAAGTTTTTTAACAAGAAAATTAATAGTAAAAAAAGAAATATTGTTAATTTTTGCATAATTATGGCGTGTGTGATTGGTATTATTGGGTGTTTTTTTATAACAAGGAGTTTTACTAGTAAAAACAGTTCGGAAGACGTGGTTGTGAAGATCCAAGAATCAATTAACATTGAAATAAATAGTTTTACGCCAAATATAGATATTTTCTTTATAGAGTTATCTGGTATAGATGAAAACGATATAAATATTGATTATTCTACAATTGATTTTAATACTTTAGGTACTTATACTGTTGTTATTAATGTACTAGGAGAAGAAAGTACAGCAGAAGTTAATGTTGTCGATGTTACAAGACCTACATTAGAACTTAAAAATTTATATATTGAAGAAGGAGATTCTTACAGCTTAGATGATTTTATTGTAAGTTGTACGGATAATTCAAACGAAGATTGTACTATATCTTATAAAACTGGTGCAGTCGATGATAATGATAAAGTTATAGATTATAGTTCCTATACTAAATCTGGTACTTATGATATTGTTATCTTAGCAACTGATCCTTCTGGTAATGATAATTACGTTACTACTAAATTATATATATCAGGTGAGAATGATAGTGATACTCAAGAAGAAGAAGTTCCAACACCTTCATCTTGTAAATACGGAAGCGATTCTTACAACAATGAATATATACTTACTTACGATGTTACAAATAACGGTTGTGCTTTAAGTTTAGATTCTTATCAAACTTCATCTGTTAAGGCTCCTATTGAAAACATAGCAGATTCCGAAGTTACTAAATTAAAAACACAAATAGATGCTATTGCTGATTTAACTCCTGATATAGTTGTTAATAGAAGTATTATTGCTATATTAAATGACGAAGCGATCGGTTTCGTTGGTTATTCATTAAATATAGAAGTTACAAATAGCGAAGGTGAAATTATTGTTAGTTATTATGTATTAAAATCTGGAAGTAGATTATATACAAGTAACCCATATAATTTACCAGAATAAAAAAATTAGAAGACATCTTCTAATTTTTTTTTGGACTAAATATTAAATATCCAATAGAACCTAGTAATACAACAAATACTGCTGTTACTACTACATTATCACTTGAATTATCTTTAGCCTCTGCATTCCAGTAAGGTATACCCTTAGCTTCACATGCATCTTCTAAATCACCTAATTCGTAACCAGATACTCCTTTTGCATAATTACCTACAACGTCATAATAATCGTCATTAGTGTATTCTTCTAATGCTAATTCAATAACTGCTGTTTCACTATATCCAGCCATATGAGATTCACCTGCAACGAAATATGGTACTCCACCACTGTCTCCAAGCATTTCAGAAATATAACCATATAATGTTCCGTTTGAACCAGATTCAACATCTATTGTAACTATTTCAAAATAATCTTCATATTCATCTTCTAAATCATTAAATAATTCTAGTGCCATTTCGCAATATCCACACCCTGCTCTCCAAAACATGTACAGTTTTACTGGTTCACGATCTGTTAATTCAGGTTTATCCATTGCGTTAACATTTGTTGTAGTTAATAACATAATCATTAACATTACTAATAATAGCTTTTTCATCTTTACCTCCAAAAAGATTATAACATACGTGTCTTTAGTTTACAAATAAAAAAGATAATCATAATTATCTTTCTATATTGCCAATCTTTGGTATATCTTTATTATTTTTTCCCTAATTTCGTTTCTTGTCATTTTCACTTCATTAGTAGCAACAAGAGTTGCCAAACCATTTGCATACAACCAAATATCCATAAACAATTCTTTTGCTTCACCAAAGCTTCTTCCTTCTTTATTTACCATACTCACTATTGTAGCCTGATTCCACTTCTCATCTAATACTTCATCTATGCTTTGCCATTTTAAATTATTAGATAAAAACAAACTTATAAATAAATTTTTATATTGTTGTGCAAATTCTACATATGAAATACTTATTGATAATAATGGATTCTTATGATCTATATTTTCATTTACAAACTCATCATATAATTCATATATTTTTTTATCTGCATCTGCTTTAATTTCATCCATTGATTTATATATTCTATACAATGGTTTTGTTGATACATCTAGCCTTTTTGCTAATTTTCTAATATTAAGATTTTCATAACCATCTTCTATTATTAATGTTACAACTTCACTTATGATTTTAGTTTTTGTTAGTTCAATTATCGCTGGCATTTTAACCTCCATCCTTTTACGTTTACTACTTAATTATAACAAGTTAAAAGTTTATTGTAAACAAAAAAAGGAGATTTTATATCTTTCTTTTTTTATTAATATTTATCTAAAAAAGTTGTTTTTTTATCTTTTTCTTTGTATCCAAGAACTTGATCTATATTTATGTTTTCTGCACTTTTAAAAATATTCTTTTTAGCAAATTCATTATTAATATTTATTTTTTCAATTAACTCTTTTACTTCTGCCCTTTTAGAATTTTCTCTTTTTAAATTACAAGCGCAACCTATAAATTTTAAATTATTAAACTCACACCATTTTATTATTTCTTTTTCTTCTACTAAATATAGTGGTCTTATTAATTCCATTCCTTCAAAATTTTTACTCTTTAATTTTGGCAACATTGTTTCATATCTTCCATTATATAATACATTTAACATAGTGGTTTCTACAACATCATCATAATGATGACCTAACGCTATCTTATTACATCCTAACTTTGAAGCATAATCATACAGATAACCTCTTCTCATTCTTGCACACAAATAACATGGTGATTTCTCATTTAATTTATTTGCTACTTCAAATATATCAGTTTCAAATAATTTTAAATCTATTCCAAGTAATTTGGAGTTTTCTAATATTACTTTACTAGAATCTTTACTATACCCTGGATCCATTGATATATATTCAATTTCAAAATCTATTTTCCCATGTTTTTTTATTTCTTCTAAACATTTAGCAAGCAAAAAAGAATCTTTTCCTCCACTAATACATACTGCTACTTTATCTCCACTTTCTATAAGATTATAATCTGTAACAGCCTTTGTAAATTTTCTCCAAATTTCTTTTCTAAATTTTTTTATAATACTTTTTTCAATTTCTAACTTTTTCATATATAAATATTAACAGTAAAATGCTTTTTTTTCAATAAAAAAACTGCATTTAGCAGCTTATTTTATTTATCTCTTAATATTACACCACATTTTGTTGTAACAGTTTCTATTATTTTATTAAATACTTCCATTACTTCTTCTTCTGTTAAGGTTTTATCCTTGCTTGCAAATGTTAGAGAATATGCTATAGATTTTTCGTTTTCTTTTATACTATCCCCTACGTAATAATCAAAAACTTCTACATTAGTTAAAATCTTTCCTCCAGCTTTTTTAATTACTTGTTCTACTTCTCCAGATTGCATATTTTTTTCCATTATAAACGCTATATCTTTTTTAATAGATGGATATTTACTAATTTCTTTATAACTCATTTTCGATGCTTTATTTTCTAATAATTTATCTAAATTTATTTCGAATACAAATACATCTTCTTTTGTTTCTTTAGGATGAAGTTTACCTATTATACCAATAGGTTTACCTTGCATAATTATGCTAGCACTTTGCTTAGGATGAAGTTCATTTGGTATGTTTTCATCTATTACAAAACTATATCTTCCAGCATATCCTAAATAGTCCATTAACTCTTCTACTATACCTTTTATTATATAAAAATCTACTTTAGTTTTATTAATATCTAAATAGTAATTACCACTCATTAAACATGCTAATTTAAGAGTTTCTCCGTATGCTTCTTTTTTATAAAAACCTTTTCCAAGTTCAAATAAAGATACATCTTTCATACTTCTTGCTTTATTATGATTGTATACTTCAAATAATGAATATATCAAACTATATCTAAGTGTATTTCTTTCTAAACTCATAGGATCTGCTAATTTAACATGTTCAAATTCATCTTTAGTAAACTTCTTAACAGAATCTTCTGGCACTAACGTATAACTTAGACTTTCATTTAATCCAAATGATATCATCTTATTTTTTATTTCTCTTTTATTTTTATTATATTTACCTACAGATGCACTTAAAGTTGGTAAGATTCCTACTATGTTATCTATCCCATATATTCTTCCTATTTCTTCAATAACATCTTCTTGAATTTTAATATCAGGTCTTCTTGTTGGAATAGTTACTATTACTTTGCTATCTTCTCCTTTAACACTAAATGCTAAAGAATTTAATATTTCTATTATTTCTTCTTTTTGAATATCCATTCCTAATACTTTTTTTATCTTTTCATAAGTAACTTCTATTACTTGTTCTACAACTTTGTTATTATTATATTCTACTAACTCCTCTACTATTTTAGCAGATGCGTATTTTTCAAGTAAATGACAACTTCTTTCCATTGCCATATAAGTTCTTTTTGGATCAATTCCTTTTTCGAATCTATTAGAAGCTTCACTTCTTAATATCTTCTTACTTGTTTTTCTTATTTTAACACTGTCAAATATAGCTGACTCTATTACTATGTTTTTTGTATCATCGTTTACTTCAGTAGAATATCCACCCATAACTCCAGCTAAACCTATTGCTTCTTTTCCGTTAGTTATTACTATATCTTCTACAGATAAAACTCTTTCTTTTTCATCTAATGTTGTTAATTTTTCTTCTTCTTTTGCATTTCTTACTAATATTTCATTTCCTAAGTTATCTGCATCATAAAAGTGAAGTGGTTGCCCTGTTTCTAACATAACATAATTAGATATATCAACTACATTATTTATAGGTCTTATTCCTGAAGATATTAATCTTTCTTTTATAAATTTAGGTGACTCTTTTACTTCTATATCTGTAGCTTTTTTTACTAAAAATAATGAACAATCATCTGTATTAACTGTTAATTTAAAATCTTTTTTGAATGTACTTGGTGTTTTTTCATAACTTAAATCTATATCTTTTACTTTTTCTTTATATATAGCTCCTAGTTCATATGACATTCCTAATATACTTAATAAATCTCCTCTATTTGATGTTAATTCAAAATCTATTACCTCATCATTAAACCCTAAATATTCAAGCGGATCTTCTCCTACTATTGCATCTTCTTCTAATTCATATATTCCATCAGGATATGCATTTTTAACGTATTTATTTTCTATACCTAGTTCGCTTAATGCACATAGCATACCACAAGATTTTTGACCTCTTATAGTCGATTCTTTTATTTCTATTTCTGGTAACATAGCTCCTACTTTAGCAACTATTACTTTTAAACCTTCTCTACAATTAGGTGCTCCACAAACTATATCTAAAACTTCATCTTTTACATCAACTTTACATACTTTTAATTTATCTGAATCTGGATGTTTCTCGCAACTTATTACTTTTCCAATAACTATGTTTGTTACATCTACTAGTTTTCCTGCATAATCATATTCATTTCCTACACTAGTCATATCATCTGCTATTTCATTTATTTTTATTTTAGGTATTTTTACATACTCTTCTACAAATTTTCTACTTAATTTCATTAGTTTTCATCCTTTCTATCAAATTGTTCTAAGAATCTTTGGTCATTTCCATATATTAATCTTATATCGTTAATTCCATATCTAAACATTGCAAATCTATCCATACCTGTTCCAAATGCGAACCCTTGATATTTTGTACTATCATAACCGCACATTTCTAAAACATTTGGATGAACCATTCCTGCTCCTAATACTTCAATAAAACCTGTTTTTTTACATAAAGAACAACCCTTACCTCCACATTTAAAACATGTAACATCTACTTCTACTGATGGTTCTGTAAACGGAAAGAAACTAGGTCTAAATCTTACGTTAGTTTTTTCTCCTAAAAATTCTTTTACAAATAACTCTAGAGTTCCTTTTAAATCAGCCATTGAAACATTTTCGTCAATTACTAAACCTTCTATTTGCATAAATTGATGAGAATGACTTGCGTCATCATCTCTTCTATAAACTTTTCCTGGACATACTATCTTAATTGGTCCTTTTTCAACATTTTCTTCCATTGCTCTTACTTGTGCTGTTGAAGTTTGTGTTCTTAATAAGAAATTTTCAAATTCATTTTCTAAATAAAATGTATCTTGCGCATCTCTTGCTGGATGTCCTTTAGCTATATTTAATTTTTGAAAACAGTTTTCATCACTTTCTAACTCTGGTCCTTCGTATACTGTGTATCCAAGAGATGTGAATAAGTCTTCAAACTTCTCTTCTATTCTTGTCATAGGATGCTTACTTCCTCTTTTTACTTTTTTAGAAGGTAATGTTATATCTATTCCATCTTTTTCTAATTTTTCTTGCATCTCTTTTTCTAATATTATTGTTCTTTTATTATCTATTAAGTTATTTATATCTATTTTATACTTATTTAAAGTACTTCCAAACTCTTTTTTTTCTTCTATAGACATATCTTTCATACTAGAGGTTAACTCGTTTAAAGGACCTTTTTTTCCTAGATATTCATTCTTTAAATCTGTTAAATCTTTTATGTTATCTATACTTTCTAATTTTTCTTTTATACTCTTTAGTATTTCTTCTAATTTATTTTCCATTTTTTCTCCTTTTCTTGTAATAAAAAAAACATAAATTAAGATAAGGACGAGAATTCCCGCGGTACCACCTTAATTTATGTTTACACATACACTTTAAATTTTAACGGATTTACCCGATCAATGCTCCTTAGATTGAAATTCATTAATAATCTTTGTAATATTCTTTCACCATTACAAATACTCTCTTGTATACAATTATTATTAACTACTAATTCTATGTCATTGCATTGCTTTTCTTTTTCAAATATTTTATCATTATACATTATGTTAGTCAAGCTTCATGCTAATTTTTTTACAATACTTATTAGTTTATCTATATCTTCTTGATTTGTTATCTCTGCTAGATAATATAGATCATTTTCTTTCTTTTCTATTAAAAATTTTACTTTATCTTTTGCGTTTTTTTCATTTCCAGTTAATTTACTACAAAAATAGTATATGTCATTTTGATAATATATTTTATCTAAAACAATATACCCATCTCCATTTTCTAGTTCTACTATACTATTTTCATTCATTTTTTACCACCATCTTTTTTACTTGTAGCATTTGGTTCAAATATTCTTACTACCTTGTGAAATTTCAAATCGCTATTATTAAAAGATTTTACTACTTGGAAATCTAAAGATGTTAAATACAATTCTATATTATCTCTTATTTCGTATATATTAATTCTATTTTTTAATCTATTTTCTATAAGTTCTATTTTTTCTGTTAAATCTTTTATTATATCAATGTCTATCAATTTTCTATCTTCGTCAATAAACCCTTTTTTATTTTTTATCTCTTCATTTAAATTTAGTATTTCTTTATTTAAAGATTCATTATAACTATTTAAATATTTTAAACTAGTATTTTTTATTATTACAGAGTACTCGATGTAATGATTTAAATCACCATTATATTTTGCTAATAACTCTTCTGATATACTTAAATCTTCTATTTTAGATGATAATGATTGCGTATTTTCTTGATCTAATATTTTTATCTTTTCTTTTACTTTATTAATTTCTATTTCATTTAATCTTAATAACTCTTTTACATCTTTTAACCTATCTTTAATTTGTACACTGTATTTATTTAAATAATCATTTTTTCTTATTTTTTCTGTTAGTCTTATTTTTTCTTTCTTTATATTTTTTAAACATAATTCTAACTCTTCATAATTATTATCTAGTACATATGGAACAAATTCTATCTTTGCAATAAGTTCTTTCAATTTGCTTTGAGCATATATATAATTTTCTTCTTTTACTAATACTCTTAATTCATGAATAATATACTCTGATGAATTTAATATTTGATTTAATTCTTTTTCTAATTTTACTATTTCTCTATCTAAAATCGTGTATTCTTTTTCGTCTTTTTCTTTTAAATTTTGATTAATATAATTAAATTTATTTTCTAAATCGTGATTGATTTCTTCTATTCTAGTTCTTAAATTTTTTATTTCATATTCAAATTGATCTTTGTTAGTTCGTAATATTAATATTTGATTATTTTTTTCTTCTTTATCTTTTTCTGCTTTCTTAAGATAATTATTCCAATAATCTAACTTAGATACGTTATTATCATTTAATTCATTGTAATATTCAAATGCCAAAGAATTATCTACTAATTTATAACTAATATTTTTCAATAACTCTTTATATTTGTCTACATTTTCTATTCCTAATAATATTTTTTCTGAAGCGACTTTTTCTTCTTCTTGGATTTTTTTTATTTCTTCTTTTATTACAAATTCATCGGTTTGTAGTTTTTTTATTTTCTTTTGTAAAGCTTGAACTGTATTTTTGTCCAATTCTTCTGTTTCTTTGTCATAATATCTATCAGACTCTAACAGGGATGTTAATTTTATGTAAAGCTCTCTTTTATCATCTAATTTTTTTACTAATTTGTTTTTGTAATCTTCAATATCTTTTATTTCACTTGTCTTAACAAGACTTAATATTGAATCTATTAAATCATAAATTTTATCTTTCATATTTTCCCTCTTTATTCCTATTTTAATTTATATGTATATTCTCTATTCCTTATTGTTACTATTAATGATAAACTTTCTGATGACTTAGCTTTTTCAGATATTAATAAGTAATAGCATCCATCATTTGTTGTAGTAGTAATTCCTTTAACAGTCTCTGTTACTTCTTCATCACCAACTTTGTATTTGACTTGAACGAAATTATCAAAGAAATTAATATAATTTTTGTTATTTTTATAATATAAAGTAGTCTCATCTAATACTAGATCGGCATCTAATTTTAATATTGTTTTATTCTTATGATTAGCTACTGAGTAATCTATGTATATAGACCTTTGATACTCAGTACATATAGCGTTATAACACATTTCGTATGGATAATAGAATACATTTCCTATAGCAAAATCGTTTATAGTTAAACTACTTTCTTTTATATTAGAATTAATATAATTTTGTAAACCTTCTACCTTAGTTGTATTTGGATCACTACTGAATTTTAATGTCTCTGCTGTTATCGGTATTATCGAATATATTGGATATGTTATACCGTTTTTAACATAATTTTCTGTATATAATCTCATTGAAAATTTATTAGTTAAATCTTTTTCTTCTACCATATATGATATTACATACGTTGTACTACTATTTTTTTTCATATTACTAAATGTCATTGTAGAACCATAGTCTGTAAATTTATTTGCATATACTGTTGCTGGTAATAGCATTACATCGTTGTAAAGTATTCTAAAATCATTTATATCTATATCTATTGCGTAATCATTGTTATTTTCTATAATTATCGATGCTACTATAAAGTATTTCCCGTCTAATATTTCATTTCCACCTAAATCAACATTTGTAACAATTACATTATCTACTGTTATATCTAAATTTTTATAACTAAAAGTTTCCTTCATAGAATAATTATAATTAGAAAAGAATGATAAATTTGAAAGTATGTTGTATGAAAACGTAAAAAACAATGTTCCAACTATTATTATAAAAAATATTAAATTTTCATGAATATAATATTTCATTTCTCTTAAGAATCTTCTCGTACTTCTCTTAGCTTTGTATGATTCAAATTCTATATTTAACTCTACTTCTTCGTTATCTTCTGTTTCAAGGTCCATTTCTTTTAAATCTAAATTAAAATTAAATTTCTTTACATCGAACCCTAATGCTCTTACAGAATAAAACATTACTATTAAGAACTGTGGCAAGTAAAATATTAATGATACATCTTTGTATACTAATGCTGAACTTGCAGATATTACGTTGTTTTCTAATTCATTAAATACCGATATGTAAAACATGTAGAATATCATTAATATAAAATAATATCCTATTGTTATAAAATACATCTTCTCTTTTTTCTTTTTGTAACTTAATAATACTGCTATTGCAGTCAATATTCCCATCGTTAGTATTACTATAAAAAATAATTGACCATTTATAAATTTAGAGGCCATATTCTTCTCTATAATTCCTGTATATCCATTTCTTGTATAGTCTGCAAAGTATGTATAGATACTACTAGTTTTATTTAAAATAAATACACTTAAAAATACTAGAATGATATGTATCGTTCTAAATTGTTTTATTAAAAATGCATACGGCTTTTTAAATACCACTTAAATCCCTTACCTTTTTTATATTTTAATTATATCATAACTTATTATTTTTTTTATACTTTTTTGTCAATTTTTTTTAAAAAAAACAAAAAAACTATATTATTATATAGCTTTTTTATTCTGATAATTGTAGTAAACTTTTTATATCATTTTCATCTAATTTACTTATAGCACTCTCATCTAATTCTCCAGTCTCTATAAGTGAATCATTTAGTATTTTTTTCTTTTCTTGTAGTTCCATTATTCTTTCTTCGATTGTTCCTTTACATATTAATTTAACAACTTCTACAGTATTTTTTTGCCCAATTCTATGTGCTCTATCAGTTGCTTGATTTTCTGCTTGAGGATTCCACCACATATCTAGATGTATTACTACATCTGCACTTGTTAAGTTTAAGCCAGTTCCTCCTGCTTTTAATGTTATTAGAAATACACTTGTATTATCACTATTAAATGAATCTACTAATTTTTTTCTATTAATACTTGATACTGATCCATCAATTTGATAATGTGAAATATTGTTTTCATCTAATTTTTCCCTTAATATATTTAGAGAAGTTTTAAATGTTGAAAAGATTAATATTTTATGTCCATTATCTATATATTGTTTAATTATATTTATAGTTTCAACCATTTTTACAGATTCACCTTCAAAGTTGTCAAACACTATGCTAGGATCTATACAGATTTGTCTTAACCTTATTAAAAGTTGTAGTATCTTAAATCTTGCTTGAACAAAACCTTCTTCTTCTACTAACTTATTAAACTCTTCTTTACTTTTCTTAACTTGAGCTACATAATATTTTTTTTGCTCAGGCAATAAGTCTAAGAATATCTTATTTTCAATTTTATCTGGCAAATCAAATAATACATCTTTCTTCTTACGTCTTAAAATAAATGGTTTAATCAGTTTGTTCAAATCTCCTAGTATCTCTCTTGCGTCTTCACCCATATTTTTTATATTATATTTAGATTGGAAATTGCTAAGAGTATTTAAATAACCTGGCATTAAAAAGTCAAATATGCTCCATATCTCCACTACTGAATTTTCTATAGGAGTACCTGTTAAAGCTATTCTTGAATTACTATCTAATTCTTTTAACGCTTGAGATATCCCAGCAGCTGGATTTTTTATATTTTGAGCTTCATCCACAATTATCGTTTCGAAATTTATTTTCTTATATAAATCAACATCTTGTCTTATTAATCCATAGGTAGTTATTATTATATTGTCATTTTCAGTTTCTAAATACTTTTCCCTATTTTTTCTAGACATGTTCATTACAGAATAATTTAATTCTTTTCCAAACATGTCAAATTCGTTTTGCCAATTATATATTAGGGAAGTAGGTGCAACAATTAATATCTTACTATCAGGTTTATCCTTTAATACATTTTTAATAAACATTATAGTTTGTATACTTTTTCCAAGACCCATCTCATCTGCTAATATACCACCGAAACCACATTTATATATATTATATAACCATTTTGTTCCTGTTAATTGGTAATCTCTTAATAAATTTGTTTCTGTTATATTTAAACTTATTTCACTGTTCTTATGTTTATTAAAATTTTCAATAAACTCTTCAAATAAATTATTTGTATCCACTATATTATAATTTTTTATACTATCTAAATATAATGCTCTATATTTTGGTATCGTACCCTCTTCACTATATTCTTCTATATTTAAATTATCACATATGTTTTTTAGTTCTTTTATATTTTCGTCTTCAGTATTTAATATTTTGCCACTTTTTAATTTGAAATATTTTATGTTTTCATTCATTGATGCAAAGATTTTTTTTAACTCATCTTTATTTATATCACCAAGTTCAAACTTATATGTTAGTATGTTATCCTTACCTATATTAAATTGCGATTTTATATTTCTTGTATCCATTATAGATGCATTGTTATATTTTTCTGTTGTATAAATTTCATACTTTTCTTTAAGTAAATAAATATTTTTTTCTATAAAATCTATTATTTTATTAGTATCATCTAATGTAATATTATTTCCCTTTTTTTGAAATCCTAGATTTCTTAAATCTTCTATAATATTCTCTTCGAATTCTTTATTTCTATATCCTTCTTTTTTATCAAAATAATTTATATCTTTTCCTTTATAAACAAATATTACTTTTGCAATTATGCTTATTGAAAAATCAAAATATAGTTTTACCGAAGGTTTTATAATTTTAAAGTCATCTTCTAATTTTTTTTCTATAATTAAATTTTCTTTTAATGTTGGAGCTAACTTAGAACTTAATTCTACTGCTGTGTCTTTATCTAACTTTATCTCTTTTATTCCATTTTTTTCTAACTCGTTTATAAAATCAATATATTCTTCTGGAACAAAATATAATTCTTCATTTATAACTGCTAAACTTTTTTCATCATTTATAAAATTTATTTCGTTATAATCAAATTTAAAATTATACTTTCCTTCTTCTTCATTCAAATGAACTTTACATGGTAACTGATTTTTATATCCTCTAAAATTGTTATCATAACCTTCAATGTTGTACAATTTAGTTCCCATTACTTTTAATAAGTACTCTAGCTCTTTTTTTGATATATATAATGATTCTGGTTTATATTCAGATCTTTTAACTATATTATTTAAATGTTCTAATATATTTGTATCTTGTTTTGAAAATGTTATATTTTTATTATCATATTCAAAAAATTTACCTAACTTAACTTCTCCACTATATTCGTATGCGTTAAAGAAATTTTTAAGTTTACTATTAATAGAATACTTCTTATTAGATCCTACTTTTATTCTTATATATAATTTATTGTGTTCAACTTCAAAACTTAATTCTAATTCTGCTAGTTCTTTTTCTTTTTGATCTACTAATTTTTTTACTATATTAGTTCCTATATCATCAAGAGATAAACTATCGTTTTTATTTACTATTTCAAATGCATCCGAAAAAGCCGCTGCTAAATGTTCACATTTTTTATTTTTCATAAAATTTTTACATGAACATCGCATCTCCGTAATAGAATTTCTATATATTGCAAAACTTACTGAATGTGTATCATTTGCATCTTGTATTGAATATCTACAACTTAAATAATCATAATCTTCTCTTCTAGACCCTACATTTATATTTGTTTCTTTTATATTTTTAGATTTTAAATAATCATTTATACCAAATATACTAATGATAAAACTTTCTTCAACCCTGAATTTATTCGCCATAGACAACTCCTTTTTATATTATGTTACTTTAGCATAAAAAAAAAAACATTTCAAGTTTATTTTTTATTTTTTATATCTATAGAATTTAATGCTATAGATAACTTTTCTGTTAACATCTGTTCTAACATCGTAATATTTGTAATTGTTCTTGATACTGAGTCGTTAACATTAATAATTTCACTAGGCTTATCTGATATTTTTATTATTTTTTTTACTTTTTCTGATTCAACACATAATAACTGTGCGAGAGATGCTTCAATTAATGCTATAGATTCTATTATTTTTTTTACTTCACACTTTGGATCACATTTTTCTTCTTTACATTTATTGCAACACTTTTTTTCTGGAGAGCAACACTTATGTAAACATTCTCCATTATTTATACATTTATTACTAACGTATAAATAATTGTATTTACACTGCTTTGTTATTAATAACTCTATATTGTCTCTACTCTTAAAGATTTCATTAATTTCGATTTCATCGTCTATATAATAAGTCTCTTGTATATTACCACATTTTGATATTTTAGAAATGTATCCACTACAATTTTTTTTATATCCTATATATAAATCACCTTGAATATAATTAGCACATGTAATATTTATATTTCCTACATTTTGATTATTACACCTTGTATAACTGTTCAAGATTCTCATATTTAATTCATTTTTTGTTTCTCTACTTAATTCTTCTTTAATAAAATCTCCTTGCATGGTTACAGAATAGACACAATCTTTTAAACATATGTAGATTTTACAATCTTCTTTAGCATATGATATAGAATTTATTTCTTTTTTATATTTTTCTACTATTTTCAATTTTATTTTTTCTAATTCATTAAATTTTTCATCAACTATATATATATTTTCAGTATCCTTTAATTTTGTTAATAAATATTCATTAGTATTTTTTGAATAACTTATGTTTTTATATTCATAACATAATTTTTTTTTACATACAGATGTATAATTTTTTGTTAATAATTCCATTTCCTTATTTATTGGCATTAATAACTTATATGAATTACCACTGAAAATTGTACCAGTATATAAATTGCAATTACAATTCATTAAAGGAATCTGTTTAATAATTTTTATCATTGTTATCACCAATTTAATATATGTACAATTATTTTTAAAGTTACTTAATTTTGTAGCCCACTCACTTAAGTACTTAATTCATATATTATAAAGAAGGGGGAAATATTTATGTCAATGCCAATAATTACTTCTAGTAATATTAAACGTTGTGATGCTATTACAGACATCATAGAATCAGTTGCACTTCAACAAACTGGTTTATCTCACATTCTTAATGCAGAAGGTGAAAAAATTCAAGCTGTACTTGCTATAAGCACTAATGCTGATGAACTACTTGCTGTGAACAACTCAGTAGAATCTATGGTTAATTCTATAACTAGATTAGAGGTTATTCTTCAAGGTAAACTAGAGTTGTTTAAAAATTGTATATGTACTGAATGTGAAGAAAAAACAACTGTTGTTACTCTGACGTTAGGAGATGATCAAGTAGGAAACTTAGCTAGTTTAACTGATTCAGAATATATTTATATTCAAGGAGATACTGGAAATACAATTAATTTTACAACAGATTCTACTGAAAGTATTAATGTTATAGGAACACTTCCTGATGGATTTAAATTTGAAGATAACATTTTATACATAAACGGTGATTTAACAGAAGATTATGAACTAAATTTTCAAATAGGAGATTCTTCAAACAATTATACTATTACTATTTATGTAAAATACAAAATTTAATTTTGTATTTTTTTATGTTAATAATATTTTGTAATTGAATTAGCTATTATTTGTGCAAACTTTTGTTGAAATTCTTCATCAAGAAAATTTGTTCTATCATTGTAATTAGATAAGAAACCACATTCTATTAATACTCCAGGTATATCTAACTTAGAATACATATACGTTGTAGATGGTATTTCTTTTATCTCCCTACTATAATTTAATTCTTTGTTTATTTCTTCTTGTATTAAAGATGCTAATGTTTGATCGTCTCTATAAAAAATAACAGTCTCACCATATTTAGAATCATTAATATAATTCATGTGTATTGATAAATATATACTTGCACCTGACTCATTTATAAGTTTTATCCTGTTATTAAAATCACTTAACTTTCTCATTGTTACTCCAGGAGAACTTAAATCATAATCCCCATTTCTTGTCATAATTACGAGTGCACCTAACTTTGTCAATTCTTCTTCTAACTTTAATGATATCTCTAAATTAATGTCCTTTTCATAGATATCTAGATATACTGTACCTGGATCTACTCCTCCGTG
>JAWXUH010000008.1:0-34691 GCA_044432745.1 bacterium
CGAAATACCTTTGAAATTTCAGTAGCAGAAAAAACTAGACTTTATGGAATGCTATCTAGTATTGGTGCAACACAAAAACAAATAAAACAAAGTGTTTTAAAGGAAGGTTTTTATTTAGGTATAATAGGAATACCTATTGGAGTAATTAGTGGACTTCTTACAGGATTAATTTTAATCTTATTTATAAATCATTTTTTAGTGTATCTTGATAGTGATTCGTTTTTTGTATTTAAAATATCGTGGTTTTCAGTAATAGTCGCTATATTATTATCAAGTCTAACGATATACTTATCTGCAATAAAAAGTGCAAAAAAAGCAAGTAAGATAACAGAAATAGAAGCGATAAAAAATCAAAAGGATATTAAACTAAATTCTAAAAAATTAAATACTCCTAAATATATTGAAAGTATATTTAAAACAGGTGGAGTTTTAGCCTATAAAAATATGAAAAGGAATAAATCAAAATATAGAGCAACAGTAGTATCATTAATAGTAAGTATAACATCGTTCATAGCAATATCATATTTTGTAGAGATAGGATTTGCAATAGCACAAGATGATTTAGTGAATTATTCATACGATATATTAGTTGAAGTTAAAAATCAAACTGATGAAAATACAATACGTATTCATGATGATATAGCAAATTTAGATTATGTAAAGCAGTATGTTACATATCAATCTAAAATGCTTTTTGTAGATGCTAAATATGCAGGTTTTGATTTAGAGGAAATGGCATTTGGTAATTATATATATTTTGAAGTTATAACAGTAAATGATGAAGCATACTTAGAATATATAAAAGAACTAGGTTTAGAATATGAGGAAACTGTAGATAAAGCATTTATCATTAGTAATGAACTAATAAGACAATCTGCAGACGGAAGTATACTAGAAGTACTTAATTTAATAGATGAAAAACATAAAACTATTGAAATGTATAAAGATGAATTTAAAATGGATATAGAGCTTACAAGTGGACACAGAAATTTAATGGGACTAGAAAAATACGATAATGGATCAGCAAGAACGATTGTGCTTGTATCAAATGAATTATATAAAAAAATAGAAAATGAAGATAATGTTGTAAATACATATTTTAAAGCAGAGGATGTAAGAGGACTTCAAAGTTTATTAAATGATTATAAATATGAAAAAGCAGTTGATTTTGAAATGATAAATCTTAGTGAAGAAGCACAACTAGAAAAAAACATAATACTATTTGTTTCATTTTTCTTATATGGATTTATTGGTGTAATAACATTAATTGGAATTACAAATATATTTAATACAATTACAACTAATATGATGCTTAGACAAAGAGAATTTGCGATACTTAAATCAACAGGAATGACTAATAAAGAGTTTAATAATTCTGTAAGATTAGAAAGTGTATTTTTGGGAAGTAAAGCATTGTGCTTAGGTGTTGCATTTGGACTTATACTTGCATATCTAATGTATAAAGTATTAGAAAAATCAGAGGTAATGACAGGCTTTGAATTTAGTATTCCATACAAATCAATAATACTCGCAATAGTATTTGTATTTATTATAGTAACACTAATAATGAAATATTCAATGTCTAAAATAAATAAGCAAAATATTATAGAAACGATTAAAAATGAAAATATATAGATTTTAGAAGGGAACTGTTTAAAGTTCCCTTTAAATATAGTATAATAGATAAAAAGAGTTGGGGGAAATTTGAAAAAAATATTACTAGTTGAAGACGATAATGAAATAGTAGAAGTATTGCAATACATATTAGAAAAATCATATGTAGTAGAAGTTGCAAAAACAAAAGAAGAAGCAAGCAAATTAATAATGAATAAATATGATATAGCAGTTTTAGATATTTGTCTTCCAGATGGAGAGTCATTTGATATTAGCAAAGATATAAAATGTCCAATTGTATATTTAACAGCCAAAGACGATGAAGAAACTGTGCTTAAAGGTTTATCACTTGGCGAGGAATATATAACAAAGCCTTTTAAAGCTAAAGAATTATTAATGAGAATTGAAAAGATATTACAAAGAACAGGGAGTAATAACTTATATCATAAAGATATAACGATAGATATGAGTTCTATGGGGGTATATGTAGAAAATAGGCAAATAAATATAACATCTTTAGAATATAAAATTATAGAAATGTTATTTGAAAATATAGGAAAAACTATTACAAGAGATAAACTAGCAGATCTAATTTATAAAAGTACTGAAAAATATGTAGAAGATAATACTGTAAGTGTTTATATAAAAAGAATTAGGGATAAGTTAGATAGAGATTATATAAAAACATTAAAAAGGATAGGGTATATAGTTGAAAAAGATTAGTTTAATAGGTATTGTAGTAGTAGTAATAGTTACATTAACAACATACTTAAATTATATAATATATAATAATCATTATAATGAAAAGCTTTTAAATATAGTAAATCAGTTAATAATAAATAATGAAGAAATAGATGTAAACGATGTTGCAAGTATTTTAAAAAATCCAGAAGATATAGATGTTAATTTATTAGAACAATATGGGTATAGCACCCAAGATGTATATTTTTCAAATGAAATGGTAGAAAAGATTAGTATAAATGTAGCTATGAATATATTAATAGTAGTACTTGTTCTTAGTAGTTATAAATATATATATGGAAAAAAGCGAAAATCAAATTTAAAAGAAATTAATGATATAATTTTGTTATTAGATGGTATTAATAAAGGTAATTTTGATATTGAGATAGAAAAATATTTAGAAACGGATTTTTCTAAACTGAGAAATACAATTTATAAAACAACAGTGTTATTAAAAGAACAAACTGAATTTTTAACTAATGATAGAGTATTACTTAAAAATAATTTAGCAGATGTATCACATCAAATCAGAACACCACTAACATCAATTAGTTTGATGTTAGAAAGTATAATAGATGATAAAGATATGGATAGTAGTAAAAAGGAAGAATTTTTAAATAAGATATATAATAAAATAGAAAGTGTAAATTATTTAGTAGAAGTTTTATTAAAACTCTCAAAATTTGATGCAAGTAGTATTGAGTTTAAACAAGAATATACTTCTGTTTATGAACTGCTTGAAAATATTAAAGGATCATTAGAAGACTTGGCTAGAGAAAAAAAGGTTAATATAAAGATAAATGTGAATGATAATATTAATATTAAATGCGATAGAAGATGGCAAGAAGAAGCTATTGGGAATATTGTAAAAAACGCAATCGATTATTCTAGTATTAATGGAGTAGTAGAAATTAATGTAGAAGACAATAATTTTTATACTAAAATAATAATTAAAGATAATGGACAAGGTATGTCAAAAGAAGAATTAATAAAAGTTTTTACCAGATTTTATAAAAGTGAAAATTCTAAAGGATTTGGTATTGGTCTTAATTTAGCAAAAACAATTATTGAAAAAGATAATGGAGAAGTGAATGTAGAGTCAGAAAAAGGAAAATATACTATGTTTACTATAAAGTATTTTAAAAATCTAATAGAAAAGTAATCAATATAAAGAAAAACGTAACTTTATAGTAAAGAAGACTAAAATTTGATTTTTCCTATTATTATCTTAAAGGATTTTGTTTATATTTTCTGCATTTTCTAATTCCAGTATGTGCAAAAGATAACATAGTTGATATTCCTCTAGATATTTGAGTAATCCATATTATTATTTTATTTTCAAACGATTTACTCCGCTTAATTACCTTTATTATTAACAATATTTTATTTATTTTTTATGTTTTTTTCTACACTCTCATTAGAAAAATTATTCTTTATTTTATTTTTATAATATTCTAAAATAGTATATCTCTTTTTTAATTCATTTTTCAATTCGTTTTTTACATTTCTATTTATAATGTAATCTGAATTGAATTTATGATTGTCAATCATAAAAAACATTCCAGCTTTCTTTAAATATGACAAATCACATTTTTTTAGTTTTATATTATGTGGTAAAAAATCCATTCCCACTTCTTCACATAATGGTAGCTCTAGTACAGGTAAATCTAAATTCTGACTTAAAAAATAATTTCCTATCGTTCTAACATTTTTAATATTTAATCCTATTAAAGATTCATTGTTTTTTAAAAAATTATTTTGAATTTTTTCCAGTTTTTCTGCTCTAAACCATTTAAGATTTACTGCAGAAACTAAAAAATTATTTCCTACTTCTTTAATATTTGGTAAATCTATTTTTTTAACAGCTATATTTTTATACATAAAGTCACTTTCAACTTTTTTTAATGATGGTAAATCAACTTCTTCGAGGTATTTAGAATCATATAAAAAATAATCATCTGCAGTTTTTAAAGATGGTAAGCTAATTTTTTTAAGATTATTATATCTTATAAATCCACTATCAACATGTTCTAAATTAGGCATATAAATTTCTTCAAGATTATAGCACTTATTTAAGAAATTCATACTAACACTTTTTACATTTTTTAGTTTAATGCATTTTAATTTATCGAATCTTTGACGTGAAAAAAAATCTTCTACATCAACTAAATTAGGCATATCTATTGAAATGATTTGATTACTATCATTTATTATAAAAACAGAATCTTCTTCATATCGTTTATCTTTTAATGTTATTATTTTTATTTTTTTATGATCTTTATCTACTTCATTTTTAACATTAACTTTAAATGTTTCGTTTTTATCTGGAATCATAAAGTTTTTATTACAATTTAATATTTTTATACCTTCACCTGATAATGATAATAAAAATGTTTCCATAAGAATATACTTTGATTTATCATAATGTTTTTCTCCATCGTACCCTAATGTAATATTATCGATGCAATAATAAATACCATTAGACTCAACGTTATATTTATAATATTTTCCATTTTTTTGAATATATCTAGGCATTTCAAAATATTTTCTATAAATATTTGGTACATTATATTTGTATTTGCTTATAAAAGCATTTGTTAAATTTTTACATATTAGTTCTAAATTATTACCATATGTAGCATTAGGATTTTCGACACTATGATTATACCTACTAATTATTGAAATGTTATTATAAGTTCCTTTGCTAAATTGCACACACAAAACAGATGTACTATAATCATCTTCTTTATTTGGTTTATTGCTTCTTTTTATTGTTTCAACATTATTCTTTATTAAAAAATATATATCTGAATGTTTCAATCTATTACTGTTAAATGTACAAAGTATTTCTTCTTTTATATAATATTTTTTGAATTTTTCTAATTCTTCATTGGTTTCTACTTTAAAAAAATTATAATTCACATTTTTCAGCAATTCCTCGATATCATAATTTATATCATCTTCAACTGATTCTTCATTATGCATTTCATTATAATAACTAAAAATAAAATTTTTAAAATCATCTTTTTTATCATTTGAAATTAAATCTTCTGCAAGACATCTATGATTATAAAATGTTTTTACTAATATAGTTTTTAAAATATTTTCTTCTTCTAATATAGTTGGAAATAATTCACGGCATAACTGCATCATATTTTCACTGTAATTTTTTTTTACCCATTTTAATTCTTTATTCATTATAATTCCCCTCATTAATCGCAATACTATATCATACTTTTATTATGTTGTAAAAACTAAATTACGGTAAAAACGATGATTTATTATTTCCAGATGATATATTAACATTTACTTATTGAGCTGTTATTGAAAGTGTTTTTTATAAATATAAAGGCAAAAAAAATATTAAAGAGGAAGTATATGATAAGGAAACTTTATCTTCTAACGTTGATGAACTACCAACAAAAAGTAGAATATTATTTGCAAAGAATGAAAATTTAAAAGTTTCTAATATTGATAGAACATTAAAAAAATAGTCCAACATTTACAAAAGTTGGATGAGATTAAAATAAGAAAAATGAGATTGTATAGCTAAAAAATCGACATACGAATATATATATATGAGTTACCCGTAAATTTTAAAATATTAATTGTAGATTGTTTTGATGGACAATACGCTTTTCTATATTTAAGGAAAGGGTTTAATGTTACACGCTACGAAACAGATGAATTATTATTAAATGGCGGATGATTTGGAGAATATTCTTTAATTTGAATAAAAGAAAAAGTGAAATTTTTTAGATTTGATAATCAAATAAAAATAATAGAAAGATATTTTATTGACGAAAACGGTATTGAAAAATAAAATAATTATAATTTTTTAATAAGTCTGCAAGTGAAATAAACTGTCTAAGTGATAATAAAAAAAGATTAGTAAACGCTGAAATAATATGTTACAATAACATTGAAATGAGAGGGGAATATGAAAAAAAATCTAATAAACAATTCAACAAATGGTATATTTAATACTAAAGAAGAGATATTTAAAATAGTTAATAATCATTTGAAAGTTAAGGATAATACGCTTAAAATAGATATTAATTTAATGCCAATTTTAGGAACGAATGAAAGTTTAGTAACAATATTACTTTCTGAGGGAGTTAGAACAACCAAAAATGGTTGGGAATTTTATTCTTGCGATAAAGCATTAGGGCTTCATGTTTGTGAAAAACAAGAAACTGTATATACAAATATAACATCAAATGATTATTCTTTATTTGTTTCTGAATTGTTGAATGATATTGTAGAAAACTATGCATATAGTGATTATTATTCATGTTATCTTTATAAGCGAAAGAAATATTTTGAGATGCTACCACCAAGATTTCCATCTGGTATGAATTTTAAATTACATCCACAATATGGATTTGAAAAAGATTTACCTATATTTGTTGGTGATACTAGTCCTGAAAATGTTGTTTTAGTTTATATTGAAGAGGAAAATAAACCAGAAATAACTGATTTAATTAATAACTATAACGATAAATTAAAAGAAATAATAAATGACGCAACTAAACAAAGATAGAAACTTTATTCTGAAAGTTACTTTTAATTAATTCCTACTTATATTTAAAACTATACCAATCATAGCAAATGATATAAGTAGGGAAGATCCTCCGTATGATATGAAAGGTAGAGTAATTCCAGTTATTGGTAGCAAACCTGTTACAACCGATAAATTGAGTGTTGCTTGAACTAAGAGAGAAGAACCTATACCAAAGCTTAAATATTTTGCAAATAAGTCTTCTTGTCGTAAGGAAATTTGTGTGATTTTGAAAAAAATATAAAAGAAGAATAATGTAACTATGAGTACTCCTAAAAAACCAAATTCTTCACTAATTATAGAAAATATAAAATCCGTTTGTGGTTCTGGTAAGTAAAAATTCTTTTGTCTTGAAGATAGGAATCCTTGTCCAAGTAATCCACCTGGTCCTATAGCATATAGTGATTGTATTATTTGGAATCCTGAACCAAGAGGATCACTCCAAGGATCTAAGAATGATGTTATTCTAGCTAGTCTATAAGGTGCTGCTATGATTAAACCTCCTAAAGCTAAACTAGCTAACGCTCCAATTTTGAAAAAAAACTTAACGTCGATACCACTTATATATATAAGTAATACATTTGTCAAAATTATAACAAAACCAGTTCCAAAGTCAGGTTCTAACATTATTAAAAGAAAAACAAAGACTATAATTCCTAGCAATGGAATTATATTTTTAATTTTATTATTGTTATGCACTTTATTAACGTCTAAATAATATGAAGAATATATTATGATTGCTATCTTAGCAAATTCGCTTGGTTGAACTCCAAGTGATCCTATTCCAAACCAACTTCTAGAACCATTTCTTACTATTCCTATTCCAGGTATTAATACTAATATCAAAAGAGCAAGAGCTATGAAAAAAATTAATTTTGAATATTTTTTGAAGAAGTTATAATCTATATTTGATAAAGTTAATGCTACAAAAATTCCTAAAATTAAAAAAGTACCTTGGGATTTTACAAATTTAAATGCATCATTAAATTTATACATTGCCCAAATATGACTTGCTGAATATATCATTATTACACCAAATACTGATAATAATACAATACACATAAGTAATTTATAATCTATATTTTTTTTCATTATTAATAAATTATATTAAAAAAACTGTATTTAATGTTACATATATGTTATAATAGCTTAAAAATTTTAGGGGTGTTTATGGAAAAATTTAAAAATGTAGTGGGTAATTATAATTTACCACAAAGGTTAAATGGAGAAAATAGTAGAAAAATTTTAAAGAAATTAAGAAAACTTGATTTTCCAAACGAGTTTATTTCTCATGTTGCAACTGATGATGAATTTAAAAACGTAGTAGAAGTTACTAAAGATAAATTTATTTCGTTGTTTGGAGAATTTGATAGAAATGTTAATTTTATAAATAAAAAGAAATATATAGAAATTAATAAAGAATTAAGAAAACTTGTTAAAAGAAATTTATTTGAAAAAGAATATGAAAAATTAGCAAAAAACAAGAGTGAAGTAACAGATTTATTTGAAATACCTATATTACCAAGTGAAGAAAAATTTGATACATCAGTTTATTCAAGAACATTTTCAAAAAATACATATTTTGTAAATGGTGTAATATTATCAAAAGAAAATTTATCTACATTATCTTCGTGTTATGCTCATGAATGTACTCATGTACTTACAGAGAGAAATAAACGTACTGTTAGTGATGAGTTAGATAGAGAATTTTTAAGTATATTTTTAGAAAAAATATTTATTAAAGAAGACTCAGAAGAATTTAAAATAAGTGAATTAAATAGATGGGTAGATATAAATCCCGTGAATTTAGAAACTTTTACAAACGAAGAAAAATTCGTACTTCACACTTATTACAATGCAAATGTACTAGCTGTATATTTATATTATATATATAGAAATATGAAAGAGCCTAGTAGATTAAAATTACTTAAAGACATAAGAAAAGTTTTTACGGGTAATTTTACTACAAAAGAATTTATGAACAAATATAACTTGAATTTTAAAAATGATGATGTAGTAACAGTTGTACTTGATGCTGCTAAAGAATCTAAGAAGTATCATTTAACTAGATAAATATAGTTTTTTTTCTAAAACTATGTTAAAATATTTTTATTAAGAAAAGAGATGATTTTATGAGAGAATTTACTGAACAAGAATTAGTAAGAAGAGAAAAATTAAATATATTAAAAGAAAAAAATGTTGATCCATTTGGTCAAAAATATGAAATAAGTACAACATCTTCAGAAATAAAAGAAAATTATGAAGAATTAACAAAAGAAGAATTACACGAAAAAAATATTTTTGTTTCTATAGCAGGAAGAATAATGACAAAACGTGGAAAAGGAAAAGTAGGTTTCTTTCATGTTCAAGATAAAACTGGTCAAATCCAAATTTATATTAGAAAAGATGAAGTAAGTGAATCAGAATTTGAAATATTTGATTCATCAGACTTAGGAGATATTGTTGGTATCGAAGGTCATGTTATGAAAACTAATATGGGAGAGTTATCTATTCATGCAACTAAATTCACTCATTTAGTTAAAGCGCTTAGACCACTTCCAGATAAATTTCATGGTTTAGCTTCAGTAGAAGAGAGATATAGAAGAAGATATGTTGATCTTATCGTTAACGAAGATGCTAGAAGAGTAGCAACGCTTAGACCTAAAATTATTAGATCTATTCAAAATTATTTAGATAATTTAGGATATATTGAAGTAGAAACTCCAATTCTTCAAGCTACACTTGGTGGAGCAGCAGCTAGACCATTTGTAACACATCACAATACACTAGATATGGATTTTAATTTAAGAATAGCAACAGAGCTTCCACTTAAAAGATTACTTGTTGGTGGACTTGATGCTGTTTATGAAATAGGTAGATTATTTAGAAATGAAGGTATGGATAAAAATCATAATCCTGAATTTACTACTATTGAACTTTATAAAGCTTATTCAGATTTAGAAGGTATGATGGATATTACTGAAGGTATTATCGGTCATGTTGCACATACTGTTTTAGGTACTTATGATATAAACTGGAGAGGACATGATATTAGTCTAAAACCAAACTTTAAAAGAGTACATATGGTTGATTTAATCAAAGAAAAAACTGGAGTTAATTTCTTTGATGTAACTACTTTAGAAGAAGCAAACAAACTTGCTGATGAACATGGAGTAGAAGTTGAAGATCATTATTTATATGGTCATATTGTTAATGCTTTCTTTGAAAAATTTGGAGAAGAAACTATTATTGAACCAACATTTGTTTTTGGACATCCAGTAGAAATTAGTCCACTAGCTAAAAAAGATTTAAATGATGAACGTTTCACTCAAAGATTTGAACTTTTCATTGTAGGTGGTGAATATGCTAATGCATTTACTGAACTTAATGATCCAATTGATCAATATGAAAGATTCTTATCACAATTAAAAGAAAAAGAACTTGGAAATGACGAAGCTAATGATATGGATATGGATTATGTAGAAGCTCTTGAATACGGAATGCCTCCAGCTGGTGGTATGGGAATGGGTATTGATAGACTTGTTATGATGATTACTAATTCAGAAACAATTAGAGAAGTTATATTATTTCCACATATGAAAAATAAAAATTAAAAAATATTACTTTTTTAATTTTTTTTTGACTTTTTTTCATATTATTATTAATGTGAGGTACTTAATATGAAAATTTTATTATTTATTATGACTTTATTTTCTTTATCAATAACAACTGTATATGCCATAAGTGCAAGTAGTTATGTTGTTATTGATCAAAATAGTAATAGAGTTTTATACGGAAGTAATTATAACGATCAATCTCTTATAGCAAGTATCACAAAAATATTAACTGCTATTGTTGTTATAGAAAATTGTGATATAGATGAAGTAATTGTAGTAGGAGAGGAAGTCCTTAGTGCATATGGTAGTGCAGTTTATATTGAGGTAGGCGAGGAGATAAGTGTTAGAGATTTACTTTATGGTCTTATGCTTAGAAGTGGTAATGATGCTGCAATAGTTCTTGCTCATCATGTATCAGGATCAATAGAAGAATTTGCTATTCTTATGAATGAATTGGTAGATTCTTTAGGTTTAAAGAATTCTATTTTTTACAATCCATCAGGACTTGATGAGGAAACAGAAAATTTATCTACTGCATATGATATGGCAGTAATTACTTCGTATGCTATGAAAAACGAAGATTATTTTTTGATTACTTCAACTGATTATCATACTACTAAGACTAATTACAAAACTTATTGGTGGGATAATAAAAATAGATTATTAGGTACTAATGAATATACAACAGGTGGAAAAACAGGTTATACAGAAAAAGCGAAAAGAACACTAGTTACAACTGCTAGTTATAATAATATGGATATAGTAGTTGTTACTTTAAATGATGGAAATGACTTTGAAGATCATGCATCGTTATATAATACTGTGTTTTCTAATTATGAATCTATTAAAGTTGTTGATAAAGATTTAACTTCTTATGTCGATTCAGATAATAAATACTACGTTAATAATGATTATTATGCTCTTATAAAAGAAGAGGATTCAGACAATTTGATAGTAAAAACAGATTTTTTTACATCACCGGTTGGAAATGTTGGTGGTTTAATAAAAGTATATTATACAGATGACTTACTGTATGAAGATAATCTTTATATAGAAGAAAAAGAAGTGAAAATTTCCTTTTGGGAAAAAATAGTAGGTTGGTTAAAATTATGGTAAGTTTGGTTTGGTTTTTTTTAATATTCCTAGGTATTGTTTATGCTATTTTCTCTGGTCAAATTGATACAATAAATAACTCTATACTTTCTAATGGTAATACCGCTATAGAACTTATTTTATCTATAATGCCTATCATAGTTCTTTGGACAGGTATTATGAAAATAGCAGAAGATAGTGGTTTACTTACCGTCATATCAAGATTTTTTGAACCTGTTTTAAAATTTTTATTTCCAAATATTCCAAAAGACAATCCAGCACTTGGATACATAGCATCAAATGTAACGGCTAATATGATGGGACTTGGCTCAGCTGCAACTCCTTTTGGACTTAAAGCCATGAAGGAATTACAAAAAATAAATAACGACAAAACTGTAGCATCATCATCTATGATTACATTCTTAGTTCTTAACACAGGTGGTGTTACATTAATTCCTACAACAGTTATTGCTCTTAGAGTTGCAAGTGGAAGTAATGATCCAACATCTATAGTGTTGCCTGCTATACTTGCAACGTTAATATCAAATTTTTGTGGTCTTAGTTTAGATTATTTAATAAGAAGGAGAAATAATGAATAATATTTCTAATTTAATTATTCCTGTGTTTATACTTGTTATTATCGTATATGGTGTCTTAAAAAAAACAAATGTTTATGAATCTTTTTTAATAGGTGCTAAAGAAGGACTAGTAATGGTTTTTGATATATTTCCTTCAATACTTGCTATGATTTTTGCAATAAATATATTTCTTGATAGCAATATATTGGTTTTACTCACTAACAAAATATCTCCTTTTTTAGATTTTTTTTCTATTCCTGTAGATATAGTTCCAATGGCACTTCTTAGACCTATTAGTGGTACTGCAACTCTTAGTTTAATGAATGAAATATTTTTCAATTACGGTCCAGATTCTTTTATAGGATTTCTAGTTTCAATTTTACAAGGTTGCACTGATACTACGTTTTATGTTCTTCTTTTATACTTTGGTAGTATTAGAATAGTGAGAACACGATATGCTTTATTTGTAGGATTATTTGCAGACTTTATAGGTGTAGTACTTGCTATTGTATTTACTAATATATTCTTTTAAAATTGACTTTTATTTTTAAATTTGTTAGTATACTTTTTGAGGTGTTTTACTTGAAAAAAAATATAGTTATAATTGATGGATTATTAAAAAAGTTTTATGATAATGAATTATCTTTATCGGAAGATAATTCGAAATTCCTTACTAATTTTTGTTATTTTTTAAAAGCTGAAGAGTATGATTTAAATAATTACAATGCTGCTTTTTTTCTAAAAAGAAATTCTAAATTATTAAATGTTGTAAAATATAATTACGATTTGTATCTTGATGATCCAGAATTTTTTTCAAAAAATTACGAAATAGTAGCAGACATTTTAAAATTTTTTGAAGCATATGAAAATATAAAAAATCAATCATTAATTAACAACGATACAATAGAAACAAAAACAGATGAATTATTTATGAAATATAATAGTACAACTGATTTAGAAAGAAAAAAAATTAAAAACCAAATAATAGATCTTAACACAGGTCTTGTTATACACGTTGTGAATACTTATTTTTATGGTAAACGTAATTTAGAATATAAAGATTTAATTCAAGAAGGGTGTATTGGTCTTATTAATGCTGTAAATAACTTTGATCCTACTGTAGGAGTTAAGTTTTCTTCATATGCATCAATATCAATAAAAAACAAGATTATAACTGCTTTGTATCAATATGGTGAATGTATAAAATTACCAAGTAATGCTATAAGTTGTCATAATTCTATTTCAACAGCTCAAGAAGAGTACTTTAATGAAAATAATACTTTGCCAACACTAAAAGAGCTTGCTTCTATTACAGGTTATAGTGAAAAGGTAATAGAAAGAAATATCAATTTTAAATCTATAGTGGGTGATGGAAAAGTTGATAGTTTAGAAAATTTAATAGAAGAAAAAGATGATAAATTAAATACTTTAATTGAAGGTAATAATGAATTAGAAAAAGTTGAACTTAGAGAGGATATAGATATATTTTTAAATTCTGGTGTACTATCTGAAAAAGAAACACTTATTTTAAAATACTACTATGGTTTTTTTGGTAATGTAACATACGATTTTCCTCAAATATCTGAAATAGTAGGGTTATCAAAACAAAGAGTATTTCAAATAGCAAAAAAAGCTCTTTCTAAACTTCGTAATTCAAAGAATGCTCTTGATATAAAAGATTATCATTATATTCCAGAAACATATTTAACTGTCTATGAGACTTTTGAAGAATTTGATAGAGATATTATTGATAATGTTATAAATAAATTATCAAATTCAAAAAGAATTAATTTCTTTAAAGTTTTTCCTAGAAATACTAGAAAACCAAATTATTTAAATTACAATTATGTTGTTAATAATTTTAGAGAAGCTTTAAATAAAGAAGTTATAAAAAATCAAAATTTTTCTATGTTTAAGGATGTTATTTCCGATGTTATACTAACTTATAGTGAAGAAGATCAACAAATTATAATGTTAACTTTTGGTTATGAGATTGGTACTGTATATTCTTATGAAAATGCATCTTTAATATTAAATATAAAACAAGAGGAGATAGAAAGAGTTTCTTATAGCTGCGCTGAGGAGTGTTTTAAATTTTTGATTAAAGATAAAAGTGATCAAGAAGTTATAAAAAATATTAATAGATAAATATATTTAATAGTTATTAAATATATTTTTTTATGAAAAAATTGACATTAGTTCACGTTTTTGTTATTATATCTAACCATATGAAAGAAGGTTACTAGTTATGTATCAAGAAAGTAATTTATATTTTAATAATAAGAAAATAGACTTATTAACAGAAGAAGAATTGAAGGAATTATTTGATTTATACTATAAGTCAGATGAAATAGAAAAAATAAAATATAGAAACAAAATAGTTGAACATAATATTAGATTAGTTTTTAAGGTGTCATCTTTATTTCCAAATTTTTCTTTAAGCGATTTAGACATAATACAAGAAGGTACTTTAGGTTTAATAGCTGCTGTAGATAGATTTGATTCTAGTAGAAATGTAAAATTTTCAACTTTTGCATATCCTATTATAAAACAATTTATATACGCAGCCTTACATGAATACGGAAATGGTGTTCATATACCATCAAAAAGAGGTCAAAACAATCATCTTATAAAAAATGCTAGAAAAAAATTTGTTACATCATATGGTATTGAACCAACTTTAAAGCAATTATCTGATTTAACAGGATTAAGTATTAACTATATAAATGATTTATACACTAATGAATTTTTAAAAGGTGGAGATACACCTATTAGTCTTCAATCACCTATAGGAGAAGATGGTGACTCTACATTAGGAGACTTTATAGAAGATAAAACTTTATCTCCTGATGATTTGTTTTATAAAAGTGAGCTTACTGAACAATTACAAAGAGTACTTGATAATGTAAAACTTTCAGAAAGAGAAATAGAAATAATAAAATTAAAATATGGATTTTATAATGATGTTGTTTATAATAATGCGGAAATTGCAGAAAAATTTAATATAACAAGAGAAAGAGTTAGAGTTCTTATTAATAAAACTTTAACTAAAATAAGAAAGAGTGAAAACATAGAGTTGATAACTCCATATTTTTCTGATTATGACTGTGAATTGCCAACAGAGGAAATAAAAAAGAAAATAAAACTTAATTATAACAACACTGTATATGAAGATTATCCTGAATATGATAGAAGTGACGTAGATGCAGTTTTAGAGTTCGTATCTATAGATCACTTAGATAAATTAATAATGAGATATGGTAATGATTACAACGTACCTAATTTAAATATAGATCCTAAAGATAAAGAAACAAGAATTATTATATATAATCTTGTAAAAACTATGAATTTATACTTTGAATCCTATTTCAATGATGAATACTTTTATCAAAAAAAGGAAATTCATAATTTGAAAAAGAATAAAATATGTCCAACTATATATCAAGAATTTTATATGTTTAAAAAAGAGGATATTGATTATGTTTATAATTACATTTACGATATTCAAAAAGAGAATATTTTAATATGTTATGGCGAAGATTTAAATGTTAATTTCAATACAGACGTAGAATCTTTAGATTACAAGAATAAACTTATGAAATTTAAAGCTTTTTTCAAAAGTCATTTGAAATCTTATATAAAAAATCCTGAAAAATACGAAAACAAAGAAATTAAAATAACAAGACCTGATGATTATGTTATGACTATATATGAACAGTTTTCAGAATTTACTGAATCTCAAATAGATGACGTTATAAAAAAATTAACAAAACCTTATGGTGAACTTTTAAAAATTAGATATGGTACTGATTATAAGGTTTCATACATTTCTGATGATATTAATACTGTAGAATATAAAAATAATGAGATTAAGATTCTTCCGATAATTAGATATTACTTAAGAAGAGCAACAAGTGAAAAGATGTTATCTGATATAGAAAAAAATAATGATCAAAATAAAATAGATAAAGAAATACATAAACTATTTTTTGATGAAAATTCTATTGATAGTATTGCAACTATTCTAGAGTGCGAAGAGAGTTATGTAGTTGATAGATTAAAACAAATAAGTTGTAATTTAAAAAACATAAACAAAGAAGAAGAAACTTTAAAGGAATCAATTATAACTTCATTCTTATTAGATTATGAAGAAGATAAACAAAAAAAACGTAAGTAATTACACAATGGTGTAATGCATATGATACTATGTATTTTATATAGAATTTTTTTAAGGAAAATTCTATTTTTTTATTTACAAAGGTTTAAAAAAAATATATAATAAATTTTAATGTTTGGAGCGGTATTATGAAAGATAAGTTTAGAGTTATGTTACTAAAAGAGTTAGTTATTTTACCTAACCAAGAAATAAAAATAGAACTTTTAACTGACGTAAGTATGCGTATAGTAGATGATTCAGTTGAAGATAGTGAATCAAAAGTTCTAGTAGTAGCTCCGTTAAGTCAAAAAGAATCAGAACCATCTTTCGATGATTTACCAAAGATTGGTGTAATTGCAAGTATTAAAAGTAAATTTATACTTCCAAATGGTAACATGAGAGTTACATTGTTTGGAGAACAAAGAGTAATTGTTAAAGGTTATTTTTATAATAAGGGTGAAGTTGATGTACTTAGAGCTGATACTTTAGTTTTAAAATTACCAAAATTTAATGTAACAGAGGAATCTGCAGTTAGAAGAAAATTAATAAAATCTATAAAAAGTTATATTTCACTTAATAAAGCAGCTTCAAATTCTGTTTTAACACAAATAGACTCTATAGATGATCTTGATATGATTACTGATGTAATAGCTAAATTTTTACCTTTTAATGTGTCAAAAAAACTTGAATATATGCAAATGATAAATCCTATAGTACGTGGTAAGAGTCTTATAGAGGATATAGAAGAAGAACTTGAAATTATAAAGTTAGAAATAACTATAGATAAAAAAGTTCAAGATCGTTTATTTAAGCATGAAAAGGATTTCTTTATTAAGGAAAAAATATCTATTCTTCAAGATGAGCTGGGTACAGTGTATCCTAAAAAAAACGAAATTAAAAAATTTCGTGATTTACTAAAGAAGGCTAAATTAGAAGAAAAAAGTCATAAAAAAATATTAAATGAAATAAAAAAATATGAACATGCTACATCTGATAGTCCAGAGTCTAATGTTATTTATAACTATTTAACAAGTGTTTTAAATTTACCTTGGAACAATAGTACTGAAGAATTTTTAAATGCTGAGATAATAAGATCAATACTTGATAGTTCTCATTTTGGTCTTGAGAATGTTAAAGATAGAATATGTGAATATGCTGGTATAAAAAAAATAACAGGTTCATCAAAAAGTCCTATTATTTGTTTAGTAGGTCCTCCTGGAGTAGGTAAAACATCTATAGCTAGTAAAATAGCTGAAAGTTTAAATAGAAGTTTTGTTAAAATCTCAGTAGGTGGACTAAATGATTCTTTAGAACTTACAGGTTCTAGAAGAACATATATGGGTTCTAGTTATGGTAAAGTAATAGATGGAATAAATAAAAGTGGAGTTAATAATCCATTAATGCTTATAGATGAAGTTGATAAAATGGTTAAGGATTATAAATCTGATCCAGCTAGTATTCTTCTTGAAATTTTAGATCAAAATCAAAATTTTGCTTTCGTAGATAATTATATTGAGGAACCTTTTGATTTATCTAAAGTGTTCTTTATTTTAACTGCGAATGACGAGGAGTCTATTCCTTATATTCTTAGAGATAGACTTGAAATAATACATATTGATAGTTATGCTTATTATGAAAAAGAGAAAATAGCTAGTAAATATTTACTTCCTGCTATATTTAAAGAATACAATGTTACTAAACTTCAAGTAAAACCAGAAATAGTAGAATTTATAATAAAAAATTATACTAACGAAGCTGGTGTAAGAGAACTTAGTAGACTTCTTCATAAATTAATTAGGAGAGTAGTTATTAGAGATATAAAAAGTATATCTGAAACAGGTACTAAAAAGTTATTAGGTGAATTTACAAATGATCATAATGTTATTTATAATTATCCTAATATAGGTATTGTTAATACGCTTGCTTGTGTTAAAAATACTGGATTAGTTTCTTGTGTAGAAGTTGTTAGTTATAAAGGTGATGGTAATTTTACAGTTACTGGTAATGTTGAGAAAGTAATGGATGAATCTATTAAGGTTGCACTTACTTATATAAAAGTAAATTATAAGATAAATGTTGATAAATACGATTTTCATATACATTTTCTTGAAGCTGGTTCTAAGAAAGATGGTCCATCTGGTGGAGTAGCTATAACAACTGCAATACTTTCTTCTTTTACAGAAAAACCTATAAATAATTTATATGCTCTTACAGGAGAAATTACTTTAAATGGTAAAATACTTCCAGTAGGTGGCGTAAAAGAAAAAGTTATTGCAGCAATAAATAATGGAATAAAAAAAGTATTTGTTCCTTCAGATAATAAAATAGATTTAAAATCTATTCCTAAAGAATGTTTATCTAATATAAACGTTGTATACGCTAGTACGTATGATGATATATATGAAGAATTATTTCTAACGGGATATAGTGAAAAAAATGATTAATCTTAAAGATTAATTTTTTTTTGAATAAGTATTTGTTTTTATTCATATATATAATTAGGAGGAATTTATATATGAATTGTATTATACCCTTTACTAAGGATGTTAAATTTGGTACTCCACTAGGAGATATTATTTCTATTTCTCTTGAACATGAATTTAATTTTAGTAATAACGTTATTCTTGGTAATTTTATTATATCAGGTACTTTTAAGACTCATGAACTTAGTGCTAATGCTTTAGATTTTAATCATATTTTACCTTTTGATCTATCTTTAACTGAAGAAATAGATGAATCTAGTATTAACTTTTCTATAGATAATTTTACTTATGAGGTTATGGAAAATGATATTCTTAAGATTAATATAGATTATCTTGTTAAAGGAAAAGAAATTATTCGTCAAGTAGATAATAGTGAGATAGAAGCTATTTTTGATGCTGTAATAGAAGAGGTAGAAGTAGAAAGTTTTCTAGATACTATAATAGAGGAAAGTACTGAGGATGTTATTGCTATTGAAGAGAGAATTAATCAGGAAGTTATTCATGTAGAAGAAGTTGTGCCAGTAGAGGATGTTATTCCAGTGGAAGTTATTTCTGTAGAAGAAAGCATACCAGTAGAAGAAGTGATACCTATAGATAATAGAAACACTATAGAACCTAAAATAAATGTTATAGAAGAAATACCTATCGCTGGTAATAAAGAATTTTCTCATGACGCTATTTTGAATTTTGCATCTAATAATGAGGAGAGCTTTGTAAGTTATAAAGTTCACGTTATTAAAGAAGGAGAAACTGTAGATACATTATGTTCACTATATTCTAAGACAGAAACACAGTTAATAGAATATAATACTGGTATTTCATTTAATCCTGGGGATAAAATATTGATACCTGAAGATGATGAATGATAATTATAGATATACTCTTAAAGGAAAGTGTACAGTTGTAGAAACAGAAGAGGGAATGTATGTTGTTAAAGAAAAACCTGAAAATAGTAATATCTCAGGATTATATAACTATTTAAAAAGTAGGGATTTTTTTCTTTTTCCTGAGATATTAAATGATTCAAGAAAAGATGTTAATGTATATGAACATGTAGAAGATGTTTCTATGCCAGATGCTCAAAGAGCAGAGGATTTAGTTAATATTGTTTCTAACTTGCATTCTAAAACCTTATATTTTAAAGAAGTAAGTGAAGATAAGTTTAAAGAACTATACGATAACATAGTATCTAATATAAATTTTCTTGAAAATTATTATAATACTTTATTTGATAAATTCTTTAAAGAAAAATATATGTCGCCTTCACATTATTTATTTATGAGAAATTTTTATAAAGTAGAAGGATCACTTGTTTTTTGTAGAAGTGAACTAGATACTTGGTATGAACTTGTTAAATCAGAGAAACAAATGAGAGTATGTGTTAATCACGGTGATTTAAGTATTGCTCATTTTTTAAAATCAGATAGATCTGTTTTAATATCATGGGAAAAAAATAGAGTGGATACTCCAGTATTAGATTTAGTTAACTTTTATAAAAATGATTTATTTAAATATAATTTTTCTTCAATATACGAAAAGTATAATGATAACTTTCCTCTTAATAAACATGAAAAGAATTTATTCTATGTTTTAATAACTATACCTGACAAGGTAGAATTTAATTCCTCTGAATTTGAAAACACTATAAAAGTAAGAAGAATGCTTGATAAACTTTTTAAGACAGAAAGTTTAATAAAACCATATTATTCTGAATATAAAGAAGAATAATAAGTATATTAGACATATTAAAATAAATACATTAAATCTAAATGGCAATATTAATGTTAATATAGACTGATAAAATATTAAACCACATAATGTAAAAATAATAAAAATTCTAAAACCTGGTCTGAATCTAAACATTTTATCACCTTTAATATAATATATGTAATTTATAATTCTTTGTTTTAAAAAATAAAAAAAGAAACTATTTTATTTAATAGTTTCTTTTTCGTTAGCATTTTGCTGCTCTTCTTCTTCAGTTTCAATCTTTTTAAATTCTAGTGTATAACCTATTGGTTCTAGTAATTTTATAATTGTACTTATTTGAGGAGATACAACGCCAGATTCAATTCTTGCTATTGTTTCTCTAACCATGTTAGTCTTTAAAGCAAGGCTCGCTTGTGTATAACCATTTTCTTTTCGTATCTTCTTAAACCCTTTTATAAATTCTTTTTCAAGTAACATAACATTTTCACTTGTAACACTAACTTTTTTCATATAAAAACCTCTGCAAAGTATTGTAACATATTAGTTGTATAATAACAATTAAAAAGTGAAAAAAACTTTATAATTATCGATATTTATGATAAACTTATGGTAAAGAGGTATGAAAAATGATAAAAAAAGTAATTTTTGACATAGATGACACGTTATTTAACACATCTATTGATGCAAAACTTGCGTACGAAAAGTTCTTAGAAAATTTTGATTTCGATGTTACATACGAAGAATTATATGATAAATTTGAAGAACTTAATGATGTAGAAGATAGCAGTTTTGAATTTTTTTATAATTTTTTAAAAGATTATTTGGGTGACAAATTAGATTTAAGTGTTTTTAAAAAGTTTGTAAGTATATATAGTAGTGAAGTTTCACTTGTTAGTGAACATACACATGAAGTTCTTTCATACTTGAGTTCTAAGTATGAACTTATAACACTTTCTAATTGGTATTATGATTTACAATATAATAAATTTCTTATTACAGACACAAAGAAGTATTTTAAAAATTTATACACTGTAGATACTTTTGGAAAGAAGCCATTTGTAGATACTTTTAAAAGAGCATGCTATCCATATGATTATAGCGAATGCGTCATGATAGGTGATAGTTTATTTTCAGACATACAAGTTGCTAAAGAATTAGGTATGAAAACTATATATCTAGGTTTAGATAAAGAACAAACTTGTATAAAAGATATTAAAGAATTAATGGATATTTTATAAGGGAGGTAAATATTTATGAAATTATATGAAGATTTAGAATGGAGAGGTCTTATTAAAGATATCTCTAGTGAAGATTTAAGAAAAAAATTAAATGAGGAATCACTTACTTTTTATATTGGAACAGACCCAACTGGTGATTCAATGCATATTGGACATTTTTCTTCATTTTTAATAGCAGCAAGATTAAAAAATGCAGGGCATAATCCACTATTATTAATAGGAGGAGCAACAGGTCTTATAGGAGATCCTAAACCTACTAGTGAAAGAACTATTATATCTAAAGAAGAAGTAGATAAAAACGTAGTTGCTTTAAGTAAGCAAGCTAAAGAAATATTTGGTTTTGAAATAGTAAATAATTACGATTGGTGTAAGGAATTTAACTTTATAGATTATTTAAGAGATTACGGTAAATTTTTTACTGTTAATTATATGATAGATAAAGATATTATAAAAAGAAGACTTGCAACAGGTATTACATATACTGAATTTTCTTATATGATAATGCAAGCTTTAGATTTTGAAACTTTATATCGTGAGAAGGATTGTGTACTTCAAGTAGCAGGATCTGATCAGTGGGGAAATATAACTGCTGGAATAGATTTAGTTAGAAAGAAACTTGGTAAAGAAGCATACGGATTTACTATGCCGCTTATACTTGATAAAAATGGTAATAAATTTGGTAAGACTGAAGGTAATGCTGTATGGCTTGATAAAGATAAAACATCATCTTATGAAATGTATCAATTCCTATTTAATTCAGATGATACATTAGTAATAGATTATCTTAAAAAACTTACATTCTTAACTAAAGAAGAAATAGAATCTATTGAAGAAGAACATAATAAAGCTCCTGAGAAGAGAATAGCTCAAATAGCTTTATGTGAAAATGTTATTACATATTTACATAGTAAAGAAGATTATTTAAATGCTAAGAAGATAAGTGAATCTTTATTTAGTGAGAAGATATATGAATTATCAAGTGAAGATATTATTAATTCAGTTACAGGAGTTAACAATATTAAAGTAAATGAATCTTCTATAAATTTAGTGGATTTCTTAGTTAATTATAATGTTTGTTCATCTAAGCGTGAAGCTAGAGAAATGGTTAGTGGTAATGCAATAACTATAAACGGTAAAAAAGTAAATGATTTAGAATTTTCTTTAGAAAAAGAAGATGCTATAGATAAAAAAGTTTATTTACTTAAAAAAGGTAAAAAGAATTATTATTTAATTACTTATTAAAATATAAAAATATTGATTTATTCAATATTTTTTTATGTAAAAAAAATGTATATGTAAAAAAATAAATAAATAATAAAAGATAAATTTATATAATATGCTATAATGCTATAGATAGTAGAGGAGAATTAAAAGTGAGTAAAACAAAAAAGGTGGAAGAAAGTTCACCTAAAAAGAAAAAAAAAATAAGAGTAATATTACTTATATTAATAGGTATATTATTACTTGCAGCAATAGGTATAACATTTGGTTACTTTATAGCAATGGGAGATTTATCTGAGGGTAGTGATGTAACTATTGATGTAGCTGAAAGAGCAAATTTAGAGTTTTCAACTAGTGCTGATTTATCAATAAATGCAACAATGACAAATTTTATTGAAAATGGTGGTAATTTATCAGATTCAATAACTGGAAATGCAGTGCTTACTGCGGGCGAAGAGTATAGTGAAGGATACAATATTTATTATGAAATAACTGATAATGAATTCATATATACAACAGGTGAAGACAAAACACCAGAACTTATTTTACAAGTATTAAATCCTGAAGGAGACGAAGTAATGTCTATACCAGGTCTTGAATATGTAACAAGTAACGGTGTAAGTGGTTTTGATATTACAACTAAATCAGGTACATTTGAAATTGCAGGTAATTATGTAATTACAACTGATGGAATAGATCCAACAGAACAAGAATGGACATTTACATTATTTTTTATGAATCTTGAAACGAATCAAAATGATAATGCAGGAAAAGAATTTGTAAGTAAAGCAACTTTCCAAAGAGATGGTGTTGAACTTGAAGATTTTGAATCAAATGTTTTATATGAAAATATTTTAGTTAATAGTAGTACTTCAGGACATTCTTATTCATCAGTTGAAACAGCAATATCTTCAATTGAAGCAAAAGGAAATCCAAATTTTGAATTATCAGCAACAACTGATGAAGGCGTTTATTCTATAGAAGATGATTTTGGAACAAGTTATTATTATAGAGGAGCTGTTACAAATAACTGGGTTGAGTTTGCAGGAGCATACTGGAGAATTGTAAGAATAGATGGAAATGGTGATATTAAACTTATTTATTCTGGTACTGATAAACCTCAAGATGATTCTGCTGTTTTAACAGGAGCAGGAACACAACTAGGAGAATATGGATATAGAGATGATATATGTGATTCATGTGGTCCAGTAATACTTCCTTCTTATTCAGCTGGATATGTATTTACTGCTGATGAATTACACGGTAAAACTACCGATAGTTATATTAAAACAGTAGTAGAAGAGTTTTATACAAATAACATAGAATCTTATAGTTCATTTTTAACACAGAGTGAATACTGTATAGATAGAGTTAATTATAGTCAAACATTAACAGATGGAATATATAGTTATGCATCATTAAATAACGAATATTCAGAAGGAGCAGAACAGTATTTTGGTGCTGCTACTAGAGTTGGGATTTTAACATCATCAGTAGAACCTACATTAATGTGTTCAAATGAATCAGATAAATTACAAGTGAATATTGGATTAATAAGTGCTGATGAGATATCTTTAGCTGGTGGTATTGATGGTGACAATACGTCATATTATTTATATACAGGTCAAGATTTTTGGACTATAACACCTATGTCTTATGACAGTCCAACACCTTATATTTTTACAGTAACAAATACTGGTTCTTTTGGTAATAAAACAAAAGGTAATGTTGGTTTTGCAGAACTAGGAGTTAGACCAACTGTTACTTTAAAATCAGAAGTAACAATAACAAGTGGAACGGGTATTGGAACAGATCCTTACGTTATAGGTTAGTTATAAAAATAAAAGAATACGATTTTAATCGTATTTTTTTTATTTTAAATAGTGAATAAACTAAATATTTATTTTTTTAATAAATATGATATAATTTTATAGAAAGTAGAGGTAAGATTTATATGAGTGAATCAAAAGATGTTGAAGTAAAACAACCTAAAAAGAAAAATAATATTAAAACATATGTATTGTTATTACTATTATTATTAACAATCACTGTACTAGGGGTATCATTTGCATACTTCATGGCAATGGGAGATTTATCAGGAGGCAGTGATGTATCTGTAGAATTAGTTGAAAGAGCTCAATTAGATCTTTCTACAAGCGGAGATTTATCAATTAATGCAACAATGACAAATTTCGTTCAAAATGGAAGTAATTTATCAGATACAATAACTGGAACAGCAATACTTACAGCAGGAGAAGTATATAGTGATGTATATAATGTTTATTACGAAATAAGTGATAATGAATTTATATATACAACTGGTGCAGATGAAACACCAGAACTTATTTTACATATATTAGATGCTGAAGGATACGAAGTAACTTCAGTAGAAGGGCTTGAATATGTAACAAGTGGAGAAGTTACTGGTTTTGATATTACAACTAAATCAGGTACATTTGAAATTGCAGGTGATTATGTAATTACAACTGATGGAATAGATCCAACAGAACAAGAATGGACATTTACTTTATATTTTATGAATCTTGAAACAAATCAAAATGATAATGCAGGAAAAGAATTTGTAAGTCAAGCAATTTTACAAAGAGATGGAGAAGAAATTGATTTAACAGATCCAAATACACTTTATACTAATGTTTTATTAAACAGTAATGAAAGCGGAACGCCTTATTCAACGGTAAGTGAAGCTATTACAGCTATAGAAGGAAAATCTACACCAGATTTTAATTACAACGCAACAACAGACGAAGGGATGTTTGCACAAGAAGATTCACACGGAACAAGTTATTATTACAGAGGAGCTGTAACAGATAACTGGGTTGAATTTGCAGGGAAGTACTGGAGAATTATAAGAGTTGATGGTGAAGGAAATACTAAACTTATTTATTCAGGAACAGATGCACCAGTAGATGATTCAGCTGTAATGACAGGAGCAGGAACTCAAATAGCAAAAACTTCATTTCAAAATTCAATATTGACTATATCTGATAATGAATTATTGTCAATGTCAGTAGAAGGAGCAGGATATGTATATACTGATGGAGAATTACATGGAACTACATCAGATAGTTACGCAAAAGAAATTCTTGAAGATTGGTATAGTGTGAATTTAATATCATATGATGCAATGCTTGCGACAACAGAATATTGCATAGATAGAAATTCTTATACAATAGCAGGTAGTTCAGGTTCATATACATGGACACCAAATGATACAACAGTAACATCAAATGTACAATACTTTGGCGCATCACAAAGGGTAGCAATTGCAAAAGAAGGTACGGTAGATAATACGGTAACACCATCCCTTAAATGTACAACTGAATCAGATAAATTGAATCTAAAAATAGGTTTAATTTCATTAGATGAAGCATCACTTGCAGGTGGAACTTATTCAAATGGAACTTCATCTTCTAAAGTTTCAAATACTGATTTCTATTTGTATACTAATCAGGATTATTGGACAATTACACCTTATTTATTTTTATCTTATGCTAATGTTGGTTATATCGACTCAGCAGGTTATCTTGATAAAGACGGTGTTAGTTCTCCAGTAGGTTATCGTCCTACAGTTACTTTAAATTCAAATGTACAAATTACAGGTGGAACAGGAACAGGAACAGATCCTTACGTTATAGCTTAATTATAAAAATAAAAGAATACGATTTTAATCGTATTTTTTATTTTAAATAGTAATAATATAAACGTATATAAAACGAAAAAATATACAAAATAATAAACTAACTATTTATTTTTTAAATAAATATGATATAATTTTATAGAAAGTAGAGGAGAGATTTATATGAGTGAATCAAATGAGGTTGAAGTAAAACAACCTAAAAAGAAAAATAATATTAAAACATACGTATTGTTATTACTATTATTATTAACAATTACTGTACTTGGAGTATCGTTTGCATACTTCATGGCAATGGGAGATTTATCAGGAGGCAGTGATGTATCCGTAGAATTAGTTGAAAGAGCTCAATTAGATCTTTCTACAAGTGGAGATTTATCAATTAATGCAACAATGACAAATTTCGTTCAAAATGGAAGTAATTTATCAGATTCAATAACTGGAACAGCAATACTTACAGCAGGAGAAGTATATAGTGATGTATATAATGTTTATTATGAAATAAGTGATAATGAATTTATATATACAACTGGTGCAGATGAAACACCAGAACTTATTTTACATATATTAGATGCTGAAGGATATGAAGTAACTTCAGTAGAAGGGCTTGAATATGTAACAAGTGGAGAAGTTACTGGTTTTGATATTACAACTAAATCAGGTACATTTGAAATTGCAGGTGATTATGTAATTACAACAGATGGAATAGATCCAACAGAACAAGAATGGACATTTACTTTATATTTTATGAATCTTGAAACAAATCAAAATGATAATGCAGGAAAAGAATTTATAAGTAAAGCAATTTTACAAAGAGATGGAGAAGAAATTGATTTAACAGATCCAGATGCACTTTATACTAATATTTTATTAAATAGTAATGAAAGTGGAACACCTTATTCAACAGTTAGTGAAGCAATTACAGCTATAGAAGCTAAAGCTACACCAGACTTTAATTATAATGCGACAACTGATGAAGGAGTATTTGCATATGAAGATGCATATGGAACAAGTTATTATTACAGAGGAGCTGTAACAGATAACTGGGTTGAGTTTGCAGGTGCATACTGGAGAATTGTAAGAATAGATGGAGAAGGAAATACTAAACTTATTTATTCAGGAACAGATGCACCAGCTGATGATTCAGCAGTAATGACTGGAGCAGGAACTCAAATAGGAACATCTTCATTCCAAGATGCAACATTAACTTTAACAGATACGGCTTTATTATATCAATCAGTAGAAGGAGCAGGTTATGTATATACAGATGGTGAACTTCACGGAACAACAACAGATAGTTTAGCGAAAGAAACTCTAGACCAATGGTATACAGACAATTTGGTATCATATGATGCAATGCTTGCTACAACTGAATATTGTATAGATAGAAATTCTTATACAGTAGCAGGAGATTCAGGGTCATACACATGGACACCAAATGATACAGCAGTAACAACAGATATACAATATTTTGGTGCGTCACAAAGAGTTAACTGGGCTAAAGAAGGATCGTTAGATGATACGATAACGCCATCATTGAAATGTACAACTTCATCAGATAAATTAAATTTAAAAATAGGTTTAATAACATTAGATGAAGCGTCACTTGCAGGAGGAAGTTACGGAAACGGAAACGGAGCTGTGCTAGCAACAAATACTGATTTTTATTTATATACAAATCAAACATATTGGACGCTTTCTCCGTATAGTTTCCCTAGTAACGTTGCTGTGGGTTTTGTGTCCTCATCAGGTTATTTGCGTGACGACTACGTTAACTACGATTATGGTCTTCGTCCTACAATTACTTTAAACTCAACAGCACAAATTACAGGTGGAACAGGAACAGGAACAGATCCTTACGTTATAGGGTAATTATTAAAAATAAAATCAAGGCTATAGTTAGTCTTTTTTTTTCGACAAAAATTTTACTTAAAAAATGTTATATATAAATGGGTGAAGTTTATGAAGGGTTATTTATATGCTGTAATAAGTGCTATTATTGTTGGTGGAGGTTTTGCAATATTTATATTTTGTACATCCTCAACAGATAATGATGCAATAACAGTTTTAGCAGGATCATCAGAAAAAGTTTATTTATTTCAATTAGGTGTTTTTAGTAGCGAAGACAATGCAATTGCAATGCAAGAAAAATCAACATCAGCTATAATAGATCAAATAAATGATTATTATTACGTATACGGAGCTATATATTCAGATATTTATTTAGTATCTATTCTTAAAGATTATTACGATTCTATAGGAGTTAATTATCAAATTAAAGATATAATAGTAGATTACTCCTTTTATAAAGAACTTACTTCATATGAAACACTACTTATAGAAAGTAGTAATTTAGAAGTTATTTTACGTACTAATCAAATAATTTTAGACAAGTATGCCATACTAAAAGAATGAAGAAAATATTTATAAATTTATTATTTTTAGTATTACTCGTATCTATTTACTATGGTAAAAACTATATATATGTATATTCAGGTTATAACAATAATGTAATAAGTACTTACGTAGAAAAAAATGATTATCTTATAGAAGAAGAGTTTCCTTTTGATTTTGAATATACTAAAGTTCTCTATAGAGATATATATGATTTTTCAAACGAAATTACAATATATAAAGGAAAAAACAAAGACTTAGAAGAAGACATGCTTGTTATAGATGATAATGCTCTTGTTGGTATCATTAAAAGTGTAAGTAACACTACGTCAGTAGTGTCACTTTTAACTAATAATGATACCAATATATCAGTTAGAGTGGGTGATGCATACGGAATTTTGAAATATGAATCTGGTATTTTAATGGTTACTAGTTTAACTGGTAAGTCATTTTCAAACGGTGATTTAATATATACTAGTGGATATTCTAAATATTATGAAGGTGTAGTTATAGGAAATATAATAAAACAAGATGAATTATATTTAGTTAATTTAATTGCTAACTTTAAAAATATTAATAATCTAGTCGTTATAAAGGATATGAAATAATATGATTTATTTATATATAGATTTAATATTAAACTCATTTCTATTTTTGCCAAGTTGCTTAATTATTCTTAATTTGAAGAATAAAAACATATACGAATTTATATTATTTATAATGTTTATATACATAATATTTGGTCCGTATTTAGCAATTTTATTAATAATTTTGAAAGGGTTATATAAAGTTGTTTTAAAAGGATATGATTCATTTTTTAAAGACATGGTTTTCTTATTTATATTCCTTTTATATCTAAGTATATTTCATTATTTTGATAGTATATTTTTATATCTATTTTACAATATTAGTTTTTATTATAGTTTTAATTTTTTTACAAAAAATAAGCTTGATTTTTCCTCTTTTTTAAAATAATCATTTTTTTTGTAATTTTCTTGTAATTAACACTTTCTTGTATTATAATAATTAAGTAATTAGAGGAGGAATAATATGAAAAATGAACATATTACAGAAGTAAAATTCGAAAAAGAATGGGTAGAGTCAATTGACAAAGCTTTTAAAAAAGTAAGAAAAAATATAGAAATTGATGGTTTTAGAAAAGGAACTATCACTAAAGAAATGTTTATTAAAACATATAAAATAGAATCTTTATACGAAGAAGCTATTAATATTTTATTAACTGATCAAAATGATGCACTTGCAGGTGATGATAAAGTTAAAATGGTAGTTAGACCAGTAGTTGATATTAAAGATGTTAACGAAGAATCTGTAACTATAATAGTTAAGAGAATAAGTGCTCCTGAAGTTAAATTAGGACAATACAAAGATTTAGGTATTAAAACTAAAGAAGTTAAAGTTAGTAAAAAAGATATTGATGAAAAAATCGATAGCCTAAGAACTGAACATGCTGATTTCGTAGTTATTGATAAAGAAATTGAAAACGGAGATATGGCTGTTATTGATTTCTCAGGAATTGTTGAAGGAGAAATCTTAGAAGGTGGAACTGGTTTTGATTATTCATTAGAAATTGGATCAAATTCATTTATACCAGGTTTTGAAGAAAAATTAATTGGTGCTAAAACTGGAGAAGAAAGAGTTTTAAATTTAACTTTCCCAGAAGATTATCATGCAGAAGTAAAAGGTAAAGAAGTAGAATTTACTGTTACAATTAAAGAAGTTAAAGAAAAAAAATTACCAAAAATTGATAAAGATTTCTTTGAAGATTTAGGTATTGAAGTTAAAGATGAAACTGCTTTTAGAGCTGAAGTTGAAAAAAACTTATTAGTTGAAAAAGAAGAAGAAATCAAAAAAGAAAAAACAGAAGAAATTTTTGACAAAGGAATTAAAGCAATGACAGTTGAAATTAATCAAGAAATCATTGACGACGAAGTTGAAAGTCTTGTTATGGAAATTGAAGATACTTTAAAAATGCAAGGTATGACAATGGAAATGTATACACAAATGATTGGAATGGATGAAGAAGGAATTAGAGCTTCTATGAATGAAACTGCATCTGGTAGAATTCAAATGAAATATTTCTTAACAGCTGTTGCAAAAGAAGAAAAAATTAAAGCTACTAAAAAAGAATTAGATGAAAAATTAGCTGAATTCTGTGAGTATACTGGAAATGATTTAGAACAATCTAAAGCTAATCCTGGATTACTTGCTCATATTGAAAATGTAGTAATAATGGAAAAAACTTCAGAATTTTTACAAAACAATAACTAAAAATCATTTTTTAAACTATTGATAATATCAATAGTTTTTTTATTTGTTATATGTTATAATATTAATTAAGAATAGAAGGAGAAGTGTTGGAAATGGAAAAGAAAAAAGAAATAAAAGAAGAAAAAATAGATGAAAATAAAGTAATTAGTGAATCTGAGAAGAAAAAAGATAAAATAATAAAATTCTTAGTATTTATAATTTTACTTTTGATTGTTATAATTGGATCTTATTATATATATCATACTAGATTTACAGACGATGTCAGTGGTAATTCAACTGAAACAGAAGTAGATGGAAATAATAATCTTAATCAAGGTGAAGAAAAAGAATTAACAGTAGATATTTCTTTCATGCAAGGTTTTACATATTATGATAGATTTGCAGAAACTGAAAAAACTACTGGTGTAGATGTAATGTCAATTAACTATGATTCTGATTATGTTAATACATTAAATAAATACTATACAGAATTGTCTGAAAAATATTTAGAAGAAAATCAACTTGTTACAGAAGATTGGATTGAATCAAAAAGAGAACAAGGGCACTCTAACATAGATGAATTATTAGAAGATTTAGATTTAGAAATAAACGATCTTGCAGTATCTTCATCGTTTGATATTACATATACTTTATATGTTGACGTAATTTCTATTGTAGGTACATATAAACTTCAAAGTTTAGGTGGTAGTTATGAAAATATACATTCTAGTAATATAAACTTAAATGATGGTACAGAGTATTCTAATTCAGACATGATTAATTTATTTAATTTAACTGAAGAATACGTGTTATCTGAATATGAATCATATTTTGATGGTCAATCTAATAATGATGTTAAATTTATAGATGATATGAGTTTCTTTATTATGGATTCTGAATTATATGTTAATATTGAAAATTACGGTGTAGGTGGATTTTACCACAAATTATCAGAATAAAAAATAAGTTAATACTTATTTTTTTTATGTCTAAATTTAAGACTTATATTATTGACTTATAAATCCTATTTTGTTACTATAAATTACGCAGGTGGTGGCTATTTTATGAATGTAAAAAATGTAATAATAAAATACAAAATATCTATTGATTTTATTAAAAATAAATATTCTTTTTTAAATATATCTGATAATGATATGGATAATTTAATAAAAGATATTATTAGTAATAAGATAGATGATACTTCTAAATTTAATGATGTATTTAGAAGTAATATTATATCAAGTATAGAAGAAGTTTTTAAAGAAAAAACTATAGAAAAATTAAATTCTAAAGAACTTCCTAATATATTAAATAATTATATTAATATAAGAACAAATAACAACTTTAATGAAGAAGAAATTCTTATGGATATATTTAATTTCTTAAACGATTACAATGTAATTTTAAACGATACTAAAGTACAATTAATTTTAAGAAAGTGTAAAATTATAAATAAAATAATAGGTAATGAATTATCAGAGTTAAATGATTATTCGAAATATGATGATGTTAATTTAAATCTAATGTTTTCCGAATATAAAAAAACATTAATAGATAAATCATTTAAAAATCAAAGTAACAGTAAAGAAGAAAAATTAATACCTATAAAAAAAGATATAAATCCTAAGAATGAAGAAGTAGAAGAAATTGAGATTGATAAAGAAGAAAATATTGATGATATATTAAAAGAAATAGAAGAAGAGGGAATAACAGAAGATGATGTTTTAACAAAATTTGACGAATACGAATCGTCGGTATCTGACGATAATTTTAAACTTTTTTTAAGAGATGTTAACTTAAGAAAAGTTTATACCGAGTCGGATAATAGAAAACTTTTAGAAAAATATAGTGAAGCTTCTGAAGAAGATAAACTTAAAATAAAAAACAAAATAGTTGAGCATAATTTGAAATTAGTTATTTACTTTGTTAGAGGTAATGGTAAAATTGATACAATTTTAGATTTAATACAAGAGGGAACATTTGGTTTAATGAGAGCAGTTGAACTATACGATCCATCAAAAGGTTTTAATTTTTCAACATATGCTTCTTATCATATAAAATCAAAAATAAAAAGACATAATCTTCAGGTGAATAAAAATATAAGATTACCAGAAAACAGAGTTGTAAAAATAAACAAATTAAAACAAATTAGAGAAAATTTTATTTTAAGAGAGGGAAGGTTGCCTTCAATTTTAGAGTTATCGGAATTAACTAGTTATAAACCATCAGAAATAGAAAATTTTTTAGACGAATATTCAAATGCTACTGGTTACACTATTTCTATCAATGAATTAGTATCTAATGACGGTGAAGATGAACTTGGTGCTTTTATTCCAGATAAGGATAAACTTCCTGAAGAACAATTTATTGATAAGGAATTTATAGAAGAAATAGAAAAAATGCTTAACCAATATATAACAAATAAAAAACATATAGAAATGATTAAATATAGATTTGGATTCTATGATGATAAAATATATACACTCGAGGAAATTTCAGAAAAATTTGGTTTAACTAATGAACGTATTAGACAATGTATTGAAAGTGAACTGGTTAAACTTAGAAAGAATTCTTCTGTGAAAAATAATGTATTTTTTAGTGAATATAAGGGTGGTGTTCTTAAGAAAATTAAAAATAGATCAATGTCCTACAATAAAACTATTTATGAAGAATATTTAGATTATCCAAAAAGTAGGGTTGAGGAAATCATAAACATTGTTAGTAAAAATCATTTAGAACTATTACAAAAAAGATATGGCTTAGATTATGAAGTACCTTATACAGGAAACGATGTAGATACTGAAGAATATAAGGAAAATGCAATAAGGTTAAGAACAATTATGAATAGAGCATTTAAGAAAAGAAGTAAAGTTATCAAATATGAAAATTTGCAAATAGAAATGCCTACAATATACGATGAATACAATTATGTAGATAGAGAAAAATTAGATTTAATAATCAAATATGTATTATATAAACACTATGAATTAATTACATATAGATATGGTAAAAAATTAGATAAACCAGTTATACTTTACAATGATCCAACTGAATATTATATTAGCAGACAAGAAACAATAAAAGAAATAATGATTGAACTTATAAATAGAGTTAATAGTGGTGAGGTTCTAGAGTATGTAGATACTTCAAGTACTATTGAAATGAGAAAACGAAGAGGTAGACCTAAGAAAGAAAAAGAAGAAAATAAAAAGGAAGTTTTAGAAATTATAAAAGAAGATAATTTGGAAACTACTGGAACTAAAAAGAAAAAGACAAATAACAGAACTGTGTATGAGGAATTTTTAAAATATAATAAAGAAGATGTTGATAAAGCATTACTTTTAACAGAAATTGATCATAAAG
>JAWXUH010000009.1:0-21551 GCA_044432745.1 bacterium
TTACACTTCTACTCTTTGCAAAAAAAAATTAATCTTTTTTAGATTAACTTCTTTTATTTTTTTATTCTTTATTTTTATATAAAAAAAACGAACATTAAGTTCGTATATTTCTTATGGAGCTGGTGGGTATGGAGTTGGACAACTTTACCCAAAAGTCTAAAAATAGATAGTTATATCACTAACTGAATATATTATAACGCATTGATTATGAAATGTATATTATTGCATGTTGTATTTATCTATTAATTTTAGTTTACTAGATTAATCAATATTTAATAATTTTTGTTTTTCAGATAAAAATTCATCTTCTGTAAGAACATTATTATCATATAAATCTTTAAGTTTTTTTAATTCATCATATTTAGATAGTTGTGTATTGTTATTATTTTTATTAGAATTTGTTAATTCTATTGATTTTTTCAATTCTTCGAAACTTTCGTTAATTTTTTTATTTGTTTTTGGGAAAAATCCATCTGAATATATAATATTTTCATTAACACTACCTGCAATAATTCCACTTTTTACTTCGTGAGATCCAGCTAATATAAATTGTATATATCCTCTTGATAGTCCAACCTTTTTAATTTGCACACTTGAAATTTGAGATAATAATATCGTTTTTTCACCAGTAAATCCTAAACATAATTTTGATATTATCCCAGGTCTACTAATGGTAAGTGTAATGTCATTCAATTTAATAATTGATTTTCCGCCTTTACCTAAACTAAAATATTTAAATGTTTTTTCCATAATTATAATTTCTCCTTTACCTGTTTATTTTGGCTTTCTATCATTTTGCACAAATACTCTCTATCCCAAAGTAAAACATTATTTTTATATGCTAATTCAATAGCACTTTTAGTAAATGTACTATTAGTTAAAACAGCAGCAACGTGACAGTCATTAACTGATTTGCTAGCTATAACTTCTTGCACTGCTTTTATTCCGACTGTTCCAGTATATTTTTTACACTGAATGGCGTATTTAACATCGTCTTTGAAAGCGACAATATCGACACCAAAATCACCACTACTTGATGTTACAAATACATCTTGAAAATTATTGTTTTCTAATAAATATTTTGAATATTCTTCAAATTCAAAACCATTCATTTTATTATCTATAAGTTCTAGATCATTACAATTTTTAGTAATTTGTTTTTTTATATTCATTACTTTAATAACATCATATCTTGTACAAATTTCTAATAAACTGGGTGGTAAATTTAATTTTAAATTTAAATTGTTTAATTTTGAGAACAAAATTAATTTTATTCCAACTTTAGGACCTCTCATTAAAATTTTTAAAAGTAAATCATAAAATTCTTTATTCTTAATTAATGGATATATCTCATCGATAATAATAATTATATATGGAATGTTATCAACTTTCCTGTAATCTTCAAATTTTTTTATGAAATTTGTTGCACAGAAATCTAATCTTTTTTCTTGTTGATTTATAATCTTTTCTAAAGTAATCATAATCTTTTTTTCATCTGTAATAACTGGATATAATAAGTGGTATAAACCATTAAATTGATTAAAGCTTAATTTATTATAATCTATTAAAATTAATTTTACTTCTTTTGGTGAATTAAATTCTATTAAATTTTTTATAACTAACTCTTTTTCATCATCGTTTATTGCATTACATATTAAAACATTTTTAATGTTACTTATATAATCTTCTTTATCATTATATTTTGGTATCAAATTATATTTTTTTAAAATATCTTCATCTGTTATATAATTAGTTTTTGAATCTTCTTTAATATTTGCATTTTCAAATTTTTTTCTTGTCTTATTTATAATTTTAAACATTCCAGGACTTTCTTCTATTGTAGATATAACGTTTTGTTCTTGTAGTAATTTTATAAATTGGGCAGCTTTATTATATCCTAATAAAAAATTCCTTTGTAATAACGATGTTGAAATTTTTTCAAGTGTAATAGTAAATTCATAAATTTCTTTAAACATAGGATCACAATTATAATAAATAATTTCTTTATTAGTACTGTTATTCTGCAATATTGACAAATCATCCCCTTTATTTTTAAAACTTGGTTCAGTTAAATTATTATTTGCGCACTTAGTTTTACTAGATTTATTTTGAATATATTTAAGCCAGTAACAAAAAATAATTCCTATTACTAACACTTTAACAAATAGACCTATCTCATCGTCATTATAGAATCCTATAACAATTGTAAAACTAAACAATATTGCTAAAATTTTTACCACCTTCATATTTAAACACTTCCTTAACATCATCATTATAACATTAAATTATAAAAATTTATTATTTTTGTTATTGTCTTTTATTTCAAATAAATAGTCATTATTCTTATATTCAAACCTAAAATAAGTAAACATTGGGAAATTTTCTAATGTTTTTTTAAGTTCTAATAATGTAATGCCTTTTTTGTTAAATCCACTGTATGAAGAAATTAGATCTATTGCTTCACTACACATATCATATTTTTTTAGTTGCTTTGTTTTCATAGTTATAAACTCCTTTTTAAAATTATAACACAAAATAGCAATTATTTATAACTGAAAATAGCATTTTGCTATTATTTTTCATTTAAATGTGAAAATATTAATAGGTGATAAAAGTGATAGATACAAATAGATTAAAAGATATTAGAGAAGATAACGATACAAATCAAGAACAAATGGCTAAAGTATTAGGAGTTAATAGATCTACATACTCGTTATGGGAACTAGGAATTAATATAATTCCACTTAAATAATTATGTTTATTTTCAAAATATTTCAATCTAAGTATTGATTATGTTTTAGGCTTAACAAATAAAAGACCAAAAGTAATAATTTCTAAAAATATAGATTTTAATTTGCTTGGAACAAACATTAAATTTCTTAGAAATAAAGAAAACTTATCTCAAACACAATTGGCTAAAATTATTGGAGTCACTCAAGCTTGTATAACTAGATATGAAAAAGGAATTATTTGTATTTCAACATCTATTGTTTATAAAATTTCTAAAAAATTTAATGTTTCAATTAATGATTTAGTATTCAAAAAATTATCTTAAAATAAGCACCAACTTCTTGAAATTCAAATATTATAAATGCAATTAATTTTGCATTTTTTTTAAAAAGAACGTCTTTTTAAAATTTAACAGGATATGGGTTGGCACCACACGTATTTTAAACCCTTATGAAATAAGGATTTAAACCCGTAATTGTGGCACCAATCATTTTTCGCACTCGCGAAAAAGCATATAAATATATGCAAAGTGTATTATAATTTTTTATTAATCCTTTTAAACAAAGGGATTGTATGTATTACTTTCAGTTATAAAAACCTAATTTTTAAAGAAAACATAAAAACTTTAAATATTGTATATCAGTGGTGCTTGAAACTAATTTTTTTATGAATAATTAAACATATTTTCATAAAATTTAGATCCGTTGTAATTTAAAACATTAGATAAATTAATACTTATGAAAGCAAGTTCTAAATCTTCATTTTTATATTTGTTTTCATTTTTTAGCGGAATAATTCTTATTACTTTTTCTATTTCATTTTTCATATCAAAACCAATATTTGTAAAATCTTCATTAGTCTTGCATTCGTAATAATTAACATCATAATTTTTACTTAATTTATTAAAATATTTTTTTACTTCTTCTTTTGTTTTAAAATCATTTAAATTTAAATTAAGTGGTAGATTATCTTTATCTTTAAATACAGGACAGTTAAGTGGAGTTTTATATTCTTCATTGTTTTTAATAAATTCTTGATAAAAGTTTTCTCTTAAATTAACTTTATCAAGTTTTATTTTTCCTTTAGATTTAGTTACTTCAATATAATCAATGTATTTTGAAATTATGCCTTGTTTTTCTTCTCTGGATAAATTGTTCCATTTAGCAATATTATCAATTATATTATTTGGCTTTAAATAAGTATCAATAGTTTTTGAATCTTCAAATAAAAGTAAATCATCTAATGTAAAATCTAAACTTTCATATTCTTTTTGGCTTTTTAAAAGTTTTTGATATTCTTCTTTTTGATATTCAATATTTTTATATTCTTTATCAAACTCATCTAATTTAACAACTCCTTTTATATATGCTGTTTTAATCCTATCAAGAGATTCATCTAAATTTTTGATAAGTGCTTTATAATCCGTTTTATTATCAATAATTTTTGATTTAATAAATGGTGTATAGTAATCATTAACATAAGTATCTAAATTTATTAATTCAAGTAATATATAAATAAGTTCTTTTTCAATACTTTCTTCAGTTAAATTTGTTTTGCAGGTATTACATTTGTAATAATAATATCTTTTTTGACTTTTCTTTTTAACACTTGCTTTTCCACCATAAAAATTACCACATATAGGACACTTTAGTTTGTTGGTAAATAAATATTTACTTGTTCTTTCATAATGCCTAGCATTTCTTAATTTTTGATCTTGACAATTTTCCCAAACTTCATTAGTTACAAGAGGTTCTACAACGTTTTTATAAAGCACGGGATTTTTAGTTCTTTTGCCGTGTATATAATTACCGCGATATATTTCATTATTTAAAATTTTACTTATATTAGTGTCATACCAAACCTTATTAAGCACATTTTCCTTATTATATATATTTGATATAGTTTGATGACTTTTGCCTTCTAAATATAGATTAAAGACTCTTATAATAATATCTTTAGTAAGTTCATCAGGCACTAATTTTTTATTATCTCTTTTATATCCAAGTGGTGTAGTACTTGGAATATGTCCATTTTTAATAGCGCCCGCAAGTCCTACTTTAGTTCTTTCGCTACATTTTTCGATTTCATTTTGAGAAACACTTGTAATAATTCTTAAAACCATTCTTCCATTTGATGTAGTTGTATTTGAATCATCAGCCATACAATCAATATCACAATCATAATTATTAACCAATGTTATTAACTTTTCAACATCATAAACACTTCTTGTAAGTCTATCAAGTTTAAATGCAACAATAACATTTATCCTTTTACTTTTCATATCAGCAAGCATTTCTTGATAACCTTCGCGATTATCATTTTTTGCACTTACAGAATCTTGATAAAGTTTATAAATTTCATAACCTTTAAATTTGCAATAATCTTTTAATCTTTCTTCTTGCTCGCCTAAGCTAAAACCTTCCCTTAATTGATCTTCAGTACTTACTCTAATATAAATACCTGCAATTTTCTTTTCATTATTCATTTAATCACTTTCCTTTCTTGAATATGAAAAAAGCACAAAACTTTTTTGCGCTAATCTATTAAATATTTTTTGTGTAGACATTAACATACTAACACTCACTTTGATATTTTTCAAGGTACAAAAGAGTCTAATCCTAGTCTATTTTCAGTCTAAATCTAGTCTAATCTCAGTCTATTTTCAGTTCAATTTAATAAATTAACCTAAGTTTTTATTTGTTTTAATATAGTTTTCTAAATCTTTGAATTTAATTTTGTTATTAAAAGAATTGATAAATACATCTTCACTTTCTTCGAATATAAGATATATATTATTATCAATAATTATTTGATGTGGTTTAGTGTACGCAATATTTGTTCCAATAACATTTAGTATTTCGCCATTTACTATTTTAGGATCAGTAGTAGTAAATCTTCCTATCATTTCTATTTTTCTTTTAAAAGTGTCACTTATTTTTATTTCTTTAGTTTCTATTTTAATCATATATATCACATCCTTTCCAATAAAAAAACTAACTATTTCTAGTTAGCAATATATTGTACTCAGATGTATTTGTCCGAGTTTCCTATTAATCTGGAGCGGATAGGGGGAATCGAACCCCCGTGGTCAGCTTGGAAGGCTGAAGTTCTACCATTAAACTACATCCGCGTCGTAAAAAAATTATATCAAATAACTTTTAAAAATGCAAGCTTTTTTTATAATTTTTTTTATTTTTTTTAAAAATACCCTATTTAGTCCATTTTTACGTTGTGATATATTGATGTAACATCATCAATTTCATCTAATAATCCATATAATTTTTGAAAGTCTTCTAACTCTTCTCCTTCAAGAACAACTTCGTCTTTTGGAAACATCCCTACCATATCAAATTCATATGATACTTCTTTATCAACACTTTCAAGTGCATCTTTTAATTTGTCATACTCTCTTGGATTAACTGTAATTGTTACAATATCATCTTCTGTTTCAAAATCTATTGGATCTATTTCTTTTTCTATTAATGCATTAAATACAGCTTCTTCTACTAATTTAACAGATACAACTGCATGGTAATCATAATTGTATGATACTGAATTGCTTACACCTAAACTTTTATTTACTTTTTTAAATGCAGTTCTAACAAAACCTACAGTTCTATTAACGTTATCTGTTAATGTCTTAATTATTAACGTAGATGAACCTGGACCAAAACCTTCATATACTACTTCAGTATAATCCTCTTGCCCTGCCCCTTTTGCTTTTGCTATTGCTCTTTCAATAATATCATTTGGAACTTGTTCTTTCTTCGCTTTATCAATTAATCTTTTTAATGATGCATTAGATTCAGGATCTGGTACACCTTTTTTAGCTACTAAATATATTTCTTTTGCATACGTTGTATATACTTTTCCTTTAGCTGCTCCTGTTTTTAATATACTAGCTTTTCTTACTTCATAAGCTCTTCCCATAATTTCCTCCTAAAATAATTTTAAATTTGATATAAATTCATAAACTATTAAACTTTTATCTTTTTTATATCTTTTTTTCAGTCTTTTTATTTCTTTACTACATGTATATATATTCATGTATGTTTTTTCTTCTTTTTTTAAAACATACTCAATAGATTTTATCACAAGTTCTTTGTTATTTCTAGTTAAAAAGAATATTTCTGCTCTTTTTCTAATTCTTTTTGGCATATTCCTTACTAATAAATTATAGTACCAATTACTATGTTTTTTAAACACATATTTATTACCATCAAGCTTTTTTAACTTCTTGATTGCATCATAATATCCAAGCTCCATATTTTCTTTTATTTTATAAGTATTGGTATTTAACATCATACCTAAACTTCTAGATGGTTTAATTCTTATTATTTTAACGTCACTTTTATTTTTATGCGTTACACCTATTGCTCCAAGTTCTACTACGTATATTTTCGTATATCCCTTTTTTACTAACATAGTATATGGCTCTGCGTCATAAAAACTTCCATCTAAATAATAACTATCATCATGTAACTTTTCATAGTGAAATACCGGTAAATAACAACTTGCTACTATGTAATCTGTTAGATTACCTTTTGGAATATCTTCTTTATACATATATAAAGCTTCTTTTGTTTTTACCTTATACGTTACTAAACCATAATCTAATTTACTTTTTCTAAGTTTATCCTCATCTACTATCTCTTCTAATTTAGATTTTAAACCAGTAATAGGTATTCCTTTGTTCTTTAATACAGATTTTATCGGAATACTTAATTCTTTTAATTTATCTTTGTAATTTTTTTTATCAATGTTCATGTCACCATCAAATCCAAGTAACTTACCAACATCTTCATTTAACCAAAATTCTTCTAGTTTATAAAAATCTCCTGCTGCAATCATTGCTGCATTAAAAGAACCAATAGAAGTACCAGTTATACCTTCTATTTTTATATTACAATCAAGCATCGCTCTATACACACCTATTTGATATGCACCTTTAGCTCCGCCTCCTGCTAATGTTAAACCTATTTTTTCTTTTCCCATATTCTTAAAAATACCCCTTTAGTTATCTTAGCTATATGTTTTCCCTTACAATTATATTTAACTCTACTTAAATAATTACTCATCGTATCTTTTTGATAACCCAATTTTTTATTAATCTCTTTTGTATCACTTACTACTGGAGAAAAATTATTCTTTTCTAAAAAAATTAAACTCATTATCATCTTTATACTTAATGCGTTATTTTTTATAAATGATGAAATTAAATCTTCATACGTTAACGTAAAAGATTCATCACCACTAATGTTTATTATATTATCTTTTACCTTTTTTTCATTTTTTAAAAACTCTGCAAAAAATAATGCAGCATCTTCTTTTGTTATTGTACTTATAATACTGTCTTTTTTAAAATTATATAATATTTTATCTTCATCTATTTTTCCTAGAACTAGTGGCATTCTAACTATTGTATAATTTTTTATTTTTTTTGTTATTAAGTTTTCACTTTTATATTTATTTTTATCATAAAAAGTTTTAAAAGTATTTTTTACTTTTGTATCAACAGTTACTTCTTTTTCTTTATCTCCATAAACACTTGTAGTAGATCCATATACAAAGTGACAATCAGTATTAAAGTAAGTAAGCGCTCTTGTAAAATTTTCTGTAATTTTTAGTTCCATCAATTCTGAGAGTTCTTTATTATTAATTACTTCTGGACTTTGTACTGTAGCTAGATGAACTATGTAATCTTGTTTTTCTACAATACTCTCTACAAAGTTTCTATTAGTTAAATCACCATATAAAACATTTATTTTATTTTCATATTTTTTAAAATTATTTTGGCTCTTTAAGTTTTTTAAATCTACTGCTGTAATTTCAATTTTTTCTTCATTAATAAGCTCTTTTATTAATTGCATACCTATCATTCCTGCAGCTCCAGTAATTAATATTTTTTTCATTTAACCAACTTCCTTTTAAATTAATTATATCAAAAAGAACAAATAATATCTACTTTTTTATATTCTTGAAAATTTAAAAAGAATTATCTATTTAATAATTCTTTGTTTTATTAATATATTTAATGATTTTTTAATTAATTTATACTTCCATCTATTACAGAACTTTCTTTTATAAATTCATTTCCAAAATATGAAGGTACCCTTCCATTAATCATACTTGCATCTATTAATATATCATACTCTATTTTGATTATCTCACTTGATAATGGTGTTGTTATAAGCTCACTTATTTCTATTGTTACATATAGTTCATTTAATACATTATTAAGACCATAACTAGTTATCTTTGTTTTTAAATTTGTTACTACTGTTCCTATAAAACTTACCTTTATAGGTATATAAGGACCAAATGATGAAAGTATTACGTAATTACTATTTATAAATAATGGTTCTAGTATATATATAGAATCTTTTCCTAAATAAAATTCATCTGATTTTAGTTTACCTTCAGATAAATTACTTATAGAGGATATTACTGAATTATTTATCATGTTGTTAACTGTATATGCTTTTTCTAGATTGTAATCTACTGTTAATATTTCTCCTTCTTCATTCTTAGTTATAGTAAGTACATCTTTTAAATTATTTTCATTTATTAAATCTGTATTTATCTTATCTGTTATTATTTCATAAGTTATCTTTTCAAGTTTAGCTTTTACTACCATATTTATATTTGGTGTTACACTTTCTATATACCAATTAAATAGTTTAGTTACAATAATTATATTTAAGAATATTAAAAATAAATATATATAGTTTATAAACTTTTTTTGTTTATCATTCATATCTAAGTATATGATAGTTATTTTATTTTATAAGACCATTTTGTACTATTCTAGTTTCATTAAAAAGTATAAAAGCATGTTCATCAAATTTTCTTACTAATATAGTTAATTCATCTATAGTTCTTTTATTAATTGATATAAATAGCAAATCTTTTTTAACTTGATCTCTTGAGTTTTTAAGAGATACTACTGATACTCCAAAACCAGAGTCTCTTAGAGCAGTTATTAACTTTTCATTATTTCTCTTTGTAGTTATTTGAGCCGTTACATATGAATTTATAAATCTTGAAGTTAGTTTAACTCCTATATATGTTCCTACTGCAAAACCTAGTGAATAAAAAATAGGAACTAATAAAGTTTCATCAACGTTATCTAACGCTTCTTTTGCTATCATAAACCATATGAAAACTTCAAAAAATGCTACTATTGCAGCTGACTTTTTTTTACCCCTTACTATTTGTATAGTTCTAAGAGTTCCAAGAGTAACATCTACTACCCTAGCTAAAAATATTTGAATACATGTTAAAAGCATATTTACCACTCCTAGTTCCTAGTATGGCTAAATATGCTTTTATTAATCAAATACTTCTTAGAAATAATTTTTCTAATTCATATTTACTATATTTTATAATTGTTGGTCTACCATGTGGACATGTATATGGATTCTCACATTTTACTACTTCATTTAAGAAATATTCCATTTCTGTTTCCGTTATACTTGTATTACCTTTTAGACTCATTTTACAAGCTAAAGTTATTGCTATATGTTCTTCAAATTTAACTCTATCATAATTAGAATTTATTGTTATATCTATTATCTTTCTTATAGACTCTTCTTCATATCCTAGTTTTAAATAATCAGGATGAGAATTTATTATAATAGATGATTCTCCAAACACTGAGAAATCTATTCCTATATTTTTTATTTCCTCTTCTTTAGACATTATTTTTATAAATTCTGATTTACTATATTCAATATTTATTGGTATTAATAAACTATTTTTACAGACTTCTTTCTTTCTTAAGTTATTTAAATACTTTTCATAATTTATTCTCTCTGCAGCAGCATGCTGATCTATTAAAAACATACCCTCTTCATTTTGAGCTATTATATATGTACCATGTACAAGTCCTACTGGATACATTTTAAAAGATGATATTGATACTATCTTTTCTTCTTTTTCTTCTACTATAGTTACTTCTCCAAAGTTAAGAGACTGCTGAACTATAGTTTCTTCTTTTATTATGTTTTCTTCAGGTATTAGTTGTTTTACTTCTTGTATATCTTCTTTTAACTCAGGTATTAATAAAGTCTTTGCAAGTTCTTTTTTTACTGCTTTGTATATTAAAGAACATAGTTCATCACATTTACTTATTTTTATTTCTTGTTTAGTTGGATGAATATTAACATCTATCATAGTAGGATCTATATCTATATTTAGTACTATAACAGGGAATTTATCCACTGGTTTATAAGTATGATATGCATCATTTATAGCTTTATTTACTTCAAAACTTCTTACCAATCTTCCATTTACAAATGTTATAAAGTTATTTCTATTATTTTTCATAACTTCTGGTTTTGATACATAACCATCTACATAGAAGTCATCATTACTTGCTTCTATTTTTAACATAGCATTTGAAATACTCATACCAAATATTTCATGAATAGTTTTATGTAAATTACCACTTCCACTTGTTCTTAAAATAGTCTTTTCATTATTTACTAATGTAAAACTAATACTTGGATTAGATAACGCTATTTTTTCTATTAAATTTACCGTTGCTGATAATTCAGATGATTCTGTTTTTAAAAATTTTAATCTAGCTGGTGTATTAAAAAATAGATCTGTTACCGTTATGCTAGTTCCAATTCTTCCATCTGATGAACCTTCTTCTATTATTTTTCCTGCAGATAATTTTATAAATGTACTTTCTTTTCCATTACAAGTTTTTAACGTTATTTTAGATACACTTGCAATTGATGCAAGTGCTTCTCCTCTAAAACCAAGTGTATTTATAAAAAATAAATCATCATCTTTTTTTATCTTACTTGTTGCATGAGAAAAAAAACAAAGATGCGCATCTTCATTATCCATTCCCGCTCCATTATCTATGATTTCTATTTTAGTTTTACCACTTGATTCTAGTGATACTTTTATATCAGTTGAGCCAGCATCCACAGAATTTTCTATTAATTCTTTTATTACAGATGTTGTTCTTTCTATAACTTCACCTGCTGCTATTTTATTAGCAAGATGCTCACTCATAACCTTTATTTTAGTCATAGTATTCCCCTTTTATAAGAACACCCTTTTTATTATATTTCTTTAGTATTTTTGCTTCCCAGTATCTATTAAATCTTGTATTAACAGGTTCAAAAGTACCTACTCCATTTATAAGAATTGAAATACATCCCATTCTATTTGCTCCTAAGACATCAGTTAATATTTGATCTCCTATACAAGCTGCCTCAGTTGGTAGTATTTTATTTTTTTGTAATATCTTTTTATATTTAGTTTTAAGTGGTTTTTTACTTAAGAACGCTGAATCAATATTCAAACCTTCTTTAAATGGTCTTACTCTATCTTTGGTACCATTTGATATTATTACTACTTTAAAATCTTCTTCAAGCATTACAATTAATTCTTTTAATTTATTATCTGGTTTATCTACCGTATATGCTGCAAGTGTATTATCTAAGTCGAACATTAAACATTTAATATTCATACTTTTTAATTTGTTATAATTTATTTTATATATACTTTCTTTATACATGTCAGGTATAAATAATTTATTCATCTTTCACCTTTTTTCTAGGAATAAAGTTTTTTACAAATTCACATTTGATATTTCCTTTTTCATAGAAATATCCAAAGAATGCAAAAACTATTGCTCCAATAAAATTAACTATCATATCTTTCATAGTATCATTTAATCCCATATCAAGGAATCCATCTACTACGAGTACTTCTCCATCTCCATAATATATTACAGTTTGAGTTATATCATTAAATGATTCTACTGTGTTAGTATCATTAAAATATACTGTATACAGATCTGTTATTACTCTATCTTTTTGCATATCTGCATACATATATCTGTCTACACCATATTCAAAAAATTCCCATACTGTTCCTATTGTTATTGAAAATAATATTGCTACCACTGTAATATAAAGTGGTGATAAGAATAATTTTGTTTTCGGACTATTATTTAATACTTCACATATAGAAAATCCTATACCTGCAAATATAAATCCATTTATAGTATGAAGCATTGTATCCCAGTATGGAAACATTCCATAGAAATTTCTTATCTCTCCTAAAATTTGCGAACTAAATATAAATAAATATATTATACTTTCTAATGTTGTTGGTAATTCAACATTAAACTTCTTATCTACTATACTTGGTATAGTAAATAACAATAATGCGATACAACATGTAAATACACTATCATAATCATGTCTTAATACACTTAACACTATTGTTAATACTATTAAAAATCTTAAGATAATATATACTGCTGCATTTCTAAATTCAATATTTTTTGTCATAAACTCTCCTAGTTGTAATTATAGCACATTATTTTCTAATTTTATAGACACATTAGTTACTTTTTGATACAATTATTTTAGGAGAATGATAATATGAATGATAGTGTATTTAGAGAATACGATATACGTGGGGTTTACCCTGCAGAAATTAATGAAACTATGGCTTATACTATTGGGAAAAGTTATGGTTCATATATTAAACAAAAATATCATCAAGATAAATGCATTGTAAGTATGGATAATAGACTTTCAAGTGAAAGTCTTAAAGCATACTTGGTTAATGGAATACTTGATACTGGAGTTAGTGTAATTGATTGCGGTCTTACTACTACTCCTATGAACTTTTTTGCTAGAAAGCAATTTAATTTATATGGAATTATGATTACAGCTAGTCATAACCCTAAGGATGATAATGGATTTAAGTTTTCATTTGGTGGTCCTACTAATGCTAAAGGTCAAGAAATTGTAGATTTTAAATCTTTTACTTTTGCAAATAACTTTTTAACTGGTAAAGGTAAATATGAAGTTGCAGATGTCTTTGAAAAATATAGGAATTATCTTAAATTAGGACTTCAATTTGGAGAAAGACGTGTTAGAGCTATTGTTGATCCAGGTAATGGTGCAGCGAGTACTTTTATTAGAAAAATACTTGAAGAGTATCCTGTAGATTTTGAAATTATTAATGAAGCATCTGATGGTAATTTTCCAAATCACCATCCAGATCCAGCTGATAAAACAAATCTTGAGCAATTGAAAGCTAGAGTTCTAGAAACTAAGGCTGACATTGGTATTGCATATGATGGTGATGCCGATAGAGTTGGTTTTGTTAGTAATGATGGTAAGTTCTTATCTACTGAAGAATTTATGATTTTAATCATAAGAGATATTTCTTATAAAGTTTCTAATAGAACATTCTTATATGATGTTAAATGTTCTAAAGCAATTGAAGATGAAATTAAAAAACTTAATGCTACTCCTTTACTTTATAGAACAGGTGCTAGTTATACTCAAAGTAAAGTTCATGAAGATAACCTACCTTTTGGTGGAGAATTTTCAGGACATATCTTCTTTAGAGATAGAATACATGACGTAGGTAGTGCAATTTATGCATCTCTTAGATTACTCGAATTACTTAGTAAAACAGATAAATCTATTTCTGATATTGCTAGTGATATACCAAAATATTTTATAACAGAAGAAATTAAAATACCTTCTTCTGATTCTAAGAAATTTGATGTTGTTAACAAAATTAAAAAACACTGTGATGATAAAAATTTCCCTCTTAGTGATATTGATGGTATTAAAGTTTTCTTTGATGAAGGATGGGCTTTAGTTAGAGCTTCTAATACAGGTCCTAATTTGATTTTAAGAACTGAAGCTAATACAGATGAATTAAAAGAAAAATTAAAACTATATTTTATGAAATTAATTAATGAACATAATGTTTTTTAAATAATAAAAAAAGTACATATTTATATATGTACTTTTTATTTGTTATTTTGTAAATATTCTACTGCTTCATAGAATGTTTCTACTTTTACTACTTCAATATCTAAATCAAATTGATCTACTACTTCTATAGCCTCTTCATAATTTTCTACAGGGCAGAAGAATATATCTGCATCTGTACTTCCTAGAATTTTATATTTAACACCATCTATAACTCCGACATTTCCAAATAAATCTATTGTTCCTGTTCCTACTATTTTCTTACCATTAGTTAAATCTTCTTCTACTAATTGATTATATATAGCAAGTGTCATCATGAATCCTCCACTTGGTCCACTCTCTCCTGATTTTGTTTTAAAAGATATTTCTCTTTCTGTATCAAAATCATATGTCATTACAAAACTTATACCTATTAAAACAGAATCATCTTTTTCAAATAATACAGATGTTGTTTCTACTTCTTTATCATCTCTTAAAACAGTTAACTTGATCTCATCCCCTGCTTCTTTTCCTTCTAATAATTCAAGTATGTTATTTATTGTAGGACTTCTTACTCCATTTACCTCTACTATAGTATCTCCTACTACTAAATCAGTATTAGAATTTTGATCTAAATACATTATATTTAAATTACTATATACATTACTTAATTCTTCTTCTGCATATTTGTACGCTACTACTGTAGCTAAATCTTCACTAGATCTCATACTAAGTTTTTGATATATTTCCAATTCTTCTAAACTTTGATTATCAAGTGTTATATCTTCAACTTTTTCTATATCCCAGTTAGGTACAAAGTACGAGAGTAATACTGTAGCAGGTGTTCCATATACCATGCTTACGTATGCCATATTAAAACTTCCTAGTGGATCTACTCCATCCTCTACTTCTATTCTATTATTTAAAGATATATACCCACCTGGTGTATATATTACATAGTCCATCTTAAAATTTAAAAAGAACGCTAGGAATATTAAAAAAACTATAAATTTATAATTTTCTATAATAAAGTTTTTTAGTTTTTCATATATTTTATTAAACATTTCCATCACCTAGTTAATTATATCAATATTTGGAGACTATATGAAAAAAAACTTTATTATTATACTTCTATTTACACTTTTATTAATACTTATATTTGCCAACAATTCTATTGTTAATACAACTGCTATTAATTCTTTTGAACTTTGGCAAAAGAAAATATTTCCTTCTTTATTTATTTCTTTCATTCTCCAAGATATATTCATTAAATATAATGCATCTTTTTTTATTAATTATTTACTTAATAATTCTATTAGTAAAATTTTCTTATTATCTAAACCAGGACAAATGGCATTTGTCCTATCTCTTATATCTGGTAGTCCATCTAATGCTTTTGTTCTATCTGAACTAGTAAAAAATAATAAAATAAGTAATAAAGAAGCTAATCATCTTCTTAAATTTACTCACTTTGCTAACCCACTTTTTTTATTTACTATGCTAAGTCTTATGTTTGATTATAATTCTGTTATGAATATTATTTTTTCTTTATATATTTCTAATTTATTACTTGGATTTTCAATTAAAAGTGAATCTTTTGATTTTGATTATGTATATGAAGTTCAAAATAATTCACTTGCTAATAACATAACTACTGCTATAAAAAAAAGTATGGATACTTTGATAATGATTTTAGGTTCTGTTACATTTTTTATGATTATTAGCTCTATCTTTATTATTTATTTTGATGATATGTTTTTTAAAGTTATAATTAGTGGCTTATTTGAAATGACTTCTGGTTTAAATTTTTTAATATATTATGATTGTTCTATCAAAATAAAAGAAATAATTGCTATATGCATTATTTCTTTTGGAGGTCTTTCTGTTCATTCTCAAGTTTACGCTATTCTTAGTGGAACTAAATTATCCTATTTATCTTTTTTTACAGGGAGAATTTTTGCAACTTTAATAGCTATTTTAATTATTATTTTATTTTAATTAATTCATATGATATATAACTATATCATCTAAAGTATTGTTCTTAGATGAACTATTAGCATCATTTGTAGTATATATTGGTATTTTAATATAAAACCGTCCTGAACTAGAATTTTGTACATACATTTCATTACTTATTTCACTTTCTATAAAACAATTTATATCTAAATACCATGACCTTTTTAATTCATCTGTTCCGTTACTTAAAGTAACTGTTACCATATCTCCTATAAAAGTAGTTCCTGATGTTAAAGCATCTTCTAAATTTGATTTTATTTTAATTTGTAAAGTATCACCATCTATGTAATTAATTGTTAGTATACTATCTCCACTTGATGTACTTCTCTTTATTTCATCTATTTCTCTACCTAATAAATCTTTTTGTATATAATCTATTATCTCAAATCTAGTTATTTGATTATTTATTGCAAAGTCACTATTTATAGTTTTATCATTTAAATCATTAAGTAAATTGTATAAAAAAACTACAACAATAGAAATTAAACCTACTGCTATTACCAATTCTATTAAACTTAACCCTTTATTATTTAATTTCATTATTAATCTCCATAATATATATTACACTCTAGTTTGCCTGATACAATATCACTTATAGGTATTTTTACAGTAACATAACTTGTTGAATAAACTAATGATCCTTTTTCACAATCTGACTTATTTTTATCTATTTTACTTATTGTTAAACTATCAGTATTTTCATAACTATTTCCAGATGATTCTTTCCACATGTATAAAGATACATTACTTGATACATATGAATGTTCTCCTATTAAATAGTCTTTTAATGCTGTTTTATATTGAGTTAATAGCATTCTAGAATTGTTATATAATAATAGTAAGATTAAAAGCATTAATAAGAATACTATTAATAAACAATATATTACTGATGTTGATATAAAACCTTTGTTATTAATCATTTGCTCCTCCTAAAAATGAATATGCATATGTACTTTTGCTTGTTCCTGTTGAAAATTCTGCTACCACTAAATAATCGTCTTTATCAAAATTTATATTTGAACCAAGTGATCTAAGATACGTTATATAATCTGCTCCTAAACTTTGAAAATTTCTACAATAATTATACCTAGAAGATCCAGAGTATATTTCATTGTTAGTACATATAGACATACTTGCAAAATCTGTTTTAAATACTATTAATCTTTCTACTTCATAAAATTCTTGAATTTTTTCATATTTATCTTTAGAATCATCGTCATTAAATAAACTTACTGTTGTCATGCTACTAAATGAAAAATCATCTAATAAATTAGCATAAAGATTATCATTTCCTTCTAAATAACTTTCTATAAAACCTTCTATATTAGAATTTTCTAATAGAAAGTTTTTTATACTATCTACTTTATATATATCTACTACATCATCATAATATATTCTCTTTTTTTCATTATTTATACTCGCACTATATGAAGAAGATATCATTAGTAAAGAAGTAGTCATCATTACTACTACTATAAGTGTTTCAATAATTGTAAATCCTTTATTTTTTTTCATATATACTATCTACCTTATATACATTATAAATCAAAAATGATAAAAAAACTAGTAATTAAAGTTTAAAAAAAATAATTAATGTATTTCTACATTAATTATTTTTCTTTATAACAATTACTATTCCTATTATACTTAATACAATTATAGTAGGAACTACAATTACAGCTATATTCATATCTGTTTCTTCTTTATCTTCAGTTTTAGTTATTATTATAACTTCTTCCTCTTCAGGTTCAATTACTGGTTCAGATATTTCTTTTATTTCAAAACTATTAGCAATTACATAAGGTCCACTTTCTTTTATAGTAAATACATAATTTCCATCTTCATATACAGCTTCAATAAAATCTTCTTCTGTACTAAAATTATCTAAGTTTACTACTACTGGATTTTCTATTTCTTCTACGTCTTTTATTATTACTGTTATTTCATCATATAAATCATTTATTTCTATGTATTCAGAAGAATACATACCATCTAAAGTTACTACCATATATTCAGTATCAACTGTTAGAACTTCATTATTTAATACATTGATTTCATTTGATTCTATTACACTCTTGTAATTATCTGTAGATGAATTTTCTATTAATACATGATAATTAACTTGATTAGTAGTATCTGATTCAAATTTTATACCTTCATTATACGTATTAGATAAACCTACTAATAAATCATAGGTATTTGATGTTATACGCATATCAGGTGTTTCTTTTACTGTTATTTCGAAATCTATATCCTCTAGCTGCATATCGTAATATGCTTCATCTGTAAACCAGTAATATCCCATATATGTTGATGCATCTTGAATAATTGAAAATGAATATGTTTCATTTATTATTTCATTTTCATATGGTTCAGGAACTACTTCATTTATAAACATAGGAACTGTTTTCATATATAAATATCCCTCTTTAGGATATATCATTCCCATTTCTGTGTATTCTGCATTATATGTTTGTAAATGCATATTTCCACTTGTATCTATGTGTGGACATGCGTGCACACTTACTGGAAATATACACATTAATAATGCTAGAAATTTTTTAAGTCTTTTTTTCAAAATTTTTATTTTTCCTTTCTGTCTAACAATACAAATGTAAATATTGTTAGTGGTATTGTAAATAATAATCCAACACTTCCTGATATTGATCTTATTATTTCTGCTGATATTGAATCAAGATTTATTATTTGATTAAAACTTTTTTCAAATCCTACAAATAATAACAATGTTGTTAACGATCCTCCTACATAAGCTAGTATTAGTGTATTAACCATTGTTCCTAATATATCTTTTCCTATATTAAATCCTGATTTAATTAAATCTTTTTCTTTTATTTTATTTTTATGTTCTTTTATTTCTATTAATGATGATGTAAGCTCCATTGCAACGTCCATACATGCTCCTAGAGCACCGATTATTATTCCTGCGAATAATAATCCTCTGTAATCAAAATTAGGCGCACCATCTATGTATGCAAGCATTTGCTCACTTTCAGATATTATTCCTGTTATGTTACAAAGATTAGTAAATGTATATGCAAATAAACCTGCTATTACTAAACCTCCACATACACCAATTAATGCTATAAGCGTTTTTTTAGTAAATCCATTTGTTATAACAAATGTAGCTATTGTTGAAAGGATACATATCAAAACTGAAAGTAGTATTGGACTATAACCTTGTAGTAATCCTGGTATTAATAAGTATACTATTAGAACTAATATTAATATTAATGATATTAATGCTTTTAAACCTTTTATACCACCTACTATTAGTATCATTATTACAAATAACATAACTAATAGAGTTAAACTTCCTGTTTTATCATAACTGTAGAAATAAAAATTTATTTCATCAGTATTATCTACTAATACTACATTTATTTTATTTCCTACAGATAAATAATTACTATTTGTATTATCTGTAGTTGTATATCTCATCTCGTATGTATTATCATTATATTCATCATCTAAGACTTCTATTTCAAATACTTGAGTTGTAGATGATTCATAACTCATTGTTTCAAGAAGAGCTATTATTCTTGCAGAATATACCTCTTCTTGAAATTCAACACTTACATTACTTCCATATCCAAATACTGTTAATGGAATTAATAGTGCTACTATTAATAAAGATATAATACAATTTTTAACCTTTATATTCATATGCTTCTAAAACCATTTCTTGATGTCTTTCATCAATTCTTCCATATCCTGGAATTAAGCTGTTATAAAAATATATATCTACTACACCTATCATTCCATTATCACTTATACTATCTAGATTAATACCACTACCTGTTGCTCCACTTCTATTGTCTATAATTTCTCCGTACTCATAGTTTTCATCACCAGAATGTTCAAAAGGTGCTATAGAAGCTGCTATATTAATATCACCTATAGTTACTATTACGCTTCTTCTGTATATACTCCAGTTTCCTCCACTTGTTTCAAGTAGTTTTTCAGTATCTTCTAAAGTTAAAGTTTCTATATCTGCTATTGTAGTATATCCACCTACTATTCTTCTTACATCGTAACTTATACCAGTTTCAATATCGTATATAGTAGCTTCTACTCCCTCTGCAAATAATTCTAAAGCTTCTTCATAATTCATAAGCTCTGAATATTCACTTTCTTCTACTACTGTTTTAGGAACTTCTTCTTCCTTTGTACAACCTACTGCAGATGTTAAGAACATCGCAGTTATTAAAAATATTAAATATTTTTTATTTTTCATTTTACCAACTTTCACTAATAATATTATACCAAAAAAAAAGGAAAAGTTAAAGCTTACCTTTATTATATTTTTTAATATAAATATATATTAAAAATAAAACAGTGTTTAATAACACTGCTTAATTCAATTTAAATGGACATTACGATTTATTATATTTTTGTTGTACTTAAAATATAGTAAAAAGTGATGTCCACAAATAGATTATACATAATAATTACCAAAATATCAAGCATTATCAAGATATTTCGTTTTTTTATTAAAAATAATCATTATAATTTATATTTTTTATTTACCTTTTAGTTCATTTCTATAACGTAAGGATCTGTTCCTGTTCCTGTTCCACTACTTACTAGAGTTTCAGAGTTTAGAGTAACTACCGGACGAAGCCCAAAAGCGTTGCTAACGCTGTCGTTGTTGCTGCTCATAAAGCCTGATGAGTGCACAAAGCCCACAATAGCGAAACTACTGAAGTTATACGGAGAAAGCGTCCAGTATGTTTGTCCTGTATATAAATAATAATCATTATTTGCTACACCTGATAATGTCCCATTTCCGTAACTTCCTCCTGCAAGAGAAGCTTCATCTAATGTTATTAAACCTATTTTTAAATTTAACTTATCTGATGATGTTGTACATTTTAAAGAAGGTGTTACAGTATCAGATAATGATTGCTCTTTACCCCACCCTACTCTTTGTGTTGATCCAAAGTATTGTGTATCTGTTGTTACAGTTGTATCATTCGGTGTCCATGTATATGAACCTGAAGATCCATCTCTAGTATAAGAGTTTCTATCTATACAATA
>JAWXUH010000010.1:0-20410 GCA_044432745.1 bacterium
TAATGTTCGCATTCTTATTATTATAAATTTATATTTCAAAAAAGTTAATTAATTTGACTTTTTTGAAATTTTTAATATACTTATACTAAGTGGTGCGGTTGACATTTCAATTTAGGAAAAAACTGATGTTAATCAGTTTTTTTATTTGTATTATTCTACGACAACTTCATCATTATTAGTAGTATCATCATCTAAATTCTCATCAATTTGAGGTTCAACATAATCATAACTTACTTTTAACGAAGTTCCTGAGCTAGTAGCTGAAGTGAATATTGTATATGAAGATTTAACTATTATTTCTGTACTCCCGTTAAGCTTTGCTAAAGAAAAATCAATACTATTTCCACTAGTTTCTGCAATTAATGTGTTTTTAGATCCATCAACTGCGTAAACTTTATAAACTAATGTACCTATGTTACTTTTATTGTAACTAAGTCTACTATTATAATAACTTGTAGCGCTTGATCCGAAATAAGTATTGAAATAAGATGTTAAATATACTGGGTTTATTGTATCGGGAGTTTCTATCTCATTCCAAGTAATAGTCATTGTATTTCCGTCATTAGTGCTTTTAACGTTAGAAACGTTAGTTAATGTTTTGTATCTTGTTGATACTTCAGTAGGTTCAGTACCTTTTATAAATAATTCCGTAGTTTTCATAGAAGAAGGAGTATTTGCGCTAGGTAACTGTAATGGGAAAGTATCTTTTTCTACAGTAACTGAAGTAATACTACTAGGCATTTGAAATTTAACATTAGTGCTAAATAATTGTTTACCTACAGTAGAAGAAATTGAATTTCTAATTGTACCTATATTGGCCATTGTCATATAATAATCAGTTGAAAGTGAATCATAACCTAACCAAGTTGCTATTGAATATTCTGCAGTATACGAAGCTACCCAGTTATCCATAATAACATTAGAAGGTAAACCTAAAATTTTTCTTGCGGCTTCATCTACATTTGAAGTACCTGTTTTAGTTGCAAGTTCAGTACCACTTACGGTAAATCCAGCAACATTTGAAGCACCAGCTGTAACAAGCATATCTGTAACTAAATAAGCAGTTTCAGCAGACATAACTTTGTTTTTAGTATATTTATGTTCAATAACTTCGTTAGTTTCTATAATTTCAACTTTTGTTACAGAATATGGTTCTATATAATATCCACCTCTACCAAATGCTGCGTATGCTGCACTTAATTCAAGAGGACTGATTCCATCGAATCCACCTATAGAAGCAGATTCATATAAATGTTCTCCATAATCGATTCCAAGTCCGTGAGCAAAATCTTCTATTAATGTAAGATCAATTGCTTGTACAGCATGGAATGCTTGAAGAGCTGGGACATTTCTAGAACTAACAAGAGCAGATCTCATTGTAATTATTCCGTTATATCTATTATCCCAGTTATTAATATTAGTACCGTTTGAATAAGTATAAGCTTCATCTACGAAATAAGTACCTGGCGAACCATATAAGTGTTCTATATAAGGACCATATGCAAAAATAGGTTTAGCTGTAGATCCTGGTTGTCTTCGTTGTATTGCTCTGTTCCAACTCTTAGCATCGTAACCAATACCAGCACTAAGTGCAGAGATAGAACCATCAACAGTATTTGTTACAGCCATACCAAATTGTAAATTTCCATAAGATTCTGGTATAGCATAATCTTCACCAGTCTCAATACCATTTAATATTAATTGAACATCAGGATCGATCGTAGTATAAATTTTCATTGGAGTAGTATAAGGATTATATCCTGTTAAGTCTTGAACTTCTGCTAGAGCATAATCAATAGCTGCTCCTAAAAAGAAATTATCATCTTCACTTTGTTTAGCAAGTAAACTTTGAACAGGTATTTCTAAAACAGCATCCATTTCATCTTGGCTAATATAACCATGTCTAACCATAAGTTCTAAAACAATAGATTGTCTGTTTCTAGTACCAGTAGGGTTATTGTAAGGATTATATAACGAAGGTGCTTGGAACATTCCTGCAAGTATACTAGCCTCAGCTAATGATAAGTCAGTAACAGATTTACCAAATAAATATTGTGAACCTTGTTCAACACCAGTAATACCAGTATAATATGCGTTCCCATCATTACCAAGCCATTGTGAATTTACATAAAATTCAATAATTTCTTCTTTAGTATAAGAATTTTCTAATTTAAATATAGACATATAAATATCTGTTAATTTTCTAAGTACACCGTCAATTCCTGTGTCTACTGTAGATGTATAAGTATTTTTTATAACCTGCATGGATAAAGTAGATGCACCACCTGCATCAGAATTACCTAAAAGTTGATAGAATGAAGCAACTAAGAATCTTGCTGCATCAAATCCAGTATGTTGAAAAAATCTTGAATCTTCAGTTGCTACAATAGCATCTACTAAAACTTCTGGTAAATCATCGTAAGTAACTAACGTTATATTATTTTCTCCAGTACGTAATATTTCAGTATTATTTATATCGTAAACTATTGTTGATTCTTGTTTGTATAATAACTCTTTATCAAAGTCTGGAGCTGTAACAATAATATACAGTCCTACAATAAGAAGTAAAGTTATAATAACAATAGCAAGGAAAATACAACATCCGAATAAAAAAGCAAAAATATTAAATTTTTTTTCTTTCTTCTTTTTCTTTGGTTTATCCGTTTTTATTTTCTTTTTAATTTTAATCTTTTTCATTTTAACTCCTCTAATAACTCTAAATAATCAAGTCCTTTTAAATAATTATATTTAATTAACTTGCCATTATTTTTAATATATTCATATGGAATACTTTTTCTGTCAGTTGTATCTATAAAATTAAATATTAACTTTCCCTCAAGTAAATAATATTCATTTTTTATACAAATAATTAAAAAAGTGATACCACCTTGATGTAATATTCTCTTCATATGCAGTAATTGATGTTCATGTATATTATTTAAAGGCAAATAAGAAAGTTTAGTTTCTTTTGCATCAAATTCTACATGTTTACCTTTATAAATTCCAGCATAATCTAAAGAAGATTTCTCTTTATAAAAACCACTGTTAATTTTATTGTTGCTAACATTCAAAACTGTGATAGGAGTAGAAATTTTATATATAACTGCTAAATCATTATTTAAATAATAAGTATTAGCTTCATTTATAATATTTTCAAGATCCATACCTCTATTAGCATAAGAAATATTTTTAGTATAATTTTTTTTAAAATTTCCAGGATATTTCACTATATCACCGAAATAATTATAACAAAAATAGCATCTAATAGCAATAAAAAAAAATTTATTTTTAAACTTTTTTTTATCTAAAAATGTCGAAAAAAATTAAATGAATTCTTTATGTTATATAATCATACTAGGTGATAAAAATGAATATAGAAGATATTATAAATAATATGATAGATAAAGTAGAAGATGTAAATTCTAAAATATTTAATATGGATAAATGAAAATACCTAGTTAAGTTATTTATATAATAATGTCTCTAGTGATCTATAATGAATATTTATCAATATATTCATTATGATTAGAACATCTCCAAGGTTGACAAATAGTATAAAAAAATAGTATAATTTGTGGGTAAGAAGGTGTTTGATAATGTATAGTGAACGAATATATTTAACTGTTCAAGAACTGCTAGACTATGAATTTAAAATTGACGCTAGAGGTTATAGACCTCAAGAGGTAGATAAAGTTTTAGATATGGTTATTCGTGATGAGACTGAATATTTAAATACAATCAAAAAACTAGAGAATGATATAAAAAATTTAACTAATGACAATTTGACTTTAAAACAAGAAATACGTAGACTTAAATTAGAAGTTGATAATAATTCATCTAATAATGATAGATTTTCTACTACAACAAATAATGTAGATCTTATAAAAAGAATAAGTCAATTAGAGAAAATTGTTTATAGTAAATTAGATTAAAAAAAATTTGACAAATGCTGCATATTTTAAATATGTAGAGGAAAGTCCATGCTCACACAATCTGAAATGGTTGTAGTGTTTGTGCTAAGGGAAAAAATAACCTTAGGTAACGTAAGTTAACAGCGTCGAAATAACCTTAAATGGTTAGATTAGATATAAAGTGCCACAGAAACGAGTTTTTCGGGAAACTGAAAAAATGAAACGCGGTAAACCTCGCAAGTGAGAAACCCAAATTTTGGTAGGGGAACTTTTACAAGGGAATAACAACTAAGTAAAGGACTAGAAATAGTAGATAAATATTTGTCGCTCTTTTTTAAAGAGAACAGAACATGGCTTATAAATTTTTTTTATTTTAAAATATACTATATAAAGGAGTGAATATAATTTTGGACGAGATAGGTGTCCTCTTAAGAGAGGAAAGAGAATCATCTGGAGTAAGTATTAAAGAAGCTGGTGTTGATTTATCAGTAAAAGAATCGATACTTGAAAATATAGAAAATGGATGTATAGGTGCATTTAAAGATGTGTTTGAATTAAAAGATATAATATATAATTATTCTAAATATCTTGGATTAGATGCAGAAGAAATGACAGATAAATTCAATTCTTATTTATTTGAATATACTTCTAAAATACCACTTAAAGAAATCGAGAAAGAAGTAAACGAAAAAGCAAAAGAAGAAGAAGGTGATAAAGTTTTATCACCATACACTAAAGAGTATCAAGTAAGTTACAAAAAATATTATATATTGATAATAATATTATTATTGATATTGATAGCTATATCTTTTTGGTGGGCAAAAAATCAAATAGCAATAGGTGGAGTTACAACAACTTACGTAACTTTTAATAAATAGGAGAATAAAATGAAAAATTTAAATTTACCAAATAAAATAACATTATTTAGAATAATATTATCATTTTTTATATTGATAACATTATTAATGCCATGGCATCAATTAAATTTTTCGTGGAATATATATTATTTTAATGGTTTAGTAATAGACATGAAATATATATTTGTGGGTATATTATTTTTAGTAGGATCTATCACAGACTTTTTAGATGGATATATTGCAAGAAAACAAAATCTAGTAACAGATTTAGGAAAAACAATGGATGCAATAGCAGATAAAATGTTAGTAAATGGATTGTTAATTATATTAGCATATCAAAGAGTATTACCGGTTTTTATACCAGTATGTATAATAACAAGAGACATAATAACAGATGCTTGTAAGTCAGTATGTGGATCAAAAGGTAAAGTAGTAGCAGCATCAAAACTTGGTAAGATTAAAACAGCATTTATTATGATTGGTTTAACGTTGGTTCTATTTTATGATTTACCATTCTCATTAGTAGATTTATATGTAGGAGAGATATTCCTTTTTCTAGGTACGCTTCTATCAATAATATCGGGAGTAGAATATGTAACGAATTCTTTACCGTATATAAATAAAAAATAGTTATAGGTATTTTACTTATAACTTTTTTTTTCTTTAGAATATCTTAATATAGAAAGGAAAGCGATAAAATGAATAATTATTATGCAGGACCTGAATTTAATATGGAAGAAGGAGTAGAAGGTATGACACCTGGAGTAGAACAAAATATGCATCATGACTCATGTTGTAATCATTGTTGCAATACGCCTATGCCTTGTTGTATGAATTGTCAACCTATATATGAATGTCCTAGAGAAAGGGTATGTCATAAAGTTGTAAATTACAATGTGCCACACATAATACCATGTAATACTAAAGTAATTAATCATCATGTATATAAGCATACATATACACCAACATATTCTTGTCAAGAAGAAAATGTTGTTTCAAATGTTTATGACAATAGATGTTGTTAAATAAAAAAAACTGTTATCTACAGTTTTTTTGTTTGTTTGATAAATTAATAGCAACTTGATTTATAGGTCCAGCTCCGATGGTAATTATTAAATCATTTTTAACAGCTATATTTGAAATATATTCTTCAATTTTTTCAAAAGAATCTATATATATAGCATTTTTATTAGTTTTCTTGATTAAATCAACAAGATCTTCTTCCTTAATATTATAAATGTTATCTTCTCTTGCAGCATATATAGGAGCAATAATAACATTTTCAAAATTAGCAAGTGATTTAGCAAAATCTTCTAAATGTTCTTTAGTTCTTGAATATGTATGTCCTTGAAATATAGCATATGTTTTATTAGATTCTATTTTACTTGCGCTATTTATAGTAGTTAAAATTTCAGTAGGATGATGCGCATAATCATCATATATAACAGCTTCATTAAATTTTCCAATAAATTCAAATCTTCTACCAACACCTGTATATTTTTCTATACCAGAAACTATAACATTAACATCTTCAATATGATTGATAGAAAGACTAATAGCAGCAAGTGAATTATATACATTATGTTCACCTGGTATAGATAAATTTACACTTGTAATTTTTTTCCCGTTGATAATTAAATCATAAGAACCGTGTCCTAATTCATTAAAAGTAATATTTTCTGCCATAACGTTAGAACTATTTTTAACACCATACGTGATAACGTTAGATTTATTTATTAAAAAATTAGAATTTTCATCATCATTATTTAAAACAATAGATCCTTCAGTAGGAACTAAATCACAATATTTTTCAAAAGATTTTTTAATAGTGTCTAAATCCCCGAAATAATCTAAATGATCATTATCTATATTTGTAATTATAGTACTACTAGGAAAAAAGTTTAAAAATGAATCAACATATTCACAAGATTCCATAATTAAATAATCTTTACTACCTATATGGACATTACTATTTATAGCTGGTAAAGTAGCTCCTATAGAAATAGTAGGATTAAGATTAGCTTCTAAAAATATGTTAGATACAAGACCAGTAGTAGTACTTTTACCATGTGTACCAGCAATGCATAAACAATTATTATATAGTTTTGATAAAATACCTAAGAATACTGCTCTTTCGTAACATTCTTTTTTTAATTCTCTAGCGCAACTTAATTCTGGATTTGTATCACTTATAGCTGCAGTATATATAACTATATCAGCATTAGAAATAAAATCAGTATTTGTACCAATAACAACATCAATATTTTCTTTAGAAAACTTCTCTGTAATAGCTGATGCAGTAGCATCACTTCCAGTAACAATAGCTCCCATGTCATTAAGTATGTAAGCAATACCACTCATAGAAACTCCACCAATACCTATAAAATGTATTTTTTTATTTTTAAACATATTTTCACCTCTTGATATATTATATAGTTAATGTAGTTTTAAATCAATAAAAAAAGAAATTTTATTCAATTTCTTCTTCTTCGAACATACTAATAAATGTATAAATTAATGCATTAACTAATAAATTAATTGGTAAGACAATAGAAACAAAATAAATAGCTGGTTTTATAAATTCTGTAAAAAATGAATTAGTATAAAAACTAAACTCAACATTTTTAAGGAAAAACATAAATATTAATATTATAAAAAAAATAAAACAATTAATATTTATATATTTTTCTAAAAATATATCTAATTTTAATTTTGTTAATTTGCCAATACAAAAAGCTAATATTATGGACACTAATAATATAGTTGCAGAATAAATTAATAATGTTTTTATAGGATAAACTAAAAAAACATATAAAAAACCAAAAATCATAAAAAAATTAACTATCATAAATAAACCTCTAATATTATTGTAACATACAACAAATAAAAAATAAAATTTTATAAAAAGTAATACAAATGATATAAAAATAAAAAAAGTGAAAAATCAAAAAAACGAAAAAGTAGAAAATTGAAAAAAGTTGGTAATTTATATGTTATTTTTTTTATTTTTTTTCATTTTTTTTGGAAAGTGATGGTAAACACTGGAGAAAAAGATATAATGTATTTTTTTGGTTACAGATTTTTCCTTGAAAATTCGTTGTTTTTCAAAAAAAGCATTTTTATTTTTTTTGAAAAAAACTTTACAATATTTTTTGTTTGTATTAGAATTGGTTTAGGAGAGGGTATGTATGAAAGAAGATGAAAAAGAATTTTTACAAAGTCTAACTGTTGTAAAAAGAAATGGTTCAAAAGTTAGTTTTAACAGCGTAAAACTTGCTTTAGCAATAAAAAAAGGTTTTGATGGTTGTAAAAATTTAGAAGAAGAAGACGAAGAAATAAAATATACTGAAAGTGATGTACAAAAAGTATATAAAACAGTATTAAAAACGATATTAAAAGATTATGAAATGTCTGCTAAAATCAAAATTGAAGACATTCAAGATATAATAGAAAAATCTTTGAAAAAAGAAGGATATGAGGAAGTTTCTACTTCATTTTCTGAATATAGAGAAAGAAGAACTAAATCAAGAGAAAGTTTCTTATATGATAAAAAATTACATAAATTTTTAAAAAGTTTAGAAAATCTAGGTTTAAAAAGTTCAAGTGAAAATGATTCAAAAAGAGAAAATGCTAATATAGATGGAGATTCAGCAATGGGAACAATGCTTCAGTATGGATCTACAGTATCAAAAGAGTTTGCGAAAGATTATTTGATGAAAAAGAAATATTCAGCAGCACACGATGAAGGGTTTATTCATATACATGACCTTGATTTTTATACGATGGGAACAACAACATGTAATCAAATAAATTTAGATAAATTGTTTAAAAATGGATTTTCAACAGGTCATGGTTTTTTAAGAGAACCAAATGATATTATGAGTTATGGTGCGTTAGCTGCTATAGCAATTCAATCAAATCAAAATGATCAACATGGTGGACAAGCCATACCGGCATTTGACTATTATTTAGCACCTGGTGTGTTAAAATCATTTAAAAAAATATTAAAAGAAACAATTAATGACTTCTTAGATTTAGAAGGATTAAGTGGCTTAGTTGGTATAGCTGGATTAGAAAAAGAAATTTCTAAGATGGAAACTATAGCAGTAGATACTGAATATTTCGAAAAATTCTATAAAGAAAACGAAGTTTTAGAAAGAATAGTAAGAATATCATTAGAAAAAACGATGAAAAAAGTTGATAGAAGAACTTATCAATCAATGGAAGGATTCGTACATAATTTAAATACAATGCATTCAAGAGCAGGAGCGCAAGTACCATTTTCATCTATTAATTTTGGAACAGATACTTCACCTGAAGGAAGAATGGTTATAAAAAATTATATGTTAGCAGCGGAAGCTGGACTTGGTCAAGGAGAAACACCTATATTTCCTATTTCTATATTTAAAATAAAGGAAGGTGTAAATTTCAATGAAGGAGATCCAAACTATGATTTATTTAAATTAAGTTTAAGAGTATCGGCAAAAAGATTATTTCCAAACTGGTCATTCATAGATTCTTCATTCAATCTTCCTTATTATAAAGAAGATGATTACAGAACAGAAGTTGGTTATATGGGATGTAGAACAAGAGTTATGTCTAATGTGGCAGACCCAGATAAAGAAATAACACCAGGACGTGGTAATTTATCATTTACTACATTAAATTTACCAAGACTTGGTATCAAGCATGGTATTGTAGGGAAAACAGATAGAAAAGAAGCTGATATGGTAGGTTTTTATGAAGAGTTAGATGAAGTAATCGAACTTGTTAAAGATCAATTACTTGAAAGATTTGAGTTTCAATGTAACAAGAGAATTTACAATTTTCCATTCTTATTAGCACAAAATGTATGGTTAGATTCAGAAAAATTAAAACATAATGATAAATTAAAAAAAGTGTTAAAACATGGAACACTTGGTATTGGTTTTATAGGATTAGCTGAAACTTTGATAGCTTTAAAAGGAAAACATCATGGTAACAACAAAGAAATGCAAGAGTTAGGTTTAGAAATTGTAGGACACATTCGTAAGAAGTGTGATGAATATGCAGAAAAATACAAATTAAATTTCTCATGTTTAGCAACACCAGCAGAAGGTTTAAGTGGACGTTTTGTTGGAATGGATAAAGTAGTATATGGGGTAATAAAAGGTGTAACTGATAGATCATACTATACTAACTCATTTCATGTACCAGTATATCAAAAAATAACTGTATCAGAAAAATTATCTATAGAAGGTGCTTACCATAAATTAACAAACGGTGGACATATAAGTTATATAGAACTTGATGGAGATGTAGCAGATAACTTAGAAGCCTTGGAATCTGTAGTAAGATTAATGAAAAAATCAGACATAGGATATGGAGCAGTAAATCATCCAGTAGACCGTGATCCTGTATGTGGATATGTTGGAGTAATAAAAGATGTATGTCCAAGATGTGGAAGACGCGCAGGAGAAGCAGTTTCAGTAGATGTATTAAGAAAATTAGAAGGGAAAGAATATTAAAATGGAAAAAACACAAGAAAATGTATCAAAAAAAGTAGTAGGAGAAGGAGTTGGATTCGATAGAATTCGTAGAATAACTGGATACTTAGTTGGTACAGTAGATAGATTTAACAATGCAAAACAATGTGAAGAACAAGATAGAGTTAAACACAATAATAAATAAAAATAAAAAAATAAATATGTAAAATTTATATAAAAAATTTTAATATTTATTTTTTTTTATTTAAGATAGTGATATACTGAAAAAAAGATGGAGTAAAAAATGAAAAGAATAATAGATAATAAATATCAACTAACAGAAGAAGATATAAATATTAAATGTACTAGAGTAAAAGCAGTTGTAATAAAAGAAGGAAAAATTCTTTTAGGAAACGAAAGTGGAGTACTTCAATTTCCAGGAGGTCATTTAGAAGAAGGTGAATTTTTAAATGAAGGTTTGATAAGAGAAATAGAAGAAGAGCTTGGAATAGAATTAGAAATCGAAGAAATAAGTGAACCTTATTTAAAAATATCTTATTATAAAAAGGATTCACCAGAAAAAGGTATTAATGAATCATATGATATATATTATTATGTAATTAATACTGTAAAAGAAATAAATTTAAAAAATACTAATTATACAGAAGAAGAAAAAGAAAAGAAATTTGAAATAGTAAGTGTAGATTTAAATAAAGTAGTAGATTACCTAAAAGATAATATTAAAAATCATAAGGAAAATGAAATAATAACACCAGAAATGCTTATCGCTTTAGAAGAATTTTTTAATATAGAAAAAGAAGAAAATTAATTTTTCTTTTTTTATTGTTAATTTGTTTGAATAAGAACTGTACCAGTTTCTTTTATATATGAATTACAAGAAGGATTTTGATAAAATACTTCATTACCATTACCAGAAAATTGAACGTCAAATCCTTTTAATAAGGTTTTAGCTTCATCAAGTGATAAACCTTCTGTACAAGGAACTTGAATATACTGTTCTTCAAGCCAAGTGTATTCCTTAGGAAGAACTTCATTAGACGGAGAAAAGTTAAAAATATCTATGCTAGAGGTAAAAATATTTTTAGCGATAGGTGCAGCAACGGTACCTCCGTATTGAACAACATTCTTGGGACTATCAACAGCAACATATAGTACTATTTGAGGATCATCGGCAGGCATGAATCCTGTAAAAGATAAAATATATTCTGTATCTGAATAAGAACCATCTACGACTTTTTGAGCAGTTCCAGTTTTACCACCAATTCTATAATTTTCTATATAAGCATTTACTCCAGTTCCATAAGCAACAACTGTCTCTAAAGCAAATTTAGTTAAATCACTAGTTTCATTGCTAACAACTTGATATTTAAGTTCTTTATCGATAGAATTAATTACACTATTTGTTTCAGAGTCTATAAAAGTTGTAACTAAATATGGTGTATATAAATAACCACCATTTATAGCAGCGCTTACTGCTGTTATTTGCTGAATTGCGGTGACAGATACACCTTGTCCAAAAGCAGTAGTGGCCGTTTCAATTGGACCCATATTATTTATATCAAATAATATACCAGATGATTCACCATTAATATCAATACCAGTTTTAGTACCAAAACCAAATTTAGTTATATAATTCATAAGATTTTCTGTTCCAAGTTTTTGTCCTAAACTCACAAAACCTGGATTGCAAGAGTTTTGAACTACTTCAAGATAAGTTTGTAGACCATGCCCGCCATCTTTCCAACAATGTAATTTAACACCATCTACATCAATTGCACCAGTATCTATAAAAGTATCCTCAAAAAGATCAACAACATTTTCTTCAAGTGCTGCAGCAAGTGTAATAATTTTAAATGTACTACCTGGTTCATAAGTCATCCAAATAGGAAGATTTCTATTAATAATTTCAGTAGAATATTTTTGATAATCGTTTGAATCAAAATTTGGTCTTGATGCCATTGCAAGAATTTGTCCATTGTTAGGATCCATTGCAATTATAATAGAACCTATGGGATTATATTTAGTATCAACATTATCAAGCTCATTTTCTATAGCAAGTTGAAGATTTATATCAATGCTTAGTTGTATAGTTATGCCATCAGTAGGTGATTCATAAACTTCAGCCATTTGAAGTTTATTACCCTGACCATCAGAGAAATATTTAATAGAACCATCTTTGCCAGTTAAGTATTCATCATAGTAATATTCTAAACCAGATAATCCTTGATTATCAGAGCCAACATATCCAAGAACATGAGATAAAACATCGCCATATGGATAGTAACGCTGCGATTCTTTTAAAAGGTATAGTCCATCTATAAATAAATCATTAATTTGATCAGCAATATCATACGTTAAGTTTTGTGCCTCACTAATTTTTTGAATAGATACATTATTATTCATATCTTTAAGAATATCATCGCAATCACCATTGACAATTTCACATACCATTTTAGCAGCATATTCCTTATCAAGAATTTGATTAGGAACTACAACTAAAGAAGTAGTTGTAATATTTGTAGCAAGAACAACTCCATTAATATCTATTATTTCTCCTCTGTTAGAATCAACTGGAAGATTTCTAGACCAAAGATTTTCTGCTAAAGTGCTAAGGTTGTTATAAGAAAAAACTTGAATATAAAATACTCTTGCAATAATAATTAATAAAATTAGTATAACTATAAGAAATGTAAAACGTATTCTAGTATGAACGTTATTTAAAAACATAATATCACCTAAAAAAGTATATTTTAAATAAAATAAAATAATAAAGAAATAACAAAATATAACAAAAAAATAAATTTGATGAAGTGACATATCTACAATTTTTTGTTATAATTTCATTAGGGTGAAATAATGAAAAGAAAATTGAGGTTAAAAAAAGAGGTAAAATTTTTTTTAGTAATTACGTTTTCATTAATATCAATATATTATATATATGATTACGATTTAAATAAAAAAGAACAAGAACAATATGAGGCAACTTATGAATATAGATTCACAGAAAAAGGTTACAGTAAAGATGATGTTCAAAAATTGTTAAATAATTTTAACAATGATATGTTGGAAAGTTTTTTAATAGAAGATTATAATGAAAATATAATTTTATTACTAGAACAAAAATATTATATAAGTAATTATTTTTATAAATACTTAGAATATATGGAGAAAGAAAAAATTCCAGTTGAAGAAGTTATAACATATGTTAACCTAGGATTGTACGAAGAATTTTATGAAAATGTAAAAGAAATTGATGTATCAACAGCAAATTTAATGTTAGTAAATAAGTATTATAAATTACCAGAAGGTTATGCTCCAAGTAATTTAGAAAGCGTATCTAGTGGATATTCTTGGGGCGATTATGGATCACAAAAACTAATAAGTGAAGTATATGAAGCTTTCTTAGAAATGGCAACTAATTGTAAAAATGAACAAGGAATAACTTTAATGGTAAGTTCATCTTATAGATCATATGAAACTCAAGAAAGTTTATATAATGCTCAAATGAATGCATATGGTGTATATTATGCAGATACAGTGGCAGCAAGACCAGGACATTCTGAGCATGAAACAGGTTATGCACTAGATATATTGTCGCTAGAGTGGAGCGTTAAAAATGATTTTAATACATCAAAAACTTATGCATGGCTTATAGCTAATAGTCATAAATATGGATTTATATTAAGATATCCAGAAGGTAAAGAAGATATAACTGGATTTGAATACGAACCATGGCATTATAGATACGTAGGAAAAGAAGTAGCAGAATACATGTATAACAACAATATAACGTTTGATGAATATTATGCTTACTTTTTAGAAAATTAAAAATATCATATATAAAAAAATAAAGAGGGAAAGGCTATAAAATGAAAATAAAAGTAAGAAGTAAAACTGGATTTTCATTGTTAGAATTACTTGTAGTAATTGCTGTAGTTGGCATAATAGGTGCAACAAGTATTGCAACATATAATAAAATTAAAAAAAACATATTAAACACACAATATGAAAATTTAATAATAGTTATAGAAGAAGCTGCAATAAAATATGCAGAAGATACATCACTAGGTGCTGTTACGATAGATACATTAATGAAAGGAGGATATATTTCATCAAATAATGATGGTTACATATATAATCCTATAGATGATTCAATATTAAATTGTCAAACAGTATATATATTATATGAGGCAGGAGAATACAAGTCTGAGCTGATATTGATAGATGTAGAAGAATTAACAGATTGTGAAGCAGAATTTACATATATAGATGGACAGATAGAAATAATATGTGAAGAAGATTGTGTTTTTAAAAATGGTTGGTATAAAGGTAATATTAAATTATCTTTTAAAAATAAAAATGATAAAGAAGTTAATATTTATAAATGGACAAGTAAAACTAGTATGTTATCAAGTGATGAGGAATTATTAGAAATAACTATTGATAATAGTTTAGAAACAACATATTATTTATATGTAGAGTATGAAGATGGAACCTATGAAACATTTAATATAATAGTAAGAATAGATAATACAAATCCTGTAATAAATAATGTGAGTAGTACAATGTCTTGGACAAGTAATAATAAGGATATATATATAACATCTTTTGATCAAGGCTCTGGAATAAGTGAATATTACATAAGTAAAATAGATAGTGGAAGATGTTCATCTGCTACTTATGAAAGTTATAAATATCAAAATTTAGCAGAAGGAAATTATTGTATATATGCAAAAGATTTAGTAGGAAATAAAAGTAATGAGTTTTTCTTTAATGTTTCTAATATAGATAAAGTATCTCCTGAAGTAAAACTTGAATTAGAATCATCAGATATATCAAAATCACAGTTAGTAATAATATCATCTGAAGATAAAGAATCAGGAATAAATAATAATGGCTATGCGTTAATAAGGTTAGATATGGGAGAAACGTGTGACAATGCTACATACATTAATCAAAATGTTGTAGAAATTACTGAAAATGGAATTTATGGAGCATGTACAAAAGATAAAGTAGGTAATATAGGTTTATCTTACGATAAAGATGATTCTGAGTTTACATCGGGTTTAAAAGTTAATACGATAGACAAAATACCTCCTATTGTTACAGTAACGGTAACAGATCTAGAAGTGTGGAATCAATCTAAAGAACTTATTATACAAGGTGAAGATGGAGAATCTACGTCTGATGAAAAAGTTTCTAATGTAGCAAAAGATGGTTATGCAGTAATATTAGAGAATGAAATTTGCGAAACAGCTAATTACACATCTAGTCAAGTAGAGACAATATATGTAAATGGTACATATAAAGTGTGTGTAAAAGACAATGCAGGAAATATAGGTGAAAAATTAGTAGAAATAAATAAAATAGATTCAACTCTACCAATTGTATTTATAAATCAATCTATAGTATATCCATATGATAAAGTAGTATTAATATCAACATCTGAAGATGAAGATTCAGGTGTAAAAGGTTATTATTTCACATTAGCAGAAGAAGAATGTTTGGAAGATTTATCAAAATACACTACGATAAATAAGATGGAATATACAAGTAATGAACTTTATAAAGTATGTGTAGTAGATAATGCAGGAAACATGAATAGTTCTACAATTAATGTGACAGGACTTGATAAAACTGTGCCAACTATATTAATTAGTGAATCGCTTAATGATACATATACAGAATCAATGATAACCATCAATGCAATTGATGAGTTATCGGGTATATATGGTTATTATTTTACAACTGAAACTAATTGTTCGAATAACTTTTCTAAGTACACAACAGAGAATATAAAAAAATATACAAGCAATGGTACTTACAAAGTATGTGTAGTAGATAATGCAGGAAATACAGCTATGCAGATTATTAATATAACTTTACTAAGATCTTAAATATTAATGTATGATACAAATAAAAAACACAAATCTTAAGATTTGTGTTTTTTGTATTTGTTTTTTTATCTAAAATATATAAAAATAAATAAAGAAAGCAAAATGCAGTAAATTGAAAAGTATGCAAGTTTTCCTTTTTTAACCCAATCACTAAGCCATTTATATGAAAAGAAAGTTACAATACCAGCACTAATAGCTCCAAGTGTATAAGGAAGTAATAATGCAGCTTCTTGAGCATTCATTAAATCGCTTGCACCAAGAATCATAGCACCAAGTGAAACTGGGAAATAAAGTATAAATGTATACTTAAGGGCAGTATCACGTTTTAATTTACAAATTAAACAACCTACAAGAACAGCACCGCTTCTTGAAATACCAGGAAGTATGGCTACACTTTGAAATAAACCAATAATAATAGCATCTAATAATGTAATGTCTTTATCTTCTTTATCACCATCGTTTTTTCTAACAAGAAATAACATAGTAGCAGTAACAAGGAACATACAACCAAGTGTCTTAATAGAGTAGTTCTCAAAATATTCGCTAAATAATAAACCAGTAATAATAGTTGGTATAGTAGATATAACAACATATATGCAGTAAGTAAATTTAGATTTGCTATTCTCTTTATCTTTAGAAAAAATAAATTTTAAGAAATGTTGTATTAAATCTACAATATCTTTATAAAATATAATAAATATGGCAATAAATGATCCAAAGTTTGCAATGATTTCAAAATTTAAAGAATCAAACAAATTAGTATTAAATATTTCTTTAAACAAATACAAGTGTCCACTAGATGAAACTGGTATAGGTTCACTAACTCCTTGTAAAATTCCTAATAAAATGTATTTAAATATTTCCATTTTTTAATCTCCTTTTATAACATTATATAATAAAAAAGAGAAAAAATAAAATAAATTGTTATATAAGAATTAAAAAAAATTATAATAATATAATATATAGTGATATATATGTTAATAGTAAATATGATAATAGGAATATTTCTAATAAGTACAAATACTTTTATAATGGTAATATACACAAATTATATAACACTGGGATATAGTTTATTAGAGTATATAACTTTTATAATAAAAAAACCATGTTTTATAGGATTAATAATGGGAATGTTTCTGATTTTTCGTGTAATAGAAAGGATTAAAAAAAATGAATTATTATTTCGAAGTAGAGCTAAATTTTCTAAATGAATATTGCAATCAATATGAATGGTTAAAAAGTGATAATATTAAAAAATATAAGAAGGTATTAATATTAAAAATAAGTAATAAAGATTTAATGAATTTTTATAAATATGATGTGAATATAGAAAAAGAATTACAAGGTAGTATAGTAGAAATAAAACAAAATGAATATTTAAATATGATCTTAACAGATGGTACAACATCTATTGCAATACAAGTAGATGATAATTATACGGTAAATAAGTGCTCATCCATGAAATTTTGTGATGAATTAAATATAGAAGAAATAGTATGTAAATTAAATTGTAGTGAAATAAAGTATAATATATTAAAAAAGAAAAAACAGATAAAAAATAGAAAATTAACAAATATAAAAAATACATTTATAAATAAAATAGATGAACTTAATCAAAAAAATGAAAAATATCTTTTACAATATATATATAAAGAAATTTTTAATAAAAAAGAATCAAATATAGAAATAATAACAAATGAAATCAAAAGAACATGTAATAAGGACGTAACTTTTTTATTAAAAGTAATAGATATGATAGAATTTGATATAAATAATATATAAAATAAAAAAGAAGTGACTTTTTATTTTTTTTTGGTATAATGAATATATAAAATAATAAGGAGTGTGTAGTATGAGAAATAAGAGTGGTTTTTCTTTAATAGAAATATTAGCTGTAATATTAGTAGTAGGTGTAATAGCTGGAATTGGTACAACAGCATATACGGGAATTAAAGCAAATATATTAAAAACAGAATATGAAAATTTGGTAACAAAAATAGAAATAGCTGCAACAGAATATGCAAGAGATACTTCACTTGCAGCAGTATCTGTATATACTTTAATACAAGAAGGTTATATAGCATCTGAAAATAATGGTGTAATTTACAATCCAGTAGATGAGAAAGTTCTTAATTGTCAAATTGCATACAATACATATATAGCAGGAGAATATATATCTGAATTGAAAATAATTGAAGATGATGCTGAAATAGATGGAAATACGGTATGTGAAGCAGAATTTACGTATATAGATGGACAAATAAAAATAACATCAGACTCAGATGCTATAGGTGGATGGTATAAAGATGATGTTGAATTAAGTTTTAAAAACGAAGAAGAAAAAGTGGTAACTAAATATAGATGGACAAGCAAAACAAGTATGTTTTCTTCAGAAGAACCTACACTTGAGATTAACGTTGATACAGCGGTAGATACAATATATTACTTATACGTAGAGTTTTCAGATGGAACATTTGAAAATCATAGTATTGTAATAAAAATAGATAATGTAGATCCAATAGTGCATGATGTTAGCACTTCGAGTTCATGGACTAATTCAAATAAAGGAATACATATTGAAAGTTTTGATCAAGGATCAGGAGTAAGTAAATATTATGTAGTAAAATCGTCTGATAATGTATGTCCATCAGAAGGTTATACAGAGTATGAAAATATAGAAGAAATAGAATTTGAAGAAAACGGAGATTACTGTTTATATGTAAAAGACGTAGTTGGTAATAAAAGTAATGAATTTTATTTTACAGTATTAGGAATAGATACTACACCACCAACAGTTGGGTTATTAGTTGATCAGACAGTTGTATCGCAATCGTTATTTGTAATAATAGAAGCAACAGATGAAGATTCAAAAGTAGATGGAAAAGGTTACGCACTTATAAGAGTTGATAAAGGTGAAACATGTAAAGATGCTACATACACAGCAGCAAATAAAATAGAAGTAACAGAAAATGGAGAATACGCAGCTTGTGCGAAAGATAAAGCTGGTAATACAGGAAGTACATATATTGAAGATGATGATTCATCTTCTTCAATAAAAATCAATTCAATTGATAGAGTTCCCCCAGTAGTAACAGTAACGCAAGATAACGAGGATGTATGGGCACAATCTAAAATAATATCAGTAACAGCAACAGATGGAGTTAATACTGAAGATGCAAGAGTAGCAGGTATTGCATCAAAAGGTTATGCTATAATATTATCAACTGAAAATTGTGAAACAGCTAATTTTTCCGCAACAAAAATAAAAACAGTAACTATAAATGCAACATATAAAGCATGTGTAGTAGATAAGGCTGGAAATATAGGTGAAGCTGAAATAGTTATAAGTAGGGTAGATACAACAAAACCGCTAATAAATATAAATCAGTCAATACTTTCTCCATATACAACAGTAACATTAACAGCATCTGGAACGGATACACAATCTGGAGTATATGGATATTACTTTACAACATCTACAACATGTTCAACAAGTTTGTCATCTTATACCTCAAATAAAACAGCATCGTATACAGCTAATACTACATATAGAGTATGTGTAATTGATAATGCAGGTAATATGAATAATACTACAATAAATGTAACGGGATTAGATAAAAATCCTCCAACAATAACTTTAATAAGTCAGTCACCAAACTCAACATATACATCGGTAACAGCAACTGTAACAGCAAATGATTCATTATCTGGAGTATATGGATATTACTATACAAATTCAACAACTTGCTCAGAAAATTTTTCCTCATATAGTTCTACAAAAACATCAACGTATAAGTCAAATGGAACATATAGAGTATGCGTAATAGATAAAGCTGGAAATACTGTTGGTCAATCTTTTTCAGTAGAATCAGTAGATACTGTGCTGCCTACTGTGTCAGTAATACAATCTTCAAATAGTACTTATTCTACAGTAACTACGTATGCAACAGGAAAAGATAATTTATCTGGAGTGTATGGATATTACTATACAACTTCAGTATCAAATTGTTCATCAAATTCTGGTTATTATGGATCAAATAGATACAATTATTATTCTAGTAATGGAACGTACAAAGTATGTGTAAGAGATAATGCGGGTAATGTAGGTCAAAGTAGTTTTGAGGTAAACGGAATAGATACAACACCACCTACGGTATCGGTAAAAACGTCAGCTAATGATGGATCTACTACAATAACAGTAACAGCATCAGATACTCAATCAGGAGTAGCTGGTTATATAATTCAAACAAGTTCAAGTA
>JAWXUH010000011.1:0-19189 GCA_044432745.1 bacterium
AGATGATATTCTAAAAACTAATAATTCAGTTAAATGTATGGTAAATTCAATAACAAGCTTAGAACAAATATATCAAAGTCAAATATCGCTTCTAAAAAAATAACAACATATGAAAAAGAACCATTGAGGTTCTTTTTTTAATTAGTTATTTAACTATTTTATAATCAACAAAATTACCTATACTATCTAACTCTAGGAAATTTTGAGATATATGTAGTAAACAATCTTTTAAATGTTTATAAGAAATATAATCATCAATATTTGTAACATTATATGATAATAATTGTTGTACATAAGAAGATATTTGTATAATATTTTCATGATTTAAAAGAATAAATAGTTCTTTCTCGTAAGATATAACATTATCTATCTTAATAGATAAAATTTCTTCTAAATTATTTATTTTTTTTAACCAATCGCTATAATCAATACTATAGTCAATTTCATAATTAGTTAAGACTTCATTATTGTTATTACATTTCAATTCCTTTTCAACAGTTTCTATAACATCTTTAAATAAATTATAGTTAGAAACATTTATTTGAAAATCATCTTCACTAGTAAAGGGTATATATTCTAAACATCCATCTAGTTTAAGAAATAGAGAAAAAATCACTTTATCATCAAGTTCTGTAATTGGAGTATTACTTTCTTTATAAAATAATTTATAATGATTAACAATTTGTGTTAAACACTTATTTATATAGAAATTTTTTAAATCACGTATATTCATAGTTAAACCTCGTCGCAAATATAATAACACAAAATAAACTAAATTCAAAAAAAATTAAAAATTTAAGTTTTCTTAAAGTTTAGAGTACTAAAATTTAATTATAAATATCAAAGGAGTTATGTTAAATGGAGAAGTTAAAACTAAGTATAGTCATATTAGTTATTTTGTTAATATCAAGTACTATAATCTTTTATTCTTTTAATGATGGAAAAAAAATAAATATAAATTATAGTCATAGAGAGAATATATTTAACTTAATGAGAAGAAATAATTCTGAATCTGAAGAAAGTTGCATGTCTTTAAGTGAAGATTTTGTTTTAAGTGATGAATATTACGAGTTACTAGATAAATTAACAAATTACAGCGGTATATATTCTATAATATATAAGGAATTAGATGATGATTTAACTGTAATAGAGTATGAAGAAAGTTATGAATTTTATGGAGAGTCTATAATTAAATTAGCATATGCTATATACATATATGATTATCTTAAAGATAATCAAGAAGAATTGAATACAAAGTTAGAATATGATAGTTCTTTTTATAAAACAGGATCAGGAGTATTAAGGTATATGAATTTAACTAATGAATCTTTCACTATAAATGAACTTCTATATTACGTGATAGAGGATAGTGACAATATAGCATATTTTATGTTGTTAGATTATTTTGGAATAGAAGGAGTTAAAGAATATTGGAATAATCTTGGTACAAATCTAACATACGAGGGATGGGATTATTTTGGAATACTTGATGCAAGGGATGCTATTGTATATTTAGATAGATTATATGAAATTATTGAAAGTAATGATGTTTACTACGATAATTTAATATCATCGAGCAAAGATGCATCAAAGAATTCAATTTTACAAGAAACTTTAAATGAGGACATGTACTTTAAATATGGAGGTGCCAATTATTGTTATCATGAAATAGCAATAGTAGACGATGATCATCCTTATATGATTGTAGTGTTAAGTGATCTAAGTACTACAGATAGATTTGCCTTATTTCCAGAAGTAGCACAAGTAGTTCAAGAACTACATGAAATGTACTGGGAAGAAAAAAATGAGTATTGTATGGCATAAAAAAGAAAGATTCGATATCTTTCTTTGTATATATTAATAGAATAATTATATATATTGTTTATTTAGTTAAATAACTTGAAATAATGATTACAAAAATAATTATTGCAATTACTGTTAACATTATTTTGACGTTAACAAAACCATTATTTCTTGAATGAGAAATGTTATTAGTATATTCATTAGATAACTCATGAATAGCATTTAAGAATTGTTCTTTTAATTCAGGTGTAGTTAATTGTTTTTCTACATATTGATAGTTAGAAAGTACATATTCTGTATTATTATTCAACATAAAATTACTCATTAAATCCCTTTGAACTTTATTAATTAATAAGTTATAAGAATTAATGTTACCTTTAAAAGATATTAATCCATCTGAAGATACTATATCAATAGGTTCTGGAACGTTTAAATTCGAGTAGTTACCATTGATAATAAGTTTATCAATCATATATATTTGTTCTAAATCAAACATTAAAGTATCAAAAGAACCTACGCCGCATACTAGATCATACATATCTTGTAACATCTCTCTACCATCTTCTCTATAAGATAAAGATACAATTTGATTAACAGGTAGAGCTGTAACGTGTGCAATCATTACAATTATATTGCCATTGAATTGGTATTCTGATAAAGAGCTTTCTATTTGATGATGATTTAATCCTCTGATTGCATTATGATAAACTCTTGATTCATTGTTTGCATTATTAGAAGCACATTGTAGTAGTTCTGCGATGTACTGAGTTGAACCTTCAGTTAGAAACATACCATCATGACCATTATAAAAACCACATGATTCTTTACCACTGATAACTCTTGTTTGCAGAGTATGAGTAAGTTCATGAAAAAAATATAACTTTAAACTATCATAATCTAAGTTTAAGTTCATAGTAATTTTACTACCAACAGTTTTACCATAAATACCATTCATATCAATTTCATCAACTGAAGAAACAGAGCTTGATAACAATCTAGCAACTTCAATAGGATCTTGAAATAAAGAGTTTTCTATTTGAGTAAGAGAGTCAATATAATCAGCCATTAGTATGTAATACTTTTCCGGTATATTAGAATTATAATCAAAAGTACTTTTGATTGCATCTACCATTCCGCTATTAATTAATTCTGTATTTTTTGAAATATTATTATTCATAAGTTTACCTCCATTATAATGTAATACTACATTTCATTTACCTTAAATTGATTATAACATATATATTAAATGAGTACTATTTATAAATGTATAAGTATTGACAAAATTTTATAAAAATACTATTATTTAATAGTAATTATTAATTAAAAATAATTATTAAGAAAGAAGGAAAAATGAATAATCAATTTATAATAAAAAAATGCATGAAATGCGGAGCAGTTGTAAATGTTATAGAAGATTGTCACTGTAGTGAAGAAAATAATATATCATGTTGTGGTACAGTTATGACAGTATTAAAATCAAATAGTACTGATGCAGCAGTTGAAAAACATGTACCAGAATATGAAGTTAAGGGAAATAAAATTTTAGTAAAAGTAAATCACGTAATGGAAGAAGACCACTTTATTAAATTTATAGCACTTGTAGATAAAAAAAATCAAGTAATATGTGATCTTACAAACAATACAGATGCAGTTGCAGAATTTGACTATATACCAGGTTCTACAATATATGAATATTGTAATAAACATGGAATATGGAAAATAGATGTAGAATAAAAAATAACTTTAGTTATTTTTTATTTTTTTATTAAAAAAATAAATAAAGTATATTTATTTATTTATTTATTTTTGGTTTCTGAGATATATTGACATTGGCAATAATCTATAAATTGTTGATGATTAAATACTTTATTAGGATTTAATCCATTATTTATCATAATAGTTTTAATAAATTCTAAATTTTCATTAGTAGTCATAATACCTATAAATCTATCTTCTGAAAAGTTAATACTTTCAACACCGCCATATACTTCTGAATTAGTTTTTGTTTCAAAAACTTTTTCATATTCATCTTCTTTTGGTAAAAAAACAAATATAGCACCATACGGTAAAAATGGACCAGAGTTATCGTTAGCAAAGTTCAAACTAACTTGAGTATTCTTTTTACATGTAACATCTATTAAAGTAGCTTGAGATGTAAATTCAACACCACGTTCTTCTGGTGTAAATAATCCACCAGAATTGATAATTTCTTCAACGGTATTTATATCACCATTACCATGAAAAACAATAGGTAGATCATCTGGAATACTTTCATCAATAATATTATTAAAATTATTTAAAACATTATTACGTTCATCTAAATCTTCTTTAGTATCTGGTCTAATAGATTTAATTTTGTTTTTAGAAATTTTAATAGTCTTAATAAGTGAATTAATTTTAATATTACAAGAGTCTATTTTTCTACTATTATTATCTTCCTTAGCAGCTGCTAAATCTTTTTCAAGGTTATTTAGTTTCTCAGCGTTAAATTTTTGTTTTTCTAAAAGATTATTCATCATTCTTTCAAAGTTATCATTATTCATATTTTAATATCTACTCCTTTATATTTATATAAAGTAATTATAACATAAATAAAAAAAGACTAATTAAAAAATTAATTAATCCTCATTAACTACGTCACAAATTATAGTCTCTTCTGAATTATAATTATTAACGTAAGTACACTTTAATGTATTGTCTGAAAATGGTTCACAATCATAAGCCTCAGCACAAGGAGTATTAGCTCTGCAACCAATACATGTATTATTTTTAGGTAATATAAAAAAATATACTACAAAAAATAAAGTTAAAAATAATAGTGAAACTACAACAATAATTCTTTTATTTAACATATAAAAATCTCCATGCATAATAGTATAACATATAAGTCTAATAATAAATGATGTAAATATTAGAAATTTTTAAAAAATTATGTTATTATATATATGCAAATTTAACTTAATAAATTAACAATGAACGAGGAGAAAATATGGAAACGAATATATGTGTTGAAACATATCAAATATGGAAAATAATAGGTCAAATAATAATATTGATAAAAATGGTATTACCTTTAGTTATAATAGTATTAACAACTATAAGTTTTGGTAAGGCAGCATTTTCTTCAGATGATAAAGAAATAAAAAAATCATATAGTTTATTTTTTAGAAGAATAATGATATGTATAGTTATATATTTTATACCTTTAATAGTTGATTTAATGTTTGGATTAGTAGAAGGATTTTCAGATACACAAGATGAATATGAAGTATGTAGATCTTGTATAACATCACCAGAAGAATGTGATTACTCTGAAGAGTTAGAAGATTCAAATAATAATTATGAAGGTGATAATTCATTAGAAGATAATTTAGAAGAAGATAATATGTTAGAAGACTCATTAGAAGATTCACTTGAAGATGAATTAGAAGAAGATAATGAATTTGATAATTTATTTGGAGAAAATAATTAAAAAAAGAAGTTTATATTACTAAACTTCTTTTTTTTATAAATGTAAATATTGGTTTAATTGTTTTGTAGTGATATAATTAAATAATAATAGGAGTAAAAAGTATTATGGATAATAGTAAAATAAAAGCAAAAATAACAAATGTAGGAAGCTTAGTGGAATTGAATCTTGTAATACCGGGATACCAAAGAGCATATAGGTGGAGTGAAAAATCAGTAAGTATATTATTTGATGATATCATGCAGGCTTTTAATGATGGAAATCATGAATATAGAATAGGTACAGTTATACTTCATCAAGAAACTAATGATGGAGATACTGTGTTTAACATAGTAGATGGACAACAAAGACTTACAACAATAGTAATGCTTCTAACTATATTAGGAACTAAAAATATAAAATTACTAAAACAAAACTATCAGCCTTTATCACACATAGCTATTAGGGATAATTATCAGGTATTGTTAAAAAGAGTAGGATCTATGTTAGATGTTAAAAAAGAAAAGATAAGAGATTTTATATTAAAGAACTGTACAGTAGTAGAGATTATAACAGAAAAAAATGAAGAAGCGTTTCAATTTTTTGACTCACAAAATACAAGGGGTAAAGAGTTAGCTCCTCATGATTTATTAAAGTCTTTTAACTTAAGAGAAATGGAAGATGAAACAGAAGATGAAAAGGAAAAAATAATATCAAACTGGGAAACGATAGATCAAAAAGAATTAAAAAATCTTTTTTCAAAGTACTTATATCCTATAAAAAGATGGTATAAATTAAAACGTGGGATATATTATTCAGTAAAAGAAATAGATGAATTCAAAGGAATAAAATTTCAAAGTAATAATAACTACGCTATATACAATAAACTTAGCCATATAAATGCAGAAGAACTTATTAAGACTAAAGGATATATAAATCAGTATCAATTAAACCAACCAATTTTTGTTGGAAAAAGATTTTTTGAATATGTAGACAATTATAATTCACTACTACATAGTGTAAGGCAAATAATCAATAGTGAAATAGATAGAGAGTTAATACCAGAAAATGGGGCAGGAGATACATATATAAAAGAATTATTTGAGTGTGCACTAATGCTTTATGCAGATAGATTTGGAGTTAAAAAAATAAAAAAAGAAACTTTACAGCAGTTGTATACATGGGCATATTCCTTAAGACTTGAAATGACAGCAGTATATATAGAAACTATTAATAATTATGCTATAGGAAATCAAGATATAATTAATTCAAAAATAAGTATGTTTGAATTAATTAATGAAATGAGAGAACCAGAAGAATTAAATATAATAAATTTTGAAAAAATTACTAAAGAAGAAAAGGATATAAAAGAAAAGTACAAAAATATTTATACTAAAATAAATGAATGGAATAACTGGGAAGTGAAAAAATGATAGAGGAAATAAAAGAAGAAAAAGTTAGTGAAATATTTAAAAATAACAAATTTGAGATACCAATATATCAAAGAAATTATGCATGGGAGAAAGAACAAATAGATCAACTTTTAGAAGATATTGAAGACAATACAAAAAAGAAAAGTGATAAATACTATATAGGAAATTTAATAGTAAAAAAAATAGAAGATAATAAATACAGTGTTATAGATGGGCAACAAAGACTTACAACATTATTTTTATTACAAATAATATTAAATAGTAATAATATACCAAGTGATGCATTAAAATTTGAAGTAAGAGAAAAGTCAAATGAAACGTTTAAGTTTTTATTTGAAAATAGTGAAAGTATAAAAGAAGAAGATTTATCAGAAGAAATATTAAATGGTTATAATATAATAAAAAAATATTTTAAAAATAAAACAGAAGAAGTAGAGTTTTTAAAAAGATTAGAAAATGTAATATTATTACCAGTAGAAGTACCGAAAAAAATAGACTTAAATCATTATTTTGAAGTAATGAATACAAGAGGAGAGCAGTTAGAACTTCACGAAATAGCAAAAAGTAAATTTCTAGGAAAAATAGAAAAAAATAAGGGAACTACTGCTAGTTTAATTTGGGATGCATGTGCAGACATGTCATCTTATGTTCAAATGAATTTTAAAAAACAAATTAGAGAAAATCTTTTTGATAGTAAGTGGAGCGAACTTATAGAAGAAATAGATAGTTTTGAAAGTATACATGAAAAAATAAAAGAAATAGAAAATAAATCAGATGATTCAAATTCATTAGAATATTATATGTCTAATCATAATATAAAAGGTCAAGAAAAAAACAAAGAAGAAGATGTAACAAGATTTGAATCAATTATAAAATTTCCTATATTTTTATTACAAGTTGCAAGAACAATGTCTGGTTATGAAAAAATAGAAGATGAAGTAAGTTTAGATGATAAAAAGTTATTATCAACACTAGAGCAGATATGGTCTGAAAACGCAGAAGAATTTTTATTTAGATTATTAAAGTGCAGATTATTGTTTGATAAATATATTATAAAAAGAGAATTTGGAAGTGACGATAGAGAAATAGGGAAGTGGTCATTAAAAAGACTTGAGCAAGGTAAAACAACTAAATACATAAATACATTTACAAAAAATGCAGAAAATTTAAAAGATAATGAAGAACAAGAGAATATGGAATTATTAAAATTACAATCTTGTCTTCGTATTACATATACATCTCCAAAAACGATGCACTGGATACATATTATATTATCAGAGTTAATAAATGCAGAAGACAAAGAACTAGTGGATATAACAAATATATTAGAAAATTATTGTAAATTAAAAACAGAATCATCTGTTTTAGAAAAAACTGGTTTTAATATAGATAGAATTGTTTTTACATATTTAGACTATATTCTTTGGAAAGAAGGATATGCGGATAAAGACAGAAAATTTATAATAGAAAAGAAACAATCTGGATTTGATTTTATTTTCAGAAATTCAGTCGAACATTTTTTTCCACAGCATCCAGAGAATGATATAGAACAGTGGGATGATGAGTATCTAAATTGTTTTGGTAATTTAGGATTACTTACAGTAAGTACTAATTCAAAATTATCAAATGCAGTACCAGAAGATAAAATAGGACTTACAAAATTTCGCCGCGAAATTGAGCAAAGTATAAAATTAAAGATCATGGAGAATGAGACTGATAAAGATAAAGATGGATGGACTAAAGAAAAAGCTAAAGAACATGGTAAAAATATGATAGACATTATTAGAAATTTTAATAATAATATAAAATGATAAATAAAAAAGAGAAAATATAATTTTCTCTTTTAATTTTATTTGATAATTATTCTAATTCAAAATAAATTAAGTTATCAATTAAGTTTGGTAATAATTCTTCAATATCATTATCGCTAAATGAAACTGAATTAACATTTGATAAATCAAATTCTTTGTTTTCACCTGTCAGGGAGAAACTTAAATCTGCGTCATTATCAACTCCAGAAGAAATACCTAATTGAATATAATTACCATTATTTCTTTGATCTGGTATATTAACATAAGTTAGTCTTACTACTAAATTTTCTGCCTTTTTAGAATCATCTTCTATAAAGTTGTTCATAATAAAACCTAAATCAACATCTTGGTGAATGTAATCTACCTTGATTCCATTACTTAATGTACTAGACTTAATATCGCTAAATACTATAGCATTATCTAATCCCATAGCTTTATACAGTGTAGTTCTATATTCAAGTGCATCTTCTATATCATCTAAACCTTCAATTCCAAAGGTACTATCAAAGTCATCAAAAGAATACATTAGCATACTGTACGTAAAAATCCCACTCATTGTAGTTAATATACTATAATTAATTACATCATAATCTACACTTTGAATAAACGTAGAGTCGAACATTAAATCTTCTAATTCATCGTACATATCAGTATATATGAAATCATTATTCATTAAACTAAAATCAACTTTTTCAGAGCTACTCCAAATTCTAACTTCATCATATCCAGTAGTAGCATCATCTATTTGAAGTCCAACCTTATAATTATTATCTACTATTATTTCTCCAGCAGAACCTATATTAGATGTATCTGTACTTAATTTAGTTGTTCTTATATCTAAGTTACTATAAGAATTTTCTATATTAGTTTCAGTTTCATTCTTATCAAGTACTTCTTCAGGAGAAATCAAATTAAATCCAATATAACCAACAACTCCCATAATAGCTATTAATACTAATCCAACCATAATACCTGTTATAACAACCTTTTTATTTTCTTTTTTTTCATTCGTATCCATTTTATACAACCCTTCTTCTATAAGATATATATTTCTTACTCTATTAATATTATAAGTCTATTGCTAATATAAAGCAAGTAGGGGTAATTTGAAAAAAACGAAAATAAAAAGAGATTAAATCTTTTTTATATCTTATTTTTTATTTATTTTTAATGATTGTTTTATTAAGGGAATTAAGATATCAACATCATCTATATTTGTAATTTCTAGTTGATAATCACCATTTCCCCAGTGTCCAATATCAGAAATATCTCTGGCTAAATTTAATGGATCAATCAAGTTGCCTTTTTTAACATTTAATTGAACTTTAATTGTGTTTTTATTGAAAATTAAATCCATTATATTGGTTCTTCCTTTAAAGGCAATATAATATTTTTTAAACTCAATATCAATATCATCTAGTTCCAAAACTCTATCTTTTAATATGTGATATGTATCTTTAATATCTTGAGAAGAATTATTTAAGTGATCACTTTCGTTATATACAATAATTTCGTTGTCTACTTTGTCTATATCTGGTTTAATATATTTAATAGAAGTAGAGCTAGTTTTACTAATTTGTTCAATATTAACAATTTCATTTGCGTATCTGGTAATTGTATATAATTCAATAGGTAAGTCTTTAAAATTGTTTGCGTTTAATTGATATTTGGAAAAAGAAGGGGCAACAAAGATGATTCTAGATTGTGTCCAATCAATGTCATCTTTTGTTAAAGAAGATTTTGTTACTTCATTGTATTTTAATAAGAAATCAGCCTTTCTTTCAAATAATAATTTTAAATACGTATATCCTTGATCAATTAAACTATTGTTTTTAACATTTTTATATTCAATAATTTTAAATGACTTATTTTCTGGATCAAAAGCAAGGGAATCAATTCTAAAATCTCCTACAGTTAATTCGCTAGTAATAAATTGTAATTTCAAAATAGTATTTATGTTACTTTCGAAATAATTTTGTAAATCCTTTTCATTTTTAAAATCTTCTTGTAGAAGATTTATATTATTATGTAATATCATATTAACATCTCCATTCTTAATGTTATTATAACATATTCCAAAAAATAAAAATAAAAAGAGATTAAATCCCTTTTATAATTTTTTTAAATTTCTATTTTCTTTATATTCTAATAAGTTATATTTTTCTAACATTTTGATTGGATTTTGTATTAGTTCGCTAATGTTTATTAAACAGTATCTTTCAGAATTTATTAAATCTAATAAATTATATTTAGTTCTTACTACACCATGTTTACCACCTTTAGCTTCAGTAGTATAAAATATTCCATTAATTTCATCAACTTCAGTAATAATCATTACATGACCAGGTCTATGTAATATATCACCAGGTCTACCAAAATAAACATTATCATTATATATTTGATAAAAATCTTCAAATAGATCTTCATTAATATTATTTACAGATTGTTCTTTATTAAATTTATAAATATCTCCTATAGGAACAAACATTTCATTACTTTTTTCATTAGCATAACCATTTCTAAAGTTTAAAGCATTTTTATTAAAAGCGGGTAGACCAATAGCTCTAAGAGCACAAATAATTAAACCAGTACAATCAGGTCCATAATTAGTATAAATAGTTCCATCGCTATGCATATATTGATCTAGTTCTTCTTTATTAAATTGAGCACCCCAATTAGGATTAATATTAGAATTATCAACATGATTATAATCTCTATTTATGTTTTTAAAAATATCCTTATCAATAGAAGTAGGGTGACCTCCACCCCAAGTATAGGGAAGTTTAAAGTCAAAATTTTCTTCAAAGTATTCTGATAAAATTTTTATCACACTAACAAAAGATTCTCTTGTCGTTCCTCCTGTTTTTTCTATTTCACTTTTCACTAAATCGTCAAACCAATTCATAGATAAACCTTTAGAGTTAAAAAAACTTTCAAGAGTTTGATCTAGTTGTTTCATATTTTCACTTGTAATCATATTTGTAAATATCCTTCTATGTAATAAATTATTTCTTCTTATAACCTTCTGATTCTTTATAATCCTCATCAGTAAGAACATCTAAATTATTATCAATTTTCATTTGTTCTAAATCATTTTTTTGTTCAGTTAACAAATTTCTAGTTATTATATCATATTTAAATAAATTATCATACTTAGTAGAATTACATTTATAAAATAATTCTCCAGTATCCTCTAAATTACGACAATGTAATTTAGACCATTCAGTATCTAAATCACTTTTTAAAAAGAATCTCCAAGGGTTCTTATCATAATCATTTGTTAAATCAAGATTATACCATTGTCCATCAATTTTAACTTGATTCCACTGATGCATATTACCGCTAGAAGGTTTATCATCTAACCATCCACCACATGAGTTAGCCTCAAGTCCAATACTTTTAAGTGTTACTTCTAAAGCAGCAGATATACCACTACAAACACCTTTTTTTAAAACTAGAGGTCCATATAGAGTACTATTTACTAAAAAACCATTTGTAGAGGAAGACTTATTATCATAATCATATTCAAAACTATCTGTTAACATATGTTTGTACATAATACTTACTTTATCAAAATCTGACATATCTTTAGTAACTAATTTTTTAAGTTCTATTATTCTAGTTTGTATACTATGAAATTGCTCAGTAGTAAATGAATAAACATTATCATATGATAATAATGTATTAGGTCCAAATTGTAATATTTGATCAGGAGTAATATTCATTACGTCATTACCAAAAATCTTAATTTTCTTAAAATTATCATTTTTAGAAATAGATATAATCTCCTCAATATTGATATTACCTTTATTTAAATCAAGAGATAAACTTTCTAAATTATGTATCTTATTAAGATCTGGCATATTATAAATATTAGTTAAAGTTAAATCCTCTAAATTATTAAGTTCTTCAATACCACAAACACTAGATAGGGAATCTAATCTTAAAGAGGTGATATGATCTAATTTAGTTTTATCTAATTTTTTAGTAGGAAATATACTCTTAATTTTTAATTCAAATTTAGAATATGGTCCGATATACATTTTTTCTAAGTATTCAAATAATTCTTTATTTTCTATTGTTTTTTTCATTGTTACAACTCCAAACTTTTAAATAATTATATCATAAACAAATTTTCTAAATAATAATAGTTTAAATTAAATATTTATTATTGTATGATATACTTAATAAAATAGGAGTATAAAATATGATTCAAATACTAGAACCTAATACAAGTTTATTAATAATGTTTACAATTATTATATGTTTCTTTGTAATACTTGGAACTCCAGTATATATGTTACTTGCTTATATATATACTAAGTTGGTGAAAAAAAATGAAAAAGTGACAATTATATTAGAAATACTTTTAACGTTGTTAGCATCGATATATATATTCTTTAATTTATTATTTACTGTAATTGAAGGTATATTACCCGAAGAAGATTTTATTATATATGCATTGATGATTGTTAGTATAATACTAAGTAAATCTGTATTTAAATTGTTTAAAAATTCTAATATACAAGTATTAAAAAAATTAATAATGCCGCTAATTATACATATACTAGTTGTAATTATATTAAGAAGTAATGATGAATCTTTTGTATTACTAGGATCAATATTAGGTTTAATAACATTCATAGCATCAGTATACCCAATATCAGTATATTCCCATTTTAGAAATTACTTAATGAGTAAAAATAAAAAGTAAACATTATATATGTTTATTTTTTTATAAAAAAATAAACTTAAATAATATACATTGTAAAATAAATTTGATATTATAGATGGAAAGATTATTTAGGGAAATTGTATTTGGAAGGAAAATGTCATGAAAGTAATGTTATCAAGTCAAAATAAAAGTAAGAAAGAATCCCTAATAAATGGTTTAAAAGAACTTAATTTAGAAGGTATAGAAGTATATCCATATAAAGTAGAAACAGGAGTAAGTGGACAACCAATAAATGAGGCAATAATGCAAGGTTGTCTAAATAGAAATGAAGAATTAAAAAAAATTGCATATGAAGAGTGTATTAATTATGATTTACTTTGTTCGATAGAAGGTGGCTTTGAGTATGATCATAACAAAATACCATACATTGTTACGTATGTAGTATTTGAAGATAAAAAAGGAACTATAACAACAGGTAAATCTGTAGGATTAAAAATTAGTGAAAAAATGATGAAGTATGTAGAAAGTGGTAAATCGCTTAATACCCTTATAGAATTTATTGAAGAGAGTAAAGATAATAAAAAAAATGGTGGAATAACAGGTTATTTAAGTGCATGTCATTTTAATAGAAATGTAGTAGATAAAGAAGCGGTAAAAGCATCTTATATACCATTACTTTATAAAAAAGAAAGAGAAATACTTGATAAAGCCATTGATGGTAATATAAGAAAATAAAAAAAAGTGAATCTATTAGATTTCACTTTTTTGTTTCATAAAATTAAATTTAGTTTTTAAAATACCTTTAAGTATAAGAACTGCAAATATTATAGAAGAAACAATAGTTAATAAACTAGGATCACTATGACCTGAAACATTTTGTGCTAGTTCAATGTGAAGTAAATCATTATTAATTATTAAATCTAATATGCTTCCAAAGAATAGAGAACATATAATAATAGATACAAGATATAAAGAAGTAACTTTTTTTCCTAAACTTTTGTTAAGTACTATAATAGAAGCTATGTTAGTAACAGGTCCTGCAAATAAGAAAGCAAATCCGGCTCCATAAGATAATCCTTTAGAAATAAGAGACATAACTATAGGAATTGAAGAAGCTGAGCATATATACATAGGAAGACCAATAAGAATCATACATATCATAGCAAATATTCCACTATTTAAACCATATGTCATAAAAAAATCAGTAGGTATAAAAGTTGTTATTAAAGTAGCGATAAACATTCCTAGAAGAAAATGTAATGATATTTCGTCTAAAAAATCTCCAAAAGCATATTTAAATACTTGAATAATTTTTTTATCTTCTTTAGTATTTTTCTTTTTAGAACAACAAGATTCTTCTTTAGGTAATTCTTCTTTTGAGTAGCAACAACACTTAGGTTTGTCATCTTCTGATATTACAGAATCATTCTTCGCAAATATATTAACAATTGTTCCAGTAATAATACCTGAAAAGAATGCAGCAATAGGTCTAAATATAGCCATTACTGGACCCATAAGAGAGTAAGTTGCAAATATACTATCTACACCAGTTTGTGGAGTAGAAGTTAAAAAAGAAGCAACAGCACCATTAGATGCACCACTTTTTTTAAGTTCTATAGCAGTTGGAACAACACCGCAAGAGCAAAGTGGTAGTGGAACTCCTACTATAGATGCATTAACTATAGAAGAAAATTTCTTTTTACCCAAATGTTTTAAAATAGCATCCTTATTAATGAAAACATGTAAAAAACCGACACACAAAAGACCAAATAAAATAAAGAAAGACATGTCCATGAACATGCAAAAAAAATGATGAATGAAATTAGAAATAAATTCCATAGTATTACCTCCTTATAAAATAATATTTTAAATAAATTATATCACATAGTTAATATGTACGTAAAATATAAATTATTTTAAATATTGTCTGATATATTTTTCTTCTTGTTTAGAATCTAAATTCATAAAATTTAATAACTCTTCAAAAAGGGGTAAGTCTTCGTTTTTATAAATACTAAAAAAAGTTTCAAAAGATTTATATTCTAATATTTTATGAGATAAGTGGTTAACATAGTCCTTGTCATAATCATTAATTAATATTTCAAATAGATCTTTAAAAAAGGATGTTATAGTTTTAACTTCTTCATATTCTAAAGTAGAATCTGGGCATCTAATTTCTATAGTATCTTTTGGATGAGGTTGTTCTATTAATATATTAACAAAGTTTAGGCCATAATTTTTTTTAAATATAATTTCGTTTAAAGTGTAATGTAAAGATAAATCTTCAATTGGTACCTGGTTATTTCTACAGTATGAAATAAAATCTAAATAGTCTTCTTGATATAGACCAAGAGGTTTAGCATGTTCTTCTAAAATTTTTCTTCCTTTTTGAAACTGATTAAAACCAAATTTGTAAATAACAGTTTCAAAAGCAATCCACAATTCGTAAAAATCAATATAATTATAAGAGTCAATTACTTGTGGAGCGTTAAAATGAATATGTAGACCAGTAGAATTATTTACGTATGCTTGTTTTTCTTTAAGAAGTTCTAGAACTGTCTTGATTTCTTTAAAGTCTTCTAAATTATCAAAATTAAGTATAGGTGAAACAACTTCGCCACCTAAATAAATATCTTTAGCAAAATCATTAACTGTACAAGTACAATCACTAATAACATTCCAGTGTCTATTATGTTTAAACATATTAATTCTGATATCAACCAAATTTTTAATTTCAGTTAATTGTGCTTCCGAAAATTCAAATTCAACACCAAATAACAAATTTTTAATTTTATTCTTATTCATATTAACCCCTTTTTTATTTGAAATTCGGTTTATAATAGCACTGTTTTTATATAAAGTAAAGAAAAGTAAAGGAAAAAAAAGGAAAGACAAAAACTTGAAAAAATAAAAAAAGATGGTATAATATTAGGCAGTAAAAGCAGGGAAGTGATTTATTGTGAAAAAAAGAAAATATTATGTTTTAACAATTATTTTGATGGTACTAATAGTAAATATTTCATTTAGTTATGGAAATAATCTTTATCATGATGGTGGAGAGTTTGTTGAATATTTATCAGATGTAAAATCAAGAACTACAGGATGGTATACATCAACAGGATCTATATATTTAGATGAAGATGCATATGGTGACAAAATTACAATGTTATCAAATGGAGAAGAAGTAGAATATGAAAAAGGAATGTGGCTTCATGGTGATGCATTGCTTACATATACTAATGTACAAGATTATGGTTATGAAACTTTTGAAGCTTATATTGGTGTAAATAAAAGTGCATGGGATTTAAGTAGTCAAAATACCAGTTTTGTTTATGAATTTATAATAGACGGAGAAACTGTATATACAAGTGGAATATTTAATAATAAAACAGAGCAAGAATTTGTATCAATTGATATAAGTGAAGCAAAAGTATTTCAAATAAAGGTAGATTCATTAGGTAGTGTTGGTAGTGAGCATGCCGTTATGGGAGATGCAGTATTTATTAGAGGAAATGCAACTCCATATTTATATGTATTTGATTTAGAATTTAATCAAAGTGATCAAGTAACAGAATCTAATATTTTAGATTATGCTATAGCTAAAGATTATAAAGATAATGATATAAGTGATAAAATAACATATAAAACTAATTATTATGAAGGTGGAGTAGGTGAATTTGACTTAACTTACACAGTTACATGTGATGAGGGTTATACTACAAGTAGAACAGTAAAAATCATAGTAACAGATGAAGATTATTCAGAGGATTTAACACTACAAAGAATGAGAGAACCTTGGGCTGATTATATGTATCATCCAAGACAAACGATGGATAGTCAAAATCAAATAGCATTTGATTACATATTAGAGTCAGTGCTTGATTTTGATACAGAAGATGGTATATTTGTTACGAATAAAGCTAATGATGCTTATAAATTTACAATAAGTCTTTTAGATAATGGAATATATGTAAATTCATATTATATAAAAAACATGACATCTATTTTATATGATTCAGAACCTAGAGTTTGGTTAATAAGAAAATGGACACAAGAGTATACAACTAAAAATGGTTTAGTTGATACTATAACATTTTATATGACAGCAAATTATTTAAATGAGGAAGATGAATATAATAAGACAAATCAACTTATTTTAGATAATGCTAATAGATTTTTAGAAGAAGCAAAAGATGATATGACATATCAACAAAAATTTTATTATACAGTTAATGCATATGCTAAATGGATAGTATATAGTGATGGTGGTGAATTAATTCACTCTATGGCATACGGATATGGTAAATGTGGTGGTAATGCAATGGGTGTAGTACATCTTGCGCATAGACTTAACATAAAGAGTAATTATGGTGATGGTAACGTAGGAACATCAGGATTTCATGGATGGAGTTATCAAAAAATGCCAGATGAAGATGGATGGTATTTTACAGATACACTATGGGGACGAATGTTAAATACACCTAATGATAGTACATATGCACCTTATTATGGTTCTGGAATATACGCATGGTTTGATGAAAACGAAACTACATACAGTGCAGATAAGAAAAAATACACATATCCATCGGTATGGATGTCGTTAAAATCGGAAGTTATTCATTTAGTAAAAGGTGAAGAATACGATTTCTTAAGTAATGTAAGTACGATTGATTCTATATATGATGATAATGTCAAATTGTCAGATATAGAAATTTCTATACGATATAAAGATGATAGTGATTCGCCTTATTTATCGATAGGAAATTGTATAGATGATATATTAAAAGCTGGAGATAATTTACTAAGAGGTGAATATATAGTTACTTACACAGTAGATTACAATGGGTTTTATGTAGAAAAAGAAGCAACTTTAATAGTAACAGATATAGAAGTAGAAGACTATGAATATGTAAGTTTAACTGGTAAATATATGGCATCAGAAGGTGTATATGATGGTACTGGTGAAGTTTATGGAGAAGGTTATTCTTTAAACAATAGTACATACGTAACAATTGATGTTGAAGGAAAAGATTATCAAACATTAGATTTTTTATATAGTGGAAAAGCATATGTAAGAACTGATAGTTATGCAATTAGTTATGCAAAAATGTATTTACAAGTATATTTTGATGGAGAGTTAGCATATACATCATCAACAAAAACAGCTTTCTCAAGTTATGATTGGCCAACTTTAATAATACCTGAGGGAACAAAAGAAATAAAATTTGCAAATGTTGCTTTAGGTCAAGCTTCTCACGGTGCTGTAATTAATATAAATTTTGGGTATTCTGAAGATTTAACTAACGAGTATCCTGAAGCAAACAATTTAGAATGGGTTGTAACAAAAGAACCAACAACAACTACTGAAGGTGAGAAACAGTTGGTAGGTGATTGTGGATGTATTGTAGATGTAGATGTTATTGATAAGTTAGAAGAAGAGGAAGAAGATACAAATACTGAGTCGGATGACGATGAAAACAATGAATCAGATACAGAAGAAGATAAAGAAACAGATACAAATACTGATAATAATTCTGGATCAAGTAATAATAATTCAAGTTCAGGCAATTCAAGTAATTCTGGAAATTCAAGTAATTCTGGGAATTCAAATGTAGGAAGTAACAATGGTAATGTAAATACAGATACAGATACTGAGAACAACGAAGAATTAGAAGATGAAGAAGAATTAGAAGATGATTTAGAAACAGAGTTAGAGGAAGAATTAGAAACTGAAGAAGAATTAGAACAAGAAGAACAAACAGAGCAAGATATAATTGAAACAGAAGATGAAATAAAAGATGTTAAAAATTTCTTTAATATAATTCCATATATAATAGCTGCTATGATAGTAACAATTATTGTATATACAAAAACAAGAAAAAAGCATAATTAATATGCTTTTCCTAAATTGAAATGTCAACCGCACCACTTAGTATAAGTATATTAAAAATTTCAAAAAAGTCAAATTAATTAACTTTTTTGAAATATAAATTTATAATAATAAGAATGCGAACATTAC
>JAWXUH010000012.1:0-17669 GCA_044432745.1 bacterium
CTCCATAAGAAATATACGAACTTAATGTTCGTTTTTTTTATATAAAAATAAAGAATAAAAAAATAAAAGAAGTTAATCTAAAAAAGATTAATTTTTTTTTGCAAAGAGTAGAAGTGTAAAAGAATTGCATTTAATACAAATAACTAAAATGTAATATATATGTTGCATTTTAGTTATAAATGTGGGATAATTAGTTAATTGTTACTGAGGGGGAATTAGTAGTGAAAAAAAATTGGAAAGACAAACTTCCAATAAAAATAATGTCATGTATAAATGTACTTTTAGTTACATTTATAATATCAAAAGATATAAATGAAAATAAGGTAGAAAATACACAATATGATGAAGGACTTATGATTGAGGAATTAACAAAGGAAAAAATAAGTGATTTAATCGATAGTAATTCTAATTTATCTTTAGATGAAAAGATCTTTTTATACGATACATACATTGTTTTATTAGAAAATAGTGAAGAAATAGTTTATGAGCAAGTAAAGAATTTTTTAGAAAATGTTGACTTTAGTTATGGATCTTTAATAGGTTTAACAAGTGGATCATATTCAAAAACAGAAGAATTAATAAAATTAAGATATGAGCACTTAACAGAAGAATCATATTCAACGCTTTTACATGAAATATTACATGGTTATTCATATACTCCTAATGATAAAACAAGAGTCTCTCCATATTTAAATGAAATATATAATGAAATATGCAAAGTAGAATACACAAAAGAATTAGGAATAAAATCTAATCCAACGAGTTATGATCAAGATTTAATAATTGGGTATATTCTAGCAGAAATTATTGATATTAATGTAGTAAAAGAATTTAAGTTCAATAGTGATTTTGACATAATTAAAAATGAACTATTAAACATAGGAGCAGAATTAGAAGATATAGAAGAATTTTATAATTTATTAAATGATGTATATTCTTGTAGAATTATAGCTAGAGCATATAATGCATTAGATAGTATATATCTAAAAATGTTTAGGGTACTTGATAATTTTTATAAAGCAAAATATGAAGAAAGTATACTAGAAAATATAGAAATATTATTTTTAATGAAAAATACAGTTTTAGACAATGAATATGTATCTCAAAGAGTAGATAATTATTCTAAAAACACTTTATACTATGAGGGTAAATATAATATAGTAGATAATTTTATAAAATATAATGAAAGTGAACTAAGTGTTGAGTATAAAGAGTTATTTAATAATACACCTGGTTATGAAGAACATAAATATTTATATTATGGATATGAAAGAACAATAGATAATAATTTATCTCCAGATTCACAATTCACAGTGTTTAGTGATAATTTTTATAAAACAGTAGCTGAAAATGAAAATTTAACAGAAGAAGAAAAAAATATAATAGAAAATACAATATCATTTTTAAATAATTATTATAAATATTTAAATGCAGAAGATATATTAGAAATATTAAAAACAATAGATATAAAATATGACATTAAAAATGATGCATCAAGATATTATGAAAATAGTAATATTTTAACAATAAATAGAAGTGAAGAAAACTGTGATAGAGAGTTATTATTTGGAGAAATAATACAATTATATAAAAGTAATAACGAAGATTATAATGATTATGTATATGATCTATCTAGTGAGATGTTTAAAGGTGAATATTATCCATATAAAAATGATAATGTGCAAATAGACTATATATATGAAAAAGATCTTCATATAGCATTCTTTATGTATGTATTATTAGGAGAAGAATTTTTATATGAATATAAATTTAATCCATCTAATATAAATTTAGTAAATCGTTTATATGAAGAAGGACTTAATGAAGAAGTAATAAATGAACTATTGAATTTATTAGAAGAATTATATGTATTAAAGCATAAAGAAAATAATGATCAGGAAATGTCTAAGTTCATATATAAATTTTATAAATTCTTATTATCAAAAGTAAGAACAGATGGCTTTTATAGTAATGAATTTGAAAATGCAACATATCTAACGTATAGAAGAATTCAAATTAATTATACGATAGATGAAGAAAAAGAAACTGCTAAATTAAATGAGAGCATATACTTTTTAGAAGAGATAAATATCTTTGATAAATACGAATATGGAAAAAATAATTTATTTAATATTAGAGTAAGAAAATAATATTAAAAATTACATAAAAAGATGAACTAATTGTTCATTTTTTTTATGTAATTAAGAATAGATAAAAATATAATTTATAGTAGTTTTTTATATTTAATTTTGGTATAATATGCCGAGAAAGAAAGCATTTATAAAAATTGTAATATAAAAGAATTAAGAAGTATATTTAAGTGCTAGATTAAATAATAAAAAAGGAGAAAATAATGGATTATAGAGAAGAAATAAGAAATTTAGATGATAGTTTAAAGAAAATATATCAAGCTGCAAAAACTTCATATGAAGAAGATTTAGAAATAAAAGAAGTTAGAATGAGTTTAAAGAAATTTTTAGAATTATCAGATACTGATATTACTAAAGAAAAATTCTTTCAAGTATATAATTATGGAATGATTATATACAATAAATATATTCATGTATTAGAAGAAAAAGAAAATATTGTAGAAGAAGAAGATACTAAAGTGAGGCCACTTAAGAAAAATACATTACTATCTTATAGATTAGTATTAGAAAGATTAAATAAAATAAATAACAATTTATTATCTAAAATACTATCAAATCAAACGATGTCAAAAAGTAAAATGGAAAAATATCATAAAGTACAAGTAATGATATCTCAAGTAGAAAAAGTACTACAAACAGGTAATCAAGATTATATAGAGTTAGAACAAGTTATAATTAATATATTAGATATAACAGAAGATGAATTAGTTATAGAAGAAGATACATTTAACAATAGAAGATAAAATGCAATACAAATGCATTTTTTTGTTTTAAATAAAATAAAAGTAAATCATGATGCATTTGTATTGCATCTTAAACTAACTATCATAGCTATTTTCCATTTATTTTAGGAAATTACTATGCTATAATTAACTTAATTAGATTGAGAGTCTATATAATGGAGGTAAAGATATATGAAAGAAACAGCTTAAAGAGCGGAATTACAAGGACAAATTTGGAAAATAGCAAATGAAGTAAGAGGTTCAATAGATGGATGGGATTTTAAACAATATGTTTTAGGAACATTGTTCTATCGTTTTATAAGTGAAAACTTTGAAAAGTATATTGAAGCAGGAGATGAATCGGTTAAGTACGCTAGTTTAGCAGATAGTATAATTACACCTGAGATAAGGGAAGATGCTATTAAAACAAAGGGATACTTTATATATCCAAGTGAACTTTTTTGTAACATAGCAAAAAATGCAAATACAAATGAAAGTTTAAATACTGATTTAGCAAATATATTTTCAAGTATTGAAAGCAGTGCTATGGGTTATCCATCAGAACAAGATATGAAAGGTTTATTTGCAGATTTTGATACAACAAGTAATAGACTAGGTAATACAGTTAAGGATAAAAATTCAAGACTTGCATCAGTTATTAAAGGAGTAGAAGGTTTATCTTTTGGAAACTTTGAAGATAATCAAATAGATTTATTTGGTGATGCATATGAATATTTAATATCTAATTATGCTGCTAATGCTGGTAAATCAGGAGGAGAGTTCTTTACTCCTCAAAGTGTATCTAAATTAATTGCTAAACTTGCAATAGAAGGTCAAGACACAATTAATAAAATTTATGATCCAGCTGCAGGATCTGGTTCATTATTATTACAAGCTAAAAAACAATTTGATGAACATATAATTACAGATGGTTTTTACGGACAAGAGATAAATCATACAACGTATAACTTAGCTAGAATGAATATGTTTTTACATAATATAAATTATTATAAGTTTGATATAGCACTAGGTAATACATTATTAGAACCACAATTTATAGATGATAAACCATTTGATGCGATAGTATCAAATCCTCCATACTCAATAAACTGGGTAGGATCTGATGATCCAACACTTATAAATGATGAAAGATTTGCACCAGCTGCAGTACTTGCACCTAAATCAAAAGCAGACTTTGCATTTATTATGCATACCCTTAATTATTTATCAACTAAAGGTAGAGCAGCGATAGTATGTTTCCCAGGTATCTTTTATAGAGGTGGAGCAGAAGCTAAAATAAGAAAATATTTAATAGATAACAACTATGTTGAAACAGTTATATCTCTAGCACCTAATTTATTCTTTGGAACAAGTATAGCAGTTAATATATTAGTTTTATCTAAACATAAAAGTGATACAAAAACACAGTTTATTGATGCTAGTGGAGAAGACTTCTTCAAAAAAGAAACTAATAATAATGTTTTAACAGAAGATCATATTGAATCTTTATTAAACATATTTAAAGATAAAAAAGATATTGAATACGTATCAGTATCAGTAGATAATACAAAAATAGAAGAGCAAGATTATAATTTATCTGTATCGTCTTACGTTGAAGCTAAAGACACAAGAGAAGTAATAGATATAGTTGAGCTAAATAAAGACATTGCAAAGAATGTAGTTAATATAAATAGACTAAGAAGTGAAATAGATAACATAATCAAAGAAATAGAATGTTAATAAAAATCTATAGAAAGGATATATAATGAACAATAAATCGAAGATTATAATATCCAAAGATATAAATAAAAAAGAAGGTGGAGTAAATGAGTAAATTAGATGAATTAATAAAAGAGTATTGTCCTGATGGGGTTGAGTATGTTCAATTAAAAGAAGTATGTAGTGGTCATTATGGTAAAGGAAATAAAATTCCAGAAGATGGCGGTATATATCCGATTTATGGATGTAATGGAATAGTTGGTAGTACATCAAATTATAATAATGAAAATTCACCAATTGTTGGACATATTGGAACAGCTGGAATTGTCGTATGGGGAGAAGGTAAACATTACGTTACTTATAATGGAACAATATGTAAACCTTTAAATAGAAATTTGTTGTCCAAATATTTATATCATTATCTAAAATCTGTAGATTTAACAAAATATGTAAAAGGAAGCCAACCTTTTTTATCATTTAGTGATTTTGCTAAAATAAAAATTCCTCTACCACCTATACAAGTACAAGAAGAGATTGTTAGAATATTAGATACATTTATAGAACTTACAGCAGAACTTACAGCAGAACTTACAGCAAGAAAAAAACAATATGAGTTTTATTCTTCTAAATTGTTTACAAATACTACTTCAATAAAGGTGGAGTTGGAAAAACTTGCTAAATTCACTTATGGTTATACAGATAAGGCAAGAGATTCTGGAAACACGAGATTTATAAGAATAACTGATATTGATGAAAGTGGAAATTTAATACTGGAAAATAAAAAATATATAGATTTAAATGATAAAGCAAAAAAAAGTCTTTTAAAAAAAGGAGATTTAATAATGGCGAGAACAGGCGCAACATATGGGAAAACCTTATATTTTAATAGTGACATTCAGTCAGTATATGCATCGTTTTTAATTAAAATTACACCAAATAAAGAATTGTTATCTAAGTATTATTGGCATTTTACAAAAAATCCATTATATTGGGAACAGGCAAACAAGCTGGTAACAACCGGAGGACAACCGCAATTTAATACGCCATCATTAAAACAAATAAAAATTCCTCTTCCATCATTAGCAGAACAACAAAGAATAATAGATGTACTAGATAGGTTCGATATTCTATGTAATGATATATCTACTGGTCTTCCTGCTGAAATAGAAAATAGAAAAAAACAATATGAATATTGCAGAGAAAAATTATTAACTTTTAAAGAAAAGGAAATATAAAGTGGTTGAATTGCAAAGAATTGCCGAAAAGTTTTTGTATAAAGAAAGAGAAGTTACGATGTATGGAGATTTTGATCAATCGTATTTAAATAATTTAATAAAAAATATGTTAGAAAGAGAAGAACCTGATATTTTTTCTGTTTTTGACGATAAAGTTATAGGTATAGAACATTTCGAATTCGACTCATTTAAAAATACAAAAAGTGGCAGTGAAATGAAAAGATATGAACAGCATCTTATTAAAACTGGGGAACCTGTAGACCATAACAAAATAGCAAATATGTTAGCAAATCGGACTATAGATCAATATTATAATAATTTTAAAAAACATTTTCTTAATCATTACGATAAAATAAAAAAATATAAATCTAAACTAAAAGAAAAATATCCGGATAAAGATATTGAAATATATTTTTTTGTGGAAGATACTTCTTTATATGGTAATTTTTGTTATAAGGATAATAAGATTTACCCATTATTACCGATTTATTCTCAAAAAAATTTAGAGATGTTAAAAAAATGCGAAGAGGTAAAATATATATTCTTCTTCAGTGAAAAAGTTTATGATAAAAAAAATCATTATTTTGATGAACAGTTAGTTATTTTTAAGAACGATGAAAAAAATCGTAATATAATGAAAGTGGATAATACTAATTTAAAGTATTGTAAATGTTTAGTTGATATTAACGAAAAGAAACAAGTTAGAGGTTTGATTGAAACTTAATATTAAAGAAAAGGAAGTATAAAATGAATGAATTAAAAACTATAGCAGAATCAAATAACTTTATAGTACTTGATAAATATAAGAAAATAGAAGATACAAATACCTTCTATCAAAGTGAAGCTAGTTTAGAAGAAGAATTTATAAAAGATTTAATTAATCAAGGTTATGAATATATTGAAGGATTAAATAATACAGAAGCTATGCTTAAAAACATTAGAGTACAACTACAAAGTTTAAATAATGTTTTATTTACAGACAGTGAATGGAATAGATTTTGCTCTGAGTATTTAGATAATAAATCTGATAATCATGTTGATAGAATAAGAAAAATTCAAGAGAATTATATTTATGATTTCAAATTTGATAATGGATTAATAAAAAATATATATTTAGTAAATAAAAAAGACTTATTTAAAAATAGATTACAAGTAATATCACAATTTGAAATAATAGGAACTAGTGCTAATAGATATGATGTAACTATTTTAGTAAATGGACTTCCATTAGTTCAAGTTGAACTTAAAAAACGTGAAGTAGCTATTAAAGAAGCATTTAATCAAATACATAGATATAGTAAAGAAAGTTTTAATAGTGAAAATTCATTATATAAATTTTTACAACTATTTGTAATATCAAATGGTACTGATACAAGATACTTTGCAAATACAACATCAAGAGATAAAAATAGTTTTGATTTTACAATGAACTGGGCTAATTCAAAAAATGAGAGAATAAAAGATATAAAAGATTTTACAGCTACATTTTTTGAAAAGAAAACAATATTAAAAATACTATTAACATATTCAGTATTTGATTCAAGTGAAAACTTACTTATAATGAGACCATATCAAATAGCAGCAACAGAAAGAATACTATGGAAAATACAAAGTTCATATAACAATAGTTCATATAAATCAGTTGAAGGTGGAGGATACATTTGGCATACTACAGGTTCTGGTAAAACATTAACTAGTTTTAAAGCAGCAAGACTTGCAACAGAACTAGATTTTATTGATAAAGTATTCTTTGTAGTAGATAGAAAAGATTTAGATTATCAAACTATGAAAGAATATCAAAGATTTTCACCTGATAGTGTTAACGGATCAGATAATACAGCAGGTTTAAAAGCTAATATGGAAAAAGAAGATAACAAGATAATTGTTACAACACTTCAAAAGTTAAATAATTTTATGAAAACAGAAAAGAATCATGAAATATATAATAAACAAGTAGTATTCATATTTGATGAATGTCATAGATCTCAATTTGGTGAAGCACAAAAGAATATTAATGCTAAATTTAAAAAGTTTTATCAATTTGGTTTTACAGGAACTCCAATATTTCCAGAAAATGCACAAGGATCTGAAACAACAGCATCAGTATTTGGAGCAGAACTTCATTCATATGTAATAACAGATGCTATAAGAGATGAGAAGGTATTAAAATTTAAAGTAGATTACAATAATGTTAATCCAATCTTTAAAAATTTTGAAACAGAAACTGATTTAAATAAGTTATCATCAACAGAAACAAAAGAGGCACTACTTCATAGCGAAAGAATTAATAAAATAACAAAATATATATTAAATAACTTTATAATAAAAACACATAGAAATTCAAATAATTCTAAAGGATTTAATGCTATGTTTGCAGTATCTTCTGTAGAAGCTGCAAAACTATATTACGAATCATTTAAAAACTTACAAAAAGACTCTAAAAAGCCTTTAAAAGTAGCAACAATATTTTCATTTGCTGCAAATGAAGAGCAAACATCAATTGGAGAAATAATTGATGAGAGTTTTGAACCAACTGCAATGGATTTATCGGCAAAAGAATTTTTAACATCAGCAATAAATGATTATAATAAAATGTTTAATTGTAATTTTGGTGTAGATAGTAAAGAATTTCAAAATTATTATCGTGATTTAGCACTAAGAGTTAAAAAAAGAGAAGTAGATTTAATAATTGTAGTAGGTATGTTTTTAACAGGTTTTGATGCTCCAACACTTAATACATTATTTGTAGATAAAAACCTTAGATATCATGGACTTATGCAAGCATATTCTAGAACTAATAGAATATATGATGCAACTAAGACATTTGGTAATATAGTAGCTTTTAGAGATTTAGAACAAGCTACAATTGATGCTATTAAATGTTTTGGAGATAGTAATACTAAAAATGTAGTACTTGAAAAGAGTTATGATGAATATATAAATGGTTTTAAAGAAACTACATCTGGAAATCTAAAAGAAGGTTATATTGATATAGTAAATGAACTTAATAATAAGTTTCCTGATATAGATAATATAATAACTGAAAAGGATAAAAAAAGTTTTGTTAAATTATTTAGTAAATATCTAAAAATAGAAAACATACTTCAAAATTATGATGAATTTTCATATTTAAAAGCATTTCAAAAAATAGATAGAAATAATACTAATGAACTTCAAAACTTCATGGAAAGTTACTTCTTAAATCATGAAGATATAGAAAATATTATAAATGTTCCTGTATTTACTGAAAGAAAAATTCAAAACTATAAATCTCTTTATAACGATGTAAGAGAATGGTTAAGAATACAAAAAGAAGGAGAAGATGCTGAAAAATCTAAAATTAATTGGGATGATGTAGTATTTGAAATAGATCTATTAAAATCTCAAGAAATAAATTTAGATTATATTTTAGAACTTATATTTGAAAAAAATAAAAATGTAAAAGACAAAAACTTACTTATAGAAGAAGTAAGAAGAATGATAAGATCAAGTATAGGTAATAGAGCAAAAGAAAATTTAATAATAGACTTCATTAACAATACTAATTTAGATGAAATAGAAAGTAAATCAAGTATTATTGAAGAGTTCTTTAAATTTGCACAAAATGAGCAAATTAAAGAAGTAGAAGAATTAATAAATGAAGAAGGTTTAAATAAAGAAGAAGCAAAGAGGTATATTACAAACTCACTTAAAAAAGAATATGTAAGTGAAAATGGTACTGAATTAAATGAAATGCTTCCAAAAATGAGTCCACTTAATCCAAATTATTTAAATAAGAAACAAACTGTATTTCAAAAAGTATCTGCATTTGTAGAAAAATTTAAAGGAGTAGGCGGAAAATTATAATATTTTTTACAAAACACAAAGTGCCACTTTGTGTTTTTGTTTTAAATTGAATAATTTGTTATATAAATTATCTAAATGAGTTTACTTTCGAGTATTAGCATGCTACAATTTTTTAAATTACGCTTTATTAAATTTTTTTTAATAAAAAAGAAAAGGAGAACATATGAATAATACAAAATTAGCAGAAGCTATAAATATATATAAAAATAATATCAAAAATGTAAAAGAAAGAGAAGCAATTGAAGATAGAGAAGAAAGACTGTTATACTATAAATCTTGGAGTAAAGAAAAAATCATTAATATGACCGTTGAGGAATTTGTTGAATATATAGGTAAGTTATGGTCAATGGTTGTATGGGGAAATAAGACTTATATAGCAAATAAAATTATTGATGTAAATGGGTTTGATAATTTGAAAAATAGACTTATTGATTTATTATATGGTAGTGAAGATATATCAATTAGGTGGGACGATTTTTATGAAAATATAAAACACATTGGTCCATCTAGCATGAGTGAATTATTGAGTTATATTGACTCTGACAATTTTGTGATTTGTAATAAAGTAACTTGTAATTGTTTTAAATATTTAGGGATAGAAAATGTACCAACCTATAATTATCAGTATAATGGAAAAAATTATAAAAGATTATGCGATGTTGCAAAAAATATTAAAAATGAAATGATTTTAAAGGGAGTGCAAGAAGCAAATCTCTTAACGGTTGATTTTATGTTTTGGGATATTATCGAACCATTAAGTAAACTAAATGAAGAAAAAAATATCAAAAATGACTGCGTAAAGGGTGACGTAATAGTAAATAAAAATGATTCTATTCACAAAACTATAATTGAGCAAATAGTTGAAATTGGAATATGGCTTGGTTTTGAGAGTGAATCTGAAATAAAAGTTGCTACTGGAGCCGTAGTTGATGCTGTATGGCAGGTGAAAATAGGTAATATGGGTAAGGTAATGTATGTTTTTGAAGTTCAATCAAAAGGAAGTATTGATAGTTTACTATTAAACTTACAAAAAGCTAACAACAATTCTGCCGTACAAGGAATAATAGCAGTTTCTGATGAAAAACAAATAGATAAAATAAAGAAAGAGTGTATAGATCTACCGATTGAATCTAAACTTAAACTATGGAATTTTCAAGAGGTTACTGAAATGTATGATTGTTTAAAAAAATCTAATGAAATTATTAATAAATTAGGTTTAGTTCCTGAAAGTTTTATCTAGTGGAGAATTTGCAGTGAACATAATTGAAAAATTGAATGAAGAAGATTATTTGGATTTTAGATTAAGTTATTGTAAGAATGATGAATGGACAACAAACCAACAAGTAAGTATTATTATGTCTAAATCAGATTTGATATTATCCTATTTTAAAAACGATGAAATTATCGTAATAAATGATCTAGATAGATATCTAGATTATATTTTTATTTTAACAATTGAGTCTATTGATGAGTCAATTATAAAAGAAGAATACAAAGCAGAATTTAACATAATATCAAAGTTACTAAAAAAAGTGGAATTAGAAAAATCATCATTAACAAAATTTTTAATTTCAAATTATAAGTCAATTTTTGAAATAGACGACGATAAAATTTGTAATAAGCCTGATATTATAGAAATTACGATAAAATTATTAATAAAATTTAATATTAAAGAATATTCTATAATTGAATATTTGATATATAATTTTCCGAATAAAATATTGTCTAATTACAGTGATTTTGATGAAATTTTTAAGAATAAAAAAGGATATTATGAATTAATCTTATCAGAAACAGAATTAAAAAAATATTTTTTTTTACATTCTTTAAAATACGGAAAAATTTTTAGCAAATTAAGTAATATAGATAAAATTATGTATAGAAAAAAAATAGAGTTATGTATTTCTTTAGTAAAAAATAAAAGCGAAGAATTTGATAATGATAATATAATTTATTATTTTAAATATTTAATTGATTTTGTACAAATGTTAAAAGATTTAAGCGATCCTAACTATAATATAATGTTGAAATATCAGAAGTTAAAACAAATAGAATTTGATAATTACATATTAAAAAATGGTCAGAAAATGGAATTTAACATAGGTGTGATTAAAAAAAATAAAAATAAAGAGTTAGGTTTTGATGAAAAAATGTTGTTATTAACTCATGTTAGGAATGAGGATAAGATGATAAGTGTAATAAATAATTTACACAGAAATAATGTAGAATGTTTGAGTGATATTTTGTCTTACAATTTTGAAACAACAGACGAAATTTTTACAAAAAGTTTTAAACGAAATCTTGAAATATCACTAACGTATTATGTTAATTTATTAGGAATTTTAATATATAAAGAAGAAAAAATAGAAGAAATTATAGGTTATATTAAATCTAAATTTTTGGAATACTTGAAAGAAAGCGGAAACGAAGAAGAAGTAGAAAAAATAGAATTTGATTTTGATTTGTAAAGTAATAGTATGAAGGTATTAGTTGATTCAAAACAAAATAATAATAAGTCATTAGTAAAAATTAATTCTTATTATTGTATTAATAATTTGTGTGGAATAATAGAAAAAATACTAAGGTGTATATATATTGATTCTAAAATAGGAGTAGAGTATATAAATGAGGATAGTATTACGCTGGGAACATACGTTAAAAGTTTAGATTCGATGTTTGAAAAAATAGATTTAAATTTTATTGAGTATTGCATGTTACATAGGGGAGGCGTTGGAGAAAATATTAGAAATATAGTTTCACATTATAAGGATGATATATATGGGGTGGTAAACGGATATAATGTTGATAAATTGTTATTTGTATTAATTCTCATAATTAATAATATATCTAATAAAAATTTCCAAAAAGAAAAATCTTCAATTTAAATATTATACCTAATGAAAGTTTTTATTCAATATACTATACTCATTAAGTATAAAAACTAAGTAGTTACACTAAATAACTTGAATGTTTTTCAAATGTGGTATATAATTTTAAAATAGAAGGTAGTAAAATATGAATAATGAAAATATGGGGTTAGGTACATCAAGTGTACCAACAAACAATAACACAAACAATCAAAACACGCTTGGATCAACTAATATGAATCCAGGTATACCAACAAATAATATAGGATTAAATAACAATATGCATCAAGCACAACCAGTTAATAACAATCCTTATGTACAAACAAATAATGTAGGAATAACTAATGAAGTGCCACAAGCGCCAGCATTTAATAGTAATCCGTTTATACAAACAAGTACTCCGGGTTTAAATCAAACACCAGCACCAATTAATAATAATATGGGAGTAGTAAGTGAAGCACCAAAAGTAGCTACTATTGATCCATTTGTAGAAAAAGATAATGGTCAAATGTTTGAAAGCAATGTAGGAGGATTTGGAGTAACACCACCTAGTAGTAATTTAATAGGAGGTCTTGAGCCACCAACGCCAGTAGTGCAAACTCCACCTACAGAAGAAACGCCAAATAAAAAGTTAAAAAACATGCCTATAAAAGCAATAATAGCAGGTGTTTTAGTTTTAGTAGTAGGTTTAGTAGTAGGAGTTAATTTTTTCCTATTTGCACCTAAGGTTATAATAGAAAATTCAATAGATGAAATGTTTGCAACATCTAATGATATAATTCTTGATGTTGATAATTTTTTATCAGAAATAGATACTAGTTCTGATTATGAAGTAATAAATAAATTAAGTATGAATACTAACGTTGAAGGATTTAATGTATTTAATGATTTTACATTAACAGAATCTTCAATGATATCAGATTCAAAAATGTATTCTGATTTAGATATTAATTATAAAAATAATAGTGTACTTAATATAAAATTATCAGAAACTGATAATGTATTAAAATTATTATTTAATACATACGATAAAATAATAGAAATAGATACAAGTGATTTAGGTTTAGATAATGAAATATACATAGAAGAACTTGAAAAAATGCTTGAAACTATAAGTATAGAAAACGCTATATATATTAATGATTTTCTTAATAGAGTAACAAAAGAATCAATTGACTATGACAAAATTACAAAAGAAAAAAGAAAAGTAACGTTAAATAATGAAACAGTTAGTGTTACATCATATGATTATGCAATGTCATTAAATGACACAGTAATTTGTTTTTTAGAAGCTATTAAAAATGATAAAAAAATAATAGAAATAATAACAGCATATGATATTACTGAAAGTGAATTATTAGAATTTATAAATGAATCAGTTGAAGACATTAAAGGTGAAGAAGAAGAAATTTTTACTTTTTCATTCTACACTAAAGGTATAATGAAAAAATTAGTTGGTGGAGAACTAATCCATGAAACAATAGAATCTAATTTTTATATAGAAGATGATGTTATATATCTTACTGTATATGAAAGTGATTATGACTTTGATACAAGAAAATATGTAGTAGATAAAGACTCATATTATAAATATGTTATTAAAGAAGATGAAGTAACTTTAAATCCATTTAGAAATGGTGAAAGTTTAGGTTCATTAAGTGTATATTTTAGTAATACAAGATATGGATTTAAATTTGTAGAAGAAGGAACTTTAGTAGAAGGTTCAATAGAAAATACATCATCAAATAATTATTTAACTGAGTTTAAAGTAGAGGATTCTGGTGAAACAGCAGAAATTAAATTAGAAACAGAAATTAAGTATGATTTTGAATTTGTAACAATGCCTAATCAAACAGTAATTAACATTAATGATATTGATAATGAAGAAGCTTTAGAAATAGTAGAATCTATTGTATACGCTTTTGAAGATACATCAATAGGAGAAGAATTAATAGGTTTATATGAAATATTATCTTATAATCCAGCAGAAGGTTTAATAACAGATAGTAATACAATAATATCTGCAGTTAAAACTCAAGTTGCTATGGATGAAATGAAAGGTAATGATTACAAGTGTTACACAATGGAGTATCTAATTGAAAACAACATTATTAGTGGACTTGAATATGCATATTATCCCTATTATGGATATGAAGGTAGAGTAGTAATAACTAAAACTGGTGATGAATATAAATATAACATTACATTAGTAGATTATGATAATTATATATACATAAGTGAAAATGAAAGTGATTTAAATAATGATAACGTTAATGATTTAAGTTATTATTATCAAGTTCCAAATTGTGATTTATATAATTCACCTAGTTAAAATATTTAATTAAGTTTAAATAAAAAGAAATGAATATATCAGAAATGAATATATCATTTCTTTTTTATTTTGACTAAAGAAGATAAACACATGTAATAGCACAGACAAATAATATTTAATATGCATATCCTATTATAGGGGGATGGCGATAAAATGCTAACATTAAAAACAAGTGAACATAATATTGAAACAGATAAAAATATTATTACAATAGATGATGTAGTAATAACGCATATTCAAGATGCAAGTGATCACTGCAGTATAACATTAATAACAAAAGTAGAACTTGAAAGTTTAGAAATAATATATCAAGATGATAGTATTAAAGATAAAAATAATAAAATAGAAGCATACATTGGTAATGTAGCATGTGATGTTTATTATGATGAAGAAGATAGAATTATTTTAGAAAAAGATATAATGCCAGCTTCAACATTAACAATAAGTTATTATATATTAGATTCTACTAATGAAGAAATACAAACAAATATAGATTCTATAGGAATAGGTCAAGCTAAAAATGGAGATGAAGTAGTAAATATATATCAAACATTATATACAGGTAAAGAAGATGCTAATAACTACCTAGTTATGCAAAGTTTTGAAGATATACTTCCAACTAAAATAAAAATAAAACATCAAATACCATATGACTTAACAATAATAACTTCTAATAATATTTTTAAAATAGAACAAATAACGGATTTAACTTATTTAGTAGATACTGAAAAATATAATAATATAACGGATATCTATATTTCAAAAGAAGTTCAAAATCAAAGTGAAGTATATGATCAAATATTAATTGAAGGTATAGTAAATACAACAAAAACAGAACAAATAACTCAATATACAAATGTAACGTCTGCAAATGCAAAAAGTCATGGAATATATAAATACGTAACATTAAGTGAAGAAATAGAGTTAGATTTAGATTATGAAATAATAGATGAAAAAGAAATATATCAAAAGTATGATGAATTTCAAATTAAGTTTACAAGAAATACTTCATACTTCGTTATAGATAAACCAGTAATAACTATATTATTACCTGCAGAATTAGAATACATAGATTCATATTTAGAGTATACATCTATTGTAGATGAGAAAACCTATCTCTCTAGGGATAAAGATTACCCTAGAGAGATAGTTGAACCTCTTATAATAGAAAACTATAAAGAGACAGGTAAAAATGCTATAAGATATATATTTACAAATCAGTTTCCAAACTCAGATTCACTAACGGTGGTATTATCTTTAAAAATAATATCAAATCAAATAAAACTATTATCATTCTCTGGATATATAGGAAATTATCAAAGAACTTTTTATACGAATATAACTAAAGCTGAAACTTATATAGATATACTAGATTTAGATAATGATAATAATGAAAGTGAGAGAATAGTTAAAACAGGTGATGTAATATTAAGTATAGCAAGTTATGATTATGATATAACTTTGCAATCAAAGGGTAATCAAGATAAAGATTATACAACAAGCTCTATAACATCAAGTGGAGCTAATGTAGATTACTTATTAACGGTTACCAACAATAATGATGTATCGCTAAATAATATAGAAATAGTAAATATACTACCTAATATAAATGATACATATAACCTTAATACAATAAGTAGGGAATCTGAATATCAAGTATATCTAATTAATGATATAAAAGCTAAAATAATTACAGATAAATCAAGTATAGATACTCCAATAGATATTAAGTATTCTTTGTTAGATCCAATAAGGTTTGATGAAAAAAATAATACAATAGGTATAAGTAGTTGGGAAGATAAAAAAGAATATACAGACGTGCAATCAATAAAGATAACAAAAGATATATTAATGCCATATGAAAAGTTAGAAATAACAATACCAACTATAACAAGTTTAGATTCTAAAACTATAGCAAATAATACTATAGCAATTAAAGGACAATTAAATGGTGATACAATCATTAAAGAAACTAACATTGTTGATGTATCAATAAATAATCAAAATTTAAATATAAATGGTTATGTATGGCTTGATAATGGTAATGGTATTTATGAAGAAGAGAAGGGTTTAAATAATATAAAGATATATCTGCTTGATGAAGAGTATAATATACTAAGTCAAACATTATCTACGCCATATATAAACAAAGATGGATATTATAATTTTGATAATCTAGAGAGTAATAATTATTATATCAAAGTAGATCCAAATATATATACGTTTACAAAGAAGTTAGATAGTAAAATAAATATAGATACTAAGTTAAGTGATTTAATAACTCTAACAGATAATCAAGTAGTACCTGCTGGATTAATAGAAATAAATTACCCTATAATAAATGCACAGAATGCTTTAGTGTTAAAATATGAAGAATATTATCCTTTAGAAAACATAGCAGCAACAGATCAATTTAATGTAGATATAACATCTAATATAAAGGTAATAAAAAATACGGTAAATACAAAAGAAAAGGGAACATATACAGTAGTGTATGAAGTAACAGATGATTATAATTTAACAACAATTAAAACGATATATGTAACAGTAACTGACTCAAAAAGAGAACTTGCAAAAAATGATTTATTAATGTCAATAGCACTTCAACAAACCGCTATTTCCCATATATTAAATGCAGAAGGTGAGAAGATACAAAAAATAATTAAAACAGATAACATAGATGATATTCTAAAAACTAATAATTCAGTTAAATGTATGGTAAATTCAATAACAAGCTTAGAACAAATATATCAAAGTCAAATATCGCTTCTAAAAAAATAACAACATATGAAAAAGAA
>JAWXUH010000013.1:0-16881 GCA_044432745.1 bacterium
TTCATAAATTGGTGACAATTGCTTAGGTGGTACACCTCTTCCCATTCCGAACAGAGAAGTTAAGACCTAATACGCCGAAGATAGTGTAAGCAAAAATAGGTAATCGCCAATTTTTTTTTTTTGGAAAAATTTGTTATTTTTATAAAATTAGGCATTTAGATGTTTCTTAATAATATATATTTAATATATTATTATGGGGGGATAAAAATGAATTTTATAAAAAGAACAACTGATCCAAATGTATCTAATAAATATTACATTCACACATCATGTAATGGAGTAAACAGTTGTATTTTAATAAATAATTGCTCAGTTTTACCAAACTGTGTTGGTTATGCGTGGGGAAGAAGTTATGAGTTAATGAACTCAATGCCTTCTCTTTCAAGAGGTAATGCAGAGGGATGGTATAACTATGATGATGGTTATAAAAGAGGTAATTTACCTAAATTAGGCGCAATTGCCTGCTGGAAATCAGGAAATATATCGTCAATTAGCGATGGATTAGGACACGTAGCAGTAGTCGAGGAAATATATTCAGATGGAGGTATATTAGTATCGAATAGTGCATACGGTGGACTTAGATTTTATACAAAAAAAATACCTAATAATTATTATTTCGGCACTGGATTTGAATTTCAAGGATTTATATATTTACCTGTAGATTTTACAATAGAGAATATAAAAGCAAACGAAGAAATAGCAAAAGAAGTTTTGCAAGGATTATGGGGTAATAACCCAGAGAGAAAAATAAAACTTGAGGCAGCAGGATATGATTACGAAGTTATTCAAAATTTAGTAAATATAATGTTAACAAAAACTGAGGTAACAGATGTTATTTACACTGTTAAATCTGGTGATACATTATCGTCTATAGCAAAAAAATATAACGTACAGTGGTTATCAATATACAACGAAAACAAAAGTATTATTGGTAGCAATCCAAATTTAATAAAACCAGGTCAAAAACTTATAATTAAACTGTAGTTATATAAAAGAATCAAGGTTTTATATCTATTTTATGTGTAGATTATGTGTTATAATATTTAAGGATGAATGGAGTTTTTTTTATGAAAATATCTTTAAATAAACTGACGGAAATAACAACTGTAATTTCTACTAACAATGTAAAAAAAGATGAAACTTTTGATTATGTTAGGATAACAAAAATTTTCAATGATGAATTTTTTTTGTCTGCAAATAATCCTTTGTTTATTCCAATGTATATCGATTCTAATTCATTTTTAGAAGGTTGGTATATAGATGAAATTGATAATAGAAAATATATAAATGATTACATAAATAAATTTGGTAAAAAAGTTGTGTATTTAATAGATTCTTATACTGAAAAATTACTTAGTACAGATTGTAAATATATAGTAGTGCAAGATTTAAAACAAACTATAAATAACCTTACTAATTTGGCGATATCAAATTTTGAAGGAAAGAAGATATTGGTTACTGGATCAGTTGGAAAAACAACGTTAGCAGGACTAATAGAAGAAGTGATTGATGACAATGTTTATAGAATTTATAGCAAAAGAATTACTCCATTAAACTTCGCATCACATATGATAAATCATATTGACAATTCTGTGAAATATCTAGTAATGGAATCTGCTTTGTATAGAGAATTTCATGTTGAATATTATTCTAAATTATTAAAACCTGATATAGGGGTTATAATTAATATTTTGCCAGCTCATTTAGGTGTTGATAATATGAATACTTTGGACGATTTGTTAGCTAGCAAAGCAAGATTATTATTGCATTCATCTAATGTTATAGTTAATATGATGGATGAAAATATTTCAAAATTAACGTTTGACGATAATGTTATCAAACTTGAAAATAGATTAATAGGTAATCATTCAATAAATAAAATAGTAAGTGTAAAGGAAATAAGACAAGATTTAATACCTTTTGTGGAAACAAAATTATCAAAATTACAGAACCAATTAGCATTTGAAGTTGGTAAATTACTTGAAATTAATACGGAATTAATTAAAGAAAGAATAAATAATTATAAACCTGTAGAAATGAGGTTGATAAAAGCAAATTTTAATGATAGAGAAGTTATTTTTTGCGGAGAAGTTTCTACTGTACCTAGAATAATTGAACTAGCTAGTCATGATTATTCTAATTGTGTACTTGTACTAAGAATGCTCACTATCGACGGAGAAAATGAATATGATTTTAAACCTTTGATGGATATTTTTTCTAACTTTGATAAAGTATATTTATTCAACGACATACACGAAAAATCTTTATTTGATCATGACAACGTAGAAATTGTTAATAATCATTCTTTTATAGAAGATATAGATCTAAATACGAAAATTATTTATCATCATGGAAGTTATTATCGTAAAAAATTTATACCTATAGATGATAGAATTATATAGAGGAGAAACGTATGAAAAAAATATTATTATTACATGGATGGAATTATAAAAATTATAATCATATATTAAAAGACAAAGATGCTTGGCATAATAGAACAAATTTTGTGAAAATGTTAGAAAAAAAATATCAAGTCCATAAAATTGATATGCCTGGTTTTGGTTTATGTGAAACACCAAATTCTAAAGGTTGGAATTTAGATGATTACACAAATTATATATTTACGTATATAACAGAAAATAATTTAAAAATAGATTATATAATCGGTTATTCTTTTGGAGGAGCAGTTGCAATAAATTATAAAAATACAATCAATAAGAAGCAAAAATTGATATTACTTTCTCCAGCTATAATAAGAAATCAAAAAAAATCTAAAACTTTTTTAAAAACACCAAAGTTCATAGATCCTATAAGAAATGTTTTACGTAATGCATATGTAATAAAAGTAAAGAAAACTAACGAAATGGTGTATGGAAACAAATTTTTACGTAATACTTATCAATCAATTGTTAGAGTTGATCTTTTAGATGTTGTATCGTCATTTAACAAATCTGAATATAGAATTATATATGGTTCTTTAGATAATATGGTTAAACCTAATACTGTGAAAAAATTATTAGAAGACAATGTTATAATGATAGAAGGTGCAGGTCACGATATTGCCAATACCAATACAGAGGAACTTGTAGAGAATATTAATAAGTTTATTTCGTAACATATAGGAGTTTTAAACTCTTTTTTTTGTAAAATAATAATTTTATTACTTATTTCAGTTTACTTATTATCGTTTTTATTTTATAATTTATTTGGTGAGATTAATGGAATATAAATACATATCTGCTAATGTTAAAGATACTATAATATTGGCTCAAAATATTGAAAGCGAAAAATTTGAAAACATGGTCATTTGTTTAAATGGTGATCTGGGAAGTGGTAAAACTTTATTTGCAAAAGCTTTTGCAAGTTCTTTAAGCATTAAAGAAAATATAACTAGTCCTACTTTTAATATTGTTAAAGAGTATGATAACGGTGAAATGCCTTTAGCGCATATGGATGTATATAGACTTAATGAAAATAACGAATTTGGTATAGAGGACTATTTTAACAAGGGTTCAATTTGTTTAATAGAGTGGGCAGAATATGTTCAAGATAGATTACCTAGTGAAAGATTAGAACTTAATTTTATTATGATTGATGAAACTGTAAGAAAAATTGTAATCAAGGCTTACGGAGAAAAATACATAAGTTTATGTGAGTCGGTATTATAATGAAGAATTTATATATTAATACATGTGGAAAAGACGTAATAATAAAATATTTTAAAAAGACTTCTATTATTAGCGAGGAAACTGTTGTTGGTCAAAAGTCGAATAGTCAATTTATAATGCCTAGTATAAAAAAAGTATTGGATGGGCAAATTCCCGAAGGAATAGTAGTTGTAGTAGGTCCAGGTTCATTTACTGGCGTAAGATTAGGTGTTACTATAGCAAAAACGTTTGCTTATATAAAAAATATACCTATTAGAACTGTTACATCATTAGATGAAATAGCTATATCAGTAAATTCAAAGGAAAAAAATGTAGCAATAGTTGAAAACAATGGTTATTTTGTAGGTACATATGACTCTGATAATTTATTAATCAAGGAATTAGAGTATTTATCTAATGAAGAATTTAGTATTGCTAATAAAGATAATAAATACTTTGTTACTACAGAAATTAGGTACGATAAAGTGATGAGTTTTGCTTTAAAAAAAGAACCAGAAAATCCTCATACCATAAAACCAATTTATGTTAAAAAAATTGAGGTTTTAAAGTGATATGTGAGGCAACTGAAGAAGATTTTGATTATATTTACAAATTAGGTAATCATTGTTTTGATAATTTTTCTAATACTATTAATCTAAAATCATATAAGGAATCTAGTTATAATTATATATACCTATATAAAGAAAATAATATAAATATGGGATTTATAATAATAAACAAAATAGAAGACGAGATAGAAATTATAGACATAGCTGTTGAAGAAAAATACAGAAATAAAAAAATAGGATTAAAACTTTGTGATTTTATTATACAAATTAATGAAGGAAAATTTTTTTTAGAAGTAAACGTTAATAATACAGCAGCTATTGGTTTATATAAAAAAATGAAATTTAATATAATTGGAAAGCGCGATAAGTATTATCAAAATGGCGATGATGCCTACATAATGGAAAGGTGAAAAATGAAAGACGTATATATATTGTCAGTAGAGACAACATGTGATGAAACAAGTGTTGCTATTGTTAAAAATGGAAAAGAAGTAATAGCTGATACAATTTTATCTCAAATGGACGTACACGCAGAATATGGAGGAGTTGTACCAGAAATAGCTTCTAGAATGCATACTGAAAACATAACTCTTGTTTTAGAACAAACTTTGAAGCTATCAAAAATATCTCTTGATCAGATAGATGCTGTTGCAGTTTCTTACGCTCCTGGTTTGATGGGATCATTACTTGTTGGTATTGAATTTGCAAAAACGGTTTCATTTTTGTTAGAAAAACCTTTGATTAAGGTTAACCACTTGATAGGTCATATATATGCATCTAAATTAGAACAAGATTTTTCGTATCCAGCTTTAGCTTTAATAGTAAGTGGCGGTCATACTGATTTAGTAATTATGCATGATGATTATGAATTTGAAACTCTTGGTAAAACTTTGGATGATGCTATTGGTGAATCATTTGATAAAGTAGCAAGAATACTTGGAATTCCTTATCCAGGAGGTCCTGGAATAGAAAGATTAGCATTAACAGGCGAAGCATCTTATATTTTACCTTTAGCTCTTAATGATGACAGTTATAATTTTAGTTATAGTGGTTTAAAAAGTTCAGTAATAAATTTAGTTCATAATACAAGAAGCAGAGGAGAAGAAATTAATTCTGCAGATCTTGCTTGTAGCTTTCAATCTATAGCAGTTAAACAACTTACTAACAAATTAGATTTAGCTTTAAAAAATACTGAGATAAAAAATGTAATAGTAGCAGGAGGAGTTTCTGCAAATAATTATTTAAGAGAAGAGGTTAAATGTACATGTGAAGAAAATGGAGCACAATTATTAGTTCCAAGTTTTAAATATTGTACAGACAATGCTGCAATGATAGGAGCAGCTGCTTATCCATTGTATGTGAAAAAACAGTTTACAACATTAGCATTGAACGGTGTTAGTAGTATTGAAACTTTTTGATTTTAAGTTTTTTGACATATTATAAAATTATGTTATAATTACTTTATGGGGCAGCATGGTTTCGACATGTATTAGTGAGCATGATGGCAAGTAGTTGACGAACTATAAACGCAATAAAAAATTAAATAACGAAACTAATTTCAGTTTCGCTCCTTCATACGCTTAATTAGCGTGGAGCTCTTCTTATAAGATTTTTTTTATAGGTTTTATTAGAGGATAATATATATAAAATATAAATCGGAGTATGTTTGTGGCTTCGATTCGAATTTTAATAAACTTACTTTTAACAAGGTGTGTTTAAGCCATATTAAAAGGACATTTTAAATTAGACTAAACTTGTAGAGGTTGTGACTTTCGGTATATTGGACAGGAGTTCGATTCTCCTCTGCTCCACCATAAATGTTTAAAATAAAATAAATAATTGCTTAATTTATATAAATTAAGTTAATTGTTTATTTTTTTAATTGCTTATTTTTTTAAAATATTATAAAATAGTTTTGGGTGAGAAAAAATGAGCGACATTGAAAAGAAGGTTTACACATATATTGGAGAAAATCCAGGATCGGTAGCATGGAGAATTCACAAACATTGTAAAATAATTCAAAAACATCTTAATGAGGATGAAGAAGTACTATTCGCATTTGTAGGTCAAAAAAACGATGAATTTTACAATATATTTACAACTGCTGTATTGGTATTAACTGATCAAAGGTTAATGATAGCACAAAAAAGAGTATTATTTGGATATTTTTTTAAATCAATTACTACAGAAATGTTTAATGATTTATCTGTGTATTCAGGATTATTTTGGGGAAAAGTTAAAATTGATACTGTTAAAGAAACAGTTGTGTTGTCAAATGTATCTAAAAAAGGTTTAGACGATATTGAATCTAACATTACTTTGCATATGATGAGGAACGAAGACAATAATAGAACTAAGGAAAAAAAGAAAAATAATAAATAGGGATAGTACCTATTTTTTTTTTTTCACTTTTTTTAAAAATATACATATTTTACTTTAGGAAGTGATATTATGTTTGATAGATATAAAGTAAAAAAAGATGATACATTATCATTAATAGCAAAAAAATTTGATACTACAGAAGACTATTTGAAGAGTATAAATGATTTGTATTATGTTTCAAATTTGACAAATGGAATGGATATTATAGTTCCAAAAAATAAAGATAAGTACTACGATGTCATAAAAATTAATAATCCAGGTTCAGTTAGCAATATTTCAGAACAAGTCAATGTAAATCCTAAACTTTTTGCTAGTATGAATGGTTTGGATATACAAGATTATATATATAAGAACCAAGAGGTGTTAGTACCTAAAAAAAACTATAGTTACTACATTACTAGTGAAGGCGATACACTACAATCCATATCTGAAATTTTTGATATATCAAAAAATAGATTATTATCTCAAAACGAAGTTATTTATCTTTTAGCTGATCAAATTATAGTTAATAAAAAAATAAAAGAATAAATTGAATGTATTTAAATAAACACTTAAATCAAAAAAAATTGTTTATTTATTTATTTTATGGTATTATTTTTATAATAGAGGTGTAAAGTAAATGAATAATAATGAAGTTTCTAACAATAGTGTTCAAGTAGATAATAAGTCTATATATCAGACAAAAATAAAAGAATTGTTTCAGGCAAAAAATCAAGAAGTAGACGATATTTTTATAGAGTATATTGCTGAATATGTTAATTCTTTAGCAAAATTAAATAGAGCATTTCCTATAGATATTAATTATGTAATGTCAACATTGGTTTCGCAAGTTCAAAATATAAAATTTGTTGATCCTATGTTAGAAAATTCTGTTTATGACAATCATGTTATGAGAGTAGCTTGTTATCAAGATCTTAAATATGTTAAGCTTGATATGTTTGATTTGTGTACGAACGTATTAACTAATAAATCTTTATTAAGTAACAATGATCAAAATCAGCAAGAAAATCCATTGGCAACATCTGGTGCAGAATATTTTACGCAAATGGTTTACGGGGTATCAATAAGTGATAACTATGCACATAGAATCAACGATATGGGGCAGGAAGAAGTTGCTGTATATTCAAATACTCTTAGTACCAATCCTGTTATTTCTAGTATGCTTAATATGATTGCTATCAATACTAAACTACCTATTAATTATGTTATTTCTTTAACACTTAATGGTAATGGTATGTCAATACTACAAAATGAATTTGACAAAATATGTGGAGATGGTAAATTTAAAGGTATTGTTGATAAATTAGATTCATTAGAATTAAGCAATGCAAAGAGTAATAATAAAAATTTTCAAAATGGTTCATTAGATTCACTTTTTTCTTCATCTAATAATATAGTTATAGAAGATACTAGAAATAATCAAGAAATTATTTATAAATGTGAAAGAGAAATGATTGAGCAGTTTTTTAAAAAAGAAGATCAAGAATATATAAGAAAACATTCTGATGATTTTTTAGCTTGCATATCAACACCAGAGCTACAATTAGAATTTGAAGCTATAAAAAGTAATAATATAGAAAAAGCTTATGTAAGAGAGTATAAATCAGGATTTATTGATATAAAATTTGTATTTTTAATATTAATATGTATAGTATTTTTAATATATATATTCTCTAAATTATTATAAAAAATTATTATATAATAAAAAAAATAAATAAATTCTTTTATTTATTTTTTAATTCACTTAATTATCACATATATTTTTTTGTATCTTCACAAAAAAAATATATAATAATATTGTTATCATGTGATATAATGTTTATAGTAAAAAGGTGATTAGCGTGAAAGAGAAAATGTTTAAATCTCTCGATGAACAAATTCAAATTTTTGTTGAAAGAGGATTATTAATAAGTGATTATGAATTTACTAGGGATATTATACTTAGAGAAAATTATTTCTTTTTAACTGGATACAGACATATATTTAGTGATAGTAATAATAGTGCAATGTATATTAAAGGAACTACGTTCGAAGAATTATACGCTGTATTTAATTTCGATAGATATTTAAGAAATATTATTTTTAAAAATATATTAATTTTTGAAAATAATTTGAAAAGTATTTTATCATATACTGTTAGTAAAAATCATGGTTACAAAGAAAATAATTATTTAAATGTCAAAATTTTTAGTAGAGATCATAGAAAAGTGAAACAAATCAATGATTTAGTAAAAAAAATGAAGAGACAAATAACTATAAACGGTAGACAACATAGAGCTACTAAACATTATTTAGATAATTATGGTTATATACCTCTATGGATTGTTGTTAAGGTTTTATCATTTGGTATAACAGGTGAATTATATATGGTACTACATACTGCTGATCAAGAAGAAATAGCAGATTTATTGAATACTACTATAGAAAATTTAGAGTCTTTTCTACCAATTTTGGCTAATTATAGAAATTTATGTGCTCACGAAGATATATGTTTTGAGAATAAAACTCAAAAAGCTATAGAAAATACAATATATCACGAAAAATTATTAATTAGTAAAACAGATGGCGAATATGAAAATGGTAAACATGATTTATTTGCTTTAGTTATCATATTAAAAGAAGTATTAAATAGTGAGGATTTTAATATGTTTATAAGAGAAGTATGTTATGAAATAGATAGACTTGAAGGTAAATTAAATACTATTGGTATTGACAAAATACTTGATACTATGGGATTTCCAGATAATTATATGGAAATAGTAAGGATGGATTAAAATGAATGAAGAAAAAGATAAAGATGAAGAAACTGCAGAACTTAAAAGTAATGTAGAAGAGATTAAAGAAAAGAAAAAAATTATAGAAAATAAACCTATAGATAATACCTCTATATATAAAGAACGTGAAAAAGAAAATAAATTTATGAGAAGTTTAGTTATATATTTTACAATTTTCTTTCTAGGAGCTTTATTAATGTATGGTTTGATATTTAGATTTCCAAGTGTATTTAATACTGTAATAACACGTGAGGAATCTTCAGTAACAATAACTGATACTGGAATTGCTGATGCAGTAGAAAAAGTATACGATTCAGTTGTTATAGTTTCTTCTTATGTTTCAGGAAAATTGTCATCAACTGGTAGTGGGTTTGTATATAGTATAGATGGTGATACTGCGTATATTTTAACAAATCATCACGTTATTGATGATGCTACTACTGTTAACGTTAGATTTACTGACGGAACAATAGCGGAAACAACAATAGTTGGTTCTGATGAATATGAAGACGTTGCTGTCCTAAGTGTATCAGCTGAAAGTGTTACCTTAGTTGCTGATATGGGTGACAGTGAAATAATGAGAGTTGGTGATACTACTTTTGCAGTAGGTGGACCTCTTGATTCTGAATTTTCATGGACAGTTACTAGAGGTATTTTATCTGGAAAAAACAGAATGGTAGAAGTAACATTATCAGATAGTACACTAGGTGATTATTATATGAACGTGCATCAAACTGATACAGCAATAAATAGCGGTAACAGTGGTGGACCGTTATGTAATTCAAATGGAGAAGTTATTGGTATCAACACATTAAAATTGATGGATACTGGTGTTGAAGGAATAGGATTTGCAATACCAATAGAGCAGGCTCTTGAAGTTGCAAATGATATTTTACAAAATGGGGTTAGGGAAAATCCGTACTTAGGAATTGCTATGATTGATATGGCAATTGCATATAGTCCTCTTTATCCAGAGTATAGTGAATATCAAGACTCTATTGAAAAAAATGAATTAAGTGGTGGTATTATTATTACTGAAGTTGTTAAAGATTCATCAGCTTTCTTTGCAGGATTCCAAGTAGGAGATATAATATATTCATTTAATGAAAAATTAATTGATTCATCTGCTAGACTTAGATATGAATTATATAATTGTAAAATTGGTGACACTGTTAATGTTCTTATAGTACGTGATGGTGAAAAACAAACAATAGAATTAGAATTATTAGAATAAAAAAAATTGCTATTAAGCAATTTTTTTATCTGCATCTTTTTTGAAGTACTTCATAATCAGCTTCTAATTGTTTGTTTGATTTTTGTGTATCTCTATGCTTTCCACATACATTATCAGGTCTTTGATAACTTTGTATTCCATTTTCACAAACAAACCCTATTATGTTAACTCTAGATGAATTGTAATGTGCACATGTAAAACAACAATCTTTTTTAGTTAGTTCATTATAACTTATATTCATTTTAATTCCTTCTTTCGCAATGTATTATAACAAAGTTGTTACAAATGTGCAACTTTTTTTTTGAATTTATGTTATAATAGTAGCGAAATGAGTGATCTATATGAGTAAAATAATTATAATTGGTGGAGGTCCTGCAGGTATGGCAGCAGCAATATTTGCTTCGAGTAATAACAACGATGTAATTTTATTAGAAAAAAATAAGACTCCTATGAAAAAAATGTTAATAACTGGTGCAGGAAGATGTAATTTTTGCAATGATAAATTTAATGTATCAAATTTTAACGATGATAATCATTTAACTAACAAGATAATTAGTTATAAAGAAGAATATTTATCTTTTTTTAAGAATTTGGGAATTGTTTTTAATATATCAAATGGATATTATTATCCATACTCAAATACATCTACATCAATATATGATGCACTCTTGACTCATGCATTGAAAAACAATGTTAAAATTATATATGACACTAATGTTGAAAAAATTGTTTTTGAAGATAATAAATATTTACTTAATGATGAATTTGAATGCGATAAAGTTATTATAGCAACAGGTTCTAAATCATATCCAAAGACTGGATCAGATGGGAAAATGTTAAATACGTTGAGACCTTTCAATATTAAAAATAATGAATTCTTACCTGCTTTAGTTCAACTTAAATCAAGTTCTAAATTGTGTAAAATGTGGCCTTTATTAAGAATTAAAGGAAATGCTTCCTTATTCATAAATGATATTTTAATTGATTCATCTTGTGGTGAAATACAATTAACTGATTATGGTATAAGTGGAATATGTATTCTTAATCTAAGTTCATGTGCTGTAAAATCATTACGTGAAGGTAAAAACGTTACTATAAAATTAAATTTTTTAAATGACATAGACAATTATGATGATTTTATGGAAGAAAGAACAATGCTTTTAAAAGATTATAATATATTAGAATTTTTTCAAAGTATAGTAAATAATAGATTATTAGTTGAATTATTTTCTTATTACAAAATAGATTATTTAGAACAATATAATTTATTGACAGATGACAAAAAAGAAAAAATAAAGAATATCCTGACTAATTTAGAAATTAAAATAGATGGATATAATGATTTTAACAATGCTCAAGTTTGTCAAGGTGGTATTGATATTTCAGAGTTAGATTCAAATTTTATGATTAAAAAAACTAAGAATATGTTTTGTATAGGCGAAATGAACGATATTCATGGTGATTGTGGTGGATATAATTTATCTTATGCTTTTATTAGTGGTATGATAGCAGGAAAGGAAGCAGGAAAAAATGATTAGAATAAGACAAATAAAAATTGATGTAGATAGTACTAGTATAAGTAATCTAAAAAAGTTAGTTGCAAATAAATTAGATGTAAATGTTGATTCAATTGAGAATATTTATATTAATAAGAGATCTTTGGATGCAAGAAAAAAACCAAAATTGTATTTTATTTACGAAGTGGATATAACTATCAATAATGAAGAATATTTGTTATCTAAAAATAAAAGTCAGGATGTATTAAAAAGTCCTGATACTAAGTATACATTAGAAAAAACTGGAATAAATAAAATAGAAAATTTGTGTATTGTAGGAGCGGGACCAGCTGGTCTAATGTGCGCATATACATTAGCAAAAAATGGTTTTAAACCTATAATTATTGAGAGAGGAAAACCAGTAGAACAAAGAGTTGAAGACATAAACGAATTTTGGGAAACAGGTATGTTGAAAACAAATTCAAATGTACAATTTGGAGAAGGTGGAGCAGGAACTTTTTCAGATGGTAAATTAAATACTTTAATAAAAGATAAAGAATGTAGATGTAAATATTTTTTTGAAACATTAGTACAATGCGGTGCTCCAGATGATATTTTGTATGATGCAAAACCTCATATTGGAACTAATCTTCTTAGAAATGTAATAATAAATTTAAGAAAAGAAATTATCCAAATGGGCGGTACTTTCAAATATGATTCGTTAGTAACGGATATTACCATGGATGATTCTAGTATAAAATCTATAGTAATTAATAATGATGAAGAGATTGATACTAATTGTGTTGTATTTGCTATAGGTCATTCTGCACGTGATACTTTTAGAATGCTTTACAATAAAAAAATTGAAATGGAATCTAAACCTTTTGCAATTGGACTTAGAATAATGCATAATCAAAAAATGATTAATAAATCTCAAATAGGAATAGAAGAACATCAAGTATTAAAACAACAAAGTTATAAATTAACGCACAATACTATAGACAAAAGGGGAGTTTTTACTTTTTGTATGTGCCCTGGTGGATATGTTGTAAATGCTTCGAGTCACGAAAATAAACTTGTAGTAAACGGAATGAGTAATCATGAAAGAGAATCAGGTGTTGCTAATAGCGCTATCATAGTAACTATCGATAGTAATGATTATGGTAATGAAATATTAGATGGTTTAAAATACATAGAAAATATAGAATCTAGCGCATTTAATTTACTGAATGGTGCAATACCTATACAGTTGTTTTCAGATTATAAGAATAATATTAAAACAACTAAATTAGGAAATATAAAACCTGCTATCAAAGGAAAATATGATTTTGCTAATTTAAGGAATATTTTATCAGAAGAAATTGACTTAGCTATAATTGATGCTATAAATAATTTTGGAAGAAAAATCAAAAATTTTGATATAGATGATTCTATTCTTGCAGGAGTAGAGACAAGAACATCATCGCCAATAAAGATAGTAAGAACTGAGGGCTTAGAGTCCTCTATTAGTGGAATATTTCCTTGCGGGGAAGGATCTGGGCATGCAGGAGGTATAACTTCTGCTGCAATAGATGGAATAAAAGTAGCAGAAGCAATAGCAAAAAAATACTTATATTAAATTTGTTTACACATTTAGACATAGTTATATTTTTAGAACTATTGTCTTTTTTTATTTTATCTTATATAATGATAATATGTAGTATAGTATAATGCTTTGTGTGTAATATTATATTTAAGGAGACAAATATGGACAGAGATCAATTAGAAATTTTATTGTCAAATTATATAACAATTTATAATCAGCCTAATTCAGAAATTTTTTTAAAAACAACAGAACAAAAAGATGTTGATACAGCTATAGGTAAATCTGTTATTAACTATATGAGAAGAAGAAAAATAGATGATGTTATTCATGATATAGAAAAATTAGTAAATGACATAAAAGATTTAGAAGATGTTTATGAAAACGTTGATGGTTTTGTGTGGAATGATGAGTTAATAACTCCAGAGATATATAAAGAAAAAGTAAGATCTCGTATATTACATTCAGACGAAGCTTATTTTCTAAGAACAAAAGAAGCAGAAATTTCGTATTTAATTCAGCTGTTACAGTTAAAATCACAATATGCAACAATAGAAAAAGACGAATTATATTCACAAAAGAGAGATGAAATTTTGTCTAAATTAATAGATTGTAGAGCTAAGTTTGTTTTTTATAAACAAAACTTAACAAAAACTTCTTTAGAAACGGGTGTATCTCTTAATATAGACAAATTTAAAGAATGTGGTATTCATTTTAAAGAAAATATAAGAAATGATGATACAAGTTTAAAAATAGATTATAGAGATTATAAAAATGTTGTTTCAAGACTACATAGCAAAGGTATATTACTTTCTAATCTAAGTGAAGATCAAAAAGAAGTAGTATCTATTGAAGTGCTATCTCCAGCTTTTTTTACAAATATAAAAGATAAACAAATGATGGATAGTAAATACGGATATGCTAAGGCAGCAGTTAGATAAATTAATACCAAATTTTATATTTGGTATTTTTTAATGCAATAATTTATAATCTATTATATTATAATGATAAATTTATTTTGAGATTTGTAAAAAATATAATTCTTTAAATAAATTAGTGGTAAGCAAAGGAGGTTTAATTAAGTAATTTGTAGGTTTTTACGAAAGGAAATAAATGAAAAATTTAAAAATAAAAGTCATTTTACTTTTATCACTAATTTTAAATCTAAACAATGTGCAAGCATATGAAATGTATACAAATGAATATGTTGATAATATTTATTATGAAGGTGTAAGTAAGGACAATTATTTTTCTTATCAGTATAACAAGTATTATATAGGTAATAAATCAGTTTACTGTATTGAACCAGGAGTATATATAACTGAGAATATGTATTATTCAACCGAAGATTTATCGATTTCTAATTTATCAGATGATGTCTTAGAAAAAATTTTTTTATATGCATACTATGGTTACGGTTATAAGGATAACGATTCTATTAATCATAGAATTGCAACTCAAACTCTAATATGGGAGGAAGTTTCAGATTATAAAATGAACTTTAGTTCAGGTATAAATGGAAGTGGTAAAACTCTTAATTTCGATAAAGAAATAAATTCTATAATAAATTTAGTTAATAATCATTATGTATTGCCTTCTTTTGCAAATTCTTCTCTAGAAATTAATGTTGGTGATAAGATAGAACTAATTGACACTAATGAAGTATTATCTAATTATAAATTAAGTTACAATAATGACAATGTTAGTGTAAATGAAAATGTATTGTCAATTTCTACGACAGATCCAGGTGAATACTCCGTGCAATTTGAACTTAATATAGATACAAATGAAAATAAGATTATTTTTTATAACAATGATAGTCAAAAAATGATTTCTAGAAGTGTTGTAGATCCTATTTATTTTACAATAAATGTAAAAGTTATCGGTGGAGAAGTAAGTGTTATAAAATATGGAGAAGAAATTTATTATCATGATGATACTTTTGATTATCAAAATATTTTACTAGACAACGTTTTATTTGGTCTATATGCAGGATCAAGTATATATTATAATAACGAGATTTTGTATAATGAAGGTGATTTAATTGAACAAGCGTTTACCGATATAAATGGTTATCTAAATTTTAAAGATTTATGTTTAGGTTCATATTATATTTTAGAATTAAATAATCCTCATTCATATTATAACGATAGTTACGAAAAGTACTTTTTTGATGTAAAGCCCGATGATATTTCGCTTGATTTGGAAATATTTAATACACTGTTTAAATCAGAATTTATTTTTACAAAAATAGATGAAGATACCAAGGTTGGAATACCTGAAACGTTAATATACATATATAATGAAGATAATCAATTAATTTTTAGTGGTTATACTGATGAAAATGGAGAAATTATTATAAATAATTTGCCAGTTGGTTTATATTATATTATAGAAAAAGAAGCAGCTGAGGGATATATTAACGATTCAGAAATTATATATTTTGATATAACTTTAGATAATGATACAGTTTCTTTAGATATGAGTAATAAATTGCAAATTAATAACGTTCCTAATACTTATTTGAACAGTTTCTTTCTATGTAATGTTTATACTTTATTTATATGTTTAATCGGTCTATATTTAAAAAACTAAAGAATAATTTAGTATTAAAGTTCTTAATAGTAATTATATTGTTATTAGCTATAATTATTTTGGAATATAAAAATGTAATTATAAATCGTATGTTAGTAAAAATGTATATATATAACTCAAGTATCATAAATGAAAATAAAATAGATAGTACAATATTTAATGATATGATTTATACAGGTGTATTACGTATTGAAAATATTGATTTATTTATAGGATATTATGAAATTGATTCTAAGTATAACGATATTAGTTATGGCTTAGAGCAACTACATGATTACGAAATAGAAAGAGAAGTTAATGTCTTAATATTAGCATCTCATTCTGGTAATTCAAAGATCTCATACTTTGATGATTTAAAATATTTAAAACATGGGGATATAGCAAGTATATATAAAGAAGGTTTACTATATGATTATTTACTAACAGATATTATAGAAATTTCAAAATCAGAGAACGTAATTGTTGACTATAACAATGATGAATCTTTAATACTTATTACATGTCTTGATGATAATAATTATTTAATATACACATTTGAAATGAGTAATTTTAATTATTATTAAGTATAATTTATATAATTGTAAAGTAAATTATTTAATTTG
>JAWXUH010000014.1:0-16241 GCA_044432745.1 bacterium
TTAATTTGTTATATATTTGATTTTTATAAATCGAAGTGCTATAATATATTTGAGGTGTAGTGAAGATGAATCAAGGACAAGAAAATGTAACTGTAAATCAAACTAATACTCCTGCTCAAAAATCTAAAGTTTGTGCTGGAATATTAGGAATTTTATTAGGATCGTTAGGAATTCATAATTTTTATTTAGGATATACTGGAAAAGGTGTTGCTCAATTATTAATCACTGTGTTAAGTTGTGGTTTTTTAGCAGTAATCTCTTCTGTATGGGGTCTAGTTGAAGGTATAATGATTTTAACAGGATCTATTGATAAAGATGCAAGTGGTCAACTATTAAAAGACTAATGTTAAAAAAAGTATTATTATTAGTAGTAATATTTTTTTTATTGTATGCTTTTATTCAATTACTTAGCAATAACATATTTGATTGTATCTTTACTAAATATTTAAATATACATTGTCCTGGTTGTGGATTAACTAGATCATTTAGGGCAATACTTAATTTAGATTTTAAAACGGCATTTAATTATAATTATTTAGGAATTCCGATATTTTTTGGAATAATTATACTTTTTATTCTTCTTATTTATGACGTTTTAACTTTTAAATTTACGTTTACAAAGAAAATTTTAGATTTTTGTGATAAGCAGTACAAATTTATATTGTTTATAATTATAATTATGTTTATTATTAATAATATAAAATATTAAAAAAAGAAAACTCTCCAAGTTTTCTTTTTATATTGTTTTATAATAATAGTTTTCTTTTGAAACATTTTCTTTGAAGCTAAGTAAAAATTCGTCTTTTAAATCAGGGAATTCTTTTTCATCTATAGTTCCAGGAATTATTTTTATAAAAGATGATTCTTTATTATTTATATCAGTAAATGTCATAAAAAATAATATATATTTAACTGAATTACTTTCAAGTTGATAAATATTTAAAATTAGATTTTCGTATTCAAACAGTTTTTTATGTTCTTCTGCATAACTTTTTATAATTTGTCCAGAAAATTTTTGGTCTAGTCCTTCTAATAATATATCGTTATTATTTATATTGAATTTTAACGAATCATACGTTGAGTGCTCCCATGATGTATTATTAATGCTCAGTTCATCTTCAGGCATAATAATACGTATTTCAGTAGAATCAACTTCGTCAAAATTACTATTTTCTTTATAAAAATTGTAAAAAAAACCTAATGTTAATAATGTAATACAAATAAATTTTACTTTATTTGATTTTTTTTTAACCATATTTCTCACCTATAAAATTATACCACGTTTTAACTATGGAACGAGATTATTTGTAATATTATGACTAATTTATGTATTTAATTATTATTATTGTTTACAATTATTTTTAATTTTGATATTCTTTATATAAGAAAGTAGGCAAAATGAAAAAATTAGAAAATAAAGTTGCAATTATAACAGGTGGAGCATCTGGAATTGGTAAAGCTACGGCTGAATTATATTTAAAATCAGGAGCAATTTGTTTAGTTGCTGATATAAATGAAGAAAATCTTGATATTTTTAAAAGTGAATTATCTGAATATAGCGATAAGTTATTAACATTAAAAATTGATGTATCTAAAAAAGAAGAAGTAGAAAAAATGATAGATATTGCTATAGAAAAATTTGGTAAAGTAGATATTCTAGTTAATAACGCAGGAATTATGGATAATTTAACTCCTATTGCAGAAATGGAAGATGAACTTTGGGATAATGTATTGTCAGTTAATCTTAATAGTGTAATGTACGGTACTCGTAAAGCTGTAAAGTATTTTCTTGAAAACAATATATCTGGAATAATAATTAACGTTTCTTCTTTATCTGGTGTTTGTGCAGGAAGAGGAGGACTTGCTTATACTACGTCTAAACATGCAGTTGTAGGTCTTACGAAGAATGTTGCTTTTATGTATGGCGATGCAGGTATTCGTTGTAATGCTATTTGTCCAGGTACAACTAAAACTGCTATACTAAGTGATATGAGACCTAGTGAATTAGGTTTAAAGAAAGCTACTTCAGGTTATTCAGGATCTACTAGACAAGCGGAAGCGGAAGAAATCGCTCAAAGTGCATTATTTTTAGCAACAGAAGATTCTTCATTTATAAATGGTGTTTCTATGGTACTAGATGGTGGATGGAGCGCATACTAAACTAAAATAGTTTTAAAACTATTTTTTTTATTTTAATATTCTAAATTATGTATACTAATAATATATCTTGACAAAAAGTAATTTTAGTGATACAATTTATATATCTTGAGGGGGATATATGACTGAGAACGAACTAAAATTTTTATCGTATGCATTACAAAACTATGAAACATTAAATGACGATCTTAAACTTCTTACAAAAAATTTAATGCTTAAATTAATGGACGAAGTAAAAAAAGAAAACGATGAATTAGATAATAAAAGAAGATATTAAAAATGAAAAAGTGTTTACAACTAGTGTAAATACTTTTTTTATTAGAAAAAATAAAATTTTTTTTACAAAAAGTGTATACTGGGAAATAGTGTTATAAAATTTATTTAAAAATTTTATTGAACGTTGTATAATAAAAATAAATAAAGGGTAGAATATTATGAATAATAAAGAAGAAGAAACAATTAATAAAAGTTCTAATAAGAAAATAGATAAAAAAACAAATAAAAAATTTTTAATAATAATTTTAATTTTATTTTTATGTAGTGTATTGTTATTGTTTATTTTCTATGGATATTCTAATTCTAAAACGTCTAATGAAGCTGATTCTAATATGTTTCAAAATGATGTAGAAGAAGATACACTAGAAAATAATCAGAATAGTCTACTGAAATTAACAGAGTCAATTGAAGGGATATTAACAGAACAAAAAACATATTCTTTTACATCATTATATATCAATTATTCAGAAGATGTATATAGAGAATCTACACAGGAAAATTGGTTAAGCGATAATGTAAACATTATAAATGAAACATCATTTGCAGGAGATAAGTCTAATAGATTGTATTTGGCTGAGGTTTTATTATTAAATACTTTAGAAAATCCAAAAGAATCTGAAGAAAGTTTTGTCAATATAACTTCTGTTCCTAGTGTAAGTTTAATATCTTCTAATACATTTAATGATTATTATATTGATGATTATTATTATATTTTTACAGTTGATATTGGTGATGAAGATATGGAAAAATGCTTAAGTAGTTTGTCTGAATTTCATCAATACATGAACGTGGATGAAGCTAATCCAGAATATCAATTTATGAAATCAAAAACAATAGAAAATAGTCAATTATATACTATAGGTAATACTATTTTATTTATGATGCATCCTCTATCTAGTGTAATTGTTAAAGGATTAGAAGATAATTTTGATTTGACTAATCACACGCATATGTTAAATGATTCTAATCATGATGGATTATTAGAAGAAATAGATGTCTTTTTGTTTAATGAAATATATAATTGGCATAATGAAAATATCGAAATTGGATTGCAATTAGATGATAAAAGTACGTTTACTGTAGACCCTGATTTTGTATTATCAGATCTTAGCTTCTTAGACGAAACTTTACAGGAAAATTTAAGTGATTTGGTACCATATAAAGACGCTTTATATGTTTCAAATTACTTATCTACATTATGTGTATTTGAGGTAGAAGATGGGATATCGGTTAGCGATCTTGCTGATGAAATAACTAAAAAAGCAGAAGATGATGATTATGGTGGAACAACTATTATAGATACTATAGGTGATAATATTATTTATATTTTGATGTATTCAACGAATGATAGTTACACATCAATTTCACTTCCTGAGCAGAATGCAACTTTATTAAAAGATTTTCTCGAAAACTTTAAAAAAGGATTATAAATTATTTTATTTAAACTAAAATTTTAAGAAAAAAGATTGTCTATATAAAAACAATCTTTTTTTGTTTAATACATACATTGTTATATTCGTAAAACGGCAAAAAATGCAGTAATAGATTTTGGTCATAACATAATTACTTTAGTCTAAATTAATAATTGAATAATTATTAGTTGTATGAAACTCTACTTAAGATATATCTTTATTATTATTTTAATCAATTATCGTCGTCGTTGACGTATTATTCACTTAGTGGTATAATTTGCGTATAAGTGATGTTACGGAATTTACGATAACTAGAAAAGCCTTTTTGAACTGGAATACAAAAGGTTTACAACAATTAATTTTAAAAGATGGTGATAATAAAACACTGGTAAATATAGATGTGAAAATGTAATTTTAAAGGTAAAATATGCGCATTGTCTAATTATTTGATAGTTTTAGAACTAATGAATAAATTAACACAAAACATTGAAAAAATTTACGAATACAATTTTATTACACAATTATTATTGTTAGATGGAGAATTATGAAATGGCAGTTTTAAAAAATCAGGATGGTACAATGAATTTTGATGTATCGAATAGATTAAACAATATATTAATAGCAAATGATATTACAAATATCGAAAAATTGATCGAATCTAAAGATTTATTTTTAAACAACGAAATACATTTAGGTGAAAAAACTAAAATGGAGTTAAAAAGTCTTATTGCAGAATTAAATATAGTAAATGAGCAAGATGTAAAAATATTTTTATTTAATGATGGCAAGGAATATTATGATGAACTTATTGCAGATTTTAATGCTAGTGTTAGAGTTATAAATTCGTTGAAAAAAATAAACATTGAATTTTTATCTGAATTATTTAGTGTAGATGATTACGAATTAAAAAAAATACCTAGTTTAGGGGAGAAAACTTTTATTGAAATAAAAAGATTAAAACGAACAGTTATTAAGGATTTGAAATTAGTATCTCCGTCAGTAGAAGAAGATGATAGTAAAAAAATAATTAAAAATACTTATGAAATATTTGTAAAAAATATGGATTTTCCAAATACATGTGATTACAATTTAATATATTCGGAGGTTAAAAAAAATATTGAAAGATTTGTTGATTTTTACGGTAAATGTGATTGCTTTGATTTTCTAAAAGATGATAATTTCGTAAATCAATTGTATTTTAGTGAATATATATTAAAAATGATAAAAAATTTAATATTTAACATTCTAGAGGATGAAATTAATGGATTAGAATTTAATTTAATTTGTAATAAAATTAATGTAGAAGAAAAAGTGTTGAAAAAAATAATAGATAACATGATTGAAAACAATGAAGTGAAATGTTTAGATGAAAGATATGTTATTTTCAGAAAGTCTATAGTGGAAGTTTCAAAAAAACTATTAAAAGAAAAAGACTATGATATTTTAGTTATGAAATTAGATGGTAAAACTTTACAAGAAATAGGAGATATATACGGAGTAACTAGAGAAAGAATTCGACAAAGTATATCAAAATCAAAAGCAAAAATAAAAGAAAAAGTAAGTGAAGATACATATTCATATTTGATTACAAATTATGATATTTCAAGAGAAGATTTTTTAGAAAAATTTAAAGATAACTATGCTTACAATTATTGTAGTATCTTTTGTGATTTTAGTGAAAGAAAAACTCTAGAAGACTCATTGTCTGATGAAAAATTACCAATTAGTTTTAGAAAAAAATGTGAGAAAATTATTTATAAAAATTATATTATTATAGGAAATGAGTATGTAAAGAAAAACATAAACGACTTATTATATTACTTGATTAAAAAAAATAGCAAAACTACAATTCCTATTACCGACGTTTATGAATCTTATAACTTATTATTAGAAGATTTGTCTTTAAAATCTGACGAGAAATTTCATTTAAGTATTAGAAACATAGAGGCACATTTACTAAGATTTGACGAGGTTTTATGGAAGGGTAAAAAATCATTTAAATTTTATCCAATAAAAAATTATGATTTTAGTGAATTATTATCAGCAATAGATCTAGATAGTTATTCTAATATAGAATTATCAACTTTGAAATTCATAAGACAATATCCACAACTTATGAGTGAATATGACATACTAGATGAGTATGAATTACACAATTTGTTAAAAAAAATATATGTTGGTAGTAATGAAGTTAATTTTATTAAAATGCCTACAATTAGAATAGGCGTTTGTAGTTCAGAGAAACAGATGGTCGATTTATATACTAATCTATCGCCAATTACAAAAAAAGAATTTAGTGAAAAATATTCTGATATATATGGAATGTCAGAGGATACTGTATTAGGAAGGCTAAAAAGTGTATTAGATAGTTATTTGGTTGAATCAGAAATAAGTCATGAATTAATTGAACAGATTAACTTACTAGATTTAACAATAATAAAATCAGTACTCAAATCAGATTTTTATGATTTTTATGAACTAAATAATATAATAAAAAATAATATAAAAAATATAAATGAAGAAATGTTTAATTCTTATTTATATCAATTATTAGGTTTTAAGACGTTTACTAATTACGTAATAAAAGAAAAATACAATAGTGCTATTGAGTATTTTATGGAACTGATTACAGAAAAAGATGTATTTGATTCCAACTTGTTTGATAGAAGGTATAGAAAATTAATGACTTTTACTAGTGTATTTTTTAAGTTGAAAACTGATTATAAAATAATTGAGTATTTACCTAATAAGTTCATTAATTTTTCAGTACTTCAAAAAAATGATGTAACACTAGAGATGATTGATGAATTTAAAAATGAGGTTTATAAATTCGTTGGAAACAAAACGTACTTTACTATGGAATCAATCATAAAAAGTGGATTTTTTCATTCGTTATTTGATTTAGGTTTTGATAATTGTTTTTATTTATCAATTCTAACTCAAGGTAATAAGGAATTAAGTTATAAAAACATGTGTAAAAATAAATTAATGATTTATGGAGTAGACAATTACAAATTGGTTGATTTTATTGAAAGTGTTGTAATTAAAGAAAAAGATTTATCGATTGAAATTTATGATTTAATAGAATTAATGAAAAATAAATATAATCTTCACATTGAAAGATACAAAATACCTAATTATATAAAAGATTCTAGTTTGTATTACAATGAAATATATGATAAGATATTTTTAAATTATGATGTTTATTTTGAAGAAGTTTAGAAATTGGAGTAATTTATGAAGTATATAATAAATGATAAAAAATATAAATTTAAAACTATATTCGATACAGATAATGGCTTATATGTTAGAAGTGGTATAATTGATGAAAATGGTGTTGACACTAATGTTGATCCATTTATGGCTTCTTTTCCTCATTTAATTGATGTTGGAATTATGGGACACTGTATTCATGGTAAAACTGGACTTTGTTTAAAAGCAGGAGTTGAATGTTATCAAAATGGTTTAGAAATAACTAAAGAGAATATGAAATTTGATAATTATAAAGAAATTGTAGACCAGTGTGTTGGCAGAACTCATCAGTTTGCACTTGGAGGACGTGGTGATCCAGATCAACATGAAGATTTTGAAAAAATTCTAAAATATACTAGAGAAAATAATATAGTACCTAATTTTACTACATCAGGTTTTAAAATGACAGATAACCTTGCAAAAATTTGTAAAAAGTATTGTGGTGCTGTTGCAGTAAGTTGGTATAGAAGTGAATATACAATAAAAGCAATTGATTTATTAGTGAAAAATAACGTTAAAACTAATATTCATTATGTTGTTGGAAAAAATACAATAGATGAACTTTTAGAGAGGCTTGTTAATAACGATTTTCCAACAGGGATAAATGCTGTAATTATATTACTTCATAAACCAGCTGGACTTGGAAGTAAGGATAATATGTTATCACCAAGTGATCCAAAAGTTAAAAAATTGTTTTTAGAAATAGAAAAACCACATTCGTTTAAAATTGGAATGGATAGCTGCAACGTACCAGGTGCAATCAATTTGTGTGAAAATATAACTTATGAAACTTTAGACACGTGTGAAGGCGCTAGATATAGTTGTTATATATCATCAGATATGATTATAGTTCCATGCAGTTTTGATGTAGATAATAAGTATCAAGTTGATCTTAATAAATATAGTATTGGAGAGGCTTGGGAAAGTAAGGAGTTTGAAGACTTTAGAAATATTATGAGAAATAGTTGTAATGGTTGTAGCAACAAATTACTTTGTTTAGGTGGATGTCCGATAATGCCAGAAATAGTTTTTTGTAATAGAAAAGAGAGGAACAAATAACAATGAAAGTAAGAACAGATTTTGTAACAAATTCAAGTAGTAGCAGTTTTGTATTGGATTTAACTTTAAAATTAAAAAATGGTGAGGAAATAAGCCTTTATGATATCTCAGACGAGGATAGTGATTATTCAATAATTTGTAATGCCAATCCAAGAGATTTAGCTATGTCTAAAGACATAAATGAAATGTTAAAAAAAATAAGTGAAAATATAAATTGTGAAGAAGAAATAGAGTATTTCACAGATGAAATATTAACGCAAGATATACAAATTTCAGATATATCTGAAATCGAAATTGAAGGTAATACAGATTATATGTATAACGAATTTTATGAAAATTATAATTATAATTTAGAAAGTGGTGTTTATAAATTTAAATACAATGGTACGAAGTATGATGAAGTAGATGGTTTTTTTGGTGGTGAAATATCATTTGATGATCGCTTAAGTTCTTTAGCTGAAAATATAATCTCATTTAACTACGATTTTAATAAAAAAGATAATTCTGTAACTTATGATGTAGAACTTAAGAATATATCAAGCGAAGAAGATATAATAAATCTTAAAATAGATGATGAAATATATATAAAAGACTTAAATGGTTGTCTAGTTATTAGTAACGAACATAATAAAATTATAGCTAATATATCGCCAGGAATTATGAGTAATTTATCAGAATTACTTCAATACAAATGGGTAGAATTAATAAAATCTGTAGTTATTAATGAGGCAAAATTAGATGGAAAAAAATTTAAACTAAAAATAAAAAATTTTGTCAAAGTTTCACCTGTATTTGAAATAACTTCAGAAGAATACGAAGATGATTATTATAATTATAGATTTTATAAAACAACTGATGATTTCTTTAAATTAATAAAAGCATCTTCTGAAAAACAAAAAACGATAATTTTTGTATTAGAAGTAATGGGAACACATATTAAATCTAGAAGTGATCAATTAGAAAATTTAAATAAAAATGATAAAGTTATTTTAGAACTTCAACCAGATAATCAATATGATAAAAATTGTATTGCTGTTAAAAATTTAGAAGGCAATTTATTAGGTTATTTACCTAGAGATTTTGTATATCATATAACGCCAAATATAAATGCTGAAATATTAACAATAGAAAGTTCAATAGTGAATAAAGTTGAGCCAAGATCGTCATTAGGTTCAAGAGCTGGAAAAGGTAATTTATATATTAAGGTTGAATTAAATATAAATGAAAGTATATTTTAATAATAAATTGTTATTTAAAAACTAATAGGAGGAAAAATGAATATATTAGAAAAAGGACTTGAAAATGGAAGTGTTATAAAAACTGATAATAAAAAAAAGTTAGTTCTAGATAATTTATCAAAGGAATATGAAGTTTATAAAATTAAATTGGATTATTTATATTATAATGATAGAAACGACAGAATAGCTACGTGGATTTCTGAGTATAAACTTGAAAATAATAAAGAAGAATTTGATATGAGTGATATTAAAGAATATAACAATCTCATACATGAATTTATTACAGATAATAATCCAGATAAAATCAAAAAAACAGAAAATAACATAAAATTAATAGGTCAACAAGAGGTAGGTGTTGTGTTATCAGACGGAAGAATAGTAGACGGTAATAGAAGGTTTACTTGTTTAAGAAACATTGAAAAAACTGATGGTACACAATATTTAGAAGCTGTAATATTACCTCATACAATTGAAAGTAATGCAAAACAAATTAAAATGCTTGAATTAATGCTTCAGCATGGTGTTGATGAAAAATTAGAATATACTCCAATCGATAGATTAGTAGGAATTTATAACGATATTATTGATACTGAATTATTAACGGTTGATGAGTATATAAAAAGTACAAATTGGAATAAAGCTGAACTAGAAGTGGAAATTGAGAAAGCTAAGTTAATGGTTGAATTTTTAGAATTTAATGGTACACCAAAAAAATTCCATATTGCAAGAACTCTTGGCATAGCTGATCCGTTAAAAGAATTATACGGAATGCTTAAAAAAATTAACAATGAAGATGAAAAAGAAAATTTAAAATTAGTAGTTTTTGCACAGTTTGTTACACAACCGTTTGGTGATATGACAAGATATATGAGAGAAGTAAAAAAAATAGCTTCAAGTAAGTTTATTAATGAGTATGTTGAAGAACAACGAGAAATAGTTGAAAAAGTTTGTGATCAAATAGAAGCAAAAAAAGATAATACTGAAGCTGTTAGTTTAATTGACGATTTAGGAAAAGATTTTTATTATAGTACTGAGAAATTTAAAAGTAAAGTTAATAGTGATGCTAATCGTAATCAACCGGCTAAACAAGTTGAAAAAGCATATGATATTATGGAATTAATAGATATGAATATCTTTAAAAAACTTTCTGATGAACAAAAAGAAAAAATATCTAATCAACTTGTTGATTTAGAAGAATTAATTAGTGAAATAAAAAATAAGTTGAAGGATAATTAATTTTAATTATGGTTTTTAGTTTAAAATTTAATGAATCTATAGAACTTTACATAGGAGAATATAAAGATTTTTTCACAAGTAATAAAGTATATAAATTGTATTTAAAAAGATATATAAACATAAAATGTGATTATGTAGATAAATTGATTTTTAAAGATGATTTACCTTACGTATCGTACAAAAAAATAATTAAAATATTGGAAAAAGATTCTGTTGATAGAAATTACAAACTCATTATAGATGAAAAGATAATAAGTTATATTTCAAAAAAAGAATTTAAAATTAATGAAAGATCTAAAATGGGTATAGAGATTAAATCACAAAATGAATTAGTTAAAGAAAAATTTTTAAATTATAAAGAAAATGTTGATTTACTCTTATCAAGAAGCCTTAGAGAAAAACAGATGTGGGATTCTTATTACATGTACGTTATGAAAAAATGTTGTAATTTCTCAGTACCAGGTTCAGGTAAAACATCGACTATATTATCGATGTATGCCTACTTAGAAAATAAAGGTGATATTGATAAAATAGTAATGATCGGACCTAAAAATTCATTTAAATCCTGGGCTGATGAGTTTGAAAATACATTTGGTGAAAAAAAAGAGATGAATTTATTTAATATCCATGACTATAATAGTTTAGAAATAAAAAAAAGATATTTAATTCATGGATTAGAAAATAAAAATTTAATATTAATAAATTATGAAAGTGTTGAATCAATAAAAAAAGAATTGAAAAAAGTAATAGACAATAGAGTATTATTAGTATTAGACGAAGTTCATAAAATCAAATCTATAACTGGTAAGCGAGCAAAGTCAGTTATGGATGTTTCAAGTGATGCAGAATATATAGTGGCAGTAACTGGTACGCCTATACCAAACTCTTATGTTGATATTGAAAATATATTAAATATTTTATATAAAGAAGAGTATATTGATTTTTTTAATTTTAATAGAAGAAGTTTAATGAATCCTAAAGGTGAGGACATAGAAGAAATAAATAAAAAGTTGGAACCTTTTTTTTGTAGGACAACAAAAAAAGATTTAGGTGTACCTTTAGTTAATGAAGATAAAATTTATGTATGTAATGCAACAAAAGAGGAAAATAGGCTGTTTAAAATATTAAGCTTAAGATATAGAAAAAATAGATTTGCTTTAATTATTAGGATATTACAACTTCAATCTAATCCCAAAATGTTGTTACTTAATTTAAATGAAAACAAAGAGGAATACTCTAAAATTTTAGATATAACAAGTAGTGTAGATGATATAGATTATGCGGACTTTACAGATGAAATTGAATCATTAGTAGGAACAATAGATATAAGTTCTAAAATGTTGAATTGTATAAATTTAGTCGAAGAATTGGTTGAAAAAGGTAAAAATGTAATAGTTTGGTGTATATTTATAGATTCAATTAATAGATTATGTTATGAACTTAGAAATAAAGGATTTTTAGTATCTTGTATTTATGGTAGTACTAATGCTGATGAAAGAAATACAGTGATAGAGAACTTCAAAAATAAAAAAATACAAATTTTAATTACAAATCCACATACATTAGCAGAATCTATTTCACTTCATAAAGAATGCCATGATGCAATTTATTATGAATATAGTTATAATTTGGTACATTTACTACAATCAAAAGATAGAATCCACAGGCTAGGTTTAGACGAAAAACAATATACTCAGTACCATTACCTACAAACATTGTATAATGATGAACGTTCTATAGATGAGAAAATATTAAATAGATTAAGCAAGAAGGAAGAAACAATGTTAAAGGCAATCGAATCTGGAAAACTTGAAAATGGTTATATGGCAGAGGATGACATTAATGAAATATTTAATTCATTGGGGATTTAAACAATTATTACTTTATATAAAGCAATTTCATTAATAAAAGATTGTTTAAAAAGATACAAATTAGAAATACGTAATTTAGGAGAATATCGTTAATACCTAGTGATACATATTTAATTTTTTAATTTATAATTTAAATATATCTTATGTGTAACTCAATACTTAAATAATCATAAACTAATATAGGTGATTAAATGACAAAAAAAGTAGTAATAGATCCAGGTCATGGTGGAATCGGATTAGCCCAAATTAATAAATAAACAATTATGAGTTATATTAAAGCAATACTTAAGTGGTATTGTTTTTAATTATAATATTTTTTTTAATAAAAAAACATAGAATATACTATGTCTAAATAAATTATAGAAGCTATAATAATTCTAATATTTAAATAACTATTTACATGATTTATCTTATTTTAACTACAATTTCATCATCTAAATCATCACCTATTTTATTTTTAAATTCATTGGAATTATATGCAATCCATTTTTGAACAATAAATTCAATTAATAAGTCGTCATATTGAAATATAAAATCAATAAAATCGTCATAAGTAGATGATATAAATTTATTCCAAATTACAATTTCATTCCCATAATCATATGAAATATCATCATAATTTTCATAAAATTTAGTTAAATTATATTTTATAAATGCTAATGAATCAAATAAAATATTTTTAAATGCTATATTAAATTCATCTTTGTTATATTTTTTTAATATAATTAAATTTTCAACAAAAACATTAGTAGGATTTAAGCATAAATCAGTAGATTTAAAAGCTGAAGAAAGAAATTCAAATAAAGAAAAATCTTCCTCATCTTCGTTCTTAGTTATAAAAAAATCTAAAAAGTTTTTTGTATAAAACTCCTTCGAAAATTCATCGATTTCATTATGTAAATCTTTCTCGTATTCTAAAAAGTACTCGAGATTTAGTGGCATAGAATATATCCTATCTTCAATTAAATTTATATTTTGAAGCCAAGGTAATGTCTTTTGATCTAGAATCATCGACTTATCATGTGGAAATGAATTTTTTATTCCAACACTTGATTTTAATAATTCTTCAAAAAATTCTGGATTCAACTCTATATATTCTTCTAATTTTTGAAAACTATCGAAATATTTATAATTATCAAAAGATATACCTTGTAATTGTCTAAATTCAATTAAATCAATATCAATATTTGGTTTGCTTTGCAAGACACTTAATCTGTATAAAATAACTTTAATATAATCTGAATATAATAAACTTAAAAAATTCTCTAAATGTTCTTGTTTAATACAATCTGTTAAATCAAATTTGATATCATATTCACTACGTAAAATTTTTGTAGCTATTTCTCTATAATATTCATTAATATTGTATAATATAAATGTTCCATTTTTATAATATTTTCTTGCCATAATAAAACTCCTTCTTTTTAATATTAAAATTTAAAGTTACTAAGATAAAACTCTTTTTTTAATCTTATCAACTATTTCAACACCTATTTCATCACAAAAATAATCTTTTTTATCGCCTTCGTCATCTGATTTTAAAGATGTAAATGAGTTCATAATAGTTAACATTAAACTCATTTCATTACTGAGTATAAAATTTACTAAATCATTGTAATCATGTGAAGTAAACTTTTTCCAAATCAAATAATAATCGCTTGACCCTGCGCAATATTCCAAATTATATTTAATAGATATTAGAGAATCAATTAAAATAATCTTAAATATATTGTTAAATTCTTCTTCATTATAATATTTTAAAAGTATTAACCTTTCAATAAATGAATTCCTATGGTTTAGATTATTTTCGATACATTTACTATATAATAATTCCATTTTATTAAATTCTTCATTCAATTCAGTACAAGGGTTTTCAAAAAAATTAAGCCACGCTTTTCCTTCATCTTCTTCTAATTCATTGTTGGTTTCTAAAAACTCTTCAATATCAGGTGATGTAGAATATAAAAGTTCTTCAATTGTATTTATACTTTCTAACCAATTAGGTACTTGTTCTTTAAGTATTTTTCCTTTTATAGTGGGTACAGAATTTTTAATTATCACGCTTGATTTTAATAAAGTTTTAAAAAAATCAAAATTATGTATAGTATATTCTTTTAAATCTTGATAATTATTAAAAATAACATAGTCATTTTTTTTGCTATATGGAAAATTAATTAAATAAGTACCATCATTATTACAACTATCTTGATATGATAATAACTTTGTATAATCAGAATATAATAAAGATATAAAATAATCTATATCCAATTGTCCTGTATAGTTTATCAAAAAATTTTTATCACCATCAACATTTAATAATATGCTTTTTGCTATATCTCGATGATGTTCATTTTTATTATTCATTAAATTATTTTTGTATTTATAAATTTCCATAGGCACCTCAATTTCAATATATACTATCATAACGTTCTTAATAAATCAAGGGTGTTAATTAAATTATTATTAATTAATTCGATTGGAAAATATTTATATCAAAAACACCTATAAGTATAAAGAGTATAAAGCGTTGAACAGAAAATATTAAAATTAAACAAATTCAAAATTCAGGGGTGCAAAATCGCATCTGAGTGAGGAATAGGGTGAGAGTATATTTTATATTTCTCATCCTATTCTTTTTTTCATGACATTATGACAGTTAGTTTACTACCCCTCACACAAACCCAATCTCATAACGTCATTTTTATAATCTTTTAAAGAAAGTGAGATTAAATTTTATTATACCTAAAAAGAATAGACAAAGAAAGGACGTTATAATCATGAAAGATATAACGACAGTATCAAGTGATACAAAAAAAGAAATTGTTATAGATAATTTAATGGTTTCAAGAGGAGTATATTCTTTAGTATCTGATGCTAAAGTTGGTAAATCTATGTTTGCGCTTCAACTTGCATATGCTCTAACTTATGGTTTTGATTTACTAGGGTTGAAAACTATAGAGACTTCAGTTCTTTATATAAGTACTGAATCAGATATTAATCAAGTTAAAGAAAGGTGTAGTCTGCTTAATATAACATTTCAAAAAGATAAATTTATGGTTATTGATAGAAATGATAGAGGCACTATTAATTTAGCAAGTATAGAAGATAGTTTAAAACTTTTTTCAGAGCATTATAAAGGAAAAGTTGTCATTATCGATATGCTTAAAGATATTGATATTGGTATTAATTATGATATTAATAATTATCAAGATGTTTGTCAAAGGATTTTAGATACATTAAGAGAATTATGTATTAGATATGATTTTACAATTCTTTTTACTCATCACTTAAATAAAAAGGGTAAGGTTTTAGGTAGTACTGCATATGATGCATCAGTTGATGGTAAAATTACACTTAATCCGACTTCTTATGATAAAAAAGTGGTTAGACTGATAACAATAAATAGAGATTTTAAAGCATTAGATATACTCCTAAAAAATGATGATAACCAAATCTTTAGTGTTGCTAATATTATTAATTAAGATGATCTTGATTATAATTTAATACAATTAATTAAATATGTATCAAATAACAATGATTGTGAGTTTACTTGCTCACAAATTGTGTACAAGCTAAATTTGCAAATAATACCTAGGTGCTTTGGCAAACTAATTAATTCTAATTTAGAATTATTAAAAATTGAGGGCTTACTATTGATAATGTTAGAAATGGCAAAGCCAGATTATATAAAGCTCATTATGATAAGGTTTTATAATCAAAAATATGAACATGGCACGTTT
>JAWXUH010000015.1:0-15144 GCA_044432745.1 bacterium
TGGTGGTGATGGTGCGGAAGTAATCTATGCTCTTAGAAATAAAGACACTTTATCAGAGAGTATCGCTGAAGGATTTATTTCAGTAGGGCAAAATTATAGATCTTCTTATCAAAGACGTTTACCAAGTGATTCATCACTTGATTACTACTTCATGCACAGAAATACTCCAGATAATGAAACTGTTATTGTAGAGTATGGATTCTTAGATTCATCAGGTGATGATGTTGATCTTATAAAAAATGATTGGAAAACTTTAACAGAGGGAGTTTTGATGGCATTAGTACCATATGTAGGTGGTACATACGTACCGTTAGATTTTGATTACATACATATAGTAGTAGCAGGAGATACTTTGTATTCAATAGCAGTTAAATATAACACAACTGTTGATGAAATAAAAAGTATTAACAATATTATTAATAATAATATATATTTAGGTCAAAGAATATATCTACCTGGTATTAATTCATCAATACCAGATAATGAAACTGATTTTTATATAGTTCAAAGTGGAGATACACTATATTCAATATCAATTAAACTTGGTGTAAATATAGATGATATAAGGAAAATAAACAATTTAACTAACGATGTTTTATCAGTAGGACAAATTCTTTATTTTAAAAAAATAGAAGAAGAAAATCCTTTAGTACATATAGTAGAAGTAGGAGATACATTATATTCAATTTCTGCTAAGTATAATATTAGTGTTGCTTATTTAAGAGATATAAATAATTTAACTTCTGACATCTTATCGATAGGTCAAGTATTAAAATTAATTGATACTGACTATGAAGATGATCTAGATGACAATATGCTTGATGATAACATTTATGTAGTACAAAGTGGAGATACACTGTATTCAATTTCTATTAAAGTTGGACTATCAGTAGATGAACTCAAATCTATTAATAAGTTAACGAGTGATACATTATCTGTAGGACAAGTTCTATATTTGGTTTTAGAGAACGTTTATGATACTTATATAGTTAAGAGTGGAGATACATTATATTCAATTGCAAAAATGTTTAATACTACTTATAGTAATATTATGGAAATAAATAATCTTGAATCTAATTTATTATCCGTAGGACAAACAATTAACGTTCCTTTTTTAGAAACAAGTTACACAGAATATACAGTTAAAAGTGGAGATAGTTTATATAAAATATCAAATACTTTTAATATATCTGTATCTGATTTAAAATCTTTAAATAATATAACTAGTGATATTTTATCAATAGGACAAATATTATTGATACCTATTAATTAATGTATAACAAAAGAAAAATGTGTATATATATATCATTTTTCTTTTTTTTTATGTTATGATTATTTTATATTGAGAAAGAGGTTTTTATATGAGCAAAGATAAAGATGCTAAATTTAAAAAGGTATATCCTAATTTAAGATATTTCATGAAAATGTATAGAAATACATATATAAATTACAAGGATTTTACTACAGGTTTTGTTAAAAGAAGTGAGAGTAATACTACAGTTCCAACGAATTATGGAGTATGTAATACTAATACAGTTGACAGTGATATAAATTTAAATATCTTATCAGGTAGCTTACCAGAAGATTTATCAGGTAATATGTATATTTGTCAGTGTTTAGGAACACCTAAAGCTTTTATGGTAGGAGATACTAACATTGTAAAAATGAATTTTTCAAAATCAGGTGTTACACTACAAAATAGAATGATGTGGAGTCCTGCATCTATTGCAAAAGTTGCACTTCAAAAATCAACACATAGATTTGATCATGTTGGACTTATGTTTATGTCTCCTGGCATGGGAATTTATTCATACACAGAGGGTATGTACTTATTACCAGATGGTAGATTAGGTATAACTAGTGATGTAGATAGACCTTGGATTATAAATAGGGATAGTTTAAAAGTAGAAACACCTCTTGGTAAAAGATCAGAGTGGCTTCCTATGATGAGTAAAGATGCTGGAGATGTAATGGGTAATTTATTTGCCGGTTATAGTAATTCTCACGTTATTTATAATGATGTAGTTACTAATGAAGTTTTTTTAGTTAATTATCAAGGTGAGCAAGCAGATAAATCACATCCTTGTTATTTAATGAGATGGGATGGAGTAAATGACTTAGAAAAATGGTCTGTACTTGATGAAAATGGAGATGATATACTTGTTAAACAAAGTATTCATGAACTTGTTTTTACTAAAGATTATATAATATTAGCAGATTCTGCCTTTGTAACAGGTGCTGAAATTTTATCTTCTTGGAAAAATGCACCTCTTCCAAATAAGAAAACTATTACTTATATTATAGATAGAAGAGATTTAAAAGAAAATATAAAAAGTGTAAATGCAAGAAAATTTGAAATAGATGAAGCATGCATACATCTAGTTGCAGAATATGACAATCCAAATGATGTTATAACAATGTATATGTTACACACTCCAGCTACTAATACAGCTGAGATTATACGTAGTTTTGATAAGGATTTAAACGGAAAAAGATTTCCTGAAAATATGGTTGGTTATGGAACATTACCAGTTCTCGATTTGTCAAGTGTTGGTAAACATACTATTGATCTTTCAAAAAAATCAAATGTAAAATCAATGTATATAAGAAATGAAAAATTTTGTTGGGGACCATATATGTATACATACATGGGAAGACAACTTGAAAATTATAATAAACAAGATTTATTTGTAATGTTCAAAGGATTTAAAAAAGATACACTTCCTAAACGTATATTTAAAGCATATAGTGATGTAGATAATAGAAGAGTATCATTAGAAAAATTAGTAGAAGATGAATCTATTAAATGTAATAATTCTATTGTAAGAATTAGAAATGAAGATTTCAAAGCAGTTGATGTTTACGAAATGCCTGATAAGTCATTACTTTATACGATTTCATGTATGCAATCTACAGAAAAATATTCACCAGGTTATATTTTAGCAGGAGTTGTTGTTGAATCTGAACATACAGATTTAACTTCTGGTCATGAATACTGGATATTTGATGCATCAAACTTAGCAGGAGGTCCAATTTGTAAACTAGGACATTCATCTTTGAATAATTCTGTTTTATTTCATACTGTTTATTTAACGGATAAACAAGAGAGAAAATTTGATAAAATTAAACCAGAATATTTTGTTCCTATAAAAAAAGATTATACAAGAGAAGAACTTAAAAAATGGAATCCTGAAGTTTTAGAAGTTTTTGAAAAAACAATTTGGCCTTATTTTGAAAACGATAAGAAGTACGAAGTAGAGGTTAATAGAACATTAACTGAATATTCAAGAAAAAGAATAGAAAATAGTGTTGGTAAAGAATATTTAATAGGAGAGCAGGAAATAACTGATGCTCCAGCTTTTGCTAATAAGATGTTTGGTGAAGCTAACAGAATGTTTGCATCTAGTGGATGGAAAGAAGAATATAACAAAAAAGGAATTTTAGTTGAATCTAAAGAAGTATCAGGAATATTTGAAAAATCTGGAGTTTTAGTTACTAGAGCAAAAGCAACTTTAAATATATCTGCAGATACTTTATTTGAATATATGACATCTCCAGAAGGATATGCAATTATTGATCCAGTAAGTGATCCTAATGATCATAAAAAAGAACCTTTAGAAGTATACGAGTGGGAAGAAGGTGCTAGGTTAGAAGCAGCGCTTGCTACAACAGAACTTAAAGTTCTTCCACCAAGTGATTTCGTTGTACTTAATGCAATTAATCCTAAAGTGAGAATTTTTGCTTCTAAATCAATATTACATGACTCTATGCCAGGTGGAAGTAAATATAGTGGAAAAAAACTAAAAGAAGGTTTAAACGAAAGAGCAATTAATACTTTTGTGATTAAGGTTATACCAAATGGAGAAAAAAAATGTGATGTTTTATGTATTAATTATGCAGATATGTGTGGTAATACTAGTGCATCTATGAACAACTTTATTAATTGTAAAGTATTCTTTCCTCCGCTTTATAAAAGAATGAAAGATTCTATTTCTAAAATTAAATAATTTGTAATTCGATATTTAAATTTTACAATATTGTCTTTTTTTGGTTGTATTAGTGTAAAAAATTATGATATACTTTCATATGAAGAGGTATTTATGAAATTAATTATAGAAAATGTCAAAAAAAATTATGGTCAGAAAAAAGTTCTAGAAGGAATTGATTTTGAATTTGAAGATGGAAAAATTTATGGATTACTAGGGGTTAATGGTAGTGGTAAAACAACATTCTTTGATTTAATAAATAAAGATGTACCTTTAACAGCAGGCGAAATATATGTCTCTGATAATAATCAAAAGAAAAAAATAAGTACAGATATCATTGGTTATGTTAGATCTACTCCAATGGTACCAGACTTTTTAACAGCTAGAGAATTAGTTGAATTTTATTTAGAAGTTAATGAAGGAAAAATTGATAATGTAAAAACAACAGAAGAATATTTGGATGATTTTTATATTGCAAGAGAAGATAGAGATAAACTTTTAAAAGAGTATTCTCATGGTATGAAAAATAAAATTTTAATGTTAATAAATTTTGTTAACAATCCAAAAATTTTATTACTAGATGAACCACTTACGAGTTTCGATCCAGTAATATCAGATAATATGAAGAAAAAGTTATTAGGAATTAAGAAAGATAAATTTGTTATAGTTTCAACACATATAATGGAAATAGCAATTGACTTATGTGATGAAATAGTTTTATTAAAAGATGGAAAATTTGAAGTAATAGATAATGTTAAATTAGGAAAAGTTAAATCAGAGAAATTAATTTTGAAACACTTAAAGGAAATTAATTAAATATGGAAAATGTTTTATTTGTATTAAAATTAAAATTAAAATGTTTATTTAATTTAACGCTTTATAATGGTAAAAGATCACTATTTAAAGTTTTCTTTGATAAAATACCATATGAACGTAATACATCAATAGCACCATATGCTTTATTTGTAGGTTCATTATCAAAATTATTATTTCAAATTATAGGTTTAATGATATTCGTTTTTTATCCATTAAATTTCTTAGGTATATTTAATGTAGATTCTCTTATAATATTATCTATATTTTTACCGCTATCGATTTTTCTTTCTTTTCCAACGTATTTAGATTTTTATGATGACAAATATTATGCGCTAGAATTAATTAGGATGAATAAAAGGAAGTTTTATTTATCAGATTATTTAATAAAATTAGTTACTAATTATTTTGCAGTATTTTTCTCAATTTTGATCCTTAAAATAGTATACAGTTATTCAATTTTTTCTGTATTAACAATTTTTTTATTAACATATTTTTTCATGTCGATGAAAACAATTACAATTTATATTAATTTATTATTTCGTAAAACAAATTTAATTAAAATGTTTTGTTCAATTTTGTTCTTTGTTTTAGGTTATAGTGCATGTTGTATGGGCGTAGCAATATCAACTCAATTTAGTGTATTTTTAATTATATTATTTACATTAACAAATTCATTGATATTTTATTTGATATTTAGATTTAAGTCATTTGATAAAGTTTATCAATTTGAGTACGATAACTTTAAACGTAAAAATATTCAACTTAAAAACTATGAAAGAAATTTATATACAAATGATATGGTTAATTTAAATATTAATAAAACTAAAAATCCTTATGTTAACTACATGAATATATTTGAAAAAAGATATAAAGCTTGTTTACCTAAAGGAATAAATTTATCATTTATAATAGTATTTATATTTTTACTTATAAGTGGTTTCTTGTCTGTAAATCATTCAAAAGCTACTGAAGTATTGAATGCCAATATAAAAGGTGGTATGCCATTTTTTGTTCTTGTATTAGTTTGGTTAAATAATAGTAGAGGAATTTTAAAAAATTTATATACTAAAGGTGATGTATTTATGGAATCACATAACTTTTTTAATACTAAGAACGTATCATTTAACATGTATAAAGTTAGATCAGTATTTTTAATAAAAAGAAATATACCATCAACAGTGTTACTTTGTTTAGGTTTATGTGTTATTTATTTCATAACTGGTGGTACTTCTAATAATTATGAATATATATTATTATGTCTAGCTCCATTTATGATTATGCTTACAATATGTATATATTATTTATCTTCATATTATATATTTTCATTTTACGAAAATAGTATAGAGAAGGTAAGTTTAAAATCGATAATATTTGAATATTTGCCATTCTATCTTTCTTTTGTAATTGTTTCAAAAGAAACTAGTATTGCATACTTTACTTTATTTTCATTTATAATTTTACTGTTAGTAATTATATTATCGTTTATAGGAGCTAAATGTAGAAAAGGAGTTTAATATGTTAGATATGCATTTTGATTTATTAACTTTGTTATACTATGCTAATAATGCTGCAATAGATAAAAAAGATGAAATTTATTCTAAATTAAAAGAAGTTTATAAAACTATTGATGGTGGAATAATAAATTTATATTTTATGTCTAAAAGCGAAATGTTTGAAGAACTTGATATCTCAATTGATAGTTCTTTTTCTGTTTTAGAGATGTTAAAACAAAGTATTGTTTACTTAGATGAATTTGTAAGTACACTAGATAGAGAACCTACGTTTTATTACAGTATTGAAGGTTTAGATTATGTAAATGAAATAGATGAAATAAATAAGCTTTATGAGTTAGGTGTAAGAAGTATCTTACCTGTATGGAATAATGACAATCACTTTGGTGGTGGTTCAAAAGGTGTTAGTGGGTTAACTAATTTAGGTAAAGATCTTTTAAGAAGATGTATCGAGCTTGGAATTATAATTGACATGAGTCATATGAATGAAATTACATTTGATGATACTATTAAATTTTTAGAAAATGAAAAAAACAACAATGTTGATTTTAAAGCAATGGTTAGCCATAGCAATATTTATGAACTTTGTAATCACAAAAGAAATCTTAAAGATTATCAAATATTAAAATTAAATAATGTAGGCGGATATTTTGGATTAGTAATGTATAATTTATTTATTTACGAAGAATATGAAAATAAAGATTCCGTTTTTTTAGAAGATTATTTTGTATTACATATTCAACACTTAATAGATTTAGGTATAAATCTAGATAAAATATTTATTAGCACTGACAATATGATTCTTTTAGGAGATAAGTATACTTCAAATAAATTTTTATTTGATTTGTCAACTACAAAGAAAAATACAATAGATTTATTAAGTAAATCATACGATGAATCTTTTATTGAAAATATTTTGTATAACAATGCTAATAATTTTTTAAATAATTAAATATAAAATATATCTGTAATTTTAAATAAAATACTAGATATATTTTTTTTATTGGTTTATAATAAAATATGAAAGAGGTAAAAAATATGAGTTATAATATTGCGATAGATGGACCAGCAAGTGCTGGTAAAAGTACTACGGCTAAGTTGCTAGCTAAGAGACTTGATTATATATATGTAGAAACAGGTTCTATGTATAGGGCAATATCAGTTTATTTATGTGAACAAAATATTCAATATAATTGCGAAGCTGATGTAATAAAAGAATTAGATAAAATATTTATAGATATAAAATATAAAGATGGTGTACAACATATTTTTGTTAATGAACAAGACGTAACTGATAAACTTAGAAGAGAAGAAATAGGAGAGATAGCTTCAATTATTGCTCCAATACCTGAAGTAAGAGAAAAATTGTTAAATTTACAAAGAACTCTTGCAAAAAGTAATGATGTTATTATGGACGGTAGAGATATTGGTTCAGTTGTACTTCCTGATGCTGATCTTAAAATATATTTAGATGCCGATATTTCAACAAGAGCTCAAAGAAGACATGAAGAACTAATTGAAAAAGGTATGACTAAGACTCTTGATGAAGTAAGAGAAGATATTAAACAAAGAGATTATAGAGATATGACTAGAGAAACATCTCCGCTTATTAAAGCAGATGATGCTGTTGTTATAGATGATACTAATTTAACTAAAGATGAAGTTCTTGATAAAATTGTATCATTAATAAAAAAACATTAATTTTAATTAATGTTTTTTCTTTCTGTAAATATAAAAATGTTGTTTTTCCATTAAAATAAAATTTAACAAAAAAGATTATTTATGCTAAAAAAATACTAAATAGCGTGAATAAAAAATAAATATCATAAAAAAAATAGATTTTTTATTAAAAATATTATACTATATATATAGGAATATAAAACTAGAAAGGTATAAAATAGTTAGGTGTTATAAATGAAAGTAATAATTGTTGGAGAGAATAAGCTGCAAAATTTAAATATTCCAGATTTTATATCAGAAACATATACAATAACATTTTGCGACAACAATGACGTTAATAAATACTTAACTTTTGAAAAAAAAGACAATGTCATTCATGTAATATCAAACGATCTAATTACTTTTTTAGATTCAAATGGCTATAGAGAAGAAGTAAATCTTTTAAATGAAAGTTTTTTGAATTTTAGAATAACTGGAAGTGATGATATATACGAAATGTATGTGTTTTTTCAAAATAAAAATTATACTTATTTTACAAATGATTCTTCTAATACTTTACTTATAGGTAATGAATCAGATAACAATATATTGTTAGATTCAAATAAGGTTTTTAAAGTTAAAATTGGAGTTGAAAAAAACAATTACTATTTTGAATGTGATAATAAAATATTTTGCAATGGTAGATTATTAAAAACATCAAAAATATTTACAGGTGATATATTATTTATAAATGGTATTGAAATTATTTGTATGAATAAATTTTTTGCTATAAAAACATATAACGATAATTTAGTTAAATTACAGAACTTAAAAGTGTTTGAAAATACCGATTCTAGAGAATACATTTTAGAAGAATCAAATCTTTCTAAAGTATACTCTGAAAGTGAATTATTTTATCATGTTCCAAGATTAAGAGAAGTTATTGAGATAAAAAAAATAGTTATTGATCCACCACCTGAAGTTTCTGATAAAGAAAATATACCAGGGTGGGTAAATTCTTTAACAAGAGTAACAATGGTTACATATTCATTTATAAGAGGTTATAACATTTATGTAGGTGTGTTTGTAAATGGAGATCCGTGGTCGGAACATATTGCTAATATAGTTTTATGTTTAGGTATGTTAGTAGGTAGTTTAATTGCTCCATTAGTGATAAATCAATACAAAAAAAAGAATGAACAAAGTTATTTAGAAAAAAGAATCAGAACATATACAGAATATTTAAATGATAGAGAAAGAATAATTTTAAACGCAATAAATGAACAAAAACAAATATTATTAAATGAAAATATATCAGCAATTCAAGCTTACGATACAATAGTTAATAAAAGAAAATCGTTTTGGTCTAAGAGAACTAAAGATGATGATTTTTTAAATATACGTTTAGGTCTTGGTGAAATATCAAGTAAGCTAGAGATTGATGCTCCAGAAAGGCGTTTTACTGTTGAAAAAGATGAGTTATTAGAAAAAGTTTATGAATTAAAAGAAAAATATTTAAAAGTAAACAACGTACCTATAATGTACTCATTGAGAGATAGTAAGTTAACAGCTATTATATCAGAAGCATCTACAAAAGATAATTTTATAAATCAGATAATATCTCAATTAACTACAACACATAGTCCTTTAGATTTAAAAATACTCGTTTATACCAATAGTGAGAATGAATATAAGTGGAATTACTTGAAAACTGTTCCTCATATTTTTAATGACCAAAAAAACCTAAGATTTTTTGTTGATAACGATGAACATGCAAATGATGTATATAATAATTTTGTTGAAGATATAAAAAAAGAAAATTCTAATAAAGATTTTCCAAAATTTACAAAAAAACAAGAGATTAAAGATGGTCCATATTATTTGATATTTGTTGATGATTATCACAAATATAAAAATGATCCTTTGTTAAATTATGTTATTAAATCAAAAAATAAAGAAAATTCTATTTTTTCTATAGTAATAATCGATGAAACTATGAAAAACGTACCAGCGGATTGTAATAACTTTATTGAACTAGGAGAAGATTCTGGAATTTTATTAAATTCACTTATAAATTCAGATGATCATTTTTCGTTCTTGCTTGAAGATAAAGAATATGATAATTTCAAAATTTGTGCAAGATTATTATCATCTATTCCTACTGCTTTTAAAAGTGAAGATTTGCAGTTACCTTCATCATTAACTTTTTTAAATATGCACGATGTTTCTAAAATAGAACAATTAAATATCCAGGGTAGATGGAAGAATAATGATCCAGTTAATTCTTTAAGTGCAATAATAGGTGTTCATAAAAATGGTGATAAATTTAAATTAAATTTACATGAAAAAAATCACGGTCCTCATGGTCTAATAGCAGGTTCAACAGGTAGTGGTAAATCTGAATTTATAATAACATATATATTATCTATGGCACTTGAGTACCATCCTTATGAAGTTCAGTTTGTATTGATTGATTACAAGGGTGGTGGACTAGCAGGAGCTTTTGAGAATAAAGAAACAAAAACAAGATTACCTCATTTAGTAGGAACAATAACAAATTTAGATATTTCAGAAATGAATAGAACTTTGGTTTCTATTCGAAGTGAAGTTAAAAGAAGACAGATAGTTTTTAATACTTGTCGTGAAAAATTAAATGAGAGTACAGTAGACATATATAAATATCAAAGATTCTATAGAGATGGACTTGTTGAAGAACCTATGTCTCATTTATTTATTGTAAGTGATGAGTTTGCAGAATTAAAAAGTCAAAGACCAGAATTTATGAATGAGATAATAAGTATAGCTAGAATTGGTAGATCGCTAGGTGTACATTTAATACTTGCAACTCAAAAACCAAGTGGTGTAGTTAATGATCAAATTTGGAGTAATTCTAAATTTAAAGTTTGTTTAAAAGTTCAAAATAAGTCTGATAGTATGGAAATGTTAAAAAGACCAGAGGCAGCAAGTATAAAAGAAACAGGTAGATTTTATTTACAGGTTGGATATGACGAATATTTCGAAATAGGACAATCTGGTTGGACAGGTGCAAAATATATACCGTCTGATAAAATGATACAAAAAATAGATAAATCTCTTGTGTTTATGAATAATGTTGGTGCTCCAATAAAAACTTTAAAAATTGATGCTCCAACAGAACTTGATAATTTTAATGATAATAAGGATCAGTTAACAAATTTAGTTCATTATATTTCTGAGTTAGGAAAAAGTGAAAATATAACTGTTAAAAATTTATGGTTAGATTCTATTCCAGATAAAATATATATAAAGGATTTATATGAAAAATACTCTTATGTTAAAGAAAATTACGTAATAAATCCTATAATTGGTGAATATGATATTCCAAAAAAACAAGAACAATCTCTTTTGACAATTAATTTCAATGAAGAAGGAAACATAACTTTATGTGGTCAAAGTGGAAGTGGTAAAGACAAATTATTATCAACTTTAATATATTCTATTTGTACAACATATTCTCCAGCAGAATCAAATTTATATATAATAGATTGCTCTTCTCAAATTTTGAAAAAATTCGAAAAATATCCACAAGTTGGTTGTGTATTGACTTCTGAAGATAAAGATAAATTAGAAGATTTATTAATACAACTTGTTGACGTTATAGAAGAAAGAAAAGTGCTATTTATAAATTCTGGTGGAAATTATAATGATTACATTAGAAAAAATGAAAGAAAACTTCCATTTATTACATTGATTATTCACGGGTATGAAGTTTATAAAGAAACCTTTTCAGAATATGACAATTACATACAATCGATAGCAAGAGAAGGTCAAAAACTAGGAATTAATGTTATCATTTCTTATATATCGATTAATTCTGTTAAAAACAGACTTGGACAATATTTTCAAAAATTAATAGCTTTACAATTAACAAACGATATGGATTATAAAATGTTTTTAGGTTGTGATAGAAGTTTAACTCATAAGAAAAATATTGGTAGAGGTCTTGTTAAAATAGAGGATGAAAGTTATGAATTTCAAACTGCTTTGATAACTGAAGGTGATGATTATGACTACGTGCAAAGCGTTTGTAATTTAGTTAATGAAAAATTTACTAATAAAGCAAGAAATATACATTCAATACCGAATTTAGTTAAATTAGACGTGTTCAATGAAATATTTTACAGTAATGAAAATATACCAGTAGGTTTTGATTTAAAGAATAGAAAAATTCAATTTTATGATTTTAATAAAAGTATTGTATTACCAATTACCTACAAAGTTATAGATCAAGAAAAAATAAGTTTTATAAACGCATTAATTACTTCATTAAGTAATATTTCTGAGAATAAAATTTTAGTTTTTGATATAAATAGAATAGTAAAAATAGAAAGAAATAACGTTGAAATATCAACAATTGATTTTGTAAACCAATTTGTTAATTTCTATAAATCTAATATAAACGAATTTAAATATATAATTTTTGTAGGAATGAGTCAAGAAATAGAAATTGACGATAAGTTATTAAAAACACTTGAAAGCTGTATTAATAATATTCCTGCTGTAAGTAATATTAGATGTATCTTCATTGACAGTGCTAGTAAAATGACATCAATATTATCGAAAAAATTTATAGAGAATGTATATAAGAAAACAAATGGTATATGGCTAGGTACTGATATTTTGATGCAATCAACATTTGTTATGTCTAAAATAGATAGAAAAGATACAACAATACCATCTGACTGTATGTCTTACTTTATAAATAATAAGAATTATACAGTTGTGAAACATGTAGTGGAGAATGATTATGAATGATAGTAAAATTTTGATAGAACTTCATATTCCAGCTTTGAATTCTATTTACAATGTTAATTTTCCAATTAATTTAAAAGTTGGTCAAATTGTAGATTTATTGAATAAAGGATTATATGATCTTAGTGATGAAATATACGTAGAAAAAAATAATTTTTTATATGATGAAAACGGTGACAAGTTACCTTTCAACACTTTTATACATAGTTCGAATTTGAAAAACGGTTCTAAATTAGTATTGTTATAACAAAAAACTTCTAAAATATTAGAAGTTTTTTTATAATCGATAGAAAAACTAATGTTGAATAGTTATCAGAATTGCTCATCATTAAAGATTTTAAATTGAATTATGTTTTGAATGAGAAATGTTTTTGCTAATTAATTTCTACAAGTAACATTAAAAACTAGAATAATGTATGCTTGAGTAGTATAATAATTATTATATAAAGACATATTAACTATGATTATGTTTTAGAAAGAGAGAAAAAATGAATTATAAAAATGAGATAAGAAATATTCAAGAAATAAGAAAAGATGAGTTTCTTAGTGAAGAAGAAAAAATATTAAATATTTTTGAAAAATTATATAATATACCAACACCAACAAAAGAATATTTATATATAAAAAGTGATTTTGATATAAATAATATAGTTATCGAGAAAAGAGGAAAATTTTTACTAAACAATTATGAAAAAATATTGAATTCAAATCTATTTTCAGAAGAAGAAAAATTTGAGATTAAAGAGGCAGTGTTTGATATTAGTTATAAATTATATGACTATATGAGATCGGAAGAAATTGTTAATCAACTATTAGATAGTAGATATTGTACGTATAAAACAAAATATTTGGTAGCATCATTTTATATAATAACAAGAAGGTGTAATGAAGCAGAACTTATTTTAAAATACGCTATGGGTGAATGTGATAATGAAAATTATAAACAATTGATTGAAGAACAATTTCTAGAGTTAGAAAAGAAAAAAATTAGGCCTTATTCTCCAGGAAACGAAGTTAATAGAAAAAATTATAAAAAAATAATGGACTATTTAAACATAGAATACGAAATTCCGATTAAAAAAGTAAGTAAGATTTCTAGAAAAAGACCGCTTGATGTAATATCTATAGAAAATTACCCTCTATTAGAAGAAGTTACAAATGCAGGTTTTAAAACATTTGTAGCATTTGATCTTGAGACTACTGGTTTTAGTAGAAATATTGATAGTATAATTGAATTATCTGCTATAAGAGTAATTGATGGTGTTATTTCTGAAGAAGAAAAATTTATTTTTACAGAATTAGTGTATCCATATAAGAAATCTATATCTAAAAATATAACACAATTAACAGGTATTACTAATGATATGGTTGCTAATTCTAGAGATATTTGGGATGTATTCAACGACTTTGCTAATTGGTTAGGAGATGATATATTAATAGGTTATAATTGTAAAGCATTTGATAATGGTTTTTTAATTAGAGCAGGTAGATTAAGTAATAGGATAATTACGAACAAATATTTTGATGTTTTAGATTTTGTTAAGGAAAATAACAGTCTAATAAATTCAGAAAATTGTAAATTAGGTAGTGTTTGTGAGTCATTAGGAATAATTAACGAATCAGCTCATAGAGCATTATCAGATTCTTTGGTAACAGCAAAAGTTTATCTGAAAGTATTAGAATTAAAAAATAGAGAAACCAACGGCTTATCTGATTTATAATGTAGCTGTTAAATAAAGGATGATTAAACATGGAAATAGACGATATAGAAGAGATAAGAAATAAACTTATAAATTATTATGGAACAGCTCTACCATTTAATGAAATAGCACAAACAGAATTAATTAAAATAGAAAGTTTATCTGATGATGATATTTTGAAAGAAGCGCGAAAATTAGGAATAATAAAATAATATTAATTTCTAATATGTTTAAATTTTGATGTTATTATTAAACTAAAACAAATAAAAAACTACGAAATTTAAATGGTTAATGTGAAGTGCTTGAATACATTAAATGTGTAATTAATGAAAAAAAGAGATAAAAACTAAGTTATATCAATCATTTTCCATATATGTTCGTAATATTCACTGAATTTAGAATCACTTCTACGTTGCGTAGGAGTTTTTTCTTTATCGAAATTTAAACTTACGATATCTTTAACAGTGGAAGGTCTACTAGATAATATGATTATTCTATCAGATAAACTAATACCCTCTGCTATGTCATGAGTAATCATAACTACAGTTTTATTTTCTTCTTTAATTATTTTATGTACATCATCAGCTACAGTAAGTCTAGTTTGATAATCTAGGGCTGAAAAAGGTTCATCTAAAAGTAGTATGTCTGGCTTTATTGCTAAAGTTCTAATTAACGCAACTG
>JAWXUH010000016.1:0-10252 GCA_044432745.1 bacterium
TTTTTTTATTTATTCGATAGGTAATAATAAACTTAGAGATCCATCGCTAACATACAACGGTAATTCTCCATTCCATGAATCATAAAACATAGATGTAACAATCATATCATAACATTCTTGATATGTTACATTTTCTTTGATAAGTAATCCATCATTATCAAAAGTATTATGTAAATCATATAACGCTTTTATAGAATTTGCTAATGCAGTTTTTTCCGCTTCTGTTTTGTAAGCATCAGCATCTGCTTCAATTTTAATTATCTGTGCTTCTAGTACGGCAATTTCTTTTTGTATTTCTGCTAATAAAATATCATTATTAGCACTAGCTTCCGCCATAGCAAGTTGATTTTCTAATTCAATCATTTTAACTGCAGCTTCTGCATTTGCTGCAATTAAAGCAGCCTCAGCATTAGCATTTGCTATTTCAATTTGTTGGAGAGCTTCTGCCTTTTGTTTTATGACTGATTCTATTTCACTACCTGCATCTATATCATCAAATGATGCACTTACTAATGTAACAAAATATCTTTCATATAATCTTTCTCTTAATGTATCTTCAAATGAATATCTAACTGTTTCTAATTCACTACCCATAACACTATAAATATCAACTTGTGTTGTAGCATATTGTAAACTTTCTTTAACAATTGAATTGATTTGACTTGAACTAATATCATTTGATGAGGATACTTTGTAAAACTTCCCAGCATCTACAGTATCAATTTTATAAACTATTGTTAGTTCAAAAGTTGCATAAATACTATCTTTTGTTTGCCCTGTGGTTTCTAATTCTATACTTCTATTTGCTGTACTAATTTTTGTCACTTTTGAAAAAATTGATTTTGTTTGAAACCCTTCAGGAAGCGTTTCGTCTTGAATACCTCCATTCATTGAATTAAATACAACACCAACTTCATTTGCTCCTATCGTAGCAAAGCACCCAAATAATATAAACAACAACCAAATTAATGATACTGGCGTATATTTAATGACTCCCGCTTTCTTATTTCTCTTCCCTTGTGATTTGTAAGACTCATTTAAATAGTCATCAGCTACAACTATTACTCCTGCTGTTAAAATTGTTAATATAATCATTCCTATTAATAATGTCATTTTTCTTTTCTCCTTTTATTTAAATTTGAAGAAATCTTCTTCTATTTCTTCATTTACTATTTTACATTTGATGAATTTAAGAATATCAAATATACCTATGATTACAACTATCCCACCACCAAAAAAACCTAATAAACCTAATGCTATAAAAACAATTGAAATAACTTTATAAAATGTAAAAAAGTCTTTTTTTATTGTGTAGTTATCTTCTAAAACATAAAATTCAACCTCTTCACCAATTTCTCTTGGTAAATAGGTAGTTTTTTCTTTTACTAATTCGCTTATAATATGATTCTCATTATCACGTGTAAACATATACTCTACCTTATAGTAATAAACACCTTCGCTAAATCCTTCTTGTGTAACAGAAATAACTGTACTTATTACATTATACTGTTTGTAGTCTTCACTTACTTTTTCCAAGTGCATATCAAAAAATAAAAAACCAAAAGATAAACAAACTATTGTTACAACTACAATGCTTATTAGTTTAATTACATGTATTATTAGTAGTTTCATTCAAATCACTCCTTCCAAAAATCTTGTTGTTATGCTATTTTAAATTTTAACAGTATGAAAATCAACTAATTCAAATTTATCAAGTGAAATTACACATCTACTTATTACACTTAAAAAGTATTATTCACTTTAACAATGTAAAAACAGCTACTTACTAAAAATACTAAATCACAAATAATATACAAAACATTGTCACACATAACACAATAAAAAATAAAATCATTTTTTTTCTTTCTTCTTCCATAACAATCACCCCTCAAACTAATGTTAGCATAAAAAAATGTAAAAAAAAGTAAAGTTGCAAATAATGCAACTTTACTATTACTTATATTCAAATTTTTCTAATTAGGATATAGTTCAACAACATCTCCATTTTGCTTTTCACACATATATCTGTAAGATAACATCTTCTTTCCAATTAATATCAATTCAACTACACTTAACAATAAGATAATTGTTGAAAAAACAAGTAATAATGGACCGTTATTTATGATGAAGAACATCAATGTGAAAGAAAAATTAATACTATTAATGCAAACAAAATATAATGTTCTTTTAAATGGATCAGAATGCTCATCATACATTTTATTAAATTGTTTCGGAACTTTTAAAAATGAAAAAATACTGTAACCAAAATAGAATAAAGACGTTACCGAATACACCATAAAAAATTTATAAGATAAATCATCATTATTTTTATAAATAGAGGAATAAAATATATTCAAAATTATTACAGTTAAGAACAGTAATATCGTAATAAATTTCATAAATCTAAGAACTAAATAATAATTGTTATTAGTATTTTTCATTATAAATCTGATATTATCGAGGTAATGTATACTAAATGATCTTTTTGGGGAAAATATATAAATAGAGGCACTGCAAGAAGACGCTAAAAATGGTACAAATATTGGATAAAATATGAAAAATGGGGAAAGAAAACTTGAAAAGAATAAAATAACACTTATAATGCTAAACACTATAATTTGGATATATGCTTTTTTAATTGTAGGAAATACTACTTTTACTTCTTGTATTTTTTCTACTTCTATCGCCTCATACTCATCACGATTCAAAATAGAAATTTGAAGTTTTTCTTCATTTGAGTAAAATATATCATTAGGTGTTACACTAAAGTATTTTGCTGCTTGATAAATCTGCTCAATACCTATAGAAACTTTATTTGATTTCCATTTAGATACTATTCCTTTCGGTAAATTGTTATCTAATTCGTATTTCACTTGACTTATATCAAGCGTATTTAAATAATAAAAGAAATTAGTTACTATTGTACTATTGCGGTTACATCTCATTTTTTTTTGAATTAATCCCATGGAAATAGATTCACCCCTTTTGCACCATACGCGTGATATACAACTTTATATTCAAGCATCTTTTGTTTTGTAACATAAAAATCAATTGCATCAAATATGAAAATTATAAGTGCGATTGCAACTAAATGTAAATTAAAAATGTAAAATGATATAAACACAGTTAATAAGATTAAAAATATATTTCCAATTAAAGTACATAGTTTTTGTGTATATTTATCTGTCTTTTCATTGTAAATTTTATCATAGTGTTTTAATATAGGTGAATCAATTTTCAAAAATACAAGATGTGTACATACTAACAAAGTTATAATTACTAACATCAATAAATTACTGTCAACTTCAACAGCATTTGAAAACTGTCCATACAAATCGATTAAAACATTAAACAATAATACGCCTATAGTAACAAGTAAAAGAATATTAGTAATTTTGGAACAAATTTTAAATATATAGTGTTTATCTTCCTCTTCATCGATTTGAAAATTAATTTTATCTAAATGATTTATAGTATATGAAATATTTTTACTATTGATATATGGCTTTTTCAAGAAAAATTGTGAAATAAAAAAAGGGAAAGCAAAAGAAACGGCATATTCTCCAATGCTAACGAAAAATATTAATAAAATAATAAAAATGCAAATAATATATATAATATTTTTCCACCAATTTTTTATAGAATGTGTGAAAAATTTAACTTTTTCAACCTTATGTATTAAATAAGCAGTACTTTTATCATCTGTCAATGTTAATATATTATCCTTTTCAGCTTTATCATAAATTAAATCATTAATTGTTATACCGAAAAAACATGCAGCATTATGTAATTGTTCTACTGTGATATTTACTGTTTTATTCTTCCATTTAGATAGTGTGCCTTTTGGCAATCCTTGTTCTTCTTCATATTGCTTTTGTGAAAAATCACTGTTATTTAAATAAAAAAAGAAATTTTCAACTATTACATCATTTCTATATATAGTACCCATAACCTATCACTCCTTTGTTAATTAAAATTAACTTATTATTTTGATTCGCTCATTTATCAAATTAATTAATTTTATTTTCATCAAATCACTTATATACGATTCATTTATTAAATTAATATACTCAGTTTCTAATCCAATAAATTTCTTAAATATTTTATTAATTGTATTATCAGTCAGCTCACATTTTCTACCAAAAACCACTAAATCTTTTTTGGTAATATTTTTCTTTATACCATTTAATGTTAAAGCTGTTTGCTCTAAATCAGATTTTAAAATAATATTTACAGGTAAAATATCATACGAAGGACAAAGATAATATCCTTTAGTTTCATAATCTTCAATAATAGAAAAATTTTTCAAATGCATATCTGAATTCCCAACAATGAAAGAAAAAATAATCCTCATAAAAAGTTCAACAATATCTAACTTTGACTGAGACGAATATTTTTCAATTATTTTAATACATCTTTCATAAGACCCTAAATATTTATCTTCAGTTAATCTTAGATCTAATTGACAAAAATCTTCCATAGCAAGTTTTACAAGTTTATTACCTTTGAAATCACGATCTATTCGTTTAGTAATATATGCATATTCATTCCCTATTCTAATTAAAGCATGATCTACAGTAATCAAGTTTGATATATTTGCTAAAGACATAACTAAATGTTCTGCTTCTGGCAAATACTCAAACTCTTCAGTTTGCGGTTTCAAAATATATCTTGTTGGGAAGTTTACTAATGTTAATTTATTTGATTCAACATTTAATGTTAAAGACATTTTCTTTTGCACACCAGGTACAGTGATATAATTATTTATATTATTAATAATATATTTGTTTAGTTCTTCATCATTTAATGAAATAGATGGTATTTTAGTTGTACTAAAAAACTTTTTAATACATTTTTTATGCCAATCTATTTCATTTTCAAGAAGTTTTTTATTACAATGTAGACAATTCATTTTCTTTCCTCCACAGTTACATTCCCTATAGAATCCTTTGAAGATACAAGCAAAATACTGAATCTATCTTTATGATCTAATTTCCATTTTTGTACCACCTTTTGTAGTAACCATCCTTCAGGAATCAGTCCATCAAAAAAAGGAAATAATATTTTTGACTCATACAATTTATTAGATAATGGCATTGTTAAAGAAATTGATTTTTTATTTTTTTCAATATATTCAACATCATATTCAAATGAATACCCTTCATCTGTTTGATTTAAAATACCACAATAAATATCCTCTACAAATACATTAGCGCTTTTAAGTATTTCCATTTATATCTTCCTTTCTTCCAGGTACTAATTCATATGAAAACATTGATAAAGCAATATTCACCTTATCCATTCTTAATGTTACCTTACCTTGTTCTAATTCTCTTATAAATCTAAGACCTAATCCACTTCTTAATGCAAACTCCTCTTGTGTCATTTTAGACTTTTTTCTATTTATTTTTATAAACTCAGAAACTTTATTCACAGTATCACCTCACTATTATAATATACCCTATAAGGTATAATGTCAATGTTTTTAAACTATTTTATACCTTATAGGGTATATTATTAAAAATATTTTTATTAGTAATAATACATTAAATTTACGATCAAATTAAATATATTAGAAGAATGCAAAAAAACTATATATCAATAATGATAGATAGTTTTGCTCTTATTTTTTAGATACACATCCTAATGAAAAAAAACATTAGATTTATTAAAACTTATGACAATTATAACGGAAACTTCCCAGCAGTGACTTTGTCTCAAGAAAAGGATACGTTTGATTTTATAAAAATTTATATTCTAATTATTATCTTATCAACTTTTGGAATATCATTTCAAAATTACTATAACCTTTTTTTATTTTAGTTTTTCTTTATCAATTCTAAACCCAGTCCAACCATGCATTTGTATTGCATCCATACTTAAATAGAAATCAATACTAGGTTTATTCCAATCTAAACAATTCCATTCTAATCTACCACAATCTCTTTGAATTGCTATTTCTTTCATTTTTAATAATAATGCTTTTCCATAACCTTTATTTCTATATTCTTCTAATACAAATAAATCTTCTAGGAATATTCCAGGTTTTCCTAAGAAAGTTGAAAAACTAGAAAAAAACAATGCAAACCCTACTTCTTTACCATTTTCTAATAAAAATAATACTTCAGCTTTCTTTTTATTAAAAATTGAATCTTTTAATAATTCACTTGTTGCCACTACTTCATCTTCTAACTTTTCATAAATAGCTAGTTTAGTTATAAAGTCTAATATTAAATCACAATCATTTTCTACAGCAAATCTAAAACTAATATTATTCATAATACACCTCTTCTATAAATACATTTTACACTATGTCCAGTTATAATACTAATATTTTGCGTAAATAATAACTTGATTATATATCTAATAACTTTTATAATTAAATAAGATATGGAGGATTATTATGAAAAATATATATTTAGCAGGTGGATGTTTTTGGGGTGTTGAAGAATACTTCAAACAAATTAAAGGTGTAACATTAACAAGTGTAGGTTACGCTAATGGTAATTCATTAGATGCATCATATAAAACAATTAAAGAAACAAATCATGCAGAAGCTGTATACATCGAATACAACGAAGAAATTGTAGGGTTAGAGTTTTTATTAGAAATGTATTATAAAGTAATTGATCCAACAAGTGTTAATAAACAAGGAGAGGATGTTGGGACGCAATATCGTACAGGTATTTATTATACTTCTACTTCTGATTTAGAAATTATAAACAAATCAATTAGTAATTTAGAAAATACATTAAATATTAAAGTTGCTATTGAAATTGAAGAATTAAAAGGATATGTTGATGCTGAGGAGTATCATCAAGATTATTTAGAAAAGAACCCAACAGGTTATTGTCATATTTCTAAAAGTAGTTTTGAAGATGCAAAGAATACAACTCCAATAAAATAAAATTTTTAACCATAAGTAAGTCCAAATCATATTGGAAATACTTATGGTTTTTTTTATAAAAAATATAAATATTGAAATGCACGTAACCATAATATAATGCAAATCATTTGCATTGTATTTCAAATAAAAGTATATCATTAAATCTAAAAAATGGTATATCTTTGCGATTTTCTATTATACAACTTGTTTTAATTCTATAAATATAGTATAATGCAAATGAATTGCAAGGAGGTTTTAAAATGAATACTATCTTATGGTGTTGCCCATCATGTGCAGCTGAAGATATTCCAGGATTAATTTTAGGTACATTTTTAGGTACATTAATTTTAATACCATTTTTCTATATTAGTTATCTACTTGTTGAATACTTCCAAAGTAAACATCAAGAAAAATTAAATAATATGATTAAAAAACAAGATAAGTTCGGACCATTATTAGGAGCTTCTGTTGGATTAATTCCACAATGTGGATTCTCTTCTACAATGGCACTATTATATTCTAAAAAAGTATTAACAATCGGTACATTATTTGCTGTATTTATTTCAACTTCTGATGAAGCAATGTTCATATTGATAGCTAATAGAGAATTTTCTACTTTAGGGTTATTATTAGGACTTAAATTTATATTTGCTATAGGATTAGGATATTTAATTGATATTATATTTAGAAAGAAAAGAAATATTACTGATGAACAAATTGCTGAGGCAATTGATGTAAGTCCCTCTTGTGGATGTTGTAAAAAAGCAAACAACATTTTCTTAACAGCTTTAAAACAAACAATAAGAGTTTTCTTATTTGTATTAGTATTTTCTTTAATTATCAATATATTAATGTATGTAATTGGTGATGAAGCATTTGAATCACTATTATTAAATGGAAGTATTTTCCAGCCTATCATTGCTTGTCTAATAGGTTTAATACCAAATTGTGCTTCTTCTATTTTATTAACTAATCTATATATTGGTGGGTCTGTAAGTTTTGCTAGTTTATTAGCAGGTTTAATGTGTAACGCTGGTATGGCTATTATTATATTATTTAGAAATAACAAGAAAATAAAAGAAAATATTTTATTATTACTTTCATTATTTTCAATTTCAGCAGTTATAGGGATTATTGTGTCAGTTATTGAGTTATTTTTTCAATAATTAATTTTAAATATAAAAAGGTGATTATTATGAATAATAAAGAAATTATATTAAAAAAGTTAGAAAATGAAAGATTAAATGCAAAAGAAATACACAATGGTACTTCTATGAATTTAACAACAGTTTATAGAATTTTGACTAAACTTGTTTCTGAACAAACTATTACTTCTTATATAGGAAATGATCAAGTGGTTTATTATGAAATGAATCATCCACATAATCACTATTTAGTTTGTAAAGTATGTGATTCAAAACAAGTTGTAAAAAAATGTTATTTCGGTGAGGCTGAAAAGCAAGTTATTACTGAAACAGGATTTAAGGTAACTAACCATGAAAATATATATGGTATATGTAAAGAATGTTTAAAATAAATAAAAGGTCATTTCAATTGAAATGACCTTTTTTGCTATGAAAATTTCAACGTAACCTTATCGTGGAATATAGGTCTTTCCGTTGATATTATACCTGTTTTCCTTTTAATAGTAACCTCAAAATATATTGAAAAATTTTTCGCAACATTATCTAATGGTATTTTTATATGCATACCATTTTCGTATGGTTTTTCTAATGCTAATAATGATATTACATTATACTTTTTTTCATAACCATCAATATTAATAATGAAAAATTGTTGTACCGTCTCTACATTATCTGCATTGTAATGACATGAAAAATTAACATCTGATACAAAATTTATTTTATACCCACCAAATAATGTTTTATGTTTTTCGATGTTTATATCAGTAAAATCTATAAAATAATTAATATACGGAGTAGTAATTTTGTGACTATACCTTGCGTTATTCTTTGCAAGTAATATACCTTTAACTTTATCTTTTTTCACCTGAGGTGGATTTTGAATTGTTTGTTTTTGTATTTGTTTCGGTTTGTTATTTGTATTATTTTGATTGGATTTTATCGAATAGTTATTGAAGAAATTTGTTGAACCACCTCTATTTAATACAACTATCAATTCATTATAACAAGATATGATATCTTTAATTGTCATGGATGATTTTTCTCCACCTTGATGTTTAACATCATTTGATACAATATTCAGTTCAGATAACTTAGTTACTAAATATGTTTCATTAAGAGCGGAAAGGACCTTCTTCAATGAACTTTTCATATTACTAAAATCACCATTTAAATTATAAGTCCCAGAAGCAAAAACTTCACACATCGATCTTATTATAGGTTGAATATTATTAGCAACAGCAGGTTTATTTTGTCTATCTACTCCATCTTTCACAGTATTTAGTAGAGATTTAACAGAATGTTGTGTTTGAAATTTTTTTCTAAAACATTCTTCTTTATTATTCCTTAATTTTACAGACATAATTCCACCTCCAAAATATACACAATGAATATTATACTATCTTTAATTATACTAGAATTTTGTAAAAAATTCAATAATTATAACTAAATATAACGTTATAACATTTAAAATAAGTAGCAAATAACAATATACTACATATAATATATTGAGGTGAAAGAATGGATTTAGCAAAAGCTCATGTTAAAGACCAACCCTTTGAGAAAATCTTTGATTTAGAAAAAGGATTTTTATTAGGAACTATCTTCCCTTCTCTTATAGATACATACAAGTTTACTCCTACTATGGGAGATAATATATTAGATGAAAGAAAAAAAGTATTATATATTATTGATGTTTATAGTTTTGCTGTAAATGATTTAGTATTATACTTAGATACTCATCCCACTGATACACAATGTTTAGAGTTATGTAATCAAATTAGAACTGAATTAATTAAAGTATATAATTATTATAATGAAAACTTCCCAGCATTAACTCAGTTTACACCACAAGACTCTTATGATTATATTAATAGTCCATGGCCATGGGAGGCAGGAATATAGATGTGGAATTATGAAAAAAGATTAATTATGCCAATTGAAGTAAATAAAAAGAACCTACATTTCATTAAAGTATTAATTACTCAATATGGAGGTCCTTTTGGTGAATTAGGTGCTGCACTTAGATATTTAAATCAACGTTATACTATGCCTACAGCTGAAGGTAAAGCATTACTAACAGATATAGGTACTGAGGAATTAGGTCATGTTGAAATGATTTGTGCTATGTGTTACAAAATGATGGAAGGTGCTACTATCGAAGAAATTAAAGCTGCTGGGTTAGAAGGTAATTATTCTGAACATGGAATGAACTTCTTCCCTA
>JAWXUH010000017.1:0-8787 GCA_044432745.1 bacterium
TATATATTTTTTTCATAGTGCCACCTTTTCTAACACTTGATACATTGTTTGTGTAATAAAGTATTCATAACCACCACTATTAGATTTAACCCAAAATTTATAATATTGAGCGACTCCGTTCGGAGTTGCTTTCAAACGCTACATGAAATAATTGAAAAATTTTACAATTATAGTAAAACATGCTATATTTATATATAATATGAGGTGATGAAAAAATGAAATGCAGATTATGTTTACAAGAAAAAGAACTATGCGAAAGTCATATAGTATCTAAAATGTTCGCTGATTTTATCAAGGTAAACTCACCAACAGGTAGATTACGTGAAATAAGTAATCCAAATATGCCAGTACAAGATATCACGAAACCTAAATTTCTATGCACTGATTGTGAGCAATTATTTGGTAAGTATGAAAAAAAATTTTCAGATAAAATATTTATACAAACAAAACAAAAGGATGGTGATATTGAGTTAGAAGCAAGAAGTTATAATCTTTCTTACTTCTTACTATCAATTGCTTGGAGAACATTAAAATATATAGTTGAATACAAATCACTTGATAATGTTTCACAAAATGAAATGTTGTGTCTAAATGAAGTATTAGAACACTGGAGAAACATACTTTTAAATGAAAATCATGATGAAATAAATAGAGTTCAACAATTTATTATTCCAACAAAAAAATTAAAAGTATTTGAAGGTGATACTGATAAAATGAAAGCTTTTTCTGTAAGTAACAATAAAATAAAAGCTCGAAACAGTACATTGCCGGAAAATATAGAAATAATTTTAAGAGGATTTATTCAAGATTTTAATAAATCGAAAGACAACCTTTCCGAAAGTCAAATAGAGAAAATCATAAAGAAAGCAAACAAAACCTAAAGATAGTATAATATTTCAAGTTAAAAGTATGGGTAGTTTACATCCATACTTTTTTATATTTATATAAAAAAACTAGGAGATTATCCTAGTTTTAATTTACATTTATATTTAATTGTAATTTTAATTGTTTTATCTACTCTTTCAACTATACATTCTTTTATTAGATGTTTTACCATTTCAAAGAAATCTATTGTATTAATTGAATTATGTATATCTTTAATAAATTGATTATATCTATCTTCAAATAGAATAGCATCAGTTGTACATTCATTGAATAACTCTATTTGTGCTAAATTTTCGTTATACTGCTCTTTTAACTGTTTAGAGTGATTGTTATACTCTTCTTCTGTAATATCTTGATTTAAGTACTTATCCAGAATATTACTAATTTTATTTTCTATATTCTCTTGGTTATTTGTTAATTGTTTAAGCCTAACTTGTTCGGGAAGTGCATTAATTCTCTTTTGAATTATATTTTTAAAGTTGTCTTGATTGTCTTTATATAGATTTAATAATTCTTTCACATCTCTTTCTATTACTTCATGCATTAAATCTACTTTGTAACTTATTTTACATTTAACACATCTATAACAATTATAATTGGGATTATCTTTTTTAGAATAAGCTAATGAATTATTACAATGTTTACATTTAAAAAACTGTAGTAATCTTTCTTGTATGTCTAAAGGTTTTACACTTTTTCTTTCTCTTATTTCTTTAACTTTATTAAATGTTTCTATTGTTATAATAGGTTCATGAGTATTTTCTAATATAGTAGGATCAAGATTAGTAATTATTTGATTTTTATGTTTTATTTTTTTACGATTTATAGAATTACCTGTGTAATCATAATTAGATAATATTTTTAAAACTGACTTATGATACCAATTATACTGATTTTCTTCTTTAGGGTAATATTGATTATTATATTTTAATTGCTTAAGGTATGCTGGGGTAGGTATTTTCATTTTTGTTAATTCTTTTGCTATATCTCCAGTAGTAAGTCCATCAATATATGAATGATAAATGAATTGTACTATATGGTAATATTCAGGATCGATTACAATATTTTTATTATCATCATACATATATCCAAACGCACCTCTTAATGACATGTTTTTAGTTTTAGCTCTTTTTAAAACTGCCATACTAGCTTTAAATGAATATTGCTTTAGATAGTAATCATTTAAGAATAATCTAATAATTATAGAATAGTCATCATTGTATGTTGATGAGTCATAACTATCATTTAATGCAATTACTCTCATATTGTTTTGAGGGAATGTATTTTGAATTAAATCAGATGCAATGTATAAATTCCTAGCAAGTCTAGAAAAATCTTTAAATATAATAGTATTAAATTTTCTTTTTTTCATATCAGCAAGTAATTGTTGAATAGCTGGACGATTTATATCTTTTCCAGAGTAACCATCATCTACATATACTTTGAAGATATTCATTGAATTCTCATTAGCGTATTGTGTTAATACGCTAACTTGATTTTCAATTGATCTTGATACTTCTAAATGGCTATCATCCTTTGAGACTCTGCAGTAGATTGCAGTGATTGTATTTTGCATTCGTCATATTCCTCCAAGATTTGATTTACTTCACTTCTAATTAAAACTTTTATATTCTTTTGTTTATTAGGTAATCTTTCTACTTCAACTCTTTCAAATACAGCTAATAGTAATTCTCTATCTATATTGTAATTATTGATTGATTTTAATCCGTAAAGAAATTTATTTAATGCAGTATTAAAATCTATTTCTTTTGGTATTTCACTTGTGTGAGTTTTGAGTGTTTTTTGTAATATGGATTTCTCTTGTTCTAGTACAGAAAACTTAGTTTCGTAAATATTGTGAGGTATTTTATTTTCTAAATGTAAATCTACTAGTGTAGATATTTTATTATCAATACTTAATATTTCATTTTGTAATTTTGTTAGTAGTTCTGAATTTGATGTTTTAACTTTAACTGTATTTTTAAATTTCTCTTTAGTAAAATTGACTATTTCGGTTTCATTACTTAAGATAAAATTATTTAAATTAATTATTTCTTTTTCTAAAATAAATTTAACTTTATCTTCAGAAATATAAGGTTGGTTGTAACACTTTTTATTTGTACATTTATATAAATTAGGTGCATTTAAATGTTCAGGTCTCTTAGCAAACTTTAATTCTTTACCACAATTACTACAAGTAAGTAATGATAGATATGGTTTCATTGTCATTGGTATACTTGAATGACTTTGAGAGTCCATTAATGAATTAGCACGTTCAAAAAGTTCATCTGATACTATCGGTTCAAATATTTTTTTAAAATGAATTCTTTTATCATCAGGGACTCTAAGTTTACGTTTATCTTTGAATGAAGCATTTTCATATTTTTTATTTATCAAATCACCAGTATATTCTACTTGTCTAAGCATCCTAGTTAGTGTAGATAATGACCAAATATATTTTTTATCCGAGTCTACATAGTTAGAATACCTTTTGCTCTCAGTTCCATGTTTTAAAAATTGATAATATTTTGGAAATACAATTTTTTCATCATATAGATTTTTTTGTATTGTTGTTGTACCAATACCATTTACATAATCTTCAAATATTCTTTTTACAATAGGAGCTGTATTAGGATCTAGTACTCTTTGCTTTTGGTCATTTATCTCATAACCATATATAGGTACACCACAACCTAACACTTTAGGCTCTTGCATCATCTTATTTAGTGAAAATCTAGATTTCTTTGATATATCTTGATTGTATAGTTCGTTAACGACATTTTTAAAACTTGAAAATTCATTTGCTTTTATTGAGTCATGATTATCATTTACAGCTATAAATCTTACATTGTGATAAGGGAAGAAAAAATCCATCAAACCACCAGTTTGAACATGTTCACGACCTAATCTTGATAAATCTTTAACTAATACAATATCAATTAATCCATTTTCAATATCTTCTTTCATTTGTAATAGAGCTGGTCTATTAAAGTTTGTTCCAGAATAACCATCATCTTCATATGATTTAAAGAATGTCCAATTGTTATGTTTTGCATAGTCTTTTAATGATTCTCTTTGATTTTCAATTGAGATGCTTTCTTGGTCTTTAAATGTCTCTTTCGATAATCTACAATAAACAGCTACATTATTTCTCGATTTTTGGTGGTTCATAAATATCATCCTTATCTTCTTTTTTATTTTCAAAATAATCATATAAAATTTCAATTAATGATTTTTTGTATGGTACAAATACTCTTGTTACTTCTATTTTTTGCCCCTTAATAATATATGTTGTTTTCATAAGTCACCTTAACCTTTCAAACATATAGTATGATAAGGCTAAGGATGGTTAGGGGACTTTTTATTGATACTGATTAACTGTAAATAAATTTTTCACAATAGTATTCAGCAAATGCTCTAGCATCTACTTCTAATATATTATGATACTTGACACTATCTTCTTTTGTATTAACTAATTCTTTGTAAGCATTAGTCCATACACTTTTATTTTTGTCTTGGATTAATCCGTTGATCACATCATTTTGATACTGATGGCGCAGTTCGTGACATATTGTTTTCATAGCACTATCAAAATCAAAATTTGTTAAGTTTTTAAAGTATATGTGTTTTTCTTCTGGTGAGACAAAACTTATTTCATTGTATCTATGAAAAGTATATTTCCATAATTTAATATTTAGAAATTCAGCTACATTTTTCATTTCACCTTCTAATATTTCTAACATTACTTCTTCAATTCTTTGCATAAAATCAATCACATTCATACTAACAACACCTTTCATATTTTTTTCTATTTAATTGAATCATTATCACATAATCCAATCTAATTGGATTACTACCATTATAATTCAAGTAAAATGTATTGTCAATATTTAAATTCAATTAAATTGGATTTTTTTATTGTAAAAATTAAATTGAAAAAGTATAATTAATTGAGGTGATTTCATGGATGATTTTAGAGGTATTTTTAGAAAAAATTTAAATTATTATATCGAAAATTCAAAATTTCAGAATAAGTCTGATTTTGGTGATTTAATTGGTATTAAAAGAAGTACTTTGTCAAATTGGTGTAAGGGAGTATCTATTCCATCAATTGAATTACTACCAGTTATTTGTTCAGGTTTAAATATTACTATTAATCAATTATTATCATTACCTAATGATGAAATTAGTGCGGACGAACATGAAATGTTGGAATTATATAGATCCTTATCAATCGATAAACAAAAAGCTATAAAATCAATGTTAACAAAATAACGAATTAGAGGTGACAAATATGGCATACGGATATGATAACTATGAAATGCAACACAACATATTTAAAGAAAAGAAAATTTATGGTGAAGAACGTATTGAAAATTTATTATGTATTAGACGACAATATTTAATAAAAATAGAAAAACTTATCAACAAGATAATAAAAATTAAAAAAATTGATAATTCATCTATAAAGAAAATAAATAGTATCCATAAAAATATATTACAGTTTGGTTATAATCTTCAAAATAACGATACTATAGTACAATCATACAAAAACAACCAAAATAACATTGCTACTTTAGGTGTTTTTGGTGGTTTGACTGTTACTTGCTTTGGTGAAGAAATTTTGAGAGGATGGGCTACTACTTTTTGTAAATCAGGAACTGGTGTCCCAATAAGTCAACTTACAGGTTTTTACCAAGAAAATGCAATTCTTGCTCAAATTGGTGGAGGAGTTTTAGGTTCGAATCCATTTGCTCAAGGTATGGCTGGTGGTCAAGCAGTATTAAATTGGCTTCCTATTATAGGTATCGGAATTGCTGTAGGTTCTCTTTTTTACGGAGAATATCAGAAAAAAAAGAAAGCTGAAGAATATGAACAAAAAGCTAATGAAATTCAAAAAGTAAACTATGCTATTAATGAAATGTGTAGTAATTTGAATAAATTAATAAAAATAACTGAGGAACAATTTATGGAACTAGTTGAAAATTTATCATCTATAACTCATGAATTTAAAGAAGATTTTTTTAATATTAGATTTATTAAGAAAACTGAAAATTTCAGTAATAAGTTCAATGAATTATTAAATAAAATTAATGACTTCTCATTGATTTTAAATTACAGACTGTGAGGGAAATATGAGAAAATGTAAATGTGGCATAGAATCTACTGACTTATTATGCGAAACATGCGGTAAAGTAATTAACAAAGCTAACTATAAGTGTATCTATAAAGAGAAAATTAAAATACCTATTGGAGTTTGGATATTTCTTTCAATTTTTGGAGTTTTAGTAATAGGAGTATGGTTAGAAAATCAATAAAATACGTAACAGCTAAGCATATAAATGCTTAGCTGTTATTCTTTTTCTAGCATATATGAATTTAATCGAGAATTTTTAATTAATTCTTCTAATATAACCTCATTAATTTGTAACCTGATTTTCTCAAAATTAGTTTTTGAAATATTGTAATTAAGCAAATGATTTATTGTTTTTATATTTATTTTATAATATTTCAATAAATGTAAGTAAACTATTATTAGTCTATACTCTTTTCTTTTTTCGATTTTTAATTCATTTATATCAAATTCTAATTTTGTTTTATTAAATACATAATAGTATTTTTTGATTTCAATGTCCTTTATGACTTGCACTCTGATTTTCAGATCATAAAATATAGTATTTATTTTATTTAAACTGTATAAAAATATTTGTTCATCTGTATATCTATGTTTTTTTTCTTCTGAAGTGTTAATTCGTTGAATACCGTACATTTCTCTATATGAATCAAAATCAACTTCTTTTATTTCTAAAATATACATAAATAGTGTTAATATGTTTTGATTAAAAGTATATTTAATCATAGTATATATCCTCAAATTCTATTTTACTTATTAAATTTGTTGTTTTAAAGAAATCTAATGTCAGTTCGTCATCTATCATAAAATATTTAAACAAATCTTTTCTTGTATAAGTTCTATTAGAACCAACTTCACTTATCTTACGTGATGTTAGGTCATTATATTCATCAGGAGTTATTCCTAATAAACTAAGGTGCTCTTCAATATTCATCAAATTCAAATTTGTCATAATTGCAATTGAAAATTTAATAAATAGAGGATATTTTGTTATTTTCCTAGTTATTATTTCATAATATAATAAATATTTAAATGCTGTTGTTTCATAATAATATAAATTTAACTCTTCAAAATTTGTAAATGTCTCTTGATTTATTCCAACCCCAACAAGTAATCCATCTCTTTTAGTTACACCAAAATATATATTTGTAGTTGGAGTTACTCTTAATTCTAAATTCTCACAATAAAGTTTTATTTGTTTTAATACATTGTCATTAAAAATCATTACTTTCACCTATCTTTCGGTGAAGAGTATATTATGTTGACTTACCTCATTATGTGACTTTTTTCGACAAAATTCGACATTATCAATATTTTTCTAATTCATATGCATTATTTACCTTTACTATATCTCCTCTAATCACTTCTCTAAGCATTTTCATAGTAATGTAAGTATTTTGCTTAGAATGATTAAATAGTTTATTTAATAAGTGTGGACTGATGTATTTTTTTGTATATAAATATAAGAATATAATTTCTAGTTTATATTCTTTCATTTGATGATGATTTAAATGTTTAATTGAATATGTTAATTTACATTTAAATACATAATAATATGTTTTAATACTAGACTCTAAAACATACATGTAATTACAATTCAACTTAAAAAGACTAATCATTTTGTTTACTTCGTTAAGTCTTTTATTAAAAAGAGCTTTATTAGTTCTTATATTTTTACTGTTATTATAATTATATCTTTTAATAGGGTAGTCAAATATGTATTTATTATATTCTATTTGTTGTTCGTAAATTATTGATTGAAACATTGTAAATCTTTGTTGCTTATAAGTTTCATTACTACACATATGGTATATCCTCTAATTTAATTTCTTTAACTAATTTTGAATCTATATATTCATCTAATGTATATTTGTTTTTAAATCTAAGTGTTTGTATTAATTGAGTTCTGTCATAAAATTTATATGTACCTTTTACTTTTTTTACCCTGTAATCTAATAAATTATAAAATTCCTCAATTGTTATGCCAATAGATTCAAGGTGTTCATCCAAGTTAATATCATTAATATGTAACATTATTAATATCGACAATTTATATAAGTGTTTATTACTTAATTGTTTATTTACTAGTTCAGTATACAATTTCATTTCAAAAAAAGTTGTTTCAAAAAACATATAATCACTTTCCAATTGTTCACATTTAATGAAATTTTCGTATGAATATCCTATTGCAGCTAAGTCGTGGTTAGTCCTAGATAGTGCAAAATAAAGTTTATTATTAGAATATGTACTATGTGCATATGCTAATATTGAATCTCTGATTGACTTATTTTTTTCATTTAGTATTTGTCGTATCATTTTAAACCCTCCAAAAGTTATTTTTTTAGAAAAAGTCTTTTCTCTCGACTATTTTCTTTTTTACTGAAATTGAATGAGAAAAAGTTCAATTAAATTTTTTGGAGTTTAATAATACTTCTTGTTATAACTCTATTAATCTTGTTGTTAATTGTATTATATAGTAAAACATAATTTATTTTTGTCGAATGGTGTCGAGCAAAAAAAAGTTTTTAAAATTCTTTTGTTTAGTTGTAAATTTTTTGTAAAATGTATATTTCACCATGAGGTTAGTAGTGTATTTTATTTAAGTAAGATTTATGGGTAAATAAAAAACAGTACATCAATTTAATTTGATATAATGGTACCTGAAGAAAGGACAGTAACTTGACAGTAACTGGCACTTACTCAGGTGCTTTTTTTGTTATACTGAAATATATTTATGGCAAAATTTACAGATGAAGAAATTGAAAGAC
>JAWXUH010000018.1:0-6698 GCA_044432745.1 bacterium
CTATTCCTAATTCTTTATATAAGTTATTTGCTATTTCACTTGGATGTGGCAGATTTTTAATTGCTAATTCTTCACTTTCGCAATCATTAAAATATTCATTGTAGTAGTCTAGTGCATTTTTTTGTTCTTCTTTTGGTAAATTACTAATTTCTTTTGTAAGTAATTTAAAAAATGTAATTCTATTCATTTATTCTCCTCCTCTAAAAATTTTTTTATAGTATTTTTATAAACTATCCATTCTGATTTATAAAATTCAAGTTTGTGTAGACCTTCAGTAGTAATTTGATAATATTTTCTGTTTCTTCCATCAAATTGTTTATCATAAGTTGTAAGTAAATTATCTTTAGATAGTCGTCTTAAAACAGGATATAGGGCAGACTCTGAAACATTCATTGTATTTCCTATTTTTTGAGTTAAGTCATATCCATAGGTATCTTCTTTTTGAAGAATGCCTAAAACACAAGCATCTAAAAGTTTTCCTGATATTAAATAAGTCATATTCTCCTCCTTTTTTTGAATTCTATAATATTATACAACGAATAGTATTGTTTTGTCAATAGTGTGATAATTGAATGAAATTAAATCGCGAACATACAAACTTATAATATAAAAAGACTTGTCTTGCCGACAAGCTTCGATATAAAAAAATAAAGATATAAAAAAATTATTTGTATAATATTTTTTTTTTTTGCAATAATATTCATATGAGATTATATGTAGTTTTATAGCTAGAAAGGTAAATTAAATATGAAAAAAGTAAAATATTTTGTAGCTGGTGAACTTGTTACAAAAGAGGAATTTGAGACATATAATGAAAATTTGAGGAATTCATATGGATATAAAGAAACAATTTAAATTAATTGATGCAATCTTAGCTGCTGTATGTATTACTTTAGTAGCTGAAGCAGTTGTTCCTACGGCTTCAATTGGTAATTCTCAATATTTTTGGTGGATTTTTTTAATACTTTCATTTTGCATACCTTATGGATTAGTTGCTTCTGAACTTGGTAGTACTTATCCAAGTGAAGGTGGTTTGTATACATGGGTTAAAAATGCATACGGTATTAAATGGGCATCAAGAGTAGCTTGGAATTATTGGGTTAATTTTCCTATTTGGATTGCATCACTTGCTATTTTATTTACTGATATAATCATGGGTATCTTTGATATTGAACTTTCAATTTTATGGTTAATTATCATTCAGCTTTCTTATACGTGGATCGTTACTTTTTTAGGTTGTTTTAGAATAGGGGAAAGTAAGTGGCTTGTTAATATTGGTACGTTTTGCAAAATAGTTATAATGCTTAGTTTAGGTATACTTGGTATATATACTTTTATTAAAACTGGAGAAAGTGCAAATCCTATTAATAGTTATAAAGATTTATTACCTAGTTTTGATTTTCATAGTTTATCTTTTATATCAGTTATTATTTTTAATTTTCTTGGCCTTGAAATAGTTGCTACTTTTGCAGAGGATATGAAAAATCCTGAAAAGGAAATTCCTAAGGCTATAATGATTGGATCTTTATTACTTGCTATATTTTATTTATTACCAGCAACAGGAGTTAATATTGCTATGGACTTAGATACCGCAGCAACAGCAACTATACCGGAGGCTTTTGGTATACTTTTGGAGAAGGTTGGTGCATCACTAGTTGTAATAAACTCAATAGTTATAATTATAGGGATTATGTTTATATTTACTCTTTTTGCAAATATTGCTTCTTGGTCTTTTGGTGTTACATCTGTTGCAAAATTTAGTGCAGATGATAAGGGATTACCTTCTTTTCTTACAAAGGTAAACAATAGTGGAGTGCCATACGTAGCTGCAATATCAAATGGTGTTATTGCTTCTATTGTATTGCTTGCAGGAATCTTTATAACTTACATATCAGAAGATGCTAGTAATTTATTTTGGACTTTCTTTTCTCTTAGTTTGATATCTTTGTTATATGCATATATTGCAATGTTTTTATCTTTTAAGAAGTTGAGAAAAACTGATAAAACAAAAAGGGCTTATAAAGTTCCTGGTAATAAATTTGTAATAAACTTAGTTACATATGTACCAATGATTATTTTAGTAACAAGTATTATATTTACCATATTTGTAGATTTTACTTTAGAATCTATAATTTCTAATATTCCTTTGATAATAGGTATTGTTCTTTTACTTATTGGTCAAGAAATAGTTGTATTAAATATTAAGGAGGAAACAAAATGAAAATACTTAATTCAATTCCTAAAGAAGATGGTTTTAGGATGCCAGGTGAGTTTGAAGAACACGAGGCAACATATATAATATGGCCAGAGAGGACAGATAATTGGAGATATGGTGCAAAACCTGCTCAAGAAGTTTTTATTAAAGTTGCCAATTGTATTGCTAAATATGAAAATGTAACTGTACTTGTTTCACAAAAACAATATAATAATGCAAGAGAATTGCTTGATGATAAAGTAAGAGTTATAGAAACAAGTAGTGATGATTCTTGGGTTAGAGATTGTGGTCCGTCTTTTATTATAAAAGATAATTTAGAGAGAAGAGCAATTGACTGGGGATTTGATGCATGGGGTGGTCTTGAAAAAGGATTATATTTTCCATGGAATAATGATGATATTTTAGGTAGTAAAATAGCTGATATAGAAAATACTGCAATATATAAACTTGATAATTTTATATTAGAAGGTGGATCTTTTCATGTAGATGGAGAAGGAACTGTAATTACAACAGAAGAATGCTTAATTGAGGGAAGAAGAAATAATCTATCAAAAGATGAAATAGAAAAAATACTGTGTGATTATTTAAATTGTACTAAAGTTTTATGGTTAAAAAGTGGAATATATAATGATGAAACTAGTGGTCATATAGATAATATATGTACTTTTGTTAAACCAGGAGTTGTTGTACTAGCGTGGACAGATGACATAAGTGACCCTCAATATCAAAGAAGTTTAGATGCTTTTGAATACTTATCTAATCATAATGATGCTAGAGGAAGGAAATTAGAAATTCATAAAATTCATCTTCCAAGTCCTATTCTTATTACGAAGGAAGAAAGTAAAGGAGTAGATAGTATCGATGGTACTCTTCCTAGAAAAGAAGGAGATAGATTAGCTGCTTCTTACATTAATTATTACGTTGGAAACGGTTTTGTCTGTTTACCAATTTTTAATGATCCAAATGATCAAGCAGCTATTGATAAATTAAAAGAATTATTTCCAGATAGAACAATTGAAACAATTTATGCTAGAGAAATTTTATTAGGTGGAGGAAATATTCATTGTATTACTCAACAAGTACCTAAAATATAAAATATTTGAACTTGACAAAAAGCTACAAAAAATATAAAATTAATTTAGAGGTGAGAATATGTTGAACTTAGTTAGTAAATATGTAAGCGTTACTGATTTTAAATTCTTCGGCTTCTCACCATTAAAATTAACTTTATCAAATAAAAAATATTTTTAGTTTTAAAAATATTTTTTTTATGTAACAAAGTTGGAAAGAAGGTAGAAAATGAAAAAAACAAAAAAAATCATGACTTATGATTTACATGAACGACCTCCGCTTTTTGAGTGGATAATGTTATCGTTTCAACACGTGTTTGCTATGTTTGGCGCTACAGTTTTAGTTCCAATATTAGTAAATCAACAAGCTGGATATGAAGTACTTACTATACCAGTAGCTCTTGTTTCATCTGGAGTAGGTACTTTGTTATACTTGTTGTGCACTAAAGGTAAATCTCCGGTTTATTTAGGTAGTTCATTTGCATTTATAACTCCCGTAGCAGTAGCTTACGCTGGTGGTGGAATTTCTGGTGCAATGACTGGAATAATGAGTGTTGGTTTATTATACATGTTAATTTCTAGTATAATAAAAATAGCTGGTACTAAATGGATTGATAAATTACTTCCATCTATAATTATTGGACCAATGATTATGATTATAGGTTTGGGTTTAGCGCCAAGTGCTATAGGACAAATGGGTTTATCAAGTACACTAGAGTGGGAAAATTTAGTTATATCTTTATCAACGTTTTTAATTACAGTACTGGTTTTAACTAAAGCAAAAGGTTTTGCTAAAATAATTCCTTTTCTTATAGGAATTACTAGTGGTTATATCGTTGCAATGTTATTAGGTGAGGTAGACTTTTCAGTAATATCAAATGCATCGTTCTTCAGTATTCCTAATTTTGTAATTCCCTTTAGAGATTATGATTTGAATTTTTCAGTATTGTTAACTATATTACCAATAGCACTAGTTACTATGTGTGAACATATTGGCGATCATATTTCACTTGGAAATATTATAAAAAAAGATTTAGTTAAAGATCCTGGATTATCTAGAACAATACTAGGTGATGGTGTTGCTACTTTCTTTGGTGGTTTGATAGGAGGGCCTGCAAATACGACGTATGGGGAAAACACTGCAGTAGTTGGAATGAGTAAAGTTAGCTCTATTTATGTTATAGCACTTGCTGCTATAATTACCATATCTATTGGTTTTTTAGGAAAGCTTACAGCTATTATATCTACTATACCAAACGCCGTGTTAGGTGGTGTATCTCTAATTTTATACGGATTTATAGCAGTGAATGGTCTTAAAATATTAGTAGAAAATAAAATAGATTTTGATAACCCTAAGAATGTGGTTATAGCTAGTACAATGTTGATTTTAGGTCTAGGTGGAGCAAATATTGTTATTTCTGGAGTAACGATTTCAGGAATGAGTTTAGCTGCTATATGTGGCATTGTACTAAATTTTCTAATTGTAGAAGATGTAACTAAAAAGAAAAGAGGAAAAAAATAATGAAAATAAATGAAATAAATAATGCTTTAATTAAGCATAAAATGACAATTTTACGTGATAAAAAAACGGGGACAAAAGAGTTTAGAGAACTTGTAAATGAAATAGCTACGTTTTTATGTTATGAAGCTATGAAAGACGTTAAACTTGAAACAGTAACTATAGAAACACCAGTTACAAAAATGGAAGCTCAAATTTTAAAGGAAGATGAATATGTTTTTGTACCAATTCTTAGAGCTGGAATGGGAATGCTTGATGGCATTTTATCAGCTATTCCTAATGCAAAAGTTGGTCATATAGGTATGTATAGAAATGAAGAAACATTTGAACCAGTTAATTATTTCTTTAAAGTTCCTAAAGATATGAAAAATAAAGAAGTTGTTTTGCTAGATCCTATGCTTGCAACAGGCGGTTCTGCAGTTGACTCAATAAATTTACTTAAGGAAAAAGGTATTAAGAAAATAAAATTTTTATGTGTCTTAGCTGCTCCTGAAGGTGTTAAACTTCTTAATGAAGCACATCCTGATGTAGAAATATATACTGCTTGTCTAGATGATCATTTAAATGAATCTAAATACATTGTTCCAGGTTTAGGTGATGCAGGAGATAGAATATACGGTATTAAATAAAAAAGCTTAAATGCTTTTTTTTGATATAAAGCGAAAACTTGATAATATTTATTAAATGTATTATAATTATTCTTACTTATGGGGGAAAAAAAGTGGAAGAGATTAATTATAAAAAAATATTAGATGGATTAGAACTTGATAGAGATTATAGAAAAATTTTAAAAAAAATAGAAGACAAGATAACAAGTCTTGTTTTAAAATTATATGGTAAAGATGGAGTTTGTGAAGATATTGTAAATCATTATACGAAATTAACATATCATTATGATTTTAACGATATACCTAAGGAACAAATAGAAGATGTTTTAGAGTTGATGGATAGTATAGCTGAGTATAATAAATTTGAAATAATACTTGGAACAGCTAATTTAAGTAATCACAGAGAATGTTTAGAATATGTATTAAATAAAGGTAGTGAAATTTATCAACCTGGTTTTGATTTACAAAATTACGTTTACTATATTTATTTATCTACAACTAAAATGAATCAACATAAATACTTAAGTGAAGTTTATAGAAAAAAAATACACTACGTTAACTGGTTATATTCTATCGGTAAAGAAGATGAAGTTATAAAAAATTTTAAAATAGCTGATTATGAGATTAATATTGAAAAAAATAATAAGCTTGTTGAAACAAGTGAAATTTATGTAAAAATTAATTATGATCATTTAATTTCTAAGTATAACGAAATTTGCGCATCTAATTTAAACATTACTGATGAGACTTTTGAAAAAATAGTAGAAAGTTTAATAAATAACAATAAAAGAGCTTTAAAATAAAAAAGGAAATTAATATTTTCTTTTTTTATTTTATAGCATTTATATTTCTTTAGCATAAATTAAACTAGAAAAATAAAAAGGTGGTGATATTTTGATAGATAATATGATTTTTGCTTTCTTGCTTACATTGTTTGCTGGACTTGCAACTGCAATAGGTGGTTTTATTAGTTTGTTTGTAAAAAATAAAAATACAACTTTCTTATCAGTTGCATTAGGATTTTCAGCAGGTGTTATGCTTTATGTATCATTTGTGGAAATATTTGTTAAGGCAAATGACTCGTTAACTGTTGTAGTTGGTGAATCTTTAGCTCCTTGGTTAACTGTAGGTGGTTTCTTTTTAGGTATGTTTGTAATTGGTATAATTGATAAAATTCTTAGTAAAAATAAACTAATAACTGTTACATCTGTTGAAGATGATAAGAAAAAATTATTTAAACTTGGTATATTTACTGCTGTTGCTATTTCTATTCATAATTTTCCTGA
>JAWXUH010000019.1:0-5492 GCA_044432745.1 bacterium
TTATTAAATGAAAATGAAGTTAGATACAATTACTTTATTAAACGTGGTTTTTGTGCTGGTACATCGTTCTCACTTGGAGAATCAATGCAGTTTGTTAGTTTATATGAAAGTATTACTGATAAGATAGATAATATGAAAAAATCTATTTATAAAAAAGAAATCTATCTCAAAAATTGTGAAATACATGCTAATAATTCGGGAAATAGTAATTACTTAGACAATATTTTAAGTGATTTAGGTAATGATGTTCTTGATGATGATCAAAGAAGAGTTGTTTTAACAAATGATAGTCATTTACTTGTGGTTGCTGGGGCAGGTAGTGGAAAGACAACTACTATGTTAGCTAAGATTAAATATTTAGTTGAAAAATGTAATGTAAAACCAGAAGAAATATTAATGATTTCATATACAAATGCTGTTGTCGATGAGTTAAAAGAAAAACTAAATAAAAAAATGGGAATACAATGCAATATATCCACATTTCATATGTTAGGACAAGATATAATAAAAAAATATACTGATGATTTTACTATGGTTGATGATAAAAAAGATTTTCCGCTTGATATTTTATCATTGATTTTAGAAAGAGATTATTTTTGTAATAAAACTAAATTAAATAAATTCATGGATTTTTTTGGAGATAAACTTTTTATGAATAAAGGAGAGACTCATAATTTATTTAAAAAGAATTGTTTAGAGAAAAATTTCATTACTTTAATTAATAAAAACTTAATTGATGAATGTATTGAGAAAAGTGACTATGAAAAAGAAATATTTTCTAATATGACACGAATGGAAAAATGTAAAAAATACTTATTTTTAGAAAAAAAGGATAAAATTCAGCTTTTTTATAGAAATATTATTAAAGTTATTTATAGTAAATCTCTAACATCTCAAATACCGTTAGATAGTATTAATTCAAATAAATTTAATGAAAGAGATAAGATGCTTTTAGAAATTGCGCTTAAATTTTCATTTGAGTATAATAGACAAAAGACTGAAAGGGGATTAATAGATGTTGATGATTTAATAATTAAATCTAATGTTTTATTATTAGAAAATCCGTCTGTTGTAAAGAAAAATGTAAAGTACAAGTATATTATAATTGATGAGTTTCAAGATATATCACCTATAAGATTTGATCTTATTAAGAATTTATCAACATTGTTAAATGCAAAAGTTATTGCAGTAGGAGATGATTGGCAATCTATATACGGTTTTAGTGGTTCTGATATATCTTTATTTCTAAATTTCAATGAATATTATAATAATTCTAAAGTGTTGAAGATTGAGAATACATATAGAAATTCACAACAATTAATTAATGTTGCTGGTAGGTTTGTTCAAAAGAACCCTCATCAAATATCTAAGAACTTAAAATCTAATAAGATAATTTCTAATCCTATAATAGCATATAATATTAATAATTATGATTTTGATGATGAGCAAGAGGCTGTAAATGATGCTTTAGAAAAATGTATTATTGATATAATAAAACGTAGAAATCTAAAATCAAATGATTCTATTGAAATTGCAATTTTATGCAAATTTAGATTTGAATATAATCATTTTAAAGATAATGAGTTATTTATCAAAAAAAGTAACATTGTTACATATAATAAGTGTCCTCAAATAAAAATAATTTTACATACTGTACATAGTTCGAAGGGGCTTGGTTTCGATGAGGTCATTTTATTTAATATAAAGAAAGATAATTATGGGTTTCCTTCATCTATACAAAATGAAAAATTAATTGAATATTTTTCTAAGGAAGATGAATATTATCATGCTGAAGAAAGACGCTTATTCTACGTTGCATGTACTAGAACTAGAAATAGATTATATATGCTGAAACCTCAATACCCATCTATTTTTTATGAGGAAATTAAAAATAGTATCTTAGAAAATCCGAAGTATATTGCATTTGATGAAAATTCTCCAGGAATCAAAGATAACTGTAATGGTTATATTCCTACTACTCCTTTGATAGAAAATAATGAATCATTGACTTGGATTAATGATAATAAAATTAAACCATTAACTTCTAATAAAAATGTTAGTGTTGAAATCGAAAGTTATTTAGAGGATAACAATTTAAAAGTTGATTATAAAGCTATTGATGATGAGAGAAACGCAATTGGACTAGAAGGAGAAGAGTATGTTATTAAACATGAGAAAACTAGATTAAAAGAAATAGGATTAGATGATTATGTGGATAAAATATTACATGTATCTAAATATAATGATAATGCTGGGTATGATATAAAATCATTTGATATAATTGATGGTATTATTAGTGAAATATTAATAGAAGTAAAGTCTACAAGAGAAGATTGTGAAAAACCTATTTATATAACTAAAAATGAACTTGAAGTATCTAAAAAATTCAACGATATTTATAGATTATACAGAGTCAGTAATTTAAACAACATTAAACCAAATATAAAAAAGTTTTCTGGTCCCTTAGATAAATTAGAATTAACTCCAGATAGATATAGTGCTAGAATAAAGTAAGTTACAAGTTTTGATTTAACAACTCAGAGAAATTTGAGTTGTTTTTTGCTAAATAAATCCCATTTTTTATTTTTTTCGACAAATATCGACAAAAACTGCGTTTTAATTGTGATATAATTTTTGAATAATTATAAATATGGAGGTCTTATATGGCGAAAAATGTTGGTAAAGGCGGAATTATATTCGAAATTGATGCAGCAATTTATATGTTATTTGATAATATTAAAGATGAAAACTTACTGTTTGTTGAAGTTGATGGTAAAAAGGAGGATTTCGAACTATATTTTAATGATTATAAAATTCTTGCACAAATGAAAAGCAATAAAAATACTAAATCTAGAGCAAATCGAAACCTAAAAGAAGCTTTGGAAAAAACTTTGATTTTTCATGATTGTAGAAATAGTGATTTGATCTATTTTGTTACAAATCAGTTATCACCAATGAAATGTAATGAGGAAATATTTGAGAGGAATGATGTAGTTGAAATTCACTTCTCTGAATTAAATAATACATCAAAAAAAATATTGAACTTTTATATGATAAAGTGATCGAAGAAAATATAAGAGAAGGCGTAAAGCATAAAAATTTTGACAGTTTATATATATTAAGAATTCCATATTTCAGCGATGATGTGGAAAGAGAACATATATACGATAAAATTAATGTTTTTTTAAAAAACTGTGATGTTAAGATATTACATTCAGATGTTTGTGATAAAATTTACTCGTATTTTAATTTTTCTTCAATTGGAAAAAGCAGATTTGAAAAGATAGATATATTATTTATTATTTTAACAAGAGTACTAAAAGAGAAAATCCTTGATTTTGATGATTCAATACTGAAAGATATGGAAAATATTCTAAATAAATATTATTTTGATATTAAAGTATTAAATGAAATTTATTTTGCTCATCGTATGTATTTGAAAGAAAATGGAAGTTACACGTTAGATAATTTTTATGAAAGTGATTTTTTACTTAATTTCAAAAAAAATAATTTTCTTGATATAAAAAATAGAGATTTATTTATGAAGTGTTTAATAGAGATTCTTTTAGAAAAAAAAGAATATTATGAAAAATTAAAAGAAGGGATGAAATTAAATGATAATTAAAAGTATAAATGCGAATAAATATCCTGAATATATGTGTAGAGATTTCGAAGATATAAATCTTATTCATTCTAAAGGTAACACAAAAGGTAAAACAACATTTGTTAGGATTTTATTACATTCATTAGGATATGAAATTCCAGGAGTTGGAAAATTTGTTATAAAAGATGTTTTAACAGATATAGTTATTGAGAAAAATGATATAGAATACAGAATCAAAAGAGAAAAAAATATAGCTACTTTAGAATATCTTAATGAAAAAATATTATTCAGATTACCAGAAGAAGTTCATAAAATTCACAGTATTATATTTGGATTAGACAATATAGATGTATTGAAAAATATACTAGGTTGTTATTATGTTGATCAAACCAGTGGAATTAAGGTAGTTAATAGAGGTATTATCATAGACTCTATAAGTTTTAATATTGATTCTTTAATTGCTGGATTATGCGAGATTGATATCAATGATCTTAATACACAAATAAGTAAAGAAGAACAAAGTCTCGATATCTTTAAAAAATATAAAACTATAAATGTTTTAAAGGAAGAGTTAGGAGTAAATAAAGAAGATAAAGTTTTTGAAAGTGATACAGATATTAAAATAAATATTGAATTAAGTTCATTAAAAAAAGAGAAAAATGAATTGGTTGAACAATTACATTTATTAGAAAATATTATTTCCAAAAATAAAAATTTTGAAAATTTTTTAGATTCATTCAGAATTAATATTAAACATAATGATGAAGTTTTCCCTCTAACAAGTGATAAAATTGATTTTCATTCAATAAATGAGGAGCAAATTAAACGAAATATTAAATTTTTAAAATTAGAAATTGCAATAATTAATAAAGACATTTCAATTAATAAATCAAAAATTAAAAAAGTATCTAGACTTATTGATGCAGATGATTATGATAAAATAATAAGAGAAAATCTAGCAAATATTGAAATAAATACTTCATCTATTGATTGTATGATAAGTGAAACAGATAGTGTTCTTAAAAAACTAAGGAAAAAAAGAAAGAAAATTCTTTCTGAATAAAGTGAAATTTTAGATTTATTAAATGAGATATATTTTGATGTATGTAAGTCTATGAAATTAGACACAATAAATTATGCTTCAGGTATATTAGATAATGTGATGCAAACTAAGTCTGGTGCAATAAAAACTAAAATAATATATGCTACTAAAATAACTATTTTAAAATATTTAAGTATTTATAAAGAATTAAATATTCCTTTCATTATTGATTCAATAATGAATAATGAGTTATCAAATTTAAATGGTAACCTTATATTGAACTGTATTAAAGAGCATCTACCGCACAATCAAATAATAATAGCATCGATTTTTAAAGATTTTGGTGATTATAAATTTAATAAAATAATAACATTAGATGGTAAAGCGTTAGATAAAGTTGATTCATTATTCCCTTTTGAGTAAAAATTATCTAACTTTGTAAATAAAACTTGGTTTTTCATTTTTTTTAGGTATAATGTACTGTATGTAAAAAATGGAGGTAATTATTTTGGAAAATGATTTACAAATTAAGGAACTGTTGAGTGAAATTGAATCTTGGATTGAATTAAGTAATAAAATTTTTGCAACAAAGTGTATTAGATTACTTTTTTCTTTAAATGTTACTGATTCGGAAATTAAAGTTTTAGAGGATTTGCATATATTAAATATGTTATTAGGTAAAAAAAGTAGATATAGTTTTCCTATATTAAGAGAAGTTTCAAGCATTAGACCCTCAAGGACTGATTTAGAAGTTAATGGTTATGGAAGATATTATTCTGAAACGTATAAACATAGTGATAAGTATTACATTATTTGTAATGATTGGTATTATAATAATAAAATTGG
>JAWXUH010000020.1:0-4775 GCA_044432745.1 bacterium
TATGTATTCATCTATTTCATGGTATAGTGATGCTGCCATTTGGAATTCTGTTAATGTTGGTTTGTTTAAGAAGTTATATTTTCTTATTGATCCTCTTTTTGTTAAGTATACTTTTTTGTTGTATAGTGTTTGGATATTTTCTATGTTTTGTAGTTCTAGTTTTATTTTTGTTATTTCTTTATTTACTTGTATTATATATTTTTTATTTATTTCTAGTATTATAGTAATCACTTCTTTCTATTGATCATTATAATATAAAAAAAATTATTTATTTGTCGTTTTTTGTCGAAAAAGTTTATTTTTTTTGTTTTTTTGATTAGATGTTTTTATATAAAGAGTTTATTTCACCCTGAGCTTAGTGGATTGTTTTATTTAAGTGAGATTTTTGGTGGAGAATAAAAAACAGTACAAATTAATGTACTGTTTAGTTTCCAAATCTTGTAGTGTAAGTACGTTTAACATTCTTTTCAGCAGCTTTAATTTCAATTCCAATAAGTTTGTTACAATAATACAAATCAAGATTATCTCTTAAATCTTTTCTAAGATTTATAGCTAAGTTACCATTTGACGAAAGATATCCTTGATGATGACTTTTACATCTATCTATAATTGCATTTGGATTTTTTAATGTTCCATTGTCATTATATGCAAATTGCGCTTTCCCTATGTAAATCACTTCTCCCTTTTCAATTTTAACCTTAGCATCCCAGCGTCTATCTGACTCAAAAAGGTTTAAATTTGCAGCACTTGAACCACAACAAACAAATTTACCGCTTACATTTAGAACTCTTGGAATAACATTATGAAGTAAATCTAAAACTGTAGTATTTATTTCTTTTTTAGCAACCCAAAAATATATACCAGATCCTATTATATTCTTACTATCAAAGTCATATTTATGCACTTCATATGGATTATTTAAATGATCCACAATAGTAAAAGACTCCAGAGGATTATTAATTATTAATGGCTTAAAACTATCACGTTTACTTGTGTATTTTTTTATATCCGCTGTTTCTCTAATTATATTTTTATAATATTCTAGTTCTTTTCTATTCATAATTACACTCCAAAAAATTTCTCAAAGAAATTAATTAATATTTCTGTTACCGATTTTCTTTTTATAGAACGATTATTATTTTTATCAAATCTACTTACAGGTGGTAGTATTTTATCAATATCAGTACCTGTTGTTTTAAGGTATCCATCTCTAAATGAATTATTAATAAAGTTTACAGTTTCTTCTTCTTTTAATGATTGTTCTTTGATAATTTCTTTTAATTCTTTTTCTTTAGCATTTTTAATGTAGTTTTTCCAATCTGAATCTACATCCGTTTGCGGTGTCATAGAATCAATGAAGTCTTCGATTAATTGTTTTTTACTTCTTAATTGAATAGATGAAGTAATTGATTTTTTGATATCAATAAGTATTTCTTTATCTTTACAATTTGATTTATGGTATTTAGCTACTAGCATTAAAATATAGTCAATGTTTATTTCTACTTGTTTTACTAGTTCCATTTCAAATTCTATATCATCATTAATAGATTCTTTTTCGTCATCTTTATCTTTAGAATATTTTTCATATTGAGTGATATACATACTTTGATAATCTTGATAATCTCTTTCTGATAATATTTCCATACCTTCAAATTGATCAAATGCTTCTAAGATATTTTTCATTTTTAATACTTTACCGTATAATTTTATAAAGTCTTTTTGATTTTGTTCACCAATAATCATTTCTCCTACTTCAAAATTGGCAGTTAATTCTTCAATTAATTCTACGTATCCAATATGAGTTTTGTTGTTTTCATCAGTATAACCATTGTAATAGTCTTCAAAGTTTTTTAATAACACTAACCCAGAAGCATTCTTATCTCCAAATAATGCTAATGCTTCGTTTGTTTCTTCATCTAAATTTCTAAAGCAAATAATATTACCAAATCTTTTAACTGAGTTTAATATTCTATTTGTTCTTGAGAAAGCTTGTATTAGTCCATGTTGTCTTAGATTTTTATCTACCCATAAAGTGTTAAGAGTTGTAGCATCAAATCCTGTTAAGAACATATTAACTACTATTAATAAATCTACTTCTTTACTTTTAACTCTTTGTGATAAGTCTTTGTAATAGTTTTCAAATTTATCACCTTCAATACCGAAACTTGTATTGAAATGATTATTATAATCATCAATTGCTGCTTTTAAGAAATCTTTTGATGTTTGGTCTAATCTATCAGCCTCAAAATTTTCATCAATTATTCCATCTTCAGGATCTTCTTCATTAGGACTATAACTAAAAATAGTTGCTATTTTTAAATTAAGGTTTTTTGCTTTGATTTGTTTTAAAAATTCAGAATAATATAATTTAGCAGATTCTATACTAGAAACAGCAAAGATACTATTAAATCCTCTTTTAGTTATACCTTCAACTTTATAAAGTTTATCTCTTTTAGTTTTTGAATCAAATTTTTCTAATATATAGTTAGTTGTATTAGTTATTCTTCTTGAATCATTTAATACACTTGCTTTATTTATACTTTTAACATCTTTATCTGATATATTATCTTTAACATTCATAGTATTTACATAATCTATTTTAAATGGTAATACATTACCATCATTAATAGCATCTACTATTGTATACGTATGAAGTTTGTCACCAAATGCTTGTGGTGTAGTTTTTAAATTTGGATTTCCTCCAGAGGGACTATTTTTAGGAAAAATAGGAGTTCCAGTAAATCCAAACATATGATAATTTTTGAATGTCCTAGCAATACTTGTATGCATAGAACCAAATTGACTTCTATGACATTCATCAAATATTAATACAATATGTTTTTTATAAACTTCATGTGTCTTATTTTTACTAATAAAGATACTTAATTTATCTATAGTAGTAATAATAATTTTAGAATTATCTTCTAATTGTTTTTGTAATATAGCTGTACTCTTGTTTGAGTTTGCTGCACCTTTTTCAAATCTATCGTATTCTCTCATAGTTTGAAAATCTAAATCTTTTCTATCTACTACGAATAATACTTTTTCTACTGACTCTAATCTTGTTGCTAATTGTGCAGTTTTAAATGAAGTTAATGTTTTACCACTTCCTGTAGTATGCCATATAAATCCACCAGCTTCTATAGTACCTGTCTTTTTATAATTTGTACTTATATTAATCTTGTTAAGTATTTTTTCTGTAGCAGCTATTTGATATGGTCTCATAACTAATAAAAGTTTATTTGTTGTGAATACGCAATATCTAGTAATGATATTTAGTATAGTATGTTTTTGTAAGAAAGTTTTCGAAAAATCCATTAGGTCCGGGATAACTTTATTATTAGCATCTGCCCAATATGATGTAAATTCAAAACTATTACTTGTTTTTTTAGTATTACTATTACTTTGTTCTTTAACATGATTATTTCTAGTTGTATTAGAATAATACTTAGTTTCAGTACCATTAGATATTACAAATAATTGAATGTAATTATATAATCCTGTACCCCAAAATGCTTCTCTTTGATATCTTTTGATTTGATCAAAAGCATGTCTAATAGATACACCTCTTCTTTTTAATTCGATATGAATTAAAGGTAATCCGTTAACTAAAATAGTTACATCATATCTAGATTTACTACTACCATTATTTTCTTCATATTGATTAATTACTTGCATAATATTATTATGTATATTTTCTTTATCAATTAATTTAATGTTTTTAGGAGAGTCATCATCTAGTATTAATGTTTTAATATTATCTTCTTGTATGGTAAATGTTTTTTCTTCTATTCCTTCATTTTTATTACAAATAAAGCTGTTATAAAATCTATCCCATTCATCATCAGAAAAATTAAAGTTATTTAATTTTTGTAATTGTATTCTAAGGTTATTTATTAAGTCTTGTTCATTATTAATATTAACATAAGAGTAACCTTGTTCTCCTAATAACTTTATAAATTCTTTTTCTAATTGATCTTCAGACTGATATTGTTCAGATTTTCTTTTTTCTTTTTTATATTCAGCTACTACTGTTTCTTTATTAGTAGATGCTACTATGTTATAAGTCATAAGTATTACTCCTTTTCTTTAAAAGTTAATAATTTATCTCTATAATATTCATATTGTTGTTGTCTTAGTTTTATTTCAGCTGGTAGTCCTTCATTGATATCATTAGCTAGTTTATCAAATCTATCAAGTATATCAACAATACGTTGTTGTTCTTCCAAAGAAGGGATGGTTATAGTTAAATCTAGAACTTTTGACATATCGGGGTGTTTTATTCCTGACCCTCTATAAAACGAAGATATAACATCAATATTATCCTTCATATAATAATATATATATTTATTTAAATATTTATTTTTATCTTTTGATGTAGCGATTCTATTATCTGAAGTTATAAATTTACCGTTATAATATTGAACGATTGGGTTACCACCCCAAGGAATTGCAACAACTTCACCATCTGACATATAATTTACACCTAATTCTTCAGTAGTGTAAATATTAGTTTCATTAGTAGTAAGTAGTTTTACAGTACCTTCTTCTCTTATTAATTCACTTATTTCTTTTGATAATAACACTTTATATTTAATAACTTTATCTTGCTTTTTAGGATCGACAGATTGAAATTTTTTATCCCAATTTGTAATTTCCCACAACTGTTTATATTCGACTTCTCCTTCAAACTCCCCCAAAAGCTTCTCTCTATAATATTCATACTGTTGTTGTCTTAAAGTTTGTTCTCCTATCAGCTCCGCTGTCAGCTCCGC
>JAWXUH010000021.1:0-4566 GCA_044432745.1 bacterium
GAATTCCAGCATCAATTGTACAACGAAGAATAGATGCTAAAATAGAAAATGGAATTTTATTAGAGGATGAACTATTTAAAAGTCCATCGTATGCAGCAGCATTTGTAATTGGTGGCCACATTAATGGATTGGCTTACTGGAAAAATGAAGAAGGAACCAGTTTGAAAGAACTTCAGTTTTAGAAAGGAGTCACGTATGAAAATATTAGTTTTAGGTAATGGATTTGATTTAGCACACAAACTTCCAACAAGTTATAATGATTTTTTACTTTTTATTAAGGCATGTAATAATAATTACGTAAGTGATAAAATACAACATTATCAACATCTTAACGATTGTATTGTTAATTTAAAAAGTAAAATTATAGATTCAAGTGATTTAAAAGGTAAAACTTTTTTCGATAAAGTAAACAAATTAAGTAGAAATAATACTTGGATTCATTATTTTAAACAAAAACAAAAAGATCTCGGAGAAAACTGGTTAGATTTCGAATCTGAAATTTTCAAAAATATTAAATATTTGGAGAAGAATGATGGGGATAGAATAGGGATTAATCAAAACAATAAAGAGTTTTTAAGTTTTTTTCAAGATTATTTATGTACAACAGTTTCGAGAAAAGCGACTAATGATTTGCATGACTTAATAAATTTATTGGAACTATATTTAAAAGAAGTGGTTTGTGGTTTGCCTAAAAATAAAATTCCTTTTTTTGAGAATGAAAAATTTGATAAAGTTATATCTTTTAACTATACAAATACATATAGAGAATTATATGACAATGTAGAAATTGATTTTATTCATGGTGAGGCTGACTATAAAGAAAAAAATAACATGGTTCTGGGAATAGAAGAAAGTTTATCTAGTGGTCAAGAAAGTTCAAACGTTTTATTCATTGAATTTAAAAAATATTTTCAAAGAATAGAAAAGCAAACCGGTGCAACTTATAAAAAATGGATAAACCAAATAAAAGATGAAGAAAATGGAACATCTGAAATACATATTTTTGGTCATTCTTTAGATACAGCTGATAGTGATATAATCATAGATTTATTTGATGAAGAAATTATTGATATTGGTACAAAAATAATAGTTTACTACCATAAAGATGATGTAAAGAAACAACTTATCAAAAATTTAGTTAAAGTTTTATCAAAATCTAGAGTAATAAAACTTACAAACAAACTTGATGAAAAAATAGAGTTTATTTATTTGAATACTGAAGGAAGTGAGAGTGAAGCAAACAATGAATAATATAAATTATTTTTCAAAAGAAGTATCCGTTGAATTAGGATACTACGTATAGAGACTATTAGATCCTAGAGATGGTAGTACATTTATGTTGGTAAGGGGAAAGGAAATAGAGTATTTGCACATGTTAATAAAGCGTTAGATTCATATCAAGGAGAAAAATTGTTCGAAAAAGAAGATGATGAAAAATCTCTTAAAATTTCAACAATAAATAAAATTAAAGAAGCAGGTTTAGAAGTTATTCATATTATACAAAGATATGGCTTAACATCTGAAGAAGCATTTGCAGTAGAAAGTGTCTTGATTGATATATATTCACTTGAAAACTTAACAAATGAAGTAAATGGACATAGTTTTGACTTAGGACCTGTAAATGCTGTTACATTAGAGGGTGATTTGATAAAAGTGGAGTATATTGAAACTGATGATATGCAGATTACTTAATAATTAAGGTTAACAGTTATTGGTTAGAACAAAATAATAACGATAGATATAAAACTACTAAAGAATATTGGAGAAATAGCATAAAAACTGTAAAGAAATGTAAATATGTATTATCTGTTACAAATAGTATTGTTTGTGAAGTATATGAAGTCGATAATAATGGATGGTATGAGAAAAAAGAATGGAATAGAGTAGGGTTTAACGGTAATGTTGCCAAAATAAAATAAGAGATTTATTTATTAATAAAAAGATACCTGAAAAGTATAGAAGAAGAGGTATGGCAAGTCCAGTTGTATTTAAAAAAATTAATTAACAAATATAGAAATTAAAGAATATATCATAAGAAAAATAAAATAGATAATTACAGTTATTTGAATTACTCTTAAAATAAACTTCAGCGTTTTGTTATTTTTGAATAAATTTCCAAAATTATGAATTGCATATTTTGACATTTCACTTACGGAAGAATCTACATAAAAAGTAGAATTGCAATGAATGCATTTTACAGTGTTTTCTAATATATCAACCTCAATTTTGGCACCACAATTAGTACAACTTAATTCTTTTAATTCCATATCAACACCTCTTTTTTATATAGTATCACACTAAACGTTAATATTCAATGCATGAAAGATTTATTCAACTAACAATGATCAATTTATAATAGCAAATTTTAAAACATATATTTCATAATACTTTTTGTAGAATTTAATTACATTTAATGTTATAATAACAAAGATTGTTTTAATAAATTAAAAGAAAGGTATAGGTTGATATTATGAATGCAAATCCAATTGTAAAATGGGCTGGTGGTAAAAGACAATTAATGGATAAATTGCTTGAACTTATGCCTGAAGAATATAATAACTATTATGAACCTTTTATTGGTGGAGGAGCCTTACTATTTGCTCTTATGCCAACAAATGCAACTATTAATGATGTTAATCAAGATTTATTAGCTATTTATAAATGTTTAAGTGGTCCTAGGTTATGTAAGTCTATGATTAAAGAATTGAAGAAACATGAGCGAAATCATAATGAAGATTATTATTATCAAATGAGAGAATTAGATAGAGCAGAAGACTTCGATAAAATATCTAAACCAAAAAGAGCTGCACGAGCAATTTATTTAAATAAAACTTGCTTTAATGGTTTATATAGAGTTAATTCAAGTGGCTATTTTAATGTTCCAAGCGCTGGAAAAGAAACAGTAAATACATTTGATAGAGAAAATATTAAAATATTACATGAGTATTTTTTATCTGGTAGTGTAATAATTAAAAGTGGCGACTTTAAAAAAGCAGTAAGTACTGCACAAGAAGGAGACTTCGTTTATTTTGATCCACCTTATGATTCATTTGATGATAAAGAAACATTTACAGCTTATACTAAATTTGATTTTAGTAGAGATGACCAAATAAGATTAGCTGAGGTTTTTAGAGATTTAACTAATAGAGGTGTTAAAGTTATGTTGAGTAATCATAACACTTCTTTAATTAGAGAATTATATGAAGGATTCAATATTAATGTTGTTGATGTAAAAAGAATGATTAATTCTAAAGGTAATGAAAGAGGTCCTGTAGAAGAAGTTATTATAACAAATTATTAGGAGGTTTTGTATGAAATTCAATTTTCCTACTATTAAAAAATCCATGTTTTTTTCTTCAATAAAAATTAATGATTTATCTTTTGAATTAAAATTTTTATTAAAAAATAGAGAAGAAATAAAGGAACTACTGAAAGAAGTTGACACGAGTAAAAGTACTAAATTAAAAAATGATTTTGAAAATATTAACTCATTTAATCAATATTTAAGAGAAGAAAACGTTGGATTTATATGTGATTTGGTATCTGAAAGAGAAGAACTTACAATAAAAGAACTTTTTTTTGAGTTAGATATTGATTATATTGGAAGAAGTACTACTACTAATTTTTTCTTTGAAAATATAATCAAATATATATTTTCAATAAAACATTCATTATATGAAAGAAACATCAGAAAAGATACGTTGTCTATAAGAAAATTAAATGAAATTAAAAAAAATCTGAATACTAATGATAATATATGGTATAGAGGGCAATCCAATAGTGATTGGAGTATTACCCCAGCATATCTTAGAGGTGTTAAAAGATATTATGGTACTAGTAGTACATTAATAAATTCTAATACTGTCGAACAGGATTACATTGATAAAGGTTTGTTGGATAGATATTCAATTGTATATAATTATACAAATATTGATTACAATTTCTTATCTTATATGCAACATGCTGTAAGTTACAGTCCATTAGTTGATTTTACAGATTCACCTATAATAGCTTCAACATTTGCTTTATCAAATACGAATCAGTTCAATGATTTCAATCATATTTCTTCAGCAATATATGAATTTGATTTGAAACAGGAAAATTATATTCTAAACGTTGATGTAAAATCATTTGATGAGAATGACATTAAGAGTGACGGTTCGATGTATAGATGCGAAAATGATTTTGAAATAAATAAAATTCTAAGATTTATGAATATTATTGATTGTGATGTGTTTTATATTAATGAACATTTTACTTCCATCCCAACAATAGATGAAATTTTACTTATTTTCTGCCCTGATATTATATTTATTGACTTGCCTACGAATGATAGAATGAAATATCAACGTGGAAAATTCGTATTGTTTAATAACTGTATTACAATTAAAGGTAAAGTATTTTATGAGTTAAATACAAAATTTAATTTTAAAAAATATGTTATAAATTGTAAATCAAAACGTTCTATCATAGATCATATTAAAAAGAAGAATAATGAGCAATATAAATTATCAAATCTTCTTGATCCTTACAAGTGGTTAAATGAATAATGGCTAATCTAAAAGA
>JAWXUH010000022.1:0-4220 GCA_044432745.1 bacterium
AGATTATAAAAAGATTTTTTATGATGATATTCTATTTATTATCACTACTTCTATGAAATATTCACGAAAATTATAAAAAAACTTAATAACGCTTACATTTATTATTAAAAGTTTAGAACTTTGATGCAGTAAATCTTTTGAAAATGATACAATAAAAATATAACATTTTAGTGTATCAATAACTTTACACTACTTAATATCTCAGCAAACAAAATTAAAAGATAATAAAAAACACGTGTTAACTAGAATTAACTAGTCAGCACGTGATATGTTTTAAATGTCTTTGTTGTACCGATGTACTGACTGATTTAAGGAATTTTAAATTATATACCGGTTGATTTCAAACTATTTTAGTACCAATGTTGACATTAAATTTACATTTTATAATTTTACTATATTATGTTATATAGGATATTTCAAAATATGCTGACTTTGAATTAACTATTTTTATACATTTCGATACTTTTGTTGTCTCCTATAGAAATGATAAACTGAAAACTATTCTAATAAGCATTTAAAAATAATCCAACAGATTCTATAACATTTAAATGATTTATACACCTTTGTGTTCTAAATTTAATTTTTTATACATCTTTATTAAAAATACTGATATAGCACCTATCAGCCCAACAGTAACTACCCACAATGTAAAAATTTCAAACAAGTATTCCGATCCAAATGCTACTGCTAAAAATAGACAAAACGAAAATAAACCACCAAAAATTAAAGAAAAAATTAAATGCATAACAAAGAAGATTTTAAGAAATACCAAATAGTTTTGAATTTTTTTCTTATGTTTTATTTTTTGTCTATTTTCAAATCCATTTAATACTGACTCAAATCTAGTTAAAATTTCTTCTTCCTCTTTCTTAGTTCTTTCTTTTTCTTTATATTGCTCTTCTAATGACAATGTGTTAAACCAGTCATCATATCTACGTTGCATTTCCTGTTCTTCAATATATTTTTTTTCTTTTTCTAACTCATCTTTCATACGCAAATTTTCTGCAATTTGCCTATTAGCCTCCAGTTTATCTCTTTTTTCTTGTTTCTTTCGTTCAATATAATTTAGTTCCAATTCGATTGCTGCCCACATTTTATATTTTGAACATTTAAAACTATTTATAAGTGAACTTCCTGATTTGTTTGTCTTACCACAAAAACCATTCAGAGATTTAAATTGCACATTGCCACGGCTTCCAAAAATTCCTTTTTTAATTTCTCTATTACATGAACAATATTCACAAGTTCCACATCTTTTATCATTAAAATTTTGAAAATGCATTTAGATCATCTCCCTTTCTTTGTTATATTAAATACTTTATTCATATCATTTCTATTCTAGTAACTATCACATGAAACGTAAATCATTCAAAATTATACATTTGATAAACTCAGAACACATTTTGGTTTTATTTATAAATATTTGCGATTTGTGGTTTTTAATATAATCGTAAATCATTTTTTTAAAATAAAATTAATTTGCTTGATTGTAATAATACACAGTTCTTTCTATTTCATCATCGATAAATCTATAAGTTCCCCTGGATCTACAAACACTTCAAATATACATTTCTCCATTAATATAATTGCTAATTTATTCATTTTTTTGAGGTTAATATATTAAATTATAATCTATTAAATATCCGTATTAGAATATAAGTTTGTCATATAATTTCCTCTATTTAATTATATTTTTTGAATACAATAATGGGCTTGCTAAGCCTTTTTTTCTATAGACACCTGGTATTTTTTTCCCTACAAATAAGTCTCTCTTATCTTTAGAAACTTCACCTTTAAAGCATACTCGTTTCCATTCAGCTTCTTTTGTCCATTTCTCAACTTCATAAACTTCTTTGACAATACCATCTGTGACTGATAGTACATAGTTATATTTCTTTACACTATTAATACTAGCTTTCCAATATTTTCTAGTAGTTTCGTATCTATCACCATTATTCTCGCTTAACCAGTAACTATTGACTTTAATAATGATATACTTAAAATCGATTGAAGTATCATCATATTCTTTAATTGATTTATTTCTCTCTAATGTCAAAGCATTTATAGGACCGAAATCCGAATGATACCCTTTAACTTTATTCGTTAATTTGTCTAAAGAATATACATTTATTAAAGTTGATTCAACCACTTTTGCTTCATCTAATGATAATCCATACCTTTGTATGACATGAATAACTTCAAGCCCAGCAGATTTTATATTTCTAATATTAGCATATTTTAAATTTTCATCATCAAAATCTTCTTGTTGTTCTTCTTCATTTCGATAGTTATTTGACTCGAATCCATCTAACGCTTCATTTACATGTGCAAATACACGATTATTTTTACCTCTACCAACATAAAAAGTACTACCATCTCTTGGATCAATTAATCTATAAACATAATTTTCTATTTCTTTACATACTTCATTTGAAAACTTTCTAATTTCTTTCATCTTTCTACTCCCCTATATATACTTTATTTAATTTAATTACTACCTCTTTAATCTTATCTAATACTTCTGAAGGTGAAACAACATATAATTCATTACCAAACCTTACACACCAACTAATGAATGCTGGGGAGATTTGTACTTCTGTTTCAAAAGAATATAATTTATCATCTATTTTATTAAACTTAATATCTTCACCGAAATGATCTATTACTATATCAAACATATAATCATATAAATTAAATTTGCATAATACTCTTTTACCAAAATGCATTTCAAACATTTGATTATAGTTTTCATTTAATAACTTATCATTCTCAATGTAAGATTCTTCTAATACTTCTAAGTTAATCATTCTATCTAAACGATATAATGATAAGTTATCATACTTTTCATTACTTGTTATAACGTAATATTTATTATTTGATAAAATCATTGTTAGGGGATTTACTTTATAAGTGTATCCATTCTTTCTTAATTCTCTTTTAGAATCTTCATTATAATATGTATATTGAAATGATATCTTCTTTTTATTTGATATAGCTATACATATATCATGTAAGTAATAAAACCATTTAGATGAATTAGTTTTATTAAATCCAAATATAGCTTTATTATCTAATATATGTTTATTAAATGTATTACTAGTTAAACTACCTATCTTATTAATTAAATCATCAGTCATTCTTTTAGATATAAAGTTAGCTTGATTAATTGTATCAACAAGAAGTCTTGCTTCGGATAAATCTAAATAATTATCTATCATATAATAATTATTTCTTTGTGTTTTATTAACTACTATATCATAACCTACATCTATTAAAGTTTTAATATCTTCATATAATGTTTTTCTAACACAATTAATATTATCATCTTTAAGTTTATCTATAATTTGATTAGTAGTTAATGTATTTGATTCATCTGTAGCTTTAAGTATTTCATATACTTTTAATAATCTACCTTTTTTTACATTTTTATACAATATACATCACCACTTTAATTATATAGTTTATTTATATAATAAACAATAGATAAAATGAAAGTGTAACAATTAAGTTACACTTTATAGATTGATTTGTTTTATAAAAATTAAAAACACGTGTTAACTAGAATTAACTAGTCAGCACGTGATATATTTTAAATGTCTTTGTTGTACCGATGTGCTGACTAAAAATGGTAGTTTTGCACCGATGTGCTGACCGATTTAAGGGATTTTAAATCACGCACCGGTTGAATTTAAGAATTTTTTGATAGTTATTTAATTTTATTTTGTACACTTTTTCATCATGTTATTTGTTGATTTCAATGTATTTTTAATAGGTGCTAATTATCTATAAATAATAAAAGACTTCAAAATTAATTGAAGTCTTTACTTTTTCTAATAGCACTCTTGTTACTATCGAGGTATTACAACCTCCACAATTTATATTAAATTGTATGTCAACATGGTTAAATAGTATTCTATACACCCTACCGGGCCCAAGTACGTAATTACGTATCGAATCTAGTCGATGTATTAATTATATTCTATTTTATCAAAAAAATCAATCACTATTTAGCACATCGATACAGTAAACACTTACACCTGGTGCGAGATTTGTATTTGTACTATTCTCTTATATACAAATAAGAAATTTCATACTGCAGCAACAATATTAAACAACATCAAACAGCATCAAAAGATAATAAAAAACACGTGTTAACTAGAATTAACTAGTCAGCACGTGATATGTTTTAAATGGCGGAGTAGCAGGGATTTGAACCCTGG
>JAWXUH010000023.1:0-4060 GCA_044432745.1 bacterium
TCCAATGAGTAAGAAGGATTAAACTTATATCTTTTATTAGTTAATTTTAATATATTAGAGTTATATTTATAAAAAATATTTTCTTCATATAATGAATTCATAATATACTTTTTATTTTTAATATCTTCATCACATTCTTCTATTATATATTCTATTAATTGTTCTTTATTTACAAACTTATTTTTTTCATATTTTACTTTTATTTTTTTTATATCTTCTTTTTTCATATTATCACCAAATTTATAATACTACTAATTTATAAAAAAGTCAACTTTTGGGTACAATATTTTAAAGTACCCAAAAGTTGACTTTCATAAGATTTTCTGGAACATATACGATGATGTACGTGTCATTGCGAGTGTTATTTAATAATGTCTTTTATATCAATACAAATGTCGGTAGTGTTATAATAAGAATATATATTATTTTCAAATAGAATTATTTGAATACTTATTTGTTTTAAATCATCTAGTACCTTCTTTACGAAATCTTCTTTCTTTATTTCAGCGAACTCTCCTAATTGCCAAATAGTGTCTATAAAAATAAAGTCTAAAACAGGTATCCCTTTACCTCTCATATGTAAAATCAACTCTAATAAAATGGCTATTGTTACTGGTGGTCTAAATCCTTTAGCCATTATATGTCTAATAGTTCCATTAAATTTAAAATCAAAAATATCCTTATCGAATTCCACATTTGAAATAGATATAAGCCCCCAACTTTTTAAACGTTTAGAAATATTATTTGATAAAATAATAATCTCTTTATCAAATAATTCATCCAGTTCGCTTAATCTTTCTTTAGTTATATCGGTTTTTTCACTCTTGGATTCAAGAAATGATTTATTTTCCTTAATAACTTTTAAAGCTGAATATAATTCTATTTCTTTATTAATTGCGTAACTCTGATCTTTTAAATTTACTAAATCTACTTTAAAGTTTTTAATTATTTCCTCATTTCGTTCTTGTTCTAATTTAAATTTTGATAAAATTGCATTATTATAATTTAAAACATCATCAATATCTGTTAAACTTAATTTAACATCCTTTATCATACATTCTACATTTGACTGTTCCCAAAGATTTTTTTCTCCACAGTTAGCACATATGGTAAAATTACTAGAAGCAAGTTTATCAAAAGATTCTAGTAACTGTAATTCTTCAAGTTGAGATACATATAAATCTTTAAGTGATTGTTTTCTTATTATAGAAATATTTTGCTGTTTAATTTCTAAAGTTAAATTTTCAAGTAATTTCTCAACATGTTCAATATTTTTTTCTTTTTTTAATATTTCTATCTCAACTTGTTTACTTTTATTAACTTGATTTTCAACATTAAATTTGGATTTATCTAACAAGTATAACAACGTTTTTTTTAATTGAGCACCACTTGGAACTTTTTTTTCTTTTTTACTTATTTCTGTATTTGTATCCTTTATGTTATAACCGGTTAAAAAATATTTATAATAATTTTTAAGTTTTATTTCTTGAGCATGACCTAAATAATTACTTAAACTTTTCTCTCCTAAAACTCTTTCTTCATTAAAGAATAACTCTTTAATATATTCAGCAATAGTAAATGTAGTATATTTATATTCCTTTTCTTTAGATAAAACTTTTACATCTTTATGATTAAATATTTTTGCAATCTCAATTCTATATTTTTTCTTATCAAAATACTCTACTATTTCATTATTTTGTCTTACTGCATAAAAATTCTTTTCTAAATAATTGATTATTTCACGTTTATAAATAGTATCTTCAATTTCAATTCCAATAAAGTTAATGTTTTTAAAAAGTGGATTTTTTTTCAACTCATCTAAATCAATTTTTTCACTTTTACCAAGACAATAAACCATTAATTTATATAGTAACGTTTTACCAAGACCTGTAAACCCATGAAATACAGTTAAGGAATCATTGATCGGTATACTAAATTCTGCTACAGTTCCGTTATATAGTAATATATTCTTAATATTCACTGTTACGACTCCCTCCTCATTTTATTATTTGTAAATTCGCTAACTCTCTCATCATATATTTTTTTTATATCACTTTCATCTATGTTGCTAACCCAAGAAATCTTTTTAACGATTATATCAGAAATTATTTCTTTAGATAATTCAGAAGAAATAGTGTATCCGCTGTAAGTTAATTTTACTTTTGTACCATCTATGATTATATAATTGTATTTCTCCAACAACTTTATAGATTCCCAAAGATATTTATTATAGAAACTTATAGAATTAAGATTTTTGAGCGATTCATTATTGTTGTTTAAATCACTATCTAAAAAATCAACTAAAGATAATTTGTATATAATTGAACTTATATTATGCAATTCATTTTTTAAATGTAATATCAATAATAATTTTGCTGAGACAATCTTTATATTCAATAAATTATTCATCTTCTTCCTCCCATGATAAGTTACCTGAATTTACATTTATATGACAAATACCTACTTTATCTGAAACAGTAGTTAAATGAAGACCATAAGATAAATAGTTGTTATCAACAGGAGTCTCTTGAGCTCTACTTATTATATCACTATATCGAGATTGAAGTGAATCATAATTTTTCATTCTTTTAGGCTCTATAAAGTCCATCACTTCTTTTTCTAACAATTTAAATTCTTCATCATTCCCAAAAAGATAACGATTAGTTTCCAATAATTGCAACGCTGAATAATAACTATCTTTAGCATTAATTAAAGCGTTTTTTTTACGCTTGGTAATTATTTTATCTAATTGCTTATAAAATTTAGTTCTAGTAAGCTCTTCTTGTTCAATCTCAACTTTACTTATTTTTGTGTATATACTCGAAGTGAATCTCATAACACAATATTCACTAGTACAAAATTCTTTAACAACATCATCTAAATCAATTTTTGAAACGAAAGACCAATCAGAAATTTTAGCTATAAATATTTTGAAATCTGAAATTTGTGTAGTTGTTAATTTTTTCTTAGTTATTTTACCTAAAGCTTTAGTTAAATCATCAGTAGACATATTAATATCCTTAATAAATAGTACATTACTAGATAACATATCTAGAACATTTTGACTATAACCAGACGCTCCAATCACTATCAATTTATCAGGTTTACTAATAGTATTAGCATTGACGTACCACATAACTTTTAAAATTATTTCAATAAAATCTACTTTAGATAAAGACTTACTATAATTTTTACATTGAATATATGATGTTTTACCATTATCATTTAAAAATACATCTAAACCATAATCTCCTTTACCGCCTACTCTTCCTATAACAATATCAGGGTTATTGTTGTGCTGACAATATTTTAACCACTCTAATATAAATTGTTCGAATTCAGTTCCATCATAAGACTTCACTATTGAATTAGCATTAATAATAGATGGTTTTAATAAATCATCAATTTTTTTAAACGTAACATCACTTACTTTTTTCAAAATAATCCTCCTCTCAATTAATAATATATTAATTTTATTTTAACATAAAAACAAAAAGTTCGACATAGTTTGTCGAACGATTATCTCATATTTTTATCAATTCATATTGAATTTCTTTATTTATTCCTTTAAACAGTCCTTTACTAAATAATATTTTAGCAATTTTCTTATAATCTTTAACTTCTTCCTCAGTTAATCTATTACCATTTATATCAAATAAATTGTTTTTATTATTTTATAATTGTGTTAATTTATCTTTTAATAAACTAAGACTATCATTCAATTCTTTTAACTTATCATTAGTATCTTCACTTAATATAGCTAATGTTATTTCATCTTCTAAATTACTTATTCTTCTATTTATATCTATTCTTTCTTTGTAGATTAAATTTTAATTTTTAATAGGTCTTCAACACTTACTATTTTAGCAACTTCTTTTTTAATAATATCTTTCAACATCATTCTTCCTTAAGTAAACGCCACACTTGTTACAACAATAATATTCATAAGATATATTTTCCATAATACACATAGCATATCCACAACAACTTTAAATGTGATTATTTTACGATATTTTCTAATAAATCCCTTAGCTCAACATCGAATTCTTCGTACCTAAAT
>JAWXUH010000024.1:0-3585 GCA_044432745.1 bacterium
CAAAAGGTTTATCAGTTAAAGATCTACATTTTAATATTTCGTTTTTAACATCTTCTTTAGTCATAACAGCTGTTGCTATTATTCCTAAACCACCACCATTACTAACACAAGCAGCAAATTCTCCATTTGAAATATTTGCCATTGCCCCACCAATAATAGGATATTTTATATTTAAAATTTCATTTAATAACATAATATTCACCTCAACATCTTTCATATTAATATTACAATTATTAATAAACTTTGTCAATCAAAATATTTGATATTAATAGTTATATCTCTTCTTTTTATATATTAAGAAAAATATTGATACAGCTAATCCTAAAAACTCTGCAACAGCAACAGATGAAAATGCACCATTACCTCCGAAAATTGCAGAACATATAATTATTGATAACGATAAAAAAATAAGTGTTCTACATGCAGATATTATCCCAGATGTTAATCCATCATTTAATGCAGTGAAAAATGCTGATGCTAGAATTGAAAATCCAATAAATAAAAATGAAGGTACAAAATACTTAAGTCCATTAAACGCTATATCATATGTTTCAGTACCTTTGTTTACAAATGCACTAATTATAGGTCCACCTATAATTAATGATAAAATAAACATAGTTATTGATAAAAAGAAAATAAATACAATACTTTGTTTAAGTATTTTTTTAATATGTTCCATCTTACCCTCACCATATTTATAACTAATAACTGGTGAAATACCATTTGTATATCCAAAAAATATTGCAATAATAATAAATTGAAAATATAAAATTATCGTTATAGCTGCAGCACCATTTTCTCCGTATATACTTAAAAATACTACATTAAATAAAAATGTTGTTACTGCATTACTTAAATTACTTAAACACTCACTACTTCCATTTGTACATGCTTTTGTAATCATTTTAAAATCAAAATCAGGTTTTACTAAATATAAATTATTACTTCTATTTATTGAGAAATATAATATCCCTACCACAGCAGGAATACATTGTCCTAATGCTGTAGCAAGGCCTGCACCTTCAACACCCATTTGAAATACAACAATTAATAAATAATCCATAATAATATTTGTAATACCAGCACAAATAACAACACCCATTCCAATTAAAGGTTTTCCTGCAGTAATAAAAAATGTTTGAAATGCACATTGAAGAAATAAAGCTGGTGCAAAACATAATGCCACTCTTAAGTACTTCACTCCATAATCAATCAAATCTTGGGTCGCAAGTGATCCACCTAATAATTTAACTATTTGTTCAATAAAAACATTACCTAGTATTAGAAAAATTAATGAAACAAATATTTCTATTATTATAAGTGTAGAAAAATTCTTTCTTGCTTCTTCAATTTTTCCTTCACCAAGTTTTTTACTTATTAATGCTCCTCCCCCACAACCAATCATAATTGATAGTGCAAACATTAACGAAATAACAGGATACACAATATTAACTCCACCTAATGCAACGTCTCCTACTTTACTAGAAATAAATATTCCATCAATAATTACATATAAAGATAAAAATACCATCATTATTATATTAGGTAATGCAAATTTTAATAATTTAGGAAATGATAAATCTTGTTTAAATACATCACTCATTTTGTCACCTACTTTCTTTTATATCTTCATATAGTTTATTCAATACATTAGTTTAATATGCACTATAACAAAATAAAAAGAGAATATTTCTACTCTCTTTCAAATGTCATTAGTTCTTTAGTTATAGGATGATGAAAAGATAATTTATAAGCTTTTAAATTTAAATCTTCTTTATACTTTGATCCATATTTAATATCACCAACTAAAGGATGTCCTAAATAAGAAAATGTAACCCTTATTTGATGATGACGTCCTGTTTTTAAATTTACTTTTACTTTTGTCTTATTATTAAAAACTTCTAGTACTTCGTATTCTAAAATAGCTTGTTTCCCTTTTGAATCAACAAAAGATTTATTATTTTTTTCATCTTTACTCATAAATAATTCAATTGTTTTTTTACTATTTAAAGGCAATGTACCTTCTACAATAGCAATATATTCTTTATAAAATTTATGGTTTTTAATATCTTCTGATATCCTACTTGCAGCTTTTGAAGTACGAGCAAATACCATTACTCCACTTGTCATACGGTCTAAACGATGTAACAAGCCCAAGAAAACTTCATTGGGCTTGTTATATTTTGTTTTTATATATTGTTTTAAAACTGTTAGGATATCTTTATCATTTGTACAATCTTGTTGAGATAACATATTAGCAGGCTTATAAGCTACTATTACATGATTGTCTTCATATAAGATATCTACCATTATTAAGCGTAAACTTCTTTTTTATTTTTACTTTTTTTAACTTTAGGTGGAGTATTTAAAATTTTTGTTTGTCTTGCAATTTGTCTATCTAAAGAAGCAACTTGAGCACTTGTTTGTTTGTCATAAATTTTTCTAATTTTAATAGCTTTATAACCAAATTTAGCGTTATTAGAAATTGAGTCATAATAGAATTTGATTTTTTCTCTTGCAATACAATACATTAAAGTTTGAGCTTTTAACTTATCTAATTGTTTTGTAGCAGATTTCTTTTTACCTTTGCTTAATCCATGAATAGAATCTTTAATGCTTTGAATTTCAACTTTAGTGTTTTCAATTTGATAATCAGCATTTTCTAAATCATAAGCTAAGATTTCAACTTCATATCCGAAGTCTTCTAAACCTTTTCCAAATAATGATTTGTCAGCACTTTTTAAATGTTTAGTTTCTTGTTTTTTTAATTTATCTTTAGATTTAATTGCTTCTCTCATGCTTTTTGTTAAACCTTTTTTGTGAACTTTATCAACTTTAGATAAATCAGTATGCCCGTAAATTCTTACGATACTTAATGCTAATTTAAAATCTTCTGTAAATCCAAAGTAAATTTCTTTCATTTTTTCTAATTTATATGCGCTCATTTTATATTCTCCTTGTGTTAAATAGTTAGTAAATATATACTTATAATTTATTATACAATTTTTAAAACTAAAATACAAGTTATTTTTACAATTTTTTTCACTTATTTTTACATAACTTTTTTAAAGAAAAATGTTATTATAAAAGCATTAATTGATTTTTATTTAAAACAAAAAAAGATGGAAGAAAATCAATTCTTCCATCTTTAAAAAAATATCGTTTTGTACTGAAAAACTTTCTTTTTTTAATTAATAATACTGGTACGAACAGTATTATTTAATTTCTAATTGTATTTATAATGTACGAATTTATAAATACTTTTATTTCTTAAATATTCTTTTGTAATTCTGTATTTTTTCAACAAAAAATCATATACAATTTGATTAATTAACTTAGTACGAATAAGTTATAATAATCTTTGTATAAAACGGGTGCGCTTCACATCCATCCTTTCAAATATATTTATTTAAGAAAATAAAAAAAGACTTAAGCATAGTAATAACTATACTTAAGTCTTGAAAATTACTCTACATCCGAACTTGCGTTGTACTGACGAATGTAAATACCATTTGGAATTCTACTCCCTTAAATTACTTATATTTTACTATATTTTAGGTGATTTGTCAATATATTCTACATATA
>JAWXUH010000025.1:0-3573 GCA_044432745.1 bacterium
AATTTAGAATTATTAAAAATTGAGGGCTTACTATTGATAATGTTAGAAATGGCAAAGCCAGATTATATAAAGCTCATTATGATAAGGTTTTATAATCAAAAATATGAACATGGCACGTTTTGTTTATGTAGTAAATGAAAGTGGCGATAGTAAATATGTAATACTTATTTAAGAAAATATGTTATGTATTTTCTAAATGAGTACAGGGATTTTAAGGGAATATACCCTTAACGAACAAGTGGGCTATGCCCTAGTGAGATAGGTCATAAATGACCTGAATAGAAAATCTAGGTTATAAAATAACCATTTAATGAAAGGAATAATAGATGTATGATGGAAAGCAAGTAGTAAGTGTAGAGACAAAATATAAACAAAGTGATTTATTTAATATAGGAAAAGAAATGTCAGATAGAAAAGGAACAGGTAATTACGACAAAGAAAGATTAGAGTACAATTACACTTATGTATCATGCAATGAAAGAAATCTTTATCAAAGTGTTAAACAAAAATTAAAAGAAGAAAATATGGAATATTTAAACAAAAAAAATACAAATGTTTTAAATGGAATAACATTTACAAGTGGAAATGAATTTTTGAAGGTTTGGGTATGAATTTTAAAGAAACAGATAGGAAATACTAAACTGGAGATAAAAAAGAAATGTTAATAAAAGTACCAGACATAAATAGTATAAAAGATATACCAGATACCGTTAGTAATTATTTTGATTATTGTATGGAATTGTATGGAATTTTTAGAAAGTTATGTTGGAAAAGAGAATATTATGTTATCAGAGATACATTATGATGAAGACACTCCGCATTTGCAAGCTTATTTTCTTCAAATAGTAAATGAAGTTGATCATAAACAATTTTTAAAAGACAACGAAGGTAATTTGGTAAAAGAAGAAGTTAAAAATAAAAAAGGAAATATTACATTATTACCTATAGTACTTCGAGATGATCGAGAAAAAATATTATACGAGAAAGTTAAAGGGAAATTTTTAAATAATGATCATTTTGGAAAGACAGAGGAGGGAAAAATTCCTTTGCTAAAATGCAAGATGAATTCAATAAATTTATAACTAATAAAGGTTATAATTTAGATAGAGGTAATTTAGTAGCAAATGTTCAACATCAAACAAAATTAGAATATCAAATAAAGAAACAAAAAGCTGAATTATGTGAAATACTTGAAGAAAAATATGAAATTATAAAAGAACAAAAAAGTTTAATAGAAAATTTAAATAGTACGATTGTTTTTTTAAAACATAAATTGTATAGATTGAAGAAAAAATATCTAACTATAGGTCATAATCTTGCAAAAAAATTAAACATAAATCCCAAAAATAGCATTAAAGAATATGATGAGTTATTAAAATCTATGAAAGAAAAAGATAGATTTTGAAATTAAAGTATTATTAGAAGTGTTATTAATAAAAAAGTTATGAATATAATTTGAATATAAAGATGTTAAATAGAAAAAGAAAGGAAATTTTTATAAGTATGACTAACTCAAATGATAGCTTGGAAGTTAAATATAATGTAGAGTATAAATATAATGTAGAGAATGTAATAAGTAAAGAATATAAAAGAAAAATAATTAGTAGTAAATTTATAAATGTGATAAATATTTTAGAAAAATTAGCATTAAATGATGTATAATAAAAACATAACTTGTAATTGTTTTATCGAAAGTATGGTGAAATAATTATGATGGAGAAAGTTGGTGTTTATTGTAGGTTATCGTCAGAGGATAAAAATAAAGTAAATAAAACTGATGATAGTAATAGTATTGTTAATCAAAAAAATATGTGTTTAAAGTATGCTTTAGCTAATAATTGGGATATTTTTGAAATATATGTGGATGATGATTATTCAGGTGCAGGCGTTGAAAGACCTGCCTTTAATAGATTAATTGAAGATTGTAAAAATGGGAAAATAAATATTGTTTTATGTAAAAGTCAATCACGTTTTTCAAGAGATATTGAAGTAGTAGAAAAGTATTTTCATAATTTATTTATACAGTGGAAAATAAGATTTGTAGGTATTGTAGATAACGCAGATACAAGCATACCATCAAATAAAAAATCAAGACAGGTAAATGGTCTTATGAATGAATGGTACTTAGATGATTTATCACAAAATATAAAAAAGTCACTTAAAAGTAAAAGAGAAGATGGTAAATTTATGGGGAGTTTTGCTCCTTATGGTTACAAAAGAAGTGAAGAAGATAAACATAAATTAGTAATTGATCATATTCCAGCAAAAGTAATATATGAAATATTTGAAATGTATAATAGTGGAAATGGTTATCACAAAATAGCTAAGTATTTAAATGAAAATTCAGTTATTACACCATCTAATTACAAAAAAATGAATGGTAGTAATTATGTTTGTGGAAATAGTAAAGATTGCAGTAATATATGGAATGAGGATACAATTTATAAAATTCTTAGAAACGAAACATATAACGGAAGTTTAGTTCAAGGAAAAAGAACTTCACTCGGTTGTAAAGTTCATAAATGTATATCAGTATCCAAAAAAGATTGGTGTGTAGTGAAAAATACACATGATGCAATAATATCTGATGATTTATGGAACAACGTGCAAATTCGTTTAGGAAAAAATCAAAAACCTACTAGAAATGGTGAGATTCATTTTTTTAGTAGAAAGGTATATTGTGCTGATTGTAGTAAAATATTTACAAGAAATATATATAATTGTGGTGAAATAAAAAGAGCATATTTACAATGTAAGAGTGCTAAGAGATATAAAACGTGTGACAATAATAAATCAATGAGATTAGATGATTTAGAAAAAATAGTATTAAATGCTATAAATGATTTGATTAACAACTATACTGATCAAAGTAATATGGAAGAGTCCTATGAAAAGATAAAAAATAATAATGATATTGATACTCTAAAGAAAGTATTAGAAAAAGAGAAAAAAAGTAATGATAGCAAAGTAAATCAATTAAGGTCTTATTATAGAAAATTATATGAAGATAAAATAAAAGAAATCATTGATGAAGATATGTTTATATCTTTATCTACTGATTATAAAAAAGAAATTCAAACCTTAGTTTCTAGAAATAATATAATTGACAGTGAAATAGGAGAACTTAACCTAAAGAAAGAAAATAGAAAAGGATTTACTGAATTAATAGAAAAATACAAAGAATTTAAAGAATTAAATAAGATAATAGTAGATGAATTTATTGATAAAATTTATATTGGTCATTACGATAAAGAAAACAACATGAGAAATATTGAAATATTATGGAATTTCAATATTTAAAATAACAACTTTTGGGCTATTCCGTTACCAACACATGGTGGAACTGACCCGGGAGCTATTGGAAATGGAATAATAGAAAAAGAATATTGTTTGTTAATAAGTTTATATATGTATGAAAGATTAAAATCAATGGGCATTGAAACAAGTATAACAAGAGAAACAGATATAACATTAGATCCAACTGATAGGACAAATAAAGTTCAAAGTTTTTACGGAAAAGGATCTGATATTGTTGTTGTTTCTAATCACATCAATGCAGGTGGTGGTGATGGT
>JAWXUH010000026.1:0-3360 GCA_044432745.1 bacterium
TTGAAGAGTTTGGGATGTTGTTGGAAGAGGAGAAAGAGTTATTAGAAGATAAAGAGTTAGATAATAATAACCCAATACTAACTAAAGAAAGAATACTCCCCTTAACAATTAAATTTTTAAATATATTTTTAATTTCCATATAAATACCTCCATGTATTTAAAATAGTTTTTTTTACTTGATATTCTACCTTCATTATCTATATATAAATAAAGACAATTAGAGTAAAATCATATCAAGTATACACATAATTCAACAAAATATCAAATAAAAAAAACAAAAATGAGTAAAAATAAAGAGCAAATAATGTGTATTATGTGCAAAAATAATAATAAGTATGTTACTGACAACAGTCAAATAAACAAAAATGACAACAAGAAATATAGCAAAAATAGCTCTTTTTTACGTTTTTTCTACATTTCTGACAATCTTTTTAAATTTTCTTCTACTCTTCTAGCAAATTCTTCATCAAGTTCAGCTTCTTCGCTACCTAAACCCTCTAAATAATGCTCAGTTTTGTAGTTGAAACGTTGTTTAGTAATATTATGAACAGTCAATAAATCATTTTGTAAATATAAAAACAAAGATCCCCCAACGGCAATAACTTTAACCATATTTCCTATACAATTTGCTGGTACAGAATACCCACAACCTTTAAAATAAACAAGTTGTGTAGATGGTACAACCTGTAAACTAGAGTTATCCACATATTTCTCAAGAGAAATAGCTGGAAGTTTCTTTAAATACTCCTTCTCTTTATGAAATAATTCGATAGGAGCTTTTTTAGTAGTACCATTTTTTTGTAAATTAACAGAATCATTAATTTGAGAAATGATATCAATAAGTTCATCTTCAGTATCGAACTCTCCATCATATGCCATTAACCAACTTAAAAATCTATTTGCAGATTCAACCTTACCCTTAGTATAAGGTCTTCTCGTCTTACATAACTTGATTTTTATGCTAGATTCACGCTCAAAACGAATTATTTTATCTAATTTAATGACTTTTCCACATGAAACGTTTACTAAAGCCGGCATATTATCAGTTAAAATATGATCAACACCACCACCCAATTCATTAAAAAGTTCACACATGCATCTAATAAATTCTTCAGTAGTTCTAGTTTTTGCATACTGAAACTTATGTAATCTAGAGTAACCAAGTGTAGAAGTTAAGATATTGAAATCAAATTTTTGTCCACTTCTAGAATGCAGAACAATATTTTCTTTCCAATCAACTTGTAATTGTTGTCCAGGAGCAGTTTCAAACCTAACTGTAGGCTTAGAAGATTTAATCAAACAAATATTATTCGTTGTTGTATATGCTCTAAAAGCAGAATAATTTGGAATGTTCACATACTTCTTCAACAAAAATTCATATACCGACTTCTTTGTAACACCTGTTTTCCCCATTAATATTACTATTTCTTCTTTAAACTGTTCGAATACACTTGGTCTATTTCTAGTGATCTCTTTTTTACCTGAGTCATTCCAATATCTTTGAACTGTTTGTCTAGAAACACCATAATTTCTAGCTAACTCACTGAAATTAGGTTTAACTCTATATGCTTTTAATACTGCTAACATCCCTAATAAATTTGTTGAATCCATACACACATTCCTCCTATTTAACTATACCTAAATTATACCATATTTTTACATTTTTGACAATGAGAAAATGTACTTTTTTGTATATTTTTTCATTGTCATTAATGCTATATTTCACTTTGTCAAATGCTTAAAAAGTGAAAAAATGTTAATAATAACAACGTTTTTTATAAAAAATAAATAATTTACAACTAACAAAAAAGTTATCCGCATTTTTCGACTTATTTTAATAAACATGAAAAAAACTCCCTGAAATATCAGGGAGTAAATTTATATATTATGTTGATTGCATATTTATTATAGGAATAAATTATTTCATTTGCTTAAAATGCACTTTTTTGAGAAAAATTATCCTGAAAATGCGTAAAATATCAGGGCAAACTATAGTAGATTTTGAATTATTGAGAAATATCATGATTTTATAACTCTTTTGTCTTATTATGTTATTATTTAAGTGCAAGGTAAAATATTGCCAAGGCTTTAGTCATTGTAGGAAAATCTGTGAAGCTTTTTCTATTTAATTAGTTTTCTTCACACCGAAAGGTGATGATATATGGAACTTTTTATTTCTTTAATTTATTTGTTATCTAAAATTATTGGATTTATTTCTGTAATTCTTACGATCTATAATAAAAAGAAAAATGACTAATCGCCCAGATCAATAAGTGATTAGTCATACAAAGAATTACAAAAACAATTCCTAGTTTGACTAAGCCTTGCTTTATATTAATATATTATCATTATTACTTTATACTGTCAATTATATATATACTTTAATTGAATAGAGTACAGCAAGTTAAATCCACATATTTATCACTGCTTTCTTATAAAGATAATGAACATTTACACAACTTTTTTTATTTCATTTGCTTAAAATGCACTTTTTCGAGAAAAATTATCCTAAAAATACGTAAAATAATAGTTCAAACTGTAGTAGATTTTGAATTATTGAGAAATATCATGATTTTGTAACTCTTTTGTCTTATTATGTTATTATTTAAGTGCAAGGTAAAATATTGCCAAGGCTTTAGTCATTATAGGGAAATCTGTGAAGCTTTTTCTATTTAATTAGTTTTCTTCATACCGAAAGGTGATGATATATGGAACTTTTTGTTTCTTTAATTTATTTGTTATCAAAAATTATTGGATTTATTTCTGTAATTATTACGATCTATAATAAAAAGAAAAATGACTAATCCCAAAGTCCAATAAGTGATTAGTCAAATTAAGAATCATAAAAACAATTCCTAGTTTGACTAAGCCTTGCTTTATATTAATATATTATCATTATTATTTTATATTGTCAATTATATATATACTTTAATTACATAGAGTGCAGCAAGTTAAATCCACATATTTATCACTGCTTTCTTATAAAGATAATGAACACATTTATACAACTTTTTTTATTTCATTTGCTTAAAATGCACTTTTTTGAGAAAAATTATCCTAAAAATGCGTAAAATATCAGGGCAAACTATAGTAGATTTTGAATTATTGAGAAATATCATGATTTTATAACTCTTTTGTCTTATTATGTTATTATTTAAGTGCAAGGTAAAATATTGCCAAGGCTTTAGTCATTATAGGGAAATCTGTGAAGCTTTTTCTATTTAATTAGTTTTCTTCATACCGAAAGGTGATGATATATGGAACTTTTTGTTTCTTTAATTTATTTGTTATCAAAAATTATTGGATTTATTTCTGTAATTATTACGATCTATAATAAAAAGAAAAATGACTAATCGCCCA
>JAWXUH010000027.1:0-3087 GCA_044432745.1 bacterium
GCCCAGCATCTATAATTATCGTTTTTCCCATCAAAGGAAGTAAACCATTAACATCGTCTATTTTTAATACTAATACTAATAATACAAATAATATTAAAGTTATTTTGTTATACTTATTCATAATTAATTATATTTATGTTTTGTTTTTAAAATTCCCATTTAATTACGATAGTGTTCTTCAATTAAAAAGATAGATTTAAATCTATCTTTTTATATACTTATAATTAGTTGGTTATTTTTCTCTGGATTTATTATTCTATCTACGTTCTTTCCTTGCGATACTGCATTAAACAATGTTGCTCTTTTCAAATTGTTATATTCTAAAAATTTAGAATATATAATTTCTTTTTCTTCTTCTGTATAATTTTTAGTTTCTTTTAATATCTTTTTAAAGTAATATTCTTTTTCTATAATTATAAGTGGTACATCGAATTCTTCTGATGCCTTAATACAATTTTCAAAGTATATTGCATTTAGTATATCTTCTGTATACTTTTCTATCAAAATTTCCTTTTTAATATTAATTTCCTTAGCCATTTTATTTATTGCATCGTTATAATTTTCTAAAATTTCACTTATTGACTTTTTAGTTTTATTTTCAGATATATTTATTTGATCTTCTTTAGTTATAAATGAAAATTTTTCTTTATATAACTGATTCAATAACATTAAATTTTGTTCTTCTATTAAATCACTCATCATAATTATGTAATCAGCAGTTTTTTTAAGACCTGATTTTTTTTCTTGTACTAAATTTCTTCTTTCTATTACTATCTCGTTGTATCCGTTATTTATCGAATTTAACATCAAAGAAGGAACAAAAAAACGTGCTCTACCATTATTCATATCCATCAGCTCTTTTGAGCCGTTGTACGATGTTGCATAGTATCCTATCGAATCTATGTCTGTATCACCCATCCCATGTAGTGATCCTGCTTCTAGTTCATTAAATCCTAAGATTATAGAATCCTTGCTTCTTAGTGAATATATTCCATTTTCACTCATGTAACTACATGCTAAAAAATGATCTTGTAACTGTGGTCTATATTCCCAATCTTTTTGATAATTTGTATTACCAATATCTTGATTATTTGAACATGATCCTATACAATGTACCATAAATTTAAAATTTTCCCTAGGTATAAACACATTTACATTTTTTTCATTATATGAAACAGTTTTATTTATACATTTTTCTTCTTCTGGATTGTACAGTGTTTTTGAATACAATTTTATATATTCACTTCTTAGATATGTTTCAAATGGTATTTCTTTTGTATATAGTTTTTTATCTATATTTTGTTTATATATCAAGACTATGTTTTCTTTACTTTTTTCTTCTAAAATATTGTTCAATAATTCAAAATACGTATATATGTTATCCGGTAATTCCGTTTCCTTCAAATCATTTAATACCTTTTTATTTCTGTCATTAAAATAATACAAATTTATTTTTTTTGCTTCTTCATAACTTATTTCAAATATGTATTCTAATAAAATTTCTTTTGCTTCTTCTAAATCCTTTTTATCTATATTTTCTTTTACGTATATTTTTTTCTTCTCATCGTAATTTCTTATGTCTTCGATATTATTTATATTATATTTGTTTTCAGGTTTTTTTATTACTTTAATAATAGTTACAATATCTTTTTCCGTTAATTCTTCTATTTTTAATTTATTTATAAGTTGTTCATAATAATTAATATTTTTTATTATTTCTACTATCATTGTAGATAATTCAAAATCTTTATAGGAATACCTTTTTATTATTTCGTTAAACAATATATTTTCTTTTTCACTTAATTTTAAAATGCCTAACTGAACTGAAACATCATTTATAAATCTCTCAAAATGCTCTGATTCTAATTTAAATATATTTTCTTTTAAACTAGATGCTATTATTGTTTCAAAAACATTTTCATTTCTTTTATAATAATTTACTACATATTTTATCTTAGTATAAAAATCTATTATGTCCAATCCTAATTCTTCTGCATACAATAGACATAATTCTTTATTTTCTGTTACATCTTTAGGTAATGTGCATTTTACTGCTAATTTTATATTATTTCTTTCTATGCACAATTCTCTAAATAAATCAGACTGAGCTAAACACGCGGGAAGATCATCAAATTCATGCGATATCTCAAATAAATAATCTATGTTTTCTTTTATTAAATCGTTAAATATATTTAAATTTTTTTCGTTTTGTACGTAAGTTTTTTTGTCTTTTAGCAATTTTAATAAAACAAAAAACTCTTCTTTACTAAGCTCTTCTTTTTCTTCGATAATTTTATCAAAAAGTGCCAATTTCCCTACATAGTAAGGTATATCTTTTCCTGTTTTTATTATTGACACTAATAATTTTAAATTTGACACTGAATATTTTTCAATACCTTGTATCTTGTTAAGATTATTCTCATTCAAAAACAATTCTATTACTTTATCACTGTCCATTAATACATACGAAATGTTACCTTGAGACTCTCTTATCAAGTCAATAAAGTATTGCTTATGCCTTATAACAAAATTGTTCAAATTTTCTTTACTGCATAAAAAAGTTTGAAAAAATTTATCGTGCAGATATTTTTCTTCTATGTTATTACACAATAAATCAAAAACCATATCTATTTCTTGATTAGATAAATTTTGACATTGGTTTTCCATATAAAAGTTCATCTTATCATTAGTTAATATTATATATAATAATTTAATAAAAGTATTACTATTATCGACACTCATACTAATATTTTTAATCAACTTGTATTCTTTTTTTTCTGATATTAATATTAACTTAGTATTATTATCAATATTTTTATCAGTATTTATTATATTTTCTAAGGTTTGATTCATTTTTATACCATCCTTTATAAATTATATCATAAATATTCTTTTTTATTTTTTCTTTGATTTTTAATTTAACATATATTATGTATATACAAATAAAAAAATTAGTTATTAACTAATTTCCTAAATTGAAATGTCAACCGCACCACTTAGTATAAGTATATTAAAAATTTCAAAAAAGTCAAATTAATTAACTTTTTTGAAATATAAATTTATAATAATAAGAATGCGAACATTACA
>JAWXUH010000028.1:0-2783 GCA_044432745.1 bacterium
GTATTTTATAAAACATATCAACTAAATAATTATTTTTTCTTTTTTATATTTTCATTTTCTCTTTTTTTTATGTAATAATTTATAATAGCACCTTTTTGTTTCTTTAACATATCAGGTGTTTTTGCTTTTTTAAAATTTGTTTTCTTTTTTTCTTTCATCTTATTCACCCTCCAATAAGACTTGATTATCATCATCAAAATTATAATCACTTATATATTCATCAATTTTATCAATTAAGTTTTGTGATGGTTTATATTTCTTTTGTAACAGATACGTTGATTTAATATATGCAATATCAAAACTTCTAATAACATTATTATCAACATCATAAGCAATAATTTTATTTGACTGATCATATAAAAAACCATACATATATTGATGAATATATACTCTATAAACAACATCTCTATATTTGAATCTCACAATATTTTTACTAAAAGAAGCTTCTTTAAAAAACTGTAATTCTTTTGCAAACAAAATTTCTCCTCTTTTGTATTGTGGAAACCTAGAATATTCATTTAAAAGTCCTCTTATATAATTAGATCTATCTAGACACGTTATCTTTGTTTCTGATTCTTCTATTTCATCAAAGCGAGCTTTTGTCTCATTTTGTGGTCTAATCCATATATGGTCATCATATATCTCTAATTCTTCATCATTAAAATACACTTCATCAATAATCATATTTACAGAGTTATATAACTGCTCAACATCGTTATCATCATTAGTTAAACTAAGTTGTTGATAAATCTTTCGTCTTCTCTTTTTTCTAATTTCTAATAAATTTGGTATAAGTTTATTTAAGAAATCATTTTTATTAGGTTCACTCTTATTATTAATAAAATCATATAATCCACAATCATTTTGAATAATGTATGTAACAAACGAACTTATTCTTATTTTTGTTTTATCAGGAAACACACAATCACCTCATTATAGACATTTTGTCTACCTTAATATTACCTAATAATAGCAATTAATATGTATAATGTCAGCCGAAATATTAAAGTCATGGTCGCTATTATTTCATTTTTATTAATAGTAAAATATTAATGTAGACTTCTACTACAAAAATTTTGGAAAAGGAGGTATAATAATGAGTGTATTTAGATGGTTATTTAAATCAAAAAAATCAATGGCTAAAGAAAACACGAAGCCAGTGCGTGTTGGAAAGTATACAATTTCAACTCACGCTCAAAATAGAGTCGCCCAGAAAAATAGGAAAGTAAGTAAATTAGATATGTTGAGAAACTTATTTGGAAAGCCGAATGTAATTACAGATGTAAAATATGACAAGACTGGTCGACCATCATATAATAGAATCGACAAGAAAACATCATCTAGTATTAATCCAGTCACAAATTATGTAGCTACATTTAGACGCATAAGCGACAAAGAAGAAAAAAATTACAAATTAGTAAAGAAAGGAAATAAATATTATGTTTATGAAGAAAAAAGCAAAAGAAAAAATAAAGTTAAAAGAAAACACAATAAATCTAATAAAAAGTGATGACCATATTGATTGTACTAATCCAATAAATTTGGATAAATTATTAGATATTTTAAGTTATTGTTGCGACCTTGAAGTTTCATTAGTTCAAGAAATTGAGGAAAATGGAGAAAAATATGTTTCAAAAAGTTATCTTGAAGAAGTATGTAGCGCTGTAGATGATTTAAATATTAATACGGATGAAATAGATTTAGAATACCTAAATCAAAAATTAGGATTCGGAAGTGGGAAAATAAAAAAATATTCAATACCTACTGAACAATTTTTAAAAGAGTTTGTTTTACCAAAATTATCTTTAAGTGAATATAACTCTGCAAATATTGGAGAAATAGTTCAATATATAATTTCTGAAATTGAAGGACCATTAGCTGATAAACTGGAAGATAGTGCTTTATCAAGTGGTGATAAAACTCTATTACAATTAGCTTCAGATGCTGTCACTGAAATTACTACAAGAACAGATTTGGATAAATAATAGCACTTATTGTAAAACCACCGAGAAAATCTCATCGGTGGTTTTATTTTTTATATTTTAGTCAATATGTTTTATAACTAATTTATTTTAACAACTTAAGACACGTTATTGTTTCAACATGCGTGGTTACTTAGTTACTGCTTTTAGAATATTTAAGTTATTATCCAAAGAAATCTATCGACTAAAGATTAAAATATAACTTAATCTATATTCTTTTAATTATATATTATCTTTTAGTTATCACATTTATTTATCTATCATGAATATTAATTTTATAAATTAATTTATTTCTTTTATACAATTATATAATTAAATCTAAATGTAAAAATAAGGAACTTTATTAATTGAAAATTCAACTAAAGTTCCTTATTTATTTAATCTAAATATTTCAAATATAAATCTAATCTTTCTTTTAAATATTCAAATAATAATTTCTGAAATGGTTTTATATTATTTTTATCATGGTACTCATCAAAAGCTTTATAATATTTTTGTCTATCAGTATATTTAATATCTACAGGTGGATAACCATGTTTCATTAACTCTAAATTAATTAATAACCTTCCAGTTCTTCCATTACCATCGATGAATGGATGAATAGCCTCAAACTTTATATGAAACCATACAATTTTATTTAATATAAAATCATCACTATTATTATAATCATTCAATAATTTATTTAACTCTTCTTCAATAAACATTGGATCACACACATCATGTTTTGCACCTAATATTCTAACAGGAATTTTTCTAAATACTCCTCTATCATCCTTTTTATTTGCTAATACAAGATAATGT
>JAWXUH010000029.1:0-2751 GCA_044432745.1 bacterium
TGTTGCAATTGTATTACTTAATTTAGTTGTTGTTTATTTCCAATTCATTAAAGGTAAAAATTTACTTGCTTCTTTAAAAGGTACACCACAAGTAAATTCAAATAATAAACCTAACAATAATAATAATAATAATAATAATAATAAACAAAAAGAAGTTATTGAAGTAAAAGAAGAAACACCTATTGTTAAAGAAGTAAAAGAAGAAACACCAGTTGTTGAAGAAACAAAAGAAGAAACACCAGTTGTCGAAGAAACAAAAGACGAAACACCTGTTGTTGAAGAGACAAAAGAAGAAACACCAGTTGTTGAAGAGACAAAAGAAGAAACACCTGTTGTTGAAGAAACAAAAGAAGAAACTGCTGTTGTTGAAAAGAAAACAACTCCAACAAAGAAAAGTACTACTGCGAAGAAAACACCTACAAAAAAAACAGGGACAAATAAACCAAGTACAAAAAAATAATTATTAAAGAAGATTAAAGTGATTTAATCTTCTTTTTTTATTTTTTATATGTTAGAATTAAATTATAGAAAGGAAGTGAAATTGATAATGGAAGAAAAAGAAGAAAGAGTACGTTTTGGTGATCAAACTATTGGTGAAGAAATTGGTAATTCTATTACTCATGGTTTAGGGAGTCTAATGGGTTTAATTGGAATGATATTATTAATTATTAAATCAGATACAACCTCTGAATATGTTGCATCAATAATTTTTGGTGTTTCTATGGTAATGTTATATTTAATGAGTTGTTTATTTCATTCATTTAAAAGAGGGAGTCTAGCTAAAAATATTTTTCAAAGATTTGACCACTTATCAATTTACTTGCTAATCGGTGGTACATTTGCACCAATATTATTATGTTTTGCTGCTTGGCCGCTTGGTCTAGTATTCTTTATAGTACAGTGGGTACTTATTGCTATTGGTGTTGTTTTAAAGGCTATTAATACTGAAAAGCATCATAAGTTACATATAGTATTATATTTATTAATAGGTTGGAGTGGACTAGCATTTGTTGGGGAGATGATTAAGTATTCACCAGCGTTATTTTGGTATATCTTAGGTGGAGGATTAGCATATTCTATAGGGGTTTTATTCTATATCGCTAAATGGAAATTTGCTCATCTTATTTGGCATTTCTTTGTGCTAGCAGGAACATCTCTACATTTTGTTGCAATTTATTTATATATATTATAAGACTCTTATAAAAGAGTCTTTTTTATATGTAATAAATAATATATTTACTTAGTAATACATTTTTATCAAAAAACGTTGAAATAGCAACATATTTTTGTTATACTTTTATTGTATTAAATTTACTTTTAATTGGAGGTTATTATATGAATGAAATTTTTACAGATTACCCTTGGATGATTTACGTTATTATTGTCGGGGTTATATTATTTTTAATTGTTTTAATTATGATTTTTAAAGGTGCTAAAACATCTAATAATAAAAATAACATTGAAGAAACAAAAGTTACTGAAGAAGAAAAACAAGAAGAAACAAAAGTTATTGAAGAAATGAAACAAGAAGAAACAAAAGTTGTTGAAGAAGAAAAACAAGAAGAAACAAAAGTTGTTAAAGAAATGAAACAAGAAGAAACGAAAGTTACTGAAGAAACAAAACCAACAACAGTAAAAAAAACTGAAACTGAAACTACAATAAAAAAATCTAAAGACACTGAGGATAAAGAAATGGCTACAACAAAAAAAGTTGTTAAAACTACAACACCAAAGAAAAGTACTACTAAAAATAGTTCTGAAGTTAAAACTAAATCAACAGTACAAGGTAAATATGAAATATTTGAAGTAGAAGGTACTGACTCTTTTAAATATATTTTAAAAGCTTCTAATGGACAAAAATTAATTGAAAGTGATTTATTTGCTTCTAAAGAAAATGTTAAAAATGCAATTGAAGCTATTAAAAGAAATATTGAAACAGGTAAATATGATATTACTCGTGATAAAAATGATATGTATCAATTCAAATTAACTGCAAGTAATAATAGACCGATTGCTGTATCAGCGAATTATGTTTCTAAACAAAATGCAGAAAAAGCATTAGAATCTTTTAAAAGATTTGCTGCTGGGTCTGTAGTTGTTGAGATTGAAGAACCAAAAGATTCATTAGTTGAAGAAATCACTATTGTTAAAGAAGAACTACAAGTAAATGGTAAAATTATAATTTCTAATGATGACTCTTGGACTTTTAGATTACATGCAAATAATGGTGAATTATTATGTACTAGTAAACCATATTCTTCTAAAGCAAATTGTGAAGAAGGTGTTGAAACATTTAAAACAAGTGTAGTAGATGGATCATTTGTTGTAATTAGAGATAAAAATAAATTATACCAATTCAAATTACAAACTGCTTCAAAAAGATTAGTAGTAATGGGACAAACATATGAAGATAAACAAAGAGCTGTATCTAGTGCTCAATCTGTTGCTTCATTTGTTGATAGTGCTAAAATCGTATTCGAATAATATAATATATAAAACCCTTAAGTTTATATACTTAAGGGTTTATTTTAATAAAATAAAAGCAACTATTTAATAGTTGCTTTTTTGTCTTTATAATTGGCATTTATAAAGTATATTTTTTATGGTGCGGATAACAGGAATCGAACCTGCACGCCGTAGGCGCTAGATTCTAAGTCTAGTGCGTCTGCCAGTTCCGCCATATCCGCATGTAGATTAATTATATAATATAGGTATGAAATTGTCAATATAAATATCATAAAATATAAGTTG
>JAWXUH010000030.1:0-2705 GCA_044432745.1 bacterium
CAATGGCATTTCTTAAACTCCCCCTTTAATAAATTTAGTAGAAATTTGTTTTTATTTAGCATCTATCAAATGCTTGAATAAAGAAAATAAAAAATCTACTAAATCTAAATCTAAAAAAAGTAAAAAAAGGAAAAGGTAGGACTTTTCCTCCCACTTGTGGGATTAATTATATTATACCACTTTTTTTTTACTTATGCAATACCCTCACTTTTTATTTTTTTAATTATTCTTATTTAAGAAAGTATAAATTTCTGTTTTATTAGACTTACAGATTATGGTATTTATTAGGGATTTTAAAAAACGGCAAGCAATGGAAACGTGTCACGTTCCCCAAAAAACAAAAAATTCACCTAATGGTGAACTTTCGTTTTTTGCTTGTTAAGGGATACCCCTAACACCCCAAATCCACAAATAAATTTGTAGAGCAACACTTCACTACGTTCAGTTTTTAGATTTTCATTTTTTATACTTCATAAAATATTCATAATTAAAGTTTATAAAAATCTATTTTGTTTTTGTTTCACTGAAACAATTTGTTACAAAAATCATATACCAAACATTTTATTTTACTCCTTAGTAATTAAATTCTTCTTCTAGTGCTTTTAATTTTTCATCACTAATTTTTTTATTATTTGATTTTTGATTTTGTTTGGGTGGATATATATTAGGAAATCCAGACGTCATAGAGTAGTTCATCACTTCAATTTTTTCATCATCATTATATTTTTTTAATTCTTCAATGAATAATGGTAATGTATAATCTGTAAATGGACTTTTTTTATCTTTTTTTCGGTAATTAATAAACATACTTAAAGTAGTTAGTACATTTTTACTCCAATCTTTAGAGATAAGTTCAACGATAACTAGATGATTAAATTCACTCATCGCCGAATTTAATTCATTTCGTTGTTCAGGAGTTAATAAATCAGGTACACCCTCATCTAACATTCTTTGAGCTTCTTCAATATCATAACTTGTCTTACGTTTTGGAGTAGGTGGGGTATAGTTATCAATTTCTTTCATTATAATTTTATTTAAATATTTAAATCCATGATAAACTTTCTTTTTGGAATTTGATACTAACATCTGATTGTATTGTTTTTGAATAAACTCATTATTTTCATCTGTTTTCATTTCTTTATGCTTGATGTTTTGATAAAATGCGTTTATCTCATCTTGATTAAATTCATCAAGAAAGCTTTCCTTATATATATGCTCTTTTTGTACTATAGGTTCTGTAGAACTTTCAAAAATATTTTTGTGCGTTGGTTCAGGTTCATCATCACTCATCACTGAAGATGTTACATCATTAAAGTCAACTTCAATTACATCGTTATTAGTTTGAATAAACTCATCAAGCTGTAAAGGGTCTTTATAATCCTTGTTTTTGAATATTAGAAATTTTATTGCTACAAACTTTCTACCTTTTTTAATAGGTTCATACTCAAAATATATATCTGTATTTTCTTTCAAAGCTTTCTTACATACTTCTAATACTTTAGTTTTGAAATCTTGCCAAACAGGATATTCTTTTTTATCAATACCCAACATATCTTTTAAATCTTCAATTGATAAAGTTCTAGACTTATCTTTTGTAGTTTCGTACTGTTTTAGAATTTCATACATTCTAACTTGATTAACACTTTTTAATCTCAAACAATTCCAAAGTTTGTATTTTAAAAAATTATTTTGCAAATCAAACAATAAAGGTAATGTATCATCATGGGCATCAATTATAATCAATGTTTCTTCTGTGTCATCGTCCCAAAAGCACTGACACTTATTGAACAAGGTTACCATAGCAAACCCTTTTCGTGAACCAGTATTAATTGGAATTTCTACAACTTTACACAATAATCGAGTGAATACTTCTTTTATATGATTTTTATCAATCCTACCTAATTCCATTATTTTTTGAAATTCATCAAGCTTAAATTCAACATATCTTGAATTTACATCTAAAGGATTAATCTTCGATAAATAAATACTTAAAAATCTTAATTCTTGTAAAGTCATAGAATGAGCTCTCATTTCTGTAAGTAGATTACTTCTTTCTGTTGGATATTCTTTTTTTAACACTATAAATCACTCCTTTGTACTAGTATAACACAAACTAAGGAGAATGTCAATACATTCTCCTTAGTTGTGCAAAAAGCTCTCCTTAGTTGTGCAAAAAGCTCTCCTTAGTTGTGCAAAAAGCTCTCCTTAGTTGTGCAAAAAGCTCTCCTTAGTTGATACCTACAACACCCCATAAAACCTACATTTTTTCTCCCCCCAAACAAGATAATAAACAAGATAATAAACAAAGTTTATAAACAAGCTATCAAACAAGAAAAAAATTTCAAAATTTAAGAAATGACGATATTTTAAATTTTTATGAATTTTGATAGATAGGTATTGACAAATTAAAGTTAATATGATATATGAAAATTAAAACTAATAAAATAATATTAATAAACAGAACCAATAATAAGATAAATTGCAATTTAATAAAAAATAATTAAAAAAAATAGTTAAATATAAAAATAAATTTAATTTAAGCTAGAATAGGGTAAAAATGGCTTAAATTTCAATTTTTACCAATAAAACGATGATTTATATTAAAAACACAATACAAAGCCAAAAAACGGCAATTTTGAACGATTAAGAGATATTGACGAAAACAACTTTATCATATATACTAATAATAAGGGGTGGAAACAAAA
>JAWXUH010000031.1:0-2562 GCA_044432745.1 bacterium
ACAAGGTGCTATGTCATATGTACTTAATGAAATCTACGAAACAAAATTCTTAGATTGTTCTTATGGATTTAGACCTAAACGTAATTGTCATATGGCAATAAGAGAAATTAATCAAAGAATTATGAGAAATAAAGTGAACTATATATTAGATTGCGACATTAAAGGATTCTTCGATAATGTTAACCACGAATGGTTAATAAAATTTCTCAACAACGATATAGGGGATAAGAATTTCTTAAGATATGTAACAAGATTTTTAAGAAGTGGAATAATGGAAGATATGAAATTCTATGATAGTGATAAAGGTACACCTCAAGGTGGACTTATATCACCAGTATTAGCAAATACTTATCTTCATTATGTATTGGATTTATGGTTTAATTCAGTTAAGAAAAGTTTTAAAGGTGAAATGTATCTAGTTAGATATGCCGATGATTTTGTTATTATGTTTCAATATGAAGATGAGGCAAACAAATTCTATCAATTACTAATTGAAAGACTTGCTAAGTTTGGTCTAGAAATATCGGAAGATAAAACAAGAATTTTACCATTTGGAAGATTTAAAGGAACGAAAGAAAATTTTGAATTTCTAGGATTTCAATTTCATAATGGTAAAACAATCAATGGTAAGTATAGAACACACGTGATAACTAGTAGAAATAAACTTAAAACTAAACGTAAGGTAGTTAAACAATGGTTGTATGAAAGAATTCATACTGCTATTGGAGAAACAATGAAGAAACTAAATAGAAAACTAATAGGACATTACAATTACTATGGAATTAATGGTAATTACTCTAGTATAGTAAAGTTTTGGAAGTATTGTAAATATCAATATTTTAAAACTTTAAAACGTAGAGGACAAAAGAAACCTATTAAATACTTGAATTTCTTAAGAATATGGAAATATTATATTACCGTCCCAACAATCAAAACTGATATATGGCAATGGCAAACGTTATAAGATAATAATGAAGAGCCGTATGCCTTAATTGGGCACGTACGGTTCTGTGAGGGACAAAGAAGACAAATCAACTCACATTATGATATTTTGAAACAATTTAAAATGGAAAGAGAGGTATGTCGAGCGTTGTCTACTCGACTGATACTATGAAAAAGATAAAAAGAGAACATTATTTAAACAAAATTATTTCATATAAAGATACACCTGATATTAAAATAATTACCGGAATAAGACGATCTGGAAAATCTGAACTATTACTTGATTATATTGATTATTTAAAATGCAATAAAAATATTAATATTATATTTATAAATTTTTTTGATTTAGATTTTGAGTATTTAAAAGAGTATCATAAGTTAAATGATTACATTTTAGAAAAGTATAATAAATCAAAACAAAATTATTTATTTATTGACGAGGTTCAACTATGTAAGAACTTCGAAATAACTATTAATAGTCTACATGCTAAAAAAATGTTTGATATTTACTTAACTGGATCTAATGCTTTTTTATTAAGTAGTGATTTAGCAACATTATTTACTGGGAGAACATGTAAGATTGAAATGTATCCATTTTCATATCAAGAGTATTTATTATATAGTAATGATAGTAAAGAAGTGGGATTTAACAATTATATTAAATATGGTGGAATGCCTGGTTCTTATGTTTACAAAGATGAAGAACAAATATATAACTATTTAAATGATATATTTGATACAGTTATTTTAAGAGATTTAGTTGAAAGACATAATGTTAAAGATTTTTTGGTCTTAGAAAATTTAAGTTCATTTTTAATGGATAATATTTCTAATTTAACTACTCCCAAAAAAGTAAGTGATATACTAGCAAATAATAAATTTGAAGCTAGTCATAATACAATAGGTAATTACATCAAATACTTATGTGAATCGTATATTTTTTACAAAGCTAAGAGATATGATTTAAAGGGGAAAAAATACCTAGCAACTTCAGAAAAATATTACTTAAGTGATCATAGTTTTAGATACGCTAAATTAGGGTATAGAAATTTAGATTTAGGTAGAGTATATGAAAATATTATATACATAGAATTACTAAGAAGAGGTTATACAGTGTATATTGGTAAACTATATGAAAAAGAAATAGATTTTGTTGCAACAAAACGAAATGAACAAATTTATATTCAAGTATCAAGCTTTATAGAAGAGGAATCGACATTTAAAAGAGAGTATGACCCTCTTTTAAAAATTAAAGATAATTATCCTAAGTATATTATTGCTAGGACGAATCAAGAAAAATATATGTATGAAGGAATAATCATTTTTGACATTATAGATTGGTTACTATCATAAATTAAAGTGGATATGTTTCACAAAATACTTTTTTCAACTTTTTTGCCAAAGGGCTCATACCCGTCGAATCCATAATGTGTATGACTCTTAAATAATTTTAAGAAAAACATGTCAATTTCAATTTATATAATTAAAAATAAGGAACGTTTTCGTTGACTTTTGTTCCTTATATCGTTATAAATATTATACAATGAAATATAACATGATTCTAAAGTGTTTGGATTAGAAAAAGTTAATGGAGTTTTAGATGGTATATTAAAACAAATA
>JAWXUH010000032.1:0-2387 GCA_044432745.1 bacterium
GAAAAGATTAGAAACTGAAATAGACAACCTACCATTAGATATAAACTATAGAGATAAAATAATAGCTGATTTAAATAAAAGATTATATGCTTTATATGATGATATAAATGAAATAGAAACAAGAATAAATGAATTGAATGTTAGGATATCATCTATAGAATTAGGAAGAATAACATATGAAAATGTATGTAAGTATTTACAAGACTTTAATGAACTATTTGATGTATTAACAGATGAAGAAAGAAAAAAGATTATAACAAGTATTATTAAAGAAATACATATAACCAATGATCCTATAAATAATAACTTTATAAAAGATGTAACACTAAACTTTAATATATCTAAAAGCGATTCTTTTGATTTAGTAATACCAGGAGAACAACTAACACCACCTAAAGAAATAATACAAACATTCAAAGAAAATACATACTTAGAAATACAATTAGAAAACTATACACCTAAGAAAAGAATAAGATATAAACCTACTAATACTAATAAAGCAAAAAGTAAAAGTAAATTAAAGAAAGTTACATATAAAGTAATTCAAGAATATATAGAAGATAAATATAACTTTAAAGTACATACAGCATATATAGCTCATGTTAAAAGAACTCTAGGATTATCTATGTATGATGCTCCTAATAAAGTAGAAGTATTAAAGAATAGAAAACATATTCCTAATGATATACAAATAGATGCAATTAAAAATGCGTTAACATATTATAATATAATAAAAACACAAGTGTAAAAACTTGTGTTTTTACTTTTGAAATAACTTTATTTATGTTATAATAATAATGTAGAAAAATTGCGTTATGGCAAATACTTCCCCAATAAGCTATTTAGCAGAATCTTATGATTCAACTATCTCTCCGGATGAGATAACATAATCTGGATATATACAATTCTTACTTAGATAATCAATAAGAATTATATACATAAAATTAGAAACAACGACTAATATTATATTAGGAAGTTTTCTTCTGGTAGATGTTACAATTGAACATTCATGATATTATAAACGCCACTTCTATATTTTTACGGCAGGAAGACCCATTTTAATGGGTGTAAAAATATTAAACAAGGAGGTGCAGTAATGAATTTAGCTGCTTTAGCAATGCTTATTTTAGCCATTGCAAAATTATTGTCAGTAATCTTTGGTTTCATTCTTGAAATCAAAGGAAAAACATTCAGTGAAAGAATTATTTCTACATATCATGAAAACTTTTCTGAAGAAGCCCTAGAAGAAATTTCTAAGCAAGCTATTGAAATTTCTTCAAGAAAAACAAGAAATAGATTGTAATTAATCTAGTTAAGCTATTGAGTTCTGTATTCAATATTTTAACTAGATTAATTATTTTAGGAGGGTTATGTATGGATTATTCTAAATGTAGTTTCTATAATATGAAAAGCAAAAAAAAATTATTTGATTTATTGTATATAAAGGATGATGTATCATATAATTTTTTAATAAATAATTACAAAGTTTTTTTGAAAAATGGAGATCGTCTCGTTGAAACTCCAATACAAAAATTATTGGTTGTACATAAAAGAATTAAACAATTACTTGATTATTCTATTGTTGGACAACTGCCAAATTATATAATTTGTAAAAAAAAATCTAGTTGGATGGAAGTTGGTAATTATCATAAATCTTCCAATAGTATTGCATCAATAGATATTTCTAAATTTTTTCCTAGTGTTACTTATATAATGATTTATGATTTATTTATAAAAAAATTTAAAACATCGAAAATTGTAGCTGAAATCTTGACTAATATTATAACAGTTAATCATGATAATTTACTTCTTTCAAAAGAAATAAATAATTTTATTGAGAATATTAATAGTACGAGAAAAGTTAAAATAGAAAATATACATTTGCCGACTGGTTCTCCCGTCAGTGTACTCCTTGCGGAACTTGTCTGCTTAGATATGTATAAAATAATCCGAAATTATTGTAATGAAAAAAGTATTGTATTTACAGTATATGTAGATGATATAACTTTGTCTTCAATGTATTGTGTTAATTATCATAATATACAAAGGGTTATTAAAATTGTGCATTATTTTGGTTTTGAAATTAATACTAACAAAACAAGAAGATATAATTGCGATAAAAGCGATTCTCTATTAACTGGACTTGTAAAAAAGAAACGTTCTACAATCCTAACTCCGAAGTATGACTTTGAGAATAAATTGAAAAAGGATATTCACTCTGAATTTACTGATGATATTTTGCTAAAGATAAGAAGTAGATTATGTATAATTAAATATACTAATAAAAAAATGTATAATTATTATAGTAAGTTATTAAATGAAAAATCATCCAATATTTGATATGTTTCACTCAACTATTTTCTACACAAATAAGTTCACGTCGAGAG
>JAWXUH010000033.1:0-2235 GCA_044432745.1 bacterium
TTGTTTGAGATTAAAAAGTGTTAATCAAGTTAGAATGTATGAAATTCTAAAACAGTACGAAACTACAAAAGATAAGTCTAGAACTTTATCAATTGAAGATTTAAAAGATATGTTGGGTATAGATAAAAAAGAATATCCTGTTTGGCAAGATTTCAAAACTAAAGTATTAGAAGTATGTAAAAAAGCTTTGAAAGAAAATACAGATATATATTTTGAGTATGAACCTATTAAAAAAGGTAGAAAGTTTGTAGCGATAAAATTTTTAATATTCAAAAACAAAGATTATAAAGACCCTTTACAGCTTGATGAGTTTATTCAAACTAATAACGATGTAATTGAAGTTGACTTTAATGATGCAACATCTTCAGTGATGAGTGATGATGAACCTGAACCAACGCACAAAAATATTTTTGAAAGTTCTCCAAAACCTATAGTACAAAAAGAGCATATATATAAAAAAAGTTTTCTTGATGAATTTAATCAAGATGAGATAAACGCATTTTATCAAAACATCAAGCATAAAGAAATGAAAACAGATGAAAATAATGAGTTTATTCAAAAACAATACAATCAGATGTTAGTATCAAATTCCAAAAAGAAAGTTTATCATGGATTTAAATATTTAAATAAAATTATAATGAAAGAAATTGATAACTATACCCCACCTGCTCCAAAACGTAAGAGAAGTTATGATATTGAAGAAGCAGAAAGAATGTTAAATGAGGGTGTACCTGATATATTAACTCCTGAGCAACGTATTGAATTGAATTTGACAATAAGTGAATTTAATCATCTGGCTATTGTTGAACTTATCTCTAAAGATTGGAGTAAAAATGTACTAACTACTTTAAGTCTGTTTATTAAATATAGAAAAGATAAAAGAAATCCATTTACAGATGATACATTGCCTTTATTTATTGAAGAATTAAAAAAATATAATGATAACGAAAAAATTGAATTGATGAACCACTCTATGGTGTGTGGGTATCAAACTATATATCCACCCAAACAAAATCAAAAATCAAATAAGAAGAAAATTAGTGATGAAGAAAGAAAAGCACTAGAAGAAGAATTTAATTACTAAGGAGTAAAATAAAATGTTGGTGATATGATTTTTGTAACAAATAGTTTCAGTGAAACGAAAACAAAATAAAAATATATAATTATATATAATTATATCTAATTATTTTTCAAAAATCATTTTATTTTTGTTTTAGTGAAACAAAAATAAAATAAACCTTTATATTTATTATAAAGGTCTATTTTTATAAACTTTAATTATGAATATCTTATGAAGTATAAAAAATCAAAAGATTGAACTGAACGTAAGTGAAGTGTTGCTCTACAAATTTATTTGTGGATTTCGGGGTGTTAGGGGTGTCCCTTAACAAGCAAAAAACGAAAATTCGCCCCTAGGCGAATTTATGTTTTTTGGGGAACGTGACACGTTTCCATTACTTGCCGATTTTTGAAAAGTCCAATAAATACCATAATCTGTAAGTCTAATAAAACAGAAATTTATATTTTCTTAAATAAAAATAATTAAGAAAATAAAATGTGAGGGTATTGCATAAGTAAAAAAAAAGTGGTATAATATAATTAATCCCACAAGTGGGAGGAAAAGACCTACCTTTTCCTTTTTTTACTTTTTTTGGATTTAGTAGATTTTTTTGTGTCTTTTTTTAAGTATTTTATTGATACTACAAAAAAATAAATTTCTACTAAATCCTTTGTCATTGGTTATTAATTTAAGTGATGAAGAATTTCAACTTGCAAAAGAGTTTTCATATTTTCATAATATAACTATTGATGAAGCTTTTAAAAAAGTGTTTTTTGAAAAATTAGAAGATGAGTATGATTTAAAAGTTGCAAATAAAGCTTATGATGAATATATTAAATCTGGTAAACAAACAAGACCCGTTCAAGAGCTATGGGACGAATTAGGAATATGATATATAATTTTAAAACTGAAAAATAAGTAGCATCTATTTTGATGCTACTTATTTTTTATATTATTAGTTAGATGTTCTGGTTCAGCTTTATCAATAAAATAAAAATCGACACCTGAACCTAAAAATCAAATTTCTGGTTCAGGTGTCGATTTTATTTTTTTTATTGTCACTTCCATGAAACATTAATTTTTCTATTATTCAAAGCACAATCTGATAGATAAAGATTGATTAAGGTTTGATATGGGATGCCACTTTCTGATGATTGAGTTTCAAAAAAAGAAAT
>JAWXUH010000034.1:0-2220 GCA_044432745.1 bacterium
TCACTTATAGACAGTTTTTTTTACAAATTTTTTAGGCTATTATAGCCTATTTATTTCAAAGGTTTCTTAAAACCTATTTAAATACACAATTTTATGTGACAAACATTTTTTAACATGTTAAAATGTTATTAGAATAAAAGGTAGTCACATAATGAAATTATATAATAAAAAATCACAATTTTCAAGCCAGTTACAAAAATTTGTCAATAGTTTTACAAACGGAATGTCTAAACCTATAAAAGATAGATTTATTAGTTTAGTAGTAAGTTTAATGACAAGTGAATCTGGTGTTAGTGCAGATTTAGCACGAAGGATTAATACAACTATTAAGAATGCTTCAATGAGAACAAACTTATATAGATTTTTTAATAACAAAAATTTTAATCAAGATTTATTTTATAAAAACTTTATAATAACCGTTATACAAAAAATCAAATTCAAACATAACAATGCATACATCACCATTGATCATACATTCGAGAAGAATGAATTTGTAACCATTATGTTTACTCTTAGAATCAATAATCAAGGTATACCTATCTTCTTTAGAAGTGCAAAAACAAAAGAATTTTGTAAAAATAATCAAAAAGAGTTAGATGATAGAATTAAGGTTTTTGACGGCGATTTAATAATTAATGCAATAACTGAAGTATCATCTTATTTTAAAGATAAGAATGTTAATTTAATTTTTCTTGCAGATAGATGGTTTCCAAATTTATCTGTACTAAATCATATTGATAAATTAGGACATAAATATGTTTTTAGACTAAAACAAGATTCAAATTTAGGCGTTTTCACTAAATTAAGAGAAACTGACTTTAATAAAGCCTGGCATACTTTGTCAGAAATTAAACCTAAAAAACATTGTGGAAAATATATTAGAGATTTAATATTTGGTAAAGAAGAAAAATATAAAGCTAATCTTGCTATTGCAATGGCTAAAAAAACTCAGGATCCTTGGTATTTAATTACAAATATGGAACCTGAAAAAGCAGTAGCAACATATTCATACAGATTTGGTGCAATTGAATGTTTATTTAAAAACACAAAATCAAATGGTTTTCGATTAGAAAAATCTAGAATCAAAAATATTAAAGCTTTTCAAGTACTATACTGCTTGATGTGTTTTTGTGTTGTTTTAAGTAATTACCTAGCACTAAAATATATTAAAAATAAACATCACCATGATTTAGATATAACATATTGTAGAAGAACTAAAAATGGAAAATCAGAACGTATAATGTCAAATTTCAAACTTGGTCTTACTATTTTCCAACTTATTATAAATGACATCGAGAATTTAATTAAATATAAACTCGATGCTTCATTTGTCATGTCATTTTAAACAATAAGCAGAATTTTTTAAAAATTCTTATTAAGAATTTATTTTTGAATGCAATTTTTTAGAAAAATTTTATTATTTAACCGAGATTGTATAATATGGTGTGTAAATTATTATTTACACACTTTTTTAGTGTTGTAACAGAAAGGAAAGAAAAAAATGAATAATTTAAAAATTAAGGAGATCAACAATGCAAAGCTTGATCCAGTATATGTATCAGTATATATACTTAAAAATACTTACAAAATATACAAGAACTCAGTTAAGGAAGACGATACATTCTATACTGTTATTGGTGTTAATTTAAAAAATCAGAAACACATATTGTATATGACCCATCAAAAATCTAGTGAGGTTAGAATGTGGATAGATATATTCGAAAGACTAAAACAAAGAGGAGTTAATGAAATAATATTCCTATCTTCACTAGAAGATAAGAATATTAAAAAGGCACTTAGAATATCATATCCTTGTGCTAAATTCACGCCTTCACTTGTAGAACTTACTGAAATTCTATATAGGTATACACCTCTTAGATCTAATAGAGATGTTTTCTGCAAACTAAGAAAACTATACCTTGCTGAAACAATTGAGGATTATAAAGAAAATGCTAAATCCTTTGATGATTTTTTTAACAATCCTATACAAATAGCGATCAAAGAAAAATATTTAAGAAATGTCGAAGCAATATACAATATCCCCTATAAACTCAGGCTTCTCATATATTCTGGATATAAAAACTTAGAGTACTATAACGAATTAAGATTATTCTTTAGTAACCAAATATTTTTAAATATAGACGACCTTTATTCTAAGTTAGAAAATTCATTTATTGATGACTTCATAACATGTTCATTTTCGAAAAACGAATGGACTAG